>CAVZMD010000013.1:0-167031 GCA_963776265.1 uncultured Acidobacteriaceae bacterium | reverse complement strand
TTGCGTCGTGGTGAGGCCGATGGCGGCCATCGTCGCCTTCGGATGCTCGGTGCCAATGACGGTGCCTTCAGAGTTCACGTGTGCGTCGGCGAAGTTGTCGAGGTCGATGAGTTCTGCGTAGACGCGATGTGATTTGCCGTCAGGGAATGTGACGAAGTCGGGCTGCAGACGAATGGAGGCGCGGCCACTCCAGCGGTGCCCGCCGTGGACGGACGAGATGCGACCACGAATCTGCGAACCCACCGGGATGAACGACGCCGTGCTGGGTGACGGGTTCGACGAGCTCAGCGAGGAAGGTGTCACCAACTTTGGTGTCCTGTGTCGAGAGTGGATTTTGCAGCCGCGCGCGCAGCATGGTGCCCTCGTTCACCTGCCCAGGGACATCGGGGGCGGAGGTGACGATGCCTGCATCGGGGTCACTGCTGGACTTCAGCGGGCGGCGCCCCTCGGCCTGTACAGGCACAGGTGCCGGCATGGCCTCAACAGCCGGCGCTGTCTCCGCGGACTGAAGGCTGTTTGTCGCCTCGGCAGGAACGGGCGCAGGAATTGCAGGCGAAGGCTTGACGTAGTGCGGAGCAGAGGACGCAGGCGAGGTGGTTATCTGGTCGTCGAGCTGCTCGGGGTGCGACGTACCGGTCATCTGCCCGTGTGCAGCCGGGAGGAGGACGGTCGCAGCGGCGAGGCCGGCGATGGTCAATCTGAGTTTCATGGAAAACCTCTCAACCCAATGCGCGCAGCACTGGTGCTTAGAGGATAGGACCACTGTCCGGGCGATTTGTTGCTCTTTGGATGCGCAGGCATCCGGCGGGTTAACCTGCGGAACGCTGCGGAGAGGACCGAACTACGCTGTCGTAGAAACGCTCGTAGTGGGGGATGATGCGAGAGGCACAGAACTTAGCCTGCGCGGTGCGGCGTCCCTCTGCAGCCATCTCGTCGAGCCAGCCGGCATCGGAGAGCAGCTCAACGGCGGCCTCAGACATGCCAGCGATATCGCCGACCTCGAAGAGCAGGCCGTTTTCGTCGTGCTGGATGAGCTCGGGAATGCCGCCGACTCGTGTTGCGATGGTTGGGACGTGGCAGGCCATGGCTTCAAGTGCAGCGAGGCCAAAGCTCTCCATCTCGGAGGGCATGAGCATCAGGTCTGCGAGGGGAAGCAGCTCGTGCACGTTCTCCTGCTTGCCGACGAATTCGACGCGATCGCCGATGCCCATCCGCTTGGCGAGATATTCAGCGGCAGAACGATCCGGACCATCGCCGATCATCATCAGCCGCGCGGGGAGCTCTTTCGCGATGCGCGCGAAGACCGAGACGACATCGAGAACGCGCTTGACCGGGCGGAAGTTCGAGAGATGGACAAGGAGACGTTCGTTCGGCTGCGCAAAGCGCGGGCGCTCACGTGTTACGAGGTCGGGGTCGCGGCGATAGAGATCGCAGTTGACGAAGTTGCGGATGACCTCAATGGGTTTCTGGACGGCGAATGCTTCGCGCGTGCGATCGCGGAGGTACTCGGAGATGGCGGTGACGCCGTCGGACTGGTCGATGCCGAAGCGAGTGATCGGGAGGTAGGAGCGATCGAGGCCGACGAGCGTGATGTCGGTGCCATGCAGCGTTGTAATGAAGGGCAGATGCAGGCCCTGGGCGGCCAGCATCTGGCGCGCGAGCAACGCCGAGACCGAGTGCGGAATCGCGTAGTGCACATGCAGGAGATCGAGCGAATAGATCTCGGCCACCTCGGCCATGCGCGTGGCGAGGGCCAGGTCGTAAGGCGGGTATTCGAAGAGCGGATAGTTCGAGACGGGGACTTCGTGGTAGCGAATGTTCTCCTCGCGGCCGTTGAGACGGAAAGGCTGCGAATAGGTGATGAAGTGCACCTCGTGGCCGCGCGCGGCGAGCTCGATGCCGAGCTCCGTGGCGACAACGCCGGAACCGCCGTAGGTGGGATAGCAGGTGATGCCAATCTTCATAAACAAATACGAGATTACGAGATGGGAGATTACGAGTTAGCTGTCAGCTCTCCGTAATGGATGAGCCGGGGGCCGGAAGGGTTCATGGATGGGGATAAAGATTTTGTGAATGCGGCGAGGAGAGCGCGAAGTTCGGTCTCGCGTTCGGTGCGCAGTCGCGTCGGGATGGCGTCGAGATCGGAGTCGTTGTAGCCCGGATGGCAGACAACCTCCCACGTGCCGTCGGGGATGGCTTTGAGAAGGGCGTTGAGCGTCGAGCTGTTGAGATGGCCGGTTGCGGAGATGCCGACGGTGCCGCGCGTTGTGAGGATGCTGCTGGAGGAGATTGGGGCCGAGGCTTCGAAGCGGCGGCGCCCGGGCTCCAAGGCGCGAATGAAGAGGCTGCGGCGCGTGCTTCCGCTGAGCGATGCGGCCCAGCGAGGCTCGAAGGGATTGCGGATGGCACGGATGCCGGACTGCTCCAGCGCGCGAAGGATGGGACGTGTGACGCGCGAGAGCAGATGCGTGTGCTTGTGCGTATCGACGTGCGTGAGCTTGAGGCCGGCGCGTTGCAACTGCTGGATCTGTGCGAGCGCTTCCCGCTGGATGTCGTCCTGGCGGATGGCTCCGCGGAGAACGCCGAGTGCAAAGTCGCCGAGCGAGGTACGGAAGGTGCGGCGGTCCGGACCGAGCAGCGTGGGGATGGTTGCAGGATCGGAGGCCGGAGTTCCGTCCACGAGCACGATGTGACATCCGACGCCGAGAGTCGGCCGTGCGAGGGCGAGTGCGACAGCGTCGTCAAAGGCAGGGCCAGTGGCCATCAGGGTTGCGGAAGTGACCGCGCCGGCGTCGTGCAACTCGGCGATGGCGCGATTGACGCCGGGCGTGAGACCGAAGTCGTCCGCATTGATGATGAGGCGAACTTGCATAGAGATGAGACGCGTACCGAAGACTGCGGACGATGACCGGCGCTCTGCGCGAGTGTACCGCATGAGTTGACGGGGCATCGGCGCGCAGCCGATTATGCTTCGGGCGACTCGCGGACGTTTGCGCGTGGTGCCGAAAAGCTCGCGCGAAGAAGGGAAGACGAATGCCGGAGCTCACCTATCAGTCTGGTTTTGGAAATGAGTTTGCGACGGAGGCGCGCGCGGGCGCGCTGCCAGTGGGGCAGAATTCGCCGCAGCGGAATGCGTACGGCCTCTATACGGAGCAGGTCAGCGGGTCGTCGTTTACGGAGCGGCGTGGAAAGAACCGGCGCTCGTGGATGTACCGCATTCGTCCGTCGGTGGTGCATGAGCCGTATCGACTGTTCGAGAAGGAAACGCTGTGGCGTAGTGGGCCGTTCAACGAGGTGCCCACGCCGCCGAACCAGATGCGGTGGAATCCGCCGGAGTTTCCGTCAGCGCCCACGGACTTCGTTGAGGGAGTGACGACGATTGGGGGCAGCGGCGACCCGGCGATGCAGGATGGCGCGGGCGTGCATATCTACACGGCGACAGCATCGATGAAGGATCGCTACTTCTACAATGCTGACGCTGAGATGCTGATTCTGCCGCAGCAGGGTGCGTTGCGATTCGCCACGGAGTGCGGCCTCATTGAGGCAAAGCCCGGCGAACTCGTGATGATTCCGCGCGGCATCAAGTTTCGGGTGGAGTTGTTGGAGGGTAAAGCGCGCGGCTACATCTGTGAGAACTATGGGCAGCCGTTTCGTCTGCCGGACCTTGGGCCCGATCGGAGCGAACGGCTTGGCGAATCCGCGCGACTTTCTCACACCGGTTGCGGCGTTTGAAGATCGGGAGGGTGACGTCGAAGTGGTGTCGAAGTTTCTCGGCAGATTGTGGCACGCGACCTACAACCACTCGCCGATTAATGTAGTGGCGTGGCACGGGAATTATGCGCCGTATAAGTACGATATGGCGCGGTTCAACTGCATCAACACGGTGAGCTTCGATCATCCCGATCCTTCGATCTTCTGCGTGCTGACTGCGCCGTCGCATCTGGAAGGCGTTGCAAACGTCGATTTCGTGATTTTTCCGCCGCGCTGGCTCGTGGCAGAGCATACGTTCCGTCCGCCCTGGTTTCACCGCAACATGATGAACGAGTTCATGGGGCTGATTCACGGCGAGTACGATGCGAAAGCCGAAGGCTTTTTGCCCGGAGGAGCGAGCCTGCACAACTGCATGTCGGGGCACGGGCCGGACGCGGAGACATTCGAGAAGGCTAGTGCGGCGGAGCTGAAGCCCCAGCATGTGAAGGACACGCTCGCGTTTATGTTCGAGACGCGACTGCCTGTGCGGCCAACGAAGTGGGCGCTGGAATCAAAGATTCTGCAGCATGAGTATTACGAGTGCTGGCAAGGATTGAAGCGGCTCTATCCGGGAGATGCGAAGTAGCGATGCGCGCGGCGGAGGCGTTGCTTCACGGTGCGATCGATTATGCCGGGTTATTTCCGCCGGCAGGGCTCGGCCTGGAGGCGACTGTGCAAAACTATGCGGCGTACTGCGCAGGACGTTATTCGTGGGCGCTTGGACGGCTGGTTTTGCCGGCGACGAGGCTGGCGGAGTTTGCAGATCGTTGGCCGCAGTATGTGGCGGAGTGGCCGATCAGCCTGCTACTTGGCGCTGACTATGACATGGAGATGCGGCTCGCAATCGATGTTGGGCTACGGCTCGACGTTGTGGAATGCAGACCGGCGAGACTCGACGACATTGCGGAGATTCGACGGCGCATGCCGGGTGACGGTTTGTTGTTTGTGGAATCGCCGCAGGGCTGTGCACTGCAAGATCTGATTGCAACGGTTGCGGCCGCAGGAGCGTGTGCGAAGGCTAGAACAGGAGGAGTCGTAGCCGAGGCGATCCCGCAATCGACCACAGTCGCGGCGTTTCTTGCGGCGTGTGCGCAGCAGAACGTGAGATTAAAGGCGACCGCGGGATTGCATCATGCGATTCGTGGTGAGCACCGGTTGACCTACGAACCGCAGTCCGCCTCGGCGGTTATGCATGGATTTGTGAACTTCTTTGTCGCTGCGACTGCGGCATATGACGGTGCAAACGAGGCGGAAATTGCCGAGATCCTCAACGACGACGAGCGCGGAAACTTCGACGCTTCGGTGGAGGGCTTGCAATGGCGGAAACGAAGCTTCTCTTCGGAGAAGATTCGCGAGATGCGCGAAAGGTTCGCGATGAGCTTTGGTTCGTGCTCGTTTGAGGAGCCGATGGAGGAGATGCGCGCGATGGGATGGATTGGATGACTGCGATGAGCGAGAGAAAGAGCTGGGTCGAATCGGCGAATGACGCGAGCAACGGATTTCCGCTGCAGAATCTGCCGTTCTGTGCGTTTCAGGTCCGCGGTGGAGGGCAGCGCCTTGGAGTAGGCATTGGCGATTCGATTCTCGATCTGGCAAGGCTTGCACAATCTGAAGCGATGAGCGGAGTCCCGGTGGATGTGCGTGAGGCATGCATGGAGCCGACACTGAATCGGCTGATGGCATGCGGAGGTGAGAAGACGCGCAAACTGCGTAGTGCGCTGGCGCGGATGCTCGGACAAGATGCGCCTGAGAGTGTTGTCGCGAGGTTGAAGCCGCTTTTGCAGCCGATGAGTGCAGCGGATTTTTGTGTTCCCGTTGAGATCGGGGACTACACGGATTTCTATGCGTCGATTCATCATGCGACGAATGTCGGCAAGCTCTTTCGCCCGGACCAGCCATTGATGCCGAACTACAAATTTGTGCCGATTGGCTATCACGGCCGTGCATCGTCGATTGTCATCAGTGGTGCAGCAGTGAAACGCCCGAACGGACAGACCAAACAGCTGGCTGCGGATGCACCGATGTTCGGCCCCTCGCAGCAGATGGACTATGAACTTGAGTTGGGCGCTTACATTGGGACCGGGAATTCGCTGGGGAGTTCAATCGGTGTTGATGAGGCAGAGCAGCACATCTTTGGTATTTCGCTGGTGAATGACTGGTCGGCGCGGGACATTCAGGCGTGGGAGTACCAGCCGCTCGGCCCCTTCCTGGGTAAGAGTTTTTCAACCTCCGTCTCGCCATGGGTAGTGACGATGGATGCGGTCGCACCCTATCGAGTGCCGCTCGCGGCTCGCGCGGAGGGTGACCCCAGGCCTTTGGCTTACCTGGCCTCGCACGACACGAGAGACCATGGATTCGACATTCATCTTGAGGTTTATCTGACGACCCAGAAGATGCGCGAAGCTTCGCTCGCGCCAGTGCGGCTTAGCGTCGTGAGTGCGAAAGATCTCTATTGGAGCTTCGCCCAAATGGTCGCGCACCACACAAGCAATGGGTGCAATCTGCGAACGGGCGACCTGCTGGCCAGTGGTACGATCTCCGGCCCTCAACTCGGTTCGCAGGGATCACTGCTGGAGATCACACGCCGCGGTGCGGAGCCGCTGAAGCTGCCGTCGGGCGAGGAGCGCAGTTTTCTCGAAGATGGGGATGAGGTTACGTTCGAAGGCTTCTGCGAATGCGAAGGGCTGCCACGGATCAGCCTGGGAAAGTGCCAAGGCATGATCGTTCCTGCTACTCTTTCCAACCGGGCGGCTGTCTGAAGGCGTTTACGCTGCCTGCTGCGCTCTGACGCACGACGCAAAAGGAGGACCCTATGGCCGCAATCGCTCCGAGTCCGCAGTCAGTCGCGGAGGATTTTCTTCCGCTGAAGGGCACGGATCACATCGAGTTTTACGTTGGGAACGCGCGGCAGTCGGCGTACTTCTATCGCGCGGCGTTTGGTATGTCTCTGGTGGCCTATGCCGGCCCGGAGACCGGGCGCCGTGATCGCGCCTCATATGTTCTGCAGCAGGGCAAAGTTCGATTCGTTCTGACCACCGCCCTGAGGTCAGACTCAGAGATTGCCGCGCACGTGCACAAACATGGCGATGGCGTCCGCGCGATTGCGCTATGGGTGGACGACGCGCGCAGTGCGTGGGAGGAGACGACAAAGCGCGGTGCGCGATCCGTGCAGGAGCCGGCTGTCAGCGAAGATGCCGATGGCCATGTGGTGACTGCGAGCATCGCGGCATATGGCGATACTCTGCACACATTTGTCGAGCGCAAGGACTACCGCGGCATCTTCTTTCCCGGCTATCAGGCGACACCAGCGGACAATGTCGCGAGACCCGTAGGGCTGCTGCATGTCGATCACATTGTCGGCAACGTGGGATGGGGTGCAATGAACGAGTGGGTCGACTTCTATGCGAAGGTGATGGGCTTCTCGCTCTACCAGCATTTTGACGACAAGGATATTTCGACGGAATACTCCGCTCTGATGTCGAAGGTGATGGCGAACGGAAACGGGTATGTAAAGTTTCCGATCAACGAGCCTGCGGAGGGTAGAAGGAAGTCGCAGATTGAGGAATATTTGGACTTCTATGGCGGCCCGGGCGTGCAGCACATGGCGCTGGCGACGAACGACATTCTCACAACAGTCACGAAGATGAAGCAGCAAGGCGTCAGTTTTCTGACGGTGCCGCACACCTATTATGCGGAGTTGCAAGGTCGCGTCGGAAAGATCGAGGAGCCGGTGGAAGAGTTGGAGAAGCTCGGTATTCTCGTCGATCGGGATGACGAAGGATACATGCTGCAGATATTTACGCGGCCCGTCGAGGACAGGCCGACGGTGTTCTACGAGATCATTCAGCGCAAGGGAAGCCGCAGCTTTGGCAAAGGGAATTTCAAGGCGCTATTTGAAGCGATCGAGCGCGAGCAGGCGCTGCGTGGGAATCTTTAGCACACAATGGCGAGCGTGCTTGGAACTTGAGGCCCCAATCGCCTACACTGAAGATCGAGCCGCAGAGGGCGGTTAGCTCAGCTGGTTAGAGCGCCTGCCTTACAAGCAGGATGTCGGGGGTTCGAGTCCCTCACTGCCCACCAATCTCTCCTATACCGCGGTGCCGGGCGAAGTTTTGTGACCGTTACGATACCAGTGGTCGCGCACCTTCGCAGCGCTCGAAAGCCCGTGTTCATTCTTGCTGAGCAAGAGTTGGTGAACGGCGATGTCTCCACGGCGAAAAGCCTCCGCACAGCCTGACATGTAGAGTCTCCAGGTTCGGACGGTGGGAGCATCGGTCAGCGCGATCGCCTCGGATTCATTCTCATTCAGCTCAGCGACCCAACGGTGCAACGTCTCTTCGTAGTGCTCGCGCAGGTCTTCGACATCGCGGACTTCGAAGCCGACATTTTCCGCTGCATTCACCATCTCCGAGACGGTCAACAGCTCGCCATCGGGAAAAATGTAGCGGTCGATGAAAGATGGTCCGTGCCAGCTGGCGCCCGCGCGCCGTGTGATCCCGTGATTCAGGAAAAGTCCGCGCGGAAAGAGCATGCTGTAGGCATGCTGGAAGTACTCGCCAATGTGCTTCAGTCCTACGTGCTCGCACATTCCGACGCTCGCGATCTTGTGAAAGCAAGCCTTCTGCCAGGCCAGATCGCGGAAGTCCATCAGCTCCACTTCGCATTCTGGTAGGTGGCTGTTGTTCGTTGATGCGGCGAACCGCGTAGTTCACCTGTTTTTCGCTGAGCGAGATGCCGCGCGAGATCGCGCCATAATGTAAGCAGGCGTGCAGTGCAAGGCTTCCCCAACCGCAGCCGATATCGAGGAACCGCTCATCACGTCGCAGATCCAGCTTGCGGCAGATCAGGTCCATCTTCTCCGTTTGGGCCTCATCCAGCGTCTTAGACCACGATTGGAAGTAGGCACACGAGTACACCATCGAACGGCCAAGAAACAACTTGAAGAACTCCGGGGGCTTGTCATAGTGATGTGCGATCGACGCAGCGTCCCGGTGCAGCGAATGAACTCTGCCCCAGTGAGCCAGCCGTTGCACTTGATTTGCTAAGGCGGCGCTGCGCTGGCGGAATTTCTGCACACGCGCGGGGACGGCCTTACTGATGGCGGCTTCAAGAAGTGGGAGCGCCCGCAGTGCGAGATACAGATCACCTTCAACCTCTATTTCGCCGTCGACATACTTTTCGCCCAGCGCGACGTCGTCTGGAGATTCGCAAAGAGCACGCCATGCACCCGCCGTTCGAAGGCGGAGTCCGAAGGTGGCATTCGCATCGTGCGACACCCAGGAACTTTCATCCCAGAAGCGGATGGAGAATGCCGGTCCTCCATAGCTTTCGAAGATTCGATCCAGTTGAGCCGAAGCTGTTGCGGCCTGTCCGAAGGGAATAGCGGCGGTTGCGGACATATCGTCTCCTGCGGAAATTAATACAGCAGGACCCAATTCAGATGGGAGAGAACTCTGCGACGCCGTTTCAAGCCTCTCGCCCGGGGAGGTTCGTGTCAAGATGTTCTTGTATTTAGACACAAATGTATGTTTTGCTGGTTGTGGCGATGGAATCCGCCTTTAACCGCCTCCGAAACGGAGTGCTGATGACTCCTGACAGGGATCTCTGTCGCGGAGTCACTCGCCTGGAGCTCCCGTAACAATTTGAGATTCACACCGATCACCGATTGATCGGTCATGTCGTTCGGTGCGCGGAGAGCAGAAGGGAAGGAACTGTGCAGAAATATTTACTGGTCGCACTTGGAGGCGCTCTCGGCTCGGTTGCCCGCTTCTGGGTAGGAGGCGCGGTGGCCAACCGGTTGGGCACACGCTTTCCGTATGGCACCCTTGTGATCAACATCTCCGCTTGTCTCATCATCGGATTTTCGATCGAGTACCTTGGGGAACGCGTGGAACTGACGCCGGCATGGCGTTATCTAATTCCGATTGGATTCGTAGGCGCATACAGCACTTTCTCAACGTTTGAGTGGGAGATCTTCTCGAACCTGCAGATCGGTGCGGTTCTCATCTCCGGTCTGTATCTCTGCCTGAGCGTAATCCTTGGGCTTGCCGCAGTGTGGTGCGGTGCACTCCTGGCAAGAGCGATTCCGTAGTCAGACAAAAATTTCATCGAGAAAGAGGCGCATCATTGTGATGGAGATGCATATGTTATCCGCTGGAAAAGCTCTGAAGGTCTCGATCTACCTCAGTGAAGGAAGCCGACACCACGGAGTCTCCGCGTATTCGGCGATTCTCGACTACCTGTTCTTCAACGGGGTCTCCGGAGCGACGGTCCTCAAAGGAGTTGCCGGCTTCGGAGCCGATCATCACATCCATTCGAGTGGCGTTGTCGAGATCTCCAGTCATCTTCCGCTGAAGGTCGAGTTCATCGAGAGCCCGGAAAAGATCGACACGCTGATCGAAAAACTGAAGGAGCTTGCGGGTTCCGGCTTGATCGAAATGCAGGAGACCATGATCGTCAAGCCCGCCGACAAATCGCACTAAATCGCGGTACCCGGACGTTCAGAAAGAAGAGAAATTCGGCTGCGAGCCTTCGCGCTGCCGTCGAATTCTGATAAACTCAAACTGTTGTCGCGATTACCGGTTTCGAGCTTTGCGCCGAGCAAACGCTGAAACCGACCACGCCGCATCCGAGTTGTTGATGCAACTTGGGGACGTAGCTCAGTTGGTTAGAGCGCTGCCCTGTCACGGCAGAGGTCGCGGGTTCGAGCCCCGTCGTCCCCGCCATTGATTCTAAAGAGCTTAGGATCGATTGGCCAGTCAGACTTAAGCGCACTGCGTTGAGTAACTTACGCATCATTGGATAGGTCACTGCGGCAAAGTCCAGGTCGGCGTGCCGGTCACAGCCTCATTCCTGAATGTAAGCCTTGGAGTTATCTAGAACCGCATCGCTTGCAAGGCATGCGTGAGGGTCAGCCTCACTGCCGTCGAAAATCGAACTGATGCCATGGAAGAGTTCTCAGTTCTCTGCAGAAATCGCGTGGGAACGGGGCGCGCATTGTTTGCCTTATACCGACCGCAGAAAACGAACCTTTCTCGCAATCACTGATTTCTATTAGCGAAAGCTTCTTATTCAGCGTTGTCCATTGTTGAATAGATAAAGGAAGCAGAGGAGAGAATGGAAGAGTTTAGAAGACTTGAGAGGCTGCCGGCCTATGTGTTCAACATAACGACCGAGTTGAAGGCAGCGGCACGCAAGCGCGGCGAAGACATTATCGACTTCGGGATGGGGAATCCTGATGGCGCGACGCCGAAGCACATTGTGGACAAGCTGATTGAGGCGTCGCAGAAGACGAGGACGCACCGCTATTCGCTGTCGAAGGGGATTCCGCGGCTGCGGCGGGCGATCTGCAATTGGTACAAGAGCAGGTATGGGGTCGATTTGGATCCGGAGACTGAGGCGATTGTCACGATCGGGTCGAAGGAGGGCATTGCGCACCTGTGCCTGGCTCTGCTGGACGATGAGGACACGGTGGCGGTGCCGAATCCGAGCTACCCAATTCATATCTTTGGGCCGGTGATTGCCGGATCGAAGGCGCAGAGCATTGCGGTGGATGGTACGGACCAGGTCTCGCTGCTGGCGAAGCTGGATCATGACCTGCGCAGGATGGAGCCGAGGCCGAAGATTCTAATCCTAAATTTTCCGGCGAACCCTACGACGCAGTGTGTGGACCTGCCCTTCTTTGAGAAGGTGGTGGAGCTCTGCAAGGAACTGGGAGTCTACCTGGTGCATGACCTGGCTTATGCGGACTTGACCTTTGATGGGTATAAGGCTCCGAGCGTGATGCAGGTTCCGGGAGCGAAAGATATAGCGGTGGAGTTCTTCACGCTCTCGAAGAGCTACAACATGCCGGGGTGGCGTGTGGGCTTCATGGTGGGGAATAAAAAGCTGGTGACTGCGCTCGCACGGATCAAGAGCTACTTCGACTATGGGACGTTTACGCCGATCCAGGTGGCTTCGATTGCAGCACTGGAGGGGCCGCAGGATTGTGTGCATGAGATTGTGGAGATCTACAGGCACCGGCGCGACGTGCTGGTGCCGGGGTTGAACAAGCTGGGCTGGCCGGTTGAGATGCCTAAGGCCACTATGTTTGCGTGGGCGCGGATTCCGGAGCAGTACAGCAAGCTGGGGTCGATTGAGTTCTCAAAGAAGCTGCTGCTTGAGGCTAAGGTGGCGGTTAGTCCGGGGATTGGATTTGGGGATCAGGGCGATGGGCATGTGCGGTTCTCACTCATTGAGAACGAGGAGAGGACGCGGCAGGCTCTGCGCGGGATCAAGCATATGTTCAGGGCTGGTTGAAGGCTATTGGGTGGCCGTTAAGGGAATGCCTGCTGATCGCGCCCGTCAGATGCTGCAGGCCGCCGAAGTCCTCTGCTGAGGCGGCGTTCGGTATCTAGGATTTCAGAATGGCGGCTGCCATGGCGCTCCAGGTATCTGTCAGCGCCAGTTTTTCTGATGCGATGAAAAGGATGACCCAGACGGCATATCCGACGGCGAACCAGCGATCCAGGCTGCGGGTCAGGATGCAGCGAATGAGCAGCAGCGCTGCCCCAACGCAGAAGACTGGACCGAAGAGCCCAACCCAGCCGGTCTCGCCGAAGACCGGGTAAAGAAACGGCATTCGAGCAGTCGCACCCGCGAGCAGGCAAAGGCTGGCCAGGACCATCGCCGAGCGGTGGATCCTCGGATTTTTTCGGGTGCAGATTCCAATCGCAACAAAGGCTGTATAAAGGCCGATCTCGGTAAACATTACGAGCAGGAATCGAGAATAGAGCAGCCCGAAGAAGTGAAATGTTCGTGGACTGATCTGCACCGAGCGGAACGCGACCCACGATCCTGTAATCGCGATTGCCAAAGCTACAGCGACCACGCTCCAACCGAGCTTGAAATGCAGTCGGCGATTCCGTGTGCCGATCAACATGGACTGGACGAAGAACAGCACGAACCAAGCCGCAATGGCCAGGCCGTGGATGAGATCGAGGCGGAAAATGATGGGGTCGATCACCCTGCCGTTAACGCCGGTGCCGCTCGTAACGAACGAGCGGAAGCCTGTCAGCATGGCCGCGAGAAAAGTAGCACCCGCGGCGCTGTAAAACCAACGGTCCGTTTTCAATTTGCACCTGACGCGATGTTTGCCTTCAAACCCCGCTGCGCTGGATGAGTCGGACGAGAATACCACGCAATGGGCGCGGCGCCCCCAACATTAGTGGTCATCGGACGCCCGTTTCGTTCTTAAGTTCAAGGCCTTTTCAGCCGATAAGGAAGGGGTGTCCCTTTCCTTCGCCATCCGACGGAGCCGGTTTCCTGCGTATACGGCGCTCGTGCCGCTCGTTTTTCTGGGCTGCAATGTGTTGTCTGCCCAGACCGTCACCGCATTTGCGGGAAGCACGGCGGTTGGCCAGCAGTCCGCGCCAATCACGGTAACCGTCACGATGACCGCCACGGGAACCCCCTCTGATCCGCAAGCCGTGACTCAGGGAGTTCCGGACGAAGACTTTTCGATCGCGGCAGGTGGAACGTGTCTCCTCGATCAACCTGTCACCACGATCGGGCAGACCTGCACCGCCAACGTGATCTTTGCGCCGAAGTATCCAGGATTGCGTGCGGGCGCGGTGCGGATCATGAGCGCGAGCGGAACTCTGCTCGGAAGCGCTTTGATTGCAGGTGTGGCGACGGGATCGCTTGCGGTACTTGATCCCGGGCGCATTGATACGGTCGCGGGCGATACGGAGTGGTTTTACCAGGGCGACGACGTGCTCGCGACCGCGGCAGCCATCCATGAACCTGCAGCTGTGATCGCCGACCCTGCAGGCAATCTGATCCTGTCGGACACGGAAAACTATCGTGTGCGCCGTGTCGACGCACAATCCGGCTTGATTGAGACGATCGCCGGCATAGGCAGTCCTGGTTTCTCCGGCGAGGGAGGAGCGGCCACGCTGGCGGCCATCAGCACGCCCGGCGGCCTCGCCATTGACGGTGCAGGAACCATCTACTTCGCCGACAGCGGAAATCAGGTCATTCGACGTATCGATGTGGACGGAAACATCACTACCGTTGCAGGCACGCCACAGAGCCAGGGCTATTCGGGCGATGGAGGCCTGGCGACCTCCGCAAAGCTCTTTTTGCCGGAGGGCATCGCGTTGGATGCAGCCGGCAATCTCTACATCGCGGACACGGGCAACGCTGCGATACGCAAGGTCGACGCCGCAACGCACCAGATAACCACGGTGGCCGGTGTACCTGGCAGTCCGGGCTACAACGGCGACGGCACGGCCACGGCCTCTGAACTGAATTCACCATGGACTGTAACGGTCGGGCCGGACAATTCGCTGTACGTTGCGGACACCTACAACAATCGCATCCGCAGAGTGAGTGGTGGCGTGATCACCACGATTGCGGGAACCGGCGCCCAGGGCTTCGATGGCGACAACGGCCCAGCCGGGGCAGCGGTGTTGAATCTGCCGATCGGCGTGACGCTCGACCCCGCCGGCGACTTGTACATTGCAGACTCCGGCAACGATCGCGTGCGTAAGGTCAGCTCCGCGACGGGTAGCGTCAATACCGGGACGGCAACAATTCAGACGATCATTGGGGCAGGCAGCGAAGGTTTTTCCGGCGACGCTGGACCAGCAAGCCAGGCGAGGCTGCATGGACCCTATGCGCTCTTCTTCGCGCAGAACGGCGACTTCTATTTCACGGACACAATCAACAACCGTATTCGGCGCGTGCTGGCGACGCCTTTCACCCTTCCACAGTTTCCCGACACCAAGGTGACCAAGATCTCTTCGCCACCGGTGATCGAGGGCCTGGACAGCGACGGCAACACCGATCTGAATCTCACCGCGCCGACGCTGGTCAATGCGGCTCTCGATTCGGCAACGACCACCTGCAGCTTTACGACGGCAACTCTGAAGGGATCGACCTGCAACCTCGGTGTGGAGTTCGCGCCGACGACGGTTGCGCCGAACCTGCCGGGCACCGTCACGTTGAACTCCGACGCGGCGAACATCCCGGAGGTGATCAATATCTTCGGTAAGGCGCTGGATGTTAATCCGACTGCGATGTCTCTCACGTCGAGCGCCAATCCGAGCGTCACCGGACAGCCCGTCGTCTTAACAGCCACGGTAACCAACGACGGCTCATCACCACTGACCGGGCCGGTGACGTTTCTGGATGGAGCGTCGACTCTTTGCAGCAATGTCAACTTGAGCGGAGGAATCGCGACCTGTTCGGCATCCTGGCCAGTGCTGGGACAACATACGATCACGGCGAACTACGCAGGGGATGCGAACAATGAGGCGAACTCCGCCTCACTGACCCAGACCGTGAAGCAACCGCCGACGCTGGTGCTCTCTGTCAGCCCCTATCCCCACGCGACTGTCCTTGCAAACGTCACGTTGACACTGACGGCGACTGCGTCTACCGGAACTCCAACCGGAAACATAGTCTTCTACGACAACGGAAGTGCGATCTCTGGAAACGTGGCTCTCAATGGCAGCGGAGTTGCGACATTTTCGACCACAAATCTGATTCCGGGTTCGCACAGCCTTACCGCGCAATACGCCGGTGACGCAAACAACGCATCCGGCACATCGAATGTCGTCGGCGAGGGCGTCCTTCAAGCGATGACGACCACGACACTCGCCACAACGGACGCGACACCGTCCGTGGGCGACTCCATCTCGCTGACTGCAACGGTGACCAGCACCGGCGGGCCGCAGCCGACAGGCGTCATCAACTTCACCGACAACGGATCGTCGCTCGGTTCGGCGAGTCTCAATGGTTCCGGCGTCGCGACACTCACGCTCAACTCACTGTCGCCAGGAAACCACTCCATCGTGGCGAACTACGTTGGCGACACGGACAACGCCCTCAGCAACTCTTCGCCTCTGACCGAGACTGTTGCGCAGATCGACACCACGACGGCTCTCGCGAGCGATGCCAACCCACTATCGGCAGGCGCTACCTTGCACCTCACGGCGACGGTTGCTCTGGCCGCTGGCGCCACGGCAGACGGGCCGGTTACGGGATCGGTGACATTCGCCGACGGTGCGACACCCCTCGGTACAGTCAGTCTCGATGGTTCCGGCCACGCGACACTGACGGTGAACACACTTGCGGTCGGCAGCCACACGCTCGTTGCCAATTATGGTGGAGCGACGAACTATGCAACCAGCACCTCCGCTCCTCTCACGCAGCAGGTGCAAAAGACCGCGGCCACGGTGAGCGTGACGTCGTCCGCGACAACGGTCCTCGCCGGACTGCCGGTGAGCTTCACGGCAACTTTGACCAGCTCCACCGGGATTCCGACGGGCACAGTAACGCTGTATGACGGCGGCACGAGTATCCAGACAGCGCCGTTGAACGCACAAGGCATCGCCTCCTTTTCAACCAACACGCTCGCCAGCGGTTCGCACATACTTACGGTCGGCTACAGCGGCGACGCCAACTATGAGACCGGCACAAGCGCAGCGTGGACGGAGACCATCAATCTCGCGCAACCCGCGGTGACGCTCAGCGGACCGGCAAACGCTGTGGACGTCGGCACGACGGTCACGCTCACGGGCAACCTGACCTCTCCGGGAATTACGCCAACAGGCACGCTCACGCTGCGCGATGGTGCCAGTATCGTCGCTTCGCAGCCAGCCTCCACGACCGGTGGTTTCAACTTCAGCACAAGTTCGCTCGCTCTCGGAACACACACGCTTTCGGTCGCGTACAGCGGGGACAGCGATAACTCTTCGGCAGTCTCGTCTCCAGTTACCGTGACCATTCAACAGGCGCCGACGGCGACTGCCCTCGGATCCAGCGTCAGCCCTGGAACGTTTGGGCAACCGATCACGCTCACGGCGAGTGTCGTTAGCAGTGGGCCAGACTTGGTGGGAACCGTTACGTTCTTCGATGGAGGAACGCCGCTCAATACGGCTCCGCTTGCGCCGAATGGAACGGCAACGCTAATAACTTCCGGGTTGGGCTTCGGAGTCCATAGCATCACGGCGGTATACAACGGCGACTCGCAGCACGCCGCATCGACTTCCACGGCGCTCAGCGAGCGGGTCGTGGAGCCCGCGACCGCAACGCTCACCTCCAACCTCAACCCGGCGATTGCTGGCGTGGATGTCGCGTTGACGGCGACGATCCTGGCGAGCGGCAGTCAGGTACCGACGGGAAATGTGATCTTTCGCAACGGCGCAACGGTGCTCGGCACCATAATGCTGGACGCCGGCGGAGCGGCAGTGTTGCACATCTCTTCGCTGCCGGTCGGTGCCCACGTAATCACCGTAACCTACGACGGAGACAATAACGTCGCCGCAGCCTCCGGATCAATTACAGAGACGATTCAGAACGCGACGACGCAGGTTGGTCTAACGGTGAGCGCAAACCCGGACACTTACGGCTCACCGTTCACACTTACGGCTACCGTCAGCAGCAACGGCGGCTCTGCAACTGGTTCAGTTACCTTCCTGGATGGCGGAACGACGCTGGGTAGCACGCCGCTCAGCGGACAGGAGAGCGCGAGCCTGACGCTCAGCACACTCTCTCCCGGGATTCACACAGTTCTCGCAAAGTATGCGGGAGATGGACGCGCCAACGCCTCGGCCTCAGAACCGGTGACGGTCATCGTCAAGCAAACGACCTCGCTTGCGCTGACATCGTCCGTTAATCCTGCGCTCACGCTCAGTCTCATCACGCTGACTGCCAGTGTTACAAACGCCGGGGCAGCGGTCGCGACAGGGAACATCGTGTTCACCGAGGGGACGACACAGCTTGGCATTGCCGCGCTGGATGCAGGCGGACACGCCTCGCTGGCTCTTCCGTCGCTGCCGGCAGGAACGCACACGATCACCGCAAGCTACGCGGGAGATGAGAATGACTTCGCCGCTAGCTCGCCGGCACTGACGCAGATTGTGAACCTGCGCGCGACGGGAACATCGCTGACGGGCTCGCAAACTGACTCCATAAATCCGCAACAGGTGACATTGATCGCCGTAGTGCACAGTGACGGAAGCGTTCCCTCAACAGGATCTGTGAGGTTTAGCAGTGGAGGTCTGGCTATCGGCACAGCCGCGGTGGATAGAACTGGAGTCGCCACGCTCACGATCCTCCTTGAGAACTCCGAAGGCAGCGAGAATATTGTCGCCAGCTACGCTGGTGACGCGGTGTATGCCGCATCGGACTCCGCACCCACGGTCGTTCAGGCGGGGCCGGCCACGCAGTTCACGCTCGCGATCGATCCGGCCAGGGTAAGTATTGTGAGCAAGCAGCACACGATCATTCAACTTTCGCTCTCGTCCGTCAAAGGGTTCAGCGACAAGATTCAACTCGGTTGCCTCGGGCTTCCGTTTGCAGCAACATGCACCTTTTCGGTGCCACAGGCGGAGCTCGCGGCGGACGGAACCGCGACCGTACAGCTCACTCTCGATACGGGCAATCCGCTGGGGATCGACGCGCAGGCAAAGGTCAGACAACACCGCCGCAACGCGACAGCCTTCCTCTGCCTTCTTCCGGCAGCGTTACTGGGCTTCTTCGGAAGGCGCCGCAGATTGACCTCACTACTCGTGATCACCTGCGCGATCACGTTGACGTCCACGCTCTCGGGCTGCGCAGGGTTGCAGGCAAGCGGAACACCACCGGGGACCTACACCTTCAAGGTCACGGCTTCAGGCCAGGGAACAGGAGCCACGAAATCGCAGGCGGTGACTCTCACGGTGACGCAGTGAAATGGAGTCCGCAACATGTTCTGCTACCGATGGGAATGATCCTTCCTCTCACGCTCGTTGGCATGAAGGCGATGGCACAGGCTGTGCCGACCGCAACGGGGCCGGGAACTACGATCGTCGCGGGCGGAGGAGTTTCGCTGTTTAACTCACCCTATGGTCAACGAAATCTCGGTGGGGCTTTCGTCTTCGCAGACATTCAACCGCACTGGCGTTTTAGCGTTGAGTTCGAGGCACGCACCGTTCGGGTGCACACCTCGGAGGAGATTTCAGAAAACAACTATCTTGCCGGGCCAAGGATGCTCATTCGATCCGGTCAGTGGCAACCTTATGCGAAATTCCTGATTGGCGACGGGCACATCAACTTTCCATTTCAGTATGCGCACGGTGACTTCCTTGCGTTAGTGCCGGGTGGAGGGCTCGATTTCGAAGTGAACGATTACATTAACGTTCGCGCAGTCGATGTCGAATACCAGCTCTGGCGCCAGTTTCCGTTTGGAAATATGAGCCCGTACGGAATCAGCGCAGGTCTGAGCTTTCGACTTACTCCGATCGTGCGATTCCCCAAGGGAGCGCGCGTTCGGCGTTAGTACCATCCTCCTCAGATCGGGGTTGAGCTCGGAGTGGGCCATGAAAGTACCAATTACCATCCAGCCTTTTCAAAGCGAAGCTGCGTCACCTCTCGCTTAGAAAACAGTCGTGAGACAGCTGGATTTATGGCGCAGCAAGACTGAAGCGATTCTACATTCCCGGAAGTGCGGCCTCTGTCATAGCTTCCACGAAAGCCATCTGGATATGCCCGCCTCACAAGGAGTGACGGGCAAGGCTCGCAACCTCTTTCGTTCAAAGACATTGCAAGTGACGCTCGGACAAGCGTCTGTTAAGAGTGACAGTTCCCGTGTCATTTCTCGCCTCGTAGCATCGTCGTGTCTCATATTGCCGGGCTAGCACGATTGCATGGCACGTCTAGCGAGCTCAGGCGCTCGGGAGGAGAGTTATGAAAAGAGTTGTGCTTATATGTTTTGCGCTTTTGCTCGTGTTTGCAGGGAAAGCGCTTGGCCAGGATGTCCGTTATAACTTTTCTAAGGACACCGACTTTTCCAAGTTCAAGACCTACAAGTGGGTACCAATCAAAGACGCACAGAAGGTTGACGACATTACCGATAAGCAGATCAAAGACGCTTTCGATAGTGTTCTCGCCACAAAGGGTCTGGAGAAGACCGATTCTGATAATGCCGATCTCTACATCGGCTACCAGGCCGCAGTTGGCACGGAAAAGCAGTACACTTCCTTCAACAGTGGCTGGGGATACGGTCCGGGATGGGGCGGCGGCTGGTATGGCGGCGGCGGTATGAACAGCAGCATGACCACCGGCACTACTTCAACGATCTATACAGGCCAGTTGTCCCTGGACATGTACAACCGCGAGGGCCATGACTTGGTGTGGCGCGGCGTCGCTAGTAAAACGATCGACACCAAAGCAAAGCCGGACAAGCGCCAGAAGAATCTGAATAAGGCTGCTGCCAAGATGTTGAAGAACTATCCTCCGCCGAAGAAATAGCCACGCTGTTGGGCCGTGTAACAGGGAACCGTCATGAGGCGATGGACGAGAACATTGGAGTGGTTCCTGTTGGCTGGTGGCCTGCTTCTGATCGGGGTCTATGTAGGGGCGCGCGTTCATCGATCCGTTCTTTCGCAAGCCGAGGTTGAAAGATTCAAGGATCAGGTTTTGGTGAGCAAAGAGTTGGATGCAGGGGCTGAAGCTGTAGGCAAGAAACCTGACTTCAGCCTCTGGTCAGCAAAGCGGATCCACGAATATCAAGAGAGTTTGGCGGCCCATTTCGCTCCGGCACTTGCGTTGCTTCGCATTCCAAAGATTGATCTCGAGGTGCCAATTTTGGAGGGCACCGACGACCTCAGCCTGAATCGCGCCGTTGGACACATCGCAGGGACGCCGAAACCTGGAGAGAACGGCAATGTCGGCATCGCGGGTCACAGAGACGGGTTTTTCAGAGGACTTAAAGACATAAGTATGGGCGACACGATCGAGATAGTAGCTCCAGATAGCGTGAAGAAATACGTTATCGATGAGATTACGGTAGTCAATCCGACCGATGTGTCGGTCCTCGCTCCCAGAACACAGCCGAGCGTAACGCTTGTGACTTGTTACCCGTTTTACTTCATTGGAAGCGCTCCCCAGCGGTACATTGTCCGCGCCTCACTGGTGGGATCAAGCGCGGAGAAGGTGGAAGTAAGCGCTAATCCTAAGTTTTAAAAGTTAACTCAGGGCTGATGGGTTCGAACAGAAGTCATTTATTGAGCAACCGAACTACAGGGTGACCCTCTAGTTCCGGAACACCAAAAAAGGAGAGTACACAATGAAGCCAAGAAACTTGTGGAAGACTCGGTGGCTGGCGCTCGGGGCGGGAACGATCTCCCTGGCGTTCGCGATCGGAATTACAGCTCAGGTCCAGACTGACACCTCAGTGTCACACGGAGCCTCCAGCAAGACTGTTTCGGTAGAGAAAGCCCAGGTCGTCTCTGTTACTGGAAATGACCTGGTGGTCAAGATGAGTGATGGCACGCTTCGCCACTTTCCAAACGTGCCGGAAAGTACGCGCGTCAATGTGGATGGAAAAGAGCTGGGGATTCATGACCTGAAACCTGGCATGACTCTTCAGCGGACGATAGTGACCACTACCACGCCGAAGGTCATTACAACCACGCAGAACGTCACGGGCAAGGTGTGGTATGTTCAGCCCCCCTCGTCTGTGATCCTCACGCTCGACGACGGAAGCAATCAGAAATTCACCATCCCGAAGGGTCAAAAATTCAATGTCAACGGGCAAATGACGGACGCCTGGGGACTGAAGAAGGGGATGATGGTCACAGCGACTAAGGTCGTTGAGGAGCCGATCACCGTAGTAGCGCAACAAAGGAAGCTCACTGGAGTCATGCCTCCTCCGCCCGAACCGCCTCCGGCGGACGTTCCGATTCTGGTTGTAGTGGAGACATCCGCTCCAGCTCCCGCAACTACAGCCGAAGCTGCGCCAGCGCCCGCTCTACCCAAGACTGCAAGTGAATTGCCGCTATTGGGCGCGTTGGGAGCACTGAGCCTTGTCGCGGGAATGGGACTTCGGATTAGGAGACAGATGTCGTAGGCTACTGCACGACTTCAACACAACAAGACGCCCAGCTCCTGCGGTTCCCGAGGACGGTCTTCTCATTAATGAAGACTCCGAGGTAAGCCGCGGGGCTGGGCATATCTTTTAAGGTCCCCGCTGCTCTTAGAGCCCAACCCGCTAACTTGGGCCGCATTCATGCATCCAATGGCGACTTACAAGAGCCTGTAAATAATGCTAGTTGTCCCCCTGCCAAATCTTCCGATAACGTCCCCCTAGACTTTTCAGAGTGTCTAGAGAATCAGAAAGAGGAGTGCGACTCACGCTGTCGTCCTAGAGTCGACAACCCAAACTCTGTTAGTGATGCGTTTACCAGGATAGATCGTATGGCATCTTCCACCAGCGATGCCTGTCGGTAGAGGGAGAGATCCAATGGTTCAGTATCGCTGCCACCCTATTACGCGAGGCTTCTACATACTAGTTCTCTTGATTTTCTGCGGCGTCAGCTCCGGCTATGGTCAGGACAACTCGCAGAGTCCGACGCTGCAGCAACTCAAAGACAAGCTGCAGAACATTGAGCGCGAGATGAATGAGGTACAGGATCAGATCAAAGCGCTCGAAGGCGCCAAGGCCGCTCCTGCACCAGCCAACTCAACTGCCCGAGGGAAATGCAGAGCAGCATGCCGCCGAGGCCACTCCCGAGCCCGTCAAGCCTGGCGCCGGCACTATGCAGCTCTATGGTTTCTACACAGTTGGACGCCGGCTATAACTTCGGTCAGATCGACCCTGACTGGTATGACGTGATGCGGCCAACAAAGTTGGACGGCCTACAAAAATGAGTTCGCGCCCAATGGCACTGTATTC
The DNA here is from genome assembly GCA_963776265.1 of uncultured Acidobacteriaceae bacterium. Lineage (GTDB taxonomy): Bacteria > Acidobacteriota > Terriglobia > Terriglobales > Acidobacteriaceae > Granulicella. The sequence goes on along the minus strand of CAVZMD010000013.1, from coordinate 144,578 downwards.
TTCAGCGTGCGGCAGACCCGCTTCGGTGTGAAGACATCAACACCGACGAACTACGGCGACCTTAAAACCATCTTTGAATTTGAGCTCTTCGGCACAGGTGTAGATGCCGGCCAAACCACATTCCGCCTCCGCCACGCATGGGGAGAGATGGGGCATTTCGGCGCCGGTCAGAGTTGGAGTCCTTTCATGGACATCGATGTGTTCCCCAACTCCGTGGAGTATTGGGGACCAAATGGAATGGTGTTTTACCGCAACGTCCAGTTTCGCTGGATGCCCATCCAACGGGATAACCTGCAGGTGTGGTTGGCGGCCGAGCGCCCCGGGGCAAGCGCAGACGGAGGCGTCTATGCCGGACCGCATAGAACTGTCCAATGTCAAGAGTAAGTTTGACATGCCGGACTTCTCCTGGCGAGTGCGTTCAAGTCACGAATGGGGATACCTTCAGGTCGCCGGTATCTTCCGCAAGATAACGTGGGTAGACAATAATCCGACTCCCACCTTCAATATCGGCGACACGGTACTAGGTTGGGGAATTAATACCAGCACCAATGTGAAGTTCACCAAGAAGGACAACCTGAAAGTGGCGGTCGTCTATGGTGCAGGCGTTCAGAATTATATGAACGACGCTCCAGTAGATGTCGGTATAAAGAGCAATCCATCTCAACCCAGCCGGCCGATCAAGGGTGTTGCTTTGCCGATGCTTGGAACCACTTCGTTCTTGGACCACGATTGGAACTCTAAATTCAGCAGCACGATCGGCTATTCGTTCTTGAACATTTGGAATTCGAACCTCGAAAAGCCCTCAGACTTCCATCAGGGAGATTACGCTCTTACCAATCTACTGTACTACCCGGTAAAGAACGTCATGATGGGAGGCGAGTTTCAGTTCGGCCGCCGCGTGAACTTCATTGATGGTTGGAACGTTAACGATTACAAGTTGCAGTTCAGCGCAAAGTACAACTTCTCCAAGGAAACCAATTATTGACAGCTCCGCAATGTGGCGCGTTCTTTCGCAGAATCGAAAGAGGAGGATGGAGATGAAGGTGGGGATGGCAGGTCGTAAAAGTCTCATGTTGGTATGTATCGCTCTAAGCTTTGGATATGTATGTCCAGAAGTCGCAGGGCAAACCAGCATCGTCAGTCCGGTTGCGCCGAAGCGCCAACAGGTGGAGGCCATCGTCAAGGAGGCGTATGAAAAGTTCCGTGGCGACACAGGCGGGAAAAACGCAGACTACATCCCATATCTCGCGCAGGTCGATTCCAAGTTGTTCGGCATCGCAGTTGTTACAACCGACAATCAGGTAATAGCAGTCGGTGACATCAAATACTCCTTTTCGATCCAGTCGATATCCAAGGTCTTCACTCTTGCTCTGGCAATGAATGAGCTGGGTGCCGACGCGGTATTCCAGAAGGTAGGTTCCGAACCTACCGGACGGCCGTTCAACTCACCTGTCGCGGTCGTCGATATGCCGACCCATACCGGCAACCCGTTTGTAAATGCCGGCGCGATCGCGACGACAAGTCTCATCTCAGGGCAGAATGAAGATGAAAAGTGGAATAAAATTCTCGACTTTTACAGCAAGGCGGCCGGAGAAAAGCTGCAACTGATCGATGAAGTGTACAAGTCGGAAGCAGCTACAAACACCGGTAATAAGGCGCTGTCCTACCTCTTGGCTAAGTATGACCGAATTTACGCTGATCCCTTCGAATCGGTGGATATCTATACCAAACAGTGCTCGGTTGGCGTGAATGCTGTTCAACTTGCACGTATGGGGGCAACCCTGGCAAACAACGGTGTTAACCCCAGCACCGGCCAGCGTGTCATCAAGCAGGAGGACGTAGCACATATCCTCAGCACAATGGCGATGGCCGGTCTTTATGATGGCTCCGGAGGATGGGCATGGAACGTAGGCCTTCCGGCGAAGAGTGGTGTCGGCGGTGGAATCGTTGCGGTGGTTCCCGGCAAGGGTGCGATCGCCGTATTTGCACCGCCCCTTGATGAGGCAGGCAACAGCGTAAAAGCGCAAAAGGTCATTGACTACCTATCAGAAAAGCTGAACTACAACCTCTATTCACCGAGTTCGGTCGGTTTTAAGTAAGCACAGCCGGCTAAGGTAGCGCATGATGTGGGCGAAGGCTAAAACCTGGCACGCCATGCCAACTCGTCTGTGCATGCCTGGGAGGTCTTCCTGTGAATCGGACTGTCGGTAGGACTATCGGTCTAGGAGGCACGATCTGTGTATTTGTATTGTGTGCCGGCTTGGCAGAGGCGCAATCGATAAGCTCAGATGAGAGTGGCGTCGGCTCTCCCCCTCGGAACACTTCGGAACTGCTGAAGAATGTTGATCTGCTGGTCCAGCAGAACGCCGAGTTGGAAAAACAAAACCGGGCTCTCATGTCAGAGATAAATTCCTTACGGCAAGTGCTTGCTAAGCAGCTCGACGAGACCACCATCAAAGAACCAGTGGTAGCTAAGGATGAGCTCGCATCGAGCTCAGGGGAGAGTGCGGGGTTACCGGCAGAGGGCGTTGCTTCGGCTCCCCCACCACGTTCCTCTGCTGCAAAAGACGACAAGCCAACGTGGTGGAGTCCTTACACGCCGAATCAAGGTTTCAAGTTCGCAAACACAGAGTATGGCGATGCGAGCCTCAGCGTCTATACATATGCGCGCTATCTCAACCAGCGTGCTTTGGAGCCGACCTATACAAATGCGTTTGGCGTTACCAGTACGCTCCAGCAGCGTCAGGACTTTCAGCTCAACAAGGTGCAGTTCAAGTTTCTCGGCTGGATGATGAGCCCGAAGTTTCGCTATTTCCTCTATTCATGGACGTCCAATGCTAACCAGGGTCAGGGAGCACAGGTAGTTCTCGCCGGTAATCTTAGCTACAATTTCGCGAAATCCTTTGTCGTGGGTGCCGGGATATTCTCCCTTCCAGGAACTCGCAGCGTCGAGGGAAATTTTCCATTCTGGCTCGCGGTTGATAGTCGTCACATCGCTGACGAATTCTTCCGACCCTCCTATAGCTCTGGCGTTAGAGTGAGCGGTGCGATCGGCAAAACCATTAACTACCAGGTGATGGTGGCCAATAACCTCAGCACCCTGGGTGTGAGTGCCGCCCAGCTGGACAATAATTTCGATACGATTGCGTCGGCATTCGTATGGATGCCAACGACAGGCGAGTTCGGCGCCGGGTTTGGTGATTTCGAAGGCCATGAAAAGGTGGCTACCAGGTTTGCTGCGCACTTCAGCAACAGTCATGAAACGCGACAAGAGCAGCCGAACAGCGACGCCTTTGAGAACACGCAAATTCGGCTCAGCGACGGGAGTGTGGTCTTTACTCCCAATCTTTTTGGTCCGAACACCTTGGTGAATAAGGTGAACTACACAATGTCCGCTCTCGATTTTGGAGTCAAATATCGGGGGTACGCGCTCGAAGGTGAGTACTTCATGCGCTGGCTCAATCACTGGGAAGGGCCAGGAACAGAGATTATCCCTACAGACTTTTCAAATGGCTATCAGATACAGAGTTCAGCGATGTTGCTGCCGAAAACTCTGCAAGTCTATTTGGGAGGATCGGAGATCATGGGTCACTACGGACGCCCGTGGGATCTGCGCACTGGCGTGAATTACTTCCCATTCAAGAATCGCGTGATTCGGTGGAACACCGAATTTCTTTACACCAATCGATCGCCAGTGGGGTATACGTCCGTGCCTTTTGCATTAGGCGGCACCGGACCTATCTTTGCTACAACCCTCGAGATGGCCTATTAGAGCGAAGTGGAAAGACCCCGGCAGGAGAAAGGTGTCTATATGAAACGCGTTTCTCTCGTTTACGGCCAGATGGCGTCTGCGTTGGCGATCAGTCTGTCCCTTGGCATTTGTAATCTCTCCGGCCAGACGGGCTCTTCGGAAGAGACGCTAGTTTAATGATGTCCATTTTCATCTTACGAACTACATTCAACAAGGAACCGACATTCACGACTTTCTGAAGATCATGGGTACGAAGGTGGGACGTGTGGCACTCTTCGGGATTCCGCTTCAGCAGCAATGGTCGTACTCGAATTCCGGAGAATACGCGCCCACATATTACCTGCAGACAGACGCGCCGCTCTACTATTACTCGTTTACTGATGCATATATAGCGATGGCCTATAAATCGCTGACGAAAGAAGAACAGGCGCGTTTGGATCCAATGATAACCGGGTTCAATCCTACGGATATGTATGCCGTGGATCATATCCGTCGCGTGCTCCATTTGTTTCCAGGTGTCTTTTCTGGGATTGGTGAATTTACGATTCACAAGGAGTTTGTTTCGGCAAAGATCGCTGGTGAAACGGCTTCGTTGCTGAACCCGGCCCTTGACAAGGTTCTCGATTTCGCAGGACAAGTCGGTCTTGTAGTGCTTATCCACAACGACATGGATGTGCCGTTCGCGAAGCCAGGTTCACAGCCGGCATACCTTTCTCAGATGAGGGCGCTTCTCGCTCGGCATCCGCAAACGACGATCATCTGGGCGCACACGGGGCTCGGCAGAGTCGTCAGGCCGGTGCAAGGACATGCGGCAGTGATTGAAGCCATACTCAAAGATCCTCAATTCAGCCACGTGTATTTTGATATTTCCTGGGATGAGGTGGCGAAGTATCTGACTGCCAGCCCAGAGGCAGTCAGAATTTCCGCCGACCTGATTAATCGCTATCCGGACCGCTTTCTTTTTGGAACGGATGAGGTAGCACCCCCAAACCAGCAACAGTATCTGAGGGTGTATTACCAGTACAAACCTCTGTGGGAAGCTCTTACTCCCGAGACACGCGCGAAGGTGCAAAAAGGAAATTACGAGCGGCTGTTCGATCAGGCACGGAGTAAGGTGCGCGCCTGGGAAGCGGCGCATCCGTAGAAGTAGCGCAACTTCACCTGACCTGAACCATGATCTTCCGGAATGCCGCTGGCGATTCCGACCACTGTGCAAGAATTGACGGAACCTCATCCATACCTATTTGGTTTGAGACCGCGTCATCTACTGGAAAGCGTCCCGCTTCGAGCATCGCAATCACCTCGCGAAAATCCGCCGGAAGCGCGTTCCGCGAGCCCATAACATCCAGTTCTTTCTGAACGAACAACTTGGTGTCGTATGCGACCGGCTGCTTCGCATAACCGATATAAACAACACGTCCCGTAAACGCGACCTCTTCCACTGCCGCGACGAAGGTCTCCGGCAAGCCGATCGCTTCGATGACGACAGAGGGGCCATGCCCATCGGTGATCTCCTGCAAGCGCACGTGTACGTCCTCGTTCACCGAGTGGATGAGATCAGTCGCACCTGCCGCCCGCGCCGTATTGAGCTTGACGTCGTCGACATCGATGGCGATGGTGCGCGCCCCGCGAAATGCAGATCCTGCAATTGCTCCGAGCCCAACGCCTCCGCAGCCGAACACGGCGACGGTATCCTTGGCCTCGACGCGTCCGCGCGATACCGCATGAACGCCGACTGTCAAGGGTTCAACGAGGCAGAGTTCTTTGAGTGAAAGCGGAGAAGCATAGACCTTCTCCTCCGGCACTGAAATCCATTCGGTCATTGCGCCGTCGCGCTGAACCCCGAATGTCTGATTGTCCTTGCAGGCATTAACCTGCCGCCCAAACACGAGGCACACACACCACAGCTCGTGTACGGGGATACCGTGACGCGAGTGCCTCCAGGCACATTTGCGGAGCCTTCAACCACGGTCGCCGCGATTTCGTGGCCGATGACTCTGGGGAAGGAGACCAGCGGATTTCGCCCCCGAAAGCTATTCAGGTCGGTACCGCAAAGCCCGACCATCTCCACTCGCAGCAGAAGCTCTCCGCTGCGTCGTACGGGTTCGCGCAGGTCAACTACTTCCGCGTGTCCAGGGCGCTGCAGCGATACGGCTCTCATCCTTATTCCTTATCTGAATTGTCGAAAACATTCGGAAACTGTTTCCGATTAGAATCTTCCTCATACACGAACATACGTTTTCGCGTTCTGAATATCCAGTGACCCCACACTCCGAAGTATTACCTGAAAGAACTGCCGGCGTCTGAAAGAAGTAGAGGTAGCCGATTGTTGGATGGCTCTTTCCCTAACCCGCAAGTCTTCAAAAGCTGAGAGAGTCATCCGGCTCGGAGAAGTAGCTTGAATCGTCGCGAGTTCCTGACTGCACTGGCTGCCTCTGCCGCGCACGTCGTCTCTCCCGTGCTCCTCGCAATCGGCGATGCAGTCATCGCCCTCCTTGACCATCGGCGCCGTGCATCCGCATCTGAAAATTCCCGACGAATTTGTCGGCCTCTCCTACGAGAGCGCCCAACTTGCGAATCCCGATTTCTTCTCCGCGAAAAACCACGGACTCATCCAAATCTTTCAGGACCTTGCACCGCACGGCAATCTCAGGCTCGGCGGCGGCTCCAGCGAATACACCACGTACTCCGACGAAGCGCCGCCCGGCCCTCCGCCCTTTGAAGTCTTTGGCCCGGACACCTCGAAGACCGTGAAGAGCGGCACGGTCACCTCAGCACTCGCCCTCCACAATCTTCGGCAGTTCCTTGACGCGACGAACTGGTCCTGCCTCTATGGGCTCAACCTTGGGCAAGGCACCGTAGAGAATGCAGTGCGTGAGGCAACTGCAGCGCACAAGATTCTTGGATCGCGATTGCTCGCTTTCCAGATCGGCAACGAGCCTGATAGCTTTCGCAGAAGATTCCGGCCTGAAACCTACGGGCCTGATGACTTTCTCACAGAGTGGAATCGTTTCCACGACAGCAATTCACTCCGCCGTGCCGCAGGCGAGATTCGCCGGCCCTGACATCTCCAACAAGCTTCCATACCTGACAGCATTCGCACAAGAGGCCCCGAAGCATCCAGACGTCATCCTGCTCACCAGCCACTACTACGCCATGGGACCCGCAAGTTCGCCGCAGGCTACCCTCGGCAACCTGCTCTCGCCCGATCCAAAGCTCGCAACGTTGAAGCAGCGCGATTTACATGTCATCGCAGAGGCACAGCAAATCGCACACCTGCCCTACCGCATGTCGGAAGGAAACTCATGTTGGGACGGCGGCAAAGCCGGAGTCTCCGACACCTTTGCCTCGGCATTATGGTGCGCCGGCTATATGCTGCAATGCGCTGCGCGTGGATGGACCGGCGTCAATCTCCATGGTGGAGGAAATGGATACTACACTCCGATTGCGGGTGCGCCATCGACCGGATACACACGAAGGCCTGAGTATTTCGGCATGAAATTCGCGCAACACTTCGTGGGTGCTCAATTTGTTTCAACCACGCTCGACAACGCCAACCCACTCGTCGACACCTTCGTCTTTAAACGAGGCGGAAAGCTCGAACTGGCTTTGATCAACAAGACGGACACCGCATGCACCTGCGCTCTTCCCGCCGGTGTACTCGCCGCTCGCAAATTGCTTCTGAGTGGCCCCGCAATCGACGCGAAGGAAGGTGTTCGCCTCACATCTGTGCACGACGACGCATCCCAGTAACGTAGCAATTGCCGCTCCATATACTGCAATCATCTTCGATCTCAAAGGCGCTGCCTCTAGCCGACAGGAGAGCAAAGAGTAGATGTCGATGAAACATCAAAGGCCCAGAATCACGAGACGTGACTTCCTCTCCGGAACCGCTGCAGCGGCCGCACTGATCAGCGACAGCAGCATCGTCAGAAGCCTGCATGCGTCGCAGACGCGCTCCGAAGATGAACCCAGTCCATACACGTTGCATTTCGCGCAGCCTCCATCGAAGTGGCCCGACGCGCTTCCAGTCGGCAATGGGCGACTCGGTGCAATGGTCTTCGGCGTGCCCGGTCTGGATCGCCTCCAATTGAACGAGGAGTCGATCTGGGACGGCGAGCCGAATCGCGACCGCAATAATCCGAAAGCGGCCGCCGCCATTCCACGCATTCGCGAATTGTTGTTCGCGGGCAATATCGCGGAGGCGCAGGCGCTTGCAATGAGCGACGTGCTTTCCATCCCGCGCCGCATGCCCTGCTACCAGACGCTTGGAGACCTGCACCTCGACTTCTCCTCCATGGGTCTTACCCCCGACACCACTGTCGAGAACTATCGCCTGCAACTCGATCTCGACACTGCAATTGCGAAGGTGAACTTCCGCCATAACGGAGTCACCTACACTCGCGAGATCTTCTCCTCCACGCCCGATCAGGTGATCGTCGTGCGGCTCACTGCAGACAAGCCCGGCGCCCTGCACCTTCGACTCTCACTGGATCGCCCCGGCAGCTTCCAAACGAAGCGCGCCGGCAGAGACAAGCTCGTCATGCAGGGGCAGGCCCTTCCTGTGAATGACAATCCGGGGCTACCTGTGAAGGAACATCAGACCGGCGTGCGTTTTCACACCGCCATGCTGGCACTCCCGAAGGCGGGACCATTCTGCCCGCGAAAGCGAACAAGATCCTACGCTCGAGATCGCCGGCGCAAATACGGTCACGCTGTTCATCGACTGCGCCACCAGCTACCGCTATCCCGCGCACGCAGGCAAGAGCAGCGGTGTTGACGCCGATGTTCTTACGGGCGATCCCGAAGCGATGCAGGCCGCGGTCGATCGCAATCTCGCGCAGGCCTCGCGCCGATCGTACGCAGACCTCCGTCGTCGCCACATCGAAGATCATCAACGCTACTTCCGTCGCGCGGCCATCAGCCTCGGCCCTGACCCGAAGGCCGCGATCCCGACAGACCAGCGCATCGCAGCGATCAAGGCGGGCGGCGAAGATCTCCACCTCCTGCCGATCTACTTCCAGTTCGGTCGCTACATGCTTATCTCCAGCTCGCGCCCCGGAACACTCGCTGCAAATCTCCAGGGCATCTGGAACGAATCCGTCGACCCTCCCTGGGGATCGAAGTACACGATCAACATCAATGCCGAGATGAACTACTGGTTCGCCGAAAGCGCTAACCTCGCGGAGCTGCATCTGCCGCTCTTCGATCTGCTGCATGCCACCCTGAAGCCCGGCGCGCTTACTGCGAAGGAGATCTACCGCGCGCAACGGCATCCGTGGTCCACCACAACACCGACATCTGGGGCGACTCCGGTCCCATCGACGCGCTCGGCGGCGGCATCTGGCCCATGGGTGCCAACTGGCTCTCGCTGCATCTCGTGGTACCACTACACCTACACCGGCGACCTGCGTTTTCTCGCCGAACAAGCCTATCCCGCACTTCGCGAGCGCGCCCTCTTCCTGCTCGACTATCTCGTGCGCGACCCCGAAGACAGGCCACCTCATCACCGGTCCTTCATGCTCGCCCGAGAATGCGTACCAGCTTCCCGACGGCAAATCCTACAACCTCTGCATGGGCCCCACCATGGACATCTCCATCGTTCGCGCCGTCTTCTGGCGTCTTCTCGAAAGCGCCGACCATCTGAAGAATCTTTCAACATCCGGCAAGTCCGCAATCGCCGCCGACGAAGATCTGCACGCACGCGTTCGCTCAGCGATGTCGCAGCTCCCGCCGTTCCAGATCGGTCACGACGGCCGCCTTCAGGAGTGGCAGGTCGACTACAAAGACCACGAGCCCGGTCACCGCCACATCTCGCATCTCTTCGGCCTGTTTCCCGAGGATCAGATCACAGTGCAGGGAACTCCGGAACTCGCGCACGCCGCTCGTCTCGTTCTTGATAAGCGCCTCGCCGCCGGCGGCGGCTCTACCGGCTGGTCTCGCGCCTGGATCATCAACTGCATGGCGCGTCTCGGCGATGGCGATGCCTGCTACGAAAACATCCTCGAACTCCTCCGCTTCAGCACGCGTGGCAACCTCTTTGACGTCTGCGGCATGAAGGAGAACTCTCCCTTTCAGATCGACGGCAACCTCGGTGCACCCAACGGCTTCATCGAGATGCTGCTGCAGTCGCACGCTGAAACGCCGCTGATGCCTCCTCCGCCCAGCTCCGCTTCGCCAACCGCACCGACTCACATCATCCGCCTGTTACCCGCACTTCCCAAGGCATGGCCGGCCGGTACCTTCCACGGTCTGCGAGCCCGCGGCGGCGTAGAGATTGATCTGCAATGGTCGCAGGGCAGAGCTACCGAAGCCACTCTGCGCTCTACCATTCGGCGCGTGCACAATCTCGCGATTCCACCCGGTCAGCACGTTGAGTCGGTGCTGCGAAATGGCAAGCGTGTTGATGCGAAGCTCTCAACCGACGGCATGCTCCTTCTCGACGCTGAGCCGGGAACGACCCACGTCGTTCGATTCAGTTAGCCATCACAGGCAGAAAAAGGGAGCGCATCTTGCGCTCCCTTTCTCGTTGAAGGTTGTTATCGGCTAGAAGATGACGTGTACGCCACCCTGAAGCTGACGGTTCGTATTCTGCTGGCCGGAGATGTCGGCGAACGCTGTCGAGGTCGGACTCAGATTTGGAGCAGCAAACTGCACCCGGTTGAACGCGTTGAAGGTATCCACGCGCGGCTGAATGATCAGCCGCTCATGGATCTGGAAGTTCTTCATCACTGAGAAATCCCAGTTGTTCGTTACGTCGGCGCGCCACGCGAACAGCGGGAAGGTCCGATTGTTATAGGCGTTCGGCTGCACGCTCGGGTTGAAGGTCGGCGAACCCACGGTGTTGTTGCAGGCCGTACCGCCGTTCACGCACGTGCGCGTATCGAACACCGAGGTGTTGAAGGCCGGCCCGTTGGGGTTGTGAGGATTATTGTGAATGTCGTGCCAGTTGCCGTTATAGATGACGTTGCCCCAGCTGTACGGTGTGCCCGAGTCGAAGCTCCAGAGTGAACTCACCTGCCAGCCGCCAATCAAGGCGTCTGTCCAACTGTTCACTCCGCTTGCGAAGGTGCGGCCACGTCCGAAAGGAAGCTGGTAGATCGCCATCAGGTGAAGGCTGTGCGGGAAGTCCGAAGCCGTCTCTCCGTACCACAGCGCGCCACCCTGGTTGAGCTGCGACTGCGCTCCGAGATTGCGCGAGTAGGTGTAGTTGATGTTGAAATCCAGGCCATGCGACATACGCTTCTCAAGCCGGACCAGCAGCGCGTTGTAGTTGGCGCTGGCGCCCGGAACGAGTTGCTGCGTGACGCTGGTGTACTCGGAGTACGGCCAGAGGATCGCCGATTGCGCGATCGTGGAACCGGTGTTGAGACTCGTCGTGGCGCCGGGGCCAACCAGAGTTCCCTTGTACGGGTTGGCGATCGTAGCGTTGTATTGAGCTGTAAGGGCCGGATCAAAATAACGCGAATTGCTGAGGAACTGAACCGGTACCGAGCCGCTGCCCGCGTTGACTGCGTTCGAGAATGACTGGTGCACCTGGTGAGTGTTGATGTAACCCACATCCAGCAGCCAGTTATGTCCGAATTGCTGCTGCACATCGAGACTGCTGCGAAGCGAGTACGCAACCTTCACGTCGCCGTAGTACACAATCTTGTTTCCAAGATTCGTATTGATACCGAGGCTATTGCCCAGCGGTTGCTGGATGGGGTTGGCAGTCGGGAATGGATCCGACAGCGTTGTCTGAATCGTCTGGTTGCTGTCGTTGGAGACCACCATGTTTGTGGTCTGCGAGTAACCGTAAGTCTGGCTCTGGTAGTAGTTGTTGAATGGGTTGTCGAAGATGCCCCAGCCCGCACGAATCGCCGTCTTCCCATGAGAGATGCCAGGCGAGTAGGCGAAGCCGATGCGCGGCGATACATAGATCGGCGCCGTGTGATACGCGTTGCGGTTCGACGGGCTGGCAAACAGGAGTCCACCAGTCGGCTTGAACTGCGAAGCGGGCAGAAGGCTCGACGGCGCCTTCGCATAGGCTGCCGCGGCCGCCGCCGATGCCGCGTTCTGGATCGTTGGATCCCATCCGGCGGTCATGCGGTTCTGACTCTCCGTGATCGGAGTCTCGTGCTCCAGGCGCATGCCGAGGTTGATGGTCAGGTTAGGCATCACCTTCCAATCGTCCTGCATGAAGACGGCGTTGTACCAGTTGTTGTAGAGAAACTTCGTGTTCACATCGAACGAGCCGCTGGATGGCAGACCCAGAGCCAGCAGCGCAAAGGTGCTTCCGAAGGGCTGAACTGTGCCCGACGAGCCGCTCGTCACGAAGTCAGTCCCTCCGGTCGAGAACGCATACGTGCCATTCGCATTACCGGGCGACAGGACCGCGTCCTTATTCAATCGGATATCTGGTCCGATCTTGAGGGTATGGTGCCCCCAGACCTTGTTGAAGCTTGCGAAGAGCTGGTAGCTGTCGTAGTAAGCCCTGCTGCCCGGAGCAGTGCTGATGCTTGGAATGCCGCTATAGCCGTTATCCGAGAAGGTAAGGCGGGGCAATGCGTGCGACGTTGAGTTGTCGGCGATGTAGGAAGGAAATCCGATCGAACTGGGGTTAGTTCCCTCACTGGTGGGATTCGAAGAGTTCTCACTGCGGCTGAAGCCGAGGCGCGCCGTCAGCACAGTCGTGCTGTTGAAGGCGTGCGTATCGTCGATCGAACCACCCCACAGCACCACCTCGCCGCTGGTGCCAGTGGCGTAGCTATGGAACACATTCGACTGATTCGTGAACGAGCTGCTGCGATGCACTTCGCCGTACAGTCTGTTCTTCTGCGTGAGTACAAAGTCCACGCGTGCGGCATTCGATTTGTAATTATTCGATGTGGGATCGTTCGAGAAGAAGTTATTCGTACCATCGGGCTTCGTCGAAGATCCGCTGTAGTTCGGCAGCGGGAACAAGTCGAAATAATTCTTGGCAAGCTGGCTGACACTTAGTCCCGCGTTCGCAAAGACATTGCCGGGAATCTTCGCACGAGTGTAGGTTGTCTTGCCTCCCGACGTCGTCGCCGTGACCGCGTACGGGTTGTAGAGCTGATAGGTCGGCGAAATCGCCAACAGGGCTGAGAAGTCGCCGTTGCGTTCTGCCTGCGTTGGTACGCTGCCGATTGTCGTGGCGGGCAGCGTTCCGATGTAGCCTTCGAACGCATACTCAAAGAAGGCGCGATTGTGTCCGTTTATTACGTGTGGAATGTAGATCGGTCCGCCAATCGCCCCACCAAACTGGTTGTAGTGGGTGGAAGGAACCGTTGCTCCGGGAGCCGTGAAGTACGGCTTCGCCGTCAGCGGACGCGAGCCCGAGTAGTACTCCGAGAGACTACCGTGAAACTGGTTCGTACCGGCCTTCGTCGTGATATTCACCACGCCGCCCGACGTATCGCCAAAGGAAGCATCCGACGAAAACTCATCCACTCGCACCGCATCCACCGAATCCAGTTGCGGGCTGTAGCCAGCCAGACGGCTCGAGTCCTGCATGTTCGGCACGCCGTTCAGCAGCAACTCATTCGACGACGAGTTACCGCCGCCGAGCGAGAAGTCATCCGCCGCGCTGTTGTCGAACGGTCGCGTCTGCGACTGCGAGTGCTTGCCCTTCGACACAACGCCGTACTCATCGCGCGCAAATCCCAGCGGCGAACGTCCGTTGCTCGGCAGATCTTCCACTTGCTCGGCTGTAAGCGTCTGCCCGGTGGATGCGTTCGCGACTTCAACCAGCGGCGTGTTGCCTTCCACCGTCACTGTCTCGCTAACGGCGCCAACACTCATCGTGATGTTCTCCGTCACCGTCTGTTCGGTCTGGAGAACGAGACCCCCGTGGATGTACTTGTTGAACCCAGCGTGCGACGCATCGACGCGATACGTTCCCGGCTGCAGGAACGGCACCGTGTAGTCGCCGGCTGAGTTGGACTTCGCGTTGGTGACCACGCCCGTCTGCGTGTTCGTCACCTGGATGGCTGCATCAGGAATTCCGGCTCCGGAGGAGTCCGCCACATGACCTGTGAGCGTCGATCGTGTTTCCTGGCCAAACGCGAATGCAGTGAAGCAGAGCAAAGCAAGAACAGTTAGTCGTTTCATTCGTGAAACTCCTGGGAAACTTCGCGGAGATTCTGCGAGCGTCCACAAAACTAGCGAAGCCCACGAATGAATGTCAATAACTTTTGAAAATTATCTTCCGGTAATTGCCATTCCCATTTTGAAACCGTTTCGGATCAAAGCTTTCCGCCAATCGCCGCCGCCGCCTCCAGGACCGCCGCCCGGGTCTCCTTCTCCCGAACCGCGTCCATACGCGTCGTTGGCGTCGACACACTGATCGCCGCCTTCACCGGCTTCCCCGGCGCCTGAATCGCCGCTCCGAAGCAGATTCCCCCGCGGATCGACTCCTCCCGATCACACGCCACACCGCTCTCCCGAATCTCGTTGAACTCCCCAAACAATCGCTGCCGGTCCGTGATCGTATGTTCCGTGCGCGAAGTCAGGCCGTACACCTCCAGCATCCTGTCCGCTAAACGCCTCTCCTGAAACGCCGTTATCGCCTTCCCCAGCGCCGAGCAATGCGGCGGCAGCACGCGCCCGATCTTGTTCGTCATGCGGATCTCATGAAACGTTTCCATGCAGTCCAGCACGTGAATTCGGTCGTCGAACAGAAACGCCAGGCTGGCCGTCTCGTTGAACGTGTTCACCAGCCGTTCCATCTCCGGCCGCGCCACCTCGCGCACATGATCGGCCGCGCGCACCAGCCAGCCGAAGATCAGCCGCGGTGACAGCTGGTACGTTCCATCCCTGTCCTGATGCAGGTATTCGTGCCGTTCCAGCGTCCGAAGCACACGAAACAAGCGTCGACTCAGGCAGCCGCATCTTCGCGCTGATCTCCTTCAGCGACAGCGGCGTCTGCCCGTCAAAGCAGTCCAGAACATCCAGCGCGCGCCCAATCGAGCGCAGGTAATACTGCCTCATCGCCCGGCGTTCCATCGCCGTTTTGCAGGGCCCACTTCGGTATCCGCCGCCTGATCGCTCTTCTTTGCTGCCGTATTCGTTGCCATTTGACGTTCGTCCCTGCCCAGATTCCGCTGCTCGTAACCGTTTCCGGTATCGAGCGCTATTGTAAGATATCGCGCATATTTCACTTTTGCGACATAATTTTCAGATAAAGGAGCCTCCGCCCACATTCGGCCGGCGAAAGGATCCAATGCACCGAAGAGATGTCCTGAAGCTTGGCGCGGCCACCACCGCTGGCCGCCGCCCTGAACCCGGAAGTCGCTCGCCGCAGCAGCCACGTTAGCCGCATCGCCGAAGCTGCTGACGTCGAACAGTGGGGCCTCTTCGAACTCCCCCTCAGGGGCCCTTCCACCGGCAATCCCTTCCGCGACGTCACCCTCTCCGCCGCAGTTCACCAGGAACACCGCACCGTCGAGGTCAAAGGCTTCTACGACGGCGACGGCACCTACCGCATCCGCTTCATGCCCGACTCACCCGGCCCCTGGACGCTACAAGACCGCCAGCTCCGCCGCGCGAACTCAACGGCCACACCGGCCGCTTCACCTGCACTCCGCCGAAGCCCGGCAACCACGGCCCCGTCACGACCGCGCATCAGTTCCACTTCGAGCACGCCGACGGCACACCCTACTTTCCCTTCGGCACCACCACCTACGCCTTCCTCTTCACCACCGACGACAACGCCGCAGAACTCACTCGCCGGCATGACGAGGCGCACTTCAACAAGACCCGCGTCTGCGTTCTGCCCAAGCCGCTCGGCAACGGCCCGCAGCACTGCCTCCAGTCCTTCCATTCCCCACCACCGGCGACGCCAACGATCTACACCCGCTTCAACCCCGACTACTTCCAGCTGCTCGAGACGCGCCTGCTTCAACTTGCAGACCGCCGGCATCGAAGCCGACCTGCATCCTCTTCCACCCCTACGACGCCTGGGGCTACAAGGCGATGGGCCCACGAAGTCGACGACTTCTACCTCCGCTACGCCATCGCCCGCCTCGCCGCATTCCGCAACGTCTGGTGGTCCATCGCCAACGAGTACGACCTGGTCCGCGCCGAAGACGATGTCCGACTGGGACCACTTCTTCCGCGTCGTGCAGGCCGAAGATCCCTACAGCCACCTGCGCTCCATCCATCACTGCGCGTCATCTACGACCACTCCAAGCCCTGGTGCACGCACGCCAGCCTGCAGAGCTACGACTTCGAAAAATCCGCCGAGCGCCGCCTCGCCTGGAACAAGCCGATCATCTACGACGAAATTCAGTACGAAGGCGACGTCGAGCGCCGCTGGGGCAATCTCTCCGCCGAAGAGATGACGCGCCGCTTCTGGCTCGCCACCATCTACGGCAGCTACGCCTCCCACGGCGAGGTCTTCATCTCTGCCGACTCCGGTCCGCACGCGCATGAATCAAGCTGGTCCGACGCCGGCCGTCTGCGCGGCGACTCCGCCCCGCGCATCAAGTTCCTGCACGATCGTCGTCGCGCGCAACACCAACGTCGGCCTCAACGAATTCGAAGGCTCCTACTATCTCTCCGCCGGCACGCCGAATCAGCTCTACCTCTGGTACTTCGACTACCATCGCCCCGCGCGCTACGACTTCCCGCTGCCGAACACCGCGAACTTCGAGGCCACGCTCATCGATCCCTTCGAGATGACCGAGAAGAAACTGTCCGGGCACATTCACCGGCAAGTCGCGCGTCGATCTGCCGAACAAGCCGTATCAGGCAATCGTCTTCCGCAAAGTCTCCGACGTCGTCGGCAAGCCCACCGGCAAAGCTCCAACACCTGAAATCCCCGATTAGGAGATTTTCGCTGTGGAGGTAGTGTTCTGGTTTTAGGGCCAAAGGCCCGTTCTATACCAGCCTAGGGCGAAGCCCTTGGTGCTGGTAGAGGAAAAGTTTTAGGGCCAAAGGCCCGTTCTATACCAGCCTAGGGCGAAGCCCTAGGTGCTGGTAGAGGAAAAGTTTTAGGGCCAAAGGCCCGTTCTATACCAGCCTAGGGCGAAGCCCTAGGTACGTGGAGAAAAGATGGATCTGAGCGCTGAAGGCGCGAACTATAGCTGCATGCGCGCAGGAGAAATGCTCTAGCTCAACCCGAAACGGATCATGGCATGCTCAAACTTGTTCTCTCGCTGATCATCATCGCCGCTCCATTCACCGCGCTCGCCACACCGCGAATCGAAGTGTCATCCGCACGCCACGCCGCGCGAGCAGTACGCCGCAGAACACCTGCGCGCGGTCATCGCAAAGCTCGGCGGCAACGAGCGCATCCTCCTCGCGCGTCGAGCACGATCCGCTCTTCGCTTCCTTCGGCAAAGACGTCCCTGAACTCTGGCCCGGCGCGAAGGAAGCCTTCATCCTGAAGCGCCTCGGCAACACAATCGTCGTCGAAGGCTCTGATCCCTCCGGTGTGCTCTACGGAACCGAAGAACTCATCGATCGCATCCACGCCGCAGGCAAACTGCCAGAGCAACTCGACTTCGAAGACCATCCACAACTACGAATTCGCGGCGCCGTCATCGGCCTGCAGAAACCCGAGATCACCTACGAAGGCGCCGAGTACGACTACCCATACACGCCGAAAGATTTCCCCTGGTTCTACGACAAGGCGGAGTGGACAAAGTATCTCGATCAACTCGCCGAGCAGCGCACCAACGCGCTCTTCCTCTGGAACGGCCATCCGTTCACATCGCTGCTGAAGCTGCCGAAGTATCCCGAAGCGCAGGAGCTTCCCACCGCGCAGCTCGACCAGAACATCGCGATGTTCCGCTGGCTCACCGCCGAAGCAGACAAGCGCGGCATCTGGATTCTGCAGGGCTTCTACAACATCCATCTCTCGCACGCCTTCGCCCGCGCGCACACGTGCCATACCATCTCTCCGCGCCCACCGACCTCTCGCCAGCGAGTACACGCGCTACTGCATCTCGGAGTTCATCCGCGAGTATCCGAACGTCGGCATCTTCATGACGCTCGGCGAAGCGATGGGCCCGCACTACGGCGCCGATTGGCTCTCGAAGACCATCATCCCCGGCGTCCTCGACGGCCTCGCTGAAGAAGAGAAGGCCGTCGGTCATCCGGTCGCCGCAGCCGCCGATCGTTGTGCGCGCACACGCAACGGATATCGACGACGGCGATGGCCGCCGGCGACGCCCGCTCTACTCCAACATCGACACCATGTGGAAGTGGAACGGCGAGTCGCTCACGTGGACCAACATCCGCGGCAGCGTGCGCGAGAAGTTTCAGTCAGATGGTCGAAGGAATCGAACGACACCATCGTCAACATCCATCTGCTCTCCAACCTCGAGCCGTTCCGCTGGGGCGATCCGACCTTCGTCCGTCAGACCGAGAGCAACTTCGTGCGCCTCGGCATCGGCGGTGTGCACGTCTATCCGCTGCGCTACTGGGACTGGCCCTACAGCGCCGACAACACCGACGCCGCTGCTGATCCAGACCGACCGCGACTGGATCTGGTTCGCAACCTGGGCGCGCTACGCCTGGAACCCGGAGCGCGATCCCGCGCTCGAGCAGACCTACTGGAGCGAACAGTTCGCCCGCCGCTTCGCTGTTCCCGGCGGCGTGAATGCTCAAGGCCACAGCTCAGAGGTCGTCGGTCTCGAGAGCATTCAGACAATCGCCGAGGAGAAAAGCAAGCCGACAGCCGAACAGATGCAGACCGGAGCGCATCTGCTCGCGGCCTACGAACTCTCAGGTCAATGCGCTCCCGAAGTCATTCGCCGCCTCGGCATCACCGAAGGCAATCGCGAAGTGCTCTCGCTCGGCATGACCATGCCGCAGCTCATCGACGCTGCCCGCTTCGGCCCTGCACAAACACTCTGGACCGCCGATGCGCCCGACGGCGAGCGCCTCGACGAGTACGTGGCCAACGAAGTCACGGCGCAAACCGCATCACGGCGAGACTCCCATCGAGCGTCGCCGCCGACGCCGCGCAGAAGTCCGCCGACGCTGTCAAAGAAGCCGAAGCTGCAGCGCCTGGAATCGCCGCCGATGCGAAGCCTGAGTACGAGCGCATCGTCAACGACATGCGCGCAATCCAGTACCTGATGGCCTACTACAACGCCAAAATGCAGGCTGCAGCACTGGTGATGCGCTACGGCTACGACCACGACATGTCACATCTCGTCGCCGCGCGCCCGCTGCTCGCCCAGAGCGTCGACGAGTTCGCAAAACTGACGCAATTTGACCGATAAAACCTATCGAAATGCCGCCGGCATGCAAACCTCGCAGCGCCAGATTCCAGTGCGCGGCGGCCCACAGACCAATCACTGGCGCGATCTGCTGCCGGTCTACCAGAAAGAACTCGCAACCTTCGACAAGCGGCTCACCGCGCTGCGCTCCGGTTCGCAAATCTCTGAAGCCAAGCCTCATCAACTTCCGCAGGTTGGATTCACGCTGCAGCCCGGCGGAGGCGAAGTCTTCACTGTTGCTAAAGGTGCAAGCCTCTACAGCGATCAGGATGCGCCGATCACTTCGGTCGCGCCGGAGCTCGATGGCCTGAAAGGCATTCGCGTCTCAACGCATCAGGAGACGCCGATCCACTTCACGCTCGACAAGTCCGCGCAGATTCTCGTCGGCTTCTTCAAGTCCAACTCGCGCAAGCAGGTGAATGTCTCGCCGGACACCGAGCAGTGGAACATCCTGCTGCCCAATGCAGTCTCGGAAGCCAAGGGACTTCCGATCACCGTTTGGACGAAGCCGCTGCCCGCCGGCGAGAATGACCTCGACCTCGGCAAAGGGAGCTTACGTCGTCCTCGGCTTCATTCCCGAGGACACGCATGTGACGCCGCACGTCAGCTTCAATCCCGAAAGTAAGCAACCACCCAACCTCGACTGGCTCTTCGAAGATTGAGAAGTCCGGAAGGCGTGTTCGTGCGAATAACGAAGCGTCCAAACTCGCAATCCACAGAAAACTGCGTTTCCCACAATTCTTAGTGACATACAAAGAAACGTTCCACGTGGAACGGGTTGTTCCACGCCCTTACGGCGTCATCGCCGCGGCCGGATCATGGCGCGCGAGCAGCCGCTGCGCTTCCTCTTCGGTGACGCGGAAGAAGCTGCCGTGCTTGGCGGCTTCGGGGAAGTGCATCTTGTCGTTGACGCTGGTCCAGTGAATCCAGTCGGTGGTTTCGACGCCTTCGTAGCGCGGGTTGGGCGGGCGGTAGTGGTCGTAGTAGACGATGAATTTGTCGCCGACCTGGATGACGCTGGGGCCTTCGGACCAGGGCTCGTTGATGGGCGCGGAGAGTGAGCCCCAGGGACCGTTCACCGTCGGAGCAGAAGCCCAGCGCTCGTTGTAGCGGAGCGGGTCGGTGGTCTGGTCCTTGAGGACGAGGACGACGTCGTGTTTGCCGTGCAGGTCGCGGTGGAACATCGTGGCGTCGATGGCGGGGAAGCCGCGGTCGAAGAATTTTTCGGGCTTGGTGAAGGTCTGCCAGTCGGTCGTGTGGGCGGACCAGATGCGGAGGCCTTCGGCGGGTGTGGTGGCGGTGGCGTTGAAGTTGCTGGAGCAGATGATGAGCCAGTCTTTGGTTTGCTCGTCCCAGTAGGTTTCGGGCGCCCAGGTGTTCTGCACGTTGGGGAAGGCGGACATGATCTCGATGCGGCGCTGCGGCGACCAGTGGAGGAGGTCGTCGGAGTCGGAGATGCCGATGGCGTTGCCGTGCCAGGCCCAGGTGAAGACCATGCGGAAGTGGCTGCCGTCGGGTGTGCGCGTGATGAAGACGTCGCGCATGATCTCGCCGGGCTGGTCGGGCTTGAGCCAGGGCTGGCCGTCGTTGAGCGGCGTGAAGGTGTAGCCGTCGCGCGAGAGGGCGAGGTAGATGCCTTGAGTTGCCGGGCTCTTTGAAGTAGGCGAAGACCCATGGGCCGGCGGTTGATGATTTCGATTGCGCGCGGGCGAAGGCCGCGAGCGCAACAAGCAGTGCGATACTCAGAATCTTTCGGGCGTTCATAGACCGTCGGGTTCGGGGAGGTTGTCGGAGTTGGGGCGTTTGTCGGTGGGTGTGTCGGGGACGTCGGAGTTGAGGAGGGTTTTGTTGCGCCAGTGGCTGGTTGCGGTGAGCTTGCCGGCGGCGTCGTAGTTCTGCCAGGTCCAGGTGCCGTCTGCGTTGTAGGTCTTCAGCCAGATGAGGGTGCCGTCTTCGCGCTGGTAGCGCTCTTCGCCGAGCTTGGTGCCGTTGCGATAAGTTCACTGTCCACATGGGGCGGCCGGAGGGGTAGAAGAATCGCTCCTGGCCTTCGAGGACGACGCGGCCGTCGGGGAGCGTGGCGGTGGACCAGCTGGATTTGAATTTGCCGGTGGGGTAGCGCTCGGTGTGGTGGGTGAGGTTGGGTGTGGATTGCGCATGGGCAGGAGCAAATACAGGGGTCTCTCCGCTACGCCCCATTCGACTCGCCTGCGGCTCGCTCAGGGGCTCCGGTCGAGATGACACATCATCTTTCGTTGAGGGATTTTCGACCCAGGCTTCGTTGAGTTCGATTTCGTAGTTGACGGTGTTCTTGGTGGTGACGATGTGGATGATGCCGTCGGGGCCTTGCGTGGCGGTGGTGTAGCCGACGGTGAGGACGTTGGACGGAAGGCGCTTGATGGTCCAGGTCTTGCCGTCGTCGTGAGGAGAGCGCGACGTAGGCGCCGTCTTTGTGGATGTGCTTCTGGTTCTTCGGATTGAGGTCGGCGACGAAGAAGAGCTTGCCGTCGGAGAGGCGGATGACGGTGGGGCGTTCGCCGCTGGCGAGCGGGTCGAAGGGGAGTCTTGGATTTGATCCAGGTCTTGCCGTCGTCGTGGCGAGGTGGCGAGCGGCATGCGGCCATCGATGTTGGAGTTCTTGCCGCCGAAGCCGAGCAGGTCGCCGTTCTGCGCGAAGACGATGGTGGTGTGGCGGCCGGCGGTGCGGCCTCCGGTGTCGTACCAGGTGCTGGCCGTCGTCTTTGGTGTTCCAGACAACGCTGATGGAGCCGTTGCCGTCGGAGTCGCGGCCGGTGGAGTCGGTGGGCATGTAGATGGTGCCGTCTTGGCCGCGGACGATGGAGTTGATGGGCTGCGAGACGTAGCGGCCGATGGGTTTGGGGAAGACGGGGAAGTGACGCGGCGACCAGGTGGCGCCGTTGTCCGTCGAGGTCGCGAAGGCGAAGGGCGGAGCGCCGATGAGGCGGGCGAATCCCCAGAAGAACCATGTGGGCCGCCGGGATGGGATTGGAACTTTGGGTCGTTCCAGATGACGGGTGCGGCGAGGCCGGCGTCGGCGAAGATGGGGAACGGTTCGGGCATGTCCCAGTCTTCGGTGCCGGCGCGGCGGCGGATGATGAGGACGGTCTGGTCGGGGTCGTCTTCGCGGTCTGGTGTGTTGTAGTAGGCGGCGAGGAAGTCGCCGTTGGGGAGCTGCTTGGATCGCGGAGTTGTGATAGTTGATGCCGAGGCCGGGCGCGAGGCCGAGCGTCCAGCCGACGCCGGGCATGCTCTTGCCGGCGAGGTTGGGGAAGAGTTCGTGCGTGTGGTAGCAGGGCTTGGTGGCGTCGGGGTGGTCGATGGGTTTGAGAGTGCGGGTGTGCCGGTGATGGGAGCTGGTGGACTGCGGTCTCGAAGAAGTAGGACTGCGGTGGCGTGAAGTTTGCGGATGTGTGTGGACGGGTCTGGAGCCTGCACGACGCGGAAGCCGACGTTGCCGTCTTTCAGAGGCGTAGGCACGGTGGCAGGCTGGCGCGGTTGGCGGCGCGCGCAGAAGTAAGGGGCGGTGGCGGGAACGTTGAGGTCAGGGTGACGTGCCGTCTTTGCGTCGCACGTGTGGCGGTAGTCGAGACCGCCGCCGCGGATGGCTTTGGTCATAGCCGGATGCGGCGCCGATGGGGTCGACCTGTGTCGCCGGGCTGGTAGGGCGCGTACCTGTCGAGGGTCCACTCGGGGCGGCCGACGCCCATGTTCTTTGACGCCGAAGGCGTTGGGCTGGTCGAGCTGGGCATTGGCGTGTCGGAGTTGCCGAAGATTCTCTTGCCGCCGGCGCGGGCGACGTACTCCCACTCGGCTTCGGTGGGCAGGCGCCAGGGCTTGCCGGTCTTTTTGCGTGAGCCAGCGCGCAGTAGGCCATGGCTTGCTTCCAGCTGACGCCGGCGGCGTAGGCGGGAGTGGACGTCGTGCGGCTTGTAGGTGGGGTCGAAGAGGCGATACTCGGCGGGCGAGACCTGCGTGATGCCGATGTTGAAGGCAGTGCGTGATGCGGACGGTGTGCGCGGGGAACTTCGTCGAAGTCGCCGTGTGCGGGGCGAGTGGACATGACGCCGAAGCCCTTGGTGACGGAGGCGGGGAGTGCGGCTGGCGTCGGCGCCCATGCGGAAGGTGCCGGGGGCGATGTGCGACGGTGGCTGGGATGCCGTCGGGTGCGAGCGGTGGCGGCTCGCCGGGCATGCGGGCGATGATGCCGTCTTTTTGCGCGGGGAGGGTGGCGGCGAGCGCCGTGAGCACGAGTGCGAGGAGGGGAGTCGATTTCAATTCTTCTCTCCGGGAGAAATTCTCAGGCGTACCTCAGCGGCTAAAGCCGCTTTGTATGGGCGACCGATACGGCACGGCTGAAGCCGTGCCCTTTAACTGGGTTGGTGGACCGTCGTGTCGATGTGGCGGCGGTCAGACTGCGACGCGTTGGCACGAGTTCAGCATGGGCTCACTTGGGGAGGTTGGCTTCGAGGGGGCCGAGGGTGGCGCGGTGCGCGATGGTGTGGCCGTCGACGGCGAGAGAGAGGCCGCGGCCGTGGTGGTAGTGAGTGCCGGTGCGGTCGAAGGCAATGGTGAGGAGGTGGCCGTGGTAGGGGAGGGCGTCGATGGCGAAGTATGTCCAGGACGCGGGTGCGAGCGGGTGGAGGACGATGCGGTTGTCGGCGCGGGGGCGAAGGCCGATGAGGCCGGTGATGAGCAGGTCGGCGAAGCCGGAGTGGTTGTAGTAATTGCCGCGGCCGACCTGCTTGTTCTTGGCGAGGAGCATGGATTTGGCGATCCACTGGTCGGTGTCGGCGTCGTAGTCTTCGTCGATCCAGTCGATGGTGTGCGGGAGGGGCTTGCCGGCGACGTCGACGGTGATGTGCTGCGCGAGGACGTAGCGGGAGAAGAGCGTGTCGTAGGCGGCGGGAGTCGATGGCGTGCGGGCCGGGGGAGTTGAGGTAGTCGGCGAGCGCGAGTGAGGGTTTGCGTCATCGCGAAGGGCCACGCGGGGCCGTTCCAGGTGCACTGGTCGGAGGAGGCGAAGCGGAAGCGCGGGCTGCGGCGCTCGGCGGTGGTCGCGCCGAATTTGCCGTCGAAGCCTTGCGGGTCGAAGAGCTGATGCCAGGCGATGGCGTGTGCGGGTGCAGGCGAGGCGTAGGCCCAGGGGTTGTAGCCGATCAGCTCGCGGACGCCGGAGAACTGGAGGACGGTGCCGGGGTCGATGAAGCGCTTCTGGGTGCGGATGCCGGAGTCTTTGGCGGGCGAGACGACCTCGTAGAACTGGTCTTTCGGGTTCCAGAGTTTGCGTCTCGATGAGGTTGTTGCAGGTGGTCGGCCTTGGTGGTGAACTCGTCGGCGAGGGTGTGGTTGTTGGCGAGGAGCGCGGTGGCGGCGATGGCGCGTGCGTCGGAGACGAGTAGGAGTTCAGGGTGGGGCGGTAGCCGTCGCCGGAGATGGACTTCTCCATGGCGTCGCGGGTGTCGATGGACCAGAAGAGGCCGTTGGGGTCCTGCTGGGTGTCCTCCCAGTCGTGGTAGACGCGGACGTCAGTTGCGGGAGCAGTGAGGTGGCGAGGGCGGTGTCGCCGGTGGCGAGGGTGACGTCGCGGACGGCGGTGGCCATGGGCGTCGGAGTACTTGCGGATGAACTCGGAATTCGGGCCGGGGAGATTGGGGTCGTACCAGAAGCGGGCGTCGTCTTCGGCGATGGCGCGGGTGTGCAGCCAGCGGGCTTCGGCGAGGTGGAAAGGCGCGGCGTCGGGGAGTGCGCCGAAGTCAGGGAGATTCGGGACGGGGTAGCCACTCGGTGATGATGTAGCCGGAGGGGGCGTGGACGAGGTGCTTCTTCCAGGCGTACCAGCGGAAGTAGTACATCTCCTCGAAGGATTTGTCGGAGGAGTCGAACCAGGGGATCTCGCGTGCATCCAGGGCCACGCGGCTTCGGGGACTGGCCTGATGCGGAGGGTTCGCCGTTGTAGACGTGTGCCGGTGGCGAGTTGCTCGTCGGCTTCGAAGGTCTGGATGTAGTGGTGGTAGTCGGCGGGGTGGAGGAGGGTCTGCGCGGGGATGTGCGCTGCGCATAGGAGCAGCGGCAGGAGAGCGAGCCTTAGTGCAGGGGAGGATTCAGGCATCGTGCAGATGGGCGGAGGGCTATCTCCGGCGATGGCAGCACTATAGCGGATGGATGCGGTGGTCTGCAATGGAAAATGGAAATTAGTGACAACATTTGGAAGTAGTGGGAGAATGGTAGCTCTTCCGAGTTCCGTTCAGTTTCGAGTTTCGAGTGGTTCAGTTGTGAGTTGGTTCTTCTGGTGAAGCTTCGGCTGTGGCGGCGCGCTGGACCCAGGTGGCGTAGATGAAGTCGGATTTGTGTTGATCCCAGTCGGAGCGGGGGAGGACGTCGAGTTGGTCGACGGTGAGGTGGGGGACGTCGGCGGCGACGGCGATGATGCCGGCGTCGCGGTCGTTGCGGTCGTAGTTCTTCGAGAACGAGGCACCGACCTGTGTGGCCCAGTCGCCGATGCGGACCGTGGGGAGGGTGGCGGGATCTTTGCCCTGCCAGGCGGGGAAGTGGAGCTGGTTGTTGAGCCAGGTGGCGGCGCGCGGTGTGACCCAGGAGGGGCGATGGCTGGCGCCGGGGTCGAAGTAGTTGGTGAAGACGCCGCGGTCGGATGCCGTTGAGTGTGACGACGCGCTGGCGGAGATCGGCGAAGAAGTCGGGGCCGTGGTGCGGGATGTCGACGACGGTGTCGGCGGTGCCGTTGATGATGAAGGTGTCGCCGCGGCGGGCCTGCAGGGTGAAGAGGACGGCGGGGCGGTCGCCGAGGAAGGCGAGCGAGCGGTAGGGTCCGCCCTGGCACATCATGACGTGGCTGAGGTCCCAGTAGCCGTTGGGGCCGTCGAGGTCGCCGCCGCCGACGAGAAGGACGGAGTGGATGCGCGGGTCGACGGCGCCGGTGAGCGAGGTGATGAAGGAGCCCATGGAGAAGCCCATCATCGCGATGCGGTGCGGGTCGACGTCATGGCGTGAGGAGAGATAGCTGACGGCCTGCATGGCGTCAGTGATCATGAGGCCGCCCATGCGGCGCGGCATGGTTTCCGGGTTGACGATGAGCTGGTCGTGCTCGCCGGTGAAGTCTTTGTGGTCGTCGTTGCGCTCGCCTTCGCCGATGGGGTCGTAGGTGAGGACGACGGCGCCGGCGCGCGCGTAGAGCACGCCGGTGTAGTAGGAGTACCAGGATGATTTGTCTGCGCCGTGGCCGTTGACGACGACGATGGCGGGCATGCTTGCGGCGGGAGCGTGGGTGGGGCGGTAGACGTCGGCGGGAATGCGCAGGCCGTAGGCGGTGGTGTAGATGACTTTGTCGAGGGTGACGCCGGGAGTGACTTCGGTGGATGAGACGGTTTGCGTTTCGAGCTTGGGGAGTGGGTCGGGGATGAAGAGGGTGCGGCTTGATCTGGCGGCGCCAGGTGTTGATCTGCGCGGTTGGTGGCGGGGTGCGGAGGGAGCGGCGGCTCGGCGGTGCCGATCATCGTTGTGGGTGGAGTGAGGTCGGGCTTGCCCCAGCGGTTGTCGAGGAAGTCGAGGTAGTGCTCCCAGTCGAAGGCGGTGACGTCGTGCTTGCCGGTGCGCTCGTGGTAAGCGACGAATCCGTCGAGACCGATGGGGTGGTCGAGTGCGGGCTGTGGAGTGTCGGGTGCGAGCGCGGGTTTGCCGAGGAGTTTGTAGACGCGTGAGGCGCTGACGGCGGAGAGGAATTCGCCTTTGGGGTCGGACCATTCGTCGCCGACGGCGGAGCCGACGTAGAGCGGGCGCGGCGCGATGAGCGAGAGAAGGAGGTTGCCGTCGGCGGGGATGTCGGCGTCGTGGCCGACCCACTTGGCGTAGTTGGGGCAGAACCAGTAGGGGAAGGAGTGCTCGAGATGCGCGACCGTTTCGCCGAGGGCGCGTCGTCTGGATGGATTGGCCGCCGTGGCCGCTTTCGTTGGAGAGCACGGCGGCGAAGCGCGTGTCCTGCGCGGCGGCCCAGTCGGCGGCTTTGCCGAGGCGACTGTGGCCGATGACGGCGACGTGTGCTGGGGTCGACGTAGGCATCGAGGACGAGGTAGTCGAGCGCGCGGCTGAGGCCCCAGGCCCAGAGGCCGATGGCGCCCCAGGCGTCGGGTGCGTTGTCGATGGGACCGAAGAGATTGCGCGCGCTGTACTGGCCGGCGTTTTTGAAGTCGGGCTCGAGGTCGCCGTAGTAGGCGGTGGCGAAGCCGTAGCCGCGAGAGAGCAGCATCTTGACTTGCCACTGATCGGCGGCGCGGCCGCGGGAGTCGTCGGAGGGCGCGACGTGTTGGAGTTCGGTGGAGCCTTTGGGTTGAATCCAGATGGGCGTGGGTTGGATGGCGGGGTCGTCGAGGACGGTTTGATTGCCGAGGAAGTTGAGGCCGAGGACGACGGGCACGGGATGATGCGCGGCGGCGGCGGCGGCGGGGATGTAGATGAGGAGGCGCATGGTGCGCTCGGCTTGCGGGGACGGTGTGATGCCGGGAGCGGGATCGAAGGTGAGGTCGACCTGCTCGCGAACGGCGAGGCCGTTGAGCGCGTGCTCGTTGTGCTCGATGATGCGGGCGTGGGTGATGGCGTTTTTGGCTGCGGCGGGTGTGACGCCGAAGATGTTCTGTTCGAAGAGGCGGAGGATCTCGGGGCGGCGTTGGGTGGACCACTGCTGCGACGTGGTGACGGCGCGGCCGTCGGCGAGGCGCAGCGGGTCGAGGAGGGTGTAGGGCGGAATTTTGGATTCGTCGTAGTTGTAGCCGGCGATGTGCTGGGCGCGGATGGGAAGGACGACGATAAGAAGCGAGAGGGCGAGGAGGGTGGTGCGGCGGGCTTTGGCCATGAGCGTCTCTGATTTTCATTTTTATGCCTTTTGGAGATGAAATGGAAAACTCGGATGATGAAATGATGGTTGACAGCCGTGGACGCAAGATCGAGATACTAACGAGACTGAGGTGAGATTGAGCGGACGATCGATGTGGCGCGCGTGTGTTGTGAGTGGGTTGATGGTGTGCGCTTTTGCGGCGAGAGCGCAGCGGGCGGTGACGCTGCCGGAGGCGAAGGCGGCGAGCCAGGGCGTGGAGCAGCGATTCGCGTTTGCGAGCGACGGGCCGATTGGGCCGGGGTGGACGCGGCCGGATGCGATTGCGCGCGTGTACTTTGCGGGTGAGTTGCCGGCGCTGTTTTCAAGGACGATTCAGCTTGATGGCGATGTGCCGGAGCGCACGAAGCTGTCGTGGATCTTTACGGGGCCGCATGCGGGGCTGACGGTGGAGCTGACGAGCTCGAAGGTCCGGATGGTGGAACGGTTTTATGATTCGACCGCGCTGGATGGTGGAGGGAATTATCCGGACAAGAACGGTGCGAGAAGTCGGAGCAGCAGTATGTGGGGCATGCGCGCTCTTCTGACGGTGGTGGTGGATGCGCATCTTGCGGTGACGGTGCTGGTGAACGGCGAGAAGTTGTTGGTGGCTCCGATGATGTTTGATCTTGACGCGGCAGCAGCTGATGTTTTCCGGACCGCGGAATGAACATTTGACGTTGGCGGGTGGTCTGCTGCGAGAGACGGCGCAGGATGCGACGGTGACGGTGGATGCGGCGAAGGTGCATCAGTCGATGATTGGATTTGGCGGGAGCCCTAGTGTGCCGGCGTATGCAGAGCTGAGCGATGAGGGCAAGCGGATGTACTGGCAGATGCTGAAACGGTACAACCTGCTGGTAGATCGCGAGTATCCGATGGGCACGCAGTTGAAGCAGGATTTGTCGAATGTGGAGGATTTGAAGGACGCGACGCCGCACTACTATGGCGATAACTTTCCGAATGGTGAGGTTTCGGATTTCGACTATAGCCGCCGCACGCGCGAGTTGGGCGGCATGGTGCTGTATGAGATGTGGGCGTTGCCGTCGTGGGCGATCGAGGCGTATACGCCTGAGGGCAAGTCGGCGGGCTCTCAGATTATTGACGCGTGGGGGAAGCCGGTGAAGCGCGCGGCGAAGCCTGATGTGTATGCGCGGATCGTGGTGGATTTTTGCAAGAGGGCGAAGGAGCGCTCGGGTGCGGCGCCGGAGATCATCGGGATTCAGAATGAGGTGGAGCAGGCTCCGGAGATTTTTGCGGCGATGACGATGGCGGTGCGGAAGGCTCTGGATGCGGCGGGTTTCACGTCGACGAAGATTCAGATGGCGGACGCGCCGTATTCGTGGATTGCTGTTCGAAGAATGAACGATGCGAAGAGGTTTCCGGAGGCGTGGCGTGCGACGGACTTTACGGCCGCGCACCAGTACGACTACCAGGAGTTTCTGGCGAATCCGGATATGTATGACGCGCGGCTTGCGGGCGATGCATGAGGCGAGTGCGGGCAAGCCGTTTCTGGCGACGGAGATTTGTTTGAACGATGCGCCGTACCAGGAGGCGTCGTACAGGATTGCGCTGCAGGTGGGGCAGTTGTATCAGAAGGATTTAACGGAGGCCGACGCGGAGATGCTGCTGTACTGCTGGCTGCTGCTGGATGTGGAGCAGCCGAGCTTTGGGGCGTCGCGGTCGCTGATGGTGCCGGATCGTGCGAAGGGTTGGGTGCCGGTGGCGTCGAGCTTTCAGCTGAGAGTGCTGGGAGCGTTCAGCAGGCATGTGCTGAAGGGCATGCGGCGGGTCGACGCGAGTACGGGGAATCGTGATCTGCTCACGGCTGGCTTCACGGATGGGAAGCGGGATAGCCTGATCGTGCTGAACCGGTCGACGGAGGCGCAACGGCTGCGCGTGGATTGGACCGGAGTGCGGTGGACGCGGATCGAGCGCACGAGCTTTTATGACGAGAACACGGAGAGCGCGGTGCCGGGTGAGATTGTGGTGGCGCCTGGCGAGATTGTGACGCTGGCAGACTTCAGCGCGGATGAGGTTGCGAAGTGAGGAAGGCTGTTGCGCTGATATGTGGTGTGTTGATGGCTGCGAGTGGATTGATTGCGCAGGTGGCGCACAACACGGATGCGGGGGTGAAGCCACAGAGTGAGTTCATCTTTGAGCCGGGGTCGGCAGTCGTTTCCGGAGTGCCATGCGTCGACGATTGTGGAGCTAAAGGGCGGCGAATTGCTGGCGGCGTGGTTTGGCGGAACGCATGAGCGCGCGCCGGATGTGGCGATCTGGACGGCGCGTTATGCGAATGGCGCGTGGTCGAAGCCGGTGGAGGTGGCGCGCGAGAAGAATATTCCGACGTGGAATCCGGTGCTGTTTCACACGAAGGATGGGCGGCTGTGGCTGTACTACAAGGCGGGGCCGGACACGGGCAGCTGGTCGGGCGCGCGCATGTGGAGCACGGACGAGGGGCGCACGTGGTCGAAACCGGAGCGTTTGCCGGCGGGGTTGCTGGGGCCGATTCGTGCGAAGCCGCTGGTGCTGGCGGACGGAACGATTGTGAGCGGGTCGTCGGTGGAGGCGTACAAGACGTGGGCTGCGTGGATTGAGCGCAGCACGGACGATGGCGCGACGTGGAAGAAGATTGGGCCGATCACGGTGACGGAGGAGCAGGACAAGGCGGAGCCGCCGGCGCCGGATCCGCCGATGGACAGTCCGGAGATTCGTGCGAAGGATCACGGGCCGCGGCAGTTTGAGGGGATCATTCAGCCGTCGGTCGTGCGACTGAGTGGAAGACATCTGCGGCTGTATGCGCAGATCGCGAACGCTGGCGGCGAAGGTGGTTGTGGCGGACTCGTTCGACGATGGCGTGACGTGGACGAAGACGCACTTTCTAGATGTGCCAAATAACAACTCCGGGCTGGATGCGGTGGCGCTGAAGGATGGGCGAGTGGTGATGATCTTCAACGACACGCCGCGTGGGAGGTCGCCGCTGAACCTTGCGGTGAGCCGCGACGGCGAGCACTTTCGTGTGTTTGCAACGCTGGAGCAGGGAGCGGGAGAGTACTCGTATCCGGCAGTGATTCAGGATGCGAATGGTGACCTGGAGATGACGTATACATGGCATCGGACGGCGATCAAGCATGTGCATCTGCCGCTGTCGCAGGTGCCGGAGCGCTGACGGCGTTGCAGTGCGCGAGTTGGATTTCGTATAAGTAGTGAGCTTGAAAGAGGTGCATGTGAATCGTTTTGTAAGAGGGCTTGGGGTATGTGCCGCGGTGCTGGCGGCTGCATGGGCGAATACGGGCGCGCAGGATCTGCCGTTGACGCAGACGCTGACGATGAGTCATGTTTCGCCGCTCGATCCGTCGCGCGGTGTGACTGCGCCGGTGATGGAAAGCAAGATTCACGCGCCGCTGCCGGAGCAGTATGTGTGGACCGCGACGGAGAAGAGGAGCGGCAAAGCTTGTTTATAGGTTTCCGGCGATCACGGCAGAGACGGAGCCGCATTATTTTCGCGCGCACTTCCGCGTCGACAATGTGCCGCACGAGGCGACTCTGTACATCGCGGGACCGCGGTCGGTTTCGGTGTGGGTGAATGGACAGTTGGTGGAGAAAGTGGCAGAGCGATACCAGTTCGCCGCTGGGCATGCACGTGTTTGCGGCGCCCGTGGCGCGCGCGCTGCATGCGGGCGATAACGTGATTGCGATTGAGGCGGTGCGCGGGCGCGGTGTGACGGGATTCGCAAATAGCGCGCTGGTGCAGCAGCAGACGTCTGGGCGGGTGCTGGTGGCGAAGATTGTGCCGCGAGCAGAGGGCGTAGAGGCGCCGGACCTGATGCACAGTGGACCGGAGTGGCGCAGCTCGACGGCAGCGGACAAAGGATGGGAGCAAGCGGGTTTTCATGATGCGGCGTGGAAGCCGGTTGACGCTTTCGGCGGGATTGAGAGCAATATCGAGATGTATCAGTGGAACGCGGACGCGGGGCTGTACGACTGGCCGGGGTATGACGGGATTTCGCCGTTTCTGGCGCACATGCCGCTGCGTGTGATGAGCGTGATGGCGTCGTATGCGGGGCGCGGGAGCTTCGATGGGCTGAAGAGTTTGACGAGCGGAGACGGTGAGGTCGTGGTGCATCTGCCAGCGGCGAAGCTGACGGATGCCGAGGCGCCGAGCGTGACTCTGGACTTCGGGCGCGAGCTGACGGGACGGCTGGAGATCGATTCGGACTCGGATGACGCCGATGACGGTGACGGTGCAGGTGGGCGAGTCGGAGTCGGAGGCGCTGAAGGTGCCGTATCTGGGTGTGAACCAGATGACGATTCCGCCGCATGGAACGGGGCACTCGCCGAAGACGGCGTTCCGGTTTGCGCGAGTGAGATTTCTTGGCGGAGCTTCTGAGTTGCGGGATCTGCGCGTGAAGTCGATTCACGCGGACCATATCTACTATCCGGTGAAGTATGAGGGATCGTTTGAGAGCTCGGATGCGCTGCTGAATCGCATATGGGAGACCGGAGCGTACACGGCGCATCTTTGCATGCAGGATGGCGTGTGGGATGCGAGCAAGCGCGACCGCGGGCGGTGGATGGGCGACACGGATGTGAGCGGGCCGGTGATCGAGGATGTGTTTGCGGACAAGTACCTGCTGGAGGACACGCTGGACCGGCTGCTTGGCGCGGACCCGAAGCTGCCGGTAGATCAGCATGTGAATGGGATTCCGGGGTACTCGTCGTTCTGGTTTACGGGAGTGGCGGATTTCTACCGGCACACGGGCGACAAGGCGTTCCTGGAGCGTGAGCATCAGCGAATGCTGCAGTTGCTGCACGTGGTGGATGACGAGTTCGACGAGCGGAACATCTACGCGAACAAGAGCAAGGTGTGGCTGTATGTGGATTGGTCGCCGGAGTTGAACGGCGATACGCCGGAGACGCGACGCGCGACGACGCTGGAGTTTGTGAGGGCGTATCGCGAAGCGGCGTTTCTGCTGAATGAGATTGGCGATGAGGCGAATGCGGCGAAGTATCGCTGCGCGCGCGGAGGCGGTGAAGGCTGCGGCGGATAAGTATCTGACGGATGCAAGCGGAACGTTTGGGCCGCGGTGGCAGACGAATGCGGCGGCGGTGATCAGCGGAGCGGCGGGGCCGGAGCGGTATGACGCGATATGGCGCGATGTGCTGTCGAAGGTAGGCAAGGAGGCCGCGCCTGGATTGGGGCATGGGCCGATCATCTCGCCGTACTACGGCGATTATGTGCTGCGCGCGATGGCGGAGATGAATCATCGCGAGGCGGCGCTGGAGTGGATGCGGCAGTTCTGGGGCGGCATGTTGAATGAAGGTGCGACGAGTTTTTGGGAGGCGTATGACGTTGACTGGTACCACGAGGACTTTCATTCGTCGCTACAGGCGGACAATCGCTCGGGATATTTTGTTTCGCTGGCGCATGGATGGTCGTCGGGGCCGACGGCGTGGCTGATGGAAGAGGTGCTGGGAATTCAGCCGACAGGCGCGGGGTTTGCGACGGTGAATCTACGGCCGGATTTGGCAGACCTAGCGTGGGCGCGCGGTGCCATGCCGACGCCGCATGGGCTCATCAAAGTTGACGCGAAGAAGAGGCCGGGCGCGACGGAGGTTACGGTGGATGTGCCGGAGGGTGTGGTGGCGAGGCTGTCGGTGCCGGTTTCAGGTGCGCGCGTGACAGCGGTGCGTGTGAATGGCAAGAGTGAACAAGGCGAGAGCGCGGAGGGTGGAGCGCGGCGTGTTGTGGTGCTCGATCATGCGGGGCACTATGTTGTGAGCGAGTGAGGTCGTTCAACTGCGGAAGCACTGTGCGTAAATTCGCTCGGCGTCGGAGAGGGTGATGTCGCGCGGATTGTTGCGGAGCAGGCGCTGTACTGTCATGGCGGCTGCAGCCAGATGTGGGATAGAACTGTAATCGATGCCGTGATGGCTGAGGTCTGTGTCGACGCCGCAGCCGCGTGTGAGTTGCTCGAGCTGTGCGGCGCCGGCAAGTGCGGTCGCGAGCGCGGTGGGCTGCGGTTCGGCACCGAGTGCGCGGGCGACGTTGGCGTGGCGTTCGGGTGAGGCTTCGGCGTTGAAGCGGAAGACGGCGGGAAGCAGGATGGCGTTCGAGAGGCCGTGCGGGAGGTGGAACTCGCCGCCGAGAGGATAGGCGAGCGCGTGCACGGCCGCGGTGTTGACGGGGCCAAGGCAGAGGCCGCCGTAGAGGCTGGCGCGCGACATGCCCTCGCGAGCTTCGGCGTCGTTGGGATTGCGGATGGCGCGAGGAAGGAAGCGCGCGCAGAGTGTGATGCCTTCGAGTGCGTAGAGATCGACGAGCGGATGCGCGAAGCGGTTGGTGTAGGCCTCGATGAGGTGCGTGAGAGCGTCGAGGCCAGTGTAAGCAGTGACGGCGCGTGGGACGGAGTGCGTAAGGGTGGGGTCGATGAAGGCGGCGTCGGGAACGAGGTGCGGGCTGATGACACCTTTCTTCAGCTGCGCAGATTCGTCGAGGAGGATGGCGTTCGGCGAGACCTCGCTGCCGGTGCCGGAAGTGGAGGGGATGCAGACGAGATGACAGTTGCGGGAGGTGAGCAGGCCGATGCCGAAGGTGTCTTCGACGCGTTGATCGTTGCGAACGAAGGCTGCCAGCAGCTTGGCGAGATCGAGTGCGCTTCCGCCGCCGATGCCAACGATGCACGTGGGGTCTGCGAAGCGGGCGCGGGCGAGGGCGGAGTCGAAGGCAGCGATGGTGGGCTCGCCTGCGGGTGCGCGGTCGGTGGTTACGGTGCAGCCTGCGGCGAGCAGTTCTTGCTGCGCGCGATCGACGATCGGCGCGAGTGAAGAGGAGTGGACGATATGGATGCGTCGCGAGGGAAGCGCGGCGAGATACGCGATC
This sequence comes from uncultured Acidobacteriaceae bacterium, assembly GCA_963776265.1. GTDB lineage: Bacteria > Acidobacteriota > Terriglobia > Terriglobales > Acidobacteriaceae > Granulicella. The sequence continues at coordinate 109,806 of CAVZMD010000013.1, read as the reverse complement.
GCCTCCGCGAGAGCAGCCGGCGCCGAAGGTGAGGCGGTTGGGCTGCAGGAAGGTGATGGATCGCATGCCCATCGGCTACTTGGCGAGGGCGGGACGCGGTCTGGATTCGTCCTGCACTGTAGCGATCGCATTTTGTGCGGCGTCAAGTGCGAGTTGAGCGCCGGTCTTGAGGCAGACGATGTTGTTGGTGCAGAAGAGCAGGTCGACGCCGAGGCGCAGCCAGTGGTGGAACTCCGCGGCACCGCAGGCGGTGATGATCTTCTTGCCGTGTTTGCGAGAGACACGGACGATGTGTTCGGCGGCTTCGAGCAGCTCAGGATGCGATGTCTGGCCGGGTATGCCGAGGCTGGCGGCGAGATCGGCGGGGCCGATGAAGATGTCGACGTCGGGGACGGAGGCGATCTCTTCGATGCGCTCGAGTGCTTCCTTGGTTTCGATCTGCGCGAGCAGTGTGAGCTCGGTGTTGAGTTTCTGCTGTTCAGCGGGAACGCTGTCGACGATGCCGTAGCGGAGCGCGCGCGAGACGCTGAAGAATCCGCGCGCGCCGATGGGAGCGAACTTGGCGTAGCGCACGAGCTCGGCGACCTCTTCGGGCGTGTCGACCATGGGGATGTCGATGATGTCGGGGCCGCACTCGGCGGCTTTGAGCACGCTCTCTCGGCGCGCGTCTGGAATGCGAATCATAGTGAGCATGCCGGTGCCGGCGGCCATGCGGCAGAGATCGGCGGCCTCTGAGAAGCTGATGGGGGCGTGTTCCATCTCGATCCAGACGACCTGGAAGCCCATGTGTCCGGCGATCTCGAGGAAGATTGGATCGTAGGAATAGAGTGCGGCCCCGAGCAATGGCCGTCCTGCTGCGTCTTTGATGGCTTGATGAAGGCGGTTCATCGGGACTCCTCGGTGATTGAGTGAATGGATCATTATTTCCTAGACTCCGGCAGGGACCTGTTGTTGTGACCGGCGACGCCACCCCTGCCAGGTGAGGTCGCTGGCGATGGGTGAGCCGGGAAGCAGAAGGCTGGCTGCGATGCCGACGACCAGCAGAATCACGTGGCCGATGGCACCGATCATGTAATCGTGCCACGTGAAGTTCCAATGGCCGAGGTTGAGGATTTTGCCGCCTTCCGTGAAGGTGGCCCAAGCGGTGAAGATCAGACTGACGATGAGGCCGGCGATCGCGCCTTCGCGCGTGGCTCGCGGCATGAGGAAAGCGAGCAGGAAGAGCCCTGCGAGCCCGCCGGCGACGACCGCGGTAATGGTGTAGTAGAGCGAGAGCGCGCTGCCTTGCGTGTGCGCGAGTCGCAGCGCAACCGTGGCAGCGGCGATGCCGCTTAGACGCGACGACGATGCGTGCCGGCACGCAGTTGCTGGCGGTCAGTGCTACGCGGGCGCGCGAAGCGGTAGAAGTCCTCGACGGCGATGACGGAGAGGCAGTTCATGTCAGAGGCGAGCATGGACATTGCGGAGCCGAGCAGCGCGGCGACGAAGAGACCCGCGAGGCCCGAGGGAATGTGCGTGACGAGGAAGTGCGGGAAGATGCCGTCGGCTTTTGTGATGGACTTTGGGAGGGTCTCGCCGGTGAGGCGGTAGAAGCTCCAGAGCAGGCTGCCGATGAGCATGAATGCAGCCCACACGGGGAGGCAGAGGCCGGCGCCGAGCGCGATGCCGCGAATCGCGGCGCGATCGGAACGCGGCGATCAGGTAGCGCTGAACTACAGTTTGATCGGCGGTGTACTTCTGCAGGTAGAAGAAGAAACCGTAGATGACGAGGACGATGATCGTCGGCCGATCGAAACGGAAGGCTGTGCTGCCGAGGCTCATCTTGTGGTGGTTCCATGCGTCGGCGAGGACGGCGTGCGGGCCTTGCGGCGGAAGGAAGAGCAGGTAGCCGAGTGAGACGAGGATGCCGGCCCACAGAACGAAGCCCTGCACGACGTCGCTCCAGACAACGGCTTCGACGCCGCCAATCAGCGTGTAGAAGATGGTGATGACTGCGGTGAGCGCGATGATGCCGGAGATGGGCCAGCCGGTCATGCTGGCGAGTGTGAGCGCGAGCAGATAGAAGACAAAGCCCATCTTCGAGAAATGTCCGATGGCGAAGGCGAACGAAGAGTAGAGGCGAACGCCGCGGCCGAAGCGTCGACCGAAGTACTCGTAAGCGCTCATGCAGACGACGCGACGGAAGAAGGGAACGATGACGGAGCCGATGAGTCCGAGCGACGCCGACGAAGAGGATGCCCGGCACCAGCAACGACCAGTCGCCCGCATAGGCTGAACCCGGATAAGCGATGAAGGTGACGCTGGTGATGATGGTCGCGAGCAGCGAGAGGCCCATCGCCCAGCCCGGGCACGGAGCGGCCGGCCACGAAGTATTGCTCCGTGGTGCGCTGACGCCGCGCAAAGCGCAGGCCGATGGCGACGAGGCCTGCGAGGTAGGCGGCGATGACGATGAGGTCGAGCGAGCGCATGCGAATCCCTGGTTAAGCCGTGACGGCGTGTTGAATGCGATGGCGCGCCATAGTGACTGCCATGCGGATGGCGGCCTTCATGTTGGCGGCGTCGGCGATGTTCTTGCCGGCGATGTCGAAGGCGGTGCCGTGGTCGACCGAGGTGCGAATGATAGGAATGCCGAGCGACATGTTCACGGTGGCCTCGAAGTCGAGGAGCTTCATGGGGATGTGGCCCTGGTCGTGATACATAGCGACGATGAGATCGTGCGAGCCGTTGGCGGCGCGGAAGAAGATGGTGTCGGGAGCGACGGGACCTTCGCAGTCGATACCGCGTGCGCGACAGGCTTCGACGGCGGGGAGGATGAACTGCTGCGTCCTCTGTGCCGAAGAGGCCGTGTTCGCCAGCATGTGGGTTTAGGCCGCAGACGGCGATGCGAGGGCTGCGGCTTGCCGAGGAGCTTCATGGCATCGTTGCCAAGCTCGATGGTGCGGATGATGCGCTCGGTCGAGAGGTTGCAGGCTTCGCGGAGACTGATGTGCGTGGAGACGTGCACGACGCTGAGCTCGCTGGCCAGCGAGAAGCATGCGCGAGTCGGTGGCGTTGCAGAGCTCGGCGATGTACTCGGTGTGACCGGAGAACTGCATGCCGCTGAGTGTGACGGCTTCTTTGTTGAGCGGTGCGGTGACCATGGCGTCGGCTTCGCCGTGCAGACACATCATCGTGGCGTCATGCACGTAGCGGGCGGCAGCGGCGCCGTATTCGGCGCGCAAGGTGCCCATTGCAATGACGGCATCGGGAGGGAGTGTGCGGCAGTCGCGAAATTCGACGGGGAGTGAGTCGAGGCGGATGCCGGTGGAGCGTTCGGCCGGCATGACGGCGGCGCGGTCGCCGAGAACGATGAAGCGCGCGGAGCGCTGGATGTCGGGGTCGGCGAGCGCTTTGAGTGTGACTTCGGCGCCGACGCCGGCGGGGTCGCCGAGCGTGATGACGACGACGGGACGAAGCTCCTCACGTGCGGTGGATGCGGCGGTCAAGCAGGTACCTCCGGGCGGCATGTCTCCAGTAGACGACAGAGGAGGTCGGGGTCGCCAAAGCCTCCGCTTTTGAGCACGACGGAGACGCCGTTGAATGGGCCACCCTCGGCGATGGCGAGTGGAACGCCGGGCGCGAATTCGCGCTGCAGGCGAAGCGCGTGGATACCGAGTGCGCGACAGATAAAGTGTGCGGTATCGCCGCCAGTCATGAAGAGGCAGCCGATCCGCGAAGGGTCGTGTGCGGAGATGGCTGCGCGGATTTCTTCGGCGCTGGTTTGATCGAACATGACGTGCATGAGAAGGTCGGTTGCGGGTGAGCATGCTGCATCAGAGCGATGCTCGGCGATGCGTGTGGTGCTCTGGAGGTGTTCGACTTGTTTCCGTGTGACGGGGTGGGGGCTGCCGATAAAGAAGATTGCATGGCCGGGTCGTGGAGGATGGCGCAGGTTGCGGCTTCCGAGAGGGAAGCGCTGCAGCGAGTGCGTGTGCGAGTCCACCGGAGCCGATCCATAGGATTTTTTTGTCGAGAGCGCGCGCGGCGCTGACGATGCGTGCGAGATCGTCCTGGGTTGCGGTGTCGCAAACGATGGCAGGCGAAGGGCTGTTGAGACAGTCGCGCAACAAAGCTGTGGCCTCTTCTGCGGAGAGACCAGCAGGGAGTCCGGTGAGCAAGCAGCCGGCATTGGCGAGGAGCTCGGCAATCGGGAGATTTCGGTCCCCGGCGGCATCGTGGATATGGAGGACGCCTTCGTGCACCGTGCGGCCGAGTGCCGGATAGGCCGGCGCTACGACAGCGAGATCGTAGCGCGCGTGACGCAGGGTGACGGCTATCTCGGCAGCGGTGTTGCCGCGAAATACCGAGTCGATCTTCTTGAAGAGTTCGACGTCAGGGGGAAGTCGTTCTGCGATGCTTCGGACGCGGACCGTGGCCTCGGCGACGGGCAGGTCGCGGCTCTCCGTGGTGATCGCCTGAACGCTGGCGGCTTGCGCTAGTTCACCATTAATGTGGACGCGAACCGGACCGCCGGCAGCAGTGAAGGCCACGGCAGCGTCGCAGGCTCCGGTGAGATCGTCCGCGAGGATGATCAGAGGGGGGCAAACAGACGCAACCGCCTGAGGACTCTGATACTTTCTGTCCTGGCCGGCTGTCATCCGAGTGGTCTCCTGTCCCAGCGCATTCTTTCAAATGAATGGAAATCATGGCAAGACAATTTTCGGATTATGGTCAAAAATGGAAGTAATACGACAGTTGCAAGGACGCCATATAACGGAGAAAAAGTAACAGATGAAGCCGGTTCTGCGCCATGTTGCCAATCTCTGGACCCTAATGCAGCACCCCTCGCGGGAGCGGGAGTGGACGCTGGATGAGAAGCTCGACGCGATTCAGTCGGCCGGTTTCGACAGCGTCTGCTGGGCGCCGATCCCAGGGCTGGCTGAAGGACTGCGGCAGCGAGAGTTGATATTTGTCGGAGGCATGGCTGTCTGGGGACGCCTCGGCTTTTCCGGCGCTCCTTGACGATCTGCGAGACGCCGGTGCGCTGCACGTGAATGTGCAGCTCGGTGGGGACGAGATGCTGACGCCCGAGGCGCTGCGGCTGACGCTCACGCTGATGGACGAGGCGAAGGCACGCGGGTTGCGTCCGGCGATCGAGTCACATCGCGGCACCTGCACCGAGACGCCAGAGAAGATGTACGCGCTGGCGGACGCTTATGAAGAGGCGACCGGCGAGCTGCTGCCGATCTCCTGGGACTTCTCGCATTTTGCTGTCGTGAAGCATCTTGTGCCTGCGAATCTTGTTGAGCGATTGCTGGTGCGGCCGGAGCTGGTGCAGCACGCGCAGCAGTTTCATTTCCGGCCATTCAATGGTCATCACGCCCAGGTGCCGATCACGGATGGCCATGGCGAACTGACGCAGGAGGTGCGCGAGTGGCTTCCGTTTGCCGAGGCTGTGCTGCGCTGCTGGCTTGAGGGCAATCGTGAGAGCGACCGCGAGATCTTCATCTGCCCGGAGCTTGGACCTGTGGACGGCGGATACGCGCTCTCGACCTTTCCGAACAGCTGGGAGGACGCGAAAGTTTTGCGGGTGGAGATCGAGAGGCTCTGGCAACGGGTTCTCGCGGATTAGTGGCCTTGGCGCCGCTGATACTCCGCGGGTGAGCAGCCGGCCACCTGGCGAAAGACGCGATGGAACTGCGGGTAGCTGCCGAACCCAGCGTCGAGTGCGGCATTGAGCAGTGTGATCTGCCGGCCAGAATCGCGTTCGCGCTCGTAGTGCTCGAGGAATCGCTGCATGCGCTGGCGGTTGCGGAACTCGACAATAGACAGCCCCGTCTGTTGTTTGAAGAGGCGGCTGAGACGCGAAGGACTGAGACCGGCACGACGTGCGAGTTGCGAGAGGTTGTAGCTATTTTCGTCGCTGATCAGCAAGCGTGCCGTGCGCTCGACTGCGGGATGCACGCTGCGTGCCGGCACCTCGCCGGCGCGATCGAAACACTTCCACGCGTGCAGCAGCGCGTAGGCGAGGCCGGCGTTCAGCAGCCCGGGTTCGCTGGCGGCGTCGGCAAGCTGCGCGAAGAGCTCCTCGAATCGTGAGAGGTCCTGCTTGGCGCAGGCGGCGGCAGGTGTCTCCAGAGAAGCTTCGCTGCTGGAGGGGAAGCGCTGCCGGATCGATCGCGCTACGTTTGATTAACCGCCGTCGGAAGACGACGATCCACATCTCAAAATCGGGTGTTTGCTCGATGAGGACGTGCTCCTGCGTGGGGAAGAGCCAGAGCAGGTCACCGCGGCGAATTTGATAATGACGATTACCCAGCAGATAGGTCCCGGTGCCGCGCGTGACGAGATTCAGCTCCAGCTCTGCATGGTGGTGCCCGCGGTTCGCACCGGCCGGGTTGGCGTAACGCCATGCCATACCATCGAGATTTGCCGGGAGTTTGAGCCGTTGCAGCATGACGACAAAAAATGATAACAAGTCCGGCAGAAATGAGAAGCCAGTCGTTGGCCGGGTTGGCTAGAGTTTCGGCATGAAAATTACCGACCAGCAGCGCGAGCTCTACCGCAACGAAGGCTACATGATTCTTCCGGGCGTCATCCCGCCGGCGATGCTGGACATGCTGCGCGAAGAGTGCTCCTACTATCTTGGTTACTACGATTCGATCATGGACGCGAAGGGCGTGCAGACGGAGAACATCAGCCACCGCGGCAAGCGCTATTTCATCAATAATCGCTATCGCCTGAGCAACCGGCTGTGGCAATTTATCTTCAGCGACCTCATGGCCGAGGTTGCGCGCGCGACGGTCGGTGATGAGGCGTACCTCTTCCACGAACAGTGGGTAGTGAAGGGCGCCGAGCAGGGAATGAAGTTCGCATGGCACCAGGACAGCGGCTATGTGAAGTGGTACAACCCGACGACCGAGCACAAGCCGTACGTAACCTGCTGGTGCACGCTGGACGATGTGAGCGAGGAGAACGGTACGGTGTATCTGCTGCCGCACTCACGCGGCGGCACGAAGAGCACGATCATTAATCACATCAAGGAAGATGGCACGAACGATCTCATCGGCTATTCGGGATCGGATCCCGGTGATGCGCTGATCGTACCGGCGGGAAGCATCGTGGCCTTCGACAGTTTTGTATTCCATCGCAGCGGGCCTAACAAGACCGAGCGCATGCGCCGCATCTATCTGCCGCAGTACAGTGCGAAGCCGATTGATCGTCCAGACGGCAAGCCGTGGGCGATGGCGACTCCATTCCTTAAGAATGGAAAGAATATCTACAACCACGCCGAAGATACTCCTGACCGCTACGGCCCGTTCCCAGAGACAAAGAAAGAGAACGCAGCCTGAACGGCTGCTGTTGAGCACACCGGCGCTGTAGTGATTTGATGGCCTCGATCGCTGCGGCGTTAGCGTGTAACGCTGTACCTGAGGAGCGGAGTAAGCTGACGACGAGCGCGCATGCATGAAGAAGCGAGTCCTAACGACCCGACTGAGTTACATGTCCAGCGAGGTCGCGGGACAGCTCATCTTCTGCGTCATCTCGTTTTATCTGCTCAAGTTCTACACCGATGTCTATGGGCTCTCGGCAGCGGCCGCGGGCGCCATTCTTCTCTTCGCGCGCTGCGTTGATGCACTGGATGCGCCGGTGTGGGGGATCATCTTTGAAAAGACGCACAGCCGGTGGGGCAGGAGCCGGCCGTGGTTTCTGTGGCTCTGCGTTCCGTTCGCGCTGGCAGGCGTGGCGACCTTTGTTACGCCGAGCGTTGGACCTACGGCAAAGATCGTCTACGCGGCATGCACGTACGTTATCTGCAGCATTCTCTACACGGGCATCAATACACCGGTGACGGCGATTCTCGCGGCACTGACGCCCGACTCGCACGAGCGCGTCGTGCTGACGAGCTTCCGCATGTTCGGATCGAAGCTCGGCGTGCTCTTTGTGAATCTAACCGTGCTCGGTTTGGTAGCGCGGCTCGGCCACGGGAACGATCGTCGCGGCTTCATGATGGTGATGCCGATGTATGCAATCGGCACGGTTGCGCTGTACCTGCTGGCGTTTCGGAATCTGCGCGAGATCATACCCGAGCAGCGTCAACAGAGCTCAGTGAAGCAAAGCCTGCGTGCGCTGAAGGGCAACGTACCTTGGCTCATTATCTTTCTCAGCAGTCTCTTCTTCTGGATCGCATTCATTGCACGTATCTCGTCGGCGCCATACTTCTTCGAGTACGTGCTTCATCGCAAGGACCTGACTTCAATCGCGAACAGCCTGGACGTCGTCTCGCTCGCGAGCATTCTGCTGCTGCCGATGTTTTGCAACTGGATCTCGAAGCGCAGCGTGTGGGCGCTCGGCCTCGCGGGCTCTGTAGCTGCACAGTTTGTCGTCTTCGCCGGAGTGAGAAGCCAGTCTGTCGCAGTGGTAATGACTGGCTGGGTGATCGGTTTTCTGGCAAGCGGCGTGGCGATGGCCATGCCGTTCTCGTTGCTCTCCGACAGTGTCGACTACGGCGAGTGGAAGGGTGGCGTGCGCGCGGCGGGCCTGCTTACGGCAATCGGTGCGGCGTTCTGCCTGAAGGCCGGCAGTGGACTCGGGGGCGCACTGCCCGCGTGGATTCTTGCGCATTTCCACTACGTGCCCAACGTGGAGCAGATCACGCACTCGATCGCCGGCATCGAGTTAAGTTGCGTGTGGTTGCCCGCGATCGCCTACGCGCTGGCCGTGTTGCCTGTGCTCTTCTACCACCGGTATGAGCGGCTGGAGCCGCAGATTCGAGAGGATCTCGAACAGCGCAGACGCCTGGCGGCTGCGATGAGCAGCATTTAGGAGTCGTCGAGGCGAATGTTTACGGTCGAGAGACGGTCTGACGGTGTGATCTTCCGCGAGGGCGACCGGATGCTGCGCATCCGCTTCATGACGGATTCGATTGCGCGCATCACGTACACACAGGGCAGGGAGTTCCTTGATCGGTCGAGTCGCATCGTCGTCGCGAGGCCCGCAGAGGTTGCGTTCGAACTTCGCCGAGAGCAGCAGGCCTATGTGCTTTCTACCGGGATGCTGAAGATCACAGTGAACAAGTCCACCGGAGCGTTGGCGTATTTCGACGCGACGGGAACATTGCTGATGCGTGAGCCCGAGGGTGGAGGGCATTTGCTCACGCCCAAGTCAGTCACGCGCAACGTCTTCCGCGCGGGCGCCGTCGTCGCCGCGGAGCAGAGCATCGACGGAGCGCGTGCGACTGCCGCAGAGCACGAAACCGTTTTCGATCGCGATGCCTTTGAGGCGAAGCTGGAATTCGTGTTTGCAGAAGATGAAGCACTCTTCGGACTGGGATCGCATGAGGAAGGTTACGGCAATTTGCGCGGCTGTTCGCGCGATCTATATCAGCAGAATATGAAGGCCGTGGTGCCGCACCTTGTCTCGACGCGCGGCTATAGCGTGCTGTTCGATTGCGGCTCGCTGATGACCTTTCACGACGACGAGCACGGTTCGTTCTGGTGGGCTGACGTTGTCGATGAACTCGATTACTACTTGATCTATGGAGGCAGCTTCGATGGAGTGCTGCGGGGCTACAGGCATTTAACCGGCGCGACACCTCTGCCGCCGAAATGGGCATTCGGCTATGTGCAGTCCAAGGAACGATACGTCACTGCGGACGAGATGATCGAAGTCGTTGAAGAGTATCGCCGTCGTAACGTTCCGCTCGACTTGCATCGTGCTTGATTGGAAGTCCTGGCCGAACGGTGCAGGCTGGGGACAGAAGTCATTCGATCCGCTGCGCTTTCCGGACCCAAAGGGCTTCACGGAAAAACTGCACGAACTTGGTGCGAAGCTGATGATTTCGATCTGGCCGATCATGACCGGCGGATGCGAGAACCAGCGCGAACTCAATGAGCGCGGCTTGATGCTGGGCAATCAGTCGACGTACAACGCGTTTCTTCCGGAAGCGCGCGCGTGCTACTGGGAGCAGGCACGGCGCGGACTGTTCGAACATGGAGTCGATGCCTGGTGGTGCGACTGCACCGAGCCGTTTGAAGCCGATTGGAGCGGCGCGGTGAAGCCACCGCCTGCGGAGCGCCTCGTGATCAACACTGAGGCATCGAAGCTCTATCTCGACGCCGGAGAGATCAACACTTACTCACTCCTGCACTCGCAGGGAATCTATGACGGCCAGCGCAGCGTGCGCGATGACAAACGTGTATTAAATCTCACGCGCTCCTCGTATGCCGGCCAGCATCGCTACGGCACATTCACCTGGAACGGCGACGTCTGCGCGACCTGGGAGACACTGCGGCAATGCATACCTGAAGGCGTGAATTTCTGCGCGACCGGCGAGCCGTACTGGACAGTGGATGCTGGTGGCTTCTTCGTCGATAACGACCGGATCTCTGGTTCTGGCGCGGCGATTATCCGGCAGGTTGCCGTGGGCTGACGCCCATGGACGCGCTCGCGCCCGCCCCGGACGACACAGGCTCTATGGATCTGGGCTTCTGGGAGCTCTACACACGCTGGCTGCAGTATGCGGCGTTTTTGCCGATGTTTCGATCGCACGGAACGGATGTGCCGCGCGAGATATGGCGCTTCGGCGAAGAGGGTACGCCTTTCTATGACGCGATCGCCGCGTGCATTCGCCTGCGCTATCGTCTGCTGCCGTACATCTATTCGCTCGCCGCGGCGGTAACGCGAGAGGGAGTGGCGATGGTGCGCGCGCTCGCGCTTGAATTCCCTGCAGACGTTCGGACCCACACCGTCGCTGACGAGTTCCTCTTCGGACCGTCGTTGCTGGTCTGTCCCGTCACCCAGCCCATGTACTATGACCGGAACTCGCGGCCGATCAGCGATGTCCCCAAGACACGGGAAGCCTACCTCCCCGCTGGTGTTCAGTGGTTCGATTTTTGGAATGGCACGCTATACGACGGTGGCAAGTCTGTCGTCGCCGGCGCGCCACTCGAGCGAATTCCGGTGTTCGTGCGAGCGGGTTCGATTGTGCCAATGGCTGAGCCGACGCAGTTTGTCGATGAAGACCCTGGTGCAGCGTACGAGATTCGCGTCTACACTGGCGCGGATGCAACGTTCGCTCTGTATGAGGACGCCGGCGATAGTTATGCCTATGAGCGTGGCGAGTGCGCGCTTGTACCCCTCGAATGGAGCGAAGATGCTAGCGAACTGTTGATCCACGCACGTCAGGGCAGCTTTCCCGAAATGGTGAAAGATCGCGAGTACTGCATCGTGTTCATCTCGGCCGATGGAACTCGACAATGCAATTTGCGGTATAAGGGCGAGGAGGTTCACTTGCGCATGGACGAGGTAGACCATTGAGAGGGAATACTTTCGCATTTTACATCTTGTCGGCCTGCACCTTCACAATGAGCGCATCGATCGCGCTTGCTCAAGGCCGCCGTGCAGAGGCGGTTACGATCGCAGTCTCACCCTCGGGAGATGATGCGGCCGACGGTACTGTCGACCATCCCTTCCGAACGCTCGAGCGAGCGCAACGCGCAGTGCGCGCGGTGAATAACGATCACAATGTGGTCGTGCGGCTGGCTGGGGGTCTATATCGAATCGATCATCCGCTAATCTTTCGCGCGGCTGATGGCGGACGCAACGAGCATACGGTGACATGGTCGGAGGCCGCACCGGGTGCACAGCCTGTGATCAGCGGCGGCCTTGCGGTGAGTGGATGGCGTTTGTGGAATGCCGAGCGGAAGATTTACGTTGCGGATGTGCCGCGAGGATTGGATGCGCGACAGCTCTGGGTCAACGATCGGCTTGCGCCGAGATCGTCGATCGAGCTTGCAAGGAAGGATTGGGGTTTCACCAGTGAGGGCATGGCGCTACATCCGGGAGCAGAGAATCCGCTGCGTGTTTTGCAAGGCGCGAATCGGCTTGAACTGCGCGCGACTGGTTTCTTCACGGAGAGGATCTCACCTGTTGAGCGCGTCGCCAGGGACACGCTTGTCATGCGCCAGCCCGCGTGGGACAACAATATCTGGGGGTATGACACCATCGAAAAACCGTTCGGTCCGCAGTTTTCGCATCTCTATCTTGAGAACGCACTTGATCTGATCTCGCAACCCGGACAATGGTTTCTCGATCCCGCGCAGGGCAAACTCTATCTGCGGCCTCCTGAGGGAGTCGACATCACGAAGGCGAATGTGGAGCTGCCGCGTCTGCCTGTACTCGTTTCGATCAGCGGCACGCTAGACGATCCGGTGCAAGATTTCTCAATGATCGGCATCCGCTTCTCGTACTCAAGCTGGCTTGGCCCTTCGGGCGACGAAGGTTATGCAAGCCAGCAGAGCGGCACATTCCTCACGGGAAAAGCAGCTGCCTATCCTGCGGACCCTATCGCAACATGTGCGCAGGGATGTAGCGGGTTTGAGAGCACGCGCAACCAATGGCAACAGATGTCTGCAGCTGTTCAAGTGTCGGCGGCCAGGCGCATTCGATTCGAAGGCAACATATTTGCGCATCTCGGACAATATGCGCTTGGCATCGGCAATGATGCGGACGCGACACTGTCCGGCGTCGGACTTGCTACCGGAGACGTTACAGTCATCGGGAATCTGTTCACCGACATCGCCGGTGGTGCAATTCTGGCCGGAGGCGTCCAACCCGACGCGCATCATCCGAGCGATCCGCGACAGACGAACCGTCAGCTGATTGTGCGCAGCAATAAAATTCAGTTCGTCAGCGAAGACTATCGCGACAATACTGCGATCCTCAGCACCTACGTTCTTGGCGCAGCGATCTTGCACAACGATATCTCTGACGTGCCCTATGACGCGATTGATATCGGCTTCGGCTGGGGTCTTCAGGATCCGGGCGGCAATCCACGTTATCTCTTTCGCCTGCACACCTACGATTGGAAGCAGAATCCGATCTACCAGACAGCGACGACCCATCGCGACGTGGTGGTCGCGAACAACCGAATCCACGGTGCCAAGAGTTACTTTCACGATGGCGGAGCTATTTATAACCTATCCGCGAGTCCTGGCACGCTGATTACCGAAAACTATATCTATGACAATCACGCGATGATCGGAATCTACCTCGACGAAGGGTCGCGGCACCTTACGGTGCGCCGCAACGTCGTGCAGGATACTGGTAGCGAATGGCTGAATATCAATACTGTCCGTGCGGCTTATCCAATGCGTATTTCGCCGGATAACACGGCGATCGACAACTGGCACGACGGCACGCGGGTGGGAGGCATGTGGACGAACTATCAGAACGATCTCATCCTCAATGACCATCTGGTGACAGGCAATGCGTGGCCTGCAGAGGCGCAGGAGATTATGAAGAACGCAGGCATCGAAACCAACGTCGCCCTTCCGACGTACCCAACGCGGCCGTCCTACTAGACCTGTGAAGAGCTCTCACGCTGTTTCCATCAAAGTCCCGGGAAAACCGGAGGCCGAGTCGAACGAAACCTGGAAGTCTGATTCGTCCTAGGGATTGAAGTACCGCAGCAACTCCTGCTCGTCGTGTGCGCTCAAGCCAGCACGCACTCGCATGTGACGAACGATGGTTCCCGAGATGCGCGGCGAAAAGCCATCTGGGGGCGTGTGGCACCTTGCGCAATTCTGCGTAAAGATTCTCTCGCCTTCAGTCGGTTTCTGCTTGTTCGTATGTGTTGTCGCTGACTGCTGCTTGGCAGTTTGCTGATCCTTCTGTGTGGATGTCGACTGCTGCGTCTGCGCCGCACCGACCAAGCACGAGCCCAGGAGGGCAATCGCACTGGCATATCGTAGAAGCTGTTCGCGGTTCATCTTATTTTCCTTTCCAGGCAGGGAAGAGGAACCGGTAAGTCACGCCCGTTTCCCAGATGTTTATGTCCTTCGCAGAGGAAAACTGACGCGAGTAGCTCGTCAGGATTCTCGTGTTGTGCGGCAGGTTGTAGTCGAGCCCGAAGTCAGCGCGCTGCGTATTTACGCCCGGGAGAGGATCGCCGCCACGGTGGTCGATATTGAACGTCTGCTGCATCCGAAACACCGGCTCGAACCTGCCGACCCAACTATTCAGACCACCGAACTGCGTCGGCCGATAATCCGCTTCTACCCAATAGCCCTGCCCATGCGCTCCGCGAGCCCACTCCGATCGCAGCCGGAACGCCGCGTCCTTTGGCTCCCACCACACGTGAACGCCAAAGAAGTTTTCGTGTGTTCCCTGGAGCAGCCGACCATACGAAGTTCCAACCTCGAGCCGATAGTCCGGGAGATACAGGTCAACCCTCCCTCCCGAAGAACGGGCTGCGTTGAACTGCTCGTTCGAACTCCGGGCCGAAAAGTATGCGGCATAATCGATCGAATATTTGTTCCGGGAGATAGCGGATCCCCGCAACTCGCCGCCGAGACTGGTCGATGTCTGCATTGTTCCCAACCCGGAAATCAGCGGTCCGTCCTGAAAGTTGCCAATCCAAATGGGTGATAGCCGCTCGTTGTACGTTCCGAATGGAGTCAGAAAGCTGCCACCGACAACGGTGATGTGAGGCGTAAGGATGAAGTCTCCCGACAGAAAGTTCAGCGCGATAAAGTGGGCGTGGTTATAGCCTTCCTGGCCGCCACCCTTCGGTGAAAAAAACTCCAGCAGAGTTGCTCGAGACTCGATGAGCGCGCGGCTGCCGAGCGGTACGGCAGCCAGCGGCTCCATGATAGGCAGGTAGTTAGTCGCTCCATTGTTCGTGCTCGTAAAGAAGCCGACGCCGCCGGACAGAAGCGGAGTGTTTTGTGCAACTCCGCTCTGCCACACACCGAACAGGGTGAGTACGAACAAAAAGAGTCGTAATTTATTCGCCTTTCGAGCGAGAGAGGAAAACCGCTTCGGCATGAACATGAACAGCACGTTACCGAACGAGGCGATAAGGATGTGTCTTCATTTCGTCTAACCAATGTCAGTTGATTGTCACAGCGGAAACCTGAACGCTCTCAATAATCCGTGGGCCAACAAAGTAGTGACAATATGCTGACGGATAGGTGACACACCCCTGGGAGTGCACTTTTACGGTTAGGGGGTGAAACGTGTAGAGCAGGACGGTTCTACAGCTGTTGCCGGACGTGTCATAGACCGGTCTGGCTATGACGCCGAGGTCGTGCGCGTTCACTGGGCGGTCCGTGCTCTGTTCCTCTGGGGCTACCGGCGGCTGCTGTTGCGGGTAACAGCAATCGCACTGCTCGCTGAGTGTCATCCTCTGCTTTTTCATCATTCCGAAGCGCTACACGGCGACCGCGAGCATCATGCCCCCGGACTCCGGGGGCGCCGGCTCGATGTTGATGTCCGCACTCTCCAGCAAAGGAGGGTTGGGTGCGTTAGGGGGACTTGCGGCCAGTCTCCTCCATGAACACAACTCGACAGCCCTCTACATAACTCTGCTGGAGAGCGGCACGATCGCCAATGATCTGATCGACCGTTTTGATCTCAGGAAGGTCTATTACAAGCGCTACTACGTCGATGCAGCCAAGCATCTCGCTCGTGAAACCAAGATCACTGATGACAAGAAGAGCGGCGTCATCACCATCAAGGTTGAAGATACCGATCCTGTCCGTGCTCGTGATCTCGCGCAGGCCTATCTCGACGAACTGAACAAGATCGTCAATCGGACGAGTACTTCCTCCGCACGGCAAGAACGAGTCTTTATCGAGCAACGGTTGAAATCTGTTCAGAATGATCTTGAGAATGCGCAAATTGAACTCAGCGACTTCTCCAGCAAAAACACGACGATCGACATCACTGCGCAAACGCGTGCGATGGTGGATGTGGGGGCGCGTCTTGAGGGCGAGATCGTAGCGGAGCGCTCGGTGCTTGAGTCGATGCGCCAGGTGTACACCGATAACAACGTACGCGTGCGCGAGGCTGAGGCACGCATTGGCGTTCTGCAGCACGAACTCAACAAGCTTGCCGGATCATCGGTCCCTGCTGCACCTGCATCGCCAACATCGCAGCAGCCCGAAGGCGAGCTTTATCCTCCGCTGCGCCAGTTGCCACGACTTGCTGTCCGGTACGCCGATCTCTACCGGCGCGTGAAAGTGCAGGAGGCCGTTTTTGAACTTCTCACGCAGCAATACGAAATGGCTCGCCTTGAGGAAGCGAAAGACGTTCCGGTAGTGCGCGTTATCGATCCTCCGGGTGTCCCCGAACGGAAGTCGTTTCCTCCCCGGGTAATCCTCAGCGCAGTGCTGACGTTTCTGGCTTTTGCCGTCACATCTGCATTTCTCCTGCTCAGGGAGCACTGGGCCAAGGTCGACAATGCCGATCCGCGCAAGAGGCTGGCCGACGCCATTACAGGAAGTATCAGGCGGCGCAAGGCGCTCGCCCTGGTTGCGAAGGGTGTTGTATGAGGAAGCATCTGACGAACGCTACGTATGGCGTTCTGGACTACGCGTCTTATCCCGTTGCCATGCTGCTGGTCGCGCCCATCGTGCTTCGCAGACTGGGTGCCTCAGAGTATGGCCTCTGGATTTTGTGCGCATCTGTCATTAGCGCCGGAGGAATTCTTGCGTCGGGGTTTTGTGACGCGGCGATGCAGCGAATCGCGCGCCTTCGCGGTGTCGAGAAGGTGGACAAGGCGGCGGGAACGGTCCGCACGTTGCTCAGCATCAATCTGGTCTCAGGCTTCATACTCGCCGTTCTCGTATGGATTGCTGCGCCAATCGCGACAAATCACATGGCTTCTTACCACATCACCTCCGTGAAGGAGTGCGTGTATGCGATCCGGATGAGTGGTGCATGGATTATGTTGCGTGCCCTGGAGAGTGTCGGCGTCATAGCGCACCGCGCGTTCGAGGAGTATCGAGGCAGCGTTAAGATCAGCGTTGCCTCAAGACTACTCACGCTTGCGTCGGCTGCGGTGCTCGCGACGGTCAACTGCCACGTGCCGGCGATTCTGGTCGCGACCGGAGCGGCTCTTGCGCTCAGCGCCTTTCTGCAACTCCACGGACTCCGCAGCTACTTCGGAACGGTATCCTTGTGGCCCACGTTCGACCGCGAGGAACTACGTCTGCTGGTGCGGCCCGGCATGTTTGTGTGGACCCAGTCCGCGTGCGGCGTCATCTTCGGACAGCTGGATCGAATCCTGCTCGCCGTATCCTTCGGAGCCGCAGCACTCGCTCCCTATGCGCTGTGTGTGCAGTTTGCAGCCCCAATCTTTGGCCTCTCAGCGTCAGGTCTCCACTTTCTCTATCCGCTGATGTCTCGGAAAGCCCCCAACGCATCGGGGCCGGCACTTCAGCAACTGATTGCAAAATCGTTCGCCTGCAATCTCCTCGTCGTCGGGGTGCCCTCGGTCCTGTTGCTCGCGTTCGGCGGCACTGTGATCCGCGTCTGGTCCGGGGGCTCAATCACTGCGCAATCATTGTCTATCCTTCCGGGCGTCGTTCTCGGCACGGCTCTATGGGCACTCGGCGTGACAGGAACTTACGCCATGCAGGCCCTCGGACGGTTTCGCACCGTAGCTCTCTTGAACATCAGCGGAAGAATCTGCGCCCTTATTCTCCTGGTCTATCTGCTTCGCCATCGCGGAATCGAGGGCATCGTCCTTGCACGGATCTTCTACGGAGCGACCGCACTGCTGGTCTATGCGCCGTTGCTTCGTTGGCTGTGGCTCTCCAGGCCTGCGCCTGCCGCTGCAGCGTACAGCGCGGGCGAATTGCAGGAAGGACAGTCATGAAGATTCTGGTGACCGCCATCTCCTTCTCGCCGAAGATCTCTGGCATCCAGCGGCACGCATTCAATCTCGTGCGTTGTCTGTTGACTCATCCGGAGATTTCCGCAGTTCATCTCGTCATTGCGCCGTGGCAGCATGAGATGACGAAGAGTGTAGGTCTCGGCCATGACTGCCGCCTCCACATCCAGGTGGCGCAACTGGAACCCGGCTCGATCAGCCGAAATCTGTGGCACTATCGTGTGCTGCCGGAACTGGCAAATTGCCTGCAGCCCGATCTGATTCACCTCACCTATCCCGTACCGATCAATGCGGGCGCGCTTCCATGCGCTGTCGTTCTCACGCTCCACGATCTCTATCCATATGAGATTCCCGCCAACTTCCGCTTTCCCCGCGTCCTCTTCAATCGGCTGACGCTGCGCCAGTCTCTCCGCAATGCAGCCGCAATCGCCTGTGTCTCAGATGCTACTCTGCGGCGACTCAAGCAATTCGCGCCCGAACATGTGTGGCGCAACGCGGTCCGCATCTACAACTGTGTCGAAGCTCCCGCACCCGGAACTGTGAAGTCTGCGCTGTCTGAACTCTGCGGCAAGCCGTTCCTCCTCTGTGTTGCTCAGCATCGACGCAACAAGAACATACCTTTGCTGATCCGCGCATTTAGCTCTCTGCTCAGTCGCGGCGCAATTCACGCCTCGACCAACCTGGTCATCGTCGGTATCACCGGACCCGAGACGGCGGCTATTCATGAGACGGTCGCGCAGCGGTCTCTCACCAGGCGTGTCTTCTTCCGCGACGGTCTATCGGACTCCGAGTTGCAGTGGTGCTACGAGCGCTGTGAGGCGCTGGCGATCCCTTCAATGACGGAGGGATTTGGCCTGCCCGTCGCAGAAGGTCTACTGGCGGGCTGCAGAGTCGTCTGTTCCAACATTCCGGCTCTTCGCGAGGTCGGTGGAGATCACTGTCAGTACTTTGAACTCGGTCAGGATGAAGAGGAGGCACTCGCCAACTCAATCACCACAAGTATCAAACAGCCGAAGCCACCGGCTGTCGCGTTACCCCATCTGTCGGCTGAGGTTCTGGCCCACGAGTATGCAAATCTCTATCGTCAGGTGCTCGAAAAGCGCGTCGCCAAGGTTACTTCCCACTCAGATCACAGCAAAGTGCGGGACAGCTCCGCATTGCGGGAGGTGTAGGCGTGGCCGCATCCGACTCCTGCGTCCCAAATCTCTACGCAGACGCAATCGAATCTAGCGCAAACAATCGCGTAGCGAGCCACGCCGGGTTGATTCGCAGCGTCGCGAGTATGGCCCCGGCCGCTGCAGATCTCCTGGCGACCGCAGTTTGCACCTTCCTCGTGTACAGTGTTTCGTCCGGACCTGCAATCTCGCTTAGACAGCGGGCAATTGTGAGCCTCGTCGTTGGAATCGTTGCCGCCTTCACGCACGCGCAGCGGCGTGAATCAATCATCTGCAACTTGATTCAGGTTCGCGAGACGGAGGCCATCCTTCGATCAGCAGTCCTGTCGCAGCTTTCTTTTCTCTGTGTGAATCTATTGCTCGGAAAACATCTGCCGGCATGGGAATACGCGCTCTCTCTGTTCTCGATGGCAGCTTCGATGATGTTGATGAGAACTGCGATCACGCGGCTGCTTCGCCGGCTTCATGCGGCCGGTTACGGGGCGGATCCGGTCGTCATCTACGGTCATTCAGACACCACGAAACAGATCGCAGCTGCGATGCTTCGTTCTCCTTCGTGTGGACTACATCCAGTGGCCATGATTCATGACGACTCCTTGAAGGCCGCAGATCGCATGTATCGCTCGAAGGATGGTTTCTGCAAGTCCCTTCCCGTGAGTAGTGGACCTCTCACCTCCGCGAAGCTGAAATCGTTTCGGTGCAATCTACTGATTCTTGCAGCGCCGCATCTTTCACAAGACGAAATCGCAATGAAAGCGGATATCGCTCGCGAATGCGGAACTCCCGTCGCCGTTCTTACTACAACCGTTGGAGAGCGAAGACCCGCTGGAGCAACTTGAGATCGACGGCCTCCAACTGGTCACGGGGATGCGCATCGTGTCCGCCTGGCATTCTGACTTTCTCAAGCGCGTCATGGACGTCACGATTGCGCTGTTTCTCCTTGTTCTTGGCCTGCCGATATTTCTATTGATCACTCTGTGCATCAAGCTCGATTCACGAGGCCCCGTCCTATTCGCGCAGAAGCGCGTGGGTCGCAACGGCGAGCTCTTTACGATCTTTAAGTTTCGTTCCATGTACAACGGCTCGCCGATGTACGAAGCCTCACCCACGGAGCCAACTGATCCTCGCATCACCAGAGTTGGTCGTGTGCTTCGGCGCACCGGGCTGGACGAAACGGCACAGCTTCTCAACGTGCTTCTGGGCCATATGTCGCTCGTGGGTCCGCGGCCCGAGATGCCCTTCCTGGTAGAGCGTCACATTCGGCAGCATCGCACCAGACTGCAGGTGACTCCTGGAATCACAGGCCTCTGGCAGCTAAGCACGGACCGCACATCGCCGATCCATCAGAATACCCACTACGATCTCTTCTATATTCGCAACCGCACCTGTTGCATGGATGCGGCGATCCTTCTGCACACTCTGCTTTATGCAATGCGAGGTGGCGTGTGAGTCCCGACGGTTCTGCTCGCGAGAACGTCTTTCGGCATGCACATGCGAATGTTCTCGGAGTCCATCTCTCCGCCATCAACATGAACCGCGCCCTCGATCTGGCTGAAAGTTGGATCGCAACCGGACAGAGCGCCTATATCTGCATGACGGGCGTTCACGGCGTGATGGAAGCACAATCAAACGAAGAAGTTCGCAGCGTTCTCAATGGAGCATTCATTAACGCTCCCGATGGGATGCCCATGTCCTGGATCGGCTGGCTGCAAGGGCACCGGCAGATGGATCGCGTCTATGGCCCGGACTTTATGGAGAATTTGTGCCGGCTCTCCGTCAGCAAAGGATATCGCCACTACTTATATGGTGGTCAGCCAGGCGTCGCGCAGGAGTTGAAGGCTGCATTGCAGAAGCGCTTCCCAGGCCTGGAGGTAGTCGGAACCTGCACTCCACCCTTCAGAAGCCTCACGAAGGCAGAAGAAAGTAATCTGCTGAATGACGTGCAAAGCGCAAAGCCCGACATCCTGTGGGTGGGCCTGAGCACACCGAAGCAGGAGTGCTTCATGGCCGAATATGTAGACCGGTTCCGCGTCCCACTCCTCGTTGGCGTCGGCGCGGCCTTTGACTTCCACACCGGCCGAATTCATGAGGCGCCTGCGTGGATGAAGCGGGCCGGACTCCAATGGCTGCACCGGTTGCTGCAGGATCCTCGCCGCCTATGGAAGCGCTACCTTCTCAATAACCCCATCTTTATTTGGAGGATTGCACTGCAGTCTTGCAAGCTGCGAAATTACGAACGTCATGGTACCTGCGTACCGAAGGCAACATCTTCTGCGACAAACTCATGACATTTTCTAAACTCAGAAGTGACAAGTGTTTATTGTGGAATAGTTATCTTGAACGTGTCGCGAGCTTGTGCGCTCACGTGGATTGCCTGGCTTCAAATTCGCCACGATGAAACTCTTGGCTCTGGGAGAGAAACTCATGAAGATGAAGTACATATTGGCGCCAGTGCTTTTGACGGCCGCAGCGCTCGTGCCTTTGAAATCAAACGTCCGCGCGCAGGAGTCGCCGCGCCGGATCGAGATTACAGCCAAGCAGTTTCAGTTCGAACCCTCTGAGATCACTGTGAAAAAGGGGCAGCCCGTCGTCCTCGTGATCAAGAGCGCCGACGTCGCGCACGGTCTGCGTTTCCGCGATCTCAATCTGAATGTGAAGATCGACAAAGGTGGAACCGCCGAGATGCCCTTCACTCCCGACAAGACGGGCGACTTCGTCGGTCACTGCTCCGTCTTCTGCGGCTCCGGTCACGGCGAGATGACTCTGACGATGCATGTGGTGAACTGACGTGTCACGTCTCCTCTCCGGCATCTGCTTCCTTGCACTCGCAGGGTTAGTCGGTTGCAAGGCAACACCGCCCGGCAAGTTCGAAAGCGGGATGGTGACCTTTGCGAAGCACCACATCTTCGTGGGCAATAAGAAACAGAAGAATCCGCTGCCGGACAATCATGACACCTGGAATGACGGCAAGGAAGCGTTCTCACACTATTGCGTCGCGTGCCATGGAATGGACGGACGGAACACTGGTGTCCCTTTCGCCGATCACCTCTCTCCACCCATACCTTCGCTGGCCTCAAAAGACGTACAGAGTTACACGGACGGCCAACTCAAATCGATTCTTGACTACGGCATCAAGCCCTCTGGGATGCCCGGCTCGAAGGGGATACTGAGCGATGATGAACTCTGGTCCATCGTTGTCTACATCCGGCACCTTCCGCCCGCTGGCAGCCAGGGCATACCTGATATGTACACTCACTGAGAGATCAAAGCATGCAAATGAATGTGAGACTCTGCCTATCGACAGCTGACGCCACAACGGCGGACAATTGCAGTCCGTGCTGATTCTCTGCATCCAAATTGTCACCTGATTGTCATTTCTAAACTTTGTGCTAGCTCTTCTCAGCTGAGTCGAACAGAATAGAAGCGGGGGAGGTCCGGATCATATGACGGGCACTGATTTGACCAGCGTCGATCACCAAGCGAACCCTGTACCTGCTGTAAACCTGGGCACAATACTTGTCATTGAAGATGATCCGCGGATGCAGAAGGTGCTTCGCAGAATCTTCACGGACGAGCATTACAACGTCGCGATTGCCGGCGATGGCCAGACCGGCCTCGATCTCTTCCGCACCGAGCACCCCATCGCTGTAGTTCTCGATCTCATCCTTCCTCGCATCTCCGGTCGCGAACTCTGTCAGACCTTCAAGAACCTCTCGAACGAAACGCCCATCATCGTTCTCAGCGCCATTAGTGAAGTAGTCGACAAGGTTCTTCTCCTCGAACTCGGCGCAGACGACTACGTCACCAAGCCCTTTAGTCCGCGAGAGCTCACTGCGCGCGTGCAAGCCGCGATTCGCAGGCAGCGCAAGCCCTCCGTCTCCAACACATTTCGTTTCGGCGACTGCGAGATCGACTTCCGCAGCATGACCGCCAGGCGCGCCGGCGTTCCCGTCGTCCTCACAGCGCATGAGTTCAAGCTGCTGAAGTTCTTCACTCAGAACGTTGATCGCGTATTAACGCGAGAAGTTCTTCTCAACGAAGTCTGGGGCTACAATGCTTATCCGACGACGCGTACCGTCGACAATCAGATTTTGAAGTTGCGCCAGAAGCTGGAGACGGATTCCGCCAATCCGCAGCATCTGCTGACAATCTACGGTGCGGGGTACAAATTTGTCCCATGACTCCCAGACCGAACCTCCAGACACCAAGACTTTCTCGCGTTTAGCATCTGCTTACCGCAAAGAGGGCGTGCGAACGCACGTTCTGCTGGTCGTGGCGATGGCTGCCGTGACAGTGATCGTCACAGCGCTCTTTCTCGTGCTGCTTCGGCATCGTCTCAGCGCTCAGGTAACGACAGACCTCACTCAGGATCTCAGCCGTTCGGTCATTACCTTCCAGAGTCTTCAGACCGAACGCCTGCGTGCGCTCGATCGCGAAAACGCGCTTCTCTCCGATCTGCCCACGCTCAAGGCGCTGATGACCAGTGGCGACGACCTCACCATCCAGGACGGCGCCATCGAGTTCTGGCAACTCAGTGGCAGCGACCTCTTCGCTCTCGCCGACGGATCCGGGAGAGTGGTTGCTGCTTACACAAGAAACAATTCGTCAGGTCCTTCGCTCAATCACGCGCTGCAGTCCCTTCTGTCCTCTCCCGCCAAGCACTATCTCATCAACGGCGGTTCGTTGTACCAATGCTCGCTGTTGCCGCTTTACTTCGGCAGCGCAGAAAACGGAACACTGCTCGGTTACGTCGTCAGCGGCATCTCCATCGAGCGCACCGTCCGTCAGATCAGCGCGCCCACAGGTGTTGAAGCCGCATTCCTCAGCGCAGGCAACATCGTCACCAGCACTCTCGCTCCTTCTGACCAGGCCGCTCTGTCCAACCCGCGCCTGCTCTCTGCAACGACGCAACATCCACTTCAGGTGGAACTCGGATCGCAGCGTTATCTGGCCGCAACTGAAGACCTCACTTCCGTCTCCACCTCGCCACTGCAGCTCGTCGTTTTGAAGTCGTTTGACCCGGCCGAACGTTGGATGAAGCGCATGGACCGCATGGTGCTCAGCACCGGCCTGCTCGCGCTCATCTCCGGCACTCTGCTGATGATTGCTCTTGCGCGCCTTCTCACGCGCCCGCTCGAGGAGCTCTCCGAGAGTGTCCGGGCCTTCGGCATGGGCGACAGTCATTATCGCGTTCCCGGTCACGGCCCTCGTGAAGTGCGTCAGCTTAGCGATGCCTTCGCCGGCATGCGCGATGAGATTCAGCAGGCTCACCAGGCGCTTCTCGAGTCCGAGCGGCTCGCCACCATCGGCAGAATGGCAAGCTCCGTCTCTCACGACCTCCGCCACTACCTCGCCGCCGTTTATGCCAACGCCGAGTTCCTCGCCTCCGGCCGCCTCTCTGAGGCCGAGCGGAACGAAATCTTCGGGGACATCCGCGCCGCTGTCCTTGGCACCACGGACATGATCGAGTCCCTTCTGATCCTCAGCCGGACCGGTGCAAATACAAGGAGATCCTCGGAGCCGATGGCTCTCCTCCTTGAACGAACCGTAGCGATTTTCCGCGCGCATCCTGACGCTGAGGGCGTGCGTATCGTCACCTCGTTCGGCGATCCAGCTGAGAGCGCAGCGCTGGTTGATGGAAAGCAGATCGAACGTGCGCTCTACAATCTGTTGCTCAACGCCTGCCAGGCCGCACGCACCGGCGGCTCCGATCCCGTCGTTACTATTACGCTCGAGACGCAAGAGCAGTACAGTGTTGTTACCGTTACCGACAACGGCCCCGGCGTGCCGGAAAGTATTCGCAATAGCCTGTTTGAACCGTTCGTCAGTGAGGGTAAGCAGAAGGGAACCGGCCTGGGTCTCACTCTTGCGCAACATATCGCCAATGAGCATGGCGGAGACGTGGTTCTAGTCAGCAGTCGTCCGGGAGAGACAATCTTCCAGATGAAAGTGGCGCGCGATCTCTCACAACCTGTGGCCACGGCCGGCTCCGAACCCAATCACCGCGATCAGGTCATTGCCCATGAAAACGTTTGGTCATAGCCACAGCGTGCGTCGTCCTAAGAACTTTCATCCTCTCTGGCAGCCAGTCGCGATCCTCGCGGTGCTTGTGATCCCCGCGCTCAGGCTCTCTGCGCAGACAGCGCAACCCAGCATTCCCGCGCAGATCCAGCAACTGACGTCCGCGATGGAACGCACCCAGGCGCAGCTCAAGCAATCTCAGCAGCAGCTGGATGAGATGCGAACGCAGCTTGCGGCACTTCAGCAACAGATGGCGCAGCAACAGGGCACAACCGCAGCCGCGCCCGCAACGGATCCTCCTGCCCCGGCTACTGATCAACCGCAGACTCAGTCTGCAGAGCTTGAAAACATACGTGAGCGCCAGGCGATGCAGGAGGCCCAGATCGCGACCCAGGAACAGAGCAAGGTCGAGTCCGAATCGAAGTATCCCGTCAAAATCACCGGCCTTCTCCTCTTCAACGGATTCGTCAACACAAGCGGTGTGACATGCCCGTAACCCCCACTGTCGCGGTTCCGGGTTCCGGCAGTACCGGAGCCTCCGTCCGTCAAACCGTGCTCGGCATCGATGCACGTGGTCCGCACCTCTGGGGCGCCCGCAGCTACGCCGATGTTCGCGTCGACTTCTACGGCAATGTCGTCAGCTCCGTCGGCGGGATCCCCACCGGCTCGTACTCTACAAACGACAGTTTTCTTCGTCTCAAGACGGCTCATGCCGGCATGCAGTGGGAGAATACAGAAGCCGTCTTCTCCTACGATCGTCCTCTCCTCAGTCCTGACTCACCCTCCTCGCTCACGGCGGTTGCAACCCCTGCACTCGCATGGTCCGGAAACCTCTGGGCCTGGAATCCGCAGCTTACGCTCACCCGCAACGTGCCGTTCGCAGACTCGCATTCACTCCAGCTGCAGGCCGCGATGATCGACGTTGGAGATCCACCGGTTTCCCTCTCGGGCCTCGACAGTTCTGCTGTGATACCGCCCTCCGGGGCGGAATTGAGCCGTTGGCCCGGTCTTGAAGCTCGCGTCGCTCTGCTCGGATCGAATCGCGACGACCGCGATCACTTTGGCGTTGGCGGATACTTCTCTCCGCACGTCTTACCTTCAGGTCGACGCTATGATGCGTGGGCCGGTACGCTCGACGCCCGTTTCCATCTGCCCGGGCGTCTCGAATTCTCTGGGAGCTTCTACCGCGGACTCGCGCTCGGTGGACTCGGCGCCGGCGGCTACAAAGACTACGGATACTCCTATCAGGCTAGCCAGGGTGAATACTATTTCCGCCCCCTGAATGACGTCGGCGGCTGGACGCAACTCAAGGAGAAGTGGAGCGAACGCCTCGAGTTCAACGCTGCCTTCGGCATCGACAACGTCTTCGCGAACAACCTGCACCGCTACACGATTCCTTCTGGCACTACCTATCAGCGACTCGCGCGCAACCGCACCTGGACCGGAAACGTCATCTACAGCCCAAGCGCCTATCTGCTCTTCTCCTTCGAGTATCGTTACCTTGCAAGCGCACCCCTCACCGGCTCAGCCTCAGCCTCGAACGTTATCGGATTGTCCGCGGGATACAAGTTCTGATGAGAACCTTACGGCTCAGCCGCCGGCTCACAAGCGCGCTCTTCTTGCTTCCCGCACTGCTCTGCGCGCAGAATCGCGTCTCCCGCACCTCGTCGGCTGAGCTGCATCTTCGCGTCCAGCCCACGCCATCCACTAATCGCCACATCGCCGCGGTCGTCTGGCTTGAACCACTCGGGGGCACGCCCGTTCTCCCCTTCACACCGCAGGGCCACTACACGCTGCTGCAAAAAAACCGCACCTTCATTCCCCATCTGCAGGTTGTTCCCATCGGCAGCGTTGTGCAGTTTCCCAACGCCGACCCCTTCTTCCACAATGTCTTCTCGCTCTTCGATGGCAAGCGTTTCGACCTCGGCCTCTACGAAGCCGGCTCCTCCAAGTCCGTCACCTTCTCGCGCTCCGGCGTCTCCTACATCTTCTGCAACATACATCCCGAGATGAGCGCCGTCGTCATCAGCCTTTCCACGCCCCTGTACGCCATCGCCGACGCAAACAGCTCGCTTACCATCCACAACATCCCACCCGGCGACTACATCATGCGACTCTGGGTCGAGGGCGCACTTCCGCCGGCACTGCAAGGACTCTCTCGTGAGATAAAGGTCGCATCCGGTATGAACGATCTCGGCACTGTGAGTGTGCCCGTCGCCACCAACGCAACCCACACCAATGAGTTCGGCCACACATACGATCACCAGCCCACGTCGCCGTATTAAGCCAACCTCACCAGATCATCAAGACAAAAGGGCGCTTCACGCGCCCTTTGTCTCATTCGTTCGTCCATTGCGGCTATTTGCCCTTTGCGTGTTCCAGCCCGCGGTCGATCTCTGCTCCGGCCTGCAGAAATCCGCCCACGCCGTATGCCCATGTAGATCCCGGCTGCAGGTCACCCGGCGCCGCGCCCACCGGCTGAATTGCGCCCAGTCGTCCATCCGCATACACATGCTGCAGCATTCCTGCCCACGCCTTCTCGATCACCGGCCGAAACTTCGCCTCCGGCAGCAGATGATTGTTCACACCCCACGCCATTGCATAAGTGAAGAACGCACGTACCCGAAACCTCTCCCATCGGATATGCATCTTCATCCAGCAGTCCCATGCGCCACAAACCATCCTCCGGCTGCAGATCGGCAATGCGATTCGCCATGTACTTGAACGTGGTCTCGTAGCCCGCACGCGCCGGATCATTCTTCGGCATCACCGTCAGCACGCGCGCAAGTCCGGCAAGAACCCATCCATTGCCGCGGCTCCAGAACAGCGGCTTCCCGTTCTGCTCCTTTTTGTGAAAGAACGTTGCATCGCGGAAAAACAGGTGCTCGTCGTAGTCATAGAGGTGGCCCTGCGTCAGCCCCCACTCATGATTCATGAAGTCGAGATAGTGGTGGTCGCCCGTCAGTTGCGCGAGCTTCGCCAGCGACGGCGGCGCCATGTACAGGGCATCGCACCACCACCACAGGTCCTTGTTCTTATCATCCTTGCGCGCCATCACCAGCACAAAGTTGTCGCGCACCGCCGCAATGCGCATTGGATCCTTATTCTCTGCGTACAGCTCTTCGTACGCCTGTCCAATCGCCTCATCATCCGCGTGATCGTAGCGCCCTGGCAGCAACTGCCAGTTAAATTTCTCCGCTGCCGCCAGCACCGCGTCGTGATACCGCTTGTCGCCCAGCGTCTTCGACGCATCCAGCAAACCCGTATACAACGGCGCATATGTCCAGTCCTGCGTAAAGTGCGGCTGCTCATTCACCAATGACCAATCGGCCACCTTCTTCATCGCCTTGCGCACATCCGCGCGCGTTAGCTTCGGTGACAAGGTTGTATCAATCGGCCCAGGATCCGTCGCAATATCGCCCGCTGCATCATGCAACTCCTTCGCACTCGGCCGCTGCGGAACCTGTGTCTGCATCTGCGCATTTGCGCTCACCAAAGCTCCGCTCAGCAAACACACGCCCACGAAAGGGAAGAGTCCCTTCGCTCCAATCAATCTCATCCGTTTTCTCCTTACCGCAAGTCGACGACCGCTACACCATCCATATCGCCGTAATCCTGGTTCTCTCCGCCCATGCCCCAGCAGAATCCATAACGCGTCGTGCCGACGCCCGCATGAACACTCCATCCCGGCGACACCACGATGTCGCGGTCTGCCATCACCAGGTGCCGAGTCTCCTGCGGAGGCCCCATCAGGTGAATCACACGATGTGCCGGGTCCACATCGAAGTACATATAAACCTCGCTGCGCCGCATGTGCGTGTGCGGAGGCATCGTGTTCCAGTTCGATCCCTCCTCCAGCAACGTGAAGCCCATCACCAACTGACAGCTCTTAATCCCATCACGATGAATCGCCTTGTAGATCGCGCGTTTGTTGCACGTCGCCACCGCGCCCAGCTTCACCGGCTCGATGTCCTTGAACTTCACCATCGCCGTCGGATACTCCGCGTGCGCCAGATAGCTCAACAGATAAAACGCGGCGGGCGTGTCTGCGCTGTCGCTCGCAAAGCTCACATCGCGGCTCCCACGCCCGACATACAGGCAGTCCATCTTGTCCAGCTTGAACTCCTTGCCGTCAACGGTGACCGTTCCCGCACCGCCAACGTTGAACACACCCAGCTCGCGCCTTTCGCAGAAGAACTCTGCGCGCAGCTCCGGTGAAGTCTCCAGCTTCAATGCCTTGCCCGTCGGTACCGCTCCGCCCGCAACTGTGCGATCCAGGTCAACATAGGCCAGCGTGATCGCACCCGGCTGAAACATCCCATCCAGCAAAAATGTTTCGCGCAACTCCTCAGTTGTCATGCGCGGATAGCGCACCGGATCGGCCATCTGCAATAGCTTCATCTCTTCCTCCAAAAACTCTCTTAGCGTCCCGCCGACGTGCTCGTCATCGAAGTTCCCGGCTCCTCGACCTTGATCACGTAAATAATGATCGACTGCCCCGGAGCCTCAATCGCCTGGTGCGGCGTCCCCGCAGGAATATGAATCACGTCGCCCTTGTGCAGCTGATGCGGCGTCGCGCCCTCCAGCGTCTTGCCACGAGTCTCCCCGTTCGCGCCTTCCTTTGGGTCGACCATCGTTCCGCCCGTCATCTCCGTGCCCTCGCCGTCCAGCACGATCAGAAAATCGGAGTAGTGAGCATGCAACTCTCCGCCACCGCTTCCCGTGCGCGCCGTCAGCATCGTGTAATGGCCGCGGTATTGTGCCAGCGTGATCCCCGCACTCCCGCTGCCCGCGCGAGCCTTCTCCAGCAGCGCCTTTCCGCGCTCCGCCAACTCCGCAAAGTTCAACACCTCGGGCGTCGTCGTAATCGCGGGCTTAGCTGCATCCTGCGCGTTGGCCCGTCCGCACCCGAAGAGCATCATCCCCCCGCAAACTACCATCGCCAATCCGCCAACAACCTTCTGTCGTTGCATGCGCCTTCTCCTCCGGAAAACTCTCAGGACAAACAGCATACGCAACTCCATCCACTCATGTCAGCGCGTCGGAACAAATTAGTTCGTTCTTGCACTTAAAACTGCCGACTGAAAACTGATAGCTGAAAACTGGAAGCACGAGAGAGCGCCGGGATGACTCTTCTGGGGCCACCGCAAGCGCGCCAAATCTTGACTTTCCCTGTACTCGCCCATAGCCTCATACCATGAGCCTTTCTCACACCGCCGCGCTCTGTTGCATGTCTTGTCGCATGCGCTGTTGCGCCGGTGTCTCTATGGCCTGATCGCGAAGCTCCTCGAAGAGCCGCACCCGATCTCCAGGCACCCACGCAACCGACCCGGGCGTGGGTTTTCTCATTTCAGCCCACGCTCGCCTACTCCTCACCACATCCACAGCAGGAGAACCTCATGGACTCTCGTCCCCTCGCCAGCCAATCTTCCAAGCTGGCCTTCAACGTCGACGCTGCCGCCATCGTCATCGCGCTTGCGCTCGCCGCACTCATCCGCCTCAACGTCATCCCGCACATCGGCTGGTAGCCGCGCGCAATCATCTTGTCCACCACTCGGACCATCCCGCTGCCGCTGGACACCACGCGCGAGCGCCCGCTCTGGCGTCAACTCCTCGCGCTCATCCCCGGCACCGCGCTGCTCTTCGGCGTCGGTTTCGCAGGCAAGGGAATCGAGTCCCTCGGCCACTACCTGCGCTCCCGTCACATCGCCTTCCCGCAGGTCGAGTACGTGCTCTGGGCCATCCTGCTCGGCCTCGCCATCGGCAACGCCGTCCGCCTCCCCGCACTCTTCCGCCCCGGCCTCGCCACCTACGAGCTCTGGCTCAAACTCGGCATCGTTCTCGTCGGCGCAAAGTTCGTGCTCGGCGACCTCCTCCACCTCGGCGGCCTCTCGCTCGTCCTCGTCGCCATCGAGCTCGTCCTCTCGCTCTCCGTCATGATGCTGCTCGGCCGCATCTTCGGCCTGCGCCCCAAGCTCACCAGCCTGCTCGCCATCGGCAGCTCCATCTGCGGAGTCACTGCCATCATGGCCGCTCAGGGAGCCATCGACTCGCGAAGAGCGAGACACCTCCACCGCCATCGCCGCCATCCTCACCCTCGGCGCCATCGCGCTCTTCGCGTTCCCCGCCATCGGCCACGCGCTGCACATGGGCCAGCAAAGCTACGGCCTCTGGACCGGCCTCGCCGTCGACAACACCGCCGAAGCCACCGTCACCGGCGCGCTCTACGGCGACGAAGCCGGCCGCATCGCCATCCTCGCCAAGACCGCACGCTCGTCCTTCATCGGCTTCGTCGTCCTCGGCTACGCCGTCTACTGGGCCTCACGCGGACAGGCGCAGCACGTCGAGCACAAGGCGCTCTTTCTCTGGCAGAAGTTCCCCAAGTTCATCCTCGGCTTCGTCGCGATCTCCATCCTCGCCACCGCCGGCTTCTTCTCCGCCTCGCAGCTTGTCTCGCTCGGCAATCTCTCGCAAGTGGGCCTTCCTTCCCGCCTTCGCCGGCGTCGGCCTCCGCACCAACGTGCGCGACCTCATCCACCAGGGCTGGCGTCCCATCCTCGTCGGCGTGCTCGGCGAAATCTTCCTCGCCACCGTCACCCTCGCGCTCGTCTTCTTCTCCACTCACGGAGCCGTCCGATGAGCCGCCTCTTCCTTCTCTCCGCACGCTGTCGTTGTCGACGCTGATCCTTTCCACCCCGCGCGCGCATCCGCGCACAAGCGTCTTCACATCGCAGTCTGCCTACGCAGACGCGCAGCCACATCTTTCGGAGAGCCATGCGTTCCTATATCAGTCGCTCTACTCTGCTCCTTGCCGCCCTTGTCATCTCTGCAATCGCCGCCTATTCCCAGGTCGTCGGTGGCACCATCGACGGCGTCGTCACCGATCCCACCGGCGCCATCGTCCAGCACGCCGAAGTCGTCGTTCGCAACGAAGAGACCGGCACGCACCGCGACGCTACTCACCGGCGACGACGGCCGCTTCGCCGCGATCTCCATCCCCGCCGGTCGTTACACACTCACGGCGCAAGCTGCCGGGCTTCGCGAACTACAAGCTCATCAATCTCCCGCTCACCGTCGGCCAGTCCATCAACCTCCACGTCTCACTCCAGATCTCCGGCAACGACACCATCGACGTCAGCTCGCAGCCACTCGGCGTCAATCTCTCCACCGAAGAGACCTCCGGCGTCGTCGACGCGCGCCAGGTCAAAGATCTCCCGCTCAACGGTCGCAGCTACGACCAGCTCCTCACGCTGAATCCCGCCAGCGTCAACTACACCGGCCAGCGCTCCGGCTCTGTGGGCACATCGAACTCCTCCGTCGGCAACATGTTCGCGATCTCCGGCCGCCGCCCGCAGGACAATCTCTATCTCCTCAACGGCATCGAGTACACCGGCGCCTCGCTCATCAACGTCACGCCCGGCGGCACCTCCGGCCAGCTCCTCGGCGTCGACGGCATCCGCGAGTTCAACGTCATGTCCGACTCCTACTCCGCCGCCTACGGCAAACGCGACGGCGCGCAGATCTCCATCGTCACCGCCTCCGGAACCAACCACCTTCACGGCGCCGCCTACGAGTATCCTGCGCAACAGCTTCTTCGACGCCCGCAACTACTTCGATCAGTCCCGCATCCCCGAGTTCCAGCGCAACAACTTCGGCGCCTCACTCGGCGGTCCGCATCCGGACGAACAAGCTCTTCCTCTTCGGCAACTACGAGGGCTATCGCCAGAACCTCGGCCTCTCCAGCGCCGCGCTCGTCCCTGACGCCGCCTCGCGCGCCGCAGCCGCTCGCGTCGGTCAAACCGCTCCTCAACCTCTGGCCGTTGCTAACGGACCCGAGACTCCTCGACGCCAACGGCAAACCCACGGCATCGCCTACGCCTACTCCTCGCCCACACAGCGCATCCGCGAAGACTTCGGCACCACGCGCTTCGACGCACAACATCACCGCCAGCGATCTCCTCTTCGCCGTCTACACCGTCGACGACTCCACGCGCGCACACGCCCACACAAAATCCCTACTCGCTCATCGACGAAAACCTCCGCGAGCAAGTAGCCAGCGTGCAGGAGCAACACGTCTTCTCCGCAAAGCTCCTCAACACCGCACGCGTTCGGCTACTCGCGCGCCAGCTTCTACTTCGTCGGCTCCGTTCCCGCGGACATCCAGTCCATCACCTCAACTTTCGTCCCGGCAAGCCCACCGGCGCCGTCGTCATCGCCGGTTCCACCGCATCCAACGGCAGCTCGCAGATCACCACCGCTGGCGCCAACGTCGGCTCCAACAACGCCATCACCCGCAACCTCTTCACCTTCGACGACCACGTCTTCTGGACCGTCGGCCATCATCAGCTCGAACTCGGCGCCTGGGTGCAGCGGCTGCAGTCCAACGACAACCTCGCGCAGAACCAGTACGGACAGGCGTCTTTCGCGTCGCTCCAAACCTTCCTCGCCGGCAACATCAAAACCTTCACCGTCGTCCCATCGCCCACAGAGCTCGGCTGGCGTGCACTCTTCGCGTCGTTCTATGTCGAAGACACCTTCCACCTGACGCCGCGCCTCGAAATCCGCGCTGGCCTCCGCACTGAATCTTCCTCCGGCTGGAACGAGTCGCAAGGCCGCGCCGGCATCTACCTCTTCAACTCCGGAGTCATCAACACCAACCCCACCGTGCAATCCAGCGCACTCACAGACAACCGCGCACTCTTCCTCCCCGAGCCACGCCTCGGCGCCGCGTGGGACGTCTTCGGCAACGGACGCACCAGCATTCGCGCCTCCGCCGGCCTGCATCACTCACTGCTCGATGCACTCGACTATCGCCTCGACCAGGCCGCGCCCTTCAACACCACGCTCGCTTACTCCGGACACCACGGTCAGTGCGCCCACCAAAGGCACCTGCCAGCATCTCGCCCTCAACCGTCCAGACCGACATCGCCACACCCGCGCTCGTCAGCTACACGCTCCGCATCGAGCAGCGGCTCGCTCCCGCAACGACTCTCTCCGTCGGCTATCTCGGCTCGCACAGCTACCACCAGATCCTCTCTGGCGACCTCAACGAGCCCGCCTTCGTCAGGCAGCCTAACGGCACCATCTACTACCCAACGACAACCAAGCCCAATCCAGCGCTCGCCAACACCACCTCCTGGTTCTCCGGCGGCATCGGCAACTACAACGCACTCGTCGTCGATCTCCGCCACGATCTCACGCACGGCATCCGCTTCCGTGTGAACGACACCTGGTCGAAGAACCTCGACAACGGCTCCGCCTGGAACACCTCCGTCTCGGCCAACACGCCCGCCTTCGTCTCGGTGCCCTCACTGCCTGACCTCGACTACGGCCCCGCCGCAACCGACGTTCGCAACTCCGCAGCCATCAACGCCTCGTGGGATCTCCCCTTCGGTCCCGGCCACACGCTCTTCGCCGCCGCAAATCCTTCCGCTCGCCGCGCCGTCTCCGGCTGGACACTCGCCGCGATCGCCAACCTGCAAACCGGATTCCCCTTCAGTCCGCAGCTCGGCTACAACCCAACCGGCTCCGGCGACACGCGCAATCCCGTCCGTCCTGACGCCAACTCGAACTTCGCCGGCAGCCTCTACACGCACGGCAGCACATCCGCTCGCGCCGCGCGCTTCTTCAATCCCAACGCGTTCGTCGCGCCGGCCTTCGGCACGGTCGGCAATCTCGGCCGCGACACACTCACCGGCCCCGGGTACCGCAACCTCGACCTCTCCCTCTCGAAGGTCACCGAGATCGCCGAATCCACTCGCCTGCAGTTCCGCGCGGAGTTCTTCAACATCCTCAACCACACCAACCTGCAGACGCCTAACGCGGTCGTCTACTCCGCCGGCCCCACGCAGGGAAGTGCCACCAACCAGAACGCGGCCGCTGTCCTCAGCCCCACCGCCGGCGTCATCACATCCACCGCCGGCACCAGCCGTCAGATCCAGCTCGGTCTCAAGCTCCTCTTTTGAAGAGGAGCTTGAACCTTGCCCTACCGCCCACTCGCGGCGGAGCCGGTCTGGTTGTCGCTCACCTTCGCAAAATCTATAAACGCCCTCGCGGGGTCCGTGTGCAGCAGCTTCACGCTCACACGATCTCCCACATCCAGCCCATCAAAATTCTGAATCACGCGCCCCTCAAACGGAGGATCGATCACGCGCACATACACGCCCTTGTCGCTTGAGCCAGTAATGACTCCGCGGAAGATCTCGCCAATCCGGTGCGCCATCGCCACCGCGGCCACGCGCTTCTGCATCGCGCGCTCAATCTTTCGCAGCGCCTTGTCCGCCTCATTGCAGTGCGTCGCTATGGCTGCTAAGTCTCCATCGCTGTACGGTGGCGGCGCGCCATTCATCATCGCGTGCAGCACGCGCTGCGTCACAATATCGGGGAACCGCCGGTTCGGTGCGGTCGAGTGCGTATAGTCACGCACCGCCAATCCAAAGTGTCCCGTCGGATCATCGTCCGGCGTCATTACCATGTACTCGCCCGGTCCCATCAGCTTGATGACGGCAACCGCCAAATCCGGATAGTGATCCGGATCCGTCTCGCGCATGTGAGCGAGAAAATTATTCAGCGCTACAGAGTCAGGATTCGCCGGCAGCTCCCACTTGTGCTCCGCCGCCAGCGCCACAATTCTGTCCCACCGCTGCGGCACGCGAACCACGCGCTGCAAACCTGACCGCCCGCCCTTGCGCAGCGCACGCGCCATCACGCCATTCGCCGCGACCATCAAATCTTCGATCAGATACATTGCCTGGTTCTGGATCACATCGTGCACGCTCACCAGGCGCCCGTCTGCAATCACCGGCTCCGCCTCGCCCCTGTGAAACTCCAGCGCTCCATTCTGTATCCGAGCCCTGTGCAGCGCCTGAGTCGCCTGAGCCTGCATCAGCAATTGATCTGCCAGCTCCTGCGCCAGCCTCCTGCCCTCGGCATCATTCGTAAACGCCGGCCCATTTGCGTCTTCGCTCTGCCGTGCACTGTCCGACCGCAACGCGACCACATCCTCCAGCGTCACGCCCACCGCGCTGGTCGCTCCCGGATGCGCATCAATAAACGGCCCCACGCGCGAGTACGCCAGCTGCGCGCGATTCTTCACCCACGCGCGCGAAATCCGCTCATCGCTCATTTCGCCATTCGCGGCGACTGTAAAGCTCATCATCACCGCCATGCGGTCGCTGTTCTCATTCAGGCTCGTCATGCCCGCCGACAGCTCCAGCGGCAGCATCGGAAAGTTCTTCACCGCCGTATAGATCGTCTGTGTCTGCGCCTTCGCATGCTGGTCAATCGGCGAATCCTTCTCCACCGCGCTCGCCACATCGCCAATCGCCACACGAATCCGAATGCCGTCCGCGACACGCTCCGCCACCTCAATCTGATCCAGATCGCGCGACGTATCGTTATCAATCGAGGACCACGCCAGCTTCCGCAGATCCGGCACACCAAACCCCGGCTCTTCCTTCGCAAACTCCTTGCGCAGCTCCGCCCGAATCTCGTTCACCTGCTCCGCCACGCCCGCCCCGAACTCCGGCTTGAACCCGGCCTCGTGCATCTCATCCAGCGCCGCCTGCGCCAGGTCGAAGTGGTCCGCGTCCACATGGCGCGGATGCTGATGCGCATGCTCCACCCGTATGTTGTCCGTTTGCTGGAGTTTTCTGCTCGTTCGCTGTGCCGGTGCCTATGGTGTTCAGACATTCCAGAAAGCTATCACGGCGCCACTCACATGACGGCCCCGACATCTCCCCAGCGGCATCTCATCTCTATGGTCCGTCCCTGCTTCCTCGTCATCGACCGCGAACACTCCGGCTCCATCTCCACGCGCAAGCTCGTCATCGAGTCCGCCAAGTTCAACGTCATCACCGCCTACAGCGGGGCCGAAGCACTCGAGACCTTCGAGCGCTTTCCGCTCATCGACGGCGTCGTCCTCAACGCCACCATTCATGACGTGCCCTGCGAGAAGATCGTCGCCACCATTCGCGCCCGGGCTCCACGAGTCCCCATCATCGTCATCCAGGGCCCCGGCGCAGAGAACTGTCCCGCCGCCTCACACTACGTCGACTCCTTCGACCCCGCCGCCCTGCTCGAACTTCTGCATAAGATCTTTCCTCGGGCCGCCGATGCCATCAAGCAGCAGGACGACGTCCTCAAAGCCAAAGAGAATCAGAGCTGAGCCGACCATCCCCGAACGTCGCAGTCGATTACCGCCCACCCCCTCCAGCCCTCCCGCCGGAAGGGCTAGCATAGAAGTAGCCATGCCTACCAAGTCCCCGGCGACGACAGAGCCCCTCCCGACCCCGCAGAAGCAGACCGCACCCGAGTCCAGCACCTCCCGCGAAGCTACCTTCGACATCTTCCGCCGCTGGGGCTATCTCCAGGCCTCGCTCGACCCGCTCGGCCAGTACCTCCCGCCCGAACCCTTCCCGACGCCCGCTCCTGACGGTCCCGACGCCCAGGAAGCCCGCCGCTACTACTGCGGCCCCATCGGCGCCGAGTTCATGCACATCCCCTCGCCCGAAAAGCGCGCCTGGATTCAGGAGCGTCTCGAGCGCGACATCACCGCCTGACACCGCCGCCGCCAACGGCCTCCTCGAGCAGCCGCGCATCCTCTCCGATCTCATCCGCGCCGACCTCTTCGAGCAGGTCATCCAGCAGCGCTACCTCGGCACCAAGCGCTTCTCGCTCGAAGGCCTCACCGTGCTGATCCCGTTCCTCGATCAGCTCTTCACCACCGCTGCCGAGAACGGCGTCACTCGCTCCGTCTTCGCCATGAGCCACCGCGGCCGCCTCAACGTGATGGTCAACACCGTCGGCCGCAAGCCCAAGGAAATCTTCTCCAAGTTCGAAGACGTCAACCCCGAGACCACCATGGGCGGCGGCGACGTCAAGTACCACATGGGCGCCACCGGCGACTTCACCACCGCCAACGGCAAGACCGTCGCGCTCCACCTCGCCTCCAACCCCTCCCACCTCGAAGCCGTCGACCCCGTCATCATGGGCCGCGCCCGCGCCCGCCAGGACCGCGCTCTCGCATCCGGGGACCAGAACGCCATCGCGCAGATCCTCCCCATGATCATCCACGGCGACGCCGCCTTCGCCGGCCAGGGCATCTGGGCCGAGACCCTCAACCTCGCCACCATCGACGGCTTCTCCGTCGGCGGCACCATCCAGGTCATCGTCAACAACCTGCTCGGCTTCACCGCCAACCCCGAAGAGTCCAACTCCTCGCGCTTCGCCTCCGACCTCGCCAAGCGCCTGCCCATTCCCATCTTCCACGTCAACGCCGAGGATCCCGAAGCCGTCGTCCGCATCGCCGCCCTCGCCGCCGACTACCGCAACACCTTCAACTCCGACGTCGTCATCGACCTCATCGGCTACCGCCGCCACGGCCACTCCGAGGTCGACGACCCCACCGTCACCCAGCCGCGCCGCTACGCCCTCATCAAGGACCACCGCGCCGCTCTACAAGATCTACGCGCAGAAGCTCGGCGTCGACATCACCGCCGAAGTCACCGCCGTCCAGCAGGAACTCCTCGAAGCCCAAAAGCGCGCTGCGCAGTCCGACGCCAAAGACGAAAAGGCCGCAGCGAAGAAGTCCCACAGCTTCGTCATGAAGCGCCTGCACGAGCTCCCCGACTACTGGAACAACTACACCGGCGGCGCGCTCTCGCCCGCGACAACCCCGTCACCGGCCTCGACGCCACCGAAATCTCCGCACTCACGGACAAGCTCACGCACGCACCCGAAGGCTTCCACGTTCATCCGAAGGTCGACAAGCTCCTCGAGCAGCGCGTCGAGATGGGCAACGGCAAGCGCCCCATCGACTACGGCTTCGCCGAGCTCCTCGCCTACGCCTCACTGCTGAAATCCGGCACGCCCGTCCGCCTCACCGGTCAGGACTCGCAGCGCGGCACCTTCAACCAGCGCCACTCCGTCCTCATCGACACCGAGACCGAGAGTCCGCTGGTCGCCGCTCTGCGCACATCGCGCCCAACCAGGGCCGCTGGCAGGTCTACAACTCCATGCTCTCCGAGGCCGCCGTCCTCGGCTACGAGTACGGCTACGCCCGCGACTACCCCGAGAGCCCTCGTCCTCTGGGAAGCGCAGTTCGGCGACTTCGCCAACGGCGCGCAGATCATCATCGACCAGTTCCTCGCCGCCGGCGAAGCCAAGTGGGGCCTGCTCTCCGGCGTCGTCCTGCTTCTGCCGCACGGCTACGAAGGCCAGGGCCCCGAGCACTCCTCCGCCCGCATCGAGCGCTACCTCCAGCTCGCCGCGCAGCAGAACATGCAGATCACGCAACCCTCCACCGCCGCGCAGTACTTCCACCTCCTGCGCCGCCAGGCCATGCGCAAGTGGCGCAAGCCCCTCATCGTCTTCACCCCGAAGTCGATGCTCCGCCACCCCGACGCGTCGAGCACCGTCGCCGACCTCGCAGTCGATCGTTTCCTGCCCGTCGTCCCCGACACCTCAGTGACCAACGCCGTCGCGCGTCCTCCTCTGCTCCGGCAAGATCGGCCACAACCTTCGCGTCGAGCGCGCCAAGCGCAAGATCGACGACGTCGCCATCATCTTCGTCGACGAGCTCTACCCCTGGCCCGAAGCCGAGCTCTCCGCCGCCATCGCGCAGCACCCCAGCGCCACCGAAATCGTCTGGGTGCAGGAGGAGCCAGCCAACATGGGCCCGCTCAACTACGTCATGCCGCGCCTCCGCAAGCTCGCCGGCAACCGCGCAGTCCTCAGCGTGAAGCGCACCGCCTCCGCCTCAGCCCGCCACCGGCTCCCCCAAGGCCCACGAGCTCGAAGAAAAAACCCTCAATCGACCTCGCCTTCGGCCTGTAGCCGCCGTGTCGCGCTCTTGCCTCACTTCGCCTCGCTTTTGCTTTTGCCTTTCTTGTTGTCATTCCCGAAGGGAATCTGCTTTTGCTTTTGCCTTTGCTTCGAGGTAACCCGAGCCTTTAGGCTCGGGTCTCTCGGGTGCAAAAAATCAAAAGGGGCTTCAGCCCCTGGAGTATGCCTTCGTCCGCGATTCGGAGCGAACACTACTGCTCCGCAGCGGCCAGTCCAACCCAGCGAGAACCCTCGCACCCGGTGAACGATTCTGAGAGTAGATGTGAGGGTCCATCCGTAGAAGACCCATCAAATAACCGCACATCATCCACAACAAAGTGCCCATTCTCGGGGATCACTCTGACATAAACGTGCCACGTACCAGCAGGGGAGTCGAGCCCGCCCTTGAGCCCGTTCCCAACATCGATCGCCTGACCGAAAAGGTTCACAAGCACTTGAAACGAGCCATCCTTTTGTTGTCCTTCGCGTACCGGCCACGCAGAAGCAGGGGCAAGACGATTGCCGCCCCCGGAGAAGAGATCGCTCTTCAACCAGGCAGGGTTACCATTCTCCGATGCCGGATGGATGCGCCCAAGATAATCCGCCTCGCACGCCCTTGCTGCTTCGAGCTGGTCGACCAATCGTTTGCTCAGGAAGGGCTTGATGGTCGTCATCGTCGGATCCGAGGGAATCCCAAGCGGGTGACGCAGAATTACCTCGTCGTAGAGTAGCCCCACAACATGAGCGTAGGCCGCTTGGTCAATCAGCTTCGGCAACTCGGAAAGCCTTTCTGCGTCACCCGATAGTATCCAGGTGCCGTCTTCCCAACTCAAAATCGGGTTATAGAGGTGCGGCTGACCCTGAATGCCTTTGTGATTCGTGCCCACTTGAATCAGAAATGATCCAGCCTCACCATTACGGCTGAACCATATCTTTGCGCAAAGCGGAAACTCCTCACGCCGGAACGGTTTGTTGTCGCAGGTGTCCGAGACATCCCATCGAACGTTTGCATGCGGTGTCCCGCTCCGTAGCCACTCTTCTAGTCGTTGTGAAGCCAACGAAGGATCAAGCGTGTGTACATCGATTGATTTCGCGTAGTCGATGACCTGCTTATCGGTGTAATGCATTTGCGAAGCGAAGGACGGAGCAGCGACAAAAGAGAGAATCGTCAGTACCCAAGCTTTCATCAGCGAACCTCGTATACGCCATCGCAATTCTTAGACACCGCGCACGCGCCGTCTGTTCCTTAGTGGGACATTACCGCCGGCGCAGTCCCCGCGCCCACCCCCACATCCATTCCATCCCCCCGCTTCGCCACCCCCGGCAACGTCACCGGCAGCTTCCCATGAATCGGAATCTCGCCAAACAGCGCCTTCACCGCCGCCCTCTCTGACGTAGGCACCCAGCTATACATGCACATATAGCTACGTTCCGTTGGAAAGTTAAGAATCGAATAAGGACTCCCCAGCGCCAGCACCACCGTTCGATCTCCCGCCGTCGTCCAAAATATTCCGCAGAATCCCCGCAGACCCCTCCGCCGACAAACCACTCGCACTCGTCGCCGCGGCCTCCACCGGCCCCGGCTGCGACACGCTATACACCGCCGCAATAATCTGCTGAGCCTTCGACGCCAGCGCCGCAATACCCGCAGCCTCAACATCCGCCGAGCGTCGATCGATATAGACCACCTTCGCTCCCGGCAGCTCGCGACCGAATCTCATGCTCCAGCACACGACCGTCATCGCCATGCGCATCGCTCACAAAGATCAACACCAGAGTCTGCCCCGCATCATCACGCTGCATCGGAACCATCTGATTGTCATCGCGCACCAGCGTCACCGCGTGATCCGCAACCTCCTGCGCCAGCGCATAGCTCTCGGGCTTTCCCACACTGTCCTGAATCTTGTACAGGTCCACCAGGTGCTTGCCCGGCGTATCAAGTCCCGCCTTCGCCTTCACCAGCAGAATCCGCCGCACGCTCGCATCAATCTGCGCGCGCGGAATCTCGCCTGACTTCACCGCCGCAAGCAGACCGTTGAACGTCCCATCCAGATCCGAAGGCAGCTCCAGCAAATCCTGCCCCGCCTTCACCGTGTCCACCGCCGCACGCCCCGCAGCCTTGCTGCTGTCCCCCGGATAAAGCTTGGTCAGCCCCTTCATCTCCATCGCGTCGGAAACGATGACGCCTTTGAATCCAAGCTGCTCGCGCAACAAACCCGTCACGACCTTCTTTGAAGTCGTCGCAATCTTCGTCGGATCCGGTTCGAGCGCAGGGAACGCGACGTGCGCAATCATCACCGCATCCGACCCTGCCTTGATGCCCGGCCTCAAACGGAGGAAGCTCAACACGCATTCAGCCGTTCCAGCGGAGCATTCACGCGCGCCAGATTGAGATGCGAGTCAACATCCGTATCGCCGTGCCCCGGAAAATGCTTCAGCGTCGTCAGCATCCCGCCTTCATGCGATCCGCGAATGTACGCCGTCACCATCTCGCCGACCTCTGCAGGATCCTCACCGAACGACCGCGTGTTGATGATCGGATTCTCCGGATTAATCTGCACGTCCGCGATCGGATAGAAGTTCCAGTCGATACCCAGCGCACGCGACTCCTCCGCGACAATCTTTGCGAACTGCTCGACATACGCCGGATTGTGCGTCGCTCCGAAGGCCATTGGCTGCGGAAATGCTTCGATCGACGTCAGCCGCATCGAAGGCCCGCGCTCGAAGTCCACAGAAAAAATCAGCGGCACCTTCCCCTGCGACGACTTCTGCAGCAGGTTCGTCGTCATCGCCGCCTCATACGGTTCGACCCGCAACAGCAAGCGGCCCGTCCGTGTTCACCGAGAGATGCACCGCCCCGAGGTGGTACTTGCGGATATCCGAGATCAGCTTCTGAAAGGTGGGATCTTCGGAGTTGTAGTACCCCATGATCCCGCGCACCTCGATCATCTGCCCGATCTTCTCTTCGATCGTCAGCCGCTTCAGCGTCCGATCCGCCCAGCGCTCCTGCGCCCGCGTCGCGGCTCCAATGGTGTGTGTTCCCGATTGACCCATGGCAGAAGAGAAGCCCGAAAAGAACAAAGCGAATGCGGCCACGCCGCACTTAACGGAAGACATAAAACCGACTCTACCTCACGAGGCCTCCCGCCTCTAGCTCACAGCTCACGGCTCATGGCTCGAAGCTCAAAGCGCAACCCTCTTGACAGGCCTGATAAACTGAAAGTAGGGGAAAGACCAGCCCGGCTAACTGCCGGGCCTTACTATTTTGGACTTAAGTTATTTGCTATCAATACTTTGCTTGAACTCTATTGGGCAAGTCGTCTGTTTTCAATAGTTTGCATAAAGTCCGCAACTAAAGGTCCACCCCTAAGTATTTTCTTCTGAAGACTTTGCACCAAAAAGACCGGGGGAGGGGGTAGCCTCCGGAATCTCCTCCGCCCACACCCCGTGAGTGATCTTTGGTGGCCCGTCCCCCTTGTGCAGTGCCCAAACTTTTTCACGAATCGCCTGGTCAGCAGCCGTAACTCTCTCTCTCGACCGGAGGTAATCCAGCCAGCTCTCCATGATGAAGGTTTCGTTCACGTGGGTCGGGTCCGCAGCGTCGCGGTAGACTCCCCAGCGAACCGCACCATCCCGCAACCTGACACCCTTCAACTCGTGGACGGCGTGCGTGAACTCCGTGTAGTTCTCCGCCGGAACCGTGTAGTCGATGGAGATCCGCACCGGTCCATCTTCGGGTTCCGGAATCGCCTGCAGCTTCGGGAGCGGCCGATTCGGCTTGTACGGTGTCAGGTCCGGCAGCGATCCCTTGAGGATGTGGACCCGCAGCGTGAACGGCAGCGACGCCGCCAACCCGCACGCCGCACAGATCAGCGCCGTCCGCACCGAGCT
Source organism: uncultured Acidobacteriaceae bacterium (assembly GCA_963776265.1). Lineage (GTDB taxonomy): Bacteria > Acidobacteriota > Terriglobia > Terriglobales > Acidobacteriaceae > Granulicella. Next base: position 66,237 of record CAVZMD010000013.1, on the reverse strand, counting down.
CCGCTGGGCAATCCCGCCCCATGCCACCGAGCCCAGCGCCAGCCCGCCCTGGAACGTCATCAGGTACAGCCCCAGCGCCCGCGCGTGCACCCACCGCGGCACCGAGAGCTGCACACTCACGTTCAGCGTGGACATCGTGCTGGTCCAGCAGAACCCCGCGCCCAGCAGCGCCGGTATCACCGCCCACGGCGACCGCACCAGCGCGATCACCAGCAGCGCCGCGATGTAGTACACGGAGGTCGTCGTCAGCAGCGCGTCGGCGTTGATGTACCTCCGTATCCTTCCCAGCGACATCGCCGCCGCGACGGCTCCGACGCCGAGACATCCGTTCAAAATGCCGTATCCCATCGCTCCCGTCCGAAGATCGTTCTTCGCAACGAGAGCCAGCAGAGCCCAGATGGAGCTCACGAAGAAGGTGAAGACGAAGGCGCGAATCAGCGGCCCCTGCAGGTCAGGAGCGTAGCGCAGGTAACGCAGGCCCGAGCGAACAGAGCCGAGGATGCGCTCTGCAGGAAGAGCGCTGCGGAAGATCGGCTGACGCTGCCAGCGCCAGAGAATCCAGATGACCGCGACGAACGATGCGGAGTTGAGGGCGAAGACCCATCCAGCGCCGGTGTCCGCGCGCAGGAACGCAGCCACCATGAGGCCGCCAAGTGCAGGGCCGACGGCACGGGCGATATTGTTGCTCGCGGCGTTCAGCGTGACGGCTGGCGGAATGTACTCCATTGGCACGAGCTCCGGCACAATCGCCTGCCACGCAGGGTTGTTCATGGCGGAGCCGATGTTCAGTAGAAAGGTGAAGAAGAGCAGCGTGTACGGAGAGACAACGCCTGCGAAGGTGAGTACCGCAAGGACGGCGACTGAAACCAGCATCCACGACTGCCAGAAGATCAGCAGCCGCCTGCGATCGTAGATGTCCGCTGTCGCTCCGGCGAACAGTCCAAGGCCAAGCACGGGAAGACTGGCTGCCGTCTGCATGAGTGCAATAAGCAGCGGCGACGCAGTCAGGACGGTCATCAGCCATGTGCCGGCCGTGTCCTGCATCCACGTGCCGACCCCGGAGATGGTCGCGGCTATCCAACGGTCGCGGAAGAGCGGGATGCGCAGTGGCTCAAAGGAGCCAATGTGTTGCTCCTCGGTCTGCGGAGACCCAGCGCTTCCCGGTGCCAGATCGCTCGAGTCTGTCTGTGCGGTATGTCCCACGTTTCTATGATGCCTTGATTGGACGCGGATGAGGGGCAGGAGATTTCTGGAGAGATGGAACTTTTGGCAGTCACCCCAGTCAAAGGGATGCGTGAGATTCAAACCTCACGATTTTCGAGGAGCGACGGGCACGCATTGATGAATAAGCAGAGCGTTTTGATTTCAGGTGCGAGTGTGGCTGGGCCAGCCTTGGCATTTTGGCTGAGCAGGTATGGGTTCGATGTGACAGTGGTGGAGAAGGCACCCGGGATACGACCGGGCGGATACGCCGTCGATTTCCGTGGGACAGCGATGCGTGTCTTGGAGCGGATGAGATTGGTCGAAGAGATCAAGAGGCGTGAAACGCGCGCAGGCTCCATCACGATGGTGAATGAGAACGGAAAGATAGTAGCGAGGCTGCCGGATGGATTTACGAGCGGCGAGCTGGAGATTCTTCGTGGGGATCTGGCGAACGTGTTGCACGAGGCGACACGTGACAGCACGGAGTACATTTTCGGTGATTCGATCGAATCGATGATCCAGGTTCCGGATGGCGTGGATGTGAGATTTGTCAGTGGAAGAACACGGCGGTTCGGCTACGTAGTGGGGGCAGATGGGTTGCACTCCAATGTGAGAGCAATCGCCTTCGGCGGCGAGGCGAAGTTCGTGAGACACATGGGCTACTACATTGCGATCTACAGTGTGCCGGATTTTCTGCAGCTCAAGGATGCCGGGCAGTACTACGTTCAGCTCGGACGACGAGTCGGATGCTTCGGCTCGAAGAACGATGGCAACGCAAGGGCATCGTTCTACTTCGCATCGGAGAAAATGGACTACGATCGGCGGGATGTGGCCGCCCAAAAGGCGCTGCTGCGCGAGACGTTCGCGGACATGAGATGGGAGACGCAGCGCATGCTTGAGAGGATGGACGCGGCGCCCGACTTTTACTTCGATTCGTTGAGTCAGGTGAAAATGGAGAGCTGGTCAACGGGGCGTGTGGTGCTGCTGGGAGATGCAGCGTCCTGCGCGTCACCGATGGCAGGAATGGGAACGAGTATCGCGATGGTAGGTGCTTATATCCTCGCCGGAGAGATGAAGGAAGCGAACGGTGATTACGCGGCGGCCTTCGCGAGATATGAGAGGACGATGCGCGAGTTTGTGGGTGAAGCGCAGAAGATGGCCGAAGGTGTGAGTTGGTTTATTCCGTCCACTCGGATGAAGCTGTGGTTTAGCAAGAAGATGTGGTCGCTGATGCCGCAGTCGACGATGCGGAAGCTGATGATTGAACAGCCGGCGAAGATTGCGAACATGGTCGAGATCAAGGACTATGGCCAAGTTTGACTGCGATGGTTCGGCTTGAGACGTAGTGAACGATAGAATCCGCGTATGGGAACTGCTGTACGGATTGACGATGCGTCAGGCTTTGAAGGCTGGGCGGATCGGATGATTGTTCCGGAGACCGAAGAACAGGTCTGCGAGCTTCTGGCTGAAGCTGTGCGTACTGAGACGCCGGTGACGATCCTCGGATCGCGCACCGGGCTTACGGGCTCGTGCGTTCCGCAGGGCGGTTGGGCTGTCTCGCTGGAACGCTTTCGCAAGCTCGAGATTGAGGATGGGTTTGCACGAGTGGGGCCTGGTATCACGCTGATGGAACTGCGCGATGCGGCTGCGAAGACAGGGCAGTTTTATGCGCCGGATCCGACGGAGATATCAGCATCGATTGGCGGCAGCATTGCGACGAATGCCAGCGGCTCACGCAGCTTCCGGTTCGGCAGCACGCGCCGGCATGTGCGTGCATTGCGTGTTGCGCTGCTGGACGGGACGGTGCGCTGGTATCGGCGTGGCGAGACGATTGATTTCGATGTGCCGGTGCTTCCGGCTCCGCAGACGACGAAGAATACCGCGGGGTATCGGCTCGCGCCGGGAATGGAGTGGGTGGACCTGTTCTGCGGTTCGGAGGGAACGCTCGGCGTGACGCTCGAAGCTGAGGTCGCGCTGCTGCCGATTCCCAAGCATCTGCTCTCGGGTGTTGTGTTCTTCAGTCGCGATGACGATGCGCTCGATGCGGTTGCGAAATGGCGCAGCGTTACGTGAGCTGCGCATGCTGGAGTACGCTGACCGGCCTTCGCTTGATCTCATCCGCTCGCGCTATCCGGAGGTTCCGCGGACGGCCGAGGCCGCGCTGCTCATCGAAGCAGAAGGTGATGACCTTGATGCATGGGAGCGGAGGCTGGAGGAGAGTCACGCGCTCATCGAAGCTTCGTGGTTTGGCCTCGAGGCAAAAGACCGTGAGCGGTTTCGTGCGTTCCGACATGCGTTTCCTGAGGCTGTTGTGGAGACAAACCGGAAGCGCGGCTTCATGAACATGGGCACGGACTACGCGGTGCCGCTCGATCGTGACCGCGAGATGCTGCGCTACTATCGCGAACGGCTTGAGGCGGAGTTGCCGGGGCGCTATGTAATTTACGGGCATCTGGGCGATGCGCACCTGCACCTGAACATTCTTCCGACGACTGCGGAGGAGGCAGAGAGGGCCACGCGTATGCTGCGGGAGTTTGCAGAGCAGGCTGTGAAGCTGGGTGGAACCGTTTCAGCGGAGCACGGGTTAGGGAAGCGCAAGGCCGGGCTGCTGACGCTGCAGTACACGCCCGAACAGATTGCGGCGATGCGTGCAGTCAAGCGCCGGTTTGATCCTCACGAACTGCTGGGGCGAGGGACGCTGTTCGGGTCGGGATTTGCAGGAGCGCTGTAATCGCTGTAAGCGCGGTGTTCCGCGAAGGCCAGTTTGTTGCTACGCTGGTTTGTCTGAGGGTCACTTTAGATAGATTCCGGAGCTCACGATGCCGCTCGGTCGAGGTCCTGGCTCTCCGCGTTCCAGCTTTCTTACGGTATTGCTCATCCTTGCCATGCTGGTGGGACCTGCCGCTCTGACGCTGCATCGAGTGCGCGTTCCGGCGGTTGTCGACGTCACCTATCCCAATCCTTCTCCCTATGGCTACACGGTGAGCCTTTTGCTGTTCATCGTGCCAATTGTTGTCATTGGAGGATGGCTTGTTCCGCGAGACGACGTCAGGATATCGAAGAGGTCTTTCGTTATTACGATGGCTTTGCTGATACCGTCCGGCGTGGCGCTCGACTTCTTCTTCGCACACCGTTTTCTGACATTCCCAAACCCGGCGGCGACACTGGGTATTCCGGCGCCGGCGCTCGGTGCGTGCACGAAGTGCCATATCTTCGTCGGCTCGGCAACGCACATTGTTGTCGGAAGTGTTCCGATCGAGGAGTATGTGTTTTATTTCACGGGATTCATCACGGTGCTGCTGCTCTATATCTGGCTCGATGAGTTCTGGCTTGCCGCATACAGCGTACCGAGCACAGATCCGATGCGGAGCAGCTTCGAGCGGCTGCTGCGGTTTCATCCGCAATCGGTGGTATTGGCTGTCGTGCTGATTGCCGCGGCGGTGATATGCCGCAGCGTGTATGACCACCGTCATGGAGTGTCGGGATTTCCGGGGTACTTTGTCTTTCTGGCGGTGGCTGCGCTCGCGCCGGCTAGCGCCTTGTTTCCGGCGGCTGTGCCGGTGGTGAACTGGCGTGCGCTCTCGCTGGTGTTGTTCGTCATCCTGCTGACGAGCCTGTTGTGGGAGGCGACGCTCGCTGTGCCGTATGGATGGTGGGGCTATCAACCCAGCCAGATGATGGGGATCTTTATTACCGCGTGGGACGAGCTTCCGATTGAAGCGGTCTGCGTGTGGGTCGCGGTCAGCTTTCAGACCGTGATGGTCTACGAGATCGTCCGACGGTGGCAGGCGTCCGGAAGGAAGGCACGTCACGCCTTCCTCGGCTGATGCGGCGGTGAGCTAGGCGCCGGAGTTGTCGCGCTGGTACGGCTTCTGCATGAGAGAACGGGCTTCGTTGATTGCGCCCTGAGTATTGTCGTTGGTCTGGATGGCGAGGCGATACTCGTTGACGGCGCGCTCGCGCTGACCGGTGATGTCGAAGATCTTGCCGAGATTGATGTGACTCCAGACCTCAATCCACCTGGGGTCGCCATCGCCACGCAGAGCGTCGCGGAAGCTGTTGGCGGCGGCCTGGTAGTTCTTCTGCGTCAGGAAGACTTCAGCGAGACGGTAGTTGGCGAGCGAGCTGCCGCGGTCTTCGTCGAGTGCCTTCTGGTATTCGGCGATGGCGCCGAGGAGGTCTCCCTGGGCGACGTCCTGCTGCCCGCGCAGGACGGCGACGCGAACGGCGAGGTCCGGTGTGCTCTTGAGCAGCCAGTTGTCGGGGTCAATAGTGATCTTGCGTGGACGGCCGAAGGTCTCGACGTTGTAGGCGGATTCGGTGCCGGAGAGATCGACGCGGCGCTGGTCGGTCTTGCCTTCGGTCTCGATGCGGAGCTCGACGGGCATCTTGAAGAGGTCGAGGTCCTGCGTGACGGTGCCGACGGTGCGGAAGCCTTTGCCGCTGCCGAGGCGGTAGACCTGATAATTGTTGCCGAACTGCGGAGCGCCAGTGCCGTCGACCCATTGCGAGAAGAAGGGTGTGAGCTGGAGATGCGACTGTGCCTCGGCGATGGTCTGGACCTCTGAGGTGCGGATGCTCTTGTCGATGTTCTGCGAGAGGAGCTCGCGCAGAAATCTTGTGAAGACCTCGTCGCCCATCTCCCAGCGGAGCATGTGGAAGACCATCGCTCCCTTGTCGTAGGTCATGTTCTGGAACTGCGGCGAGAAGGGATCGACACGCGAGAGCGAGGTGAGGGGCTCAGTGTCGTAGGCGAGCGCGGCGGCCTCGGTGTCGGTGATGGCGTTTTGCAGGGCCGTCTTGCCGCTCTGGTCTTCTATGTACATGAGCTCGGCGTAGCGGGTCATGCCGTTGGTGATCCACTGGTCATTGAGCGTGGCGGGCGAGACTTCGGAACCCCACCACTGATGCGCGACGGTGTTGGCGAGCAAGCGTGTGCTGCCGCGATCGGGACGAATGGCGACGATCTCGGGCGCCCAGGAGGCGGAGACGGAATCGGTGGGGAGCTCGACGACGTTGATGAGTGGAGACTCCGCGGCACCGAACTCGCTGGTCATGTACTCGAACTGCTTGGCGACGGTGTTGGCGAAGTCATGTGCCCTCGCCTTATTGTCTTCGGTGACAAAGACGTGGATGTTGGGCGCATCGGGCGCGGAGACGGGCGGCAGGAACTTGCCCGCAATGATGGTGCCCGGGAAACCTTTTCGGGTCCAGTTGAAGACGAACTCAGTCTTGCCGCCGGGAGCGGGCTTTTGCCCAGCGACGCCGCTGCCGACGACGTGTTCTCCTGAGGGGACGGTGACGTGGATCTCAGCGGTGAAGCGGTCGGTGTAAAGGCCGGGGAGAGGAATCGGGAACCAGCGGCCGGGATAGAGAAGGATGCTGACCGGATCGGCGACGCGGACAAAGTTGATGCCATCGACGGGGCTGGTGTCGACCGTCGGCGCACCGCTGTAAGTGAACGTCCAAGTGGAATTTGTTGCTTTGGCGAGCGGTGCAGAGAGGCCGACGCGAACGGTGGAGTCGGCGGCGTTGCGCTCCGGCGTAAGGGTGGACTTATCGGCGGAGGTGAGCGATGTAATCTGCAGGCCGTTGTTGAGGCCGAAGACAACGCTCGTCAGGTCCTCAAGCGTGGCAAAGGTAACGGTTGCGGTCGCATTGAGGCGTCCTGTAGCGGGGTCAAGATCGGCTTTGATGACATAGCCGGTGACGTTGATTTGCTGGCGCGCGGGAATGGCGGCAATCGCAGCGAGAGGAGCGATGGCGAGGACGAGGAAGATCGACAGGAAGCGACGCAACTTGAATTCCGGGCGGAAGATGGAGTGCGGGCGAAGCATGGGGTCCTTGGCGCATTCACGAAGACGCGGCCTAAGGCTAAAGCTACCGCAGATGCAGGGTTCTCCGCGAGTGTGTCTATCAGATTAGACGTAGGTTGGGTAGTTCGGACTACGAGGGGACGGGGGCTGCGGACCTGTTGAGCAGGTCGACGATGATGTCGGCTGCACGGTCGAGCGGAGCGGGTTGGGGGTCGCCCGGGGTGAGCTGAAGGCTCCTGGGGGCGAGCAGGCTCTGGCGGAGCTCGGCAAGCGCAGCGATCTGGGCGTGGCGCTCGGGCGTGTCGGCGAGGAGCGGGGCGAGTTCGGCGGCGACGTTCTGGGCTGTGAAGTGGTTCTGAAGGAGTTCGGGAACGATGCGGCGGCCGGCGATGAGGTTGGGCATGGCGACCGGCAGGTTACCGGCGGAGTCGGTCATGTCGGGAAACTCGTCGGGGTAGCGGACGAGGCGTTTAGCCAGGGCAAAGGTGAGGGGAGAGACCCGATAGACGACGACGAAAGGATTTCCCACAATCGCCGCGAGGACGGTGGCGGTTCCGCTGGCCACGACGGAGGCGCGGGCGTGGTGCAGAGCCTCGCGGGCGTCCGGCACAAGAGTTAAACGAATGGTTGAAGCTTCCGGCCCAAAATATTTGAGATGCTCGCGATTGAGCTCATTGATATATGCCTGCAGTTCGGCGGGTTTGATGGTGGAGGCGACAGGGAGGAGGAATTCGTAGCGAGTGTGGGCGGCCGGGTCGCGGGGTGTGGAAATCCTGTGGCCGTCGAAGGTGGTTTCGGCCGCGGCAGTCGCTATGAGGTCGCTCATCGCCAGTTCGTGGAGCGCCGGCAGGTTGGCGCGGATCTCCTTCCAGCGGCTGCCGGGAAGCAGGGCGATCCAGGTTTTTGCGGGGTCGAGATCGTGCTGGGCGGCGTAGGTCTCGCGCGCAAGCGAAGGCGAGGTGGACTCCGGGGTCAGGAGGGGGTGGCCGATGAACTCGGCGTCGACGCCGCGCTCGCGATAGAAGGTCTCCTCGAAGGGGAAGATGACGAGCATCTTGGAGACGCGCTGCTGGACCCAGCGGAGGCGTCGGCGCTTCCAGGCCCAGAGTTGCGGTGAGACGAGCCAGACGACGGGAACTCCGGCGCGGTGGAGGTGACGGGCGAGGCGGAAGTTGACGTCCGGGAAGTCGATGAGGACGGCGATGGAGGGACGGTCGCGGCGGATGGAACGGACGAGCCGGCGGTAGCTGGAATAGATGTGCGGGATGTGGCGGAGGATCTCGGTGACGCCCATGACGGCGACGTCTTCGGCGCGGACGATCTGCTGCTGATGCTGGCGGGCCATATGGGCGCCGCCGAGGCCGGTGAAGGCGGCGTCCGGGATGCGGGCACGGAGAGCGGCGATGACCTGGGCGCCATAGGCGTCGCCGGAGGCCTCGCCTGCCGAGAGGAAGATGCTCGGATTGGAGATAGCAGCGATGCGTCGAGTTTATCGTCGTTTGTCGTCGCGCGAAGTTGCGGGGCCGCTAACATGGTCGCGAGATGGCCGCGCGTGCGAAGAAGACGGAGAAGCGATTTCAGGCGGTGCTCGAGAAGGAGCGCGGGTTGGGGTGGACGATTGCGCGGGTGCCGTTCGATCCGGCGAAGGCGTGGCCGAAGATGATCCGGTTGCGAGTGCGCGGCGAAGTGAATGGAGCGGCGTTTCGGACGTCGCTATTCGCCGATGGCAATGGTTATTTTCTCCTGGTGAATCGCGAGACGCAGAAGAGGGCGCGAGTGGCACTCGGTGATGCAGTGGAGATTGCGCTGGAGCCCGATCTCGATCCACGTCCGGCGGAACTGCCGGATGTGCTGGAGGCATTGCTGGAGGAGGAGGCCGGACTGAGGGAGTGGTACGACGGGCTGTCGGAGTCGATGCGTCGCGAGATTGGGAAGTGGGTGCTGGGAGTAAAAAGCGAGGAGGCGTTGATGCGTCGCGCGCAGCAGATGGCGGAGCGGCTGCTGGCGACGATGGAGGCGGAGGTGGAGCTGCCGCCGGTGGTTGCGCGCGCTTTGCGGAGCAGGCCGAAGGCGAGGATGGGATGGGAACGGATGACGCGGGTGCAGCGGAGGTCGGAATTGATGGCCGTCTTTTATTACCAGACCCCCGAGGCGCGTGAACGTCGTGTGCAGAAGCTGGTGGAGGCCGCGGAGCGGCGTGCTGCAGATGATTGAAAAGCATCCGACTTGCGACTCGAATATCGATATTGCCTAACGGTTTTCTCATTCGGCGGGAGTGCTCTTAAAGGCACTGCAGAATTTTTCGTCCAGGTAGTCGTCTTTTCGACGAGCTACCTCGTCTCTGTGTGTGAAATTGCGTTCATTTGCGTGCAGCGGTCTTAAGCTGCGCAACGGGTTTTCACAACGAAGTCGAGGATTTGGAGTTTTGAGATAGATTTCGGGACCACCAAAAACAAGTTCAACAAATAAAAGGCCGGAGAAAAATCAGCCGGCCGTCCGGAGAGTGTCGATGAAGCGTCTCCTTTCTTTTGCGCTCGGCTGCGTGGTGATCATGTGCGTGTTGATTGCCACGGAGCAGCGAGCGATGGCCATGTACGTAGATCCGGGTTCGGGGTTGCTGGCGTTGCAATCTGCGGCGTCTGTGATGGCGGCCGCAGCGTTCTTTCTTCGGAGGAAGATTCGGGCTGTGTTTGGGTTGCGACGCAAACCCGAAGACTATGCTCCTCTTGTTGAAGAGAAGGGTGAGCCGCGCAAGGTGGCATGAGTCCAGTTGCCGCTGAACCCACCTTTCGCGATCCCGCAGGTTCTCTTGTTGTCGAACGCGACCGGGCCGTGCGAACGATACGGCCTGAGTTCCGCGAGCCGGTGTTCGAGTTTTTGAACTCGAGCTTCTACCGTCGTGCGGTGGAACGCGGTGACATCGTAGGCAGTGATGTCGAGGATAATGCGGGTGGCTTGCGTCTCATTCATCCTCGAGTGCGCATTCCGACATATCCGTGGGAATGGACTGCGTCGCAGTGGATGGCTGCAGCGGAGTTGACGCTGCGACTATGCGATGAGTCGCTGGACGATGGATGGATTCTGAAAGACGCGACGCCGCTGAATGTGCTGTTCGAAGGTGCGCGGCCCGTGCTGGTGGATGTGCTGTCGTTTGAGCGGCGCGATCCGGGAAGCTCTCTGTGGTTGGCCTACGGGCAGTATGTGCGGACATTTTTGTTGCCTCTGTTGATGAAGAAGATGCTGCAGTGGCCACTGGAGCTGACGTCGTTCAGGCGGGATGGATATGAACCGGCAGAGTTGTACGTGGCGATGGGGTGGATGAAGCGGCTCTCGCCTGCAGCGTTGTGGCCGGTGACGATTCCGGCGCTGCTTGACCGGCGTCAGCGCGCACAGACAGGAGTGCGGAAGATTCAGCCTGCGCGCGATGCGGAGCTGACGCTTCATACATTGAAGCGAACAGTTGCCGGACTGCGCAAGCGGACGCGAGCGGCGATGCCGAAGAGCGCGAACTCAGAGTGGGCGGAGTACACGGGTTCGCAGTCGCACTACAGCGCGGCAGAGAGTGAGCAGAAGCGTGCGTGGATTCGCGGTGTGCTCGAGGAGTTGCGGCCGACTATGGTGTTGGATGTCGGCGCGAACACGGGCGAGTTTAGCGCGATGGCTGCCGCAAGCGGGGCAAAGGTAGTCGCGCTCGAACGCGATGCGGATGCGGCTGAACGCATTGCTCGGATGAGCGCCTCGAAGGAACTGGCGATACAGACGATTCATGCAGACCTGGCGCGGCCGACGCCGGCGGTGGGGTGGGAGAATCATGAATCGAGCGCGCTGCTGCCGCGGCTCGAGGGACAGTTTGAGATGGTGATGCTGCTCGCGGTGATTCATCACTTGCTGCTGCTGGAGCAGATTCCGCTGCGCTCGATTGTGGAGTTGTGTCACAGGCTGACGAGCAGGTTTGTGGTGGTGGAGTGGGTGCCTGCGACGGATCCGATGTTCGTGAGCCTGATGCGCGGCCGCGATTCGCTGTATGGATCGTTGAGCGAGCGCGATCTCTTGGCGGCATGCGAAGGGTTGTTTTCGACGGTGCGCACAGAGAAGCTCGGGAACGGGCGTATTCTGTACCTTCTGGAACGCATCTCCGGCGAGGCGCGTGGGTGAACGAGAAGGCAGGCGCTACAAAGCGCCAAATGTTCAAGAGACTCTGCCAGTGCATCGGGCTGGCGTCGCTGATCCTTGTGGTCAACTACGGGGAACTGCTGGGCGGGGGAGCAGATGTGCGGATGCACGTACCGTATCCGCTAACGGGAATATGCCTGGCGCAGATTGCGGACATTCTGTTGCTTGGGTTGGGACTGTTTGCAGTTCTGGCGTTCGCAGCACGCACGACGTACTACTCGTGGGTCCGGCTGATGGTGATGTTGCTGGCGCCGGCATATCTGCTGGAGCGCACGCGCACGGTGAGCCCGGTCACGCTGACCGACGGCGTCATCCTGATGTTTGGTGTCATCTGGGCAGCGCTGCTGCTGCTCTTGCTTCTACGCTTTCCGCTCTGGTACAGGCGTGTGATTCGCGTGGGCGATGCGGTGGGTGTGTTTTTTGCAGTCTTCGCGATTTGCAGCATCGTGCAACTGGTATGGGTGATGACGTGGCGACCGGGGCCACAGCAGATCAAGGCGACGTGGGGTACAACACCACAGTCGCGTGAGCATCCGCGGTTGGTGTGGGTGCTGTTCGATGAACTCTCGTACGACCAGTTGTTCGAGCATCGCGCGCATGACCTGGCGTTGCCAAACTTTGATGCGCTGAGAGCGCAGAGCACCCTGTATACGAACATGCAGCCTATTGGACTGAAGACGGTAAAGATTGTGCCGTCATTGCTCAGTGGGGCCGTAGTGGACGATTTTCGTTATGGGTTTGATAACACGCTCAAGGTGCACTACGACGGTGTCCACGGATGGCACGAGCTGGATGGGAATGGCACGGTCTTTCATGACGCAGAGCAAGCAGGGTGGAGAACCGGAGTTGTGGGTTGGTACAACCCGTACTGCGTGGTCTACCGAAGCGCGCTAGATAGTTGCTACTGGACGAACCTGGATCGCACAGATGGCGATATGGCACAGCGGTACAGCCTGTGGCGGAATACAGCGAGACCCTTCCAGGCGCTGGGAATTCAATTCGTATCGCCGGAACTCGCGGATCGCAGGAGCTGTGACTTCGATGTGCGACAGAGGCTGCAGACGCATTTGAGTCTGCAGCAGCACGCGACGGAGTTGCTGAAGCAGGATCAGGCAGATTTCATCCTTCTGCACCTTCCAATTCCGCACAGCCCGAATATCTGGAGTCGCGTGAATGACGAGTACGCGCGGCGATGCGGAAGCTCGTACATGGATAACCTGGCGCTGGCGGACAGGACGCTTGGCAACATAATGGCGACCCTGCAGCAGTCCCCGCGCTGGAAAGACACGACCGTGATTGTGCAAGGCGATCATTCATGGCGCATTATGCTGTGGGATTGGCTGCCGGCATGGACTGAGGAGGATGATCAGGCATCGCGCAGCGAGTTCGATCCGCGGCCAGCACTTCTTATTCACAGCGCAGGACAGACTCAGCCGGAGACGGATAACCGCGCGTTGTCACTACTCTTTGTGCATGATGCGTTGGAGCATGTAATTCACGGTGATGCTGCTCAACGGGTTACACAACGGCTGGTGCAACCGGCACCGGCAGGGGCTGTGGTGCGGCGAGTCTCATCGGCTGTCGCTTCCAGTAAGTGAGTGATCGCCAACACCACTCGATTGGACCAAAGCGAAATTCGCGCAGCCAGAGAGTACTGAAGGTGAGATTCACAATCCACATGCACGCGACCACGACGTAAAGCTTGTAGTACTCCATGTAGCCATACCAGTGCAGTGGTCCCCAGACGAAGAGAAGACGCATGGTGAGGCTGGTGAGAATGTAGTTGGAGAAGGCCATCTGCCCGACGTTGGCGATGCGCGCGAGCATCCAGCGGAAGATGCCGGCCTTGACCATAAGTAGCAGAACGGCGGCAGTGCCGAGTGCGCCGGTGATGCGGCCGAGGTCGTATGTAAAGAGCATGCCGCGCATCGTGGCGAAGATGTCGAAGTGGCTGCGCCAGGCGTGCAGTGCGCCGAAGAAGATGATGGGCCATGAGATGCCCAGTCCGAAAATAGCGACCAGCGCGTAGGTTCGCCGAGAGAGCTTCGCGGAGAAGAAGCCGTTCTTGAACAGCGCCATGCCAAGCAGCATCATGCCGAGCCAGTCACCAAAGCCAAAGTAGAGACCGAATGTTTCGCCGTGGAAGCCGTCGGGCGCATCGGCAGCGAGCGCGGAGAAATAGCCGCGTTGGTGTGCAGCAATGTCCTTGTAGAGTTTCTTAGTGTCAGGGCGCCACTCGTCCTGGGTCTTCTTCCAGCTTTTGAGCGCGTCGATCTGATCTTCCGTCAGAGTCTTGTGTGCGGCGAGCGCTATATTAGCCTGCTGCGCAGTGCGGTATGTGTGCATGGCGGCGAAATAGTGTCCGCTGTTCGCGAGGGCGCTGTTAAGGAGAAGGACGATGGCGGCAGTCCAAAGGAGGTTCTTCGGCTTGAGATGACGGAACGGGAAGAGGAAGATGAGAGCGGTGATTCCGTAGAAGAAGAGGATATCGCCGTTCCAGATGAGGTAGCAGTGAAGCATCCCGAACAAAGCGAGCCACATGTTACGGCGCGTGAAGATGTCGGCGGTGCGGACGCCGGCGCCCCGCGATTCCGCGCGGCCTGTGAGCAGCACAACGCCTGCGCCGAAGAGCATGGAGAAGAGCGCACGCATCTTACCTTCCGCAAAGATCCAGCGGAGAAACCAGGCGAGCGTGTTGATTTTCCAGTGCGGGCCGTTGAAGACGGGCTTCACGGTGGTAAGGGGGAACATGTAGTCCCAGAAGGGAAGACCGAACGAGGTGATGTTCATGAGCAGGATGCCCATCAGTGAGAAGCCGCGAATGACATCGACGGAGGAGATGCGTTCGGAAGCTTCGACGGGACGCGTGGCGAGGTTGGGGTCGGGGCATGGCGGACCAGCGAGCTCTTCGTCCACGCCGGACGACACAGATGCGTGGCCCGGAACGACCGTAGCGATGCTCATACGCAGAAACCTCAGGCGATAACGATGAGGTGGGCCGGTTGAATTGTGGTGAGTATAAGTGAAGCGCGGGCGGCTTGGACGCGGTGGCGGACAAGGTTGTCGAAGTTTCCCGAAACCTCGCTTGGCGACATCAGGTGGTGGCAGTGAGCTTCTCGGTTACGGGCGCATTGAGATCGTGGTCTTTCGTCTCCGGGATTAGCAGAAGGCCGACGAGCGTGAGCACCGCCGAGATGGTGAGGTAGTAACCGACGGCGTGGAGTCCGTACTTCAGCGCGAGTTTCGTGGCGATGTATGGCGCGGCTGAGGCGCCAAGGATGCCGGCGATGGAGTAGGCAAGCGAGCTGCCGGTGTACCTGACGGGTGTGGGAAAGAGCTCAGAGACGAGGGTGCCGAGCGGACCATAGGTGATGCCCATGAGCGAAAGGCCAATGCTCATCATAAGGAATGCACCGCCGAGGCCGGAGGTGAAGAGCGGCTCAAGGGCGAAGCCAAAGGCTGCGATGGCGAGGGTGACGACGATCATGAGACGCCGGCGGCCGTACTCGGCGAGCCAGGCGGAGATGGGAATGGTGAGAGCAAAGAAGAGCGTGCCGAAGAGCTGCAATGTCAGGAAGCGGGAGTTGGAATAGTGCAGAGCCTTAGTGCCCCACGACAACGCAAAGACAATCATGAGATAGAAGAGTACGAACATGGCGAGGCAGACGAGAATGCCCGCGAAGAGCTCGCGTGGGTAGCGACGAAAGACGTCGACGAGCGGCAGTTTGACGGGCTCGTCGCGGCGCATCGACTCGGCGAAGACGGGTGTTTCCGTAAGAGTGAGACGAACGTAGAGGCCGAGCAGAATGAGCAAAGCGGAGGCGAGGAAGGGAAGACGCCAGCCGAACGCGAGTAACTGCTTTTGTGTGAGGAAGCGCGAGAGAAGCAGGAAGACAGAGCCGGAGAGCAGGAAGCCGATGGGAGCGCCGAGCTGCGGGAACATACCGTAGAGTGCCCGCTTGCCAGGTGGAGCGTTTTCGACGGCGAGCAGCACCGCGCCGCCCCATTCGCCGCCAAGGCCAATGCCCTGGCCGAAGCGACAGAGTGCAAGCAGCAGGGGTGCGAGGAGACCGATGGCTGCATACCCGGGCAACACTCCGATGAGGAACGTAGAGAGGCCCATGGTGGAGAGCGCAAGGACGAGTGTGCGCTTACGGCCGATGCGATCTCCGAAGTGTCCGAACAGAGCCGACCCGACCGGACGCGCGAAGAACGCAACGCCGAAGGTTGCGAGAGAGAGAAGGACGGCCGAGGCAGGATTCGATGCGGGGAAGAAGAGTGAAGGAAAGACCAGGACTGCGGCGGTGGCATAGATGTAGAAGTCGAAGAACTCGACCGTGGTGCCAACGAGAGAGGCGAAGAGGACCTGCCTCGGAGTGTTGATCCTGCTTGTTGCCATGAGGTGAGGGTAGCAGTTGTATAGCCTGCGTCAGCGGACGAAAGTAGCTCTGCGAATTCCGCGAACGGCGTTGGTGAGCCAGATCTCATCGGCGGTGCGCAGGTCTTCAGGAGTGAGGTTGGCTTCGGTGATTTCGGGTTGCGTGGTCAGCAGGTGCCGACGGTAGACTCCTGGCAATAGACCGGCCGCCGCGGGCGGTGTGCGCCATCGATCGTTGTGACGAACAAAGATGTTGTGGACGGCGCCTTCAGTGATATGGCCGTGTTCGTTGACGAAGATTACGTCGGCAAAGCCTTGACGGCGGGCCTCGGCGTAGGCCTGATCGTAAAAGGCTCGGCGTGTGGTTTTATGCTGCTGCAACGGGTTGGTCGAGTCGGTGTGCCTGGGGCAGAGCTGGATACGTAGTTGCGTCGATGGGTCGTCATTGGTGATGGGTTCGGGCGAATCGAAGGTGCAGCTGCCGCGATGGTCAAGTACGAGGCGGAGTTTGCAGGGTATGGCTGCATCGAAGCTAGCGGCTTGATGCTCGATCGCACGCTGAATCAATTCGCGATCGAAATGGAAGTGGAAGTATTCGGCTGAGGATTGAAGGCGGTCGAGGTGGAGTTGGAGTAGTCCGCAGCGGCCGTGCTGCCAGCGCATGGTTTCAATGAGGCCGAAGGCCTGATCACGGAGGAAGTCAGCCTTGAGAAGGCATTCGTTGTATTCGGAAGTGGCGATTGAGTCGGCGACGAGACCAGAGCCAATACCCATGGTGAGATGGCCGGATTCGAGGATGACGGTCCGGATGGCTACGCTAAAGAGCGCTTCGCCGCACGGGGACCAGAAGCCAATGGCTCCTGTATAAACACCGCGATCGCGTCGCTCGAGACCGCGGAGCAGTTGCATGGAGTGGATCTTCGGCGCGCCGATGATTGAACCGGAAGGGAAGAGCGCCGCGAAGAGGTGATAGGGCGTGATCTCGGGGCGAAGAGTGGCACGGATCTCCGAGGTCATCTGGAGAAGTGACGGCAGGCGCTCAACGGTGAAGAGTTTGTCGGGGTGGACGGAACCGAACTCGGCAATGCGACCGAGATCGTTGCGGAGAAGATCCACGATCATGACGTTTTCGGCGCGATTCTTCTCATCGGCGGCGAGTGAAGCTGCGAGCCGGTCGTCTTCGGATGGGGTCGAACCGCGTGGTGAGGTTCCCTTCATCGGACGGACGACGATCTGGCGGCCTTGCTGATGGAAGAACAGCTCGGGTGAGGCCGAGAGGATATGGTGAGAGCCGACGTGAAGCATCGCGCCGAGGTCGACGGGCTGTGCGGCCATCATGTGTGCGAAGAGGTCGGCTGGATTGCCGGTGTAAGGCGCATGTACTTCAGCGGTCAGGTTTAGTTGGTAGGTGTCGCCTGCGGCGATGTACTGCTGAGCCTGATTAAACTGTTGCGCGTATTGTCCCGGTGTGAGCGAGACGGCGAGATCGGTGAGGCCGGCTTCCTGGGGAGGTTGCTGTGAAGGCAGGGTACAAAGGGTTGGTTCGCTGTAGAAGCCGAAGGCCGCGAGCGGAAGAGTGTTCGAAGTGGATTCGTAGTTTGGGCAGGCGGTGGGCTCCCAGTGGTAGCCGCATTCGTAGGCGAGATAACCCGCAACCCATTGGCCCGACGCAAGGGCATCGTCGATTCTTGCGAACACAGCAGGAAGTTGGTCAAGGTTGCGGACCTCGAGCCAGTGGATGGGGTTTTGAAAGAGAAGCGATCGATTGTGCTGAGCGCTGCTGACCGTGCTGCTTTCGAAGAGAACGCTTCCCGGTGTGTCCGCGACGAAGTGACGCGCGGCGACAATCGATTGTGAGTTGGAGGGCATGTTGAGGGGAGATCAATCCGCCGCGACGAGTTCCTGATCTTTGTACTGGAGGCGGTAGAGCTTGTAGTAGAGTCCTCGGTGCGCAAGCAACTGCTGATGGTTTCCCTGTTCGCGGAGCTGACCTTTGTGCATGACGAGAATAGTGTCGGCGCGCTGCACGGTGGAAAGACGGTGCGCGATGAGAACACTGGTGCGGCCGGTGATCATGCGTTCCAGCGCGGAACGCACGCGGATTTCGGTTTCCGTGTCGACGGAACTAGTGGCTTCATCGAGGATGAGGATACCGGGTTTGTGAGCGAGTGCGCGCGCGAAGCTGATGAGTTGCTTTTGACCAGTGGACAGAGTGGAACCGCGTTCGAGCACAGGTTCATGGAAGGCGCCAGGCAGGGTCCGGATGAAGTCGCCGACGTTGACCTGATCGGCGGCGTTCGCGACCTCGTCTTCGGTGATCCATGAAGAGCCGAGACGGATGTTGTATTGAACATCCCCGGAGAAGAGAAATGGATCTTGCAGGACGACGCCGAATCGGCGGCGCAAAGTGAGGAGATCCTGCTCGCGGACGTCCACACCATCGACCAGAACTTGACCGCGTTGCACGTCGTAGAAGCGCATCATCAGCGCGGTAAGCGTGGTTTTGCCAGCACCGGTGTGCCCGACAATGGCTGCGGTCTCATCGTGATGGACGACAAAGGTTACGTCGCGGAGGATCCATTCGATGTGCGGGAGATCGCGTTCAGGGTTCGTGGAGGTCGCAAGGACGGCGGCATCATGAGTGCTCATCTTCTGGTAGGTGAACCAGACGTTCTTGAACTCGATACGGCCGGAGCCATCGCCGGCACGGGGATGCGAGGGCGCAGCGATATCGGGCGATGTGTCGAGCAGTTTGAAGATGCGCTCGGCCGCGGCCATTGCTGCTTGCAGGATGTTGTATTTGTCGCTGAGGTCCTGGATGGGGCGGAAGAAGCGCTGGGCGTATTGGATGAAGGCGATGAGGATGCCGAGGGTGACCGCGCCGGCGAGGGTGAAGTGTGCTGCGGACCCGGTCGTGGTGAGGAGGAACTTGTGGGCCGTAAGCCATTGTCCGTGCGTCTTGATGAATTCGGTGCGCAGCACCGCGCTGCCGCCGAACCAAAGGACGAGCGCTATGGCCAGTGAGCTGAGGAACTCGACGACAGGATAGTAGAGTGCGTACGCAAAGATAGCGTCGGTCCAGGCAAGCTTATTCTCGAGGTTGACTGCGGAGAAGTCACGGAAAGCGCGGCGCTCGCGGTTGAAGAGCTGCACAACCGGCATACCAGAAACGTACTCCTGCGTGAAGGAGTTGATGCGGGCTGTGGCAGCGCGCTGGCGGCGATAGCTGTCTCGGACATGTTCGCGGAAGAGTTTGGTGGCGTAAAGAATGCCGGGGATGACCGACAGCGTGAGCAGCGCGAGCGGCCAGCTCATCCGCAACATGATGACGACGATGAACGTCAGCGCGAAGACATCCTCGAAGATGGCAAGGACGCCCGAGGTGAACATCTCATTAAGCGCATCGACGTCCGAGGTGACACGCGTGACGAGACGGCCGACAGGGTTTCGATCGAAGAAGCCGACGTGCATGCGCTGAATGTGGCGGAAGATCTGCGAGCGCAGGTCGAACATGATTTTCTGGCCGGTCCACTGCATCAGGTAGGTCTGGACAAACTCAAGGCCGAAGCTGAGCAGCAGTGCCCCCAAGTACAGCAGCGCCAGCTCGTTGATGCCGGCGGTGGGATTTGGGCTGAGACGACGGCTAAGCCAGCCGGGATTCCCGGTCGGCGCGAGATAGGTATCGACCGCGACCTTGACGAGGTATGGACCAGCGACGTCCGAGGCGGACTTCAGCAGGATGGCGCAGGCGGATATAGCGGCGGCGAGTTTGTAAGGCGCCAGATAGCGAACGAGCCGCCGCATGAGTCGCGAGTCGTAGGCCTTGCCGACGATATCTTCGTCAGGACCCGCACGCGGAGCGGGTGCGGGGTCGCTCGCCTGCGGCTTGCTCTGTTTTTCGTCGGTGCCTGTGCCCATGATGAATAGATTGTAGTGTCCAGGTTTGGTCGCATGAAAGAATGGAATTGTGAGCAGATTGTCACAGCCAGAGCGGCTTGGGGTGTACGTGAGCGTGCCATTCTGTCGCGCGAAGTGCAGCTTCTGTAACTTCGCCTCAGGAGTATCCTCGGCCGGCCGTGTCGCGGAGTATGTGCGCCGGCTCTGCGCAGAGATCGATTCCGCGGGCGCTAAGGCGGCGAGCCTGGGGTCTCTACTGCCTCGTGCGGTGGACACAGTGTACTTTGGCGGAGGCACGCCAAGTCTGCTGGAGCCGGAGCAATTGAGGCAAGTCTTCGCGGCGCTGCGACGGCAGTTCGTTGTCGAGAAGGATGCGGAGATTACGCTCGAAGCGGCGCCCGGGCAGATCGCCGACGAGGTGCTCGAAGAGGGGATGCGGCTGGGTGTGAACCGCCTGAGCCTGGGAGTGCAGAGTTTTGTGGACCGCGAGAGTACGGCGGTAGGGCGTACCCATACGGGTGAGTCGTGTCTGCAGGAGATCGCACGGTTGCATGCCAAGGGCGTCAAGAGAGTTTGTGCAGATCTGATCGTCGGGCTCCCGTATCAGACGCGGGACAGCTCAATGGCATCGCTAACGGCTGCCTGCACCTCCGAGTTGACGCACCTGAGTGTCTATCTGCTGGAGATTGACGAGGGATCGCGGCTCGGCCGCGAGGTACTCGGCGGGGGAGCGCGGCTGCACGCACCTGCAGTTGCAAGCGAGGAGCTCGCGGCGGAGTTGTATGAAGATGCGTGCGAATTCCTGGAGAAGAACGGGTTCGTCCAGTACGAGATATCGAACTTTGCCAAAGGCGCAGACCAGCGATCGCGACACAATTGCAAGTATTGGGAACGAGCGCCGTACCTGGGATTTGGATTGGACGCGCACTCCATGCTGTTGCGTGCGGACGGGAGTGCGGTGCGGTTTGCCAACGCCGATCAACTTGGCGAATACGACGCCGGTGTCTGTGATGAGATAACGGAAGTCGGTGAACGCGAGGCCTTCGAAGAGTCAGTTTTCCTCGGACTGCGGTTGAACGAGGGGCTTTCGGTGGGTTGCTTGCATGAGAGATTTTCCAGCACGTGGGTTCGGGATTGTGAAGAGCGCGTTGAACACCTTGCGCGTGAGGGATTGATGCTCGTTGAGGATGGCCGGTGGAGCCTCACAAGACGTGGACGGCTGGTGTCCAGTGAGGTATTCGGTGAGTTGCTGGCGGTCACGGCATAGGAGGGTTGAGAGCTTTGGCGATCGAGAATGTGATTGATCTGCGCAGCGACACGGTGACAAAGCCGACGGCAGCCATGCGTGCGGCGATGGCTGCTGCCGAGGTTGGCGATGATGTCTACGGCGAGGATCCGACCGTAAATCGGCTGGAGCAGCGCGCGGCGGAGGTGTTCGGGCGCGAGGCCTCCATCTTCGTGCCGACCGGGACGATGGGGAATCAGATTGCGATTCGCCTGCACACGCAGCATGGACAGGAGGTCATCTGCGAGGCAAGATCGCACATTCTTGATTGGGAGATGGCGATGGTTTCGGCCTTCTCGGGCTGTGTGCCGCGCACGGTGCAGGGCGACCGCGGTGTGATGTCTTGGGAGTCGATTCGCAGGGCGATCGCACCGAAGATTTACTACCGCGCATCGACTGGATTGATTGCGCTCGAAAACACGCACAACATGGCAGGCGGCACGGTGACGCCGGTGGAAGTGTTTGAAGAGATTTGGGAGGGTGCGCGGGAGGCGAAGCTGCCTGTGCATCTGGACGGAGCGCGCGTATTCAACGCGGCCACGGCGCTGACAGTGGATGTGGCGACGCTGACACGCGGCTTCGATACCGTAATGTTCTGCCTGAGCAAAGGCCTCGGTGCTCCCGTGGGCTCGATGCTTGTGGGTTCGCGTGAGGTGATTGACCGCGCGCGTGTGTTTCGCAAATCGCTGGGCGGAGGGATGCGGCAGGCCGGCGTTCTGGCGGCAGCGGGGCTCATCGCCCTGGAAGAGATGCCGAAACGGCTCAGTGAGGATCACGCGAATGCGCGGTTGCTGGCGGAGGCGATTGCCCGCTGTGATGCGGCAGAGATCGATCCGACGGACGTGCAGACAAATATTGTGATCTTTACTCTGCGTGATGAGGGAGATGCTGCGGCTCTGGTGCGCGGGCTACGCGAGAATGGCGTGCTGGCGAGTGCGATCGGACCTCATGCAGTGCGGCTCGTGACGCACTATGACGTGAGTCGCGATGACTGTGAGCGCGCTGCGTCGGTCCTGGAGCGGCTGCTGTGTGGTGCGACAGTTCAGGCCTGAGAGGCCATAGGCTGTTTGGCGTTCGTATCGACGGGAGTCTCCGGGAGAAATACCGAAACCGTTGTGCCGTGGTCGACTTCGCCTGTGCGTGAGTCGAGGCGAATATCACCGCCGTGTCTTTGCACGATGCCTTGGCTGACCCACAGGCCAAGACCCGTTCCTTTCTCGCCCTTCGTTGTAAAGAAAGGCTGAAACAGATTCTTGATTGTGTCTGCAGGGATGCCGGGGCCATGGTCTACGACGGAAACGGTCACACCAAGTCGCTTCCCATGGGATCGCTGGCCATCCAACGACGGAGTGGAGCGCAGCGAGACCTCGATAAGAGAGCCCGGTGTCGAAGCATCCATTGCGTTGGTGAGCAGATTCGTAAAGACTTGTCGCAACTCCGCGGGGTAGCCGCTGATCGTTGCGTGGTCAGCGAGATTCTTCTTCAGGGTGATGCCAGCCTGAGTGATCTGGCGTTGCAGTAGAAGGAGGATGCTGTCGAGCAGTTCCTTGAGGTCCAGCTCGATGGGAGTCTTTGACTCCCGATACATGCCTAACATGGCGCGGCTGATTTGCGTGACGCGGTCGAGCTCCGAGCGGGCGAGGTCAAGGAACTCAACGGTCTCTTCGGGAGTGGCTCCGTTCTTCATCAGGTAAAGCAGATTGACAACGGAGTCCAGCGGGTTATGGATTTCGTGCGCCAATGTGGCGGCCAGCCGGCCGGTGACGGCAAGCTTCTCGCTGGCGAGCAGAGCGGCCTGCGTACGGCGCTGTTCAGTGACATCTCGAAAGACCATGACTACACCGGCAAGTTCACCCGAGCGGTCGAAGATCGGCGCGCCGCTGTCGTCGATCTGGATCTCTCCGCCGCCACGGCGGAGCAGAATGGCATGATTTGCAAGCGAGACGCCACGTTGTGTGCGAAGTACGGCATCAACAGGGTTCTCCATGAGCTCGCGCGACGCCTCGTCGACAATGAGGAAGACTTCGCTGATAGGCCTTTGCGCGGCTTCCGCTTGCGTCCAACCGGTTAATTGCTCTGCAATGGTGTTGAGCAGTTCGACGCGGCCATGCTGATCGCAAACAACCACTCCGTCACCGATCGAGGTTAGTGTCGTGCGCAGACGCTGCTCGGAGTCGTAGGTGGCCTGAGCGTTCTTGCGCAGCGCGGTGATTGCCCCTTGAAATGCATGTGTGACGGTGTGAAGGCGGCTGCGGGCGAACAGTCCGATCAGAAGGCCGATGAGGGCCGCACAGCCAACGATCGCTTCCAATGTATGGCGAACCTGAGTCTGCCAATGCTCGACTTCATTCTGTCGCTCTAGTTTTTGCTCGCTGATGAGCTCATTGAGAATGTCGCGGATGCGATCCATCTCGTCTTTGCTGCGGAGGTTGAGAGCGACGTCGCGGGTGTCCCCTCCGGACCTAACCAGGGCGATCATGGGAGCGGCATCCGTATCAAGCCAGCGACGGTGACTGACTAGAAATTGGTCGACGAGATGAGTGTCCTTGCCTCGAGCCGCAAGATCCTTGCGAAGCGTGGAGACGCTGGCGGCGAGAGGACCCTGAGCGTTCTCAAAGGGTTGAAGGAATGCTTCGTTGGACGTGTTTTGAAATCCGCGCACACCGCTTTCCTCGTCACCCGTAAGCGCAAGGATGTAGGTCGCCGTTGCGATATTGTGATCGGCATCCTGGAGATCATTGACAGTCTTCTGCGCGTTCCCGATCTGCCATATGAGGGCTCCCGAGACGAGCAGGAGCGCCACCACGGGAAGCAGCAGAGTCTGGAGCAATATTCGATTTAGCTGACTCAGGTTCACTCGACGACTCGCTGCAGTGCTCCAGGATTCACCATTGCACAATTGGATGGGCAGTGGCGACGCTTAAGTGATCGCAAAACGCGATACTTAAATATTCGCAAGAGCTAAGAGTTAATATGCGAAAAAAGAGCGTCGAGTTTCTCCAAAAGCGCAGGTGCACCCTCACCTTTGGTCATGTAGACGTTTACTAACCCGGTAACATCGGAGGGAAGGCCAACGTAGGCCGAGAGCAGGAGGATGGGCACATCCGGCTTGGCCGCACGCATACGCGCTGCCACCTCCCCGCCGTGCATCCCGGGCATTGCGTAGTCAAGGACGACTGCGTCGACCGGGTATTCTTCGAACATCGTGAGCCCGGTCTTGCCGTCATGTGCGGTAATCACCTTGTAGCCCGACCGCTCGAGGAGAAGCTTGCGTACATGAAGCCCCACCCGCTCATCATCGACGCAGAGGACCAGGCGTCCTGAGTCTGACATATAGCCCTGTGGGTCCTCCGGGAACGTGCGATAGAAGGATAGCACTGGCACATTAGATTAGACGTGTTGCGACCTAAGAGGTCTCTGATGAAATCCAATGCAGCAAACGAGGAATGAGCGGGTAATAGAGGCCAAGCACGATCTGGCGCCGTTCGGATGAGAGATCGCGCAAGACGGAGGCATAACGTTCGAGCTGCGTGCGGTACTTAAGTAGTTCGTCTTGTTCAAAACGTTCAGGAGAACGTGAACCCTGCTCCGTCGTTTTGAAGTCGACGATCCAGATGCTGTCATTACCGTCGGCAAGGGGTGCTCCGCCGGCTACAAAGGTCCGGTCAGCGCGAAGCACTGAGGCGTCGACGGATGCTATCGATTGCTCGTTCGCAGCAGAGTGCCGAGCCGAAAGAATCCACCGACCAATGGGATCGTCCAACGCATTGCGTAATGCGGAAAGTGCCCGGGGTGTTTCACGCTGTGAAGTCGCCGGTGCGACCCCCTCGTTGCGAAAGGCAGCAATCAGGCGGGGCCCCCAGGACGGGAGATTCGCCAGCAATGTCTCAGCAGAGTCTCCGGCGGCGAGATTCGCGCTGACGAGTTGCAGAAAGCGGTGTACGACATTCCCGAAGGCGCGTACCGCGAAGGAACCTTCCGGCCGCTCGAACGAAGGAGCATGCGGCAGGGCAGACGCCGGGGTGTAGGGGAGCCGAAGATTCTTGGGGGAGAGAAACCGCGCCAGCGGATCAAAGTCCAGTGGCAAACGATGCACAAGCGAAACGCGTCCGCTTACTTCGCTCTCAACTGCAGCGGCGGCAATTGCGAGTCCGTTACCTGAGTCCTCGAACGAAGTGAATGGCAGCAAGCCTCCCTTCGCCCGTGGAGGGGCGGTTGAAGTATTCGCTTCATCGGTTTCGATGGGCAGGTTGAAGCGAGAAGCGGCAACGGGCCATGCCGCGCGTAAGAGTGTGCCTTCGACGGGGGTCCGGGCAGTGCCGTCCCTTTGCGGTTCGCAAGCGGCGAAGACATGGAGAGCTTCGCGGGCGCGCGTACAGGCAACGTACAGCAGACGACGGAGTTCGGCATGTTCCCGCGAACGCCTGACACGCGAGAGCCACTGATTCAATCCGTCGTTCTGTTCGCCACGCGATCCAATGGGGGCCAGCAGAATGTGCGCCGCCTCTCCGTCGGCCGGGTCGAGTTCGAGCCAGTTCAGAAGCTCAGAGCGGCTGCGATTCGTTGAGCGCTCAAGCCCCGGAATGAGAACGAGATCGAACTCAAGGCCTTTGCTGTTATGGATCGTAAGCAGTTGGACAGCATTTTCGTCGGCGGTCGTCTCAGCATAGAGGCTCGACAAGCGGGCGTTGAGTGCGACGGTGTCGATTGCACCTGCGCTGTCCTGCTCGAGTTCGCGAAGGACCTCGAAGAAGCGGCGCACATTGGCAAGGCGGTCGGAGGAGAGTGCCGCATCGCCGCCGAGTGACAACCATGTGCGCTCAACATGTGTGGCGAAGGAGCTTCGACCGAGGGTGAACATGGCCTGCTCGAGCGTCGGCCAGCTTCGCGCAAGAAGCTGTTGCCCAGTGGGACTGAGTAAATGAGCACGCGTCGCGACAAGTTCCGCAATGGTTGCTTCACGATCGGCATCCGGGCCTTCTCCCGTCAAGCTGAGCAGATCAGAGAGCGAAAGCCCGCACCACGGAGCACCGAGCACAGCAAGCCATGCAACCCGGTCAGCGGGATGGAGCAGCGCACGAGTAAGCGCAAATGCATCCAGCACCTCGATCCGTTCGTCGAGTGTGTCAATCTTGACCGCGCGGAATGGAACAGGACCACTACCGTGATCGCGCGATAGCTCTGCGGTAATGGGCGCGAGGTGGGTACGTGCCCGAGCAAGGACTGCAATGCTCCAAGGCCTGGTGCGGCCTTCTGGAAGCGGCCGTGCGCGCCACTCCTCGATGATGCAACGGATCTGACGTGTCTCGCGTTGAATATGCGCGGCGCGCAGTTCAGCGACGGTTGGCGCGGGGTTACCCGGGATGGGATGGCTGCCGAGGACTTCAGTGTGCCAGTCGATCGACTGCGAGTGAGCAGAGGTCGGACGAATCGGATCCGCGTGCACGAACGGAACGTCGAGCTCTTCGCCCAGAGCCTGAGTGATGACTGCAGCCTGCGGAAAGAGCAGCGCAAATGTCTCGTTGAAATCCTCGACAAGTGCGGCCTGCGAGCGGAAGTTCGCGGTGAGTCGCAGCGGTTCCAGTGGAACGTCCCCGAGCCGGCGCTCAGCGACAGTACGAAGAAAGCGCTCAACCCGCGCCTGGCGAAAGAGATAGATCGATTGTTTGGGGTCACCGACGAGAAAGACGGTCTGGGAGTGACCGTCCCAGGACCGGGTCAGTCGTTCGAGGAGCATGTACTGCGAAGACGACGTGTCCTGCATCTCATCGACGAGTAAATGAGTGAGTCGAGCGCCGGGAGACCGCGAAAGATCTGCAACGCCTTCCTCAGCCGCCAACGCATTGCAGGCTGCGAGCGCGAGTTCGGAGAAGTCGCAGCGGCCGGTCTCGGCAAAAAGCACATTAAGATGCGCGAGCGCCTGACGAAGCAGCCGGAAGAGCGCCTTGGCCACTCGCCACTGCTCTTCAGGGAAGCGAGGCGGCGGCAAACCGCGGATCGACTTAAGAGATTCCTGTCAGGTCATTGCTTTGCAGCCGTTCAACCAGGTCCTTGAGTACCGCGCGATCCTGGTACGAGATGTTGAAGCGCAAGTAGGCGGGGGCGAATCCCTTCCGCCAGTTCCCGTCCTTCGTAAACAGCAGATGGAGTAGCGCCAGCCAGTGCTCCAGGTCCTCCGCTCGTGCCTCTGGAGACCCGCTGCGACCTGCGCAGACCGCGACGGGTGACGGCTCCCCTGGAGCATATGACGGTTCCAGCGCGAGGCGTGCGGCCAACTCAGTAAGCTCCACAAGCTCGGGTTGCGGCACGGCATCCAGCACGCGATTCAGTCCTGCGCAGACAATCGTCTCGAGCGAGCGCTCGAGGCGCGGGCGAACCTTGGTATCAAGGTGTTCGTCTGTCAGCGATTCAGCGTCAAGTGGAACGAGTTCGCCCCACTGCTGACGCTGTTCGAGCATGCGAGCGAGAAGCGTTTCGCAGTCCTTGAGGTTGCCGTCGCGATGGAGCAGTACTGTCTCCAGCGCCTCGTTGAGGAGGATGTCCGCACCACCGAGTTCGAGAAGAGTGCGCTGCGCGGCCTCACGGTGAAGGGATTCTGCGTCTTCAACCGGCTGGTTGGTGCCGGAGCCGGAGAGCAGCGGAAGCGTCCGCGCAATCTCGGCGCAGAGCGCGTCAATGGTACGAATTCGCAGCCGCTGCGGCTGTTCAAGGAGCCGCCATCCGAGTTTGGTGTCGACCGCAATGACCGCTTCGGCGAGTACACGGGTTTCGCGCTCAAAACTGCTCGCATCTGCCGTTAGAGGGCGCCCTGCGGCTGCTGCGTGCAGTTGCTCGAAGACGCGCTCGCGAAGCTCGGCTGTCGCCTTGCGTGTGAAGGTGATGGCGAGGATCTCTTCCGGCTGCGAAATGTCGCCCTCTGCAAGCAGTTTCAGGTACCGCTGCAGCAGCAGGCCGGTTTTGCCGGAACCCGCGGGAGCCTCAACGATCGCAGAAAGCCGCACATCGAGCGCGCGCTGTCGCGCCGCAAAATCCGGCGGCTGACGATCTGCGTCCGTTACTGCGATCTCTGGCTCCGGCGGCGGAAAGTGAAGGAGTTCAGACATCCATCTCCTCCTCGTCCTCCGCGTCGTCGGCAGTTGTGCTCACGAACGTACTCGGATCGATTCGGCAGAGCAATCGCTGAGCACAGCCTTCGCAGTTCACCGCAACACTCTTCGGGTTCACATCGGCACGCCCCTCTGCGAAGTCCTCCGCGAGCTTCGTCAGAACAGTCCTCCATTCGCTTCGGCGAAGTTCGAGATCGACGATAGTTTGCCGCTTCTGGGACGGAAGTACGGCCTGATTCGCTGCAAGACCCTGCCACTTCATCTCCGACCCAGGGCGGACGCGACCGAACAGCAACGCCTGGAGCTCGTCCTGTTTGGTTAGAAGCGCATACAGCGGAAGTTGCGGGTCATCAGGTCGATTCCCAGACCAGTTCGACGAGTGCGCGCGGTGGCCTGTTTTGTAATCAACCAGCACCAAGCCACCCTCCACTTCGTCGATGCGATCAGGCTGAACCTTCAGACGCAGCGGCCCTATTGGAATAGGTGTGCGCTCCTCGCGCTGGCGGACAGTGAACGGACCACGCTGCAACTCCAGGTCGAGCCACCTGAGAAGCAGTCGCCGCAAGCGCTCGCGCTGAAGTCCGATGTATGCCGCGCTCCAGCCCGGCATCGGCACGGAAAGCCTGGCGAACGCCGCGTCGATCGCATGAGAGAGCCGGTGATGACGTTCTTCCGTAGTCAGCGCTCGGAGCTCAGCCTGAGACTGCGTGACGCTCCAGAAGTTCTCGAGGGCGCGATGAACGAGGTTGCCGCGCTCGATCGCATCAAGGCCAAGCTCGCACGGATCAATGGTGGTGGAGTGCAGACGCATCTCCGCAAACGCCAGAAAGCCGCATGCCGCCTGAAGCTTCAGCACACTTGCTCCGCCCCGAAGTTCAGGCGAGGGAAGCGGGGTAAGTGGCACATCGTC
This sequence comes from uncultured Acidobacteriaceae bacterium, assembly GCA_963776265.1. Classification (GTDB taxonomy): domain Bacteria; phylum Acidobacteriota; class Terriglobia; order Terriglobales; family Acidobacteriaceae; genus Granulicella. The sequence continues at coordinate 37,469 of CAVZMD010000013.1, read as the reverse complement.
CGGCACGATTTCCTCCGCGACAGCGGGCGCGGCTGGGACGGACGGCACGAGATCTTCAGAAGGAACATTGTGAATATTGAGCTGCTGCAGCAATGGGGACGGGCGTAACGACCCGTGCTCATCCGCAGCGGCGCTCAGGGCGAGCAGTCTTGGGGTACGGCGCACGAGCGATTCGGCCTGCTTCATCGCACGGGCGGCTTCCCTGGATACATCCGCGCCCGGGATCCCCAGCTCTTGTTGAAGTGACCAACTCAACAGCGGATTAGAGTGCGCAGCTTCAGGCCATGCCTCGTCTGTCGCGTGCAGAAGGACGACCGCATCGAAGACCGTCCCCTCAGCCTCTTCCGGACGCATGATCTGAATCGGAGCGCCGGCAGGCGGGGGGCTCACGTGCGCGGACTGCAGCAGCTGCTCGAGTGCCCTCAAAGCGCTTGCAAAACTCACCCGCAAACCGCGGAAGTCCAGCGTGGCAAGAAGGTCCAGCGTCGCGTCCCATGCGCCTGCCGTGGCGAACTCAGACGGTGTGGGCGCCCGGTCGCCAGGCCAGTTCGCCGTACGCAGTAGATCGCGGATGATCTCTGACCATTCAGCGTAACTGCGCGAGGATGACGCTCCAAGTCTTGAAGCGCGAAGATCGTCAAATGCCTTCAGCCAGGTCGGGACAAAAGCCGAAGTTTTGGTGGAGCGGGACTGTTGCCGAATCAGCCGAGTGAGCCCGTCCATATCGAGCTCTGGTACTAAATAAGGTCCGCGCCGCAGGATGTTTGCATCAAAACGAGCCGCGGCAAGATGCTCTGAGCCGACCCCAATAAATGGCGAACGAAGAAGTGCCCCCAGGCGTTCGATAGGCAATGGACCCTGCGCCAGGCGCAGCAGTGCCAATGCGTCCGAAATCATGGGTTGTCTAAGGAGACGCGCGCCTGCACTGAACTCCCACGGAGCGGCAGAGTTGTCGGCTTCAATCGGTTGCAGCTCGGGAGCGAGAGCCTCGCGGAAGGCAGATTCAAGTTCGGCGCGTCCCTCCTCCGGCTGTGGCAGCAAGACTGCAATGCGCGGAACTGGCGATTCGGGAGAACGTTCCGCGAAGAGTTGCTGAAGCCACCGCGCCGCAAACGCGATCTCATCGCGCGGAGTCGGGACGACCGTGCTGACGCATGAGGAAACCGGTAGCTTTGGAGACTCGAGAGTCACCTCCGTAATCTGTGCTCCAGCCACCCGCAAAGCTTCAATAAGCGCGGATTGTGCGGGCGTGAGTTCCTCAAAGCCTGCGAGCAGGCAATGACCTTCTAACCGCAGAACGCCCGAAGTGGCGTGCATGCGAAGAGCCTCTTCAACCTCAGCGGACGCGAGGTAATTCTCCGACACGCAGATCCTCTTGAAGCTTTCTGCCCATCCCGCGAACATGCGAGTGTCAAAGGTCGTTGCGGTAGCCCGAATTCGCCCTGTCGCCCGATGAGCCGCAGCCAGCGACCAGGCGGAGCGGGCCATCTCGGCGAGCGCATCCGGTGAACTCAGCGTGCGTCCTGCCGTCGATGCCTCGACGATCTCTCGCCACAGGCTTTGCTCCTGAGCCGAGTTCAGTAAGAGCCTGAGTTCGTGGCCCTGAATCGCCAGCCCTGACCACAGGCCTCGCGTCCAATCCGCCCATGCGAGCACCGGGGCTGCATCCCATGCCCGCAACCCGGAGGCGCGCTGGCGTTCGTTAAACGCCTGGCGGAGCGTTCGCGCAGCGCGGCGGTTGGGCAATGCAACGACCACGCCGCGGGCAAGCACATCCAGCAAATAGGACTCTGTTACAGGGTTGGCCATCGCGTTCTACCGGCTCTTGAACCTCTTACTCTTTATACGCCGACTTTCACCGAACCTTCGCCTTCGTGCGAGGTGGAAAACGAGGCCGTTGAGCGGAACACGAGGCTGAGAAGGAGAAGCAGAACAGCCAGGGTCCAAGGTACAACCATCGCGATCCGAAGCGATCCGGTCTGCGTCGAAAGCACACCCATCATCCATGGGAACAGGGCAGCACCAAGGCCGGAAACAGCGAGGATGAACCCAGCAACCCGGGCCGGTGGTTGTTGACGCATCAGAAGAGCGAAAGTGGCTGGAAAGAACGGAGCAATGCCAAGCCCCAACAGGATGCAGCACGAAGATAATGTCCAGCCGCGGTGAGCCCACGCGAGAACGGCGATCGCGACACTCGCCAGCAGCAGACCCGCTCGTTGCACAGCCAACTCGCTAGCGCGGCGCATTGCGAGGGAGGCCAGAGCCCGGCCCCCCGCCAGCGAAGCCCACAACAATACGACTCCGGACTGCCCACCCAGTAGACGCAGATCGGAGAAGCGGACTGTGAATGTAGTGATCCATGCCGTCAGGCACGTCTCCAGCCCGCCATACAAGAACAGAAGCAGCGCGAAAAAGGCAATGCTGCCTGCTGCGGGCGAACGTGTCGGTTCAGATTCTTCGCCTCCGGCGTCGGAATTCGTATGCCGAATGAGGCCGCCGATGCCGCTGAGCACATAGAGTGCGGCAAAATACAGCAGTGGATCGCGAAGCCCGTACCGCGGAATAAACGCCGCGACGAGAACTCCCGTTATCACCGCACCGAGACTCCAGAAGAAGTTGAGCGATGCCAACGCGGAGCCTGTATGCGCGCGATAGCGGCGTCCCGTAAGAATATTGGTCGATGCAATAATCTGCCCCAACCCGATCCCACTCACAAACAGAGCTATACAACCCGGCAGAAGTGAGTGTGACAGCGCGAAGGCGCCAAAGCCTGCAAACGCCAACAGCGAACCCACAAAAATGCCGAGGCCCAGCCGTCGCGGAACGCTCACTCCCCCAAGAAAAGCGCCGACGAACTTTGTGAGGAGCAGAAGCCCGCTCTGAGCGTCTGTAAGATGCCATGCATGTGCCACGGTGGGAAGCAGCGGACCGAGCAGCACGGTACCCAGACCTGCGAGCAGAAAGTCTGTGGCGAGCCACGGTATTGACGGCCCTGAGCTGATTCCATTCGAGTGAGGATCGTGGGGCAAATGCACAGCTCCAGGCCGTGGGAGAAGTCCGGCAGCTGAAGGTGCGCTAAAGGCGGGGCTTTTGCGACAGCGTGGGCCGCGCTCCCCCGCAGTGGCCGCCGCACCCGGTCGACCCTGTTGAAGCGCAGCAAAAGCTTGATGCTAGCACGCGACTATGATTAAGGCCGTGAAGCGATATTCGGAAGGAACACCCTCGGCCCTGATCCTGATATTGACCGTCCTGCTGAGCGCCGGCTCCCTGGTTAGCCTCATTGGATGCCACCACAGCCCCTCCTCGTCGACCGCGAGTTCGACGAAGCAGTACCCGATTCGCGGCACCGTCGTTCGTGTCGACGCGCAGGACGGACAGGTCACGCTGCAGCATGATGCGATCCCCGGACTCATGGAAGCCATGACGATGCAGTACCCGGTGACCGATCGTTCTGCACTCTCCGAACTGCATCCCGGGGACAAGATTATGGCGACCCTCCTCGCCGACCCGAGTTCACAGGGCCCTGTAAATCTGCGTTTGAGTGAGATCGTCATCATCGCGCAGGCGAAGCCCGACTACGCACAGGCTGTGCAGTATCACGTACCCACCACGGGAGACGAAGTCCCTGACTTCACGCTCCTGAATCAGTCCGACAGGAAGATCGACCTCAAACAGTACCGCGGCAAAGTCCTGCTGATGACCTTCATCTACACGCGCTGTCCGCTGGCGGACTACTGTCCGCGCATGAGCCGCAACTTCGCGCAGATCGATCAACAACTCGCGATGGACCCAAAGCTGTACGAGGACACGCATCTGCTTAGTGTGAGCTTCGATCCGAGCTACGACACGCCGAAGGTGCTGAAGAGCTACGGCGGGGCCTACACCGGCAAGTACTCGAAGGAGACCTTCGACCACTGGGAGTTTGCCGCGCCGAGCGAGAAGGAGCTCCCAAAGATGGAGCAGTTCTTTGACTTCGGCGTCACGCCCGGCGAGAAGGGAACTTTGCAGCACTCGCTAGCCACTGTCGTTATCGGCAAGGACGGTAAGGTGATTGCGTTTTACCCAACGAACGATTGGAGCGTCGCGACTGTACTCGAACAAGTGAAGCACGCCGCAGCCGCATAGGAGGAGACAGGTGGCAAAGCTGACGATTGGATTTGGTGTACTGCTTGGATTAATCGGTGCGGGTTACTTTGTCGCGACGGGCAGCGCGCATCCGACCGCGCTGATTCCGCTATGGTTTGGTTGCGCTCTGATCATCTGCGGCGTCCTCGCTAATACAGAGAATGCGCGCCGCCGCATGCTGTGGATGCACATTGCTGTCACGCTCGCTCTGTTCGGATTTCTCTTCCCGGGATTCATGGCAATCAAGGAGTGGGTCGCGGCGCACGGCGGTCCACTCGCACATCCCGCGGCGGTGCAGGAGCAGGCCGTAATGTCGGTCGTTTGTCTCATCTTGACGGCACTCTGCGTGCGCAGTTTCATCACGGCACGCCGTTCGCGCACCGCGTAGAACGATTCTTGCGGATGAATCAGCCCTCGTAACGCTACACTGTCACCACACATGGGCGGCTTTGGACACGCAGGTCTCGGCAGAAGTGGCATGAAGGGGGCCGATCGGCCGTCACGCAACACCAGCAAGGCGATTGGCGCCGACCTCACGGCCAAGAGGCCCAAGGTAAAGCTCCGCGATATCTGGCCCGAGATCTGGACGCTCGTGAAGCCGCGGCGCTGGCTGATGGCCGGTTGTTTCGTGCTGATGATCATCAACCGCACCTGCGCCCTGGTGCTCCCGGCCTCGTTCAAGCCACTCATCGACCTCGTCTTCATAAAGCACCAGCTGCACCTGCTGCCGTGGATCGTCTGCGCAGTGCTTGGCGCAACGATCATCCAGGGCCTCACCTCGTATTCGCTGACGCAGCTGCTGTCGAAGTCAGGCCAGCGTATGATTGCCGAACTCCGCAAGCAGGTGCAGGAGCACGTCGGCCGTCTGCCGGTTGCCTTCTATGACGAGAACCGCACAGGCACCCTCGTCGCCCGCATCATGACCGACGTCGAAGGCATCCGCAACATCATCGGCACCGGCGTCGTGGACTTTGTCGGCGGCATTCTCACAGCGATCCTCGCATTCGTCTATCTCGTGCATGTCAGCGTCAGCATGACGCTTCTGACCTTCGTCATTATGGCGGCCTTCGCGCTCGTACTGCAGCGGGCGTTCAAGACCATCCGGCCCATCTTTCGCGAGCGTGCCAAGATCAATGCCGAGGTCACCGGGCGCCTGACCGAATCGCTTGGCGGAGTCCGCGTCGTGAAGGGCTATCACGCCGAGGCCAGCGAAGCGAACGTCTTCGCCGGTGGCGTCGCACGGCTGCTCAATAACGTCATCAGCTCACTCACTGCCCAGTCCCTCATGACGCTCTCGTCGACCGTCATCCTCGGTGTCGTCGGCGCGGTCGTGATGTGGATGGGCGCGCACCTCAACGCCGCAGGCAAACTGACGCCCGGCTCCTACTTCTCCTACGTGATGTTCCTTGCCTTTATGACCGCTCCATTGGTGCAGCTCGTCGCCATCGGAACACAGCTTACCGAAGCGATGGCTGGGCTCGATCGCACGCGCGAGGTCATGGGCGAAAAAGCTGAAGATGCCGACCCGCTTCGCACGCAGGACGCAGGAGTGCTGCAGGGCGATGTGCGTTTCGAGAACGTGAGCTTTGCCTACGTCGCTGACAAACCCGTGCTCCATGGCGTCAGCTTCCACTCGCAGCCCGGCACTGTTACGGCCCTCGTCGGTTCCAGCGGTTCCGGCAAGTCCACGATCATCAGTCTCATCTGCGGCTTCCACACTGCGCAGAGCGGTGAGGTTTTGATCGACGGCAAGGACCTCGCGACGATTCGCCTTAGCAGCTATCGCCGTCAACTTGGCGTAGTGCTCCAGGAGACATTCCTCTTCGATGGAACCATTCGCGAGAACATCATGTTCTCGCGCCCAGGCGCAACCGAGCAGCAGTTTCTGGAAGCCTGCAGAATTGCCCGCGTCGACGAATTCGCAGAGCGTTTCTCCGAAGGCTACGAGACCATCGTCGGCGAACGCGGCGTCAAGCTCTCCGGCGGTCAGCGTCAGCGCCTCTCCATCGCCCGCGCCATCCTCGCCGACCCTCGAATCCTCATCCTCGATGAGGCAACAAGCTCACTCGACTCCGAGAGCGAATCGATGATCCAGCATGGCCTCAGCTATCTCATGCAGGGCCGCACTACCTTCGTCATCGCGCATCGCCTCTCTACAATCAGACGCGCGGATCAGATCCTCGTCGTCGAAGAAGGCCGCATCATCGAGCGCGGTACACACGAACAGCTCTACGCCGCAGGCGGCCGTTACTTCGACCTCTACACTCGCCAGCACGGCCTCGAGACGAATCTCTTCCTGGCGCCCGGCGAAGGCGACGGCGGCCTCCCCGAAGAAGTAGAAAGATAGCCGACTCTAGCTGCCTACCTTATTCTCCGCACCCAGCTCCCGCAGAAGGAACGCGTCGTCGAAAGCGATCTCCTTCAGGTAGTCATATCGCCCAGACGCTCCACCATGTCCCGCATCCATATTGATGTGCAGCAGCAGCGGCGCGTCGTTTGTCTTCAGTGTGCGCAGCTTCGCCACATACTTCGCGGGCTCCCAATACATCACCTGGGAGTCATTGAGGCTTGTCTTCACCAGCATGGCCGGATACGCGCCCTCGCGCAGGTTGTCATACGGCGAATAACTGCGCATGTACTCGAACGCCGCCGGCTCATTCGGATTGCCCCATTCTTCGTACTCGCCAACCGTCAGCGGCAGCGATGCATCCATCATCGTGTTCATCACGTCAACAAACGGAACATGCGAGAGGACCGCACGGATGAGCTTCGGCTTACCGTCGGCCAGCGCGAAGTTAACCACCGCACCCATCAAGAGGCCGCCGGCGCTCCCGCCTTCAATTGCGACCCGCGCCGGATCGCCATATCCCTCGCGCACCAGGAACTCTACGGTCCCGATGAAATCTGTAAACGTGTTCCGCTTCAGCATCATTTTGCCGGCGTCATGCCACGGGTCGCCGAGTTCGCCACCGCCCCGCACATGCGCATACGCCACGACAACACCGCGATCGAGGAGCGCCAGCCGCGATGCAGAGAACCCCAGCGGCAGGGGTAACCGTAGCTGCCGTAGCCATAGACATACAGCGGGCTCTTGCCATTTTTTTGGAACGCGTCGATCCGGTAGACGAGCGACACCGGCACCTCCGTTTCATCGTGCGCTCGAAACCACAGCCGCTCCGACCGGTAATGCGATGCGTCGAATCCGCCCGGAACCTCCTGCTGCTTCAGCAAAGTCGACTCACCTGTTGCCACGTCATAAAGAAACACCGACGACGGTCGCACCAGTGACTGATACGCATACCGAAACTGCGTCGCGTTGAAATCGCGGTTGACGTCGCTGAACGCTGTGTAAGCCGGGTCAGGGAAGCGAATGTCGCGCGGCTCCATAGGGCGCCCCTCAGCGCCAAGCGAAAACACTCGCAGCACGGGAAGTCCGCGCTCGCGATATCCCGCAACCAGGAAACTCTGAAACAGATCGAAGTCCTCGAACGGCGCGTCCTTCTGCTCCGGCAGCAACTCCTCCCAATGCTCGCGGCCCGCAGCTGAAACTGCCGCACGCATAAGCTTGAACTGCTCCGCTTCGCGATTCGACCGAATATAGAAGAACCCGTCCCGATGATCGACGTAATACTCCTCGTCGTCTACACGCGGAGCGATCAGCTGAAAGCTCTCCCCGGGTGTTGCGCTCGCCAGATACCAGCTCTCGCTCGTGGTGTGGCTGCCAATCTGCAACAGCAGATACTTGCGATCCCGAGTTCTCCCTACACCCAGGTTGAACCGCTCGTCCGGCTCGTGAAACACCTCGACATCCGCACCCACTGCATCGCCCAACTTGTGCCGGAACAGCCGATCCTGCCGTTTCGTCTGCTCATCCTCGGTGGAGTAGAACAGCGTCTTCGAGTCCGCCGCCCACACAAGCGAGCCCACACGTTCCGCCGTATCGGCGAGAATCTGTCCGGTCGTCAGGTCCTTGATGTGCAGCGTGTACTGCCGAAAGCCCGTGTTGTCCGTCGTATAAGCGAGCAGCCTCCCATCCGGGCTCACCGAGCTGTCGCCAACCGCCATGAATGGCTGCCCTTCGGCCAACTGGTTCACGTCGAGAATCACTGTCTCGGCCGGCGTCGGCTCGGTCGAGTTCAGGCTCAGCGAAGAGCCTTGCGGCCTTCGGCAGTAGCGCGGGTACTGCAATCCTTTTTCCGTCCGCACCAGGTATTCCCACACGCCATCGCGGTACGGAACTGACACATCATCCTCTTTGATGTGCGACAGAATCTCGTCATAGAGCTGCTTCTGCAACCCTTCTGTCCCGGCCATCTTCGCGTTCGTATAGGCGTTCTCCGCCTTCAAATACTCCAGTACGCGCGCGCTCTCCTTGTCCCGCATCCAGGCGTAATCGTCGTGGAGCTCGGTCGAATGAATCCGCGTTGTATGTGGTTCGCGCTCGGCAACTGGTGGCTGTATGACGGCTGTCTTCTGCATAGGTCTCCGAATATGTAAAGCATATCGATAGCTGTTGCGAAATGCGATGCAACGCGTTGCCAGCCCGCGGACTCTCAAAAACGGTAGTCATTTATTGACGCGCGGCAGGGCCGCGTATGGAGACAAAGATGAAAAGGGCTACTTTCATGATGTGCTGTCTGGCAATTGGCTCAGCGGCAATGATGTTCACCCACACAGCGAAGGCGCAGGCCACCGACGATGACAAGAAGTTCCTTACCGAAGCCTCTCAGGGCAGCTACGACGAGATCCAGCTTGGCAAACTCGCCGAAGAGAGAGGAACGAATCCGGACGTAAAGGCATTCGGTCAGCGCATGGTCACCGACCACACTAAGCTTAACGCTCAGATGAAACCCTACGCCGAGCAGTGGGGAATTTCAGCGCCCACCGCCCTCAGCCCCGATGCGCAAAAGGAATACGACAAGCTCAGCAAGCTATCCGGCAATGACTTCGACAAGGAGTACATGTCCGATATGGTCAGCGATCACTCCAAAGACCTCGACGCCTTCAATAAGGAAGTGAAGGACACCAAGGACGCCAAGTTCAAGGCCTCAGTTGAGCAGGGTAAGAGCGTCGTCGCCGCGCACAAAAACATGGCCTACGACCTGAAGAAGAAGCTGTAACTCGCAACCAAGCCATCGCGGATTGCAAAGCCCCTGCTCCAATCCAGCAGGGGCTTTCTCTTGGGTGCAGCGTAGGATAGCCATGTGACATCTCTTCGGCGCTTCGCTGTCCTCATTCTGGTTACCGTGGGAATCGTGGCAGTCTGCGCCCACGCGGAATCCGTCAGCCAGCTTTCGCGACCCACGAATAGTTACGTTGCGGACTTCGCCGGTGTCATCGACCCCGGTTCGAAGCAACAGATGGAGCAGCTCAGCCGCGAGCTGTACCAGCAGGCCCATGCCACCATCGTCGTCGTCACCATTCACTCACTCGACGGCGTCAGCATCGAGGAGTTCGCAACCGACCTCGAGGACAAGTGGAAGGTCGGGGCCAAAGGCACCGACCGCGGCGTCCTCATGATTCTCGCAATCAACGATCGCAAGCGCCGCATTGAGGTCGGTTACGGGCTGGAAGGAATCCTCAATGACGCCAAGGTCGGCGACATCGGCCGCACCATGGTTCCGTACCTGCAGCGTGGAGAGTACGGACAGGGACTACTCGAAGGCGAACAGCAGATTGCCAACGTCATCGCCGCCGATGCGAACGTCACGCTCGCGCCGCTGGCGCATCCCGTGCGCCAGCCTGAACCGCAGCGTGGCCGTAAGGACTGGTTCGGAATCGTCATCTTCTTCATCATCATCTTCTTCATCTTCCGCGGTGGCCGTCGCGGAGGCGGCGGCTGGCTACCGTGGTTCATCCTCGGCAACATGATGGGAGGCGGCCGTCGTGGCGGCGGATGGGGTGGAGGTGGCGGATTTGGTGGCGGCGGTGGCGGAGGTGACGGCGGGGGCGACTTCGGCGGCGGATTCGGTGGCGGTTCGGGTGGCGGCGGGGCGAGTGGGGACTGGTAGTTCAAGTAAGCTGAAGGCGAGCTCAACTCGCATGAAAGGAAGAACGATGAGAGGTGCCTGGGTAGCACTCGGAGTGGTGGGTCTGATCATTGTGGTGGTGCTGCTGGGAGCCGGCAGCTATATCACCTCACACAACCACATGGTCGCATTGAATCAGCAGATAGATAGCGCGTATTCACAGGTTGACATTGAGCAACAGCGGCGGCTCGACCTCATTCCCAATCTGGTCGCCAGCGTGAAGGGCTACGTCAAGGAGGAGGAAACGGTTCTGACCAACATCGCCAACGCCCGCGCTGGGGTCCTGGCCTCTTCGTCCGATCGCGCCAGCAGCATCAATGCCAACCAGCGGTTGGACGTAGCGCTGGGACCGCTCTTCCGGTTGCAGGAGGAGTATCCCAATCTCAAGGGCAACGACCAGTTCATGCGCCTTGAGGATGAATTGGCCGGCACCGAAAATCGCATCGCCGTCGCTCGCCGTCGGTATAACCTCGCCCTGCAGGACTACAACACTTACGTCCAGCAGTTCCCGAACAGCATCTGGGCCGGTTCGAAGTTCCCGGTTCGCAACGAGTACTTCAAGGGCAATCCGGCCAACAACCAGGCGCCTACGGTCGACTTCACCAAGTAACCGTCGCAATGTCCGCATCAGCGCAGCCACCGCCTCCGCGGTGGCTGTTTGCTGCACCGTAGCATCCGATAGACTGCGTGCACCTGTATGCGGTGCGGCCGCCTGCAGGATGGGTTAGGGTTAGAAAAGAACCATGGAGAACACCACTGCCAATCCGACCACGGTAGCCATGCTTGTCGGCATGCAGGTCGTGGATGCCTCCGGCCGCAGCCTGGGCCGCGTCCAGGAGCTCGCGGTCGATGTCGGCAAGGACAGCAATCGTGTCTCCGGCTTGCTGCTCTCCAAAGGTGGGCAGGGCAACGCCAAGCAGTCCATGGTCGCCGTCGAGGATCTGGAAAGGCCCGGCGCATCGGACAAGCGGCTGCGCACTAATTCGCCGCCTCACCCCGTTCCCGGCCTCAGCGACACGCTGCTGCTTGAGCGCGACCTGCTCGACCAGCAGATCATCGACGTCGATGGCCGCAAGGTCGTGCGTGTCAACGACGTCAACCTCGCCTGGGCTGAGGACGGCCCAACGGGTCACACCACCACGCTGCTCATCCAGAACGTCGAGATCGGACTCCGCGGTGCTGCTCGCCGGCTTCTGAAGGGACTTCCAGCCGGCGCCGTCGACGGCATCGTGAACACTATCCCGTCGCGTCTTCATCCCGTGGAGCTGCGTAGACCTTATCGACCGCGATCCTGCGCGCCGCGTCCGTCTCAAGATAGGCCAGGAACGCCTCGCCAAGCTGCACCCGTCTGACATCGCCGACATCCTTGAAGAGCTCGCACCTGCCGAACGCGAGGCGGTCTTCACCAGTCTTCCGGAAGAGACCGCGGCCGAGGCACTCGAAGAGATCGAGCCGAGGCTCCAGAAGGAGCTGCTGCAGCGCATGGACTCCGAGCGCGCGGCAGACATCATCGAGGAGATGGACCCCGGTGCCGCGGCGGATGTCCTCGCCGAACTCAGCGAGGAGGAGTCCGAAAAGATCCTCGAGGAGATGGAGCCCGAGGAGCGCCAGGATGTTGAGGAGCTGCTCGAGTTCTCCGCCGAATCCGCTGCCGGCCGCATGACGACGGACTTCATCAGCGTCTCCCGCGATGCCACTGTCACGGAAGCCGTCGATGCTCTCCGCCACTTCGAAGGCGACCCCGACACCATCACTGAGATCTACCTCCTCGATGACGAGAAACGACTCGACGGCGTCGTCATGTTGCCGCGCCTGCTCCTCGCGCAGCCGGACATCAAGCTCTCTTCGCTGTCCGAAGGCCACATCGTCTCATGCGGTTTGCACGCACGCGACGCCGAGGTTGCGGAACTCTTTGACAAATACAACCTGCGCTCTCTGCCCGTGGTCAACACCACGCGCCACGTTGCCGGCGTCATCCACGCCGAGCAGGTCATCGCGCAGCTGCGTGAGGGCTAACGGCGCATGATCGCGGAACGCCCGCTTAAGATCCTTTACGCTGCAGGCCTCTCGCCCAACGACTCCTCCCTCTATCGCCTCTGGGCGCTCGAACGGCAGAGCCACCACGTCATCCCTTTGAATGCATTCGGGTACGAGCCTTCAAACCCAACCCTGCGCAAGATAGTCCATCGCGTTCAGGCGGGCCCCTGGGTCACGCGTCTCAACCGCGACGATCCTCGCTATCGCCGAACGCGAACGCCCAGACATCTTCTGGGCCGACAAGCTCCTCTCGCTCCAGCCCCAGACCCTCGTCAAGCTGCGCCGCATGGGCATCGTCAGCGTCAGCTACATGATCGACAACGTCTTTGGTGTGCGCGGTGACCCAGGCTGGCGCCTCTACAAAAACGATCTCACTCACTTCGACCTCCACGTCGTCCAGCGCGACAAGAATGTCGTCGAGTACCGCGACCACGGAGCCCGCGACGTCCTCAAGATCCAAACCGCCTACGAGCCCACCATCCACTTTCCGCCGCCCGCTGGCTGGAGCGACAAGGATCGCGACCGCGGCGTCTCCTTCATCGGCACGCCCTACGACGACCGCGCGCAGTTCCTCACGCGCCTCTGGAAGGAGTTCGGCTTGCCTGTCAGTCGTCAATGGGGGCCTTGTCTGGAAGAAGGCCCTCGGCCCCGAGGCCACCGCAGCAATCTACCGCGGCCACGGCGAGCTCTTTCGCGACGCCTACCGCGAAGGCATCTGGCGCTCGAAAATCAACCTTAGCTTCCTCACGCATTCCAACCACGACGAGTTCGTGCACAAGAGCTTCGAGATCGCCGCCTGCGAAGGCTTCCTCCTCGCCGAGCGCTCGCCCGGCCACCTCGCGCGCTTCGTCGAAGACGAAGAGGCCGTCTTCTTCGAAGGCATCGACGAGTGCGTCGCCAAGATCCGCCGTTACCTTCCCGACGAAGCCGCACGCGCGCGCATCGCCGCCGCGGGCCGCCGTCGCGCCGAGACCAGCGGCTATCACAACGATGCACAGGTGGCCGCGATCGTCGCGCGTCTGCGCACATCCTCGCCGCGAACGAGGCCGCACAATGATCCGCGACCTCCTTCGCGAAAAGCTTTCTCCCGACTACCGTCCGCAGATCTGCATCGTAGGCGCAGGTGCCGCGGGCATCTGCCTGGCGGTCGAGCTCGCGAAGCAAGGCAAGAGTGTGATGGTCCTCGAAGGCGGTGGCCGCGACATCGAAGACGCAGCCCAGGAGCCCTATCGCAGCGAGGTTGTCGGCCACGTACATCGCGGCATCCACACCGGTCGCTTCCGCGCCCACGGCGGAACGACAACCCGCTGGGGCGGACAGATCTACGAGCTCAATCCTGAAGACTTCGAGCGCCGCGACTGGATCCCTGCCAGCGGCTGGCCATTCTCACACTCTGAACTCGACCCCTTCTACCGCCGCGCTCTCGACTTCGAAGGCCTCGGACGCGTCCTTCAGCACGATGCCGACGTCTGGAAATCTCTTGGCCTCGCCGAACCATCCTTCCCTGAACTGCAGTCCTATCTCACGCGCTGGTGCCCCGAGCCCAACTTCGCGCGCCTGCACGCTAACGCACTTGAGACCAGCGACAACCTACAAATCTGGCTGCACGCCAACGTCGTCGAGCTCCTCATGGACGGCGAAACCGTTCGCGCCCTCCGCGTCCGCACCCAGCAGGGAAGCGAAGCCCTCGTCCACGCCGACCACTTCGTCTTCTGCATGGGCACCATTGAGTGCGTGCGCTTCTTCCTTCAGCCGCGCGCAGGCGATCTTCCCTGGAACCGCTCCGGCCTCCTCGGCCGCCACTTCCAGGACCACGTCGACGCCAACGCCGCGCGCGTCATCCCGCGCGACCGCCGCCAGTTCGCCCAGCTCTTCGACAACATCTTTCTCCGCGGCTTCAAGTACCACCCCAAGCTGCGCCTCAGCCCCGACGAGCAACGCCGCGCCCACGTCCTCAACTGCGCCGCCACCATGAGCTTCTCCAGCGACGTCGACGAAGCCCTCGCCGCCACGAAGACCACGGCCAAGCATCTGCTACGCGGCCGCTGGGGCGAACTCACCGCAGCCGACATCCTGCGCTCCGCCCGCCACGCTCCACTACTCGCACGCCAGACCGCGCGCTACGCATTGCGCCATCGCGCCTACAACCCTGCCTCCGCCGAGATTCGCCTTCGTGTGCATTGCGAGCAGCGCCCTGACAGTGGCAGCTCCATCACGCTCTCCACCGAGCGCGACTCCCTCGGCCTCCTGCGCGCGCGCCTCGACTGGCGCATCTCCAGCCTCGAAATCGAAACCATTCGCCTCTTCGCTGAAACCGCAGCGAATTCCCTCGCACTCATCGCTGCCGTCGAACCCGACCCCGCCCTCCTCAGCAGCGACCCCGCCTTCGTCGACCGCTGCGACGACAGCAATCACCACATGGGCGGCATGCGTATGGCGCCCTCGGCCGCTGATGGCGTCGTTACACCCGACCTTCTTCTCCACGGCACACGCAACGTTTTCGTCTGTAGCGGCGCGGTCTTTCCAACTTCCGGCTTCTCCAACCCCACCCACACCGTGCTCGCACTCGCCATGCGTCTCGCAGACCGTCTCGGCCGTCAGTGACGAGCATCGAACCAGACGGTAACCTAATCCGTGAAGCGGAGGCATCATGGAGAAGATCAGGCTCGCATCCAGCGGCCGCGAGACAACTCGGCTCGGCTACGGTTGCTCGTCCATCATGGGCGCGCTCGGCCGGCATCAGAGCCTCCGTCTACTCGAAGCCGCCTATGATGCCGGCATCCGCCACTTCGACGTTGCGCCCATGTATGGCTATGGCGAAGCCGAGAGCTGTGTCGGAGAGTTCCGCGCACGTCACACAGACATAACCATCACCACCAAGTACGGCATCGCTCCGCCAAAACGCGGCGGCATGCTCCGCGCTGCCCGACGCGATCGTCGGCCCCGTGCTCCAACGCATCCCCGCGCTCAAGCGCCGCCTCACGCGAGCCGCCGGTGCCGTCGCCGCCCCTGCGGAAAAGTCCCGCTTCTCCGCCGACGAAGCCCGTACCTCGCTCGAAAACAGCCTACGGGCGCTCCGCACTGACTTCATCGATGTCTGGCTCCTCCACGAAGCCGAAGCCTCTGACCTCACCGACGAAGCACTCCTCAACTTTCTCCACGAAGCCGTTGTCCAAAAAAAAATTGGCAGCTTCGGCGTCGGCAGTGACAGTGCCAAGCTCCCCGAGTTACTGCGCGAGCGCCCGGCTTACTGTCAGGTTGTCCAGCATGACTGGTCCGTCCTCGATCCGCTCGAGCCCCATGCCTCCGCCTTCCACATCCATCACCGCGCGTTGACAGACCGTTTACACACGCTCCACAACAATCTGGCCGCCGATCGCGAGCGCTGCCGCCGCTGGTCCGGGATCACCGGACGCGATTTAGCGCGGCGCGAACAGCTCGCAGCGCTTATGCTGAAAGCTGCGCTGGTTCTGCATCCGGACACGATTCTCCTCGTGTCCTCCAAGAATCCGGCGCACATCAGAGAGAATGTCCATGTAGCAGAAGACGCGAGTCTGGCAGCACCGGCTCGGCGTTTCTATGACCTCGTGCAGCGTGAAGGCCTGGCCTCCGCAGCCAACTAACCGCCGGAGGGCCGCCAATGAATCGCTGGAGACGCTGGCGCACAAGCATTCTGCTGATTCTCGCGGTGCTTGGCCCCGGCTTCATCACGGCCAACGTCGATAACGACGCCGGTGGCATCTACACCTATGCCACCGCCGGCGCGCAGTTCGGCTATGCGCTCCTGTGGACCATGATCCCCATGGCGATCATGCTCGCCTTCGCGCAGGAGATCTCGGCGCGCATGGGCGTCGTCACCGGCAAAGGACTCAGCGAGCTCATTCGCGAAGAGTTCGGCCTCCGCATCACGGCCATGCTCATGTTCGGCCTCGTCCTCTGCAACCTGGGTGATGTCGTCAGTGAGTTCGCCGGCGTCAGCTCCAGCGCCGCACTCTTTCACATCAGCAAGTGGATCTCGGTTCCGGCCGTCGCAGTGCTTGTCTGGGTGCTCGTGGTCTACGGTGACTACAAGAAACTTGAAAAGCTCTTCGTCGCACTCAGCTTCCTTTACATCGCTTACATCATCACCGCCGTGCTCGCTCATCCCAACTGGAGCTCCGCGGTTAAGGACACGCTTCGCCTTCCGCACCTGCGTGATCTGCGCAACTCCGACTATCTCTATCTCTCCGTCGGCCTCATCGGTGCAACCGTTGCGCCGTGGCAGCAGTTCTACCTGCAGGCCTCGGTCGTTGACAAAGGCACACCGCAATCGAAGCTCAGGTTCGCCCAGATTGATGCCGTCTTTGGCTCCGTCTTCTCGATCATCGTTGCGGCGTTCATTGTCATTGCCTGTGCCGCAACCCTTTTCGTCGGCGGTATTCACAACATCACCGACGCCGCCGACGCCGCACAATCTCTGCGTCCGCTCGGCGGACAGTATGCCTCTGTCCTCTTCGCCTTCGGTCTATTGAACGCGTCTATTTTCGCGGCCTCGATTCTGCCGCTCTCGACCGCATACACCGTCTGCGAATCGCTCGGATTCGAAAGCGGCCTCAGCAAGAAGTTCCGCGAGGCGCCCGTCTTCTATTGGCTTTACACCGGTCTTCTCATCGTCGGCGCTGCAGTGATTCTCATCTCCAAGGAGCCACCGGCGAAGCTCGCCGTGCTGTCGCAGGTGCTCAACGGCGTGCTGCTCCCCGCAGTGCTCGTGTTCATGCTCATCCTGGTGAACAAGAAGTCGCTGATGGGCGCGAAGCGCAACAAGACGGCTTACAACATCGTGGCGTGGACGCTGACCGCACTGGCCACCATCCTCACCGTCGTCATGCTCATCAGAGTGATTCGGGGGACCTAGAGCAGCTTGCCCTCGGCGAGTTCACGAATCAGCGTGAGGTCTGCATCCAGAAAATCAAACTCAGGCAGACGGTCGAAGGTGCTCCACTGCATATCGTGAAAGACCACGTTGCGAAGCTCGCCCGCAAAGCTTTCGATCGCAAAAAATTGAATGTGGATCGCGCCGCCGTTGCGATAGTTGTGCCGGATCGCCGTGATCTCCTGGCCAACTGTTGCCTGGATGCCAAGCTCTTCGTCCAGCTCGCGTGCCAGCGCCTGCTCCGGACTCTCTCCGGGCTCGACCTTGCCACCCGGAAACTCCCACTTCAAGCCCATCGGCTTATCGGGGCTCCGCTGGCAGATCAGCACTTCGCGCTGCGAATCATTTCCGCGAAGGATCAAACCAGCAACCACGTAACGAAGCGGCCTGGTGGAGGACGGGGAACTCGACGGCAGTTTGCGAATTGACCGTTTCACGTCTCGTTGCCAGTGTAGACGGTGAGCGCCGCGTGCCGGGTGCACCTTTCGGTTCCACAAAGCACTTTCCCGCTCATCTTGTCATTCAATTGTCATGGGCGAACAGATTCGGGGTAATACACCGGCCAGCCCTTTTCCGCGCTCAAACTTGCGAGTTCCGCCGATGGATTCACTGGAAACGCATGCCGCGCGATCGAGAGCATCGCTGCGTCGTGTACCGAGTTGCCGAAGACTGCATCCGGTGTAGTGATGCCCACGCGAGCCAGCGACGCGACCTTGCCCTCATCGGTGGGCACATCGCGCAACCGGTCCGTAGCCACACCGTCCGCACACTCCACGCACGCTGCGAGCACGCGATTTGCCGGAATACCGAAGCGCTTCACCCCTTCTTCGACCACCCAGTCGCATGTGGAGCTCACCGCCCATATCTCAGCGCCCGCGGTCTGCAGATCACGGACAAGCTGCAGCATCACCGGAAATATCTGCGGGTCAATGATCTCGCTGAAAAATTCTGCCGCGGCTTTGCGCAGGGTCTCTTCCGGAATGCCTCGATAGACCTGCACCATCTCGCCGCAGATCGCAAGTTCCGAAACGCTTCCGCTCTTGTACCCCTCGTACCGATCGTTCAACCACGCAACCGCTTCAGGCGAAAGCAGGCCCCGGTCCATCGTCCAACGCATGAAAGACGAGCCCGAATCCGGCCTCCACAGCGTTCCATCGCAGTCAAAGACCGCGACGCGCGGCGCAGCCTCGTAGACGCGCGCGAGAAATTCAGTAGTGCTGAGGCCGGCAGCGGTGTGCAGAGTGGTCAAACAGATCTCCAAAGGCGAATGATACGGTTTGGCTTCCAGATCCAGTAGACCACGGCCTCAATGAGGTTACGGTCGCGGCAGTGGATTACCTGTCAGACAGGCGTGCGCAACTTTTGGTACGCTGTCGAAGTTAGCGCTAATCATTGAGACGAGTGTGTGAAGGGTGTGAAAAATGTTGGATGAGAACAGGCTATTTCCTGCCGAGCCTGCGGCGCGCACTGTTGCGGCAAAGCTTTATGCGTCTATAGCCGATCTACCGATCATCAGCCCGCACGGGCATACGGATCCTCAGTGGTTTGCGGACGATCAGCCGTTTCCTGATCCTGCGGCGCTCTTCATCCAGCCGGACCACTACATCTTCCGCATGCTGTACTCCCAGGGAATCAGCCTGGAGTCCTTGGGAATTCCTCAGTCGGACGGCAAGCAGAAGGCCGATCCGCGCGAGGTATGGCGCATCTTCGCGAAGAACTATTACCTCTTCCGCGGAACACCAACGCGTCTCTGGATCGACTACGCCTTCGAGAAGCAGTTCGGCCTCGAGGAACGCCTGAGCGCCGGCAATGCTGACGAGTACTACGACACGATCGACAAAGCGCTGCGTACGCCGCAGTTCCGTCCTCGTGCACTTTTCGAAAGCTTCAACATTGAGGTTCTTGCCACCACCGACACTGCTTTCGATCCTCTGCCGCAGCATAAAAAGATCCGCGAAAGCGGCTGGAAGGGCCGTGTTGTTCCGACCTTCCGCCCTGATGCTGTGGTCGATGCGGAATACAACGGGTTCCACGAGAACCTCAAGAAGCTTGCCGAGTCGGCGAATGAGGATGTCTCGAGCTACAAGGGCTACCTGAGTGCGCTGCGGAAGCGGCGGGCGTTCTTCAAGGAGAATGGCGCGACGGCGACTGACCACGGACACCTGACGGCGCAGACTGCGGACCTGCCGTTCAGCGAGGCTTCGGCGCTGTACGAGCGCATCTACAGCGGCAAGACGCAGTGCGGTGACGTCGCAGCTGTTCCAGGCGCAGATGCTGACCGAGATGGCAGGGATGAGCGTGGAAGATGGGCTGACGATGCAGCTCCATCCGGGTTCGATCCGCAACCACAACGCGCTGGTGTATGCGAAGTTCGGGCGCGACAAGGGAGCGGATATTCCGTCACCGACGGACTACGTTCGAGGGTTGCAGCCGCTGCTCTCGAAGTACGGGAACGAGCCCAACTTCACTTTTATTTTGTTCACGTTGGATGAGTCTACGTACTCGAGGGAGTTGGCCCCCCTGGCGGGGCACTATCCTTGCCTGCGGCTGGGGCCGCCGTGGTGGTTCCATGACTCGCCGGAGGGGATGATGCGGTTCCGGGAGCAGGCGACGGAGACGGCTGGGTTCTACAACACGGTCGGGTTCAACGACGACACCAGGGCGTTTCTGTCGATTCCGGCTCGGCACGATGTGGCGAGGCGGATCGATTGTGCGTTCCTCGGACGGCTCGTGGCTGAGGGCAGGCTCGACGAGGATGAGGCGTTCGAACTGGCTAAGGACCTGACGGTGAACCTGGTGAAAAAGGCGTATAGGCTGTAGGTCCCCACCCCGTCACTTTTTGCGCAAAGTCTTCGGAAAACAGGACTTAGGGGTGGACCTCAGGTCCGCGCAGGTCAAAAGTCCTGATTTTCCGGGGCTTATGCGTGCAAAGTCTTGAAAGAACTAGGGTTATGAGACGCGAATGCCCGGCGATAAGCCGGGCAGTTTTCCTTGTCCCTTATGTTCAGTATATCGCGCGCGTCAAGCACCAAGTCACTACCGCTGGTAGAAGCGGACGTAGTCGACCCACATGCGGCCTGTGGTTGGGGTCGTGGAGTCGGTTGGGCCAGGAAAGCCGGCTTCGCCGATGGCGAAGTTGAGGATGACGTAGAAGGGGTGGTCGAAGACCCACTTGGTGCCTGCTGGGAGATCGGCGGGCGTGACGACGGAGAACGGCTTCGACGGATCGTCGCGGTAGAACTCCATGCGGTTGGGCGACCAGGTCATGCCGTAGGTGTGGAAGTTGCCGTCGTCGATTCGGCGGCTACACCGTTAACCGCCGGAAAGGTGAAGGTGCGGCTGATGCCCTTTCCGCCGGAGTAGCCGGGGCCGTGGACAGTGGAGGAGGTCGTGCTCGGGCCGTACTTCTGGACCCACTCGATGATGTCCTGCTCGCCGCAGTCGGGCCAGCGGGCGGTCTCGTGGTCGTCACCGAGGAGCCAGAAGGCGGGCCAGAAGCCGGCACCGGGCTCCATGCGGAGGCGGGCTTCGACGCGGCCGTAGAGGATGGTGTGTTTGCCGGCGGTGTTGAGGCGCGCGGAGCACCAGAGTTGACCGTCGTGGATGGCGGTGAGGACGAGGTTGCCGTTTCCATCCTCGAGGAGGTTGGGGTGGCTCTTGCTGTCGCAGGGGCCGTCGTTGTCGGTGGGGCGGCAGTAGAACTGGATCTCGTGATTGCCCCTGGGGCCCCAGCCGCGGACGAAGTTCCAGTCGGATTCGCTTGGGAGCGAGTTGGCGGGGCCGTTGAACTCGTCGGACCAGACGAGGTGCCAGGTTTGGGCTCGGGCGGATGTGAGGGTGAAGAGCGTGAAGGCCAAGAGGAGACGCGAGAACATTCGTGTCAGGATTCCTGTCATCGGGATAATGGTATCTGCACGATTGCTCGAGAGGATGGTGTATTCCGGTCAACAATTCAGTGAACTGGCCGCCGGACGCTTTGCTCTAATGCCGACGCGCCTCCTGAGCGACTAGTAATACGGAGGTTTCGTGGAATCGGATCTCAACTTCGGGTTGCCGACAATACGGACATAATGGGCCCAACCGTCGGCTTCGAGGGAAAGCGGCCGTTCGACCTTTTGGGCAGACATGATTTTCTTTGAACCGGGGAATGTGGATATTTGGTCAACGCTTCAAGATCATCCCCGCCCAATTGACCCACACGCTCGTCACCGCCAATCTTGACGCTACGACAGTAACCACAACGAAGGCGGCATAGCCGATCGCAAACTCCCGGTCGACCTTGCGGGTCATGGTCAGGCGCACCAGCAGGAGAAGTGCTCCGAGGCTAACAACCGGCCCGAACAAGCCCATCCACGTGTGAAACCCGAAGGCCGAATTTACCAGCGATATCCGCGAAATGGCTCCGCTCAGAATAGTTAGGCTGGCCATCAGCATCATGGGACGATGAATGCGGGCGCGCTTGCGGTTGAGCACTCCGATCGCGACGAATACCACGTACAGCGCAATTTCCACATACATGATCAACAGAAACTGGCGAGCCGGCCAGTCGAAAACAACCATTCTCGGGTTGAGGCGCAAGGAGCGGGTAGCCACGAGCGGCCCAGTGAGCGCGATCATGGAAGCAATGACCAGCACGCTCCAGCCGAGTTTCATGTGCAGTCGGCGGTTCTGTGTGTAGATGAGCAGAGACTGCACGAAAACAGCACGTACCATGCGAAGATCGCCGAACTGTGCGCAACTACCGTTGCCAGGATCGACGGATCAATCGAAGTGCCGTCAACGTGCTTGCCTCCGAAGATGTAGTGTTGGAAACCGATGACGGTCAGAACCAGGAAGATGGACCCCGCGCCGGTGTAGAAAAGGCGATCAGGTTTCACACTTGCTCGCTGACTCAACGAAACTACGCCGGAAGAAACAGCATCGTCGATAAATTGCTGTGCCATGCGGATCTCCTTTACTAGAGATCACTGACCTCTTCGCAAATAATTCCTCCCCGACTGCCGCTACAGGGTGGAACGATCTCGAGACTGTTGTTGCTGCAGAAACATGAAGGTCAGATTACGGAGCCCCAGCCGATGAGCCGCAGGAAGTGAAGCGGAAGCGCGACGCGGAAAGACTGGTCGCGCACAAAAGCATTCCTTGCGGCGTCCGCCGACGCAATTCGGTTTGCTCTACAAGAAATTGCTGAGAATCCTATTGCCATAGCATTAGTGGGTCAAGGGAAAAGTGTGGCGGGCTCCCGCAGGACGGATAACCGGCAATAAGGAAGCTTCGTTGGAATCGGATCGGAATGTCTGGATTGTCGACAATCTGGTCGTTTCAGGAACGATGACTGGCGCAGCTATAAATGCCGCTAAGTTGTAGCCTGTAGATCGGCGGTTCGTTCGTGTGGGAGGGATACCGATTATGTCCCTGCGCAAACGGTTTCTGTTCGCAATGTTGTTCACGATCGTTGCCATGGCGGCGGACGGAAGGGGTAGCGTATCCAGGTCGGAATTTCTTCCGATTCAATTCAAGAACCCGAAGGATCTGGGTGTTGGAAAGGTGCTGGTGGCGGCCCGCGGCCTCGGTGACCCGAATTTTGCAGGAACGGTGATCCTGCTCGTGCACTTCGATGGAAAAGGCGCAGTCGGAATTATTCTCAACCGGCGCACCGATGTGCCGCTCTCTCGAGTTCTTGATCTCACGGCCGTGAAAGACCGGTCGGACCCGGTCTATCTCGGGGGACCTGTGGATCGGGCGGCCGTGCTTGCGCTGTTTGAGTCGTCGGCCAAGGTTGAAAAGGCTGAGAACGTCTTCGGCGGGGTTTATTTGATTTCCGACAAAGCGCTCTTTGAAAAAACAATTTCGGCGGGGCCTGACCCTGGCGTTTTTCGCGTTTACCTGGGATATGCCGGATGGACGCAGGATCAATTGCGGTCCGAAGTGCAATTGGGCGCGTGGTTCGTTTTCCCGGCAGACGCCGCCACCGTATTCAATTCCGATCCGGATTCTTTGTGGTTGGAGATGATTAAGAAGACACAAATGAAATACGCGAAGATGGAGCCCGCAGAAACCTTCCAGCGCTGACACCTTCACGATTCCAGGGCGTGGAATTCACAAGATGCGCCGCGGGTATAGTCCTTCGTATGTCTTCTATATCGCGCAGAGAGATGTTGAAGCTGGGGTCGGCGGCGGTGGCTGCCGCTACAACGACGGGTGTTTCCGCGGCGGCGGAGCGGCATGAGGATGTGCCGGTGTGGGAGGTGTTTGAGGTCAAGCTGGAGGGGCCGAGCGAGGGGAATCCGTTTGTAGATGTGTCGCTGACGGCGGTGTTTCGGCAGGGACATCGCGAGGTGGCGGTTGACGGTTTCTATGATGGCGCCGGCGCGTACAAGGTTCGGTTTATGCCGGACACGCAGGGCGAGTGGAGCTATCGCACGACGAGCAGCGCGAAGGCGCTGGATGGGCGCGAGGGAAGCTTTCGTGCCGTGGCGCCGCTGGCCGGAGCGCATGGCCTGGTGCGGGTTTCGAACACGCATCACTTTGCCTATGCGGACGGAACGCCGTACTTTCCGTTTGGGACGACGAGCTATGCGTGGGTGCACCAGAGCGAGGCGTTGCAGAAGCAGACGCTGGCGACACTGAAGAGCGCGCCTTTCAACAAGATTCGGATGTGCGTGTTCCCGAAGCATTATGAGTACAACCACAACGAGCCGCCGTTCTATCCGTTTGCGCATGAGGGCACGGCGCCAGGGGCGCCTGGATGGAAGAACGACTACACGCGGTTCAATCCGGAGTTCTTTGCACATCTGGAGAAGCGGATTGGCGATCTGCGCGCGATGAATATTGAGGCGGATTTGATTTTGTTTCATCCGTACGATCGCTGGGGATATCAGTCGATGACGGCGGAGGAGGATGACCGCTACCTGCGGTATGTGCTGGCGCGAATGGCGGCGTACCGGAATATCTGGTGGTCGATGGCGAATGAGTATGACCTGATGAAGTCGAAGACGACGAGCGACTTCGACCGGATGTTTCATGTCGTCGAGACCGAATGATCCGTACCGGCATCTGCGGTCGATTCATTTTTCGAATGTGCCGTATGACTATGCGGCGCCGTGGGTGACGCATGGTTGCTTGCAACTGGCGAAGTTTGATCAGGCGTCGCGGTACCTTGCGGATTGGAAGAAGCCCGTGCTGTTTGATGAGGTGCAGTACGAGGGGAATCTGGACAAACGATGGGGGAATATCTCGGGCGATGAGATGGCGCGGCGGGTGTGGGATGGTGTGGTGTCGGGCTGCTATGTGACGCATGGGGAGACGCTGCTGAGTCCGGACGCGGAGATGAGTGAGGACACGACGCCGACGCTGTGGTGGGCTCATGGCGGGACGCTGAAGGGCACGAGTCCGGCGCAGATTGGATTTCTGCGCAAACTGGTGGAAGAGAGCGCGGTAGGGACGGGCAGCGTTGCAGTGCGGGCGGGGTTTGAGGCTCCGGAGAAGCCGTACTACCTGAATGCGACGGTGTATGCAATGGACAAGACGACGGCGCGGACAGTGCTGTACTACTTCGACGATCATCAGCCGATCTGGTATGAGTTTCCGCTGCCCGCCGGGGAGATTCAAGGCGGATGCGATTGATCCGGTGGCGATGACGGTGTCACCGCTGGATGGGACGTATAGCGGGAAGGCGAGGATTCGGTTGAGCGGGAAGCCGTTCAAGGCGATGCGCTTCACGGCGGTGTAGTGGCTCCTGCTAATTGTGACAGTTATTTGTTTCGTCGCGTTGCAACGACACTTGGTTATGTCAATTCTCGCGATCCGCGGATGTGCGATGCCAGATCGCGCGGAGTAGTCGGACATGCGTTCCCCTTCCGCTTTGACTCTTTGTCGTCGACGGAGTGCGGGACTTGCTCACTCCATCGCCAGGCTCAATCTGTTCATGCTCTTCTGTGTTGGTTGCATGCTTTCGGGCTGCGAGAAGAGGCAGGCTCCGGCTGCTGCAAACGCTACACCTCAGGTGAAGACGGCCGCGGCACCGTCTGCGGCGGTTGTTCCGGAGGGCAGCGGCAGCGGGTCGTCGCAGGGCACATTGTCGCTCCCGATTGGATTTGGAAAACGTACGGGCGATCTCGACGAAATGGTGAAGGCGCGGTCCATTCGCGCAATCCTGATTGTGAACCCGATCGGCTTCTTTTACCGGGGAGGGCGTCCGCAGGGAATCCAGTATGAAGCACTGGAAGAGTTTGAAAAATTTGTTAACCACGAGATGAAGACGGGGAAGCTGCCGCTGAAAGTGGACTTCCTTCCGATGCGCCCGGATCAGGCGGAGGCCGCCCTGGAGCAGGGGCTCGGCGACATCATCGCGCAAGGCGTGGTTGTCACACCGGAGCGTGAGAAGCGGGTCGCGTTCTCTACCCCTATTCAGATGAATGTCTCCCACGTCATTGTGACCGGGCCGGCGCTGGCGAATGTTTCCAGCTTCGATGACATGGCGGCCAAACGAATTTACGTGAATCCAGTCGACGCCAGCTACGCCACTCTCAGGGAAATGAATGACGCGCGCCGCAAATCCGGGAAACCGGCCCTGGATGTGGTGGCAGCCGATAAAGATCTGTTCGACGACGACCTCGTTGAGATGGTGAACGCGGGCCTCATTCCCGCAACCGTTACGACGAAAGAACGCGCCGACCTCTGGGCGCAGGTGCTGCCAAACGTCAGGTCGCACCCGGATCTCGTGGTCTCAAGCGGGGAGAGCCTCGCCTGGGTGATGCGCAAAGACAACCCTCAGTTCAAGGCACTCGTCGACGAATTTGTGCAGACACACGCGGTGGGCACATCTTTTGGGAACACGCTGGTGCGGCGATACCTGCAAAACACTAAGTGGATCAAGAACTCGACGACGTCCGCTGAGATTCAAAAGTTCGATCAGTACGTTGAATACTTCAAGAGGTACGCCTCTGAGTATGACTTCGACTATTTGATGCTCGCAGCGCAGGGCTATCAGGAGTCGCAGCTGAATCAGAACACAAGAAGTCCTGGCGGCGCTGTCGGAATCATGCAGGTGATGCCGAAGCTTGCGGCGGCGAACCCGATTGATGTTCCCAACGTGAATCAGGCCGACGCCAACATACACGCCGCCGTGAAGATGATGCGCAACATCGCCGACACCTACTTCAACGATCCGGCAATCGATCCCGTGGATAAGACGCTGTTTGTTTTTGCGAGCTATAACGCGGGGCCGAACCGTATCGCGGGACTTCGCAAAAAGGCGCAGCAAGACGGTCTGAACCCGAACAAGTGGTTTGGCAACGTGGAATTGGAGGTCGCGAAGGATGTGGGCCAGGTGACGGTGAACTACGTCGACAACATTTACAAGTACTACGTTGCCTATAAGCTCACCCTGGCCGACAAGTTGCAGCAGAAGGCGGCAGAGCAGAAAGTGAATTGAGCTTCGGCGCTAAGATAAAACTCTATGAGTCTGTTCTTTTCTGCTGGATCGCCGACGACGGAGATGTCGCCGGAGGAGTTTCGCGCGGGGCTGGTTGAGGCCCTGGACAAGCTGGAGAAGCTGAAGCCGCGGAAGAAGGTGCTGGCGGTGCCGCCGGACTTTACGCGGTTTCACTCGAAGGCCGGCGAGCTGACGGAGCATGGCGTATGAGTACTACGGCGACCGCCTGACCGACGTGCTGCCCGCGCTGGGCACGCACAAGGCGATGAGCGACGAGCGAGATTCGCGACGATGTATCGGCGAAGACGCCGAAGAGTCTGATGCGCGTACACGACTGGCGCAACGACATTGTGACGCTGGGCGAGGTGCCGTGCGAGTTCATGCGCGAGGTGAGCGAGGGCAAGGTGGACTACACGTGGCCGGCGCAGGTGAACAAGCTGCTGCGGGATGGTGGGCACGATCTGATTCTCTCGATTGGGCAGGTGGTGCCGCATGAAGTGGTGGGGATGGCGAATGGGTCGAAGAATATTTTTGTGGGCACGGGCGGCGTGATGGGGATTCATCGCTCGCACTTTCTGGGCGCGGTGTATGGGATGGAGCGCATGATGGGGCGCGCGGATACGCCGGTGCGTCGCGTGCTGAATTATGCGAGCGAGCACTTTGCGAAGAGCCTGCCGATTGTGTATGTGCAGACCGTTGTGAACAAGAACGACAAGGGCGAGCTGGTGATGCGTGGACTGTTCATCGGCGATGACAACGAGTGCTTTGAAAAGGCAGCCGAGCTGAGTCTGAAGTGCAACTTCCTGATGATGGATCGCGAGATCAAGAAGGCTGTGGTGTTTCTCGATCCGCATGAGTTCAAGACGACGTGGCTGGGGAACAAGAGTGTGTATCGGACGCGGATGGCGCTGGCGGATAACGCGGAGTTGATTGTGCTGGCGCCGGGTGTGCATGAGTTTGGCGAGGATCCGACGATCGATAAGCTGATACGGAAGTATGGCTACTGCGGCACGCCGGCGACGCTGGAGTATGTGAAGGAAGATCCGGAGCTGGCGAGCAATCTGAGCGCGGCGGCGCATTTGATTCATGGCTCGAGCGAGGGAAGGTTCACGATTCGGTACTGCCCGGGCGGGCTGACGCGCGAGGAGATCGAGAGCGTGCACTTCGAGTACGGCGACCTGAAGGAGTATGAGAAGAAGTACGACCCGGAGAAGCTGAAGGATGGGTGGAATGTGGTGGATGGCGAGGAGATCTTCTATATCTCGAACCCGGGGCTGGGGCTGTGGGCGTACAAGGGCCGGTTTGTGAACTAGCGCTTGATTTACCGGGGCTGGGCAGGGCTGTCTGACGCAATTGTTGCGCTGTCTGACCGGCGGCGGTTATTCTGGTACGCGCGACGGCGCGGAAGTGTGCGCAGGCGTCGAACGATTCCAGGCAAAATTTCCGAGAGAATTTTCGGACCTTCTTTAGATTGGAGACTGTGATGGCAAGTGAGCTGCGTTTGCCGAAGTATTCCGTGGGAGTGGGCGACCGGTTCGCGCACCAGGCGAAGGCCCAGTTGGCGGCCTGCATCAAGGCGAAGGACGCGGGGATTGAGGTGGTTCCGGTGTGGAACAAGTCCAACCGCGAGCACACGATCATCGGCACGCGAGCCGAAGAATACGCGTGTGGCGGCGGACGCTGCGGTGAAGGCACTCGGGTGGAAGACGCCGTACTTTCTGGACGCGGACCATATCAACCTGAAGAACGTGGAGCGGTTCATCGCGCCGTGCGACTTTTTCACGATCGATGTCGCCGAGGAGATTGGCAAGCCTGCGAAGCCGGAGGATGTGGACGCGTTTGTGGCGCGGCACCAGGAGCTGGTGGGCGAGGTGAGGATCCCGCGGATCGCGGCGCCGTTCAAGACGGATGCGGCGTTTGTGAAGGGCGTGGCGAATAAGTTCCTGGCGGCCGTGCAGGACGCGGGCAGGATCTATCGGTTTCTGGTGGAGAAGAAGGGCGAGGGCAAGTTTGTGCCTGAGGTGTCGATGGATGAGACGGACTCGCCGCAGACGCCGGTGGAGCTGCTGATTATTCTGGCGGCGATTGCCGACGAGAAGATTCCGATCCAGACGATTGCGCCGAAGTTCACGGGGCGGTTCAACAAGGGTGTGGACTACGTGGGCGATGTGAAGCAGTTTGCGAAGGAGTTCGAGGAGGACATGGCGGCGATTGACTTCGCGGTGAAGCGGTACGGGCTGCCGGAGAATTTGAAGCTGAGCGTGCACTCTGGCTCGGATAAGTTTTCGATCTACGCGTCGATTCATGGAGCGATGGTGAAGTTTGACGCGGGCGTGCACCTGAAGACGGCGGGCACGACGTGGCTGGAGGAGCTGATCGGGCTGGCGGAGGCGGGTGGGTCGGGGCTGGAGTTGGCGAAGGAGGTCTATCGCGAGGCGTATGCGCATGCGGATGAGCTGACCGCGCCGTATGCGACGGTGATCGACATCGATCAAGCGAAGCTGCCGAAGCCGGAGGAGGTCGAGAGGTGGACGAGCGAGCAGTACACTTCGGCACTGCGGCATGACCAGAAGAACCCGGCGTACAACCCGAGCTTCCGCCAGCTGCTGCACGTGGGCTTCAAGGTTGCGGCGAAGATGGGCGATCGTTATACGAAGGAGCTCGAGCAGCACGAGGACGTGATCGCGAAAAATGTGACCACGAACCTGTGGGATCGGCACATCCGGCCGGTGTTTCTGGGCGCGTAGCCGGCGGGTTTTTGAAGGCCGAAAGCCAGCCGCGCGCTGCGGATGATAGAGTTCTTGGAGTTATTTTGTTCGGAGATGCGCGGAAATGATTGTGGTGCTGATGGGGGTGACCGGGTCGGGGAAGACGACGATCGGCACCCTGCTGGCTCAGCGCACGGGCACGGTCTTTGCGGATGCGGACGACTATCACCCGGCGGCCAACAAAGAGAAGATGCGCGCGGGGATTCCGCTGAACGATGAGGACCGCCAGCCGTGGCTGGAGATCTTGAACGGATTGCTTCGCGGCTGGTACCAGAGCGGCGCGGGCGGCGTGCTGGCGTGCTCGGCGCTGAAGGAGAAGTACCGCGAGACGCTGGAGAGCGGCATTCCGGCGAACGCGATTACGTTTGTGTGGCTGGACGGCGACAAGGAGTTGCTGAGCGAGCGGCTGGCGGCACGGCATCACGAGTACATGAATCCGAAGCTGCTGGACAGCCAGATTGCGACGCTGGAGCCGCCGAAAGATGCGCTACGCGTGAATATCGATCACTCGCCGGACGCAGATCGTAGATGAGATTTTGGAGCATGTGTCGCTGACGCAGGACGGGACCGGGACAGGAAAGACAAAGGCAGATTCCCTTTCACCCCAGCCGGCAAGCCGGCCGAGGACCCCGGTGCGGAAATGACAACAAAGAGAAACAACGGCGGACAGAAGCAGGCGAAGGCATAAGGAGCTGAGATGGCAGGATTGTTCGATTTGACGGGCAAGACGGCGGTGGTGGTGGGTGGAACGTCGGGCATCGGCCTGGCGATGGCGATTGGGCTGGCGGATGCGGGCGCGGATGTTGTGGCGAGCTCGCGGCGGCAGGAGCAGGTGGACGAGGCGGCGAAGCAGATTGAGGCGCGCGGCAAGCGGAGCCTGCGTGTGGCCTCCGATGTTGCGGACCGCAAGAGCCTGCAGGCGCTGTGCGATGCGACGATCGGCGCGTTCGGCAAGGTGGATATCCTGATCAATTCGGCGGGCAAGATCAAGCGCGCGCCGACGGTGGATTTTCCTGAGGACGAGTGGAACTCGATCATGGACACGAACGTGACCGGGACACTGCGCTCGTGCCAGATCTTCGGCAAGAAGATGCTGGAGCGCGGGTATGGGCGCATTGTGAACATCGCGTCGCTGAACACGTTCGTGTCGCTGAAGGAAGTGACGGCGTATGCGGCCTCGAAGGCTGCGGTGGGCGCGCTGACGCGGTCGCTGGCGGTGGAGTGGTCGTCGCAGGGCGTGACGGTGAATGCGATTGCGCCGGGAGTGTTCCGCACGGCGCTGAACGCGGAGTTGCTGGACAAGAGCGAGCGCGGCAAGGAGCTGCGCATGCGCACGCCGATGAACCGCTTCGGCAAGACGGAGGAGCTGGTGGGCGCGGCGATTTACCTGGCGTCCGACGCGGCGACGTTCGTGACGGGCGAGATCCTGGTGGTGGACGGCGGGTTCCTCGCGAGCGGTGTAAATCAGTAGGGCTTCGGTCAGACAGCAAGCTAATCCATAGACAATCGTTTTTCTTTGCAGTAAATTGCAGCCAGTCGTGCATGAAGAATGCTAGACTGGCTGCCTCAATTGCAAAGGAGCGAGACGCGTGACGAACATAGCCCATCGGGCGGCCATGCTGGGGTTGCTTGGCCTGACGGCTTTGACGGTATCGGGACAGACGAAGGGCGCGGCCAAGGACCGGCCGTGGATGGACACGAAGCTGTCGGCGGAACGGCGCGCGGACCTGGTACTCGAGCAGTTGACGCTCGACGAGAAGATCAGCCTGCTGCATGGCAACGGCATGGCGCGGGAGAAAAATCTGCCGCCGGAGATCCAGGCGGTGCAGAACCAGAGCAACGGCGGCGCGGGCTTTGTGCTGGGCGTACCGCGGCTGGGGATTCCGTCGATTCAGATGAGCGACGCGGCGTATGGCGTGCGGCAGAGCGCGGACAATGGCCGCTACTCGACGGCGCTGCCTTCGAACCTTGGATCGGCGGCGAGCTGGGACCAGGATGCGGCGTGCGCCTACGGCAAGCTGATTGGCGATGAGCTGCGCATGCAGGGCTACAATACGACGCTCGGCGGCGGAACGAACATCACACGTGATCCGCGCAACGGGCGCACGTTTGAGTACATGGGCGAAGATCCGGTTCTTGCGGGAACGATGGTGGGCGCACGCATTCGCTGCGAGGGTGGAGAGCATGTCATCTCCGACATTAAGCACTACGCATTCAACGACCAGGAGAACGGGCGGCAGGAGGTCGACGCGCAGATCGGCGAGCGTGCCGGACGCGAGAGCGATCTGCTGGCGTTCGAGATTGGCGTAAAGACCGGACACCCGAATGCTGTGATGTGCAGCTACAACGGTGTGAACGGAAACTATGCGTGCGAGAACACGTGGCTGTTGCATGACGTGCTGAAGACGGAGTGGAAGTTCCCAGGGTTCGTGATGTCGGACTGGGAGGCTACGCACAGCACGGTGAAGGCGTCGCATGCGGGGCTGGACCAGGAGCAGCCTTTGGATCTGTTCTACGGTGCGGCGCTGAAGAAGGCTGTGGAGAGCGGCGAGGTTTCGCAGGCGGAGCTGAACGACCATGTGCGGCGCGTACTGTGGGCGGAGTTCGCGAGCGGGTTGATCGATCATCCGGTGGTGAAGGGTGTGGTTGATGTAATGCACGGGTTTGAGGTATCGCAGAAGGTCGAAGAGGGAAGCGCGGTATTGTTGCGCAATGAGCATGCGGCGCTGCCAATCGACCCGCAGAAGGTGAAGTCGATTGCGGTGATCGGATTCAACGCGGATATGGGAATGATTTCGGGCGGCGGATCGGCGCAGGTGGACGCGCCGGGGCAGATTGGCGGCACGAAATGGCGCACCCATATCTGGTTCCCGACCTCGCCGCTGGAGGCGATTCGGACGCAGGCTCGGGGAGCGAATGTCAGCTTCAGTTCGGGTGCGGATGTGGGTGAGGCGGTCGAGAAGGCAAAGTCTGCGGATGTCGCGATTGTGTTCGCATGGCAGTTTGAGGCGGAGGGTAACGATCTCGAGAACCTGTCGTTGCCGGAGAATCAGGACAAGCTGATTGCGGCGGTGGCGAAGGCGAATCCACGCACGGTGATTGTGCTGGAGACGGGCACGGCGGTGACAATGCCGTGGCTGGACAGCACGGGCGCGGTGCTGGAGGCTTGGTATGGCGGGTCGAAGGGCGCGGATGCTGTGGCGCGGCTGCTGTTCGGCGAGGTGAATCCGAGCGGCAAGCTGCCGATGACCTTCCCGAAGAGCGAGGACGATCTACCGCGCACGACGATTGCGAAGCCTCCGCCGCCGGTGAAGAATGGCGTGCTGAGCTTCAAGGTGGATTACAACATCGAAGGGGCTGCGGTTGGGTACAAGTGGTATGAGTCGCAGAAGAAACCGGTGCTGTTTCCGTTCGGCTTCGGTCTTTCGTACACGACGTTCAGTTATTCGAACCTGAAGATGGGCAAGGATGGCGAGTCGGTGACGCTGACAGTGACGAACAGCGGCGCGCGTGCGGGAGCGGAGGTCGCCGAAGTGTATGCGACGCTGCCGCAGAGTGTGGGCGAGCCGTGGAAGCGGCTTATCGCGTACAAGAAGATTGACCTGGCGCCGGGTGAGAGCAAGACGGTGACGATGGATGTCGATCCGACGTATGAGTCAATCTGGGATGCTGCTGCGAAACGCTGGACGAGGCCGAGCGGCGAGTACAAGGTGAGGGCGGGTGGATCATCGGCGGAGCTGCCATTGGAGGCGACGTTCTCGGTGCGGTAGATAGTCACGCAGCCACGATGAGAAAGACCCTGCTTTATTGCAGGGTCTTCTTGTTTTGAGTGGACGATTAGTGTGCTCCGGCGGGGCCGCGGCCGGGCTTGACCCTCTTGAAGAACCAGACGACGATGATGCAGCCGAAGCTGAGCAGCGAGAGCCAGCGGAAGACGTCGACGAAGGCCCAGGTGGAGGCCTGCTTGAGGAGCTGTCCGTAGAGGCTGGCTTGCGCGGCCGCGGCAGCGTTGCCGGGCCCGAAGTAGCCGTTGAGGAAGTGCTGCGAACCCTGGACGCTGTTCTGGAAGGCCAGGCCGGTGCTCGGGACGTGATTGACGATCTCATTCTGGTGGACGTCGGCGCGGCGGACGAGCAGCGTGGTCGCGAGAGAGATGCCAACGGATCCACCGACGTTGCGCATGAGGTTGAAGAGGCCGCTGGCGTTGCCGATCTGGTCGTTGCGCAGTGTGCCGTAGGCCGCGGTGTTGATGGGCACGAAGACGAAGCTGAGGCCGAAGCCGGTGATGAGGATCGGGAGGAAGAGCGTCGTCGGCGAGATCTCGGTGGTGATGGAGCCGAAGTAGAGCGTGGTGAGGCCGAAGGTGAGGAAGCCGAAGGTTAGCAAGTAACGCGGGTCGGCTTTGTTGGAAAGATAGCCGATGACCGGCATGCCGCAGATAGCGCCGAGGCCGCGCGGTGCAACGACGAGCCCCGCGGTGAAGGCGGTGTAGCCAAGCAACTCCTGATAGAAGAGCGGAAGAACGGTGACCGTCGAATAGATGGCGATGCCGAAGAGGAAGATGAGCGTGCATCCGATGAGGAAGTTTCGATCCTTGAGCACGTGCAGATCGACAAGCGGGTCTTTGCCCCACCAGGACTGGTAGATGAACCAGCAGAACGCGAGGACGAAGAAGACGCAGGCCCAGCGCAGCCAAATGGCGCCGAACCAGTCGACCTCCTGGCCCTTGTCGAGAATGATTTGCAGGCAGCCGCTCCAGACGGCAAGCGTACCGAAGCCGATCTTGTCGAAGCGCGCGACCTTGGCCTTGGAGATGTACGGTGGGTCGTGGACGAAGCGGCTGATCATGAACACCGCGAGCGCACCGATGGGAATGTTGATGTAGAAGGCGTAGCGCCAGGAGTAGGTGTCGGTAAGCCAGCCGCCCAGCGTAGGGCCGAGCACCGGAGCGACAACGACACCAAAAGCGAAGACGGCCATTGCAGCGCCGCGTTTGCGCGGAGGGAAGCTCTCGAGCAGGATGGCCTGCGAGAGCGGCTGAAGTGCGCCGCCGCCTGCTCCTTGAATGACGCGCGCAAACAGAATAAAGCCGAGGGTCGGTGCGGCTCCGCAGGCGAAGCTGGCGATGGTGAAGATGATGACGCAGGAGACGAGGAAGCGCTTGCGGCCGAAGCGCAGAGAGAACCAGTTGGATGCTGGAAGAATGATGGCGTTGGCGACGAGGTAGCTCGTGAGCACCCAGGTCGCCTGATCGGTTGACGCAGAGAGTGAGCCCGCGATGTAGGGAAGAGCGACGGAGGCGATTGCGGTGTCGAGCACCTCCATGAAGGTTGCGAGCATGACGGAGGCCGCGATAATCCAGGGATTTACACCCTGCGTGACCTCCTGCGGCGCCTCGGCGGTCGCGGACGACTGATCGAGTGTGGCGCTAGCACTTGCCATGCGTCTGGAGCCTGCTTCCTTCGTGCGGGGGTTCGGGCGAGCAAAATCGCCACCCAAACTTGGATGCCGGCGAAGGCGATCGGATGCGAGCTGGTCGATCTTCGGACGGAGAATTCGCAATTCGACCTAATGGGATCTGCAGTCGAAAAACGAACGGTGAGGTTGGAATGATTGTGGTCGGTCCTTTGGACCGACCGTTGCTGAACTAGAGCACGGAGGAAGGTTTGGGTGCTGTGCGCTCCGGCGGCGGCAGCGGCGAGTGCATAGGGAAGCGTCGCTTGTAGGCAAGGATGGGTTGCTCGAAGAAGAAGTACGAGAGCGAGGCGAGCGCGACGGTGAGCGGGAAGGCGATCACGAAACGAGCAAATTGATACTCTGCGCCGGAGGTTGCGTGCGCGAGATGTTCGCCGAGGACGTCGATCAGAGGCTCGATGAAGATGTGGAGAACGTAGAAGCCGTAGCTGATGCGGCCGAGGAAGCGTAAAGGAGGCGAAGAGAGGATGCTGCGCAGACGGCCTGCTCGCATCGCCAGGACAATGACGGCAGTGGAGGCGATGCCGACTCCGAGCAAGCCAACGGTGAACTGCGGATAAGGCGAGAGATAGAAGGTTCCGGAGCGCCAGCTTGCAAGCAGATAGAGCACAAGGCCGGACCAGAACGCGGTGACCGCCCAGCGTTCGACAAGCTGCCAGTGAGGTCCGCGCAGCGTGAATGCCAGAGCGGCACCGAGCGCGAGGGTGCCAGCGTGTGTGAACAGCGATGGATCCAGCGTTGCGGCGAACTCCGGCGGAACGATGGGCAGATGCGTGAGAATGCGAAAGACCTCAGAGAGTGCGACGATCCAGAGACTGAGGTTCAGCGCGCGCGAGCGGGAACCGGAAAAGAGAACGAGCGCAGGCCACAGAATGTAGAACTGCTCTTCGACTGCGAGGCTCCAAAGGTGAAAGAGCGGGAGTGGCGAAATAGGTTGAAGCGCAGTGGTGACGAGGCCTGGAAGGTTCTGCAGGAAGCCGGCGTAGAGCAGAACGGGCGAGAGTTCTGCAAGGCGGGTGCCGCGCGCGACGGAGGCGAAGAGCGCGATGAGCAGGATGGCGTAGTAGAGCGGAAAGATCCGCAGGACGCGGCGTGCGTAGAAGTTGCGGAGGACGTCGCGTTCATCGCGTGAGTCCCAGAGACTGCCGGTGATAAGAAAGCCGGAGAGCGCGAAGAAGAGGATGACGCCAGTCCATCCGGTCTCCGCGAAATAGCCGAGCGCGCGAACGAGCGGGTTCTCCGAGCGAAGGCCGCCGCCGTAATGAAAGATGAAGACGAGTAGAATCGCGACGCCGCGCAGACCGTCAAGTGCAGGATCGCGGCGGCCTGTGGCCGCTCGAAGGCGTGCAGAGGGCATCGAGGTCAGGCTACGTTTGTACGCGCGGCGAGTCAACGCGAGTAGCCGTGCCGAGTTCGTTACATCCGGTTCACGAAGGCGTCCAACGCTTTGACGGATCAGTCAGAAGCTGCGCAGGAGAAAGGCCCGCGCTGTTGTGAGGACGCTCGCCCGCGCTTGCGGACTTGGCAGAATGCGTGCGATTCCGATAGCTCCCAGCATGGTTGAAAAGATCGCGATGAAGGCGCGCTCCTTGTCGGCGGTGCGCCGGCCGGGCATGAACGGGAGTATGCGGTTCTTGTAGATTGTGAGCTCGTCGACGACGCGGGGCTTCATCGGCTTATCCACACGCGCAAGTTCGGGCGCCAGGGCGGCGAGCGGGCAACCAGCCTCGGCGTGATTGCAGTGTTCCGGGCTGAGGTAGATCTTAACGATCGTCTTCCACGCGGTTCCGGGACGTGACCGCTCGGCGGCCTGAGTGAGCGAGTCGGCTATCTCCGCAAAGCCTGCGCTGAGAGACTCCAGAAGCAGTTCATCCTTGCTCGCGAAATGCTTGTAGAAGCCTCCGTGGGTGAGGCCGGCGTCGTGCATTACGGTAGCGACTGCGGCGCCTGATAAGCCCTGTGCGCGGACACGGCGGGAGGCGTCTTTGACGATCTTCTGGCGGATCTGAGATTTATGTTCGGGCTTGTAACGCATGGCTGATTATAGGATGCCGGCGATCATCTCAAGGCGGCGAAAGGGGGGGCGGTTTTCTCCGCAGGGGGTCGCAGAAAAAAGTAGAGCCCATCGGATGATGAATGTAATCCTATGCAGCAAGGAGGCAATATGGCGCCTGAAACTATCTTCCGGATCCAGCTCATCTTCGGTTATGTTGCGTGGTTGCTTTTCTTCGGTGCATACGTGATGCCAAAGCTAAGGTCGATGAGCTGGATTGACGCTCAACGTGCGATCGCTACTCTGCACAGCTTCCGTTTCTTCGGGCTCGTCTTTATTCTTCCGGGCGTCGTAGGTACGCTGCCTGCCAACTTTGGCCCGTTCTCCGCCTACGGGGACTTCGTAACGGCAGTCCTGGCGATCATCGCGTTGCTTACGGCGCGGATGCCTTCGGTCTTTCGGGTATTCGTTGTCGCCTTCAACGTTGCAGGAGCGGCTGACATACTCATCGACTACTATCACGCCGTGGTTGGAGGGCTGCCGTTCGTGGCCGGGCAGTTAGGCGCCGCCTATGTGATCCCGATCCTCTATGTGCCGGTGCTGATGATTACGCACGGCATTGCGTTCTACCTGCTGCTGCGCCCTCAGAGGGTGACGGCGCCTGCTCTTGTGGGACAGGCAGCCGCGTCATAAAGGC
>CAVZMD010000012.1:0-133499 GCA_963776265.1 uncultured Acidobacteriaceae bacterium | reverse complement strand
CCGTCTATGCGCAGGACAACCAGGCGACGCTAGCGCGCTGGTATGGCGCGGCGCTTGCTACCGGCGAGACCGTCGACATGGTACGCAACTGGCCCGAAGGCATTCGCAAAGTGACTGCCGACGAGGTGCGGGACGCCGCCCGGACCTGGCTCAACCGCCGCGCGTCGGTCACGGGCTATCTGGTAAACAGCCTTCCGTCGGAGGAGAAACACACATGACCATCATTTCCCCGACAGTCGGGCGTTTCATGCGGCGCGCTGCCGCCGCTGCGATTTTCACGCTTCCGCTTTTTGTTGAACCAGCGTTCGCGACCACGATCGAGCGGGTCGTGAGCCCGGGCGGCATCGAAGCCTGGCTGGTACACGAGCCCGCGGTTCCCTTGATCGCCATCGACTTCGCCTTCGCCGGCGGCGCGGCGCAGGATCCGCCAGGCAAGGTCGGTACGGCGAACCTCGTCGCTTCGCTGCTCGACGAGGGCGCTGGCGATCTCGATTCGAAGACCTTCCACGCGCGTCTTGAACGCAAGGCCATCGAACTGAACTTTCAGGCCGACCGCGATACGCTTCGCGGCACGATGCGGACGCTGACGGAAAACCGCGACGAGGCCTTCGAATATCTGCGGCTGTCGCTGACGGCGCCACGTTTCGATCCGTCCGACGTTGAAATCATCCGCAGTCAGGTCCTGTCCAACGTGCGGCGTGCCACGACAAGCCCGAATGAGGTGGCCAGTCTGCGCTGGTGGCAGACCGCATTCGCCGATCATCCCTATGGGCGCCCGGTGGACGGCACGCTGGAATTGGTGCCGACCATCACCGTCGGCGATCTCAAAGACTACACGCGGCGAGCTCGGCGATCGCGCGCAGGCGTTCGGTGTCGCCCGGCACGCGCCGCCAGCCCGGCAGGCTCGAGGTGGCGCGGATCTCCTGGCCGGTCTCCGTGTCGACCGCGATCACCGCCACCGCATCCGTGAAGATCTCCTGCACGGAATCGAGCAGCGCATCCGCGACCTCCGCCGGCGTCGCCGCGACCGCGAGGCTCCGCGTGAGGCGGCTCCACGACTGCGCGTGCTCGCCGCGCTCCTCGATCTCGCGCCGCGAGCGGCGGGCGAGCAGCGCCGAAGATCGAGCAGCGCGACGAGAGCGGCGACGCCGATCGAGAGCAGGTCGACGAGCAGCGAGCGCGCGCCGAGGAGCCGTAGAGGGACGACTCGCGAGCGGTCGATCGCGACCTTCCAGTCGAGCGTCTTCGACGTCGCGATACGCGATCACGTGGTGCGAGCCGCCCTGGAGACCCGTCGTGCCCTTGAGGTCGCCTGTGGCGTTCTTCGTCATCGCCGCGAGCACGGCCGGCTCGCTGACCTGCTGGAGGTTGTCGCGTGATCAGCTGGCCCGTCGCGGTCGACGATCGGTGAGGCCGGTGAAGCCGAGCGCCTCGTTCTGCCTGTGCCTGCGTCGCCGTGGGCTTCGCGCGTCGGCTTGAGGACGATGGCGCCGGTGAGGACACCGGCGAGCTTTCCCGCGCCGGTCGAAGGTCGGCACGGCGACGACGACCGTCGGCTTCCCGGTCGCCGGCGCTGAAGAGGCCGGAGCTGACGTACGGCTTCTTCGTCGCGAGCACGCGCTTGAAGTAGTCGCGGTAGGAGAGGTTGATCGCCGGCATCGTGCTCGTGGACGCTGGCGCGAACGGTCCCGCTCGTGTCGAGCCAGCCGATCCCGGCCGTGAAGAGCTTGCCCGGCCGATTCTGGTGGACGCGCCCGAGGTAGGGCTGCATCGCGGCCGTCCGCCCGTCGTACGACCGGTGAGGCGTCGCCGTCGCCTCGCAGGGTGTTGATGCCGCCCTGGACGAGGGTGTCGAGGATGTCTCCGACGAGAACGACACGCGCGTTGAGGTCGCTGACCGCGCGGTGCTGGTTCGCGCGGTACTGCCGCCAGGCGAGGAAGGCCGAGACGGCCGCCAGGGCGAGGATCGTCAGCGGCCGCGGCGGCGAGCAGGCGCCGGCGGAAGGCCGTCGGCGTGCGGAGAACGAGCCGCTCGACCGGTGTTGCCCCTTCCATCCCGCGCGTCGCGGGCTTTCCCCTACGCAACGTTGCCACGCAGCCCCCATGCAGCCGCTCTTCACGACGTTCTCAGCCTACTCCCGGGTTTGGGCTCGCGCCGTACGGGGTAATCTCCGTTCGCGGATGGAGCTCCAGCTCTCTACTGCGGACCTCGGCGGCGGCGTCGCCACGGTCGCGGTCGCCGGTGAGGTCGACCTGTCGACGGCTCCCGCCCTGAAGCAGGCGCTGCTCGAGACGATCGAGGGCGGCGCGCGCCGCGTGCTCGTCGACCTCTCGCACGCGACCTTCATCGACTCGACCACGCTCGGCGTGCTGATGGGCGCGGTCAAGCGCCTGCGGCCCGCCGGGCGGCGAGCTCGCGATCGCCTGCAACGACCCGAACATCCGCAAGATCTTCGAGATCACGCTGCTCGACCGGATCTTCGAGATCTATCCGACGCCCGAGGAGGCGATCCGCCATCTCTCGGCGGCAACGGCGCGCGGCGCGGCGACGAGCTCGCGCTGAGCCGAGATGCTCGAGGCGCCTGCACGAGACGGAGATCGCGCGAGCCCGGAGCCGGGTCGCTCTCGATCTGCACGTCGTTCGTGATCGCGCGGATGATCATCAGGCCCATCCCCTGGCCGTCGCCGTTGCGCCGT
Source organism: uncultured Acidobacteriaceae bacterium (assembly GCA_963776265.1). Lineage (GTDB taxonomy): Bacteria > Acidobacteriota > Terriglobia > Terriglobales > Acidobacteriaceae > Granulicella. The sequence goes on along the minus strand of CAVZMD010000012.1, from coordinate 130,802 downwards.
CGGCCGCCGGGTCGTCCGGGATCGAAGCCCGTCGCCGTCGTCCTCGACCTCGACCTCGATCGCCGCGGTGCCGACCCGGTAGCGGACGACGAGCTCGCCCTCGGCCGGAGCCGCCGTAGCCGTGGAGGATCGCGTTCGTGCACGCCTCGGTCACGGCGAGCTTGAGCTCGGCGACGGCGGCGTCCGGCGCGCCCGCGACCGCGCCGACGCCGGTGAGCGCGAGCCGCGCGAGCGCGAGGTTCTCCGGGTCGGGCGCCATGCGGAGCTCGACGGTGTCCGGCTCCCCGGCGTGGATGCGGCCCTTTCCGTTCACGGTGCTTCGATCTCCTCTCCGAGCTTCTCGAGCGCGCGCCGGAGCAGGCGCGACACGTGCATCTGCGACACGCCGATCTCGGCCGCGATCTGCGACTGCGTGAGGCCGTCGACGAAGCGCAGCTGGACGATCCGCCGCTCGCGCTCGTCGAGCGTGCTGCAGGCCCGCCGCGAGCAGCTCGCGGTTCTCGGCCGCCTCGTAGCCGCGCTCCTCGACCTCGAGCAGGTCGATCGGCTCGACCTCGGACTCGTCGCGCGTGCCCGGGCGCGGTCAGCGAGCGCGCGGCGTACGCCCGGCCGGCCTCGAGCGCCTCGACGACCTCTTCCTCGGTGACCCCGGCGGCCTCGGCGAGCTCGGGGATCGTCGGCTGCCGGCCGTTCTTCGCGGTCAGCTCGTCGAGCAGCCGCGAGAGGAGCTGGTAGAGCTCCTTGAGGCGGCGCGGCACGGTGACCGACCAGACCCGGTCGCGGAAGTGCCGCTTGAGCTCGCCGACGACGGTCGGGAAGATGTAGGTGACGAGATCGACCTCGCGGTCGAGGTCGAAGCGCTCGATCGCCTTCATCAGCCCGAGCGAGGCGACCTGCTCGAGATCCTCGAGCTGCTCGCCGCGGCCCGCGTACCGTCGCGCGAGCGACGAGACGAGCGGCATGAAGCCCTCGACCAGACGGTCGCGTGCGGCGAGGTCGCCGTTCTCGCGGTAGGCGCGCAGCAGCGCGCGACGCTCGACCTCGGAGGCCGGGCCGGCTCCCCTGGCCGCTCTCATCCGTCGGCGCCGGGCAGCGACTTGACGAGGACGACGGTGGTCTCGGGCTCCGACCGCAGCTCGACCGCGTCGACGAGCCGCTCGAGCGAGGCGCCGAGCGCGACGCCCGCGCCGTCGAGCGGCTGGAGCGGCTGCTCGAGCGTGAGCGCTGCCGACCGGGCGCGATCTCGATCGTCAGCGTCGCGGCCGTCGCTCGTCATCCGGACGGTCGCCGAGCCGCCTCGCGACGGGCATCGAGCGGAGCACGAGCTCGATCGCGAGCTGGAGGTCGTCGACGGTCTCGAACCCGAAGCCGAGCCGCGACGCGAGGCCCGCCGAGACGAGCCGGACGACCTTCTCGTACCCGTCGACCGGCACGGTGATCGTGACGCTGTCGGCGGTCACGTCCGGCCGTGGCGGGGGGTCGTTGGCGGGTCGCAACATCGGGCATGGGGGCCACGCGTGCCGGTATACCCGCACGCCGTGCGGGCCAAACCGGCGCCTGGCGCTCACGGTGGCCGAGCGTAGCCGAACCGGCCGACGGCCTCCCCCGGTCGAGGGATGGACCGGCGTGCCCCTCCGTGACGTTCTACTACGGGGTGGGAGTTCCGGCGCCGAGAACCGACGTCTCGCCGTCGGACCCGGTCACCGGTCTCGCGGTCCGGCCGGCGCTGCTCGCCGACCTCGCCGACGCGGTGGCTCCGGGGAGCCGCCCGTCGCTGCTCGCGGTGTTCGCGCTCGACGGGTTCAAGGAGTTCGAGGAGCTCTACGGCGTGCTCGAGGCGCGCAAGCTGCTGCGGCGCCTGGCCGACCGGCTCGTCGGCCGTGGTCGACGGCCTCGGCATCGGGCTACCGGCCGCGCGGCGACGAGTTCGCGATCCTCGTCCCGGGCAAGGTGTCGGCCTCGGCCATCCTCGCCGACTCGATCGCGGCGCTCAGCGAGAGGAGCGCTACTACTCGGTCGTCGCGACCGGCGGCCACGCGGTCCTGCCGGCCGAGGCCTCGGAGCCGATCGAGGCGCTGATCGTCGCCGACCGCCGCCTGACGGCGGCCTCGCCCAAGCGCGCGTCCGCGCCGCGTCGACGCCCGCTGATCAGTCGCCGCTCGAGCAGCCAGACGCCGAGCCCGGCGCCGTCGAGCACGTCGCGGTAGCCGGCCGGCGGCTCGAACCGCGCACCCGGCCGCGTCGGGACGGCGACGAGCACGTCGCCGCCGCGGGTGAAGGCGCAGATGCCGTCGCCGGCGTCGAGCGGCTCGTAGGCGCCGGCGAAGGCCTCCGGGCGCCGCGCGCGCAGCGCGAGCGTCTTCCAGATCAGGTAGCAGCTTCGCCGTCTCCGGCGTCGGCGGCGCGCCGGCCGCGAGCTCGCCGAGCAGGCGGCGCCGGAGCTCCCAGTCGACGGGCCGGCGGTTGTCGGGGTCGACGAGGTTGAGGCTCACGAGCTCGTCGCCCTGGTAGATGTCGGGCACGCCGGGGCAGGTGAGCTTGAGCAGCGTCTGGGCGAGCGCGATCCGGCTCGCCGAGCTCCGCGACGCGCTGCGACGAACGGCTCGAAGCGTGTCGAGGAACGGCCGGTGGTCGTAGAGCGCCGTGCGCGAAGCCGGCGACGCCGCTGCTCCCACGCCTCGTTCGGCTCGATCCAGTTCGTGTTGCGTCTTCGCCTCGCGCAGCGCCTTCTCGCAGGTACTCGACGCAGCCGCTCCGGCCGGGAGCGGCCAGGCGCCGACGAGCGTCTGGTAGATCAGGTACTCCTCGTTCGGCGTCGGGCGCGCCGTCGCGGCGCAGCGGGGCGTTGACGCTGCGCCACTCGAGCACGTGCTCGCGCCACTCCGTCGGCGAGCCACGTGAGCGCCGCGATGCGGGCGCGGACGTCGCCGCTCCGCTTCGTGTCGTGCGTCTGCGTCGCGAGCAGCTGGCGCGGGAAGCGCCGCGCGCGCTCGAGGTTCGCGGCGTGGAAGTCGTCGACCGCGAGCGAGAAGCGGCCGGGGTCGCCGCCGACCTCGTTCAGGCAGAGCAGGCGGTTGTAGCGGTAGAAGGCCGTGTCCTCGACGCCCTTCGCCATCACCGGCGGCGTCGTCTGCTGGAAGCGGAGCACGAAGGCGTCGTGGCCGCGCTCCTCGAGCAGCAGGATCGACGCGAGGCGGGCGGGCAGGCGGGCCTCGGTGACCGCCTGGCGGTCGAGGCCGTCGACCTCGCCGCGTGTCGGGGTCGACGTAGGTGCGGTAGACGCGGAAGCGAGGCGAGCGCGCGGGCGAGGTCGAGCTCGTCCTCGACGTCCGTCGAGCCGGCGCCCGCAGCCACTCGACCTCCGGCTCGAACGTCGTCTGCGGCCTGCTCGAGCTTCGCCTCGAACGCGATCTCCTCGAAGCGGCGCTTCCTCGCCGGTGAGCTCGCCGTAGAGCTCGGTGAACGGCGCCTCGGCGTCCGGGTTCACGAAGAGCGCCGTGACGTCGTTCGCGAACTCGTAGCCGGTCGTGCCCTCGACCGGCCAGTCGCGCAGCTGCTCGCCGGGCTCGAGGATCTTCTCGACCCAGACGTGCTCGATCCCGGCCTCGCGCAGACGCTCGACGTAGCGCGGTCGGGTTGGCGAGGCCGTCGGGGTGGTCGATCCGGATCCCGTCGAGGAGCCCGTCCCGCACGAGCTCGATCACCTTCGCGTGCGTGACCTCGAAGACCTCCGGGATCCTCCACCCGGACGCCCGCGAGGTCGCTGATGTCGAAGAAGCGGCGGACGCCGCCGGTCCGCCACTCGACGTCGAAGAACTTCGCGCGCATGAGCGGATCGCGCCAGAACGGGTTCTCGTCCTCGCTCGCGGCCATGTGGTTCGGGACGACGTCGAGGATCACGCCGAGCCCGGCGTCGCAGAGCGCGCGGAACTCTGCCTCGCCGCCGAGGTCGCTCGGCGAGGCTGGTCGGGTCGACGACGTCGTAGCCGTGCGTCGAGCCCGAGCGGGCCTGCATCGACGGCGAGAGGTAGAGGTGGCTGACGCCGAGGTCGCGCAGGTACGGGCACGAGCTCGCGCGCCTGCCGGAAGTCGAGATGCGGGCGGAGCTGAAGCCGGTAGGTGCAGCGGAGGTCGCTCACGTGCGGCCCGCTGCGGCGGTCGCAGCCTCGCAGCCGCGCGGCGAGCTCCGGCGTCAGCTGGCCCGGCCGGAGCTGCCAGCGCCAGTTGCCCTTCGGCCTGCCGGGGGTGTTCAGCCGCGCCTCGGAGCCGAGACCGAGCACGTCCTGCGCCGGGATCAGCGCGAGCCGCGCGGGGGAGCGGAGCGCGAGCTGGATCAGCTTCCAGCTCGGCTCGTCCTCGGCGATCCCGGCGGCCGCGACCGCCGCGTCGACGCGGGCGCGCTCGCGCCGCGTGAGGTGCTGCCACCAGCCGACGGTCGTGTCGTTGTCGTGCGTGCCCGTGTAGACGACGCGGTTCCGCCGCCGGCTGTGCGCGGCAGCCTGATCGGCGTGTGGACTCTGCAAAGATGTGTGCGGACGTTCGCCGATGGACATAAGGAATATCCGTTCGGCGAGAAGCCAGTAGGGCGCATAGAGTATGACAAGGAGGGCCGGATGTTTGCGCTGCTCATGCGCCCGGGGCGGCGATCGACACTGGGTCCGGGGCTGGAGTTCGATGCTGCGAGCGTAGAAGAGATCCGCGAAGCGGTGACGGGCTTTGTGGCGTACTTTGGCAGCTACGAGGTGGATGACGCGTCACAGACAGTGAGCCACCACGTGGAGGCGAGCCTGGTGCCGAGCTGGGTAGGGACGTCGCTGAAGAGGCGCTTCCGCTGGGACGGAGCGCAGCTGGTGCTGACGCGTGCTGTGCCAGGCATCACGGATGAATTGGTGTGGGAGCGGGCTTAAGACTTCTTTGTTGCGCGGGTATGCGTGCGATGCGACACGGGTGTGAATAGTTCGCAGCTGCCAAGGCATAATCTCTTGATTGTCGACTTCAGGGCAATGCACTCGTACAGGCCCCCCGAGTGCATTGCCGATTTGGCCTTGATTTCACAGACCACTACACGGCGATGTTCGGACGCCGTCTGGCGAAGTTGGTGGCCTGTTCGAACGCGTGAGCGAGTTGGAGGACGCTGAAGTCCTGCTTGTCGCGCCCAACGATTTGCAGTCCGACGGGGAGGCCTTCGGGTGTGAAGCCCGCGGGGACGGAGGCCGCAGGATTGCCGGTAGCGGAGATGTACCAGCAGCTTTTCATCCAGTCGATGTAGTTGGTGAGGTGAACGCCGTTGATCTCGGTGGCCCAGGGCGTGTTGATGTCGAAGGGCGGTAGTTGGGTGGTGGGCAGGATGAAGTACTCGTAGGTTGTGAGGAAGGTCTGGAAGCGGCGCCACATCTCGGTGTGCGCGACCTCGGCGCGGGTGATGTCGCTGGCCGAGAGCGCGAGGCCTTCTTTGATTTCGCCAGCGAGAGTGTCTTTGAAGGCTTCGGGATGTTGCTGGAAGAGCTTGCCGTAGCCGGCTGCGTCGCCCCAGGCGCGCAGGATGCGGAAGGAGATTTCGGCGGGGGCGAAGTCGGGTTCGGCCTGTTCGACGATGCAGCCGAGGGACTCGAAGGTTTTGCGCTGTGCGTCGACGACGGTGCGGACCCGCGGGTCGATGGGGATGCCGTTGAGGTCTTTGAACCAGGCGACGCGCACGCCTTTGAAGTCGCGATCGAGGGGGCGCGCGAAGAGGCTGCCGGGCTCGTTGATGGAGAGCGGTGTGCTGATGTCGGGGCCGGCGATGGTGCTGAGGGCGAGAGCGAGATCGGCGGCCGAGCGGCCAAGGCATCCGTTGGTGGAGAGAGTGGACCAACCGACGCGGAGAGAGGGATTGGGCACGCGGCCGATGGAAGGACGGAGGCCAACGATGTTGCACCAGCCGGCGGGATTGCGGAGAGAGCCGCCGGCGTCGGAGCCGCTGGCGACGGGCACCATGCCGCAGGAGAGCGCGACCGCTGCACCGCCGGAGGAGCCGCCGCAGGTTTTGGTGAGGTCGTAGGGATTGTGGGTTGCGCCGAAAACACGGTTGAAGGTCTGCGAGCCGGCACCGAACTCGGGCGTGTTGGTCTTGCCGAGGAAGATGGCGCCGGCGGCGCGCATGCGCGTGACGAGCAGATTGTCCTGCGTGGGGATGTGATCTTTGAAGAGGAGCGAGCCGTAGGTGGTGCGGACGCCGGCGGTGTCGATGAGGTCCTTGTGTGCGACGGGCAGACCATGGAGGGGACCGAGGGTTTCGCCACGCGCCTGCATCTCGTCGGCGCGGGCTGCGTCTGCGGTGGCCTGCTCGGCGATCAAGGTGACGATGGCGTTGACCTGAGGATTGACGCGATCGATCTGCTTGAGGTGCTCTGCCAGAGCTTCGCGAGCCGAAAGCTTTTTGGCGCGGATCAGGGCGGCCATTTCCACCGCAGATGTGAAGCAGAGCGAGGACGGAGGTGGCTGGGCGCTTAGCACCGCGGGAAGAGCCGAGGTGATTGAGGCTGCGGAGAGGCCTACAAGGACCTCGCGGCGCGTGGGTTGGCCTTGCTGTGCAGAAAGCATGGAAGAACCTTACCATTCGAGAACTCGGTGCCAGACGTAGAGCTCGGCTACGGATGCTTCGACCGACGCGTACAGACCTTACCGTGATTCGACGCTTCTAGCCGTGAACAAGCTCCCAAACCGGTCGTTTACAGGCTTCTCAAGGTTCTGTTTGCAGCCGAGATATCGCTCCGTGGTGAGGACAGACGCGTGTCCCAAGAGGAACTGGATCTGTTCGATTTCGCCGCCCGCAGTATGGCACAGCTTCGCACAGGTCCGACGCAGATCATGTGGCGCGAGGTGATCCAGCTTCGTCCGTTCGGCACACCTTCGTACGACGTACCAGATGACGTTCTCGGAGATGCCTTTTCCCCATGGCGTCCCATGTCGGCTGACGGCCTCATACGCGAGTCGCCTCACTGCCGCAAGCCGCTGATTGATCGTTCCCGCAGCCAATCCAAGGGATTCGAGGTAGAGTCGGAACCTGAGAACGACGGCCCGATTAAGAGCAAGGCGCGGTTCGGAGCAATACCACGTGATGAATTGCTCCATAGCGAACTTGTAGTTCCGCCGAGAATGAGGGGAACTGAGGCTGTTAAGGACAGCGGCTTTGGTGTGATCCAAATCCGGTAGCCGCAGAACGATTTTGCGAGACGAAGGTTTCCTGCTCTTCTTGCGCATGCACGCGGCCTCCACGCCGCTGACCTGCACAAGGTAGAGCAACCCTCCGGGTCACGCGCCGCGGTCAAAAAGCGCACAGGCGATTTGTCACCAACTGACGTAGCGACGGGCGCAAAGCGCGGTCGTGCTTAAAGTCTTTCGGAGTTTCCGAAAACCCCGTTTCGAGCGATATGCCGATGCGATTCGCTACCGCGCTGTCGGTGAAAAACAGGTTGGGAGATCAAAGCCGATTCGTAGATCGTCTTCGCTCTTTCCCGCTAATGGACAAGAGGAAGTAATGCACATTTACCTTTCGTGATCGGGAAGACAGGCGCCAGAGTCCATTTTGACGCTCGAGGACAGTCCCACAAAAGGACCGGGAATTTAGAACTTCGAGAGCAGGTTCTGAGACTGTCAAATACATGTCCCGATATCTGGGGCGGCGGTTCGAAGGGTCAGCAGGCAAATCACGTCGCCATGGTATTCCCAGTACGCCTTCAGGCGAGTTATTTGCATCTCGCAATGAACGATGGCGTCTAGAAACACGAGGAGAGCTTGGAGATCACATTGCCCGATACCCAAACACACCGATTCGGCTGCTCCTCCACTACTTCCGGCACTGTACCCCTAGGTTCGAGCGCGGCCCACAATTGCTGCTCAACTCGTCCGGCCGCCGCACGTTGCCGAACGCGGCAACCCTCTCCTGTACTTAATTTTGGGGTGCCTACCAAAACCCAGCTTTCGCCTTACACGGGATCTGAACGTTCAAACGAAGGCCCTTGACCCCGGACATACATAAGCAGGGAACATCTCACGTTTCAAGCCACGTGACATCCGCGCAAATACACCGCGCTTGACACGTCTACGCAGTTCCAGTAAACATTTCGTTCACCCTCATAAAACGATTTACAAGCCTCACAAGATAAGGTCCACGTTTTACGCCGGATCATGAGTACGAGGGAAGTAGAAACAAATTCAGGGAGGAAACATGATGCAAGACGCCATTTCGTTTCACCGCTGCAGATCAGTTTGGCCTCTCTTCACGGTACTAGTCCTCACGCTTCTGCTTTCGCCGTCATCGCTGCGTGCGCAAACTTCGCTTGGCCAAATCGCCGGCACCGTGACGGACGTCACGGGAGCTCTCGTCCAGGGCGCAGACATCACCGTAACGGAACTGAACACTGGTGCCGTGCACACCACGCATACTGATGACAGTGGATTCTTCATCGTCACCAACCTGCCCGTCGGCAGCTATGTTCTGGGGGTAGCCAAGACCTCCTACCGCTCTGAAAAACGCTCCGGATTGACTATCTCCGCAGACGCGCACCTCACTGCCGACTTTCAGCTGCAAGCTGGATCCACGGGAGAAACCATTACCGTTGAGGCGGTCCAAGGAGAGCAACTCAACACCACGTCCGGTGAGCTTGCACACGTGGTCGACACTCGTGAGGTCGAGACTCTTCCCCTCAACGGGCGGAACTACACCCAGTTCCTCACCCTTATTCCCGGAGCGGTAGTTACCAACCCAGATATTTTTGCGATCACCACCGGTCTCAACTCTAACAACCAGGTCATTAATGGCAACCGCTCCGACTCCGCAAACCTCACCGTGGACGGGGCGTTCAATCAGGCCTCTGGCTCAAACGGCTCGCTCATCAACAACGTGGGCCCCGACTTCATTCAGGAAGTCAAAATCGCGACCTCAAATTTCTCGGCCGAGTACGGCCGGACCTCCGGGCCAGCTTTCAACATTGTCACGAAGGGGGGCACCAATAAGTTCCACGGTTCGGCGTTCGAGTTCATCCGTAACAACGTCTTCGACGCACGCCCATTCTTTAGTGCGGCCAAGACTCACCTTCGCTTTAACGATTTCGGCTTCTCCGTCGGCGGACCCATCGTACGCGACCGGCTCTTCTTCTTCGGCGGACAGGAATACAAACGTCTCCGCCAGCAGAACGCGCCGACCTTGTTCACCGTCCCGTCCAACGCCCTGCTCAACGGCGACTTTAGCAGTCAGCCCCAGCTTTACGTTCCGGGGACATTCAACACCACCAAAACGCCAATCGCCGGCAACAATATTGCTGCTCTTATCACCCCGGACGGCAAGGCCATTGCCAATGTCTATCGCGTCATGAGTTCTCTCGGCACTCTTACCGACACACCCACCACAAACAACCTTAGCCTTTCGCCTTCCAACCCCCTGAATTTCCGCGAGGACTTTGCTCGTCTTGATTTCAGGATTAATGAGCGCAACAACATTTACGGCCGCTGGCTCAGCGACAACAACGTATTGATAGATCCCTACGGTACGTTTTCCACAGCCGGCGTGCTTCCCACGGTCCCCACCACCCGTAACCGGCCTGGGCAGAGCTACCTGGTGTCAGAAACGTTCAATTTCCGTCCCAACATCATCAACCAGGCGACCGCGAACTTTAGTTTCGTCTCCCAGCACATTCCTCCCTATGGCGTGAACTACAAGCGCTCCACCTACAATTTCACTTATAACAAGCTTTACCCAACCGCCGGCCTCTACCCGGATGGCATTCCCTTCGTCAACATTCTGAACTACGCCAACTACACCGGTCCCTACTTCTCGCTTAACTCGCCGACTACCGACATCCAGGCCGCTGACACGGTTTCCATCGTCAAAGGCAATCACCTCATCAAGTTTGGCGGCGTCTACATTCGTGACCGCATCGATCAAAACGGGCGCCCCAACTATAACGGCAACGCGGTCTTCAATCCTGCCAACAATCCCAACACAACGGGGAATGCCCTTGCCGATGCTCTGCTGGGCAACTTTCAGAGCTACACCGAAGCCAGCGCCGACCCCACCGGCCACTTCCGCTTTTCGCAACCTGAAGTTTTCGCCCAGGACACATGGAAAGCCACGGCCAAGCTCAGCCTCGAGTTCGGTGTCCGTTGGCAGGACATTCTTCCTCTTTATACGCAGGGCAACAACTACGGCAACTTTGACCCTGCCTACTACAACCCGGCCAACGCCATCACCGTCACTACGGCCGGCAAAGTCGTTCCAGGTACAGGCAATCCCTATAACGGCTTGGTGCGGACGGCCGAAGGAATTCCTCCGGACCAGGTAGCGCGCGTGCCCAACGTGAACACGGCTGCATACCCGCAGATTCCTGCGGTCGCTCCGCGTGGACTCTTCAAGATGAACGGAGCTTTCGGTCCCCGCCTCGGCTTTGCGTTTGCTCCTAACCCGAAGACCTCTGTGCGCGGCGGCTTCGGCGCCTTTTACTACCGTCCTGAAGGCAATGTTGGATTCAGCCAGGTTAACATCCAGCCCTACCTGCAGAACACGGAGTTCGACAACGCCAACCTGGGCAACATCACTGCGGGCAGCCCTAATAACACTGGTCTCCAGGGCGGAATCAGCGCCATCGATGCGAACCTCAAGAACCCGTACATTGATCAGTACTCCCTTGGCGTGCAGCGCGAGCTTCCTTTCGGTCAGCTGCTGGAAGTCACCTATGTAGGTAATGTCGGTCATCATCTGCTCCGCCAGCCAAACATCAACACTCCTCCTATCGCGCTGCTAGCAGCCAATCCCGCAGTGAACTCCAACTTTTACAACCCGTATAAGGGTTTCAGTTCCATCGCCCAGAACCGTAGTGACTCCAACAGCAACTACAACGCCATGCAGGCGTACCTGTCCAAGCGTAAAGGCAACCTTGCGTACACCGTCAGCTATACCTTCCAGAAGGCACTCGGAGATTCCTCCGAGAACAACGTTGATCTCGCCAACTGGCAGAGCCTGCAGTACAACTATGGCGAGCTGAACATAGACCGCAAGCACGCCTTCGTCGCCACAGCGAACTACCAGTTGCCGAGCTTCGCGGGCCGCAACGTCGCCCTGCGCGAAGGCCTCGGCGGCTTTATGATCACAGTTGTCACTCGGTTTCAGACTGGTCCGTTCTACAACATCACAGCCAGCGCACCCACACTTGGCACGCGCCGCGCCAACTTTGTCGCTGGCCAGTCTGTATATGCAAAGGGACCGTGCTGCACGCTGCCGAGCCACCAGCGTCAGTGGGTCAACCCCGCTGCTTTCACCGCACCCTCAGCAGGTGCGTTCGGCAACTCCGGGAACGGGCAGGTAGTGCTGCCTAATCTGAACCAAACCGACGCCAACATCGCGAAGATGTTCACCATTCATGAACGCCTTCAGTTCCGGCTTCAGGCTGATTTCTTCAATGTCTTCAACCACACCAATTACAGCGGCATGGGGACTACAGCCACCAGCGGGACGTCGTTCGGCCGCCTCAGCAGCGCCTACCCTCCCCGTCAAATGCAGTTCGGCGGAAAATTCACTTTTTGATCAACGGGAATCTTTGTTGATGAAGCAGCAGCGGAACCATCCCGCTGCTGTTTCGTTCTGCTCACGGCCGTTACGCAATGTTATGTGGAGAGACGCTATGCCGTTCGTTTGCCTTCTATCCTTCAGACGCCTTTCCTCGATTGCCACAACACTTGCGCTCACCACATGGTTGACCGTCTCCTTGGCACAGCGACCGGACCAACCCGTCCCAAATATCGGTTCACAGCCTCTGAAAACCCTGCTCGTCGGCGTTGATCAACGTGAGACCACGTCCCTCAACGGCCGCTGGCACTACCTGGTCGACCAGCCTCCGGCCAAGGCTCTCTACAATGACCGTGGAGAGGTGCGCGATAACGGCTACGCCCTCAATACTCACCCCAACATCTCTACGGGCCCGCACAACGACGAGTACGATTTCGCCACGGCCCCCACCCTCCGCGTCCCAGGGGACTGGAACACACAGGAACCAACGTTGTTTCGTTTCGAAGGCGTGGTCTGGTATCAGCGTGACTTCGACTTCCAGCCCCGCCCGAACACGCGCACCTTCCTGCATATCGGCGCAGCCAATTACATGTCTCACGTGTGGGTCAACGGCAAGCGCATCTGCGACCACGAAGGCGGCTTTACACCTTTCGATTGCGAGGTGACCCAGGCTGTACACGCAGGTTCCAATTACGTGGTGATCGCGGTTGATTCCACCCGCCATCAGGACGACATTCCGTCGGTAAGCTACGACTGGTTCGACTACGGCGGACTCACCCGCGATGTCTCGCTTGTTAACGTGCCATCCAGCTTCATTGATGACTACGAAGTGCAGCTTGAGCATCCTGCGCAGTTCACCGCCGCGGGCCCTCACAATATCACTGGGTACGTTCACGTCGAAGGTGCAACGGCAGGCATGCCCGTCACCGTGGATATACCAGAAGCTGAAGTTCACGCCACCGCTCGCACTGATGCAGGCGGCCGCGCGGATTTCAGCGTTCCGGCCCGCGATCTCGTTCTATGGGGGCCAGGTCATCCGCGGCTCTACAAGGTCACCCTCTCCGCGGGAACCGACTCCCTTACCGAGCAAATCGGCTTCCGCGACATTCGTGTCGAGGGACTGAAAATCCTGCTCAATGGCGAGCCCGTCTTCCTTCGCGGAGTCAACGCACACGCTGAAGCTCCCGTTCGCACGGGCCGCGTCAACAGTGACGCAGACGTCGCCGCCATCTTCGGCTTCCTCAACGACCTCAATGCTAACTTCGTACGCCTGGCCCACTATCCTCACGACGAGCGGATGGAACGGACCGCCGATCGTGAAGGCATCATGATCTGGTCAGAAATTCCACTTTGGCAGCACATTTCCTTTGACAAGCCCGAGGTCTACGCCAAGGCTGTGACCATGCTCCACGAGATGATCCGCCGCGATCACAACAAGGCTTCTGTGATCTTGTGGTCCGTCTCCAATGAAACTCCTAACAATCCCGCCCGCACAGAGTTCCTCACCAATCTTGCCAATGAAGCACGCAAATCAGATCCCACGCGGCTCATCACTTCGGCCCTCATCGGCCCGCACCGCAACGGCTTCAGCATGGTCCAGAACGATAAGTTCGCCGATGCGTTGGACGTCGTCGGGCAAAATGAATATATCGGCTGGTACGAAGGCACGCCGGATGATGCCGACAAGATCGAATGGCACCTTCCCCAGAAACCCATTCTCATTTCAGAGTTCGGCGCCGAAGCCAAGCAAGGGCTGCACGGCGTGAAAATGGATCGCTGGCGCGAGGAGCAGCAGCTTAGCGTCTATCAGCACCAGTTTGTGATGTTCAGCAAAATCCCGCAGATATGTGGCCTGATACCTTGGGTGCTCATGGATTTCCGCTCTCCCGGCCGCAACATCCCGGGGCTACAGGATGGCTTTAACCGCAAAGGCCTCATCGCTGAAGACGGCAAGCGCAAGCAGGCCTTCTACTTCGTGCAGCAGTTCTATAAGGACCGTGCCGCCGGCATATCCAACTGGACACCCAAGACCCCGCCCATGCCACAACCCTAAGCACCAGGCTAAAGGACTGCGTCACACCTGCGTGTGTGCGTCGCACTCGCAGAGCGGTTGAGTCGGATTAGTCCCCTGAAGTCGGCTTAAGGGAAGTGATCTTTCGTAGTGCCTGCAAGTCGGCTTTTCGGTAAGTTCACTGGTCAATTGGTGACAACAGGCCAAATCACCCATTGAGCTGCGCTGATCGTTGCATCTTCTTGACCGAACCATTTCTGCATAACTACCCGGACAGTCTTGTTTCGGCAAGATCGGTTGAAGTTGCCGAAAACCCGTCTTCGGGAACTTCGGCTCGAGCCTAGATTGGGACTCGGCCCCTGGCGTTCCGCGCGGATTAGTAAACCAAAGATCGTGTAGTAGGTGTAGTTGGTGTAGTTGGTATAGTTAGAGCGCTCTGTATAGGCGAGACCGAGGCGCATCCGCCGCATAGGGATACGAAGAGAACAGCGAAGCGTTGGCCAACAGCAAGCCGTTGTGGCGCGACGTGAGTGCATTGGATGGTGCAATGCTGCTGCCAATAGAGCGATGGCGGGAGGATGCACTGAATCCTGGCCACGAATCATCGACGTTCACCTGTACCTTTCAGCGCTAATGCACCGTAATATGAGACACCCAAGTGTCGGTCCACACAGGCGAAGTGACGATATTGGATGGGTGGACACTGCCGGATGCGTTGGCGGGAAATTCGAAGACAGTCTGCGTGCCACCAATTGGTGGTCCTGCGGTGATGTAAATCATTCCCGCTGAATCCAGGCCTAGACCAGGGCCGCCCGACCACGGATATATATCAGGTGACGTAATCTGCCGGATTGGCGCTGCATTCCCATCGGCTGTGGGACTAAACTCGAGGACCCCGAACATATAGTTTCCGGTCTGGCCTGTAGGTACCCATATGCAAAGCACGTAGAGATTGCCCATGGAGTCTATCGCCATCCCGAAATTGGTGTGGTCGGAAGTAAGTTGGCCTGTAATCCTTCGGGAGGGGACAACTAAACCTGCGGCGGTCGGCCCAAAGATGGCGACCGACGAGTCAGTAGTATCTTGCACGTACAGGTTGTCCGAACTATCGACGGCGATCAGGCCAGGCGTAATCCCCGAAGGAACGATGTAGCGCGTTGGGTCGACATCACCGGTGGCTGTTGGATCGAATACCGCAATCCCCCTGCCATCAGAGATATAGATCTGTCCGTCGGCTGTAACGGCCATATCTGTTACTGCTGAGATCTTTGTGCCGGGACCAACGGGTAAGAATCTTGCTGAGGCACCGGCAACCGTAGCAGCGGGGTATTCGACGATGCAGGAACCCGACGGAGAAAGAACATATATATCTCCGGCGGCGTCCAAAGAAACCAACGTACCCGGAATCTCCGCGGTCGGCAACGTAGATCCGCTTGCTTGCTGGGGGAAGACGAGGACCGAGTTAGGCTCGCGGCCAGATTGGACCAGATAGATACTCGGCTCAACGATATTTAGGACAGGTCCGCCTGAGCAGCTCTCTTTAGCCGTTCCGCCATTCGTCGCGCTGTCGGAGGGTGGACTGGTAGCGGTGACTGCAGGTGTGGGATGGAGAACATTGCATCCCGCCAGAAACGACACCCCAAGGCAGCAGGACAGAAGGCTTCGAAAATGATCACGTGGCGGCACGGGCTTTACCCCTGTCCACGTGATAGCCGGAACAAGGAAGAGTCACAATTCCGCCAACATCCTCTTAAGGTGGATTAAACATCCCCGAGTCTTTTCAATGTTTTAGCGGAGACCAGCGTGCTCGTCGACGGACTCGAAATTCACCGCTTGAAAGCGGATTTCAGTTGTCGTACAGTCCTGTCCGTTTCACAATGGCGGTAAAGCGCGGATCATTGCGCATCGGGTCGAATGTTGGATCAACTCTGAGCGTATAGGTTTTTATGGACCACACCTCATTCGCGAGATAGTCCAGCTCCGCTAGCCCGGTCTCCTGATCTCCCACAAGATAGTGCGCAACTGCGGTACGTGAATTGATCGGAGAAGAAACACTATCCTTCAGAACCTGGCGTGCGGCGGCGGCATTGCCTTGCCGCGCGTACAACCACGCACGGATCCCGGGATTCATCGCCATTTCACCGTGATTAAAAGCGGCCTCAGCTTCTCGAAATCGCCCCTTTTCGACGAGGGCGCTGCCATACGTTCCGTAGGTTGGGAGATGGTTCGGGTCCAACGCAATGAGGCGTTCGCATTCTGCAATCGCCTCGTCGTACCTTCGCGCATGAAACAGCGTGAGAGCGTAGACGCGGCGAAAATCAATGGCTATAGGATTGGCAAGCGCCAATTCCTGACTGATCTGCACACTCTCTTCATTTCGGCCCTTTTGGGATAGGGCTAATGCAAGATACTCCGTCGCGTAGGGGTTATTGGAGTCCAGCTTGATGGCGTGTCGTAAGGCCACCTCTGCCTGGTTCCATCGGCGGCTCTGCATAAGTGAGTGCCCCAGAGAAGAGTAGGCCTCTGAGGAGGTCGTATCGAGACTTACAGCCTTTTGTGAGTATTCCAATGCCTTCGCGTACGATTCGCGCGCTCCCGTCTTTCCCCACACGCCCTCCATTCCCCACGCCTCGCCGAGAGCAGCGTAAGCTGCTGCAAAGTTCGGGTCCAGGCGAATCGCCTGCTCCAAATGCGGTATAGCTCTGTCCTTCTGTGATGTCTCCTGATGAAGAAGAAAACGAGCCTGGAGATATTCGTCATACGCGGCTGGGTTGATCCGCCGCTCCAACAGTTGCGTGTGTCCCTCTGGCGTCAGCTGCGCTCGCATCTGGCTGACTGCGTCTGCGGCAAGTTGGTTCTGCAATGTGATCGCATCGTCTAGGTTGCGTTCGTAGGAGGCCGCCCATAACTGCCGCTCTGGCTTGACTGCCGTGAGTCGAACGGTTACACGGACCGTGTCGTTCACACGAAGCACCGTTCCCTCGATCAAGGCGTCGACGTGCAGCTGATCGGCTATTTGCGGGATGGACGGATGCGATCCCTTGAATCCGATCGTCGAAGAACGTGAGAGCACTCGAAGCGGCTTTGCATACGAGAGATCGGTGATGAGTTGCTCTGTGATTCCGTCCGCGAAGTATTCCTGCTCAGGATCATTGGAAAGGTTCGTCAAGGGCAACACTGCAACCGATTGAATCGCGGGGCGGGGCGTGAGCCAACCGCCGACAGTTCGCCGGCTAAACCATAGTGTCGTCACCAACGCCAACGCGAGGCCGCCGAGGAGCCAATACCTGCCC
This sequence comes from uncultured Acidobacteriaceae bacterium, assembly GCA_963776265.1. Taxonomy (GTDB): domain Bacteria; phylum Acidobacteriota; class Terriglobia; order Terriglobales; family Acidobacteriaceae; genus Granulicella. The sequence goes on along the minus strand of CAVZMD010000012.1, from coordinate 113,956 downwards.
ACAGAATGACGACGCGGTCGCACTGGCACATCCCCAACCGGCTTAGCCCCGTCTGAGGCCACCCAATCTACCTTTGCATTGAACCGGTAGCCCCGACGCGGAATTGTCTCAATCAGCCTGGACGAGGCCTTTGGATCCTCGAGCGCTTCCCTTAACTTCGCAATTGCCTTGTTCAGGCCATGATCGAAATCGACAAAGGTCTCGTGAGGCCAGAGCTGTTGCTGCAGCTCCTCGCGCGTCACCACCTGTCCAGAGTGATCAAGCAAAACACACAAAACCAGGAACGGCTGCCCTTGCAGTCGCAAGCGATGACCATCCCGGGTCAACTCGCCCGAGGGAAGATCAAGTTCGAAGTCCGCAAATTGGGCTTTGACTGCTGCAGCGCTTGTCGCCATGGCTTCCCCCGGCCTTGCTCGACAGGAACCAGACTAGCTCAAGGATGCTCGTAACCCACACGAAATACAAGGGGACATTTGTTTCACCTTCTGGGGAGATTCCGCGAATTGCAAATTGGCTCGCTGAGCCGTGTAGTCGTCCACAGAAGCGATAGTGAACGGAGAATTCAGGGAAGACTCTTATGAAACGACTCGGCTTTTTGGGCGTTGCAACCTCATGTCTCGCCGTTCAACTTACTTTGTTCGTGACTGGGTGCGGCCAGTCGGGGTTGCCTCAAGTCTCGATCACGGCCCCGGCTCCGTATCCCTTGTCGGTCACCGTATCCCCGGACTCTTTGTTCATCAAAAGCGGCAATACCTGGAATTTTGCCGCCTCCGTAGTCAACGCAAACGACCAAACCGTGACTTGGAGTGTGCAGGAGGGCGCAAGAGGGGGATCGGTAAGTGACACCGGAACCTATACCGCTTCGACCGGTATGGGGGTGTACCACGTGATCGCAACCTCCAAGGCCGATCCTTCCAAGAGTGCTACGGCCACGGTCACCGTCGACTCTGCCGGATTCACCTCGACGGGAAGTTTGGCGAACGCACGATATGGTCATACGGCGACTTTGCTGCCGAACGGAAAGGTATATATCGGTGGAGGAGGTGTCGAGTCGACCACAGTTGATGATGGGACCGACGTTCTAGACCAGGACGAGATCTTCGATCCGGCGACCGGTACATTTCAACCGGCAGGAAAACTGCAGCGAGTCTTCCACACCGCGACGCTTCTCCCGAATGGTGATGTCTTATTCACAGGAGGCATCTCTGCCGAAAGTGAAACTCAGATCACTGAGGCGGCGAGTGCCGAGTTGCTGAAAACTAGTAGCGGAACGCTGCAGACTACCGGAAGCATGTCTGTCGCACGCTACCTGCACGCCGCCGCACTCCTAAAAGATGGCAGGGTTCTCATCACGGGCGGCTACGATTCGAGCTTCCACGCCCTACAAACAGCCGAGATATACGATCCGGCTTCGGGCATCTTCACACGGGTTGGCGATATGGGAAAGCCGCGGATCCTCCATTTCGCGACCCCGTTAGCGAACGGCAAGGTTCTTATCACCGGAGATGACGCCGACGCGGAGCTATTTGACCCGTCAACGAACGCCTTTGCGCCAGTTGGCAAGACGTCCTCATCGGTCGGCGCCGCAACGCTACTTGCCGACGGAAGGGTCCTTCTCTCGGGCGAGGCGAATTCCGATTTTTCGGCGCCGGCGCCCGCTGAGGTCTACGACCCAGCGACCGGAAAATTCACGCCTACCGGGACGATGGCTACCCTGCGTTTCGGATATACCGCCACGCTGTTGCCCGACGGGACGGTTCTTACCGCCGGCGGATATAGAGAGGGTCCGGGCCCCGTACCAGCGTCCTACACGCTGGTTCCCGTTACTGATTCCGAAATCTATAACCCTGCAACTGGGGCCTTCAGTCCGGGTCCGACGATGAGACAACGGCGATTTAACCACACCGCGACCCTGTTGCCCAATGGGAGCGTCCTCCTCGTTGGAGGCAGGGGGAGCTGCTGTGATTCGTCGCTCGGGGCTACAGCAAGTGCGGAGGTCTACCAGTGATAAATCTCACAAGCCGTCGTTCTCGTTGGCCGATGACTCGGGCCGCGACAACCGGATGTCCGCTCTTGATGCGATAAAGGCCGCCGCCAGGAAAACGTTGGCCTCTGATAAGCGATCTGCTGGAGACCAAGAAACACAATCCACTAGAACAACGATAGATGGCATGTTAGTTTGCCAACTGAACATTGGGTTCCTCGGTTGCTGCACCGCAACAGACCGGAAGACCATGCGCAATGCTTGCAATCTTCGCGGATTCTTCCACCGAATCGGTCTGTCCGCCCTGGGTTGTGCACTCCTCCCATTCGCTTCAGGTCAAACAACGAGCGGTTCCATCTCCGGAACCATCACGGACTCCTCTGGCGCTGTAATTCCGGAGGCCACGGTGCTCGCGGCAAGCGTGTCTACGTCTGTGTCCAAGACGGCCAAGACCAACGCTCTGGGAGATTACGTCTTCCTGGTTGTCGATCCGGGTGATTACACAGTCTTCGTACAGAAGACGGGGTTCGAATCGCAAACGCAGCAGAATATCAGGCTCGATGCCAACCAGAATGTTCGTGTCAGCTTCATTTTGCAGCCTGGTTCTATGAAGCAGAACATTACGGTCGATGCCCAGACCGCTCTCGTCGATACACGGGAATCTCAGATTGGCAGCACCGTAGACCAGAGGCGCATTCAAGATCTTCCGTTGAACGGGCGGAACGCATACGACCTCGTTCAAATTGTTCCCGGTGTGACGAACTACATCCCCGATAGCCCAACCGGATCTCGCGTTGGAACTCAACTAACGATTAACGGTATCGCTCGCGGTGCAGCCTTTTATCTCGATGGGGCTTACAACACCGACTTGCAACTTGGAGGAAACCTGGTGCCAAACCCGGATGCTCTCTATGAGTTTCGAGTATTGACGAGTAATTTCGATGCGGAGTTCGGCCGTCTCCCAGGTGGCGTTGTCAACGTCATCACTCGCTCGGGCACCAGCCAATACCATGGCCTCGCATATGACTATCTTCGCAACAGTGTCTTCAATGCGAAGAATTGGTTTCTATCCTCGGTAACACCCTTGCGTCAGAACCAGTTTGGAGGGAACACGGGCGGTCCGATGCCAATGACCAACCGTCACGGCTTCTTCTTTCTGTCCTATCAAGGATTACGGACGAGACAGCCGGGAAATGTAAGCTCCACCTCACTGACCACACCAACCGCTCTTGAGCGTGCCGGAGATTTCCGAAACACTCCACCATCATTGCAGCCAAGTGTCTCTTGTCTTGGTGTCCAATATCGAATCTGCCCAAATCTCCTCGATCCTGTCGCTCAAAACGCTCTTAAGTTCGTTCCTCTAGGCAGCTCGACTCCCGGACCGAACTATGGCCATCCAGCGGAGCAGACGGCCAACGCCAATATCAACGTAGATCAGGGACTGGCGCGCGTAGACTTTCAAACGTCGACTCACCAACTCTCCACCATCTACTTTAATTCGCGCGGCAATGCGAACAACCCACTTGTCGGGGGCAACCAGATTCCAGGTTACGGAGGCATGCAGAATTATGAGGGGCAGTACACCATTGTGACGAGTGATATCTGGACCCTCTCGCCGGCTAGGGTCAATTCCGTACGAGCATACTATTCGCTAAATCACTACATTGTTGAAGGTGAATATGGAAATCAGCGTCTCCTGCCAGCTCTTGGCAGTCAGGCGGCTACAGGCTCGGACTACAGTACGCAACCCTATTTCGGAATATCAGGTTACTGGCAGATGGGGACGAACCAGGCGGGCCCCTCCAACGCAGTGTCATCGGCACTCGGTATCTCCGACACCTTCGATTGGGCGCGTAACGTCCATGAATTGAAGATTGGCGGCGCCTACATGTGGCATCACGCCTCCAATACAGGCGCTGGGGCTACGAACGGACTCTTCAACTTCACCGGGGCCGCAACCGGCAGCGCTCTCGTCGATTTCCTGCTCGGCATGGGTTCTCTCACGCAAAACAACGGTGTTCATTTCCGTTTGCATTCGCAGGACCCATCGCTCTACGCCCAAGACGACTGGCGCTTTACTCGCAAACTTACTCTCAATCTGGGTATGCGCTGGGAGTACTATCCTCCGCACGCTGGCCAAAACAATACAGGCACCTTCGTAGCAGGTGTTCGATCCACGCGCTTTCCAGCAGCCCCGCTAGGACTCCTGACCGCCGGAGATGATGGAATTCCAGATGGAATCCTGCATACTCCATGGAATACGATTGCGCCCCGATTCGGATTCGCCTACGACCCGTTCGGCAACGGCTTGACATCGCTTCGAGGTGCCTACGGTCTCTTCTATTCTCCTTTGGAGTACGCAACGACGCTTGGGACGCTCGTGCAACAGCCATTTTCTCGTTCCGTAACGGTTGCGAGAACACCTAACCTGGTGACGCCATTTGCACCTAATCCTGATCCATTTCCTTACATTCTTAGTCCTTCGAATGCTGTCTTTCTCTCCGGAGCAAATATCTTCAGCCTTCCACCTCACATCCGTGACATCCCGTCTGTTCAGCAATTCAGCTTAGGACTGCAACAGCAATTCGGCTCAAAGTGGAGCTCCGAGATCGATTATGTCGGGAATGTGGGCCGTCACTTCTACATCACATTTGACGAGAATTCGCCAATCTATAACTCGAAGTGCATTAGTGCTACGTGTGGTACCACTGCCGGCCAAAACAATCGTCGCCCTTACCAGCCCACGCCATCGACCTATACGTTCGCATCCATCTCGCTGTCTGCGCCAGTTGCAAATACGTCATATCACTCGCTGCAGGCGACTCTGGAACGCCGGTTCGATCGTTACTTCTCTATCCAGACCAGCTTTGTTTGGTCGAAGGTGATCGGTTACGGACCGCCAACGAATGCCTACGATCTGAACAGTTCCCGCGGAGTTCTTGATATTGACGTTCCCTATAATTTTGTGGCGTCGTATATCTTTACCGCACCGGAATTCCACTACTTGGGGTTCGTTGGAAAGCAGTTGTTGAGCGGTTGGCAGATTAGCGGCGTCACGATCCTGCGGTCAGGTCAGCCATTCAATGTGATCTCTGGAACTGACACAAACTTCGACGGAACCAACAACGACCGTCCGAATGTCATTGCGAATCCGCATCTACCAGCTGCACGAGACAGGTTCGCGAGGAAATCCGCGTTCTTCAATACAGCTGCCTTTGCCGCTCCACTTCCGGGAACTCCCTATGGAAATGCGCCCTTCAACATGTTGTGCGGGCCCAACTATGTTGACACTGATCTATCGGTGGCCAAGGCATTCCCTATCCACCAAGAGGTCACTCTTCAGTTTCGAGGTGAGGTCTTCAACGTCTTCAACAATGTCAACATGACCTCGCCGAACAGCAACGAGAAGAGTCCGGCGTTCGGTACAATTTCGGCTGCAGGAGCGCCGCGCATCGTCCAGTTGGCTCTTCGACTATCGTTCTAGCGATAAGGGAAAGGCTAAACGCGACGATTCAGACTCGGAGCTTGGACGGGATGCGGGAACTTGAGAAAACTCGAGATCGCGGCCCACTCGGCAGGAGCTACACGATGCTGGCATCTCTGAAGCTTACGGCCGTCGACTGCGGGTTGCGGGCGGGTGACGGGCAAACCGGAAGTAATTCGTAGTTCCCGCAAAGTCGTCTTTTCGGCAAGCCCATTTCTCAACTTGCGACAGGGCGAGTCACTCATTGAGTGATCGGCTGCTGATAGTTGCTCGGCGGGCGAGGGGCGCGGCAAGCGCAAGCAACGCCGGACCGATTGCACACACAATTCGTCTCACGTGGCTCCGTCTAAGCCAGAATGAATCGGTTGCTGCGCGGCCCTGTTCGTTTCAAAGCGTACGAAGGTTTCACCCGGCCAGAGCTGGTGCTGCAACTCCTCACATGTGACGACCTGTCCGCACCGATCAAGCAACGCAAAGGACCTGGAAAGGCCGACCCTGCAAGCGGAGCCGGCGGCCGTTTCGGATAAGTTCACCCGAGGAAAGGTCGAGCTCAAAGTCAGCAAACCGAGCTTTTTTGTGCCTTGATTGTTTCGGAACCTGTCGCCATGGCTTTTCCCGCAACTCCTTACAGGAACCCAGACCCTCAAGGATGACCGTAACTGCCAGAAAAGGCGAGAGGATATTTGTTCCACATTTAAGGGAGGTTCGGGGAATTGCGGATCATGCACCGTCGGCTTGTACTTCGGCCTTACACCCACGATTTACCGGCGCGTCCGGTTAAGGAGCAGAAATATGAAACTCACATTACGGCGATCTGCGCTTGCCATAGTTGCGGTAGCGCTTGCTTCGATGACATTTCCAAACGCATTTGCACAATGCGGACTGCCCAAGTTAGTTGGGCCCGCCAGTTGGAATAGCTCGAATATTAGCGGTGCACGCCTGGTGCGGACTGCGTTCGAAAAAGGGGACGACAACGAGGATGGCGGACCATCAATCGTGGGGATGTGGCATGTGGTCTTTACGGCGCATACGCAGAACGGATTGCCTATCCAAGACTTCGTGACTGATAACGCCGTCGCTGTCTGGCACAAAGACGGTACCGAGATCATGAACTCCAACCGGCCGGCGCAGGACGGAAACGTCTGTCTGGGAATCTGGGAGAAGACCAGTAAGTGGAACTACCGCTTGAATCACATTCCCTGGGGAGGAAATGATCCTGCGAACGCGCCCGGCGGCATTGGAAATCCCTCGGCTGGGACTCAAATTATCGAAAACGTCACGCTGCACCCAGACGGGAACCACTTTTCCGGTACGTACACGCTCACGGCCTATACAGCAAATGGACAACCCGCTGTGACATTTACGGGCGTTATCGCGGCGACGCGGATCACTGTTAACACCCCTATTACAAGTCTGTTCTGAAGCTGGCCGAGAGAGTGAGAAGGTCAACTCTCTCGGCATTGACCCTTGGTTCTCCCATCGGAATTCGGGACGCACGCCGTTGTTGCATAAGTGCATTCGGAAAGCACCTACGCGAGCGCTGTGCCTTTTTTGCCTCATTGGCCAATGAATATCCGGCGCACCGCCGGCACAAAGGAAGGAGACTGAACGTGAAAAATGAATTTTTCAGGTAAGTGCATCTTACTCTGGCTGGTCATGCTCATCGTGCGAGTTGTTGCGGTGGCTCAAGTGATTCAGATTTCGCGTATGGAAGAGCTTTACAGTGCGGTCAACCATCCGGGAAACACCGGTGCCGCTCTCGTACTCACCCCTGGAACTTACATGCTCTCGTCCATCGATTCGAAGGGCGCAGAGCGGCCGAACAGGGAGGATCGAGTTGCAGATGGATAACCAGACCACGTTTTCAGAGACACGTGTTTCCGTGCCGGCTGACTGCTCTGAAAACTCGACTGTCCGTCACATTCGCTGCTGTTATCCACCTGTCGATGGCACTCTTTACCCAGACCGGCACGGGAACCGTGCGGATACGGCCGCCCTTTCCGATGAAATCCACGATTGCCCAATGCCCCTGCCGGAATTGGACGTCTTCCTTCTTAAGGGCCACCAGTTCTGCCCGTCGGAGTCCACATCCGAGCAGAATGGAGATCATGGCTACGTCACGGGTGCAACGGAGGCTCTCGCCATCTGCTTTCTCAAGCAGCAAGCGAGCCTGGTCGCGATTGAGCCAGTTGCCGACCCGCGAGCCAAGTTTGTTTCACGCCTCTAACCCTCCTGATTCCTGGCGCCAGTTCCGGGCTCAACAGCCCCGAATCAGCGGCTTCATACCGGAGCTGCCATCGTTTTGAAGCCCCGACCCGATATGCCAGACGACCCCGCCCTTAGATCCAACCAGCAGAAACAAGCGGGCGATTCCATTCGTGAAACTGTGCAGATTGTCGAAGTCGCACGGATAGTCTTCATGGGACTTCTCCAAGCAAGGGTTTGCCCGGCTTGAAGGTCATCGAGCTTTATAAACTTCGGCGCTGAACGTCGGATCCGGCCAGCTGCTAAAGCCGCCAGTGATCAGAACTGTGTCATCGGGGAGCGGAGTGGCTGTGTGCGAATGGCGGCCTCCGGTCATCTCACCCACAGGCTCGAACGTGCCGGTAGCGGGTACATAAAGCTCCGCATTGGTGCTCCCATTCCCCCCGGGCACCTGGCCACCGGCAATCAAGACCGTTCCATCGGTAAGGCGGGCAGCAGGGGCGATTTCTTGACTGACCGCGCCTCCAATGGAAGCGAACGTCTCAGCCGCCGGGTCGTAGACCTCAGCATCGGCGAAGCCGAAATCGCCACTGCCTAGAAACAAGACTCTACCGTCCGTGAGCAACGCCGCGGTGTACCCATAGTCCGGAAAGCTCTTAAGCATCATCGGGCCGGTCACGCCGAAGGTTCCGCTCTGCGGATCGAAGAGCTGTGTCACCCCAACGCTACACTGTCCGTTTGCGTTGGAGCACCCGTTGACCAGGACCTTGCCGTTGGTGAGCAAAGTGACGGTGATTCCATACGCGTCACTCAGATCCACGTATGGGCCTGTGGGGGTGAAAGTGCCGCTATGGGGATCATAGATTTCGGCATTGTTGGCGGCCGCGACAAAGACCCTCCCGTCCGGAAGCAGGGTCGTCACGTTCCCAGGGCTGGCAAATACTTCTCCGCCAATCGAGGTCAAATCGCCTGTGGCGGTGAAAGCTCCCGTAGAAGGATCGTAGATCTCTGCAGTAAAGACGGAAGTGCCGAGGTTTACGTCTTGACTACCGCCAGCGATCAAGACGCGGCCGTCAGCCAGCAGTGTTGCCGAGTGTCCAGAGCGAGGCATGATCATGCTGCCGGTGGGGGCGAACGTGCGGGTGGAAGGGTCGTAGAGCTCGGCGCTGGCAAGGGCTTGGAAACCGTCGCCGCTACCCCCGGCGATCAAGACCTTGCCGTTACGAAGCAGTGTTGCTGTGTGGTCGGCACGCGCTGTGGTCATGTTGCCAACCGCGGTGAAGTTGCCGGCCGGAGGCCCTATCGTGACGACTGCGGATGCGCTCGTTGTCGCGTCGGCCGCGCTTGTGGCGACCACATGGTACGTTCCCAACGTGTTCGGGGCGCTGTATACCCCTGCGCTCGTGATCGAGCCTCCGGTCGTGCCCTCTTGAACTGACCACGTGACCGTGGTAGTGGCCGCCCCTTTTAATGTGGCGAGAAAAGATAGTGACCCACCCTCCGGTACCGTCGCCGTCGAGGGAACAATGGCGACAGATACCGAAGACGGGGCATGGGGTGTGGCCGGCGTTGAAGGGTTTCCGCACCCAGTTGGCAGAAATAGCAGGCCCAATGAAAGGGCGAACACCATCCTTGAAAACCAAAGATGCTTTCGCGATTGCGATTTCATGACAAGGTGTCCTGATAAGCCGAGTTGCTTACGCTCGCATGCTTACTGTCATCGCGCGAAATTCTGGGTAGTGGGTCAGCTTCGAATCCGGAACAAGCGGATCCGTTTTCCGGGGACGACGACGCCAAGTTAAGAGCGCCGGTCGGTGGGATTGTTTCCGATTGGCCGACCGAGTGGCGAGCCGTTCTCGAACCGATCATTCAGTGATCATCTCGGTCAACCCCATGCATGGCACGCAAGTTGCTCTTGTAGACGACTGTGCCGACATCTCGGCCCAGCCGCGCTCCTGCATCCTGGTCGGTTCGAAAATGAATTCCGCCGTAAACGCGAGCGTCGGAGATGTCGTCGGTGATCTGCTTGAATGATCCGTAGTGCAACACGATGGTGGGTACTGCCGGGTTGGACAACGTGATCGCATGCCCAGCTTCGCCGTAAAGACGTCTCATCACCTCGGCTCCCGCACCGGATAAGGTGCCGTGGGCTGAAGGATAGCTGGGGAAACATGGGGCCACGATGAATGGAGCCCAGTTCGGATCGGGGTCCGTCTTCCGGTTGCTGTCCGTGTCACCTGCATGGATTGCAGTTTCGGGACGCCAGAAGTTGTAGTGGTACTTGTTGAAGAATGTAGTGACCGCGCCGTCGCTGAGCGCCATGTTGATTAGGGCAAAGTCCCGGGCGTTCTCGGACAGCGAATGCCAGCGTTCTTGCGCGACCTGCCTTGCGGCCTGGTTGAAAACCTGGGTTGGCGTGGAGGCCGCGTAGTAGAGCACGACATTAGCCCGATCTTGTGGCCGCTCTGTGCTGTTGGCGCTAGCGCTCCCTACCGTCTTCACCTCGTTGTAGGTTTTCGCGTATTGGTTGCTGTCAAGTGCCGGCGGCGGATCGAGGAGAAACTCACTGGCACTCGGGATACCGAACGGCGTTACGTTTTGCCATTGAAACAAGGTTCCGACCTTGATTCCATTCATGATCGGACAACTCGGCGTGGCCTGATATTCGCCGGGAACGGCCGGCCCGGGTACCTTGAATTGCGCGGGCGACGAACCGTCGTTCGCACGAAGAGCGATCATCGCAAGAGCTGCGGCGTCGCCCGTCGCTATGCCGTCATTCTTGGCTTGACCGTCCGGTATTAACGAGAGGGAGTTCGCGCGGTCGGCGTCGAGGGTCGCGGCGCTAGCTGGGAAATAGGTGCTAAGCACGCGATAGGCAGCTTGAATGGCTGCAGCCTCGGGGGATGCATCTCGCGGTGCTACGATCGTCCCAAGATAGGGATGATACTCGCCCGTGATAGCGTTCACGGATTCGAATACAGCGAGTTGTACGATTGCTGCGGATCGGGCCTGAGCGAATGGACTCTGGCCGTTTGCGATAGCCGTGTTTACCGCAATCAGGTTCCAGTCCAGAACCGCATCGGCCTTTGCGACCGCGGGCCCGATCAGTAGAGTCACCATCAAGATGCATACGCCGAAAGTCCACTTCGTTGCGCTACGATTCATCCTCTTCATTGTGCTTCCTCCAATTTTGCCGCTTCCGGTCGGTGCGACCGGCATTCTTCAGTGCGGGAACGATTGGGCCGGATCGCGGGGCGCGTCGAGAGTGACAGTTCCCGTGATTTCAAAGCTGGTGTGGAAGTGATATGAATCCTTTGATTTGCCGCTGATGCCCTGCTCTGCCGCGACTCGAACACTGGTAGGTAGTTCCTGCAAAGTCGGGTTTCAGATGCCCTTACCCATGGTGTGGTGAGTCGGGAGATGAGTGAGCCACCCGGCCCCATGGATGGAACTACCCTGCGGCCACGTAAAGCGCGTTCACCGCCGCACTCTGAATCCAAGCCGAACTGATCTGAATCGGAAGAAGCGCCCCTGACGAAAAATCGGAGGGCACAGTGAATTCCACCGAATACCCATTGCTGAAACCTGGGACTCCTTGTGCACTCAGAGCCGAGCTCGGAATCGTCGTGTCGCCGATGGTTACAGTCACCGGAGAGATAACTGTGGCGCCGGGGGGAAACGATTGGCCGATAGGAACATCTACCCAAGCATCTACGTTCCAGTAGCGTACAGGCCCGAGACCGGTGGCATACAAGATCAGTGTTTCGCCAACACTAGCCGGATTGTCGTACGTGACCGGCGGTGGGAGGTAGTGGCCCGGGGGCGCGACGTGGCATACTCCGACGACCTGCGGCGGCATCAGCGGGATCACATACAGATACGCCGTCCAAGTGGCAGGGGGAGGAGGGGGAGATGCATTGGCTGCATTTGATATATTGATCCTCCGGTAGCTGGGATCTTCCGTGACCGAAGTGTTACGGGCGGCCGGAGGCGTCGATCCAGGAGGTGGTGGTCCCGGCCCGCCCATCTGTCCAGTCACGCCCAGAAATGCTCCCGTTCCTCCCGTAATCGCCCAGTCTCCACCCTGAATCTCCAGAGGTCCTCCGGGAGGGATGGGGGGCTGCCCACTGACTCCCGCTGCCGTGATTGATCCTACCTCCAGCCACATCGTAGGATCGTTCGGGTCCGGGCGGAGAATCTTGACGATGTCGTGACGAAAACCCACTATTTTCACGTCGGCGATCATCGTGCCACTGCCGGGCGTTGCCTTGGGGGAGGACATCGTTACGATGTTCTTGGAAAGATACAGTCCTTTGACATTAGGATCGCTGTTTATGCTCACGATGTCCCCGACCACCTCGATCGACGCGAAGTTGTTCGGGGCGGTGATAGAAACTGGTGTGATTTGCTTCGCCAGCGACGTCAGGTCGACAGCGTCCTGAAAATACGCGGTGACGTTCTCAAGCTGGACAGTTAAGAGGGTCGGCTGGGGAGCCGCGAACTCTTCAAATTGTTGGATTACGTTGTTAGGCAAGGTGGGTGGATCAAACACTGGACCAACATTTGTGACATCTTGTCTGATTATGTTTGATTTGGGCAGGGGTGGTGGTGGCATGCTTTCTCCTTTCGCTCGCGATTGCCGCGATGCCCTAGCTGCACCGGCAGATTTGGCTGGCCTGAGAATCGAGAGGCATTTCCTGCAAAGTCGGGTTTCGGCAAGTTGAGTCGTTCACATCAAACTGATCCACTACCGAATTCTGCGCATCCTTCCAAGTTCCTTTATTTCTCGACTTTCACCCCGAGTTCGAGAAGGGTCAATGGACGCCATCTGATTTGTGTCTGATTTTGTAAGTCGCTTCCACGGAGAGACTTATCGGTTAGCGAGCGGAATATTGACTTCTAACTAACCTGAAAGGTAGCCTCGTGGCCTCACGGAAAGCGGGCATTCCTAATGGAAGCTCCGGCAAATTCTCGCCAATGCGTGCGCTTCGGCGCGTTTGAACTTGACTTTCGATCCGAGGAACTGCGCAAGCACGGAAACAAGGTCAAGCTTCAGGGGCAGCCGGTGAAAATCCTGGCAATCCTGCTGGCACAGCCGGGCGAGTTGGTCACCCGGGAGGCGCTGGGAAAGGAATTGTGGCCCGAAGACACGTTCGTCGATTTCGATTCTGGGCTGAACTCTGCCATCAAGAAACTGCGCGAAGCCCTCGGTGACTCGAGAGAGAGCTCACGATTTATCGAAACTTTGCCGCGGCGCGGGTACAGGTTCATCGCGCCGGTCGAGGAGGAAGAGTCCGCAGCTCCTGGCCCAACCACAAGCCACGAGCCACCCGTGCAGGCTTTGGCTGGCCGGCGATGGAGCCGGTACCGGATGCCGGTAATGGTCGGCGCCGGGGTCCTCGCCCTCCTCTTCATTTTCATCGGGACGTACGGCGCGCGATGGCGCGATAGACTTTTGGCCGAAACTCGGCCGCGTCCAGGGACCGCGCAACAATCGATTCAATCCCTCGCCGTGCTGCCGCTTGAAAATCTTTCCAGCGACCCGGACCAGGAATACTTTGCCGAGGGCATGACGGATGCATTGACGACAGACCTGGCAAAGATCAGCACGCTGAAGGTCATTTCACGAACGTCGTCCATGCAGTTCAAAGGGACGAAGAAGCCTTTGAAGCAAATTGCCAATGAACTGAATGTGGACGCGTTGGTAGAAGGCACCGTTGAGCGCTCGGGGAGCCGCGTGCGTATTACCGCACAGTTGATTGACGCGCGGAGTGACAGAAATCTTTGGGCGGAGAGTTACGAGCACGACTTGCGCGACGTTCTGGCTTTGCAGAGCCAGGTCGCCCGTGCCATCGCCGGCGAGATCAAGGTGGACTTGCAACCGCAGGAACAGGCCCGACTGGCGCCCGTCCGCCAAGTCGACCCTGACGCCGAGATTGCCTATCTGAGAGGGCGGTACGAGATGGACAAGTGGACCCGCGATGGCTTCAAGGAGGGCTTCAGATACTTTCAAGAGGCCGTTCAGAAGGACCCCGGTTTTGCGCAAGCCTGGGCTGGGCTATCGGACGCATACTTCCAATGGGGGCAGGTTGGAATTGCGCCGTTGGCGGAGACCTTGCCAAAAGCAAGGGCTGCCGCGCAGAAAGCACTCGAACTCGACGAGACACTGTCCGAAGCCCACGTCTCGATGCTAACCACCACCGCTGCTGGTGGAGGGATGCAATCCATCGCCGAGAAAGAATTGCAGCGGGCCATCGCGCTCGACCCAAGCAACGCCTGGGCTCATCAGGTCTACGGCATTTATCTCCGCCACTACGGGCGGTTTGATCAATCCCTCGCGGAGCTGGAGCGCGCAGAGGAGCTTGACCCGCTAACTCCCAAGAAGAAGAACAATCTGGGCGTTGCGCTTTACTTTGTCGGGCGATATGACGAGGCGCTTGAATGGTTTCATCAAGTTCCCGATCCTGACCTGGACTCTGAAAGGCGCCATCGCCGCATGGCTGAAATTTACGAGCACAAGGCGATGCAAAAGGAAGCCATCGCGGAATTCGTGGCCTCGCTAAGATTCGGATCTAAGGCCGATCTTGCCGCAAGAGTGGAACGAAGTTACCTCTCATCGGGCTATGCTGAAGCTAAAGCGGTGCTTCTACGGGGCGAGGTCAACTGGGCGGAAAAGCAAGCGAAGAGCGGGACTGTCCCGGAGAATGCGTTTTGGATTGCGCGTGACTACGCTATCTTGGGGGACAAAAACAAAGCAATTGAGTGGCTCAATACCGCTTACCAAAACCGAAGCACTGGGTTCGAGGACTATAACGTCGATCCTCAACTTGCCGACCTCCGCTCCGACCCTCGCGTACAGGAACTCGCCCGACGTTTCGATCCCCGTCCGTAAGTGTGCGGCTATCAAAAGACGATCCGGGCGCCCAACTGAACTTGTCGTGCCCGCCCAGCTGCACTAATCACGCCGAAGCTCGACGAACCGAAGGTATCCCCCGGAAGCCCAAGGTTTGTGTGGTTAAAGCATTGAAGAATTCTCCGCGGAACTCCAAACGAGTCCGTCCATTCAGGCTGAAGTTTCGCAGGAGTGAAAAATCGAACTTGACCAGCCCGGCGGCTCGGAGCGTCCCCACACCCTCATTGCCGAACTGAAACAGCACGGGCTGCCGGAAGGCTTCAATATCAAACCATCGGCTTACCGACCGCTGGCTCGACGGCAGGTTGGGATCTCGGACAACGTTCGGCCGCAGCGCCCCTGCTGAGAACGCATTCGTCGTATTCGTCAGAGCCGTCACCGTGAAGGGCGGCCCGGACCGGATCGTGGTGATATTGGCCAGCGTCCATCCCCCGGCCAAGTAACGTGCGGCGCTATTCGCCAGCCAGCGCCTGCCCGAACCGAAGGGCAGCTCATAGACCCCGTTGAAAATCAGGTAATGGCGAATGTCGTTAGCGGCCGGACCATAATCGGCGCCACGGTCGTAAAAGTTTGAATAGCAACCGCCGTCGTCCCCGAGCGTGGGAGCACCGTTATGATCGCAATTGTCGAGAAAGCTGGAGTACGTATAGCTCGCCCCGACGCTGTACCCGTTCGAAAAGCGCTTCTCCAATCGCACCACGCCAGCGTAGTAATTCGAGAATGCAAGTGAAGGACTAATGACGCTGACGTTGCTAAATTGCGGAAAGGGGCGGTCGGTTTGCGACTGGTGCTGCGCTCCCAGAATTGAAGGCGGAATCTGATTGAGAGACAGATTGTCTCCGGGCAAGTCGCGGGCAATGTTACCCAAACCCGCGGCCTGCACCACAAACCCTCCGCTCAAGCGGTGTTCGATGCCCAGATTGAATTGCTGCGACGTTCCGGTTTTCCGCCGGCGCTCGAAAAAAGTGACTGCAGTATTAGGATTCTCTCCGCCCGGTACTGCCCCGAAGGCGTCATTGAGTGCGGGCGCGGCGGCGCTGACCGGGACGCCATCGCGCAGGTAGAAGGGCGCGGTAATGCCGTTATCGGGACTGGTGAGATTAGCGGAAAGGCTAAAGCCGAGGGCGGCGGCGATGGGATTACCTTGATCGAACGGGTGCGAATAGAAGACTCCATAGCCTCCACGGACCACCGTGTTTTCTGAGCGGCGCGGCGCCCAGGCAAAGCCGAACCGTGGCCCGAAGTTGTTCCAGTCGCCCGAGTAAACCGATGTGGGAAAGCCGTTCACACCCGCGAACTTCACCACCCCGTGTGTACCGGAGACCGGGTTGACCTCGGACAGGTCGAACCCATTAATGCGGTTGTGGACGTCGAGCATGGGAGTGTCCGTTTCCCAGCGCAGCCCGAGATTGAGCGTCAGCTGGGAATTCACCGTCCAGTCATCCCCGGCGAAGCCAGCCAGGTACCAACTCCGGCGGTCGAGCTCCTCCGTCGCCAGTTCGCTAAAGCTGGTAGGAAAACCCAGCAGTAACGAAGCCAGCCCACTGCCGGAAGCCGAATTGCCGGGGAGTCCGGTGGGCAAGGTGGAGAAGCTGAACGAGCCGGAGACGGCGCTGAGCAGGACGTCGTTATTGATCGAGCGCGTCTCCTGGAAACCGAACGTCAGCGCGTGCCGGCCGAGCACCCAGGACAAATTGTCGAGGACAGTCACCGTTTTAATCGGATATTGGCGGCGCTCCTGCTGCGCCGAGCCGAGCGCGCTAAAGCCTGAAGCAGCGAATCTGGGGAAGGCCTCTTCTGGCACGCCTTGCAGCCCCAGCTTGGAGGGATAATCCCCGCCCAGGCCGAAACTTAGGGCGTGGTCGGTCCGGTAAGTGTAAGTGGTGCTCAAGTCATTCATCCTGTTCGGACCGAACATATGGAACCAGGAGCCGTAGCCGTAATGGTGATTGTTGATACTGAAGGTTTGGGAGTCGGCGGCTGGATCGGGAAAAACGCTGGTGTTGTTTGGAGAGTCGTCTTCGTTGATGTACCAGCCCGAAAACCGATCGTTTGCGCCTCCAGCGTAGTCGGCCTTTATTAAGTAAAAGTAAGTCGACCCCCCGGTAACAAAATTACCGCTGAAGTTATTCCCCCCCGCCAAATTTGGAGAAGGCTGGTTCGGCAGAGGATAGAAATTCATCACCCTGGCCGCCACCGGATCAATTCGATCGGGCGGAATGATGTTGCCGGGAAATTGGTCCCGCACGAATTTGCCGTTCACAACGCGCGTCGTGGCCGGATCGTAAATCGGGATCAGTTGACCCTTTGAGTTAACGGTCTGGGAAAAATTGCCGATACGTTGCAGAGCGGTGGGCGTCGTTAGGATGTCCGGGCTACCCTGCCGCAGCGGATCTCCCTCAAAAGCGAAAAAGAAGAAAATCTCGTCGCGTCGGATCGGACCGCCTACGCTACCGCCAAACACGTTGTATCGGAGTTCTGGCTTGAGCTTCGCGCCACTCTGCACGGGAGCGAAATAGCCGGCCGCGTCCAGGGCATCGTTGCGGAAAAACTCGTAGGCGCTGCCGTGGAACTGATTCGTTCCCGACCTGGTCGTTTCCACAATCACTCCGCCAGACGAGCCGCCGTATTCCGCCGAATAGTTGTTTCCCAGGACTCTGACCTCTTGGATGGCATCCACCGGGGGGTCGATCGTGATGAGACCCGTCCCGAGCCGCAGATTTTGGATATCCGCTCCATCGAGCCAAGCCATCGGGGTCCCAGTCCGTCCTCCCGCCAGGCTGAAATCGGGAGCCGTACTCAGAGTGACGCTATCCACGAACACTGCCGCCCCACTGAGCTGAACCAGGTTCAGGGTGAGGCGGTTCGCAAGCGGCAAGGCTTCAACGCTCTTCGATGTCACCACGTTCCCGATGTCGGACGTGCGCGTTTCGAGGAGCGACGCCTCACCATTTACGTTCATGGTCTGGCTAAACTCGCCAAGCTCGAGCTGCACGTCGAGACCGAGTGACTGTCCCGTGGTCAAGATCATCCCCTGCCGGATGTACCGTCTGAAACCCGGGTGCTCGATCGTCAGCGCGTAAGCCCCGATCGACAGGTTACGAATGGCATAGAACCCCGCAGCGTCCGTAGCCGTCTTGGTATCGACGCCCGTTGCCGTGTTGATAGCCGAGACCGCCGCTGCCGGAACGACAGCCCCCTTCGGATCGCTGACCACGCCGCTGACCGAGGCGAGGTTCGATTGCGCGTAGCCCCCACCGATCCCGAGGATAAGCATGCCTGCGATGGTCAGCGCCCGCGACATCTGCACGGACTTCATAACGCACCCACTGCCTCCCGGGCATGCTCGCGGAATCTTAGCATGCTCCGGGAAGGCCGTGGCCGCTTTCGGGGCAGCCGTCGCCCGTCATCCGCCGTTCGAAGCCGCTCTGCGACCGCCGCTTAGTGTCCGTGATGGGAGTACGCCGCAACCAACCGGATATTTCTGCTTCGCTCTATCCTAGATCCGGCCCCGGTCCGTTCGCCACCCGTTACGCGCCCGCGCAAGCCCGTAGTGCTCGTTCGCATACTGCAGTCGCCGGTAACGCTCTTCCTTGTACGGATTGTCCGGGCGCGCCGTCGGATTGCGCGCCTTCCAGAACGCCTCGATGAAACTGTCCCGCTCCGCGTTGCTGTGCAGCGCCTTGTCCGCCTTGTCCACAAACCCGCACGACGCGGACAACGGGGCCACCATCCGCTACACGAGACGAGAAGACAGAAGGGCGAACAGGCCTGAACGAACCAACGGCTGCTCCTTGAAACGAGAGGAGGAAGACCAGTGGTCTCCCTCCTCCAGGGTAGAAGAGTCGACTGCGGCTAAAACTCGAACCGCACCGACCCACGGGCATAGAACGGTCCCTGGAACGCCGACGGACGGCCGTAGTCGAGATTGGGTGCCTGCGTGGTTGGCAGTTGTGTCCACTGCACGCGGCCGGTCTCAAACTGGCTGTTCGTCACATTGAACATGTCCATCGCCAGCTTTAGGCTGGATCGCTCGGACAAGTGCACTGGATAGTCGAGGTGGACGTCGAGTTGGCTTGACGATGATGTGCGGCCTGCCGCGCCGCGGCCACCGACCGGAACCTCGCCCTGATTCAGGTAAATCGGGTGGTCCGCCAGATAACTGAGCGGAACGCCCGACTGGCCACGCAACCCAAGTCCGAACGTGAGGCCCTTGGCCATGGAGACAAACCGTGTGTTCGATCCCACGTTATAGCTGAGGAAGAGATTGCCAATCATGCGACGGTCCGTGCTGAGGTAACCTGCTGCGAACTGGTCACCCAACAGGCCAAGCTTGCCCGGCGTAAAGTCGAACAGCGAGCTGATTCCAGGGTCGGCCTGGCCGTTATCGTTACGGAAAGCACCCTCGTAGTTGCCCCACAGGTTGCCCCAGCGCAGGTTCACAAACGCAAGCCAATTATGGTTGAAGCGCTTGTCGAGCTGGATCTCAACTGCGTTGTAGCGCCGCTCCGGCTTCACGAACCCATCGGGAAGGCCGTCCGGCGGAGGCGCCGCTGCAGTCGCCACATTCAGGAAGCATGCGCCTCCGGCAGTTGTTCCGTTGG
This sequence comes from uncultured Acidobacteriaceae bacterium, assembly GCA_963776265.1. Classification (GTDB taxonomy): domain Bacteria; phylum Acidobacteriota; class Terriglobia; order Terriglobales; family Acidobacteriaceae; genus Granulicella. The sequence goes on along the minus strand of CAVZMD010000012.1, from coordinate 94,766 downwards.
GGCTGATAAAGAAGCCGCCGTTCGCATTAGGATTGGTGGTGTCGTTCGTGTACGTGCAGCCCGGTACCGGTGGCTTGTACGTCGCCGCCGTCACGTTGCCAGGATTCGCCGCGAAATATTGAGCAGGCGTGTAGGTGACCTCCTGCTCGTTGGTGGAAATATCCGTGCCTGGGCTCGGGTTCGCAATGCCACCCGTAAAGTTCGCCGGATTCTCAATCGTCGAGCCTTCAGGCGACTGTGATCCGATGTCTTCGATCACCCGCCCGAGACGGCGGTCCGAGTATCGGATCTTGAACACCATCGACTGCGACAGATTGCGCTCAACACCGAACACATACTCGTCTTCGTATTCCTGCCTCGTTCCCGGAATAATGCCCTCACCGGTGGACGAAGTGAAGCTCGGCGACCCGAACGTGCTCACGATGCCGTTCGTTGTTGATTGTGGCGTTCCGTTCAGAGCGTGGGCCGCATCCGGCGTCACGGTGATCGTTCCATTTGAGGCAACCGTCGGGTAGTACGCATACTTCGTTGCGTCCTGCTCGTTGCCGAGCTGACGGATCGCTGCATCCAACGGCATCGCCCAGTAGTTGCGGCCGAAGTTGAAAAAGATCTTCATCTTCTGATCGCCCATCGGATCAACGTTGACGCCCATGCGGGGCGACCAGCTCGGTCCGAAGTTATAGCTGAACAGTGTTCCGGCCACGCGCTGAATCTCGTACCGCACCCCGATGTCAAAGGTCACGTGACGGTTCATCTCGTACACGTCCTCTCCAAAGGCGGTGTGGTAACGGCCAAGGGCGTTCACATACAGACCCTGATACGTTCCGCGGTATACGGTCGCGTAAACAGAAGCGCCATCGACCAGTGGACATTTCGTGCAGGTGTGGTCCGCGAGATTCTTCACGTTCGCAGGAATGATCTGGAAAATTGCATTGCTCATCTGCCCGATAGCCGATTGCTTGACATTGGGAATAGGGTTCCCCAGATAGTTCGTTCCCGGGATCGCAAAGAGCGGTCCAGAGCGCAAGGGCTCATCCAGGAAGTTCGTGTGGTCGTACTGATAGCCGATGTTGAAGGTGTGCTGGCCCCACAGCCTCTCAACCTTCGAAGTATTGGCCTCAATGCTGTAGGTATTGTTCTTGGACGGCTCGTACGCTCCCAAACCCGTACTGATCGCGCCCGAGGGATTCGGTAGATACGTGGGAACGTTGTTCGCGATCTGGTAGACGTTGTCCGATGGAATTTCGCTGTAGTGGTTGTGGTTGTAGGCATAGGCCGCATCCACCGTCCATGTTGACGTGAGTGCATAATCCAGACGCGCCAGGTAGTCCTCCGAACCGAAGTTGTAAGAACTGTAGGTCGTCAGCGGAGCGGTACTCGAGAGCCCATCCGGGCTCACCCACAGGTTTGGTACGGAGTTGTGCCGCGCCGGATCGCCAAACGCCGTCAGCTCGAGGTTGCCGCGGTCGTTGACCTTCCAGTTCACCTTGCCTGCATAGCTCACAGTTGTGGTGTTGGAGTGAAGAACACCCAAAGCAGTCGACTGCGGGGGAGAATTCGGATTGGCAGCGACAAACGTAGAGTTCAGCGAAGGATCGAACGCGCCGAAGAAGAACATCTTGTCCTTCAGCCCCGGAACATACCCTCCAAACTCCGCTGCCGCCTCAAGCGCCGGCTGAGAAAGCGTGCTGAACGGGCTCCTCTGCAAATAACCGAACTGATAGAACTGGTACCGGCTCGCCCAGAACTGCGAAGGAGCGAAGTACGCGCCCAGCGCGCCATGATAGTGATCGCCGCCGGATTTCGTGACGATCTGGACGATGCCGCCGGTCGCTTTGCCATAGGAGGGCTCAAAGGCGGTCGTCTTGATGTCGACCTCCTTGACGAAGGCCAGGTTGATGCCTGTGCCCAGCGCGCCCTTATAGCGGTTGAAGGTGCCGATGCTCCCGAACGCCTGGTCGGTGATCGTCACACCATCGACGATATAAAGATTCTCCAGCCCCGACGCCCCGCCGATCGACGGGTTCGAAGAACCCGGTCCCGCCGCATTCGGCGTCGTGTTCACCTGCCCTTGCGCCACGCCCGGCGCCGCATAGAAAATCGCGCTCACATTCCGCTCCATCGGAACGCTCTGGTAGAAGGTGTCGGTCAGGTTCGTCGTAACCGCGGTGGACTGCGTGTCGATCTGCACCGCGGCTGCCGTAACCTCAACCGTCGTTTCCTCGCTGCCCACGCCCATCTTCAGATTCAGCGTCGAGGCGACACTCACTGTTACCTCATTGTGCCTAGCTATCGCTGTGGCGAAGCCCGTCTTCGCGACTTTGACGTCGTAGTAGCCCGGCTGGAGCTTCGCTGCTGTAAACCGTCCGAGATTATCCGTGTGCGCTGTAATCGTTCCCTGTGGCCCCGAAACAGTGACCGTCGCATCGGGAATCGCGGCACCGGTTGGGTCAGTCACCGTGCCGTTCAGGCTGCCAGTGACCGCAGATTGATCCTGTGCCACAACTGAAGCCGGCACCAGGACCGCGAGGCCGACGAGAAGAGCTCGCAAGAAGGTCTTCACTCCATCACCCCTTTCCGAACCGCAGCAGATGCAAATCCAAAGAGCGCTCTCCGCGGATCGCGTAACGGTGCTGTTAGGCTGCAACTTTTGAACCGTTCGAAGGGGTTTGTGACGAGCCGGCGCTAGACAGGTTGAACGGTAAGCTCACGTACACGAGCGTCCGCGACCCGCTAGAGCCATGCCCCGGGCACGCAGCGTTCTCCTGTAAATCTCCGGAAAATTGTTGTCCGGCCCGCAGCGAAAAACCATTATCTGTAGGCCTTTTAGGTCGTGACGCCGTCGGCTTCATCCCCGTTCTGCGCTTAATATCCGGATTGAAATGAACTCCACCCCAAGGACCGATCGAGACACCGAAACCATCGCCCCCATCGCCACACCCTCGGCCGCGGAGGCCTCGGCATCCTCCGCCTCTCCGGCCCCGACGCCTGGTCCATCACCGCCCGCCTCGTCCGCGTCCGCCGCCCGCTCGAAGCCCACCGCCCCACCTCGCCGAGGTCCTCGATGCTTCCGCCCCTGACGCCCAGCCCATCGACGAAGCGCTCGGCGGACACCTCGAGATGCAGGCTGTCTTCCCAGATCAGACGGTCGAGCTCGATCTCGCTGCCAAGCGATGGCCTCGCGCCTTCAGAAGGGCCCGACTTCAGTCGGGCCGTAACCCGCGCCCACGCGCTTCCGCTCTGCCGAAGGCCAAGCGAAGTCCGCAGGACGAAGCGCCTGAATTGCATTCCACGAACCCACCCGCCAAAAGCCCACACTGCGAGCCCATCGCGCTTGGTCAAATCTCACCGCGATCACGCATTCGCTGCAACACTGCGATTTGGATGTTGAGCGGCTCGATGTCGACCGAGGACCGGTTGAATAAGTCGAAGAAGCGTCCATAGAACGCGTTTGTATCGGCCGTTAGTTGAGTGACCATGTTCGTGATGTCTACATCATGGAGCCGATCAGAGAATGCTCGCTCCGTCTTGACAATCGCCTGCCCCGCGAGCTGGATGCAATAGATCAGAATGCTCATCTGACGCGCCGGGTCCTTCATTCCTCCAATCATGATTGCGATCTTGGGAGTTCCTCCAGTGACGTCGGACCGCCTACGCAGTCGCGGTCTCATGGCTCGTAAATGTCGAGTGTGACCCCTCCTCCGAGAAGTATTTGTAAACGGGGTCGAGGCTATCCCTGCCCAACAACTCCCTCACGCGAGGTGGTGATAGCTTCTTCCATATTTCACGCTCGTTCCCGATGCCCAAAGTTCGGCGGTTTCGGGCTTCTCCGTGAACAATTCAATTTTGTCCAAAATCTCCATAACGCTGCGGAGATGGGTGTATGCGAGCGTTGAGTAGTTGCGGCGTGCGAGATACTGCGCAACAGTGAGCTCGTCAAACAGCCAGTACGAAAGGCCCAGTATTGCTATCTTCGCCGGTCCTTCCTGAGAATCCTGCGTGGCGTCGTGCAGGATGTCGAAAAGACATTGGAGAGTCCTACCGAGAACGAGGACGGCCTCATCCACCAACGTATCTTCCTCGTGCAGAATTGTTGGGAAATAGTCGATAAACTTCTTCGCGTCGAAATGCTTCTTTCTACCAAGCGCAACCATGCGCTTCATCTTCCTTGTGCCTGCTCCATCCGGAGCCTCTTGCAATTTGGCGGATAGAAACTCGTAGAACTTCGCTAACCAATTGTCGAAGTAAGCTTTGCCCTCGACGGTGGCGTCTTCGTAGTGCTCAAAGGCCTCCTTTGTGAAGGCCTCAATTTGGGGCAACATTGACCCGGACGGGAAACCGTTGCCGAAATGCAACCGCGCAAGTTGGATGAAGTCAGACTCATCCCAAGATTTAGGCATGGGCCAAAGATAAAGCGCTGCAAGGTATCCTGCTATCAGGCCGGTAACAAACCGAAGAGAATTATGCGGTGCGGGCTAAGCGACTCCCCGTGTTTTGCTACCGGGAGTCAGGGGTGCCTGCGCGTCGGACAGGCAGTGAGAATTAAGATTTAGACACATCTCGGGAAGTCGGCTTGTGGGCGGTGCTGCACGCATCCGCTAACCTGTCCGAATGCGCCTAGCCGACATCCGCCCGGAGCTCCCTCCGCTCCTCCGCCTCGCCGCGCCCCTCATCGCCGGCGAGCTCGGCTGGATGTCCATGTCCGTCGTCGACACCAGCATGGTCGGCCGCCTCCCGCACTCCGCCGTCCCCATGGCCGCCGCCGCGCTCGCCCAGGTCATCTTCAACACCTTCACCTTCGGCATCGGCGGCGTCCTCCTCGGCCTCGACACCCTCATCTCCCAGGCCTTCGGCGCCAAAGAAATCCACTCCGCCAACCGCTGGCTCCTCCACGGTCTCGTCCTCGCCCTCGCCCTCGGCGTGCTCCTCATCGCCATCTTCGCCTTCGGCCCCGTCATCCTCAACCGCATGCCCGTCGACCGCACCGTCCTCGGGCAGGCCATCCCCGCGCTCTACGGCCTCAACTGGGGCGTCGTCCCGCTGCTCCTCTACTTCACCCTCCGCCGCTACCTGCAGGCCGCGCACCTCGCCAAGCCCATCGCCTTCGCGCTCATCTCCGCCAACCTCGTCAACTTCCTCGGCGACCTGCTCCTCATCTACGGCCACCACTGGAGCTTCGGCTCGCACACGCTGAACATCCCCGCCTACGGAGTCGTCGGCTCCGCCTGGTCCACCAGCTTCGCGCGGCTCTACTTGATGGCCGTGCTGCTCATCGCCATCCTGCAAGCCGACCGCCGCCACAACTACGGTCTCCTCAAGACCTCCCGCCGCATCGAGCTCCAGCACCTCCGCCAACTCTTCCGCCTCGGCGCTCCCGCCGGCGCGCAGATCTTCGTCGAGATCGCCGTCTTCGCCGCCGTCACCGCTCTCATCGCCACCCTCGGCCCGCTCCCGCTCGCCGGTCACGAGGTCGCCCTGCAGTGCGCCAGTACCACCTTCATGGTTCCCTACGCGATCTCCTCCGCCACCGCCGTACGCGTCGGCCACGCCCTCGGCCGCATCCGCTCAGGCCACGCCCCTCCGCAAGCCGCCAACGCCGCCGGTTGGAGCGGCATCCTCGCCGGCGCCGCCTTCATGCTCTTCGCCGCGACGGTCTTTCTCACTCTGCCCGGCGCTCTCGCCCGCATCTTCACGCCCGACCGCGGCGTCATCGCCGCCGCCGTCCCTCTGCTCCTCGTCGCCGCCGGCTTCCAGTTCTTCGACGGCATCCAGATCACCGTCACCGGCGCTCTCCGCGGAGCCGGCAACACCCTCGCCCCGTTCTTCACCCACCTGGTCTGCTACTGGATCATCGGAATGCCGCTCGGCATCCTGCTCTGCTTCCGAGCCCATCTGGGAGCCGCCGGCCTCTGGCTCGGCCTCCTCATCGCCCTCACCGGAGCCGCCATCGTCCTTCTCGCCGTCTGGCGCCGCACCACAAAGCCTTTAGTTTCTGCGGCTTAATCCCAATCTCCAACCCCACTCGGAACAGAACAAACAAAGCGCATCCCGTGGCGGGAATATCGCCCTTTGTTTTCAAGACTTTGCAACATAAGTCCACCCCTAAGTCTAATTTTATGAAGACTTTGCGCAAAAACACCCAGGGAGGGGGGCACCTATTGCGATGACGCTCCCGTCGCCGGCGTCAGCGTCACCCCCACGCCGCTCACATCCGTGTCCGTGACCGTCAGGCTCTCCTGGAACGGCGCGTAGCTCGTCCCGCCGGTGCTGGTGTTCTGCCCTCGCCTCCCAAACCCCGGCGAAGGCATATTGCTCGCATTCGACACCGCCAGCGTGTACGTTCCTGCCGGCACCCACTGCACCACGAAGCTCCCATCCGGCTGAATCATCCCCATCCGCGTCAAACTCGAATCCTGGGTGTCCGTCAGTCTCACCATTCCCGCAGCAATATTTCCCTGGTCGGTCGCGCCCACATGTCCTGACACGTTATGCAGCGCGGAAAGATCCAGCACAAACTGAAGATCATCGCGCTCTTCACCTGACTTCAGCGTCACCGTCTCCGCGTCCGAGCGTCTCACCTTTCCAGGCGCATACATTACAACCGATGACATCCGTTGAGGTCCGCCTGCACCCGGATCCGCCGCCGGCGTCATCATCGTCGCCCGCACCCAGTAGCTTCCCGGCGCGAGCCCCGTAATCCGAAACATCCCGCGGTCATCGCTCATCTGGAACCCGCCGAAACCGCCCCCAAAGCCGCCGCCCAGCTGGGACACCACTCTCGTCAGATCCGTCGGCGCACCTGCCGCCGAGTTCGTCGACTGCACACTCACATTCACGCCCGCCGCCGCCGTCCCGTCGTCCCACTGCAGCTTGCCCTGGATCACCCCGCCGCGGTCCAGCGTGATATTGGCCGTCCCCCCGCCCGCCTCCGCCACGTGCACCTGCGGTAACGTCGCCAGCAGATCCGCCGCACCTGCTCCCGAGCGCAATCTTGCTGCGGCCTCTGCGACCGGCGAGGCATACCCAATCGCGGACGCCGTCACGTAGTAGTCGCCCGGCTCCGCCTGCACCGTGTAGTTCCCATCCATGTCCGTGCGCGCGGTCACCCGCCGCCCAAACCCGAAGCCAACCCCGTTGCCGCATTCCCCGGCCCTGGTTTTCCGTCGTCGGTTCGGTCCCAATCAGCGTCACCGTCGCAAACCGCGCCGCCCGCTGCGTGTCCGAGCACGTCACGCGACCCGACACCGTCGCCATCACGCGCTGCTGATTAACCTGCGGCATACCGAACTGCACCGTGTTACCCGCCTGAATCCGCGGACCAGCGTCATCCTGCGCCCGCGCCGAGCCACACGCCAGCGTGCCTGCCAGCACCACCACCGCCATTCGTCCAGCCATCGTCATGCCAGAACGCTCCATGCAGATTCCAACACATCTCCCTCGTGAAAGACGTTCCACCCGCAACATCGGCTGCGTCAATGCCCCGTTTCCACCACCGCGTGAGCCTGTCCTCCGCCCGCATCGCCGGTATTCCCCGGCTTTTCGGGTTTGAGCTCGAAGTTCAGTCCGGTCAGGTCGTCATCCGCCACAATCACCTGCCGCTCTGTCCCATCGTAGCTGCGCACGGTTCGGTCTCCAGTGACGGCGAGCGTCTCACCTGGCTTCCGCTCCTCGGGTACTGTATCGGCAGCGCTGCCGATCGTCATGGTGTATGTGCCGGACGGAACAAAGTTCACGCTGAAATTCCCGTCGTCATCCACCCCGGCGCTGCGCCGGAATGTCTTCTCACTCGTATCGACCAGGACCACTACGCCGCGGTTCAAGCCGTGATGGTCTTCCGCCGACATCACCCTCCCGCTCACGGCATGTGTTGCGCTCAGGTTGAACGTGATGTCTTCATCCGTGCGCTCTTCCCCTGCGGTTAGCGTCACCGGCTTGGCGTCGATCTTGCGAAACCCTCCCGGTGCATACACCATCAGCGGCATCGTTCCAAAGTACCTGTTCTGGTTGAAACGCCCTCGCTGCATCGTCATTTGGCGATTAGTCTGCAGCATCGCCCTGACCGTGTACTCTCCGGGTGCCAACCCGGAGATCCGGTAGTGCCCGCGGTCGTCCGTCGTTCCGACGCTCGCACCGTTCATCCGCACCATCATGAATTGCGCCGGAAGCTGCTTCTCCTCGCCCGTCTTTGGCTCAAGGCTCACCACCGCTGCACTCACCGGGCCGCCGTCATCCCACAGGACAGTCCCCTCAATCGCCGCTCCTCTTGTTACGGTGATCTCTGCATTGATCGCCCGGTCTGCTGACACGTGCACGATCGGCACACCAGCGACGCCCTTCGTGACATCCTCGCCTGCGTCGTAGGCAGCCTGCAGCAAATTCTCCGGCTGCACATACCCTGCAACCGACGCCATCATGTAGTAGTCGCCCGGCGTTACATTGTCCATCGCAAAGCTTCCATCAAGGCCCGTCTGACCCAATACAAAACTGGCCGCGCTCATCGCCTCGCTGATCGTTTTGGTGTAAGCCTGGATGCTCTTCGGGTCCGTCGAGTCGAGCTTCCCCATCGGCGTCACCGACGCGGGCACGGCAGACAGCATCACCTGCGCAAATCGTGCCGGCTTCTGCGTGTCCGAGCAGATCACGTGTCCCGTCACGGTGCCGGTGCCCGGTTTCGAAACCTGCCCCAACGCAGTCACACCTGCGATCGCCAGAGCCACTCCGCAACACGCGCTCAAACGCATGCGACGAGTATCCGCCTACATCAGCAGCACTGCAATTAAAAGTTAGCGAGCGCCGCCGCCTGCGATGTCGCCGCGCACGCGCTCCATCGTCTCCAGGTAAAAGGCGAGATTATGAATTGAATTCAGCGTCGCTCCCAGCGGTTCTCCGCTGGAGAACAAATGCCGCAGGTAGGCCCGCGAATATCTTCTGCACGTCGGACAGGTGCAGCCTGCGTCGATCGGTCCCTGATCGTCGGCGAGGTCCTTGCGCTTGATGTTCAGCCGCACGACCGCGCTCCTGCGGTCCTTCGGATCTTCGCGCAGAAACACGAGCCCATGACGGCCGGCGCGCGTCGGCAGCACGCAGTCCATCATGTCGACGCCCATGCGCGCGTACTCTTCAATCTCGTCCGGATAGCCGACGCCCATCACGTAGCGCGGCTTGTTCTTCGGCAGCATCTCGAGGCACAGCGCGATCATCTCGCGGGTCACCTCGCGCGGCTCGCCGACTGCAAGGCCGCCGATCGCGTAGCCGGGAAAGTCCATCTCCACCAGCCGCTGCGCACTCTCGCGGCGCAGGTCCGCATACATTCCACCCTGCACAATCCCGAACAGCGCCTGATGTTTTTCATCAAACCGCGCCGCGTCATACTCGCGCTCAAACGCCGTCAGCTCTGATCGCTGTTCTCTGATCTCTGTTCTCTCAAGAGCCCACGGCACCTCATGCCGATGCTCTTCCCAATACCTCTTCGAGCGCGCGGCCCACGCATGCGTCAACGCCATCGAATCGCGCGTGCGTTCCCAGCTCGCCGGCGTCTCCACACACTCGTCGAACGCCATCATGACGTCCGCGCCGAGCGCGATCTGCACTTCCATCGAATGTTCCGGCGAGAAGAAGTGCTTGCTGCCATCCAGATGCGAGCGAAACTCCACACCGTCGCTGGTAATCTTCCGCAGTTTGGCTAGCGAGAACACCTGGAAGCCGCCTGAGTCCGTCAGCATCGGCCGTCGCCAGCTCATGAAGCGATGCACACCGCCGAGCTCGCGAATCAGCCCATGACCCGGCCGCAGATACAGGTGATAGGTGTTCGCAAGAATGATCTCCGCCCCGCGCCCACCCAGCTCTTCAATTACATCCTGCGGCACGGCCTTCACCGTTGCCGCGGTGCCCACCGGCATAAACACCGGGGTCTGCACCACCCCATGAGGCAGTGTCAGCTCTCCGCGACGTCCGCCTTCAGCGCACGTCGCGCCCACCTCAAACAGGAGCGACATCGCTCCCCATTCTATTGCTTCATCAACGCTTTACTGCGGAGCCTGCGGTGCTGGCGCCGGTGCGGCCTGCGGTGCTGGCGCGGCCTTCGGTGCCGCAGGAGCTGGCGGCGCCGCTGGAGCAGCATCCTCATCCGGCACTATCCGGTACCTAAATTCGCGCTTCATCTGCTGTTTCTGCTCCGGATCCATGGGCTTAATCTTCAGATCCTTGAGCTTGTCCAAGTCCTTCATATCTTTCGAATCGAAGGTGAACACGTGCGCGCCCGGCGTAGCGTACATGAACGGCATCCCGGACAATCCAACCTGCATATCCGCCAGTCCAATCTGCATATCCGCGAACACCTCCGGATCCATCATTGCGATCGAGGGCAGACCGCTCAGCCCCGGAAGCATCGGGAAGAACCCGACTTCGCTCGTTCCCGGCCCATTCCCCCGGCGAATCGTATGGATGAACGTCAGGTGCGTCGGAGAGACCTCAATGATCACCTGCTCTTTCAGTCCATCCGTGCGCCGCTTGCCACACACGTCCGAGCCGTCGCCGGTCTTCAGGTCGCGCGTGTGAATCGAGCAATGCCAGTCGCCGGTGTTCAGCTTGTTGCGAAACGCATCCACGTCCGCCACGTTGTACATCCCCGGCTTGTCATAGCTGTAGGACCGGACCACGTTCAGCACCATGCTGCGCGCCTTGTGCTCATCCGGCCCGCCCACCATATTCAGCGTGTCCGGATCCATCGTGATCTCGGTGACGTGCGTCGCGTTCTTCGCGAATACCTCGGTGCCGGCAAACAGATCGTCCTTTGGAATCGGCTCGGCGTTCTGCGCACCCGCCGCCCCTATGCCTTCGCCGAGCCCGACACCTTCACCCGTGCCCATCGCCACCGTGTGATAGTGTCCCCCCGCCGGCGGCGTCACCAGGTAACTCTGCGCGCTCGCCCACGCACAGCCTGCGATCATCGCCGTCCACACCAGCCCGCGCAGCCACGCACCGATTTCGTTCCGAATCATCTTCTTCATCTCGCCCTCCTGCCTTTCTTGTCCTGCGCTCTGCGCAAAAAAATCAAATCACTGCTGTTCATGTCACTGCTGATCGAGGTTGATCCCCTGGCGCTCGAGCTGTTCTCTCGTGCGCGCCAGTGCCTCATCCGTAATTCGTTCCGCGGTCTCAAACTGCTGCTGCGCCATCATCTGCCGCTCGTGCTGTTCATGCTGCTCGTGAATGTGCGCGCCGGCAAAGACTCCCATCGCCAGCACCGCGGCGATCGCTCCGCCCATCCATGCCCGGGCTTGCGGAATCCGCGGCATCGCAAACACGCGACCGCCGTTTGAGAACTTGATGAGCCGGAAGCCGCCACCAGCGTGCACACGCTTCCGCTCTGCCTCCTCGGCCAGCGCCAGGAACTTGGCGGTTGTCTCCGCCCGCACTTCAACTCTCTGCATCGCGCGGCTCAAGCGCCTGCTCGAACTCCGTCATCCGCGGATCATCCACTCGATCTCTGCATCTCTGATCTCTGATCTCTCTCTTCTGGCCCGTTCATCGCACATACTCCTTCATCGTGATCTCAGCCTTGCGCCGAAGCAGCTTCAGACCGCGTTGCAGGTTGCTCTTTACTGTCGCAACTGGCTGCCCCAGCATCCTGGCAATGTCGTCCGGCAACATTTCCTCCTGATACCGCAGCACTACGGCAATCCTCATCTGCTCCGGCAGCGACCCCAGCAGATCCTCCAGCCGTGCTTCGAGCACCGTACTCAGCCCCGACGCGCCGTCGCTGTCTCCCGGCGCATCGTCCATCCACTCGTCGGCGTGCGTCTCCGGACGGTGCGCCTGGCGCCGTAGCGCGTCGGTCGCCCGGTGCACCGTCACCTTGCGGAGCCAGAACCGCACATGGTCGTCGCTCGACAATCTCTCCGCGGACCGGAACAGCTCCAGAAACACGTCCTGCGCGACCTCCTCGGCTGTGCCGTACTCGCCCGTAACCCTGAGGGCGAGCGAGAACACCATCCGCTGATGCCGCTCTACAACGCCCCGGAACTCCGTTGCCTCGGTCCGCATGCCTACACCTGCCTATACGCAAAGCCGCCCGCACCAGGATGCAAAATCTTCCATGCACCCCAAAAAATTGGCGATTCGTCACACGCCAACTGAACTGGAAGCCTGAGCCTACCCTTCAGACTCAGCAACTTGGCTATTCGCAACCGCCGCCGCCAGGTATCTAATGACCTTATGCGCCGTCTCTGCCTCGTTGCCGCCCTGCTCGCCCTTACGCTCCAGCTCGCCGCCCAGACCCCGGCAGCCCCGCCGCCGGCCCATCCCACCAGCGCCCCTTACACCGGCGACCTCTCCGTCTTCGAAGAGGCGGGTCGCGACCAGAAGCTCCAGATCGACCGCGTCATGGACACCCTCAAGCTGCACCCCGGCTCCAAGGTCGCCGACATCGGCGCTGGCGGCGGGTGGTTCTCCGTCCGCGCGGCCCGGCGCGTAAGCCCCGGCGGCACGGTCTTCGCCGAGGACATCAACCCGCACGCCGTGGACGCCATCCACGACCGCGCCGCCAAGGAGAACCTGCCCAACATCGCCGCTGTCCTCGGCGCGCCAGACGACCCCAGGCTTCCGGCTGACTCTCTCGACGCCGCCCTCATGCTCCGCGTCTACCACGAGGTCGCGCACCCGCCCACGCTCCTCGCTAACCTTCGCAGCTCGATGAAGTCCGGCGGCCTCTTCGGCGTCATCGACCATCCTGGCAACGGCTCGGACCACGGCATCAACGCCGATGTCGTCATTGCCGAGGTCCAGCGCTCGGGCTTCCGGTTCGTCAAGCAGTACGACTTCACCAAGGGCGACCAGAACGACTACTTCCTCGTCTTTGAAAAGCCCTGACTGGCTTCTCTCCGCCTGAACTCTCACGAAGCATTTCGTGACAACTCGCTACGAAGGCCAGACACGAGTTGCCGTTCCCGCAAGCAGTTCCCGGTGCTCAGTCTTCGAGAGGAACGGTAAGCCGTCACGATAGAGAGCAATCCGTCGCTCATAGCTCAGCAGTTCCGGTTTGATCGGCCAATCCGTTCCCCACATAAGCCGCTCCGCACCGAAGGCATCACGCAGACGGGCGATCATCACCGCCACATCGGGATAAGGATAGGGCAGTTTTGAGAGCGACCAGGGATGCGACACCTTAACGTAGAGCCTGGGATAGCGGGCAAGCGATCGCAAGAGGTGAAACCCCTGCGAGTCGTCGACTGGGCAGTCAGCCATGTGATCGATAACTGTCGTGAGGCCGGGAAATTTGTCCAGGAGTGGCACGATATCGGGCAGTCGTGAGACAGGCAGAAGCAATGTCATCGGGACCTTCAGGTCCTCGCAACGCTTCCACAGAGCCGGCATTTGCGGGCCTCGAATCCAGTCCCCACGTGCATCCCCGGCCGGGCTTAAGCGAACGCCGCGACAACCCTGCTCGGTCCAATAGGACAGATGGTCGGGCGCTGCCGGATTCTGCGGGTCCACCCGGCAAACCCCAGCGAACTTTCCCGGGTACTCACGCAGTACAGAGACCAGGTAGCTGTTGTCCCACTTGTAATGAATGACCTGGATGAGCACTGTTCGAGAGACGCCATTCAACCGCATCTTTTCGATCAGCGAGGACGCCGACGCATCAAGATTGGGCGGCACCACCGCTCCTGCAGCGAAGGGAAATCGAGGGTCGGCTTTCCAGACGTGTACGTGCGAGTCAACGAGGGTATACGGAAACCCAGTGGGCACCCAGGCAGCCGCAAGTGCGGATCCAAGAAATTCTCTGCGATTCACGCGGCCTGTCGTCTCCTGTGGCGTCAGTATATGGAACGCTTCCAGTTGCCTTTGCGGAACTTCCTCAGCGCCAGCGCGTATCGCCTTGAATGGGTTCTCGTGCTGTCGCTCTCGGGTTCTGTCTCCTCGCGTCTTCGCTCCTTGCTCAAACTCCCGGCCGGCATCTCACTGACGCCCAATGGCGCGAGGACATGCAATTCATGCACCGCACGATGGTGGCGGACCACAAGAACGTCTACCATTCCGTCACGCCGCAGCAACTCGACCAGGCCTTCGCCGCGCTCGATCGCGACCTACCCACGCTCTCCGACACGCAGATCACCGTTCGCCTCATGGCCATTGGTGCCCTCGTCAATGACGGCCACAGTCGCGTCGACGTCGACTCACGCCCCGGCCTCACACACATCGGCCTCTGGCTCGTCTCCTACCCGGACGGCGTCTTCATCCGTGAGGCCACGCCCGACAACAAGGCCCTCCTCGGCGCGCGCGTCGAACGCATCGGCAGCGTCCCCACAGACGAAGCCCTCACTCGCATCCGCAGCATCATCGCCTGCGATCCTCACAACGACGGCCGCGCGCAGACATGGCCGCTCTCCATGCTCCTGACGGATCCGCTCGTGCTCAACGGCCTTGGCCTCTCGACGTCGCCCGAAGAAGTCACTTATACCGTCAGTCAAAACGGCCACACTTCAACCGTCACGCTCAAGCCCTCGCTCAACGGCCACGACATGCACCCGTTTCGCAAGGACTGGCTTTCGGCTATTACTCAACGCGGCGATCAGCCGCTCGCCAAGCCGTGGCTCGAAAACATCGCCTTCGCTGAGGTGCCCGCCGCACACGCGCTCTATCTGCAGTTCAACTCGGTCTATCCGCCTCCCGGCCAGACCATGGACCAGTTCGCCGATGGCCTGGAGCGGTTCATCGCCGCGCACAACGACGACCGCCTCATCGTTGATCTTCGCCGCAATGGCGGCGGCGATAACACGAATCTGCGCCCGCTCCTGATCGCTATCGCGCGCTCACGCTTCAACCACCGCGGCCATCTCTACGTCCTCATCGGCCCAACGACCTTCTCCGCCGCGCAGAACTTCACCAGCCGCCTTGAAGGCGCCACTGAAGCCATCTTCGTCGGCGAGCCCACTGGCAGTAACGTCAACTTCTACGGCGACCCCATCGCCTTCGACCTTCCCAACAGCCACATCACCGTGAAGATGTCGCGCCTCTGGTGGCAGGACAAGGATCCGACGGACACCCGCACGGCCACCTTCCCGGAGATATCCATCGGGCCCGACACATTTGCCGACGCTCTCACTGGCAAGGATGCCGCACTCCATTACGCGCTTTACGCCCCCGCTCCTCCACGCCTCGAAGACGTCATCGCTGCCGCTGCCGAACAAGGACATGAGCAGGTGCTCGCAGCCCTCAATGCCTACACCGCCGATCCTTTGCACCGCTACGCCGGAGACGTCGAGCAGCAGCTCAACATGCTAGCGTTTCGGCTGGTGCAGACCGGCAAAACACAGGCCGCCGTCACCGTGGTTCAGGTCAACGCGGACACCCACCCCAACTCCTGGCAGACCTTCGACTACCTCGGCACGGGCTACGAACTGCTGCACGACAACGCGCACGCCCTCGCGGCCTACCGGCGGTCGCTCGAGCTTAACCCCTCCAACGCCCACGCGCAGCATGAGATCGAGCAGCTCCAGCATGCTCACTAATGCGCACGCGCAAAGCCGTCGCTACATCTTCTCCTCATCCACCTTGCGCACCACATCCTCCTGCGACCGCGCACCGTCGAGCACTGCGCGGTTCACCGAGTCGAAGTAGTGCAGCAGGATCGTCATCTCATCCATCTCGGCAATCTCGCGATTCAGCACCGCCGAATAACTCTTCAGATCATCGACATTCATTTTCGAGAAATCCGGCACGCCGTCCTTTCCCGTCTCCTCAAAGCTCCGCTCGAACCTCCGCTCCAGCTCCTGCTTCTCTACCGCCGCGGTCGTCCAGTCCTTCTGCTGGGCCTTTAAGCGGTCTTCCTGCTGGTAGAGAAACGCATACACCGCCGTCTGTTCGTCAGAGAGCAGCCCCACCCGACCGCTTGCCCTTGCGCTGTCCCACATTGCCTCCGACGGAAGCGCGATTGTTCCCGTGGTCGTACTCTGGCCGGGCGGATCGTCCAGCCCGCCGCCCTTCGCAATCGCATCATCCACTCCCCGGTGCCATGCCACCAGGGAGTTCTTCAGAGCGGCCATCCGCTCGAAGTCCATCTTCAGAGTCGCCTCGTTGTGCTCGCCCTCGTCGTGCAGCTCTTGTTGCAGCGCATGCTTCTCATGCGTCCGGTGCCCCCACTCCACACTCTGCTCCAACCCCAGGGCGATCAGCAGACCGACCGTGATCGTTCCCAGGTGGATCCAGAACTCTCTCCACGTGTTGAGCGGATGATGTGGCGCATGCACTTCCATGGCAATCTCCCAGTCCCGATCACATCCTGAGCTTCTCTTCTGAAAACATCGCACGCCACCTGTCAAAGAAGGAAGCACTGCAGCGCTATTCTCTCCACAGATGACTCTCCGCGACGCTCTCCTCGAAGCCTCTGCCTCTATCAGCCGCCGCGACGCCGAAACCCTGCTCGCACACATCCTCCATCGCGATCGTGCCTGGCTGCTCGCGCATACTGACGATGACCTGCCCGCGTCCGACCTCGACACGCTCCGCTCCCTCGTCGCTCGCCGCGCCGCGCAGGAACCGCTTCAGCATCTCACCGGAATGCAGGAGTTCTTCGGTCTCGCCTTCCGTGTCACCCCGGACGTGCTCATTCCTCGCCCCGAGACCGAGCACCTCGTCGAAGCCGTCCTCGACTTCGCCCGCGCCCAAGCTGACCCGCATCTCCACATCGCCGACGTCGGCACGGGCTCCGGGGCCATCGCGATCGCCCTGGCCTCCGTACTCGAGCACGCCCACCTCACCGCCATCGACGTCTCTCCAGCGGCGCTCGCCGTCGCGCGCGACAACGCCGGCCGCCTCGGCGTCGACTCGCGCATCCGCTTCCTTCAGGGCGATCTCCTCTCCCCGCTGCTCAAGCCGCACGCCGCGCGCGACCCTCTCTTCACTGGCGACTCCCTCAATCCCCTCGTCGCCGGATCCGACCCCTTCGAGGGTATGACGACGCCCGCTAGCTCCGCCTTTGACATCCCCAGCTTCGACGTCATCGCGTCCAACCCCCCGTACGTCGCACTCGGCGACGCCACCCTGGCCCCTGAGGTCCGCGATCACGAGCCCTCACTTGCCCTCCACGCCGGCTCCTCGGGCCTCGACATCTACCACCGCCTCATTCCTCAGGCGTTCGATCTGCTGCGACCCGGCGGCCTCCTTGCCCTCGAGATCGGCTACGGCCAGCGTGACGCCCTCGCCGAACTCCTCGCCAACTGGATCGCGGTCCGCTTTCTCGACGACTACGCCTCCATCCCGCGCGTCGCCCTCGCGATTCGACCCTGATCGAAGCGGGTTACGGCGATTATGTCGGCCCCGACATCATCGCCCGCAACCTCACTCCCGATAAAACAGGTCGCGCCGAGGGCGGTCAGACTCTCGCCCAGTTCATACAGATCATGCGGATGGGCACCGACTTCGACCACCTCCACCCTACCTGCACGTCACCCACGCCGACGCCCACTCCGGCTAACTGCATTCCGGCGCCGGTCGACGGCTCCGTCCTGCAGGTCATGCCCTGGCCCACCTTCCACAACATGACCGATCACCAGCTCACCGCCATCTACGAATACCTCAGCGCGATCCCCGGTCTCTCCCAACCGACGACGTCAACGACGTCCTCTATAACGACTGCGGCGTGAAGGCCTACTACAAGGCACCCTTCGCTGGTCACCGCATGAGGCAGGGATCTACGCACGGACGCTAAGGCAGGCCCTGCAATCCGCTTCACCACTGGGCAACCCGCGGCCGTTCGCCCGGTTGCCTTTTCTCCGCTTCTGATCACGTAGACTTGACCCTGTCATGTCCGAAGTCACACCCGTTCTCACCACCATCGCCAACCTCAAGATGCACATCGGCCAGTCCGTCACCCTCCGCGGTTGGCTCTATAACCTGCGCAGCTCCGGCAAGCTCCTCTTCCCGACCTTCCGCGACGGTACCGGCACGGTCCAGGGCATCGTCCCCAAGGCCGCCGTTCCCGAGCAGGTCTTCGAGACCCTCAAGAACCTCACGCTCGAGTCCTCGCTCACCGTCACCGGCACTGTCCGCGAAGACCAGCGCGCTCCCTCCGGCGTCGAGCTCGACGTGCAGGACGTCACGGTCACGCAGCGCATCCCCGAAGAAACCCCCTATCCCATTTCGCGCAAAGAGCACGGCGTTGACTTCCTCATGGAGCACCGTCACCTGTGGCTGCGCACGCCGCGCCAGTCCGCCATCCTGCGCGTTCGGGCTGCCATTATGCGGGCCGCAGCGGAATACTTTGATATCAATGGATTCGTCCGCACCGACCCGCCCATCCTCACGCCCAACGCCTGCGAAGGCACCTCCGACCTCTTCGAGATGAAGTATTTCGACGAAGAGATGGCCTATCTCACGCAGTCCGGCCAGCTCTACGTCGAGGCCACCGCCCTCGCGCTCGGCAAGGTCTACTAGCTTCGGCCCTACCTTCCGCGCCGAAAAGTCCAAGACCCGCCGCCACCTCACCGAGTTCTGGATGATCGAGCCCGAGGAGGCCTACCTCGACCTCGACGGCCTCATGACGCTGGCTGAAAACTTCCTCACCCACATCGTCACGCGCGTTCTCGAACAGCACCGCGCCGACCTCACCGTCATCGGCCGTGACGTCTCCAAGCTCGAAGCGGTGATCGCGACGGATGCATCAGGAAGCCACGCCGAAGGTGGTAAATCCCCACGGAGTGGGTTCCCGAAGATGACCTATGACGAAGCGCACGCCATGCTCGAGCAGGCGTACAAGGGCGGCAAGCTCGAAAATCCGCACACCTACGGCGACGACTTCGGCTCGCCCGACGAGACCTACATCTCTTCGCAGTTCGACAAGCCCGTCATGGTCCATCGCTACCCTGCCGACATCAAGGCCTTCTACATGGAGCCGGACCCTAAGGACTCTACCAAGGCCCTCTGCGTCGACGTCCTTGCACCCGAAGGGTACGGCGAGATCATCGGCGGCTCGCAGCGCATCGACGACTACGACCTCCTGAAATCACGCATCGAGTCCCACGATCTCCCGCTCGCCGCCTTCCAGTGGTACCTCGACCTGCGGAAGTACGGCAGTGTCCCTCACAGCGGCTTCGGCATGGGCATCGAGCGCTGCGTCGCCTGGATCTGCGGCCTTGAGCACGTTCGCGAAACCATCCCCTTCGCGCGCACCCTCAATCGCATATACCCGTAGGCCTGCCTAATTTGACAAGGCGTAGACCTTTCGCGGCGAGACGATCCTCGACTCGTTCTGCGAGCCGAGCGCTCCTGGCACAACGCGGCGCCAGTCATCCCGACTGGTGCCTCGCACGTTGCGTGACGGCAAAAAGCCCAGCCGCAGATTTCTGCAACTCGTTGCATCTACTTGGACACGACTTGTTCACGCACGGTACTTAAGTCGCTTATTTGCAACATCAACAACACTGAGCGTCGGAATACGACTACCGTCTATATATGCAAGAACTTGCACAGTTGCTCACGTTCCCGCAAAATGCATGCGTATTATCAATAACTTGTAGCCGCCCGGAATGGCTCCCCACATGCTTTATAGGTAAGCAAACCACCAATATGTGGGGGAGGATGAATGAAAGTTCTAAGTGGAATTTCTGTGCTTGCACTTCTGATAGCGGGGGCCGCTACGCCCTCGTTCGCGACCAGTTTGACCCCGGGTTCTGTTGTCGCGCCCGAGGTTGTAACCGCCTTTGGCAGTCTCGTTGCAGATACCGGTGTAATCAACTTTAACTTCGGCGGGGATGCGGGTACGGTTGAAGAAGTCGTTGCCAACAACTGGACGAATAATCCCTTCGGCGCAACTGACCTGACCTTCATCTACCAGATCACGGTCACGAGCGGGAACATCGATAGACTCACCACTGAGAGTTTCGCCGTTCCGGGCATCTCGATTGATGTTGCCCAGTCAAGCCAAGGACTCTTCGGACCCCCTTACCCCACGACCCAAGCAACGTCCGCATCGCTTACCAGCGATGGAACGACGCTTGGCTTTGGGTTTCCACTGCCCGACGGCCTGACGCATGGGGACAATAGCTATCTGCTTATCGTCAACACAAATCTGACGAATTATGAGCCTGGTGTTTTCAGCCTGCAGGACGGCCAGACGCAGAACTTCCAAGGCTTCGTCCCTTCAGCTACTCCTGAGCCTTCGACGCTCAGCCTGCTCGGCACTGGCCTTCTGGCCGCCGGCGCTGGCCTCCGTCGCAAGATGCGCCGGGCGTAAAACGCACCCTGCTTGTCGGTCTAAGTGGGAGAGTCGGATCCTTGACTCTCCCACCTCCCCCAACCGACAATCGGAACCGAGACAACCCTCACTCCTGGGCGCGTCAAACAAGTCGATGGCCGTCGATTCACTTCGATGTGCGAGAGATTCGCCGCATAAATGCCCCATTACTCAACAGTTAATCGCTCGACATGCTTGGCAGATTGTTATCCTTTAAGCCTGCAAAATGTTGCTTAAGGGAAATCGTCGCCAAAAGATTTTTGTCGCGATTTCAACAGCTTACATTTCCGCTGATTGGCAAGCTAACTGCCTTCTTACATGCCAGTACCACCAACATGTGGGGAGGAAGACGAATGAAGGTTCTGAGTGGAATCTCTGCAGTAGCCGTACTTCTGATGGCGGGGGTAGCTACACCCTCGTTTGCAACGAGCATAACTCCGGGTACCACTGCCGTTCCCGGTGCCGAAAGCTCCCGGTGCCACCATACTTGCGAATACCGGCGCAGTAGCCTTCAGCTTCGGCGGGGATACGGGTACCGTCCAAGAGGTAGTTGTTAACAACTCCTCTAATCCCTTCGGTGCCGGCGACATCGCCTTCTGGTACCAGATCCACGTGACGGCCGGTAACATCGTGAACCTGACAACTGAGAGCTTCGCCATTCCGGGTATCATGCTAGACGTTGCCCAGATCGGCCTGACTCTTGACGGCTCAATTCCCTGCCCGGGGGGTGTATGCACTCCGGCAACTATCGCCGCTTGGACGAGCGATAGCTCGACGGTTGGCTTCGGTTTTGGTGTGCCCAACGGCCTAACGCCTGGGGAAACCAGCTATACCTTTATCATCAACACAAACCTGACGACTTACCAACCTGGCCTTTTCAGCCTGCAGGACGGTCAGACGCAAAACTTTGCTGGCTTCGTCCCGGCAGGTCCAGTACCCGAACCTTCGACCCTGAGCCTACTTGGCACCGGCCTTCTGGCCGTTGGCGCTGGCCTCCGTCGTCGCATGCTGCGCAAATAAACGGGAGAGAGTTCTCTACCTCCTCTCCCCACGACAACCTCCAATCGAGGCGCCCGCTATGGGTGCCTCGATTTGTTTCGGAGAACGATTCATTGCACCTTTGTCAGCGCCGGTGCGAGGCCTTTTCGTCGTGACGACCGCCCGTTTACGCGATGGCGGTCGCAATGGCTTCTTGCTGCACGAGGGGCCGCACCTCGTTGCCCAAGCAGTCCGATCGCCCGCAGCATCTTGTCGTGCGACAGCGGGCCACCGGACATCATGAGGCTGACCTGGGAGACTCCGCCCAGCGAATCGCTGATATACCGGATCTTTGCCGCCGCGGTCTCCGGCGAGCCGACGACGAATGCGCCGCCAGGGCCGCGCTGAGCATCGAACGCCGTGCGCGTCATCGGTCCCCAGCCGCGCTCTTTGCCTATGCGACTGAAGGTCTGTGAATACGCGGGCCACAGCTCATCGGCCGCCTGCTGATCGGTCTCGGCAACATAGCCGATTGCATGCACCGCAACATCGAGCAACTCCGGAGTATGCCCAGCGCGGCGTCCGGCCTCGCGATACAGATTGATCAGCGGGCGGAAGCGATGCGGTTCGCCGCCAATGATCGCGACCGTCAGCGGCAGTCCGAGCATGCCTGCGCGCACAAAGGAGTTCGGCGTTCCCCCGACGCCCAGCCGGATGGGAAGCACCGGTTGAACGGGGCGCGGCCATACACCCTGCCCGCTCAGCGACGAGCGGTGCTTGCCCTCCCAGTGGACCTTCACCTCGTCCCGGAGATGCAGCAACAGGTCGAGTTTCTCGGCGAAAAGGTCGTCGTAATCCTTGAGGTCGTAGCCGAAGAGCGGGTAGGACTCAATGAAGGAGCCGCGCCCGACGATAATCTCGGCCCGACCATTCGATACGAGGTCGAGCGTCGCAAAGTCCTGGAAGACCCGCACCGGATCGTCCGAGCTGAGTACTGTGACAGCGCTCGTGAGGCGAATCTTTTCTGTGCGCGTGGCCGCTGCGCCCAGCAATACCGCGGGCGAACTCGCCACGTACTCCTCGCGGTGATGCTCACCGATCCCAAAGCTGTCGAGGCCTACGCGGTCGGCGAGTGTGATCTCCTCCATGAGCTGCGCCACGCGGTCGCGCCCCTGCTCTCCGGCCGGGCGTCCATCCGCCAGCATCTCGACGAAGCTATCAATTCCAATCCGCATGATTTTCTCCCCCAATTCCATTCATTTCAATTATATTGATGTCAATAGGTATTGAAACGATGCAGAATCCAGCGAAGGCCACGAAAGCGAACAAGCCTCAAAAGCCAGTAACCACCGCTAAATCCAAGCAGCCAAAGGCCAGCCGGAACGCCAAGGATGAGAAGTCCGACAAGATCTCGGGTACACAGCTCTGGCTGGTGCTGATCAAGGCATACCACTCGTTGCTCGGTTTTACCGAGCACACACTGAAGGACAGCGGCCTTGGCGAGTCCGAGTTTCGCATCCTGGAAGCGCTGCTGCACAAAGGCCCGATGCCCGTGAATACGATCGGGCCGAAGGTCTTTCTCACACCGGGCTCGATCTCGGTCGCGGTCGACCGCCTGCTGAAGCGCGGGCTGGTCACGCGCACAAACAGCTCCGAGGATCGCCGCGTGCGCGTCGTCGACCTCACGCCGTCAGGCCGACGGCTCATCGAGCAGGTTTTCGCAGCGCATGCACGGCAGGTGGACCGGCTCGCTGAGGTACTGAGCCCGAAGGAGCGCCGGCAAATTGCGCGCGGACTGAAGGCCTTCGGCAAAGCCGCAGCGCACATCACCTCGTAGCACACCCACCATCTCTGCGCTCCATGTTCCAATAGAAGAGAAGGAAAAATACCCGGAATATGGCTCTTTAACTGTGGAATCGTAGGACTGCCGAACGTCGGCAAGTCCACCATCTTCAACGCGCTTACCGCTGCCAAGGCGCAGGCCGCCAACTATCCGTTCTGCACGATCGACCCCAACGTGGGCATCGTCAGCGTGCCGGACGAGCGGCTGGACCGCATCGCCGCTATCTTCAAGCCAAAGTCGCTTGTCCCCACGACAATGGAGTTCATCGACATCGCGGGCCTGGTAGCCGGGGCGAGCAAGGGCGAGGGCCTCGGCAATCAGTTTCTCGGCCACATTCGCGCAACCGACGCCATCGTACACGTCGTCCGCTGCTTCGACGACCCCGAGGTCGTGCACGTCGCAGGCGGCGTCAATCCGCTCTCGGACATTGACGTCATCAACACGGAACTGATGCTCGCCGACCTCGACTCCGTCGAGAAGCGCTCACAGCGACTGGAGAAATTAGCCAAAAATTCAACAGACCCGAAGATCAAGAGCGAGGTCACCGGGCGTCGCGAAGATTAGGGCCGTGCTCGAGGCGGGCAAGCCCGCGCGTACCGCCGAATTAACCGATGACGAGCTCGCCGCTACGCGCGATCTGCAGCTCATCACCGCGAAGCCCATGCTCTACGTCGCCAACGTCGACGATGCGTCGCTCGCCGGCGGCAACGCCTACACTGCGCAGGTGGAGCAGCGTGCGGCCGAAGAAAGTTCGCAGGTCGTCCGTATCTCCGGCGCGATGGAGGCGGAGATTGCTCTGCTGGAGCCCGCGGAACGCACCGAGTTTCTCGCCGACATGGGCCTCACCGAGCCCGGCCTGAACCGCCTGATTCACGCGGGATACCGGCTGCTCGACCTAGTCACCTACTTCACCGCCGGGCCGGACGAGTGCCGTGCGTGGACGATCCGCCGCGGAACCAAGGCACCGGGCGCTGCAGGCGTCATCCACTCCGACTTCGAGCGTGGCTTCATCCGCGCGGAGGCCTACAACTGCGAGGACCTCTTCCGCCTCGGCACCGAGCAGGCCATTAAAGAAGCAGGCCTTATGCGCTCCGAAGGCAAGGAGTACGTGGTGAAGGACGGCGACGTTCTTTTCTTCAAATTCAACGTGTAGTTAGAGATGACGTGGAGCGTAGGCCGCTACGCACGGTCCTGCCACAGCCCGCTCCAGCTCTCGGCAACGACGACGCTGTTGCCCGGGTTGCGAGGGTCGTAGCGCACCTGTAGCGGCTGATCGAGCCGCCACCCGGTGACGCGTTCCGGCAGCTTGGAGACATCCTGCGCGCAGTCGTACGTCACGCCCGCGAGCCGATAGCTGTAGATGAGCACCTCAGGCGAGAGCTCGGTCGTCTCTTCGCCGCCCAGCGTGCGCGCGTCGATCAGCACGCCGTCGGTGATGCGGCCCATCGTGGCCAGTCGATCCCGGCGCCGGCGCTCCATCTCTTCAGCCGAAGGCCGACGCGAGCGCACATACATCCACGCTGCGGTTCCGGCAACTGCTATCCCTGCGGCGACACCGCCCGCCAGGCGCGGATTAACGCCGTGCAGCAGGTGCGTCATGTGCTGGATCGAGGGCCTCACGGGGGATGAGATGAGCATAGCGCAGGCCGCGAGTGCGAGTGCTACGCCAGCCACAGGAAGGGGAATCCGTTGTGGTGCGGCGATATACTTCAGGTTGCTCATGAGTGAAAGAACTTCAGGTACAGGATCACGGCGCAGGCAGCATTCCGGCAATCACCCAACCGTGTCGCACCACGTGACACCACCGCCCCTTGACCTCGGCGAGGGACGTCGTGTTCGCTCCACGACCGTGCTGTGCGTGCAGCGCGGCGGCGCGATGGTGATGGCGGCCGACGGCCAGGTCACGCTCGGCTCCACGGTGATGAAGCACACCGCGCGGAAGATCCGTAGGCTCTACAACGACAAGGTTCTCGCCGGCTTTGCGGGCTCCACGGCCGACGCCTTCTCCCTCTTCACGCGCTTTGAGGCGAAGCTCGAGCAGTACAGCGGCAACCTCGGCCGCTCCGCCGTCGAACTCGCCAAGGACTGGCGCACCGACAAGCTGCTGCGCCAGCTTCAGGCACTGCTCATCGTCGCCGACGGCAAGCAGATGTTCGTACTCTCCGGCGACGGCGACGTCATCGAACCGGATCCTATCGGCAACGGCACCATCGCGACCATCGGCTCCGGCGGCAGCTTTGCGCTGGCCGCGGCAACCGCGCTGATGGAAAACACCGAGTTATCCGCGCGCGAGATCGTCGAACGCAGCATGAAGATTGCGGCTGACATCTGCATCTACTCCAACCAGAGCATCGTGATCGAAGAGATCAACGCCTAACAGACTCAGGACAATAAAGCATCGATGGCTATTTACCTCCCCGGCACCGCAGAAGACCAGCCGCTCTCGCTCGAAGAGCTGACGCCCCGCGAGACCGTCGCTGAGCTCGACAAGTACGTCATCGGTCAGGCCGCCGCCAAGCGCGCGGTTGCCATCGCATTGCGCAATCGGACGCGCCGTCAGAAGCTCCCGCCCGAGCTGGCCGAGGAGATCATGCCGAAGAACATCCTCATGATCGGGTCTACCGGCGTCGGTAAAACTGAGATTGCGCGACGGCTCGCGAAGCTGACCAACTCCCCCTTCCTGAAGGTCGAGGCCTCGAAGTTCACCGAGGTTGGCTACGTCGGCCGGGACGTCGAATCCATCGTGCGCGATCTCGTCGAGGTGGCCATCGACATGGTGCGCGAGGAGAAGCTCGAGGAGATCGAAGATCGCGCCGAGCTCTCCGCCGAAGACCGCCTGCTCGAGATGCTGCTGATGCAGCCCAGTGCCACCCCACCCGCGACCGCCGACAGAACCGCGCAGCCGCAGGCTGCGTTCATCGCCGGACAGGAGGGCGTCGAAGACACGCGCCAACCGTTGCTCGTGCCAACCGACAACGACCGCACCCGCGAGCGCGAACGTCTGCGCCAGCAGTTCCGCGAGGGCCGCCTCG
The DNA here is from genome assembly GCA_963776265.1 of uncultured Acidobacteriaceae bacterium. GTDB lineage: Bacteria > Acidobacteriota > Terriglobia > Terriglobales > Acidobacteriaceae > Granulicella. The sequence continues at coordinate 68,680 of CAVZMD010000012.1, read as the reverse complement.
ACGACCGGCTCGTCGAACTCGAGACACGCGACCGCGGCCAACCGCAGATCGAAATCCTTTCCAACCAGCCGCCGGACGAAATGGACTACGAGCGGACTGCGCGACATGCTCTCCGGGCTGCTCTCACAGCGCACGCGCAAGCGCCAGACTGAAGGTCGCCGAGGCCTTCGACTATCTCGTCCAGGAAGAAGAATCACGCCTGTTGGACATGGACCAGGTCACGCGCGTCGCCGTCGAGCGCGTCGAGGATTCCGGCATCGTCTTCCTCGACGAGATCGACAAGATAGCCGGCCGCGAAGGCGGCCACGGTCCCGACATCTCGCGCGAGGGCGTGCAGCGCGACATCCTTCCGATTGTCGAAGGCACGACGGTCAACACGAAATATGGCTTTGTCGCGACCGACCATATTCTCTTCATCGCCGCAGGCGCCTTCCACGTTTCCAAACCCTCGGACCTTATCCCTGAGTTGCAGGGACGCTTCCCCATCCGCGTCGAGCTGAAGCCGCTCACCGTGGGCGACTTCCTCCGCATCCTGACCGAGCCGCGCGCCTCTCTGGTGAAGCAGTCCATCGCGCTGCTCGAAACCGAGGGCCTCAAGCTTGAGTTCGCGCCCGAGGCACTCGAGGAGATGGCCCGCTTCGCCTTCCAGGTGAACGAGAACACGGAGAACATCGGCGCGCGCCGGCTGCACACCATCATGGAGAAGGTGCTCGACGAGATCAGCTTCCACGCGCCCGACCTCGTGAAGCCTCCCACTGGCTGCTGCACGACTCGCAGCCTGACACCAAACAGCCCAACCTTCCGACGCTGCACGAGCGCAGCAACGACAAAGGCGCCACCGAAAAGGTCCTCACCGTGACCCGCGAGTACGTCCAGCAGCAGGTCGCCAGCATCGTGAAAAATCAGGACCTCAGCCGTTACATCCTGTAGCGCAAAACATCTGAGCTCATGCGCGCCACAAGGTATCCTTAACCCAGCACCCGGAGCCCCTGGATGTCCCAGTCGCGCCTGCGCAAGCTGCTGATCGTCTACCTTCTTCTTCTGGTTCCGATCGGCTGGCTGGCGATGAAATATGAGCCCTTCCTGCTGGACGGCGATGCAGTCTCCTACATGGACATCGCCGACCTGCTGCACGCGCATCGCTGGGCCGGTGCGATCAACGGCTACTGGCATCCTCTCTACCCCGCTGTGCTTGCCGTGGCGCAGATCATCTTTCATCCTTCGCGATGGAACGAGATTCCCGCATACTATGCGGCCAACTACGCGATCTTTCTTCTTGAGCTCATCGCGATGGTGGTGTTCGTCTACGCCCTCGACCGCCTGCGTACACGCTCGCTCAGCGACAGCGCACCGCCCCTGCTCTCACGTGAAGTACTTGCTCTCCTTGGCGCGGCACTCGTTGTCATCGCCTCGCAGCGTGAGCTCGCGATTGGTCTCGTTCGCCCCGACGCACTCCTGCAGGCGCTCATGCTGCTCGCCTTCGCAATGATGTTGAGTGCACTTGCAACCGAGAGCCTGATCTACGCTCCGCTGATGGGCCTCTTCTTCGGCCTCGCATATCTTACAAAGTCCTTCGCCTTTGTCGTGGCGTTGCTTTCAATCGGCGTGATGTTCCTGTTTCAGTTCTGGCTGCAGCGGCGGACACTCTCGCGTGCAATCACGAACGCCGCACTCGCGCTGCTTGTCTTCGGCGTAGTGGCCGGCCCGTACATCGCCGCACTCTCGCACCAGAAGCATCGCTTCGATTTTGGCGACTCCGGCGCGCTCAACTACGCGTGGTATGTGGGCGGTGTCGAAAAGATGCACCTCGAGCCGTGGATGACCTCGAGCTTCGGCCCTGCCACCGTGCACCTTATTCACCCCGAGCAGCAACTCCTCGCCTCACCCGGCATCTACAGCTACCGCGCGGAACCTTACGGCACCTATCCCGACTGGTTCGACACCACATACTTCAACGAGCGCATCATTCCGCACCTGAACCCGCCGGTGCTGTTGCACCGCGACGCGCGCAATGCCGTGCTCGTCATCCGCTACCTCTTCAACCACCCGGAGGCGTGGATCCTGTTGCTGTTGCTTATCGTCCTGGGCGCGCGTCTGCGCTTCGGCAACTGGCGCCGGGACAACTTCTGGCTGCCGATGATTCTGCTCGGCCTCGCAATGTGGATTCTCTACGGTCTCGTCAATGTCGAGGAGCGCTACGTCACGCTCGCCTATCTCGTCGTTCTGCTGCCGATCTTCGCGGCTTTGCACGCACCGCAGCCAGAAGCCGACGAGTTCGGCACAACACCCTCGTCGTGGCTGCCCTCCGCTTCCACGGCGATGATTGTGCTATTAGCCTTCCTCGCCGCTGGCGAAAGCCTTCGCCTTGCGCTCGAACATCGCCGCTACGAAACCGCGCTTCCCCACCCCTGGTACAACGAGGAAATGTTCGGCGCCGCGCAATCCCTGCAACAGCTCGGGGTGAAACCCGGCGACGAGGTCGCCTGCATGGGCGGCTACGCATGCCTCAACCAGAACTATTGGGCGCGGCTCGCCGGCGTGCGCATCCTCACCGAGGTCTACAACCCTAACGGTGAACTCTTCCGTCAGTGGGCTGGATTGCCCAACCGCGCACAGGTGCTCGACATTCTCCGCGGACAGAATGCCAAGGTTCTCGTCGCGCAGTTTGACCCCGCGTCGCTGAGTAACGACCCTGCCGCCGCGCAGGGCTGGATTCGTCTCGACAATACCGACCTCTACGCCTATCCCCTCGCCGTTCGCGATACCCTGACACCAGGTGCAAGCCAGCCACCCGCAACTTCGACCCTGCCGTGGAACACGACGCGCGAGGGAGGTCCATGAGTTCCACCGCATCACCCATCGCGGCCGAATCGCCGCTCGAACTCACCATCGTCATGCCTTGTCTCAATGAGGCCGAGACGCTCGCCACCTGCATTGACAAGGCGAACGCCGCGTTAAGCAGCAATGGCATCGCCGGCGAAGTCATTGTTGCCGATAACGGTTCGACCGATGGCTCGCAGCAGATTGCGCACGACCACGGAGCGCGCCTTGTCCCCGTGCCCATCCGCGGCTACGGCGCCGCGCTCAACGCTGGCATCCTTGCAGCTAGAAGTCAGTATGTGCTGATGGCAGACGCCGACGACAGCTACGACTTCGCGCACGCGCCGCGATTCCTCGCCGAGCTCCGCAATGGCGCCGACCTCGTCATGGGCAATCGCTTTCGCGGCGGCATCGGCCCCGGCGCGATGCCGTCCGCTGCACAGGTATCTCGGCAACCCGGTGCTCAGCTTCCTCGGCCGCTGGCTGTTCCGCACGCCGATCGGCGATTTTCACTGCGGCATCCGCGCCTTCTCCGTCGACGCCTACAAACGCCTCGACCTTCGCACCACCGGCATGGAGTTCGCCAGCGAGATGGTGGTCAAATCCGCACTGTTCGGCCAGCGCATGGTCGAGGTTCCCACCACGCTCAAAAAGGATGGCCGCAGCCGACCGCCTCACCTGCGCACCTGGCGCGATGGCTGGCGTCACCTGCGCTTCCTGCTGATGTACTCGCCGCGCTGGCTCTTCCTCATTCCGGGGCTCGCGCTCATGATTCTCGGTCTCGCGCTGATGGTCTGGCTGCTCCCCGCAGAACGCCCGCTCGGTCACGTCAATCTCGGCGTCGATACGCTTGCCTACGCCGCAGCTGCTGTGCTGCTTGGCTTCCAGCTCGTCTTCTTCGGTGTTGCGGCAAAGGTTTTCGCCATCACCGAAGGCCTGCTGCCCGAAGATCCCGGCTTCGATCGCTGGTTCCGCTACATCACGCTTGAGACCGGCCTCGTCGCCGGCGTGCTGCTGCTGCTGCTAGGCCTCGGCATCGCGATCTCGTCCGTCGTATCGTGGGCACACACCGGCTACGGCCCGCTGCCGCCCGTCGAGATGATGCGCCACACACTGCCCGCAATGCTCTGCCTCATGCTCGGCACCGAGGTCTGTTTCGCCAGCTTCTTCTTGAGCCTCCTCGGCTTGCGCCGCCGCTGATGCTACCAAGCAAAAGGCCGCTCAACCGAGCGGCCTTTCAAACTAAAAGCTGGAACCAGCATTACACCTTTGCCAGCTCGCCCACGCGCTTCGCCAGCATCTTCTCCAGATCTTCCAGCGCCTTCGAGAAGCCTTCGATGCCTTCCTTCAGCTTGTCGCTGGCCATCTTGTTCTCCGCGTGCATCTTGTCGAAGGTCGCCTTATCCACCGTGATCTTCTTGATGTCCAGCTTCTTCGACGACTCAACATCCAGTTTGCGCGGCAGCACGCCCTCGGTATCCTGCAGCTCTTCAAGCAGCTTCGGCGCGATCGTCAGCAGGTCGCAGCCTGCGAGTTCCTTGATCTCTTCCGAGTTGCGGAAGCTCGCGCCCATCACCACCGTCTTGTAGTCGAATTTCTTGTAGTAGTGATAGATCTCCGTCACCGACTCCACGCCCGGATCATTCGGTCCGTCGTTGTTCCGGCTCGGCTCGTTCTTCTTGTACCAGTCCAGAATGCGGCCCACGAACGGCGAGATCAGCGTCACCTTCGCCTCGGCGCACGCGACTGCCTGGTGCAGGCCGAACAGCAGCGTCATGTTGCAGTGAATGCCTTCCTTCTCCAGACTGCTCGGCCGCGCGAATGCCCTCCCACGTCGACGCCAGCTTGATCAGCACGCGCTCGCGGCTGATCCCCGCCTGCTCGTACTGCTGGATGATGTCGTGCGCCGCTGCAATCGACCCTCCGATGTCATAGCTCAGACGCGCGTCCACCTCGGTCGAAACACGGCCCGGAACGATGTCCAGAATCTTGCGGCCGAAGGCCACCGCGAGTGTCTTGAAAGCAGCCTTGGCCACATCCTCGTCGCTCGCCTTATCGCCCAGCTTCTTGCGCGCCGTTTCCAGCACGTCGTCGACAATCTTCTGGTACTCCGGCATCCCGGCGGCGGTGGCGATCAGCGAAGGATTCGTCGTCGCATCGGTCGGCTTGTACTGCTTAATCGCATTAATATCGCCCGTATCCGAAACGACCGTGGTCATCGACTTGAGCTGATCGAGAAGGTTCGCCATAACTGACTCCAGTAAAAAGCAAAGTAGCGCCCGGCTGCGTCAGGAGCGCCCAGTACCTCTAGTATAGTCCTCTTCGCAGCGCCGCATCCTTACGCGACCGTCACACGCATTACTTCCGTGACGCCATCAAACTGCGATACAGATCAATGGTTTGCGCCGCAATCGCAGTCCACGAGAAGTGCTCTTCGGCGCGCTTGCGCCCGGCCTCGCCCATCGCCCTGGCCTTCTTCGGATCGTCCAGCAACTCCGTGATTCGGGTCGCCAGATCGCGGCTGAACTGCTCCGGCTCAGTCGGAAATCCCGTCGTCTTGTCCGCAACAAACGGCACCAGATATCCCGTGTCGCCGTCGACTACCACCTCCAGGATCCCGCCCGTCGCCGACGCCACCACCGGTGCCCTGCACGCCATTGCTTCCAGGTTGATAATCCCGAACGGCTCATACACACTCGGGCAGCAGAAGACCGCGCAGTGCGAGTACAGCTGAATCGCCTCCTGCTTGGTGACCATCTGTTCGATCCACACGATGTTGTGCCCCACTCCCAAAGGATCACCCGTCGCAATCGAGTGTCCAGCGGGCTCAACACCAGGCGGCGTGAAGTTCTCCACCGCAGCCCTCTGACTCAAGGGAGTCATCTGCCGCGCCGCCTCCACCTTCGCACGCATCTCCGCCGCAATCTCCGGTGTATCCGGGGCTCCCGCGCAGAGCACCACCTGCGTCCCCTCCGGCAGATATTTGATCGCGTCTACAAGATGCGTTACGCCCTTCTGCCGCGTAATCCTGCCCACAAACAGCACGTAGGGCAGAGAAGGATCCACTCCGTACTTCCTAAGCGCCGTCGTGTCCTCTGTCCACCTGTACTGCTGCAGATCGATGCCGTTGTAGATCACATGAATCTTCTTCGCATCGACATCCGGATACGCGCGCTGAATGTCCTCCTTGGTCCCGTTCGAGACCGCGATAATGGCGTCCGCATCCAGAATCGCCGTGCGCTCCATCCACGAGCTCAGCGCATAACCTGATCCCAGCTGCTCGGCCTTCCATGCGCGCAGCGGCTCCAGCGAATGTGTTGTCAGCACAAACGGAACCCCATACAGCTTCTTCGCCAGGAACCCCGCCATCGACACATACCATGTGTGCGTGTGGACGACATCCACCTTCTCAAGATGAAGCTGCTCGAGCAAGTTCAACGACAGCGCTTCCAGCGCTCCCTTGAACTTCGCCGTCGTTCCGTTCGTGATGGCATCCCACGGCTGCTCGAAATACACCTCGAGGTTTTTCCCAATCGGCTCCTCGAGCGCTGGGCGTTCAGGCTCGCGCCCGTTCTCCGGCGGCGCTCCCCACGCATGCACCTCCACCGCGATGGTCTTCGCCATCTCGCGTGACAGATACTCGACATGCACACCGGCGCCGCCGTAGACATACGGCGGATACTCACGGGTCATCAGGCCAACACGCATCGGCACGGCTCCTTCCCCAACCGCTCAATCAATGACTGAGCATACATCCATGTGGCGGTCGGGGACGGAGCCGGAACATCGTCTGTGCAACAAACCTTCACAATCCAAAAACAAAATGATGCAAAAGGAAATGCGGGAATCACCTCCATTGAGATTCCCGCGTTCCCCTCCCTCATTTGAAGACTTCAGAAGATAACTATCTGGGTGGAGTCAGCAGCGCGATCTCCACTTTCGCGTCTTCCCGGGGACCTGAATTCGGATTAGAGGCGTCTTGCTCAAGCTTCGCCCGGCGCTCGGCCTTCGTTTCGCTGGACCAAAGGTACCCTTGATTTCCTTCCGTGCGAATCTCCCGCAGGAAGTACTGGTTGCGATAGTGATGAAACACAATCGCACTGTCGGCGGACGGTTTGTTGGCCGACTCCCAGGCCACCAGCATTACGGCTGCACCCGAGTCGCCCTGGATCGACAGAAAATCATTACCCTGCATCTTGATCCTGTAGGTGCCGGCGGGCAGATAGCAGGAGCCGATCTGAAACGCAAACGGAATGTTGGCGATCACCCCGTGATCGGGCGCCTGCGCCCTCGCCGTCTGCCCCGCAAGAAGAGTGGCGAAAGCAACGATGAGAGCAACACGAGCCTTGTCAGCAGCAGGAACTTGCATGGCGACTTCTCCTCGGGGAGGCGGCGTCTTTCAACCGCCTACACCCGATAAAGCGAGATCGCCTCAAAAAAGGGGCCAACAATTTTTTGAAAAAATTGTCACATCATCCGGCACGCCCGCCGGGACATCTCAGGAAGCACCGTTAGACCTTCAGTAAGATCCGCTTTCGATAGAGCAGCCACACCGGTAGAAAGCAGACGCCTATGTAAAAAACTGCACACACCAGACCTGCAAAGTACCGGTTAGGAATGAACAGGGGCACTGGACGGAACAGCCAACGTTTAACCGTGATGTCGGAGTGGGGCAGGCGCACCGACGAGACAACGGCAGCCAGAAAATCCGAGAAGACATATGCGGCGAGCGCATTGATACCAAATATCCTGAACGGAATGAGCGGGCGGCCCCGGTCGCTGTGCCCATCCAGCCACCACCGCAGTAGTCCGAACACGATCAGGCTGATGCCGCCATTCACAAGAACAAACGAGCTGGTCCATAGACGCTTGTTAAGCGGGAACCAGGGGCTCCAAAGCAGGCCGGCCGCCAGGCAGCTCGTTCCGGCAATGAAGATCCACCTCAACGAAACGGCCTTATCCTTCAGCAACCTGATGCCGGCCAGCACACCGATAAGCGTCGAGGCAAGCGCCGCCAGCGAACTTAGCAAACCCTCCGGGTCATAGAAACCCTGGAGATAAAGATGGCTCGCGGGAAAGATCTGCCGGTCGAGCCATGCCGCCAGATTGCCCTGCGGATCGAGGAACGCGACGTGCACGCCGGGCATGCCATACCCCGGCACCGGAACCCAGCGCAGGAGCACGTAGTAGCCCAGCAGAATTGCGACCGTTACCATTGCCAGCGTCCGCGGCTTGAGCCACAGATACAGCAGCACCGCAATCAGGTAGCAGAACGCGATTCGCTGCAGCACGCCATAGATGCGGAGGTTCGCGAGCTGGTACCAGGGGAAGCCGTTGAGCGCCACACCAATAAGAAAGAGGATTGCCGCCCTCTGCAGCGCCTGCCGCACCAGCAACGGCCGTTCGGCGCCGCGGCGCACGCGGTCGCTCAACGACAACACCAGCGAAACGCCAAGAATAAAGAGGAAGCATGGAAAGACGACGTCGGCGAACGTAAGGCCATTCCACGATGCGTGCACGAGCGGGCGATAAGTGTGCGCCAGATCGCCGCTCTGATTCACCAGGATCATCAGCACGATCGTGACGCCGCGCAGCACATCGAGCGACTGCAGGCGTCCCTCCGTTATGGAGGCCGCCGCAAGCGTTGCGGACGCGGAAATTTTGACCGGAACGCGAGTTGTTGTCGACACGGACATCACGAGCACCCACTTGCATCACGGGTGGCCCAACTGAGTTGTCAGTTTCGATAGCCTTAACCTGTACGGGAGCCGTTTGCTTAAGAAATTGGCGTCTACGTTGACTACGCCAGGCCCGTCGACTGCGCTTGCTCATGCGCGTGATAGCTCGAACGCACCAGCGGCCCCGACTCCACATGCCGGAAGCCCATCCCCAGCGCCTCATGCTTCAGGAACGCAAACTCATCCGGCGTGTAGTACCGCGCCATCGGCAGATGATCGCGACTCGGCCGCAGATACTGCCCAATGGTGAGGATATCCACCTTCCGCCCGGCGAGATCGCGGAACACGCTCAGCAGCTCGTGCATCTCCTCGCCCATACCCACAATGATGCCCGTCTTCGTCACAATCGGGCCATCCGGATGCGCCGCAGACTCTTCCTTCGCCGCCTCCAGAAACCGCAGCGAACGCTCGTACCGCCCACCCGACTTCGCCACGCGATACAGCCGCGGCACCGTCTCGATGTTGTGATTCAGCACCTCGGGCCGCGCCTCGACGACCATCCGTCGCGCCTCATCCACACCCTGGAAGTCCGGCGTCAGCACCTCCACCCGGCACCCCGGAGCCTGTCGCCGAATCTCCTTGATCACATTCACAAACGCCAGCGCCGCGCCAATGTTGTCGTCGTCGCGGTTCACGCTCGTAATCACCGCATGCTTCAGCCCCAGCGACGCCACCGCATACGCCACGCGTTCCGGCTCCGAGTGATCAATCGGCTCCGGCCTGCCCTTTGGCACTGCACAGAATCCGCACCGCCGCGTGCACAGGTTGCCCAGCATCATGAACGTCGCGGTCTTGTGATTCCAGCACTCGCCGATGTTCGGGCAGTGCGCGCTCTCGCACACTGTATGCAGATTCAAATCACGCGCCAGTTTCTTCAGCGAGTGAAAGGTCTCGCCCATCGGCGCCCGCGCCTTCAGCCACTCCGGTTTCGGCATCGGCTTGCGCGGCGCGAGATCAATCTGCACCAGCTCATCGGCTTGGATCAATGGGGCCATCAGCACCTTCGATTGTAGAACGCCATGCTTGCGGAGCTATAATCGCGCGTCCGCCGCATCCGCGCGCAGGAGGAAACCAGTGCATAGCAGACTCGCTCTCAGCACCCTTACGCCTTTGCTCCTCCTCGGCTCAACCCTCGTCAGCGCTCAGCAGAACACGCCCGCCCTCGCGCCCTCCACCCTGCCCAAGGTCACCACCGTCGACCCGCGCTTCCAGTCCTACAACATCGAAATGCTGGAGGTCACCGGCGGCCGCTTCTGGAAGCCTTATGGGGCTGATTCGCCGGCGCCGAAACCCAGCACGGCCGCTCCCGCGAGCCCTGCAGGGATGAGCCCCGATCTCTTTGCCTATCGTCCGCCCAAGGATCTCTCCAATCCGCGCCTGCGCAAGCTCGCCGCAGCGCTCGGGCCCGCGTATGTACGCGTCAGCGGCACATGGGCCAACAGCACCTACCTTCCCGCCGCCGGGGAATCCATCACCACACCGCCCCCCGGCTTCAACGGCGTCCTCACGCGCGAGCAGTGGAAGGGCGTCATCGACTTCGCCCACGCCACCAACGCCGAACTCGTCACCTCCTTCGCGACCAGCGTCGGCACACGTGACGCCAGCGGCCTCTGGACCACAACCCAGGCGCAGCGCCTCCTCGACCTGACCAACTCCCTCGGCGGCCGCATCGCCGCCGCCGAATACATGAACGAACCCACCATTCCCACGATGGGCGGCGCACCGAAAGGCTACGATGCAGCGCAGTACGGCCGCGACGTTCGCGTCTTCACCGCCTTCATGCGCCAGCACGCGCCCAACACACTCCTCGCCGGCCCCGGATCCACCGCGGAATCCAGCACTGCCGCCGCCGACCTCAGCTCGAAGATGCCGGGCTTCCTCTCCACCCCACAACTTCTCGGCGCGATGACGCCGGACGAGATCGATGTCTTCTCGTACCACGCCTACTCCGGCGTCTCCCAGCGATGTGCCACCCTCCTCGCCGCTCCGCACAGCACAAAGGAAACCGCTCTCTCGGAAGAGTGGCTCGCGCGCACAGACGGCATCCTCAGCTTCTACCGGGAGCAGCGCGACCGCTTCTCCCCCGGCAAGCCACTCTGGCTCACCGAAACCGGCGAAACTGCCTGCGGAGGCGATCCGTGGGCCTCCACCTTTCTTGACAGCTTCCGCTACCTCGATCAGATGGGCCGCCTCGCAAAGGGCGGCGTCAAGGTGCAGATGCACAACACGCTCGCCGCCAGCGATTACGGGCTTCTCGACGAAAACACCTACGCTCCCCGACCCAACTACTGGGCCGCACTGCTCTGGCACCGCCTCATGGGCGATATCGTGCTCGACTCCGGCATCCCCCTGCAGCACGGCTTGCATGTCTACGCGCACTGCGCAGCCAACAAGCCCGGCGGCGTCACCCTGCTCGTGATCCAGAACGATCCCGACGCCGCACGCTCACTCAATCTCCCAGCCCAGGGCCAGCGCTACACACTTTCAGCGCGCACCGTCGACGCCAGAGACGTTCTGCTGAACGACACACCGCTCTCGCTCGGAACGAACGACGAGCTCCCCGAGCTCAAGTCCAAACCAGAACACGGCGGACTCGTGCGCTTCGCTCCCGCGACAATCACGTTCATCGTCTACCCCGACGCGCACAACAGCGCCTGCATGTAATCGCCCTCACGCCGCCTGCGCGTTCGACTCTCTTCGCAGCACTCGCACCAGCTTCACGAGCACGCACACCAGCGCCACCGCCATCACGACCCACACCGCATCCAGCAGCCACACCACCCACAACGGCGCCACACCCACATGCCGTATCAATGACGGCATAAAGTTCCACGTGCGCACATGCAGCGCATCAAACGAATCCGTCACAGCCCCGGCAGATCGATCCCCGCCGGCATCGGCCTTCCCGTTGCCAGCGCCCAGATGTTCCTGAACCGCAACGCCACCGTCCATGCATCGTGCCCCATCGCGTCAATCTGGTAGATCTCCAGCGGCAGCCAGAACGCCAGCGACGCCGCCTGGATCGCCACACTCACCGCCACCACGCACCACCCGCAAGCGGTTGCCAGGCGCCCCAGCTCCCGCCGATATCGCATCAGCAGTGGCACCGCCAGCATCGCAAACAACTCCACCACGCTCGAGATATACCGGTCGCCCCACGCGAAATCGCCCGCCCATGCGAAGTACCGCGCGTATAAGACCATGTACGCCGCCAGCAGCCCCAGCATCGCCACCGCATACGCACGCACCACCGTCGGCATCCGCCGCCACAACACCACGGTCAGCACCAGCGCCAACCCAAACAGCGGATCGAACACGAAGATCGACTTCTCCGGCTCAAACAGCGGCCCCAGCAATCCCGAGTGCACGCCGCCCTGAAACCAGTGCCCGCTGAACGGAAAGTTCTTCGGCAGAGTAGGATCCATTTGCCTTTGCCGGTCTGCCTGCAGCCGCATGTACGTATTCGTCCACGACCCGAACCGCACAAACTGATACAGCCGATCCAGAAACACGAACAGCGCATACACCGGCACCACGGTCCGCAGATATTCCTTCACTCTCCGCGCACTCAAAATCTCGGCGCCCAGCGAACCCTCATCTCGCGCCCGTGCAAACACGTCCACCAACAACACAAACAGCGCAGCGCCCATCACATCCAGCACCGTCGTCATGCGTGTCAGCAGATTCAGTCCCAGCGCACCGGCGCCTAACCACAACCATCTGCGCTCACTACCCAGCGCCCACCGCAACTGCAGCCACAACCCTGTCAGCGTCAGCAAAAAGATGTAATTGTTCTCCTGCATATTCTGCGCATAGTGCAGATGCGTCGTCGCACAAATCAACGCCAGCACACCCGCAATCGACTGAACGCGAGAGAACCCCAGCAACTCCAGAAAGCGCAACGCCACCAGCGCCGTCAGCACATTCAGCAACACATTCGTGCTCACGCTCACGAAAATCCCGCGAATCTGCGGCGTCGCTTTGCTCTGCACATATCCACGCCACCAGGGCGCGTGCGCCGCAGCTGTGCCCACCACATCCGCCGGCAGCATCAGCAGCGACTGCCCGATCCCATACCACGCATAGATCCGCCCACCGCGCCCTGCACTCCCAAATTCCGCATAGTCCGCTCTCGTCACCTGCGGCGCGCTCGTCCACAACGAGTGCGTCACCTGCAGCCGCCGGGTCGTATCCGCCGTGCCCAGTTCACCCGACTGAATCATCACCGTCAGCAGAGCCACTGCCACCACCAGCAGCGCCACCGGACTCGACCAAACGCGACGAAGCATCCCCATCTACTTCGTTGTACACGACGTGCCCATCACATTCCTTCGCGAGCACGCCGCGTCGCCCGCAAGAAAAATGCGCAGCGGATCCCCTCGACCCGCTGCGCTCAGTCTTCTCGCAAACTCTTTCGTCAAGCCTCTATCTGCATCCCGGCGCCGCCGAGCCGACATACTCACCCGGTGCGACCGGCACCAGGCAGCCGTACGGTTCGATCACCTTGAGCGCGGCCTGTCCCAACAGGTTATGTCCGTGCGTCGTCGGGTGAAAATCATCCCAGAACAGATACAGGTCCGGATCGACAAATTCACTCTGCGAGCTGTCCGTTACATCCAGCAGCCCATGGCTCGCCGGGTTCGCAATGATGTTCTTCAGGAGCGAGTACACATCGAACTTCTGGATCGACACGCGTCTGCCGAAGTTCACAATCGGCAGCAGCGACACGCCTACATCCAGTGTCGCGTTGTACAGGATCGACGCCTGATTGAACGGCACCGACGTCACCGGCGATGTATTGAATCTCGGCACCGATCCCACGTCCGGCAGATTTGGGATTAAGAACTGCGTCGCTCCTGCATTGATCAACCGCTGAATATTCTTTGTCTGCGCAATCGCACCGTCGATGATCAACTGCGGCTCATGCGGCCCGCCAACCGCCTCGGTAAGATTGTTGGCTCCGCCCCACACCACAAACAGCGTGTGGTCATCGATCTTCGGATGAGTAGCCAGATAGTCGTTGATCTGTTGACCAACGTTGTCGACGATGATCGTGAACGGCGTACCGGTGAAGTTGAGCACCGTCGTCCCATTGAACGTATTCGCATACCCAAAGGCGTAATTCGTTCCGCCAAGCAGTGACGGCGTCACCGCAGGGTGCGAGGGCAGCGCGGCTGCCATCTGCTCAACCCATACGCCGATGTAATTCTCCGCCGGAGGAAACGTATCCGGTCCATCGGTAAAGCGCCCCAATGTGTAAAGGCCGTAGTAGGTGCCCCCGATATAAGGGCCCGGAAACGGAAATCCATAGAGGTCGTCCGTGAGTATCGAATCATTGCCTGTATCCGACAGCGAGTCTCCAAAGACAACGATCTTCGTATACCGCTGTGCCTGTGCAGCAATCGCAAACAGCACGAGTAGAGCAGAAAGGACCTGCGGCAGACGCCGACTGGATCGCCTGCTGTGTCGAGGCTCGGCAGTTGGAGATTGGATCGGAGACTCTTCGGCAGAAGGAGAGACGCACAAGTCCAGGAGGCTCATAAATACCCCACAGTCGTGCTGAATTTGATTACTAGCGGAGCGAACACAAGCTACGCGCGACCCGGCGCCGTGTCAACTGGAAACTTTCACCGCTTTGAAAACGAAGTCGCGAGTGATGAACGCCCAGCCATTTACCCGCAGCGTTTTCAAACGCCGCGACAGGCACCGGCCTTAGTCCGCGCATGTCTGTTTGCCGATTCGTTCTCGCGGCGTCCTTTCCGCGCTCCGTCGCGTCGATCTCCCCAGCGTAATCAGCAACACGCTCGTCAGCACAAGTCCCGTCCCGAGCACCGTACGCAGACCCAGCGCCTCTCCGCCGAGAAAATAACCCACCAGCACGGCAACCACTGGATTGACATACGCATACGTGCCCACCTTCGTCGGCGACTCGTGCTGAATCAGCCACACATAGCACGTGAATCCCACGATCGATCCCATCACAATCAGATACGCCAGCGCGAACCATGCCTGGCCTGACACTGCCGCAGCATGAAATCTCCGCGGCTCACCGAACGCCGTCGCCACCACCGCCAGCATCACTCCACCGGCGAGCATCTGTGCGCCCGAACTCAGCACTTTCGACGACGGCAGTGGCAGCCTCCTCGACATCACCGACGCCACCGACCAGAACATCGCCGCAACGATCAGCGCCAGCGCACCTGCCGTGCTGATGGCCGCTCCCCCCAGATGGAGCGAATGACTCATCAACACCACAACACCCGCGAGCCCGATAACCAGCGCACCGACAAGCTGCACTGTCATCCGCGCCGTGCGCAGCAGCAAAACCTCGCCAATGGCAGTGAACGCCGGAATCGTTGCCAACATCACGGCGGTGATACCCGATGGCACCTTCTGCTCCGCCCAGAACAACAACCCGTAATCCCCCACGAAGATCAGCGCCGCCAGCAGGCAGATCGAACGCCACTGGGGCGCCGTCGGCCACGTCTCACGGCGAAGCGCCGTCCACGCAACCAGCACCAGCCCCGCGATGAAAAATCGTATCGCCGCGAACAACAACGGCGGCATCGCGAGCACGCCCACTCGGATTGCCAGAAACGTCGAGCCCCAGACAAAATAGATGACCCCAAACGCAGCAAGCGTCTTCCATCTGTGGCTCATATTCAAGTTCTACCAGTCGTCTGTCCAACATCGCGAAGAGATATGGATTCGCAGGACGAATCGCCTTTGCACTCTGGGTAGCCCGACGCTTTAGCGTCGGGTCTCTCAAGGTGCCGAGTGAACAGGGGCTTTAGCCCCCGGGTATGTCGTCGATCCCGCGCATGCCTGAGCTACCGTTTTGCGACTACCGCAGCCGCTCACGAACCTCAGTCCGGCTCAGATAAAGAAAGAACACCAGCGCAAACAGTCCCTGGATGATGTACGGCGCAATATGCGTGCGATGAAATCCGTAGAAGTATCCTGCGGCCATCAGCACGCAGCCCGCGCTCACAATCGCCCATCCCCAGCGCAGCAGCCGCAGCAATCCAAACACACCCACCACCAGCAGCGTACAGATCGCCAGGATGCTGTACTTCGCTCCTCCGTTGCCGAAGCTCCCGCGCGCCGCCGCAAACGCATTCAGCATCGCCAGCACCAGCAGATATATGCCGATCAGCGCCATCCCCGGCAGCATGCCCTTCGACTCACCCGCGGGAACGCCCGGCAGTTTTCGCGCGCGAAAGCCCTCGTCCTCCGCCGGCGAAACCTTCGCATCCTCAAATCGCGACTTCTGTTCCTCTGCCATCACCGTCTACTCACCACTTCAAAGCGTATGCAGATACGCCAGCAGATCATCCAGATCCTGCGGATCCTGCTCTGGACTTAAAGCCGGTTGCGCCGGCATCAATCCATGCCCATGCAATACCGTCGACGTCACCCGCTCATCGTTCGCCGGTGCTCCGCTCGGCAGATAAGGCTTCTTATACATCCCGCGCAGCGACGGCCCATGCAGCGGACCTTCCTCGCGATCGTAGTGACACTGTCCGCAGCGCGTCTGAAACACCGCATGCCCGCGCATCTGCTGTGCGTTCAATTGATCCAACGGCGTCGGTGGCGGCAGCCGATGGCACCCGCTCATCAGGCCGACAGCAAAAATCAATCCGCAGCCTGAGAGCCGCCGAGCCGCAGCCATCGTCTACTTTGCCGTCTCCTTGAAGACCTCTTCCGCGTAGAAGTTCCTTACCTTAGCCTCATCGCGAAGAATCTCGAAGTAGGCATTCTTCAGCAGTTGCGAGCGGCTGTCATGAAGCTGCTGCCGAATCGACTGCTGCACACGCGGATCACCCAGGTCGCGCTGTCCCGCCGGCTCCCTGCTGATCAGCTTGTAGATCGCGTATCCGGCCGGTCTCTTCGTCTGCCCATCCAGCAGCGGCAGAATCTCCGTAGTCTGGCCCGGCTTCAGCTTCGTGATCGCCGCAAAGGTCATCGGGTCGGTCGCCTGCTTCATCTGCGACTCGTAGATAAAGCCCATATCGCCACCGTTCGGCGCTGTGTTCTGGTTCTCTGAGAACTGGCTCGCCAGCATCCCGAAGTCCTCGCCCGCATCGACGCGGTTCTTCAACGCCTGAATCTTCTTGCGTGCATCCAGATCGCCCGAAGCCTTGTTGTTCTGCAGATTGTTCACCTGTCCGCGCCGTCTGGTCCGTCACCTGGATTTGCGCCAGGTGATACTGCGGCTCAATCAGGTTGAACTCCGCCTTGTGCGCGTTGTAGTAGCTCGTCACATCGGGATCCGTCACCGTGATGCGCGAGTTGATCTCCTTGTTCAGCAGCTTCTCGAACGTCAGGCTCCTGCGCAACGTGCGCCGCAGCCCATCCATCGTCTGTCCGCTCGCCTGCAGCTTCTGCCGGAACTGCTCCTCGGTATACGGTGCCTTCAACTCCGTCAGCTTCGCGTCCACCTCGGCGTCGGTCGCCGTGAGCCCCAGCTTCTGCGCGCGCTGCTCAACAATCTCCTCCACGATCAGCTCGTGAAGAATGTTCAGCCTCAGCGAGTCCGCCGCATCGACCGACGGAGCCTGCGCTTGCGCCTGCGGATTATTCGCCAGCTGCGCGTTGTAGAGCTTATCGAGGTCGGTCCGAAGAATCGGGTGACCATTCACCGTGGCGACCACGCCATTCTGCTGAACCTGGTGACATCCAGTCAGCACCACAAACGACGACGCAAGAAGAAAACTGAAAAGACGTACTGATTTCTGCATTGGGGAGGTTTCCTGGCCAGCCTTGGGCGGCCGTCAGTTCAGTCTACAGGAACCTCCCCAAAAGCCAGGGAGATCGCGCGCCTACAGCTTGGGTAACTCCACCACTCTTACGCTCGTAATCGCATCCACCTTCTTCAACTGCGCTGTCGCCTCCGCCAGCGCGCTCTCATCGCCCGGCGCGACATCCAGTTGCACCACCGCCAGCGCATGACCCTCCGGCACGCGCCCGCCGCGGCTGCGTCCCAGCGCAAAGTTCGCGATGTTCAGCCGCGCCTCGCCCAGGATCGTTCCAATCCGTCCAATCACGCCCGGCACGTCCTGGTTGCGAATGATCGCCAGCGTCCCCGCCAGCTCCGCCTCAATATCAATCCCGTCATAGCTCAGCAGACGCGGCGAGTTCCCGTGGATCACCGTCGCCAGCCCCGTCCAGTCTCCCTGCGTCGGCTCAGCCTGGTGTCCGGGCACCGCCGATCCGGCCTTGCGCACCCAGTGCAGGCTCATACGCAGCGTCGAACCCGTGCCACCTGCAACATGCTCGCGCTTGTCCTCCTGCACGCGAATCCCGCGCTCCGTCGCCGCAGCCGTCGCGTTGATGCGATTAATCCCGTCCGCTCCATGCAGCACGCCCGCAATCGCCGCGTTGCGAATCAGGTCCGTCTTCAACTGCGCCAGCCGGCCGTTGTACGTCAGCGAGATGCTCTCCACGCTGCCCAGCCCGTCACCCGTGCCATTGCCGGCCTCATGGCTCAAGCAGCTGCCCCAGCCTCGACGCCATCTCGATATACGGCGAAACCTCCGCGTACTCCTCCTCGCTCAGCGAGGCCACGTTCACCGCATTCTGCACCACACCCAGCTTCAGGTAGTCGCGAACCTGGTTCGCCAGCTGAATCCCGATCGCCTCCTGCGCCTCATCCGTCGACCCAGCAATATGCGGGCTCAGCATCACATTCTCAATTTCAAAGTACGGCGAATCCTTCAGCGGCTCCTTGCGGAACACATCCAGCGCCGCGCCCGCCACCTTGCCGCTCTTCAGGCCCTCGACCAGCGCCTCATCCACAATCAGCTCGCCGCGCGCGCAGTTCAAAATCCGCACGCCCTGCTTCATGATCGCGATCGAATGCTTGTTGATCAGCCCCTCGGTCTGCGGCGTCAGCCCCACGTGCAGCGACAGGTAATCGCTTCCTGAAAAGATCTCGTCGATCGGCACCAGCGTCACGCCGTTCTCGCGCGCAATCACCGGCGCCACAAACGGGTCATAGCCAATCAAATTCATCCCGAACGCCTTCGCGCGCCGCGCCACCTCAAGCCCGATGCGCCCCAGTCCCACGATGCCCAGCGTCTTGCCGCGCAGCTCGCTGCCCTGCAGACTCTTCTTGTCCCACTTGCCCGCATGCATCCCGCTGTTCGCGCGCGGCACACTCCGCGCCATCGCGATCATCAGCCCCAGCGTCAGCTCCGCCACAGCCACCGCATTCGCGCCCGGCGTATTCATCACCACGATGCCGCGCCGCGTCGCCTCTTCGGCATCAATGTTGTCCACACCCACGCCCGCACGGCCGATGATCCGCAGCTTCGGTGCGTGCGACAGCAGCTCCGCGTCTACCTGCACGGCACTCCGAACCACCAGCGCGTCCGCATCCAACAGCTCTGCCGGCAGTCCGCCCGGAGCAATCTTGTCAGCCGTCACAACATTCCAGCCCGGTTCCTTCTGAAAAATAGCGAGCGTAGCGGGTGAGACCTTTTCTGCGAGAACGATCTTCAAGGCAGCTCCAGGGGCGCAAATGAGCGCAATGCCAACATTTTATCCGTTGCGCATCATTCGCCGCCGAATCCCTTCCAGGCCATCGACAACGACCTGCCTGACTCCGCCACCTCCGGCGAGCGCAACAGAGTCTTCTGGGACGCAAAGATGAGTAGACTGTATGCAAATCGCACCGGCCGCCGCCGCGGACGTGCGTGGGCCCGAACCGCATCTGGAGGCAGCCCATGCAAGAGGATCAAATCCGCGAAGCCCTGAACGCGCACTGGAAGGCATCGGCAGCCGAAGACTTCGACACGGAACACTCCATCTACGCTGACGACTCCATCTGCGATTACCCGCAGTCAGGCGAGCGAATCCTCGGACCAAAGAACCTGCAGGCCTTACGCAGCCATCATCCGGGCAAGCCGTCGGGCTTCAAGGTAAGGCGAATGATCGGCACCGGCAATCTCTGGATCACTGAATACACCATCAACTACCAGGACCAGCTCGCGTTCACCGTGAGCATCATGCAGTTCAACGACGACGGCAAGGTCGTGCACGAGACGCAGTATTTCGCAGACCCCTTTGAAGCGCCTGCCTGGCGCAGCCAATGGGTCCAGCGGTTGCCGTGACGCCGCATAGCACCAGCGGTCAGTGCAATCGAAACGCTCTCACGGCTGCCACAACATTCTTAGTACGCCCGCTGATACATCCGCGAGATACGGTCATGCCACCCCAGCCGGTCATCATCCAGCAGCACCCACAGCAGCCCCAGCCCTAGCGGGCAAACCGCCAGCATCTGCGCCAGCATGCGCCGCCGCATCTGCTGCCGGGTCGGATTCGCATCTGCCAAACGTGCACAGCCCGATGCGCGCATATCGCATCCCCGGTGTCGCCTCATTCAGCGAGAAGAACAGCAGCTGATACAGCAGCGCCGCAATTGCAAACGTGAACACCGCCGCTCCCGCAAGCATCGGTTTCGACATCGCCTGCAGTCCCGCCCCCGAAATATACGAGGCCACCGTCGCAAACCCAACCAGCGTCGCCCCAATACAGCATCCATCCACCATCGCCGCCATCAGCCGCCGCGACACGGGAGCAATCTCCATCGATCCCATCGCCGCCGCAACCCCAGGCTGTGATAGCGTCGCCGTCCTCGGCGCATCCAGCAGCATCCCCTGCCACACCGGCGCCTCGGTCACAACCTCTTCCGCCGCCACCGGCTCGGTCGAAATCTGCTCCGGTTCCACCTCAAAAATCCGCAACTGTGGCTCCGGCGGCAGCTCCTCACGCAGAGGTCCTTCCGCCAGTCGCGGCCTCGCCTTGCGCGCCGCCACCAGCTCCCGCGGAAACTCAATCAGGTTCGCCGGCAGTGGCAGCGTTTCGAGAATATGATCCACAAACTCCGGAGCCCGCCGGAACGCGATCTCCTGCTCCAGCTCCGCCAGCTCCTCCGACTCGAGCGCCCGATCCTCCGCGAACACTCGCGACCGCGCCTTCATCTCCGGCAACGTCGGCCGCGTGGCCCCCACATCGTCCCACAGCCTCACCGTCAGCCCGCCCGTCGAAACCTCCCGCAGCGGGGTCCCCGGCGAACTCGTTCGCTGGGGTAGGAGCGGCTCTTGCGGCTCAACAAACAGATCCCCGCTCTGCGCAACCGGCTCCTCCGCGAACCCTATCCGCGGCTCATCCCAATCCCAGGCTGAGCGCCCCTCGTCGAACGGCACCGCAACCGGCGCCGCCTCAAACGTTCCACGCTCCTCCTGCTTCAACTCCTCCAGCAACTGCATCTGCGCGTCGGCAATCGCCTTCGCGTTCCGTGCCGCGACTTCCGCCTCTGCCTGTGCCTGCTGCACCGCGCGCTCGGCCTCGACCGCCAGAAAATCCCTGTAGCTCTGCGACTTCTCATACCGCGCCCGCACCGCATCGCGCACATTCGCCACGCCACGCCGCGCATCCCGCTCGGCCCGCACGCGCTCCTCGCGCGAAGCCTCTTCTCGCGCCGCTTCCATAGCCTGCGCGCCGACCCGCTTGTTTCGGTGCGCCGCCACCCGCGCCGCCGCAGCCTCCCGCAAAGACGCCGCGCCGGTGTCGAACAACGAACCCGGCTCGGCATCAAAGACAGTGCCGTCAGTGCCCGTTCTCAACAGTCCCTGCGTCGCCATCGCCTCGAACTCTGCGCTGCCCACCGAACCCTGCATTTCCCAAAGCCTCGTTACTCATTGCACGCGCCACAACTCCGCGCGCTGTCCATCGTCTAACCTGAAGTCTGTGACTCGCGGCGCCATACTCCCATTTCAGGATCGTTCGAGGGTGCGTTGGCGTTCGCGAATGTGCCGAGCCTTCCTGTTCTTATCTATCATCGGCCCTCTTGCTGTTCATCCACATCTCGTCATCGCACAGGTGTCGAATCCGGCACCTCTCCCCTCTGCGCCAGAGCCTGACCTCTCCTCTATCCCGCGCGCCACCCCGCTTCCTCCCGAAAAGGCCCCGGACATCGTCTCCTGGAACGCCGACACGCAATCCAAACGCGGCAGCGTCTATCTCCTCTCCGGCAACGTCGAGGTCACCTACACCAACCACCTCCTCCGCGCCGACAACATCTCCTACGACGAGGACACTCACGACATCACCGCCACCGGCCACGTCCGCCTCACCGGCGGCGAAAACGACGAGTACATCGCCGCCTCGCACGGCACCTACAACATCAAGACCGGCACCGGCCGCTTCTACGACGTCAACGGTTCCATCGGCCTGCACGGCTCCGCCATGGTCGCCACACCCTCCGGCAGAACCGGGCTCGTCACGCCCAACCCCTTTCCTCTTCGCCGGCAAAGTCGTCGTCAAAACCGGCCCGCGCACCTACGACGTCTACGACGGCTCCGTCACCTCCTGCCTCCTCCCGCGACCCGACTGGCTCCTCACCTCCGCCCATCTCTGGCTCAACGAGGACCAGGCCCGCGCCACCGGCACCGTCTTTCGTCTCTTCGGCCTCCCGCTCTTCTTCCTCCCCTACGCCACGCACCCCGTCAACTCCGAGCAGCGCCAGAGCGGCATCCTTATCCCCGTCCTTGGCCAGTCCAGCACCAAGGGCTGGATCATCGGCGAGGAGGTCTACATCACCCTCGGGCGCTCCGCCGACCTCACCCTCGGCCTCCAGTACTACTCCCTCCGCGGATGGGCCGAGTCCGCCACCTTCCGCGGCCGAGGCGCCGGCGAAGACTTCTTCCAGTCCCACTTCTCCGCCCTGCAGGACCGCGGCTTCACGCCGCCCGGCGGCACCTACACCAACCAGGGTGGTGAGGACGTCACCGCCGCCTTCCGCAAGCAGGTCACCCCCACCTCCCGCGTCGTCGGCGACCTCGAATACCTCAGCTCCTACGTCTACCGCGAGGCCTTCACCGAAAACTTCAACCAGGCCGTCAGCTCCGACATCACCTCCATCGGCTACTTCACCAACCAGGACAAGGGCGTCTCCATGGACGTTCTCGCCGAGCGCTACCAGGGCCTCAAGCGCGTCCCCGTTGGCACCTCACCCGGCGAGCAGGTCCACATCCTCCACGTCCCCTCGCTCGAATTCACCTCCGTCGACCGCCCCTTCGGGGGCATCCCTCTCCTCTTCAGCCTCACCGGCTCCATGTCTGGCCTCAAGCGCTCGCAACCCAATTTCACCTCGTCCGGCATCATCGAGCGCCTCGATCTCCGCCCCCAGCTCTCTCTTCCGCTCCACGGTGACGGCTGGTACATGCTCGCCTCCGTCGCCGCCCGCGAAACCTTCTACACCCGCTCGCGCATCACCCCCTACACGCCCGGTCAGCCGCCACTCGAATCCACTGACCCCGTCAACCGCGCCGCCGTTGATGTAAACATCGACATCCGTCCACCCATCATCGAGCGCACCTTCCACGTTCCCGAGCGCTTTCAGAACTTCCTCGGCACCGAGGTCCGCCACACCGTCGAGCCCGAGATCACCTACGCCAACACTCACGGCATTCACAACTTCCTCTCCATCCTTCGCTTCGACGACGTCGACCTCGTCTCCGACACCAACGAGCTCGAGTACGGCGTCACGCAACACCTCTACTTCCGCCCCAAGGCAAAGCCCATCAAGCCGAAGCCCGGCTGCCCCACCACCTCCGCCACGCTCACCACCGGCGGTATCCAGCTCTCGCAGACCTCCGCCCCGCCCGAGCTCCCCGACGTCCTGAACCCCACGCCCGACCAGAGCACCGACGCCAACGGCATCCCCGACGCCTCCGCACAGGCGCCCGAGTTACCCACACGCACCCACGCCAAAGTCGACGAGTGCAATCAACCCGTCGCACCCACCCAGCAGGAGTGGTTCTCCTGGCGTCTCACCCAGCGCTACTTCTTCGACCCCCACTTCGGCGGCGCCGTCGTCACCTCACGCCGCAACATCTTCGACACCACGCTCTCGCTCTCCGGCATCGCGTTCCTCACCGAACCGCGCAACATCTCGCCGCTCATCTCCCGCATGCGTCTCCGCACCTCCGGCCACACCGACCTTGAGTGGGACTTCGACTACGACACCGGCGCCTCCCGGTTCACCAGCTCCAACGTCTTCCTCGACGCGCGCAAGGGCCGGCTCTTCGGCGGTGTCTCCTACGCTCTGCTCCAGGCTCCCGGCCGCTTCGCCACCGAGACCATCGACACCAATAACAACGATCAGGAGACCCTGATCTCCTCGCCCACCTCGAACTTCCGCCAGATGCGCGTGCTCGGCGGCTTCGGCGACCCCAATCGCCCCGGCCTCGCCGTCGCTGCCAACGCCGGCATCGACGTCAATCTCGGGCAGTTCCAGTACGCCGCCATCCAGGCCAACTACAACTGGAACTGCTGCGGCCTCTCCGTCGAGTACCGCAAGTACGAGCTCGGCGCCGTCCGCAACGAGAACGCCTACCGCTTCAACCTCACCCTCGCCAACATCGGCAGCGCCGGCAACCTCCGCCGCGCCGAACGCCTCTTCTAGCGCTCCGGCCGCCAAGATCCGGGTGCCCCATCTTCGCGCACGGTTTTATCGTGCGCTAAGGTGGGCATCGCACGGTAGCCGGCGACCCTCATCCTCCCGCGCAACCAGAAATGAAGACAACGCCCTCACGTTGCCTGTAACGCAAGACATTCCCGGCGATCCCACGCACAAAAAATCCTCGATTGTGCGCAGCACTTGAAGATCGTTTTCTTCTGAGACTCGCTCCAATCCGGTCTCAGCAGACGCTGCGTACACATCCCGGGTATCGCATTTCAGACGTGCCCCGGGAGACGATCATCGTGAAGCAGAGAATCAGGGAACTCACAGGCGGAGGCATGTCGCGGCGCGGATTTTGTGTCGCGACCGTAGCCACAGCGGCAAGTACGACGCTCATCGCAGGATGCGGAAACGACGGTACAACCACCGGCGGTGGCGGCGGCGGAACAACGACGCTCACCGATGCCGACTACCTCAACTTCGCCCTCAACCTCGAATATCTCGAGGCGGAGTTCTACCTGCGCGCCGCAACCGGCAGCGGATTGGCCTCTACCGACACCGGAAACTCCACCAGCAAGACCACTGGCGGCAGCCAGGTTCCGGGCATGTCCAGCCTGCAAACGCAGTACGTCAACGAGATCGCGCAAAACGAACTCGATCATGTGCGCTTTCTTCGCAATGCGCTCGCCAGCTCCGCAGTCGCAGCTCCGGCAATCGACCTGACCGCCAGCTTCAACGTACTCGCCAGCGCCGCCGGGCTCGGCAGCAGCTTCAATCCGTTTGCGAGCTACGGTAATTTTCTGATCGGCGCCTTCATCTTCGAAGACGTCGGCGTAACCGCATACCACGGCGCCGCGAAGCTGCTCACCAGCAAAACCAACCTCACCGCCGCCGCCGAAATTCATGCGGTCGAGGCCTATCACGCCGCTTCCATTCGCTCGCAGATCGTGGCTGCCGGCGCAACTGCGATCTCTACAGCGAACGCCGTCGAGAACGTGCGCTCCATGCTCGGCGGAGGCAACGAGACGACACTCAGCGCCACCGGCATCGTCGCCGCAGACTCCACCAACTCCATCGGCTTCGAGCGCACCACCGACCAGGTACTCCACATCGTCTACGGCACCGGCGGCGGCGCGGGCGTCAAGAGCGGAACGTTCTTCCCCAGCGGATTGAACGGCAACATCAGCGTGACACAAGCCTAGCGAGGGGAACAACATGCCAACACAAGAGACACAACACTTGGACGAAGTGATTACGAGCAGCCGGCGGCGCATGCTGACCCTCGGCGGAGCCGCACTCGCAGGACTTGCCCTTTCATCAATGGCCGAGGCACAGTCAACGACACTCACCGACGCCGACTACCTCAACTTCGCGCTCAATCTCGAATATCTCGAGGCCGAGTTCTACACACTCGCCGCCAGCGGCCAGACCATCGACCAGATGGGCCTCGGGCTCACCGGCACCGGCACGCAGGGCACGGTCACGGTGAAGAGCGGCGGCCCTTCCGCGTGCAAGGTTCCCTTCACCAACACGCTCGTGCAGAGCTACGCGCAGGAGATCGCCACCGAGGAACGCAATCACGTGAAATTCCTTCGCGGCGCGCTCGGATCTTCCGCCGTCGCACAGCCCTCGATCGACCTCTACAACAGCTTCAACACACTCGCCGGTCTGCTCGGCCTCGGACTCACCTCGTTCGATCCCTTCGCAGACGACATTCACTTTCTCCTCGGCGCCTACATCTTCGAGGACGTCGGCGTCACCGCCTACACGGGTGCAGCTCCCAATCTCACTTCGAGCAGCAATCTCGATGCCGCCGCCGGGATCCAGGGTGTCGAGGCCTATCACGCCGGCCTCGTGCGCACCGTAATCTATGGGCTCGATCAATCCAGCACCACGTTGGGTCCGGCGGGCACCGCAACCGCCGTTGCAGCGGCGATCTCCAAACTGCGCGCCACGGTGGATGGAACCAACAAGATCTCCTCCACGATGACGGACGGCGATGACATCGGCCTCGGCACACAGCAAGTTAAGCTCAACGGGACCGCGAACGTAACGGCCTCCGCGATTGTGAACGCCACGACAACCGGCTCCATCAACGCTGCGGGATCCAGCGGCACCGCTGGCTCGATGGTCTTCGCGCGAACTGCGCAGCAGGTGCTCGCAATTGTCTACGCTGGCGGCTCGGGCAAAGGCGGCTTCTTCCCCGCAGGCCTCAACGGAAATGTGAAATAGCACCTGCTGAAGTTTGTCCACGGAGGCAGATGGGCATGGTCTGCCTCCCTTTTTACATCGTCAAAATTGCTTCCGGAGATCGCGGTTGAGGGAGCCGCCAACTGCTCCACCCGTGTGTCGACTCGTCAGAATGCGATAATCAAACTGTGCGTTTTCTCCCTTCCTCCCTCGCCACGACCCTCCTCGCCCTGACCCTCGCCACGCTCGGCTGCCACGCGCAATCTCCCGCCCCCGGCGCACAGCTCACGCCCGCCGAGCAGCACCGCGTCGAGGTCCTCCTCCGCCAGAAGGCCAACCTTCCTCCCGGCTCCTCCGTGCACCTCGGCCCGCGCGAGCCCTCCGAGATTCCCGGCTACGACAACATCTCCGTCAGCTTCAGCGCCGAAGGCAAGACCTCCAAGCCCGTCAACTTCCTGCTCTCCAAAGACGGCAAGACCCTCGCGCAGTTCTCCAAGTACGACCTCGCCGCCGACCCCCGCACCATGATCGCCGCCGACGGCCGCCCCTCCCGCGGCGGCCCCGCCTCCGCGCCCGTCATCATCGTCGGCTTTGACGACCTCGAATGCCCCTACTGCGCCCGCCTGCATGAAGCCATCTTCCCCGCCATCACCCAGCGCTACGGCGACAAGGTCCGCATCGTCTACAAGGACTTCCCGCTCGACCAGCACCCCTGGGCGCTCCGCGCCGCCGTCGACGTAAACTGCCTCGGCGCCCAATCGCCCACCGGCTACTGGAACCTCGTCGACTACATCCACGCCCACGCCTCCGACATCGGCGCCGATCCCAAGGACCCCAAGGCCGACAAAACCCTCCCCCGCGCCACCGAGCAACTCGACAAGCTCACCAAAGAGCAGGGCCAGTTCCAGAAGGCCGACATGCCCAAGCTCGAAGCCTGCCTCACCAAGCAGGACGCCTCCTCCATCGAGGCCTCAAAGAAGGTCGGCGAGTCCCTCAACATCGACTCCACGCCCACCCTCTTCATCAACGGCGACAAGATCGACGGCGCCGTCCCGCTGGACTTCCTCTTCGGCGAGATCGACGACGCCCTCCGCGCCCAGGGCGTCCAACCGCCCCCACCCTACGTCGCCCCCACCCCTCCCGCAACCCCCGCCGAAACCCCGAAACCAGCCGCCACCAAACCCACCGGCAAATAACCACCGACGTCTGTCACCTCGACTGTGCACGCAGTGCCCCAAACCGTGTCATCTCGACCGGAGGCACGCAGTGCCGGAGTGGAGAGACCCCTGTATTTGTCGTTATCGGATCCAGTGCACGTTCGCTAGTCACTAGGCCGGAAATCGCCGGGTGCCCCATCTTCGCGCACAGTTTTATCGTGCGCTAAGGTGGGCATCGCGCGTGGTAGCGCGCGACCGCCTTTCACACCCCGCGCCATATCTCACTAGCTGATCGCAGGTCACTCGCCCTGTTGAGCCCTGCGGCAATCATGCTCGTACCGTGCGCAAAACTGGGTCGGCCTGATCGAGATCCTCTAACTTCAGGTCGCGGGTTTCCCGTATGAATCGCAGTGCAATCATGGCAACGGCACAGTAAATGCCATAGATGACCGGGATGTAATACCACTTATGAAAGACATCATGTCCCACCAGTCCCGCCAACAGCGACGGCGCGATCATGCCGCCCAGAACGCCAGCGAGGTTGAAGGAGATTCCGGTTCCGGAGTATCTGAATTTTGTCGGAAAGCTCTCACACGCCAGGGTCGGCGCGAGCCCCAGCAATATCCCCACTCCTCAAAAAGATGAACAAGGGTCTCCATGAGGATCACTATCGCGATGCTCTTGCTCAGAACAGCCAATGCAAGGGGATAGGAGAGCAGAGTTGTCAGCCCGATCGCGAGGTACGCGGCGACTCTTCGCTTGCAGAAGTCAGCAACGGGCCCGCTGGCAAGTACGCCTAGAAAACTTCCGGCCCTGCTAACGATCATGATCGCGGCGGTAGTTGCCAACGGAATACCGGCAAAGCGCATGAACGAGATAAAGTACGTTCCCGCCACATATCCGTCCATGGAAACGAAGGCCACAACCAGGGCCAGGAGAATCACGGAACCAGAGTGGTGCTTCAGAACACCGAAGCTGGGCAGCGGAGCGAGCTTGTCAGTTTGTTTGAGCTGCTCGAATAGCGGGCTGTCGGCAACTTTCTGTAGCGTGCCAGCCGTGCCGGAATCACGATCATCGCTGAGAGCAGCATTGCTACCCGCCAGCCGGAGGTTGCGAACGTCTTACTCATCATCAGCAGGACAACGCTGGCACTTATAGAGCCCAAAGGAACGCCCAGGCTCGCCAGCGACATCCAGAACGCCCTTCGGGTTCGCTGCGCAGCAAATTCGGCAAGCAAAGAAGACGCGCCTCCAAACCTTCACCCCCCATTCCGATTCCCCTGCACGATTCGCAGCACTACAAGAAGGATCGGGGCGGCGATTCCTTACCGTCGCATAGCCCGGCACGGACGGCCGGTTAAGCAGGTGGCGGCTCCCACAAGGATGATGTCTGACCAGGAATGTGAACTTACGTCCGGCGCGATCGCCGAAGTCGGCCAAACAGGAAGGCCCCTAATAAGCGTGCTGGGAACCCCGCACCGAAAGCCAGGAAAGAGAACAGGAGTGCCTCGGTAGGCATCGGCAACCTGGGAAAGAATATCGCCGGACAACGCAGTGCCCGCTGCGTACCCGTAGATAAAGAAATCGTAATACTCAATGAACGCACCCCCCGTCGCCGAGAAGGCGACCATCGCTAAGGTGCGCGTGTCTGCTGGCTGCTTGCGGCCGCTACCATTGCACGACTCCTTGTCTTGCGAGAGCAGCAAATGGCGGCGGCCATTCTTGGGGCCGAAGAACGCCGGGTGTGCAGAAAAGATTTCTGGGAAGACTTCGGTCGGGTCCGTCTACGCGCGAGCCGTCCATTGGGAAAGCTGGCCTCGGCATCTTTCAAAGAGAACTCAAGAGCGGCTCTAAGCCGCGCCGGGCCAGTCCCTTACGCCGGAGCCAGCCCGCCAGCTCCTCCTGCTGCTCTGGCCAGCTACCCTCTCAAGGCCCACGCGCGCCGCCTTCAATTCGCCGAAGGCCGCTCCACCGCATCCACCACCAGCACCTCAGTCTGCGCCTTCACCGGCTCCAGCTTCAGCCCGATCTGTTCCTGAATCGCCGTAAACAATCCCGGCGGTGCGCTGCCGTCCGTAGGCGCGTGCGTCTCATCCGCGGTCCACTTCAACTGGAAGTCGTATCGTCCCGTCAGCCCCGTCTGGTCCACCGCCGGCCGGCCCAGAAAGTACCCCAGATCCGGCGCGAACTCACTCATCGACATATTCGTCATTCTCATCGTCACCACGCCGCCGTTCGAACGCTCGTTCTCATCCGGTGTGCCGTTCGGATCGCCCGCGCTCCTGGCCATCTTCTCTCCACCCTTGGCCACGGTAATCGCATACACCGACAACTCCTTGGTCTCCCTGTGCAGCTTCAGCCCGAACCGCTCCGCCAGCAGCTTCCGGATCAGGCTCTGCGTCTGCCTCAGGCTCGGTTGCCCGGGCACGTCCGGCAGTCCCTGCACATCCCATCGTTCCGTCTCTATCCATTCCGGCGCGCCCACTATCTGACTCTTCTGCACGCCGTAGCCAAACCGCAGCATCCCCTCCACCGTCCTGTTCGCAATCACAAGTTGCCGACCCTGCATGCTCGTACTCTCGGTGTTGTTCGTCTCGCTCCGGTCCCTCGCCTTCACCGTCACCACATCCCAGTCCGGGTCCGCGTCCTTCGCCATCGCCGCGTCAGCTTTGGGAATCTCCCACACCGCGTCTCCGCTCACCCGCGCCAGGTTGAGCGAATGGGCCGTGCCGCTCTGCGTCCACGTCCCTGTAAGGGTCGTCCCGTCCGCGCTCAGCTTGCCCTGGTAGCTGCTGTCAATCGGCGCAATCACAAACCGCAGCTCCGCGCCCTGCAAACTCATCTGCGTCGTCACCCGCCCCTCGAAAGCCCTGTTCGAGTCCAGGCTGTACACCACCCCTTGCCATCCCGCACCACTGTCCTTCGTAATCTTCACGACGATCCGCTGGTCTTTACCCGCCTCAAACGCCCCCTGCCACGTCCCGGCAATGTCCTGCGCGAGCAAGGGCCGGCATCCAAGCGCAAGCAACGCGGCGAAGGCTGTGGAACGGGTCACGCTCCTGTAACGGCGAACTCGAAGCACATCTTGACTCATGTCAGCTATTACGCAACTCTTGACCGGCAAGAACGAACATTTTCGCATGCGAACCGACCATGGCGATAGAGTCCCCTCCTCAGTCCAATCTCCTGAAGACTTTGCGCAAAAAGTGACAGGGAGAGGGGTTACCGGTCCCGTGATCTCTAAATCTCTAATCTCTGTCCTACCCGAACAGCGTCCCGCTCGCCGCATTCCGCCGCGGCATCTCGATCCCCAGGTGCTCATACGCCAGCCGCGTCGCCACCCGCCCGCGCGGCGTCCGGTCCAGGAAACCGATCTGGATCAGGAACGGCTCGTACACCTCCTCGAGCGCATCCTGCTCCTCCGCCAGCGCCGCCGCCAGCGTATTCAGCCCCACCGGCCCGCCATCGTACTTCTCAATAATCGTCCGCAGCAGCCGACGGTCGAGCTCATCGAACCCATGCGCGTCGACCTCCAGCAGCTCCAGCGCCCGCATCGCCGTCTCGCGGTCGATCTTCCCCGCCGCGCGCACCTCGGCAAAGTCCCGCACCCGCCGCAGCAGCCGGTTCGCAATCCTCGGCGTTCCGCGCGAGCGCATCGCAATCTCCGCCGCTCCATCCTCATCGATCGGCACCTTCGAGCACCTCGGCCGAGCGCTCCACGATGAACCGCAGCTCATCCTCGGTGTAGAACTCCAGCCGCAGCAGGATCCCGAACCGCGACCGCAGCGGCGAGCTCAGCAGCCCCGGCCGCGTCGTCGCGCCCACCAGCGTGAACGGCTTCAGCTCCAGCGTGTGCGTGCGCGCGCTCGGTCCCTGCCCGATGATGATGTCCATCTGGTAGTCCTCGAGCGCCGTGTACAGCTTCTCCTCGAGCACCGGCTGCAGCCGGTGAATCTCATCCAGGAACAGCACCTGCTTCTCGCGAAGGTTGGTGAGAATGGCAGTCAGATCGCCCTGAATCTGCAGCGCCGGCCCGCTTGTCTGCTGGAAGCCAACCTCGAGCTCGTTCGCGATGATCGTCGCCAGCGTCGTCTTGCCCAGCCCCGGAGGACCAAACAGCAGCACATGATCCAGCGCCTCACCGCGCGACTTCGCCGCCTCCAGCGCAATCGCCAGCTGCTCCTTCGCCTTCGACTGACCGATGAACTCCGCCAGCCGCTTCGGCCGCAGCTTCAGCTCAAACTGCGAGTCGTCCTCCACCGGAGCTGCAGACACAAGCCGCTCCGCGCTCTCGCGCGAGGCCTTGCCGGAAGACGCGGAGTCGGATTTACGAGGTTGGAACTGGAATGGAGCAGCCACTGAGGCGAGCATACGGCGAAGACGCGCCTGTAGCAATGCACGCCTTGAGACCGCCTGTTGAAACCCCCACGCAAACGCCAAAGGGCCGTCCC
Organism: uncultured Acidobacteriaceae bacterium; assembly: GCA_963776265.1. Lineage (GTDB taxonomy): Bacteria > Acidobacteriota > Terriglobia > Terriglobales > Acidobacteriaceae > Granulicella. The sequence continues at coordinate 36,856 of CAVZMD010000012.1, read as the reverse complement.
GAAGGACGGCCTCGGCAAACTACAAGCCCATCAGACGTACAGACCGGTATTAGGCGAGCCCCGCGTTCTCTCCCCCAAGAGAACGCGGGTTCCTGCCTCGCCCCCCGCATGCCTCAGGCTGTTGCGCCTTCCGCATGGTGCGTAGAACCCGATGCAGCTCCTTGCGGAGCCCCCGTGACCGGGCCTGCGCTTTCGCGAGCGCTTCAACAAGGCTTGGACTGCGAGTGCCCTTTGACCTGGGAAAAGGTTGGGCTCTCAATGTCGATTTCTTGTCTGGCGCTTCTTGAACACAAAGCTACGGTCAATCCGCACAGACGTGAAGATTCACTTAGTAACGCCGCGCGCGGTTCTGGTAACCCGCGAATCGGAGAGAAGTAACGTGACAACAGTGCGGCTAACGCCGCACGACCAGCAGCACGCATCCATGTGGCGGAATCGTCACACGCACGCGTTGTAGCCGAGGCGTCTCCTTGCCGGTCCACACGTCGAGCACTCCGCGAGCCTCGCTCTCGCCCGCGCGCAACAGCCCAACCTCGCTCACCGAACGGTCGACCGCCATCGGTGTGTCGCTCAGGTTGAACAGCCCGACAGCCAGTTCGTTGGCGCCGCCTGAGCGCGCCGGACGAACCTCCGCGCGCCATACGCGCAGATCGCCCGTTTCGAACCCCTGCATCGGACGGCCGCGCACCGACTGCGTGCTGATCGATCGCCAACACCTCGCGATTGGTCAGAAGGCGCAGTGTCGCCGGATCAAGCAGCGTCAGGTTCGCGCCGAGAATCAGCGGGCTCTGCGCCAGCGACCACAGCGTCATCACCGTCTTCTGCTCATCCGGAGTCAGGCGCGTGTGCCGCGGCTGGCCCCAGCCCGGAGACGGCCGCAGTTCGCCGAAGGGCAGCATGTCGGCATCGGGCCACTGTCCTGGCTGGAGATCGAACGCCGACCACGTTGCGAGCCGGTCGAACTGGCCCTTGAGAGCCTGCGGGAAGCCATCCGCGAAGTTGCCGCCGCTCCAGAGATCCCAGAAGTCGTTCGAGATGCGCCACATGTTCGCGAGCGAGGCGACCTCGGCCGCGTGCGACGGATTCGTCGGCCCCGGCGAAAGGCTGAGCACGATCGTGCCTTCCGCTCTTGTCGATCGCCCGCCGAATCTGCCGAATCTCGCTGACCTTGTACGGATGGTCGGCGATGCAGTCCACCTTCAGCAGATCCACGCCCCAGTTCGCGTATTGCTGGATAAGCGCGTCATACCAGGCCTGTCCCGCGGCGTTGTCGCGCACGCCCCAGTTCGTCGGATCCCACCCGCAGGCGTCGCTCGTATCCGCTGCATCCTGCGCGTGAAAGCTCGAATCCAGCGATGGGCAGATTCCGTTCAACCGAAACGCGTGGAATCCCGCGCACGATGTGAATGCCGAACAGCAGTCCCTGCGCATGAACCCAATCGGCCAGCGGCTTAAAGCTGGTCTCTTCGATCGTCGCGGCAAGCTTCGGCTGCGGTCCCGCATACGCGCTCACGACCATCTTTCCCACGGCCGACGGGAACCTCGCGGGCACCGGCACATATCGTCCATGCGGATCGATTGCGTAGTGCAGCGTGTCGGGCTTGGGCCTGTCTTCTGGATTCTCGAAATACCAGCCCTCGTCGATGACCGCGTAACGCCAGCCGAAGGGCAGCAGCTTGTCGTGCAGCACGGCGACGTTGGCGCGGAACTGCGCCTCGGTAATCGTGAGGCCGTAGGCGTCCCAGCTGTTCCAGCCCATTGGCGGCGTCGGAGCTGAGGATTGGGCCGAGGCGGAAAGAGCACAGAGCATCGCAGTAGCAGTCACAAGCAGCCGGCGGAGCATGCCCGAGGATACAACCACCTGCCTCAAAAACGAGGCAGATTGAGAGCACGAGACTGTATTCTCAGAGAAGCGTAGTTTTGCGAACCAAGAAGGACCCGTAATGCCTCTTTACGAGTACGAGTGCAAGGAGTGCGGACGCCGCACCGAAAAGATCCAGAAGTTCTCCGACCCCGAGCTGACCGTGTGTCCGCACTGCGGTGGCCGGATTGAGCGCACCCTGACGGCTCCCGCTGCTCATTTCAAGGGCGGCGGATGGTACAAGGACCTCTACTCCTCCGCAAAGCCCGCGTCGGCCAAGACCGGAGACGCGGCCAAGTCGGGAGGCGACACGTCGAAGCCGTCCGAGAGCTCGGCACCCGCCGCGAGTTCCGATGGAAGTTCCAGTACATCGAGCTCATCAAGTTCAGCAGCCTCGACCTCCTCGTCAACTCCGGCTACAACTTCCAAAAGCTGATTTTGGTTCACAGCGTGGCCGCGAATCGCAGTTCACGCATCTGATTCCAACGCCGATGTTGACTTCCGGGTTACTTCCACAGAGGTGGCATTGGGCGGTAACGAACAAATTTTGCAGGGGTGCGCTATCATCCATCGCATGAAATCGAATCACTCACTCCGGAGCGCATGTCGCGAGGACCTCGCCTCGGAGTCGGGCGGGACTTTTATGCGCAACGTAGGGCTGGTATCCGCTGGGATCACCGTGCTGGCCATTGGCGTTGTCGTGGGACGAGAGCTGCGGGAACGCTACAAGTTCCATCGGCGGACGCCGTACGACATTTACTCCCACTCGGGAGACCAACAGGATCTGGAATTCGGCGTCGGGATCTGACCCGCGCTGAGGGGCCAACGCTATTCTGTACCGGGCCGGTGGGGTTCAGGCTGCGCCTGTCTTCGTGATGCGCGGTGACGCCTGGAGCAGGCGAATCAGATCCTCGACCGTAACCAGCGGGGTGGGCTGAAGGCCGGGGCTGTACTCCCGCCGCAGCGCCAGCGTCAGGTCGCGCACGCTCTGGCTGACATCCTCAGGCGTGAGTCCAAGGTCCTTTTCCAGGTCGTCGCCGGGAAGCACCGGGAAACGGAACCATTTGTACTTCGCGCAGATAGCGGAAGGTGGATCCGGTAATCACCGGGTCGAATCCATATTGCTCAAGCTGGGCGGTGAAGGTCTCCTGGGTTACGCCGGAGCGCTTCTGGCGGAGCTTACGCTCGCGAAACCAGGCGGACAGGCGCAGCAGCAGCAGGCAGGCCCCGATAAGGGCCAGCAGCAGCCAAAGCGGCCAGGCACGATGACCCAGCCACGCCGGGATGGAAAGCGTCCGCACGCGCAACCTTCCTCGCAGGAGGGAACAGCTCAACCTGCCGCCGGGGGTGCGGACCCTGGATGGTTTCCTCCATGGAGTGGCAACAGTATGCCATGAGCGGCCGGGAAACGCTTCCGGAAACTGCATCGAAAGAAGTACTGTTTCCTTATGGCCGCCGTTTTGCCGCCCATCTTCGACTCGCTGCCCGACGCTGCACCAGAGGTGCGGAGCGGGGATGCGAGCGCCGAAGCGAGGCTGCGGGACAGCCACGGGCGGCCGATTACGGATCTTCGGCTTTCGGTCACCGATCGCTGCAACTACAAATGCGTCTATTGCCGGACGGGCAACGAAGGCGCCCAGTATAGCGAGTTGCCGATTGAAGAGTACGCGCGCATGGTGCGGCTGTTTGTGTCGCTGGGCGTGGAGAAGGTTCGGCTGACGGGCGGCGAGCCGTTGCTGCGGCGTGGGCTTCTGGATCTGGTCCGCGAGATCGCCGGGATGCGGCCGGCCTTTAGTTCCGAACCATTGGATATTGCCCTGACGACCAACGGCCACCTGCTGGCCGGGATGGCCAGGGACCTGAAGCGTGCCGGGCTGAGTCGCGTGACAGTGAGCATGGACGCCGTGGATGCGGAGACCTTTGCGCGCATCACGCGCGTGCCCGGAAGCTTCGAGCGCGTGCGCGACGGGATTCGCGCGGCGCAGGATGCGGGGCTCGGGACCGGTGAAGGTGAATGCCGTGCTGCTGCGCGGGTTCAACGAGGGCGAGGTCGAGGCCTTCGCGGAGTTCTCGCGACGTGAAGGCGTCATTGTTCGATTTATTGAGTGGATGCCGCTGGAGGAGGATCGCACCTGGACGCCGGAGGCTGTGGTGCGAATGGACGAGATCGTCCATCGGCTGAACGCGGTGCGTCCGCTGGTTGCCCTTCCGGCAACGCACGAGTCCGAGACGGCGCGGCGGTTTACGTTCGACGACGGCCTGGGCGAGATTGGGATCATCGCGCCGGTGTCGCATCCGTTCTGCGGACATTGCAGCCGAGTCCGCGTGACCTCGGATGGCAAGGTGAGGACCTGTCTGTTTTCACAGAGCGATCACGATCTTGTGGGGCCGATGCGGCGAGGCGCGAGCGATGACGAACTGCGCGCGCGCATTCGCAAAATCGTTGACCGCAAAGAGGCTCGGCACCATATCGGAGAGCCTGGCTTCCGGAAACCGTCGCGATCGATGGTGCACATCGGCGGCTAATTGCGACGTGAGAATCATGTCGCAATCGCGCACACGACTCCCGCAATCAATGCAACGGCCGATGCACCTACTATGCAAACCGTTGGCGAAGAGTTAGCGCTAAAGCCTGTGACAGTCTTGCGCTATGCTTGTGGGACCGAAGAGTACGGCCCTACCCGCAAGGCAGGAAGGCACGTGGCAGACAGGCGGCAGTCCGAATTGATGGATGGCAGGCAGATGGATCACCTGCGCGTCTTTCACGAGGTTGCGCGCGCATTAACGGCGAACCTCGAATTAGAGCCGTTGCTGCGTGCCATTCTCTCGCAGATGGAAGAGTACTTTGGCCCGGAGCAGTGGTCGCTGCTGATGCTGGATGAAGAGAGCAGTGAACTCTACTACGCTCTGCACGCTGGCATCGACACAGAGAACATCGGCGATCTTCGCATCAAGATGGGTGAAGGCATCTCCGGCTACGTTGCGCTGACGGGGAATCCCCTCGTGGTGCCGGACGTGACCGCCGACCCGGACTGGGCGAGCTTTGCAAGACAGCACCCTGAGCTGCACCTGCAGTCGATCGCCTGTCTTCCGCTGCGGCACGGCGGACGCACACTGGGTGTACTGCAACTGCACAACAGCAAACTGGACCTGCTGCCGGATGCGTCGATCTCGTTTCTGCGCGTGCTGTGCGACTACGCGGCGATCGCGCTGGCGAACGCGCGCTACGTGAAACTGGTGCAGCATCTGACCATCACCGACGATTGCACAGGATTGTTCAACGCGCGGTATCTGTACACGATGCTGGAACGCGAGATTGCCGCCGAGAACGACCCGCGCGTGATTCCGATCCAGCCGCACTTCAGCCTGCTGTTCCTCGATCTCGACCACTTCAAGAGCGTGAACGATACGCACGGTCACCTGGTCGGCTCGCGGCTGCTGGCCGAGGTTGGCGGTGTGATCAAGCGCACGCTGGGGCCCGCGCATGCCGGTTTCCGCTACGGCGGCGATGAGTTTGTGGCGCTGCTGCGTGGGGTCGACAAGGATGCGGCGATGGAGCTTGCGAAGAGACTGCGCGAGGCGTTGACGACCACACCGTACCTGACGGGCGAGGGGCTCGCGCTGCGGTTGACGGCGAGCTTCGGCCTGGCCACCTATCCGCAGGACGGCGACACGCTGCACGCGATCATCCGCTCAGCCGACACGATGATGTATCACGCGAAGGCGAGAGGACGCGACCAGATTGCGGTGGCGGACAGGGACGCGCTGTCGGCGATGCCTGCGCCGAAGACCTCGCGGCACGCATAGCTGCAAGCTTTCAGGGACGGCGGCGCTCGAGCGAGGGCGGTCGCTTCTCTTCGGGGCGAATCGCTTCGACATTCTCCCGTGCATCCGAGTGGACGCCGAAGTCCCATACATCGAGGTTCACGGTGTTGGGGCCGAGGACCTCGATGAGTGCGTACTCCCCGAAATCGAGCGGCTGCAGCGGAGTGAGCTTCATCCAGTGGCCGCCGGGAAGAATCTCGGTCTTCATCTCGACGATGTCGCGCTGCGGCCGGCCGGTGCCGAGCCACGCGATGCGCAGGCTGTCGACGATGCGCGCGTCGGTGCGGACGTCGACGTGCTCAATGACATAACTGCTGTTGGCGTCGCCGCCGGAAGGAGTGGCGCGGCCGCTGGCGCCATGCGTGTTTACGGTGAAGGTGCCGCCGCTGGTCACGGGCTCTTCGTCGCGCCCGCCGTTGATGCGCACATAGAAGACGGGATCGGGGACGTGCAGCTGGATGTCGGAGCGCTCGCGCGGAATATCCGTGATGCGATGCGGGCTCGACGCCGGATTTATGGTGCCCTTCTGCACCGCGTGCGCCGTCTCCTTGTTGAGATCGGAAGAGCTCTGCGGCATCGGCACGAGCTCGGGCGTGCCGCGGAAGGTGTCAAGCGCGAGCACGCTGTCTTCTTCTGGGAGGCGAAGATTGGGTGCGACCTCCGGTGTGAGCGCGGCGCGCGCAGCCTCCTCCCTGGCGAGCTCCGGACTGATCACGGGTGTCTGTGTGCGTCTGCTCCAGATTGGCGCCGGGCTCATGGTCCTTCTTCCACTTCTCGGTCGCAGGCATATCGACGAGCGCGAGCGGAATGTCTTCCTCCTGGCCATCCCGTTCGGCGCTGCGGTAGTGGACGACGTCGCCAACGACTTTGTAGCTGAAGACGAGCTGATAGGTTCCATCTTTGAGGATGAGACGCGTGCGCGTAGGCTCGTCGGGATTCTGCGTGGGGCTGGGGACGTCCATCGGACGATGCTGCTTCGGCTGCTGGCAGAGCGAGGGTGAAAAGCAGAGGAGCAGAATGCCGAATAGGACGAGTCGCACGGCTTGCCGCCATGGATGTTCCGTCTCCAGCGGTTGGGCACTGCTGACCACTTCCATCCTCCCGCACAAAGTGTGCAGCGCTATAGCACCAAGCTAGCAGAGTTGCGCGCGCTCATGATTTGACTCGTATGGTGAACGAGGAAGGAATCTCCTTGTTCTCTTCTGCATTTTGTTCGGCGTTGAGTGTGACGCGCAGCAGGGCGCCGGGCGGGAGCTCGCGCGTCGGCAGCGTACTGCAATGCAGGCCGAGACCGCTGTCTGTGGTCTGCGCTTCGCCGTTGTATCTGCCTGCAGTCCAACGAACGCGCGCGGGCGCAGGCAGATCGATGCGCAGGTCTTTGCCGGGCGTGAGCCAGCCGCGCCGCTGATCGGGTGTCCAGATCTGGAAGCTGGCGGTGCGATGCTCGCGCTGGTAGCGATGCTCGGTCTGCGGGATGCGATCCCAGACGGCGCCTTCGTGCAGCGAGCGAAGGAGTTTGATGTATTCGGCATGCGCCCATGCGAGCGGCATGCCAGAGCCGGTGGGCTGGCCATTGAACAGATAGCGCTCCGGAATGTCGTCCGTATCCCAGATTTGCTCCGGGATCATGCCGCACTCGCTCGTCTGTCGCGCGATGGTCTTCAGGAGCTCCGCTGCAACTTCAGGGCGGCCGGCAGCCAGCTCGTAATGCGCGCGCTCGCCGGCGAGCAGCGGCCAGCAGCGGCCGATGCCGCGCTTGTCGAAGGGACGGCCGTCGGCCTTTTCACCGTAGCCATCGTCGGTGGAGCGCTTCCATCCCGGGCCAGTCTTCGTCTCGACGCGCAGCGTCGCATCGAGGAGCTTCACGGTGTCGACGATGCGCGGATCATCCGGCGCGCGCAGTCCCATTCGTCACCAGCGAAAGCGCTCCGGGGCTGATGACGTCGACCGCTCTGCGGCTCTTCGGACCGGAGCGCACGTTGGGCATGCGAATGCGAAGATGCCCGATCGCGCGCGCTTCGATGCGGCGCGGCGGCGCCATGCGCAGGTAATATCCGCGAACGCCATACCGCTGTGCGAGCGGCGTATCCTCGACATACGTCAGCTCGTCGATGGCATCGTTCCATGCATCGGCGGTCTCGCGGAGAAACTGCGCGCGATCGTGCGCTCCTTCGAGCTCTGCAAACTCTGCGGCGGCGAGCAACGCTGCAACCTCAGCGGCCATCGTGTTTGGCGAGTAGCCGGGCGTGGTCTCCCAGCGATCCTGCTCGCGTGACCGGGCCGTGGCGCAGAAGAAAACGCGCTGCATCCCGAACGATTCGCTCCGGGTCGATAGCCGTCGAGCGCGTCTCTCGCGCCGCACCTTGTCGCGAGCAGCATGGGCAGCGCGATCGCATCCATCTGGATGCTCTCCCAGTGCGGCGTTCCATCGAGCCACATGTTCTGGCTCCATCCGCCGTCCGCGTTCTGCGTGCACGCCAGAAAGAAGAGCGCGGATCGGCGCGCTCTGCGCGTCGCCGCATGCGAGTTTGCCCATGGCGATCTCGACCATGTCGCGCGGCCAGACGACGTGATAGCCGCCGATATCTTTGTCGCCGCGCGCGAAGCCCCACGGCACCGAGAGACTCGCAACAAAACCGCCGGGAAAGCGCTTGGACTGATGAGTCTCCAGCACCGCCGTGCTGACGCGATACATGTCGATCGGATGGCCGGAGAGGTCGCGAAGATCACGATACTGCGCCTGGCGGTTGCTCCATTGACGCAAAAACAGATCACGCGTCGTTTCGAAATCCTCCAGCAGACCGGCGCGCGCCTGCTGTCCGGCCTCGCCGGAGTCCGCGCCACCGGCGAGCGCGATGACGAAGTTTCCGTCAGCACCGTAGTCGATCTCGAGAGTCATCGCGACGTTGCCGTCCGGCGCATAATTCGCTTCCGGCAACGAGTCGCCGCGCCGCAGGACAGTGAACCCGTCTGAGGTGCCGATGTAACCGACGCTCGTCCGGCGCGGAGGCGGCGAGCACGCGACCGCAAAACAGACGGAGGCACGTTGTGCAAAGACCATCGGGAGATCCTTGTACTGGCCGGCCCAGGCTTCGTTATTTGCTCCACAGTCGCCGATGTGCGCGTCGACGATGAGATAGAGACGCAGCCTCTTGTGCTCCTCAGGCTGAAAGTGGCCGCGCACGAGAAGGGTGTCGCGCGTGGGGTCGGGAACGATCTCCTTTGTCAGGCGGTAGGTGCCATCTTTGCTCCGCGACTCGATGCGGCAGGCGGGAGCGCCGGGAGCGATCCACTCGACGGTGTGCTGCGCATCCCAGATCTCGTCGGAGAAGAAGTTGTCATCACCCGTGACGGCGAACCGCACGGAGCGCGTGTTCGCCTGGTCAACGTCAGGATGGTAGATCTCAGAGATCGTTCCGTTGTCGATGGTGTACCAGATGCGGCTCTCAGCTGGGACGGCAGTGCCGACGATGGTCTTCGCACCGGACGCCCAGTGCGGCTTCGCGCCAGGTTGTCCGCGAGCCTTCTTCGGCTTTCGAGGACGCGTGATGTCCTTGTTCTCGATCCCCTTGTCCATGAACGTGCCTGCTCAACAATTGCCTATGAGCGTTTGGATGCAGAGAAGGGAAGAAGTTCTGGCTATATCTGTGGCGCTCTAGAAGGTCTGTCGCTGGAGCCATTCGCGAAAGCGCGGCCCGAGGTCGTTGCGGCGCAGTGCAAACTCGACGGTTGCCTTGAGGAAGCCGAGTTTGTCACCGGCGTCATACCGCGTGCCCTCGTAGGTGAAGCCGTAGACCTTTTCATACTGCAGGAGTGCCCGGATTCCATCCGTGAGCTGAATCTCGCCTCCGGAGCCAGGCTTTACGCTCTCGAGCATCTCGAAGATGCGGGGTGTGAGAATGTAGCGGCCGATGATGGCGTGCTGGCTCGGCGCCTCTTCAGGCTTGGGTTTTTCGACCATGCTGCGAACGTCAAGCAGGCGCGGATCGTCGGGATCCTGAACGCAGTCGAGGCAACCATAGGAGGAGATAGCAGCACCCTCGACAATCTCGGAGGCGAGGATCGACGACTGCGTCTGCTCGAACGCGTCGACCATCTGCTTGAGACAGGGAACCTGTGCGTCGACGACGTCGTCGGGAAGGATGACGGCGAAGGGTTCGTTGCCGACAAGCTGCTTGGCCTGCAGCACCGCGTGGCCAAGGCCCAGCGCATCGGGCTGGCGAGTGTAGCTGATCTTCGCGAGGTGCGAGACGGAGCGAACCATCTCAAGAAGCGCCGTCTTGCCGCGAGCTTCGAGCGCTGTCTCGAGCTCATAGGACTTGTCGAAGTGATCTTCGAGCGACGACTTGCCGCGGCCCGTGACGATGATGATCTCTGTACAGCCGGCGGCGACGGCCTCCTCGACGCCGTACTGGATCAGCGGCTTATCAACCAGCGGCAGCATCTCCTTGGGAGTTGCCTTGGTGGCGGGCAAAAAGCGAGTGCCGAATCCGGCTGCCGGAAAGACAGCCTTGCGCACCTTCATTAATGACATGCGATGTTCCTATTCTCCTGCCTGGCTTCAGTAAATGGTACCAACGGCTTCGATGCATAATTCGGAGCCCGTGGTGGATGTCTCGAAGCTCTGGGATGCGGGCCCTAGCCTAGAGTACAGGCGAGTCGTCATGCAACATTACTTTGCGGATGACCTTGATTGGAGCGAAGCCCTGGCGCATGAAGTCGTCGTGAAAATGCTCGAGCGAGAACGACGCGCCCTCACGCTGTTGCAAATCGGTTCGCAGCTTCATAATCTCCAGCTTGCCGAGGGTGTAGTAGAGATAAAGCGCATCCGAGGTGCCGCGTTTCGTCTCAACCTCTGCGATGGGACGCGACTGGTAGCCCTCGTTGACGAAGAAATCTTCCGCCTGCGGAATCGTCAGCTCACCACCGACGCCGGTATGCATGCGTATGGCGACGATGAAACGCGCGTCCCGGAGTAGCGCATCCTGCAACTGGCCGAGGCGGATGAGCCGCGACTCATGCTCGTCCTTGGCGCCGACGCCGGGTGCGTTGTAGCCCTCGTCCAGCATCATCTGCTCGCAGTAGTGCGCCCAGCCTTCGATGTTCGTGCTCGCACCGAGAAGCTTGCGGATCGTCGAAGGGAACTGCGGCTGCCAGAGAAACTGCGTGTAGTGGCCGGGGTACGCCTCATGCACGCTCGTCGAGACGATCGTGCCGACGTTGAACGCCGCCATGTATTCGCTCGTCTTCTGCGCGCTCCAGTTCGGTCTCCGGCAATGTCACGTTGAAAAGAGCCTTCGTCGAGTGCGTCTCAAAGGGGCCGGGTGAATCCATGGATGCCTGGGTCGTCGCGCGCATGAACGGCGGCGTCTCTTCAAGTGTCGGCTGCACATCGCTGGGAAGCGTGATGATGTTGTGCGATCGGATGAACGCGATCTCAGAATCGAAGCGAGCCTGGAACGCCTTGAGGAGATCGGCCGGCGCGGGATGAATCGAGGCCAGTTCGGCGAGTTCCTGCTGCGGCGTCTTTGTCGGGTCAATCTCTTTCGCAACACGCGCAAACTCCGCCTGATTCTTATGCAGGTCGTCGTAACCAATCTGCAGCAGATGATCCAGCGGGATATCGACCATCTCGTTCAACGCGAGCGCCTTGCGGAACGTGTCGGCGCCATATCGGAAGTCGCCGTTGGAGCGCGGCAGCAGATCCGACTTCATCCACGCAGCGTAGGACTTCATCGCATCGATCACTGCGGCGTTCGTCTTCGCAAACTCCGCCTTCGTCTGCGCATCGGTCGCTGCAGCGAAGGCCTGCGGAACATCGTTCTGGAAGAAGCTGACGTCGTCGTCGATCTGTTGCAGTGCGATCTCCGTGTAGATGTGCGGCGGATTCTTGAGGTTCTTGCGCGCCTCGACGAAGGCCTGCGGGATCAACTTCTCCCGCTCGACCGCGGCATGCAGGCGAACATTCACCGGCGCATACGGCCGCTCCATGATGGTGAAGATTGCGTTGGTGACGCCCGTGGAGTAAATGTCCGGATTCTTCTCCCAGCCGCGAATCACTTCGAGCTGCAGCAGCTGCGCGCGGATGGAGTTCAGCAGAATGTCGCGGTCAGCAGCGGGCTCGGCATCAAGAGCAGAAGCATCGATCGCCGCAATCTTCTTCTCCCACTCATGCAGCGCCGCGACCTGCTTCTGGATACCCGCGGCAGAATAGTCCTCGAGCTGCGTGTCGTACTGATGCAGGCCCGCAGACGTACCGGCCGTCGGCGCGTACTTGAAGTAAACCTGTTGGAAATATTGCTCAGAGAACGTATTGAAGGTCTGACCCGCGCCGTCGGCGGTGGGATGTTGTGCGAGAGCGGATGAAGTGCCGAGTGAAAGTACAAAGGCAAAGAGAAGCTGCAGCCAGGCGCATGTTGGGTCTCAATCTACACAGAGGATTTGGCATCTTCGAGCGAAGAAAGCAGTTCGCGGGTCTCAGAAAGAACAGTCTCTGCATCGGAGTCTGACAGCGGCCAGCGCAGCACTCCCTGCGGCGTGAGCTGCGCGCCATTCTTCGCGTTGCGCGAGACGAGCTTCATCAGCGCGCCGACGTTGATGCCCTTTCCGGACTCGGCGGGCGCGGCATGCAGCTTCTCGCTGAACGTGATGAAAAGCATGTCGCGCATCGGCTTCATCTTGCCGGCCTGTGCGAGTGGCGAGTTCGTAGCGCGAGTCGCCGTCGCGTCGCGTGCTGCCTTCGCGGCGTTCGACTCACCGCTGCGATTCAGCGCCGCTCGCGAGGAGAACTGCAGCGAAGCCGTCTGAGGAGCTTGTCCGTGACGCCCGGCGAGTGGCTGCTGCGTGCGACTGAGCATCGTCGAGGGCTGCCACGCATTGCCTGGGCGAGTGACCTCTCGCCCAGCCCAATGTACTGTCTGCGATGCGGATTTCTGTGGCGCGGACGCGGTCTTCTTCGGCTCCTCGGCGGCGACGCGCTTGCGTTCGATCTGTGCGATGGAAAGCCGCTCGCAGAGCAGTCGAATCTCGCCAACGGCGAGAAGATGCTGCACGTTCTCCGGCGGCTGGCCATAGCGGTCCTGCAGTTCGTCGCGAATCTCGGTGAGCATTGCGTCGGAGTTTGCACCTGCAATTCGTTTGTACATGCGTAGCCGCTGGTTCTCCTCGCCAATGTAGCTCTCATCGATGCGCAACGAGATCCCGAGGTTCACCGTGACCTGCAGGCGCTCCTCACGGCCTTCGCCCTTAAGCTTGCTGACCGCCTCTTCGAGCATCTGCGTGTAGAGTCTCGAAACCAATGGCCTCGATGTGGCCGCTCTGCTCGCCGCCGAGCATGTTGCCCGCGCCGCGCAGTTCCAGATCGAGTGCAGCGATCTTGAATCCCGCGCCGAGGTCTGAGAACTCCTTGAGCGCGGCGAGGCGGCGGCGTGCGACCTCGGTGAGTTGTTGCTCGGGCGGAATCAGCAGGTACGCGTAGGCGCGACGGTTCGATCGGCCTACGCGGCCGCGAAGCTGATAGAGCTCGCTGAGGCCGTGGCGGTCCGCGCGGTTGATGATGATCGTGTTCGCGCGCGGAATGTCGAGTCCATTCTCGATGATGCTCGTCGCGCAGAGCACGTCGTACTCGCCATTCATGAATGCCAGCATGGCACGCTCGAGTTCGGCCTCCGGCATCTGCCCGTGGCCGACCACAACACGCGCCTGCGGCACCAGCTCACGAATCTTCGTCGCCATCTCGTAGATGCTCTCGACGCGGTTGGAGACGAAGTAGGTCTGCCCTCCGCGCTCGAGCTCGACCTCGATCGCCGTGCGAATGAGCTTCTCATCAAACTTCGCGACGACCGTCTGGATCGCCATGCGGTCCTTCGGCGGTGTCTCGATGACGCTCATGTCGCGCAGGCCCATGAGGCTCATGTTCAGCGTGCGCGGGATCGGCGTCGCCGACATGCTGAGCACGTCAATCGCAGCGCGCATCTGCTTCAGGCGCTCCTTATGGCGAACACCGAAGCGTTGCTCCTCATCGACGACAAGCAGACCGAGGTCCTGAAACTTGAGTCCCTGCGCGAGAATCGCGTGTGTGCCGATCAGAATGTCGACCTTGCCGTCGGCCACGCGTTCGAGAATCTCCTTACGCTCCTTCGGCGAGCGGAAGCGCGAAATCATCTCGACCGTTACCGGGAAGTTGGCGAAGCGGCGCTTAAAGCTTTCGAAGTGCTGGAAGCAGAGCACGGTCGTCGGCGTGAGCACCGCGACCTGCTTGGAGTCCTGCACTGCTTTGAAAGCGGCGCGCATGGCGACCTCGGTCTTGCCATAGCCGACGTCACCACAGAGCAGGCGATCCATCGGCTGCATCGATTCCATGTCGGCCTTGATGTCGGCGATTGCCGTGAGCTGATCATCGGTTTCGTTGTAGTCGAAGGCGTCCTCGAACTCGCGCATCATGTTGTTGTCGGGCGAGAACGCCGTGCCCATCGCGGCCTTGCGTTGCGCATACAGCTTCAGCAGCTCCTCGGCCATGTCCTCCATGGCCTTCTTGACGCGCGCCTTCGTCTTCGACCACGCAGGATTGCCGAGCCGATTCAACTGCGGCGCGGGACCGGCCTCGGTGGAGCGGTACTTCTGGATGAGGTCCAGACGCGTGAGCGGGACGTACAGCTTCGCATCCTCGGCAAAGGTGAGGATCATCAGCTCGAGTTGGGAACCGTCTGCCCCGTTTGCCTTCTCGTCGATGACCCGCAGGCCATCGTATCGCGCAATACCGTGCTCGACGTGCACAACGAAATCGCCGACGGCAAGATCGCGCAAATCGGAGACAAAGGCGGAAGCCCGGGCGCGGCGAACAGGGCGCGCATGGACATCGACTTCGTCGTTCAGATCGTTCGCGCCAAAGAGCACGAACTGCCGCGCGGTGGCCCGATCGAGATCGAGCACCTGCACACCGTTCGCGATGGCCGCGCGGACGATCACAGGAGTGCGCAGATCACCGGCAAGATAACTCGACTCAGAGAAGACCGTCGTAGAGGAACCTTGATCCGTTCGCCAGCCGATGCGGTAGGGAACACCGTAGTCCTGCAGCAGGCCGGCGAGGCGCTCCACCTCACCCTGATTGGGAGCGGCGATGAGCACACGAGCTTCGCTCTCCATCAACTTCTTCAGTTCGTCGATGAAGCTTGGAATCGATCCGTGAAAGCGCAGCGTCGGACGCGTCGCGAATTCAATCTCGCTGGCATCACTGCGCGTGCTCTCGAGCACGTCGACAGCGCCAAGCTGATCGAGATCGCAACCCGAGAAGGCACGCAGCCGGTCCTCGAGTTCCCACGGCGAGAGATACAGATCCTCAGCGCGCACCAGTGAGCCGATGCCCGAACGCTCATGCCGCTGCTCGACCTTGTTCCACCAGCGCTCGCCCTGGTTCAGCACCATCGCCGGTTCTTCGACGAAGATGCGCATGCTCTTCCCCATAAGGTCGAGCAGCGTAGAGCGTGCGCCTGCGACCGGAGCATAGAACTCCCATCCCGGAAAGATCGTCGCTTCGCGCCCAGTCGCCGCACCAGACCCTGCTACATGTGTCTGCAGTTCGTTCGGCGTCTCACCGCCTTCGAGTGCAGCACCCGCGGAACCGCTGCGCGTCAGGCGCGCGTTGATCGCTTCGAGCAAAGCTTCCGTTGCCGGAGTTTCGGTGAGCGGAAGCAGCAGGACCTCGTCGATCGATGTCGAGGAGCGCTGTGTCTCAGGATCGAAGCGGCGGATGGACTCAATCTCGTCGCCGAAGAAATCGATGCGTACCGGACGCTCCATCTCCGGCCCGTAGACGTCGAGAATCCCGCCGCGAATCGTCACCTGGCCGGGCATGTCGACCACGTCGACGCGCGTGTAGCCAACAGAGATCAGGTGTTCGACCAGCATCTCCGGAATGTGCTCTTCGCCGCGACGCAGGTTCAGCGCAAGCGCTGCGTAGTGATCGCGACCAAACAGCCGCATGCATGCGGCTTCAATAGGAGCGACGACCAGCCGCGCCTGGCCGCTTGCAATCTTCCAGAGCGCCGACGCGCGCTGCTCCTGAATCTCCGGATGCGGCGACAGATTTTCAAACGGAAGCACGTCATGCGCGGGGAGGCGGAGCACTTCGTCTGCCTGCAGTGCGCCGCTAAGTTGGCATGCGGCGAGGAGATTCGCATGCAGAGTCTCGGCGGCCTTGTTATCGGCGACAAGTACCAGCGCCGGCGCATCCGATGCGCGGACAAAATAGGGAAGGTAGAGAGCTCGCGCGGTGGCCGTGAGTCCGGACACACGTCTCCGGCCCGTGCCGGCCGCAAGATGGCGACGCACACGCTCAAAGACTGGGGAACGTTCAAGGTCCGCGACCAACTCGCGGACGAACGGAAGAATCATGCAGTCTCCAGTGTAGCTCGACGGCGAATTCGCTGACGGAGCTAACCCTCGACTGGCGCCTCTCCCTTCGCAAGGATCGCCTGTCCATATTCCAGCAGCGTGACCATGAGCACGCCGCCGCAGACGTTACCGGCGACCGCAACCCACAGCCAGTGAAGATAGCTGATCGCTGGAAGCTGACCGCTCAGCACCGCCGAAAGAATCTCGCCGGAGGTCGCGATGCAGTGGGCGAAATTTCCCAGGCCGACGACGTACGTGAGAAGCCAGAGGATCATCACCGAGCCTGTGATGGAGTGCGATCCGGAGACGAGCCACGCCGCGGTCGCGATGATCCATCCTGCCGTGACGCCGCTCCAGAAGATCGTCGATGGTGAAACGTGCGCGGCCGTCATACCAAGCTGGACCAGAGCTGCGCGCGTCTCCGCCGGAAGTGCGCTGGTACGCGATGCCAGTGCGGCAAACGCAAGCGCGCCGCAGACATTTGCCGGCAGCACCGTGCACCATAGCCGCAGCGTGTTCCAGAGCTCCCGCTTCTCCGAGAGAACCAGCGCGACCGGATACAGTGTGTTTTCCGTGAACAGCTGCGCGCGGCCGATGATGACGACGATGAAGCCGATCGGATAGAACATGCTCGCGACGAAATGCGTGCGCGGGCTGGTGCCGAAAAGGCCCAGCACAAGCGCGGTGCCCAGGCCCGAAAGCCCCATGAATATCCCGCCGGCAAACCCGGAAATAGCCAGCGAAACAGTGGAGCGCTTCAGCTCCGTCTTTGCATTGAGCGCAACCTGCTGGTAGATGTCTTCGGCCGTGGGGCGTTCGAGATTTTTCTGGTGCGATGCGCCCTCTGCTGCCGCGCCCTCATTGCTGGACTTCGTGTTCGCCTGCTCCGCCCCGCCGCTTTCGCCCGCACGCTCGCCAGAGGGCTGTTCCGTTTCGCTCGTCTTCGTAGACTCCTCTGGCATCCATCCCCCGCGAGACTGAACGAATGAGATGCAGGGCAGGGCGCTGGCGAAGGGGCAACCGTTGATAAAATCCGCCTATGCCTGTTCTTGCTGGTCTCCCACCTGAGGTCCTCGACAAATATCAGCCAGTCATTGGACTTGAGGTCCACGTCCAGCTGCTGACGAAGACCAAGGCCTTTTGCGGCTGCAAGAATGAATACGGCGGCGAACCGAACACGCACATCTGCCCCGTCTGCCTCGGTCTGCCCGGTGCTCTGCCCGTGTTGAACCGCCAGGCTGTCGAGTTCGCGACCCTCGCAGCCGAAGCGCTTGGCTGCACGATCAACGAACGCAGCGTCTTCGCGCGCAAGAACTACTTCTACCCGGACCTGCCGAAGGGCTATCAGATCTCGCAGTTCGACAAACCGCTCGCCGAGCACGGTTCCCTGACCGTCCCCGATGCGCAGATGGCAATCCGAAGCGAATCGGCATCACGCGCCTGCACATGGAAGAGGACGCCGGAAAAAGCATCCATGACGGATTCGCGGACTCAGCCTCACGCACTTATATCGACCTGAATCGCTGCGGAACGCCGCTGATTGAGATCGTCTCTGAGCCGGACCTCCGCACTCCCGAGGAGGCGTTCGAATACCTCACGCGCCTGAAGGAGATTCTCCTCTACACCGGCGTCAGCGACTGCAACATGGAAGAGGGTTCGCTGCGCTGCGATGCAAATGTCAGCGTCATGCTGAAGACCGATACAAAATTCGGCACGAAGGCAGAGGTCAAGAACGTCAACAGCTTCCGCTACATTCGTGCCGCGCTCGAGTACGAGATCGAGCGGCAGATCGGCGTGCTCGAAGAGGGCGGCCGCGTGGTGCAGGAGTCGCGCCTGTGGAACAACGCCGAAGGCCGCACGTACTCGATGCGCAGCAAAGAGCAGGCGCACGACTACCGCTACTTCCCGGAGCCCGATCTTCCGCCGCTGATTGTCGGCGAAGCGTGGATGCGCGACATCCTCGCTGGAATGCCGGAGCTTCCCGAGGCGCGGCGCGCGCGCATGATCGCGGAGTTCGGTCTCAGCCCTCAGGATGCTGCGACGCTCACTACCGATCGCGAACTAGGCGACCTGTTTGAACAGGCTGCGAAGCTCGCGAAGTCGCCCAAACGTGTAGCCTCCATCCTGCTCAGCGAAATCACCATGCGTTTGCGCGCTGCGGATATCACTCTCGACAAGAGTCCTGTGTCACTCGACGGACTCGTGCTCGCGGCAGACCTGGCGGAAGCGGGAGCGATCAGCTCCAAGCAACTGAAGCAGCTCCTCGACACATGTTTCGCCGAGGGCCGGGACTTCTCGTTCGTCTACGAGCGCGACAAGCCGCAGCAGATTACTGACAGCTCCGCGATTGAGAAGATGATCGATGAAGTGATCGCGGCCAACCCCGCGCAGGTCGCGCAGTTCAAGGGCGGCAAGCGCACGGTCGCGGCGTTCTTCGTCGGCCAGGTGATGAAGCTCTCGAAGGGACAGGCGAATCCGGCGCTGCTCAATGAGCTTGTGGTGAAAAAGCTGGACGCGTAGATTTCGGCTCCTGCTCGGCGGAGGTTCGATGATGCGGCTCACGCGTAGGTCTGTACTCCTCGCAGCGGTTTTGTTTGTTTCCGGCTGCGGGAATCGCTATTCGCCGCCCGAATCGCCCATGCCGCCGAATACCATCCTGCTATCGCAAATGATGCGCGAACTCTCGGCGCAGCCGGGGTTCAGGGAAGCAGTTCTGCATGCGCTTCAAGGTACGGACAACAACAAGAACGGCCCCGCGCTGCTGACGCCCAATCTCGCGAGCGAGCTTCGTAAACGAATCCTCGGCGACGACTGGCAAGGACTCGATCGATTCCCCGGATGGACGATGCAGGCCATTAATCCGGCGGTGCGCGTCGTCAGCCACGTCGCCGAAAAACGCGCAGCCGACAATACCTCCGCGAGCGACCCTGGCGCATCGGCCGGAGCCGATGTGACGCAAAAGTTTTTGGACCTTGGCCCGTATCCTCTCGAACAGGAGCAGACGGTTTCCTTCGATGCGCCCTCGACGCTCCCGCCGTTTACCACCGAGGGCATTGTGACGCGGCTTGGCCCGAACACCGTGCGCGGAGACGGACCGAACCAACTCGCACCGGAGCACGCCGAAAGTCAGCGGCTCGCCGACGCGTTGAACCGCCTTGCGGCTAACGCGTTGGACGGAGCCAAACCGTTCACCGCGACATTGAACGGGACCTCCGCGTCGACGCCGCAGGAACTCATTGCCGCGCTCGCGGCTGGCGGCCACCAGGTCACGGTCGTTGACGCACGCTACTTCGCAAACTTCGGTCACCTCCATTACAAGGATCAGGACGTGATGATGCCCTTCTGGATCAACACGTCCTTCGCCGTTCCCGGCACCGGCGGTTTGCTTGGCTGGGGCGCTCGTCCGCTGCTCGTGCCCGTCTCACACGCAGAGTACGAGTGGCAGATCAGAGGGCCCAGGATCAACGCCGACGTCAGCTACTTCTTCGGCGTGGACGGTAAGAGCGAGTGGCGCACCATGGACACGCTCGATCAGCCCTGGGTGCTCAGGCGCGTGGCGCACACGTACATGGACGCTCAGGCGCTCGAGGTCACGCGCCTCGCGGGCCTTCTCACCGTCGCCTACATGCACCAGCATCAGCGCCGGCCCGATCTTCCATTCGGCAGCTACTACACGCTCGGCGTCTGCCAGGATGGTATCGCCGCAATCGAAGAACGAATGACGGGAAACTCGACGCTCTTCCCAAACACCGCCGATGCAACTTTGTTCGACGATCCGCGCGACGCGGAAGTAAACAAACTCATCGCCGCGATCCCAAAGGATCGCAGCGGCGATCCGCCCCAACCGGAACGCATCTTCGGTTCGCTTCCGGCGGAACCCGGTACCGGCAATAGCTTCGCAGCCGTAACGATTCCCGGGCTCGCAGACGATCTGAAGGTGAGCTACGCGGCGTGGCAACAGGGCGATCTGCACCGCATCCATAGCCGAACCTTCTACTGGACCATCACCAGCGTTGCTCTTGCGGGTGCGGGCGTGCTGATTGCGCTACTACTCCGTCGCCGTCGAAGTTAATTCCGAAGTACACTTCCAACCGCGAGGCAGGCTCAAGCTTGAAGAACGAAGATCCTGCGATGCAACGAAGTTGGTGCAGGAGTGCTCCAACTTCACGGGAGGTAGTACCCAAAATGGCAACCAAAAAGGCAAGCAGCAAGAAGAAGTCTTCGGGACGCAAGTCATCCTCGAAGAAGTCGTCCAGCAAGAAGAGCACAGGCCGGAAGTCCGCTTCGAAGAAGAGCTCCACCAAAAAGAGCTCAGCGAAAAAGTCTTCATCAAAAAAGAGTTCCGGGCGCAAGTACAGCAAAGGAGCAGGCAAGCAGGTAAAGCGCGAGATGCACGAAATGCATCAGGGCAAGCTGAAGAGCGGCCGCAGCGGAAAGAAAGTGACGAGCCGCAAGCAGGCCATCGCGATCGGCCTGTCCGAAGCTCGGAAGAAGGGCGAAAAGGTTCCGTCCAACCCCAACAAGTAGGCGCTGAAACTTCAGGCGCGGCTCCCGTCCGTTCTCGAGAATTTGGCTCAAGGGATCGGCGAGCACCGTCTTCTGCAACAGGCCGATGATGATGAAGGTCAGTCCGACCGCGCAGCGTTGCTGCCAGCCGGGTGCGAACGCGCGGCGGCCGAACTGGTGCATCACCTCGCTCCAGCGCGCGATCGGCCCCGAGATCGCCTGCGGGAAGAAGCAGATGTAGAGCGCGTAGCGGTCGAGCGGGAAGATCGGCGCCACGCCGCGCCGGAGATCAACGAGATACATGATGTGGTGGAAGGTGAAGAAGCTGATGCCGAGCGGCAGCACCAGCGCCAGGTGCGGCAGCGGCTTGCCGATCAGGTAAGCCACCGTGCCGGCAAAGAAGTCGGTGTACTTGAACACGCCGAGCGCGGCGAGATCGAGCACGATCGCTGATGTCAGGATGCCCGGTCTCTTCGTGGCAACGAACGCGCGGATCAACAGCCAGTTGCCGAGGATCGAGCCGATCATGATCGGCAGAAAGCGGATATCCCAGTAGCTGTAGAACGCGAGCGAGAGCGCAATCAGCACCGGCATCCGCGCCTTCGGATGCGGATCGGCGACCGCGCAGGCTGCGATGGCAACCGGCAGGAAGACGAACAGGAAGGCGTAACTGTTGAACAGCATGAGAGCGGGGCGGGGATCCTAAGGCACTGCAGCGGTCGTAAACGAAATTAGCTCGGCTGCAAGCGAGCGGTTCGGCTCCGTTGGTGGGCAAGGCCGCATTTCGCAGCGCGAATGGCGCGAGCTTCATGCGCAAACGATCTCGGGCCTGCCCGAGATCGGCATGATCAATGCGCAAGTCGACCAGGGCCGACTTGCGTGTGCCGTGCCCATGCGAAAAACCACCGCGGCTCGAGAGGAAGCTAGTTGTGCTCGATCAGATCCCAGCGATTGCCGTAGAGGTCTTCAAACACCGCGACCGTACCGTAGGATTTATGGCGCGGCTCTTCGATGAACTTCACCCCCTGTTGCAGGAACCGTTTGTGGTCGCGATTAAAATCGTCGGTGACCAGGAACAGGAACACCCGGCCCCCGCTCTGGTTGCCGATCGCTTCGATCTGGCGCGGGTTCGCGGCTTTCGCCAGCAGGATGCCGCTCTCGACACTGCCGGGCGGAGCCACGACGACCCATCGTTTCTCGCTGCTCAGCGGCGTGTCTTCCTTGAGCTCGAAGCCGAGTTTGCCGACATAGAACGCAAGCGCCTCGTCGTAGTCGCGAACGACCAGCGCCGTCAGTCCGAGATGCTGTCGCATGCGAAACTCCAACCACATTCTTGATCTGGCGTGAACAACAGCCCAGCGCCTATCTTGTTGGGCGCGTTGCGGCATAAGCCGTCCGAAGCCCGGGAACGAAGCCACACGCTTCATAGAAACGATGCGTTCGCGGATTGGCTCTGCCACTTTGAAGGAGGACGTGATGGCAATCCTGCCTCCAGGCTTCGGCAAGCGCCGCCCCAATCACGGCGCGTCCATGTCCGCGGCCCTGAAAGTCGCGGTGGGTTACAACATTCTCGAGGATTCCATGCTGACGGCCACGTCGGAGGAGGTTGGGAATCGTAATGAGCATGCACGTCGCGACGACACAGGAATCCGCTTCGGACACAAAGACGAACAAGCCGTCGCGCGCGAGAGTCCTTGTCCAAATTTCCTCAGCCCTTTCGCGCGGCTCAACGTGGCGACTGACCTCCGACACGGAAAATAGTGCCAATAGCGAGGCAAGGTCGGCATGGGTCGCGATTTCTGGCAATTGGCATCGCTGATTTCCGCCTCCCTTGGCGGTCCCTTGCTGACAGGAATGGGAACGAACCTAGAACATTTTTCAGAAGTGTGTAGGATCATCTCCCCCTGATTCCAGCCAAGAGTCGCGCAAATGTCACGTCAGCTACTAGATAAAGTATCTCCGATCCGCGTGAGCACCTATTGCGCGCAGCTCGAGCGGCTGCATCTGTGGGGTACCGACGAGGAAATCGACGCCGAATTCCATGCCGTGTGCCGGCAGATCTGGGGTTACACGGTCGAGGATTTCGACGAGAACCAGCTGGCGCGGGAAGATCACGACTTCCTCGACGAACTGACGCGGCGCCGCGCCTACGCCTTTGCGCTCGAGCACGGATACGACCTCGGCGACTACGCCAACGGCGAGATGGTGTCGGACTGGTGGGGCTTTGCCTGGATGGTGCTCGCCGAAAAGCGCGGCATGCTGTCGCCGGAGCAGCGCGCCGCCGCCTGGAAGAAGCACGACGAGCGTTTGCTGGCGAACGACAAGGTCGTCGCGGTGATCCGGTAAATCCTTTGGCGCGCGTGGCTACTATCACATTCGCACTTTTGATTCATTACGCTTGTTGACGTGACATATCTTCTAGTGTAAAACAGAATCATCCCGGCCACAGAGGGGCGTATGGCCCATTGTCGCTCGCGCGGTCCGGGACACGATGGACGCTTGAGTTGAGCCCATCGTGCAGGGAAAGCCGGATGCCCGGTTGAACCTTGCGGTCACTGAAGCTCGTACGTTCTGCCTTTT
Source organism: uncultured Acidobacteriaceae bacterium (assembly GCA_963776265.1). Taxonomy (GTDB): domain Bacteria; phylum Acidobacteriota; class Terriglobia; order Terriglobales; family Acidobacteriaceae; genus Granulicella. Next base: position 13,692 of record CAVZMD010000012.1, on the reverse strand, counting down.
ATTTGCGTACGAGGCTTGCGGGTGCAGCTGGCATCCGGTTTTCCCTGCGCCCTCTGATTTCCGAGAGCGCGAAAGCAAGCGCAAACCCTCGGGCACACCGTGCCGCGAGGCGATTTCGCATGTCTGGAGTTGGAGAAAGTAGGGCGCAATAGCGAAGGCGTATTGGGCCGCGCGTCAACGCCGCTGGCGCAATACGCTTGCGCTATTCCGCCCTACAACGCCGCTCGCAAAACTCCGCAAAATTAGCCGAGAAGTTTCGCGCAATCAATGGTTTGCGCGGCGCCGGTGGTCGTGCCAATTGGCGCGGAAACTATTGCTGACTAGCCGGCTGATCCGTCGGTGCCGGCGGGGGCAACGGCTGCTGCACCACGCCGGTATTGGCCTCCGACGTTGCTCCGCCGAGGCCGAGCACGTTGATCGCCGCCGGCAGCGCCGCGTCGGCCATCGCCGCGTGACCTTCCGCGGTCGGATGCACGGCGCCGCCGTAGACCGCCGACAGCACGCCCCACGCCGCGTCGTGGATGTCGCTCGGCTGTGCGGACGTGGCAAAGCCCTGCGGATAGGTCATCGCGGCAAAATAGCTGTCGTTGGCGGTGCGCAGCCAGCGCGCGCGCGGCAGATAGGCGCGAAAATCGCCGGCCGAGCGATTGCAGACCAAAGGCGCAGTCGCCGACGTCACCGGGTCGGAATTGAAGCTGTCACCCTTCACCGAAAAACAATCGCGGTCGAACTCGGGATCGGTCGCCGCGTGTGCGCAGATCGAGTGTTGTGTGAAGGCCTGCTGGTGGCGATCGACAAAGGTCATGCGCCCCTTCGCGCCACCGCGGCACAGCGTGTCGCCGTCGCATGTCGCGAGCGCCTTCAGCGCGGGCAGGAATTCGTCGTGCACGAAAGCCTCGACATTGCCCATTCGGGTCGGGTCGGCATTGAACGACGGATGAATATCAAAACCGTCGCGGCCGTTGCCGCAGGGCAGGTCGTCCTGCCGCGCCGGGTCGCCGTAGGACACGAACACCACGCGCGAAAAATCATCATTGACCAGCGGCCGCAGCGCCTGGCGCAGGTTGGCAAAGCCGTGCGGCAACTCGCGCTGCAAAGCCGCTTGCGAATCCGAGACTGCCCAGAGCACGCCGGAGCGGCGAAACAGCGTGCGCTCGCTGCCGCTGTCGACGATGACGTCGGCGACGAGACCGGAGAAGCCGATGTCGTTGGCGCCGATCGTCAGCAGCACGAGATCGACCTGGCGCTGCGGCTGGCGCTTGCGCGCCGTTGCGAGATCTTCGCCGAGCTGGGTCACCTGCGCGTTGACCGTGCCCTGGCAGTTGATGGCGCTGCCGGTGAAGATGCATTCGCGGCCGCGCTGGCTGCCGAGCAGGCCGCTGTCGATGGTCGCGCCGGAGCATGCGAGCGGCAGGAACGTCACCGCAATGTGCTCGTAGCGCACTGCAAGCGCGAGCGCGGTGCGGAACTGGTAGCTGTAGAGCGAGCGGTGGCAGGCCGGGTTCGACCATTGCGCGGCGACCTTCTGCCACGCGCTCAAACCGCCGCTCGAGCCCGCGGTGCAGGTCTTGTCGCCGGTGTAGCCGGCGCGGCCCGGCCGATAATATTCGGCGCTCGTCAGATACGAGCGGAAGCAAAAACCTTCGTCCGACAGCGCCACCGGACGATCGGGATTGCCTTCGCCGGACGCGATGGAGTCGCCGAGGCCCGCGATGAGAAAATCGCGCACCGCGATTTGTGTATCGACATGCTGCGGCGGGTCGCTGCCGACATCGACATCGACCGACGCATTGGTGGTGCGGCCGTAGCGGACGCGGAAATTGATCGGCTCGGTGCAGGGAAAGCTCGAATGCGCCGACGCTTCGCCGTCGTCAAAGCTCCAGTTGCATGTCGCGCCGGCCGGCACGTCGCCGGCAAGATGGATGACGACGGCATGATCGCTCGGCGCGAGGTAATCTTCGCCGACATCGTCGCGGTTGCACGGCTGGCTGATCTTGCCGGCTTGATCGATGCACAGCCTGCGGAACATGTTGCGCGCCCAGCCGCGGCCTTCGCCTTCCATCGCCAGCGCATCCTCCGATTCCAGGATCGATCGCGAGCGCAGGTAATCGGCGTGGAGCTTGAAGTCACGCTCCTCACGGAACAGCCGGAACCGGTTCTTGACCTCCCACACGACCTGCATTGAGCCGTTGGCGGGGGCGGACGGTTGCGCAGTGGGCGGCACGAGCAGCGTGGGCGCAGCAGGAGTCTGAGTGGGAGTCTCGGCCGGCGGTGCCGTCGCAGGCGAGGAACCTTGCGCGGCCGCATTGCCGGCAAGGCTGGCGAACGCGGTCAATGCAACGAGCAATGAGAGTAAAGTGCGGCGGAGGAACATGGCGCTCTTCAAACGAGCGGATGCGGCAGAAATATGAGGCGTGCGATCTCGTTGCGAAACGCGTGACACCTTGGCCAATCACTCGCCGGGCTCAGGCGCGCACTGCAGCGCTTCCTCGGCCTTGCGGCGCTGCTTCCACGGCAATGCGACATTCATCCAGAACTCACGGATGCCCATCGTCGTGATCGCGACGGTAAAGGGGATGACGAAGTAGAGCAGGCGGAACAACAGCAGCGTTGCAACGATCTCCTCGCGGCCGAACTGCGGCAGCGCCACCAGCATCGCCGCATCGAACACGCCGAGGCTGCCGGGCGCGTGGCTCGCGAAGCCGAGCAGCGTTGCAAGAATGAACACGACCGCGAACGGCAGGAACTCGATTGGCGGCTGTGCCGGCATCAGGATGTACATCGCCGTTGCGCAGAAGCCGAGATCGACGACGCCGATCAGGATTTGCAGGATCGTCAGCCGCGCCGACGGCAGGATGACCTTCCAGCCGTTCTGGCCGATCTCGCGGCGGCCGAGGCCGAGCCAGACGACGTAGGCCACGATGCCGGCGAGCCCGCCGAAACCGATTAGCTGGTTAACCGACAGCGGCAACAAATCGATCGAACTTGCCGCTTCCGGATGGAACAGCATGCCGAAGCCGAGCACGGTGGTGTTGCCAAGCCAGAACGTCAATCCGGAGATGAAGCAGATCTTTGCGACGTCGATCGCAGTGAGGTGCCAGTCGGAATAAATCCGGAAGCGGATCGCGCCGCCGGTGAAGACGGTGGCGCCGATGTTGTGGCCGATGGTGTAGCTGCACAGTCCGGTCATCGCCGCGATCCGGTATGGCACATGGGTGCGGCCGATGGTGCGGAGCGCGAACAGGTCGTAGAACGTCAGCGTCAGGTAGGCGCAGCTCACGCAAAGCGCGGCAAGGCCGAGCTGAGCGTGGGTCTTCTCGCCGATCGCGGTCAGGATAATGGCGGTGTTGACGCCCTTCAGCATGTGAATGAGCGTCGTGACGGCCAACGCAATGATGACAAGGCTCGCGACGATGCCGAGCCGCTTCCAACCAATCCATCTCTCAAAGCCACGCCGAAGCGCGCCTAGCAACTCGTGCATTCGCCCTCCCGGCCGGACGCGAACGATGTGAAAGCCGATTGAGGCGACAATACGCAAGCGGCTGATCGCTGGATCATATGAGAAAAGTCACTTCTTGGGCAGTGAGTTAGGTTGTGACGGGTGCACCGCCAAAGAATCCCGCGTTGCGCCGCAAATGGTGCGGCCGTCTACAACGGAGAGATGACGCTCCCTTGAATCCAGCCTGGAACTCAAGTTCGCAGCGTCAGGCGGTCTTGCGTTAAAGCCGCGTCGAGAGGGGTGTTCAGTCCTCATGATGTGACGCGATGCCGCAGCTCGATCAGACTTTGCGGCTAGCGAAGTGGGCACCGCAAAATGCCATTCCCGCGCCCAACACCAGCGCCGAAACCCCGGCCAGCACACCAGGCACCGTTGCTCCGCCCGGCGGCCCGGAGGCGACCTGGCCGGCGCCGGACAGCACCAGCACGAGCACGCCGATCAGGAACTGCCACATCGGCCGCGAGATCTCGCCTGATGCAGCACCGGTCATCAGCGATGCCGTCACAAAACCGCCGACGAAGGCGATGGTTGCGATCAGCCACCACGCCAGTGCCGCGCTGATCGGGATCACGCTCGGGTCACGCCAAAGTGCCGCGAGATCGAGGCCGAAGCGGCGACCGATCATGTGAAAGGCGAGGGCAAGCAGCACGCCGCACACCATCGCGCCGGCGACGATCAGGTGACGTGGGAAAGGGGCATTGTCAGCCATTTGCCGGCCCGGCTTATGGCATTGGTATCCGGCCGGCAATATGCCGCGCGGCCAAATCTCGTATCAATTTCTCACGACCAGCACCGAGCACTTGGCGTAGCGCACCACGTGGCCGGCATTGGAGCCGAGAAAATAGGTGCGCATCGCCGGGCGGTGCGAGGTCATCACGATGAGGTCCGCCTTTATGGTGGCGGCCTCCTCGAGGATCTCGTGATAGATGCCGCCCTGCCGGATCGCCGTCGAAATGCGTTCGGCGGAAATGCCGGACTCGCGCGCCACGATCGTCAGCGCCTCTTCGGATGATTGTCGCTGCTGGGTGTCGAAGTCGGCCGGCACGTACTCGGCGAGCATCACCGGCGTCATCGGCAACACGTTGAGGAGGCGGACGCGGCCGCCGGTGGCGCCGCTCAGCTCTGCCGCATTGGCAATCGCGGGCTTGGCGTATTCGGCATCGGCGAGGTCGATCGGGACGAGAATGTTTTTGAACACATGCGTCTCCTCTGATCCAGCGTGCAGCTGTCCTTGCTGGTTATTGCTGTTGCCGCGGTTACGAATTCCTCACGCAGCAGCGCCGGACTGATGAGCCGTTCAAGCCGGCCGCGCCCGAACGACACGTCGGCCCAGTCGTCGATCGCAAACGAGATCAGCGCCAGACCGCTGGTCGGCAAATTGTCGGTCAGCGCGCGATACGATGCGTCGACTTTCGCCGGCTTTCCGTCGCCGGTCGACGTCAGCGCCAGCGCGAACTCGTGCAGTCCGGGATTGTGCCCGACGATCATCAACCGGTCTGTGCCGGCGCGTTGCGCAAGCTGCGGGGCGATGCGCACGGTGTGCAGAAGCTCGGAGGTGTCGGCGCCGTAGAGTTCATGGACGATCTGGTGCGGCGGTATGCTCGGCAACTCGTCCTTCAGGAGGTCCCAGGTCTCGCGGGCCCGCGTCGCCGGCGACACCAGAACGTATTGCGGTACGATCCGCTGGGCAGCGAGATAGCGCCCGAGCGTCGGCGCGTCTTCGCGGCCGCGCGCGTTCAGTCGCCGGTCGCGGTCATTGCCGGTCGGGCTGTCACGTTCGGTCTTGGCGTGGCGCAGCAGCATCAGGTGGCGCATGGTGCGCGAGCCTAAAGCAACATCGGCCTCCACGGAATAATGAAGAGGGACGAAAGCCACCGGGTGACAAGGTGAATGGCTTAAGCTTAAGACAGGGCAGCCTATGAAGACTTGGGCGGGCAGGCAAAAAGACGGCGATTTGCGGCAATGACGGGAACGGGCGAACCGGCGCCAGGATGGTATGCGGCGTCGGCCAACGAATGGACGCGACGGCCCCGGCTGACGTTCGATCTCGATGTCGATGTCTGCGTGGTCGGCGGCGGTCTTGCCGGGCTGACGATTGCCCGCGAGGCGGCCAAGCTCGGCGCCACCGTCGCGCTACTCGAGGCGCGCACCATCGGCTGGAATGCATCGGGCCGCAATCTCGGCGCGGTGACGCCGGGTTTCGGCGTCGACATCGAGCACATTGTCTCTCGCATCGGCGTCGAGGGCGCCCGCGAGCTCTGGGAGCTGTCGCAGGACGGCGTCGACTACGTTCGCTCGACCGTCCTCGAAGCAGGCATCCCTGGCATCGGGTTCGGCCACGGCTTTCTCGAGGTCTCGAGCGTCGACAAGGGCGACCGCCTGGTCAGCCGACTGCAGCTTTTGGGTGAGGATTTCGGCGCCGATGTCGAAGCGTGGCAGACCGAGCGCGTGCGAGAGGCCGTACGCACGCCGCACTATTTTCACGCCATCCACTATCCGAAATCGTTTCATCTGCATGGCCTGAACTACGCGCGCGGTCTTGCCGAGGCCGCCGAGCGCGCGGGCGTCCGCCTGTTCGAGGACACCATCGTTGCCGGCATCGATCCGGCCGGCGTCCGCAAGCGCATCGTCACCGCGGCGGCGCGACTGCGCTCGTCCTACATTGTGCTTGCCGGTAATGTGCATCTCGGCTCGCCATTCCCGCGGCTGAACCAGACGCTGCTGCCGACCTGGCGCTACGTTGCGGTCACCGAGCCGCTCGGCAACAGAATCGACGAGGCGCTGACGTTCGAGGGCGTAGTCGAAGATTCGTCTGGAACTCGATCAGTTTCGCCGCATCGACCGTGACCGGTTGATGTGGTCGGGTCCGCTCACCACGTTTCCCGTCAGTCCGAGGCTGGTCGCGAGCCAGATCAGGCGGCGCATCAAGCGCGTTTTCCCGCAGCTCGGCAACGTCGCAATCGCTGATGCGTGGAGCGGCGTTACCGGCGAGACCGTTCACGGCATGCCGCAAATCGGCCAGCTGCGGCGCGGTTTGTGGATCGCCAGCGGCTTCGGCGGCCGCGGCATTGCGGCAACCGCGACGGCGGGGCTTCTCGTGACGCAGGGCATGCTCGCCGGCGACGAGCGCTGGCGCCTGTTCTCGCCATTCGAACTGGTCTGGGCCGGCGGGACAGCAGGTCGCGTCGCAGCGCAGGCGGTTTATGCCTGGTCGCGGGCGCGGCCACGGCCGCCGCCACGGTCGCGCGTTTGCGCGAACGCGCCAGGGCACGGGAGCGGGAGCGGCAACGGCGCGCTGCCGCCGCGACGCAAGCGGTGCGCAGGATGCGTGTCAGCGATCAAGGCGCACGGCCGCAGCCGCCGGCCAGGCCAGCGCGTCCGCCGGACGCGCCGCAACAGGAAACCTCGCGCGATCGTGAGAATGCCGGCGAATGAGACGCGAATAGCGGTGTAACTTTCGGGGTTGTTTGCCGTATCTTGCAAGCAACGGACTTTTCAGGAGCGCGCCATGATAAATCGACGGATTTTGCTTGCCACCACTGCCGGCATCGGCCTGCTTGCGGCTTTTCGCTTCCTGCGCGGGTCTGAGGCGAGAGCCGACGAGCATTTCGAGGTCGAGATGAGCGAGGACGAGTGGAAGAAGAAGCTGACGCCGGCGCAGTTCGCGATCCTGCGCAAGCATGGCACCGAGCCGCCAGGCACAAGCCCGCTGAACAACGAGCATCGCAAGGGCACGTTCGCCTGCGCCGGCTGCGACCTGCCGTTGTTTGCGTCCGAAACCAAGTTCGAGAGCGGCACCGGCTGGCCGAGCTTCTATGCAGCCGCTGCCGAACGCGGTCGGCACCACGAGGACCGCTCCTACATGATGCTGCGCACCGAGGTGCACTGCCACCGCTGCGGCGGCCATCTCGGCCACGTGTTCGACGACGGGCCGAAGCCGACCGGGCTGCGCTACTGCATGAACGGACTGTCACTGTCGTTCAAACCGGGCGACAATTCGTCGTCCTGAGGCGGCTCCGACGCCGGTAAATCTTGCCTGCTAGGCAATTCTGCGCCGGCCCCCTGGGGCCGGCGTTTTGCGTAACACACTGTCTTCCTTGCAAAAATCGTCTTGGCATGGCGCTTGCGACAAGTTCGTCGCATGCGGCCATTGAGCATTGCCATCATCCGGCGGCCGCCCGGTTCGAGCTTGGAGAAAGTGTTATGGGTATTTTCGACGCTCTCAACACATCTGTTTCCGGTCTGCAGGCGCAGTCATTCGCGCTCCAGAACATCTCCGGCAACATCGCGAACGCGTCGACCGTCGGCTTCAAGGGGACCAACACCAGTTTCGAAGATATCGTCCCGACAAGCGTGACACCCGACCAGCAGGCGGCCGGCGGCGTCAGGGCGAGCGCGCAAGCGACGATCACCAGCCAGGGAACAGTTTCCGCGACCGCCGTTGCAACCAATATGGCGATCAGCGGGGCAGGCTTTTTCAACGTGCAGAAACCCATCGGCGTTGTCGACAACGTGGCCGTGTTCAACGGGGTGACCAACTACACGCGCCGCGGCGATTTCCAGCTCAATGCCAACGGCAATCTCGTCAACGGCGCCGGATACTACCTGCTTGGCGTGACCGTCGATCCCAAGACCGGCAACCCGATCGGCAACGTGCCGCAAGTCTTGCAGTTTCAGAACAATTTCATCCCGGCGCAGGCCACGACCAAGATTACATATGCCGCCAACCTTCCGACCAGGCCGTCGACGGTGGCGAGTTCCACCGCCGCGATTGGCTCGCTGACGGCGCTGGGCGGCCTGAATCCGGCCGACTTCACCTCCAATCCGCAGATCATCGGGACGCCGCCCGCGCCCTTCACCGACGCCACCTTCACGGGAAGCTCCGTCAACAACAAGGCGGCGGTCCCGGCACCCATCACCGGCGCGACGACCTTGTCCGGTGCCGCGGGCACGGATTCGCTCACGTCGAATTTTAATTCGGGCGACACCATCACCGTCGACGCCACGGTCATCAACATCACGGCTGCTGGTGTCGGCCTGCAGGATGCGACGCACGTGCGCGCCGATGATCCCTTAAGCTCGCTGCTGACCAAGATCGACGCCATTACCGGCACCGCGAACCCCTCGACCATCAGCGGTGGCGCGATCACGCTGCATACAGGTATAACCTCGACCCTGACAGTCACGAGTTCGAACGCGGCGGCATTCGGCGCGCTTGGCTTCCCTCCCACCGTGAGCCAGGCCCGTGGCGGCGGCGGTACCGCGGGCACCGGCGTCGTCATCGGTAGCGACACAGCGACGTTCGCAAACGAATCCATCAGCGGCGGCGCAGTAACGGCGTTCGACGCCACGGGAACGCCGGTCAACCTGCAACTGCGATGGGCCAAGACCGATAGCTCCACCCTCGGCGTTCCGCATACCGATACCTGGAACCTGTTCTATCAGTCCAATTCGACTGCGGCGGGTCCGCAAACCGCCTGGATCAACGTCGGGACCAACTTTGTCTTCGGTACTAACGGAGCACTGCTCAGTCCCTCAGGAGCGAGCATCACGCTCTCGAACGTTACCGTCAACAACCAGCCGCTCGGCAATCTCACGCTCACGTATGGCGCAGGCGGCCTTACCCAATATGCTAGCGTCGGCGGCACCGCGACAATCAATCAGATTCAGCAGGACGGCTTTGCTGCCGGACAGCTTCAAACGGTTGCTATCAACAATAGCGGTCTCGTGGTCGGAACGTTTTCCAACGGCCAGAATCTCAATCTCGCGGCCGTCTCCTTGTCTCACTTCAACGGCCCCAACTACCTGAAACCCCTCGACGGCGGCGCCTATGCTGCGACCGATCAATCGGGTGTCGCGATCGCCGGCGCAACGGGAACAATCAGCGGATCATCGGTCGAAAGCTCGAACACGGACATCGCCGACGAATTCACCAAGCTGATCGTCACCCAGCAAGCCTACTCCGCCAACACCAAGGTGATCACAACGGCGCAAACCATGACGCAGGATCTTCTGAACGTGCTGCGGTGATGCATCTGCATTCGACCGGCTGATCTGAGGCGAATACCATGAGTTTGAGTTCAGCTCTCGCCACTGCGATGGCGGGTTTGCGTGTCAATCAGGCGGCGTTGTCGATCGTATCATCGAACATCGCCAACGCGCAGACGCCGGGCTACGTCACCCGAACCCTCGACCAGATTGAGATCGCGGGCGCCAGCGCGGACGCGGGAGCGAGCGTCCGTGACATCGGCGTTGGCCGCCAGCTCGACCAGTTCCTGCAATCACAGTTGCGCACCGAGACGTCGGGCGGGGCCTACGCCGACAAGATGTCGGGTGTGCTGGCGCAGCTGCAGAGCCTCTATGGCACGCCCGGCGGCAGCGGAACGCTCGAGACGGCATACAACAGCTTTACTTCCGCGCTGCAGGCGCTGTCGGCAAATTCGGGCGCCCAGTCAGCGCGATCCCTGGCCCTGACGACGGCGCAATCGCTGGCACAACAATTGAACAGCACGACGCAGGGAGTGCAGGCGCTGCGCTCGAACGCGGAGCAGGACATCGCGGCTGCAGTCACTCAAGCCAACAACGACATGTCGCAGATTGCGAAACTCAATTCGCAGCTGCAGAGCCTTCCGGCGAACGACAACAATGCCGCAACGCTGATGGACCAGCGCGATAGCGCCATCAACGATCTCGCGCAGTTAATGGACATCCGTGTCGTCACCGACAACGCCAACCAGGCGACGGTCTACACGACGTCCGGCTTGCAGCTGGTCGGCGTCCAAGCCTCGCAGCTGTCATTCAATTCACAGGGAACGCTTAACGCGAGTTCGCTATGGAACAGCAACCCGGCCTTGTCCACGGCTGGCACGCTCACGCTGAACTTCCCTAATGGCGCGAGCGTGGACATGATCGAGACCAAGGCGATCGGGTCGGGTCGCATCGGCGCCGATCTGAAATTGCGGGACAGCACTCTGGTGCAGGCGCAAACGCAGCTTGATCAGCTGGCTGCGACGCTGGCCAGTTCGCTATCGGATGTGACCACTGCCGGCACGCCGGTGACGGTAGGCAGCAAGGCGGGATTCGATCTTGACCTGTCGAGCGTACTGCCGGGAAATTCGATCAACCTGACTTACACCGACACGGCAACCAGCACGCCGCATCAGATTACGATCGTGCGCGTGGATGACCCGACCGCGCTGCCGCTGCCCAATACGGCCGCCAGTCCCAACGACAAGGTGATCGGCGTCAACTTCCAGGGCGGGATGGCCTCAATCGTTTCACAAATCGCTGCCGCGGTCGGCAATACCAACCTGCAATTCTCCAATCCGGCAGGGTCGACGTTGCGGGTTCTCGATAACGGCGCAGCGGCGGTGAGCGTCAACGCAGCATCAACAACCGTCACGACAACCGCGCTCGCGAACGGCAACTCGCAACTTCCGGTATTTACCGATGGCAGCACGCCTTATACCGGCGTGATCACCGGCCCTGGCATTCAGCAGACCGGATTTGCCGGGCGCATCTCGGTCAATTCCGCGCTGGTCAGTGATCCTTCGAAGTTCGTGATCTACAACACCTCGCCATTGACGACCGCCGGAGACACTACGCGTTCGGATTTTCTCTACTCCCAGCTGACTGCGGGGTTGTTCACGTACTCACCGCAGACCGGTCTTGGCTCGAGGACGTCGCCATTGAAGGGAACGTTGCCGAATTATCTGCAGCAATTCCTCAACCTGCAGTCCAATGCGGCGTCGTCGGCGCAGCAGCTTGCGCAAGGCCAGGATGTCGTGGTCAAGACGCTACAGCAGAAAGTCAACTCCACGTCCGGCGTCAACATCGATGCCGAAATGGCGAATCTGATTGCGCTGCAGAACACCTACGCGGCCAACGCTCACGTAATGTCAGTACTGCAATCGGTGATGCAGACCTTGATGCAGGTTCAGTTGTAAGGCGGTTCAGATGGCGATCAACGGTGTCGGCAACGGCAATTTCCTGCTTGGACAATCCGTCCTGGACCTCAAGAGTCAACTCGACACGTTGCAGACGCAGCTCGCGACCGGCAAGAAGTCGACCGACTATTCGGGAATGGGCGTAAACGAAGGATTTGCGATCTTCGCGCGCGCGCAGCTGTCAAATCTGTCTGCCTTCACGACGACGATGACCAACATCAACACCACGATCGACACCGCCAACACGGCGTTGCAGTCGTTCAGCGACATTGCGAAGCAGGTGCAAACAGCGGCCGGCAGCGGCGGCGCGGTCGTAACCGGGTCCGGACAGACCGTTGGTCAACAGACCGCGCTGCTGCAGCTGAAGTCGATGCTGGAAATGCTGAATACGCAGGCCGGTGATCGCTACCTGTTTTCCGGCAGCGCCATCGACAAGCCGTCCGTCGCGTCGATGGACGACATCCTCAATGGCAAAGGGCCTCTGGCTGGATTGAAACAGCTGATCGCCGAGCGCAACCAGGCTGATCTCGGCGCCGGCGGTTTGGGGCGGCTCGTCATCTCTTCACCGACGCCGACCTCGGTGTCGGTCGCGGAAGATGTCGCTGGCTCGCCGTTCGGTTTCAAGCTCAATGCGATCACGTCGTCCCTGACCGGCGCAACTGTTACCGGCCCGACCGGATCGCCGTCGGCGGTTTCGGTCAATCTTGGCGCGACCAATCCCAACAACGGCGATCAGGTCACCTTCACGTTCAACCTGCCGGACGGCACGACGGAAGCGATACGACTGACCGCTTCGACCGCGACGCCGCCGCCGACCGGAAGTTTTGCGATCGGTGCCACGCCCACGGCAACCGCGGCCAACCTCAATGCCGCGCTCACGACCGCGATCGGCACGCTGGCCAACACCTCGCTGGTCGCGGCCTCGGCCATGGCGGCGTCGGACAATTTTTTCAATACGGACGGGACGGCAACAGGAAGCGTCGTCAACAACAAGCTCGCAGTTCCGGCACCCATCACCGGGGCAACGCTCCTGTCTGGCGCTGCGGGGACGGATTCGCTGGCGACGAACTTTGCTGCGGGTGACACCATCACCGTCAACGGCACAACCCTCACCTTTGTTGCCGCGGGCGCCACTGGCAACCAGCTCAACGTCACCGACAGCGTCCAGACGTTGTTGACGAAGATCGATTCGATCACGGGCACCTCGAGCCCCTCGACCGTCAGCGGTGGCGTCATCACGCTACATACCGACAACGCTGCGAGCCTGAATGTCACGAGCTCGAACGCTGCGGCTTTCGCGGCGCTCGGCTTTGGGCCCGCCGTGACCGCGGTCCAGCCGCCGCTGCGGGTTGGAGGAGTGCCGCTGAACACGGCGACGACTCTGGTCAGCGGCGCTGCGAACACCGTCGCCTGGTACACCGGCGAAGCCGGCAGCGGTGCGGCTCGAGCATCATCGACCGCGCGGGTCGATCAGACCGCGACGATTCAATACGGCATACGCGCCAACGAGCAAGCCATTCGCTCCGCGCTGCAATCGGTCGCGGCCTTTGCTGTCGTGACAACGTCACCCAACAATGCCAATGCGACCGCACTGGTTGGCGCTCTCAATCAGCGTGTGGCGACCGGCCTGACGCCTCAGGGCACACAGCAGAGCGTTGCTGATATCCAGACCGATCTGGCGAGCGCGCAGGTCGCGATGAAAAATATCACCGCGCGGCAAAATCAGTCCCAGCTCATGCTGCAGGATTTGGTCGATCAGACCGAGAATGTCTCCAGCGATCAGGTCGCGACCGAGATTCTCGCGCTGCAGACCAGGTTGCAGGCGTCATATCAGACCACGTCGATGCTCGCTCAGCTCACACTCGTGAAGTACTTGCCAATCGCATAGTTCGGCGCGCTCAATCCAGCTCCCGTCCTGGCGACTGCTCCCCTACGGTCCCGGCCAACGGTGCCGTTCGGGAGACGGCGGTCTTTGTCGCGACAGCACTCATCGATGGCGACGGCAGTGCGCAATGCACCGCGCGATAGATACGGGTCTCGGCAGCAGCTACCACAGGCCGGTCAGCAAGCATTAAGGATGTCGGTCGCACGGAGCGCTGGTTGCTTCAAGTCCTCCGCGCAATCTTCATGCTTTCTAAAGCATGGGCTCCGAAGCCCCCTGGGATCGGGGCATCCCCCTGAGCCGATTTCAGTTTTCGTTTATTGTTGGCTTCCTAGGTTCAGGTACCCGGCCACGAAGGCCGACAG
>CAVZMD010000011.1:0-167474 GCA_963776265.1 uncultured Acidobacteriaceae bacterium | reverse complement strand
TCCGTTCGTGTGGTGACGTGATTGACCGGCCGCACTACGTTATTGGCGTGTTAGCCAATCGCTGACCCTCAGGTCGGCAAGCTTTGGGGGCCGCCAATGCTGAGCCAACTGTTGATCGCCTCTGGTATCACCGTTGTCTGCGCCGGTCTCGTCCTGACCGATTGGCTGCGGAGTCGTCTGCACCGGATGGATTCGCGCCGCCGCTAGGTTCGCCGACAACGGCGCTGGTCACCGACGGGACCGGTTCAGTGCTCGTACGGGCAGTGCCGGCAGCCGCGCCCGCAGCAGGTTCCGCGATTCGCGAGAAAACCGGCAGTCAGGACGAACAACCCCATATCCGGATCAAGGTACCCAGCCTCGCCGCGAGCCAGGGCGGCGGCGTGTGCGGCCAGGATCTTCGCGCGCCGCGGATGGTCGAGCGGAAGGCGGGACGGATGCGGCTCGGTCAGCGGTCGGTCCGCCACGGACGCGCCTGACCGCTCATAGCCGACATTGTGCAACCAGATGGGCGCGGCGGACACGAGGGGTCAGCGGGGCGTGCGGGACAATGACGCAGTGTGACCTGAGCCACGATCCGGCTGCTCAACTTGCCGCTGTTGATTGCGCTGAGTGAGGGTCAGGAACAGACCGCACGTTCGACCCCTCGGCGTGCCGGCCGACCCGCAGCAGGGAGCCCCTCGTGTCCGTGCGATCCCACCGACGACCGCGACGATCCGAACAAGTACCGCGCCGTGCATCGCAAGGACGAGCATCGCGCCGTGATCACCCTCGCCATCGCCGCGATCGCCGCCGGCGCCACCCTCGGGGTGGCCGGCACGCACGGTGACAGCCAGGCCGCGCCGTCCGCCGCCGGCCAGCAGCCCGGCTTTGTGGCCGCGCCGAACGACCCGGCCGCCCCGTCGCTGGACGCCACCACTCCGACCTCGAACGACGCGCCGGCCACCCCGGCCCCGGCCGCCACGACAGCCGGAGCCGATACCCAGGTCAACACGGCGCCCCGCAGCGTGACGACCACTCGGACGACCACCACGAAGACGACCAGCCCGGCGAACAAGCCGGCGGTGGTGACTGCGCCGGCGACGACCACGACTCCGGTCGCCACGCCGACACCGACCCCCACACCGACCCCGACGGCCACGCCGACCCCGACCGCCCGACCGACACCGCGACGCCCACCGCCTCCGCCTCGGCCACCGACAGCCCGACCCCGTGAGTCTCCACTGTGGACTACACAGTCCACAGTGGAGATCTGAACTCAGCGGGACTTCAGCGGGACGAAGTCGCGGGTCTCGGGCCCGGTGTAGAGCTGACGCGGCCGGCCGATCTTGGTCGCCGGGTCGGTCATCATCTCGCGCCCACTGGGCGATCCAACCCGGCAGCCGGCCGAGCGCGAACAGCACGGTGAACATCCTCGTCGGGAAGCCGAGCGCCTTGTAGATCAGCCCGGTGTAGAAGTCCACGTTCGGGTAGAGCTTGCGCGAGACGAAGTAGTCGTCGGCGAGCGCGATCTCCTCGAGCTGCATCGCGATGTCGAGCAGCGGGTCCGGCCGTGTCCAGCCGGGCCAGCACGTCCTCGCGCGGCCTTCTTCACGATCGCGGCCCGCGGGTCGTAGTTCTTGTAGACCCGGTGGCCGAAGCCCATCAGCTTGACGCCGTCCTCCGGTTCTTCACCCGACGTACGAACGCGTCGACGTCGCCGCCGTCGGCCCGGATCTCGCTCCAGCATCTCCAGCACGGCCTCGTTGGCTCCGCCGTGCAGTGGGCCGGACAGGGCGTTGATGCCGGCCGACACGGACGCGAACAGGTTGGCGTGGGCCGAGCCCACCAGCCGTACCGTCGAGGTCGAGCAGTTCTGCTCGTGGTCGGCGTGCAGGACGAACAGCATGTCCAGCACCTTGGCCGCGACTGGGTCGACCGTGTACGAGGTGGCCGGCACGCCGAAGGTCATCCGCAGGAAGTTCTCCACGTAGGACAGGCTGTTGTCCGGGTAGAGGAACGGTTGGCCGATCGACTTCTTGTACGCGTACGACGCGATAGTCGGCAGCTTGGCCAGCGAGCCGTACGGTCGAGATGTCCACCTGCTGCGGGTCGTGCAGGTCGAGGCTGTCCTGGTAGAACGTGGAGAGCGCATTGACGGCCGACGATAGTACGGGCATGGGATGAGCGGCCGCTGGGAATCCCTCGAAGAATCGCTTGAGATCTTCGTGCAGCAGCGTATGGATGGTGATCTTGCTCGGTGAAGTCGGCCAGCTGGACGGCGGTCGGCAGCTCACCGTAGATCAGCAGGTAGGACACCTCGAGGAACGACGCGCCCTGAGCGAGCTGCTCGATCGGGTACCCGCGGTAGCGCAGAATCCCGGCGTTTTTGCGGAAAGCATCTTTATATCTTCATCGACGATTTCTCAGAGCTCCCTGAGGACGCAATGACGGTCATGGTCGACACGTGGTCCGCCCCACTCAATAACTGGTCAGAAGAACTGATCAAATTCAAGATTGCCGCCTATCCTCACAGAATTTATTACGGTGAGATCGATAAGACCAAGATTGACGAAATCCATCTGGATCTTTACAAGCTCTACGGCACGAGCGATGTCGCCGCGATGGAAGATAAGGCAATTGATTTCACAAGGCGTCTAGTCCAAGGGCGCCTGATGCACTTCACGAAGGGAGGGATCGAGCAATTCGTCGACAGCGAGGACGACGCTTTCTGGAGGCTGTTGTTTTACGCGTCCTTGGGAAACCCGAGAATCCTCGGCTACCTCCTCTATTACCTGCAAGAGTCGAACCTGATCTTTGGCACCAAGATAGGCCCGCGCAGTATCCGAGACGCTGCAGCCCGTTACTACGAAGACAAGATCGAGCCTTACTTCAGGATGGAATAAATTTCTCCAAGAAAGCTTCAGTGAGAGAGCTTCGATCTACAGCTTGAAGGAACTGCTCGAGCAGTTAGTGATCCGCGCGAGAGATCTCAGAAAACACCGCGAGTCATCCGTTATGAGAGAAATCTCAGGCACTCCACCAACGAGCCACTTCCATGTAGCCGTTGAATTCGATTCCCTGTTGGCGACGCTTGAATTGAACTTTTTCGTAACCAAGTACTACGAGATGAGCGATAGAGACGGAAGGAAGGTCTCAGTTTATGCATTGAACTTCGGACTATGTCAAAAGTTTTCAATCGCTTTCGGGCGCCCCACTGAGAAGCGCGAACACCGGCTCTATTTTGTAGAACGCATTTTTGACGACACGCCGTTAATCCGGCGTTTCATGCAACAAAATCAGGAAATTAAATGCAATTGCTGCGAAAAAACGTACGACGTCGATAAGCTTGAAGCACTCAAGATGTATGACATGAAATGTCCAGGCTGTAAGGATGGTTACTGCGACGTCACCAATCTTTCAAGGAAATACGAGGTGCTCCTTAACCCGTATTGCCCAACTTCTCTTGCCCCCGACGGAGTCGGCATACTTCAGATATTGGAGACAGAGAACCGAACCATGTTCGCTGGAGAGATTGCAGCCAAACTCATAGATCGCACCAACTTGTTGGCCGCCGCGGGAAAAACCTGGCGGAGCGTGGACTTGTAAGTAGAGAGATGAACGAGCAGAACCGACGTGAGTTTATGATCACGCCGTTCGCGCAAGCGAGCTATTTCAAACATAACGACAAAGACGATCTGGACATTCCCACGGATTGAACTTGGGCGGGTGCCCCACTCATCCAGTGCCCCATTCATGACGACTTCGTCGTCATGAATGGTCTTCCGCTCTGCCGAAGGCCCGGGTCCCCTGGCCAGCTTGCTGGCGGGGTGGGAGATCGTCGTGAAGCCCGCAGGGCGCAGCCCTGAGCGAAGTCGAATGGGCCGACTTGCCTTCCTGTCCCTCGGCACAACACCCAGACAGCCGGTCAACGTTCCGCGGCCCCGCGCGCATCACTCTCTCAGGAGATGCCGCATGGCCACTGACAACCACTACTTCATCGAACGAAACAGCGACGGCAAGTTCGCCGTCCGCGCCAAGGGCTCCGACCGCGCCAGCGCCCTCTTCGACACGCAGGCCGAAGCCATCGCCCACGCCAAACAACTCAACCCCGCAGATCACCCCGACGTCGAGCGCGTTCGCGAAGTAGGTTCCGGGCCCGACAAGTGGCGTCCCGCCTGAACTGAATTGCCTCTCCCGCGCCCCTCGGCAACCGTCCGGAACCAACGCACAACTCTTGGTGCGACGACATCCAAAGGTCCACCCTTAAGTCTTGTCTCCTGAAGACTTTGCGCAAAAACAGGGGGAGGGGAGCTTGCCCTCGATTTGCCGCACCAAAGGCTCTGCCTCTTGTCACGAATCCGGCACGACCTTTCCCGCAGCCGTCGTATCCCCGCACTATAATCACCGGCCTCGATACATCTTCCAGGCACGCCTGCAGAAGATTGAGATCATCCGTCGCTACTCTGTCGAGCGATAGCGATTCAGACCGGATCTGCGTCGCGGTCATTCGATCGTCGACCACCATCCGCAGCGGGTTCCCCGTAGTCTGAAAGGAAATCCAAAAAATGAAGCATACGACTAGGCTGCTCCTAGCTGCTCTCGTGTTGTGTCTCGTCCGTTGCGCCCCAGCAACCGCACAGCACAGTGAATTCACCTACAACGGCGACACGGGCCCTGGCTTCTGGTCGACTCTCGAAGAGGACTTCTCCGCTTGCGCCGCATCGCCTGCGGGACACCAGTCTCCTATCGATATCGACGCTGTGATTGCAGATCCATGGCTCGGTCCTCTCAACCTCCTCCTGAACCAGATGCCATACACCATGGTCAACAACGGTCACACCATCATGGCCACACCCAAGTTCGGCGGATCACTGCTCCTCCATGGTGACCTCTACACCCTCCAGCAGTTTCACTTCCACACGCTCTCCGAGCACCTCATCCAGGGCGACCGCGGCGTCATGGAGCTTCACGCCGTATTCACCGATGCAAACGGCAACAATGCGGTCGTTGGAATGCTCTACAGGATCGGCAAGCCAAACCTGTTCCTGCAGCAGTTGATCTCCGCCGGGTTGCCGCCACTGACGACATCCCCCGCGGTAACAATCAACAGCCTCGGTCTCGAGGAAGCTTTCACTAACACCTCGAGCTATTACACCTATGCCGGGTCCCTTACGACACCGCCATGCACCGAGAACGTGACATGGATCGTCCTGAAGCAGTGGGCTGAACTATCGCCAGACCAGTTCGAAGCCTTCCGAACAATTCTTGGCAACGATTTTCGCCCCCTGCAGGCACGCAACAGGCGGGTGGTGCGCGCCACGCTAAGGTAAGCGCCAGCCAGTTGGCCCACGCGAAGTCCTTTCCGATCCTGAGTCGAGACCGCTCGGGGTGCCCCATCCGTACGCGCTTTCGCGGACGGGTGGGAATGCAGGCTCCTCCGTGGCGCCCGGCTTTGGCCGGATGCAAAACCTCTCAGCACCTGCTAAATTCCTAGCGTAGACCCAACCTCGGCCATATCCAGGGACCAGAATTCAGGGATCCAGACACGACGCGACCTGAAGTCGCCCAGGAGGTCTCATTGCGACGGCTTATCTTCCCGGCTGTATTCTTCGCCCTTCTCCTCGCTGCAACCTCGTGGAGCCAGCAGCTCTCCACACGCCTCACCAACAAAGACGTCATCGAGATGGCGACCCTCGGCCTCTCCGACGACCTCATCATCTCCAAAATCCGCAGCGCCGCCGCCGGTCAAACCCTCCAGTTCGACACCAGCGTCACTGGTCTGAAGGAACTCAAGGCCGCCAAGGTCTCCGACGACGTCATCAAGGTGATGATCAATCCCACCCCTCCCGCCGGCCCCGTCGTCGTCGCCGCCGCCCCCATGTCCAACGACCCTAACCTCCCTCCCCCGGAGGTCGGCGTCTACTGGAAGAACGGCAACGCGTTCACCCGCATCGAGGGGCAGGCAATCAGTCAGGCCAAGGTCGGCGGCAAAGCCGGCAGCATGTTCACCTACGGTCTGCGCAATGAACATTGGGACGCCTATCTCAACGGCCCGCAATCCAAAAACATCGTCAACGACCACCTCCCCGTCTTCTACCTCTACGTGCCCGACGGCGGCAGCGCCTCCGACTTCTCCCTGATCATCCTCGAAAAGAAAGGCGACCGCCGAGAGTTCGAGATTGGAAGCTTCGGCGGCATTACCGGCGGCAAATCAGGCGTAAAGCGCGACAAGGAGATCGCCTTCACCGCCGAGCACGCCGGAATCCGCACCTACAAGCTCAAGATCGATGCAGCCTTGAAGCCCGGCGGTGAATACGCCTTCTTCATGGGCACCGGTCAGCAGGCAACCATGGCCGGCGGCGGCACCGGAGGCGCCAGGTCAGGCGGCGCTGCCGCGGGAAGGGTTTACGACTTTAGAATCCCCGAGTAGACGCTGGCACGACGCCCGCGACCGAATATCGATTCGGCTCGGGTACTTCTCCACAGAAAAATGAGTTTTCCGCATTTCTTAGCGACATACTACGAAACGTTCCACGGGGAACATCGCTGTTCCACGGCAATAGCTCACGCGCATAATCACCTCATGACTCCCGCAGAGCTCCGCTCGCTCTCCGCCCCGGAAGCCGCCGCTCTTCCTCCACTTCTCCACGCCCTCTGGCACGACGCGCACGGCGACTGGGACCGCGCCCACTCCATCACCCAGGACATCGACACCCCGGAAGCCGCCCGCGTGCACGCCTATCTGCACCGCAAGCAGGGCGATCACTTCAACGCCAACTACTGGTACCGCCGCGCCAGCCGCCTCACAGATCACCCTGCCGCCATCACCGGCTCCCTCGACGATGAGTGGACCACGCTCGCTACCTACCTCCTCATCCGCTAACTGCTCGCTTCACCTCCGGTGCTACTCTTCTTCGCCGCACCTCGGCTACTTGTAGAACTTCGCCTTGGCCAGAGCGACCCGCTCGAGTTCCGCGATCCGCTTCGCCGAATACTCGAATAGGTTCTTCTGTTTCGGCGTTTCGATGCTGCGGCTCGATCGATGCGATCTTCGCGACGCCTCGAGTCCGTCGATCCACTCACGCAAGCTCTTGTTCGAGTCCGCCGGACCAAGATCCTGGATCGAGGGCGGCTGTGACGGATCCACATACATCAATTGCTGCCACTTGTCCTTGAGTGGATCGACCCATGAGATATAGCCGCCGGGCAGAATCTGCCGCGGTCCCTTAATAGCACCCGTAAAACTGTAACGAGTCCCGGGTGTAACAAGCGGGTCATAGTAGTGCGGCGTAATAAAGTCAGAAACTGCTACGCCATTTACCGTGTAGGCATAGTTATTGTCCTCGCAAGGATCACAAGCTTCGACGAGATACCCGAATTGCCCGGTTCCATCCTCAATTTTCCCGTTGACAATTTTAATAGCGACAGACGATTGCATCCTGTTGCCGTATGGATCAACCAGCATCTCCAGAATTTCGTGGCTTGCATCAACCGTCCACGTATTGTCCGCTGGACTTGCGATCACCTTGGAGTAAGGCTGCTTGTGTTTGTCGGAGTGGAAGCCACCCTCATCCGGAGGAAGCGTTTTAACTAACTGAACCGGCCATATACCCGCCGGCACCTTCTTCGGATTGGAGAGATAGGAAACAGTCGCCGAGATATTCCAAAACTGTGGCAGATCACGTGTGACCTGAACGTTGAGTGCGATGGCGGCCGCCTGCACCAGCTCCGGATCAATCTTCCCCGTCATATCGACGAGGCCAATGTGAATAACAGACATAAGTTGCTCCTCAGTGGAACTTGAGATGGGCAAATCTGAAAGCAAGGGCCTAATCGCAGCAATCACGGCTCAAAACTGTCAGAGAAAGATGCGCCTGTCAGTGCGCGCTCTTTCCAACTGGCTCAAGTAATCCCGGTCTCCCGCGCAGCAACTCCTGTTCATCAAGGCACAAAACATCCTGCAGGTGTTCACGGAGCGCCATCAGGACAAAAGCAATCTCCGCAAAGACGAACATTCCCAGGTATAGGATCGAGAGTAACCACTCATACGATATTTCCGACTCGTCAGCCGACTGCAATAAGTCGACTGATTTTGCGGTCACGCCCAGAAGACGAAACTGATCCAACGAACGCTGCAATACATCATGGTATCCAGCAATGCATCCGATGGTAAGGAGAATACAAAGAAGCGGCACGGCCGATAGCCATCCACTTCCTTTTCTGCCTCCGAACATCACGACACACAGCCGATGCCGAATGGAAAAGAGAAAAGCCAATACCAGAAAGCACAGAAGCGAGGAATAAACCGTCAGGTAGCCTCGCTGGCAGGAATAAGCCGGAATTAATCTTAAGACTACCCACCGGGATCGGAACTGCGGCGGCCACGATCGTGGAGATACTCATATATCCCTTAAAGAAATCCGCAAAGACGAGAATTCTCGTTGGGCGATTTTTCGTGCCCGCTCCTTCGCGATTTCCATCCACAATTTGGCTTGTCATGGCACTTGGAGCTGCACGTCAACGGTATTCCGGCCGCCAACCTGCACTGTCACCGAATCCGTTTTCTTAACGTTGGTGTCCGCTAACTTCAACTCGGCCCGAAATGTATACACGCCGGGAGGCAGACTTATGCTGGCCTGATGGCTTGTCAGTCCCGGCGCTCGCATCTCTTCTACGGGTAGACCGCTTACTGAGGACCATTTGTAAAACGCAGCCCATCCATCTATCTGCGAGCCGGCATGCATGGTGAGAATACGCACTGGCACCATGCGACCCATCCCGAACATGGCACAATCATCTGCCTTCACCGTAATATCTTCCCGAACCGAATCCCAAATCTGCTCCCGAAGTGCTGGATCAGCTTCTGTTGCGGCATATTGGCAGGCAGCGATGTCTCGTTCCAGGCTTGTCATATACGCAGCCGGCGGCGGCGAGACCTTTCCAAACCCTGGCGCGGGCGCTGCCGCAAACCAGGAACCGTGACCACGGTAGCCATGCAGCAATCCCTCGCTCAGGCGCTCGAGTTCCTCGGAACCCGAAAGACACTTGCGCAGTTTCCCAAGATCATCGGCCAACTCTTTCTGGCTCGGATTGTCGGACCGTCCAGCTGCGGCAGAGGCAAACGAAGTCTCGATCCTCTGAGGTACTGTGGAGGCTCGATTGGCGCCGGGATCCGCCTGGCCGATGATCCTCTGGCTTGCGGCGCAGACCAGAAAGGCCAGCCCAAAGGACCGGACCATCGTGAGACGTGAGAACGATCGTCCGTGAGGATTCCCTGATCTAGCTTCCATGGGTCCTCTAAACCTGAAAACTGACTGCTTGCGCTCAAACGCTAAGGCTGATTCAGGCTGTTGTCAAGAAATAGCGCAGCACAGGACATTGGATAACAACGAAAGTCAGACCCTGCTCCGGACGAGTGGCGGCGGCTGTCTGGGAACGCAGCAGCCGCGCTATCAGACTGCTCGTCACGATCGATTCACCCGATTTATTTCGCCGGTATGGCTTGTGGGTTATCGAAATACTTCACGAACAGAACCTCGTTCTGCGCTTCGTTATATAGAAGTTCGTCGGCGCCGGCCTTTGTCATCAGGATGCCAAATCCACCTGGGCGAATTCCGCGTTCTTCGCGAACGGACATGTGAGCTGTAGGTTCCGATTCCGGTTGGCCAACCGCTGCATGTGTGAGTTTTTCGAATGAGAAGCCGGGACCCGGGTCGGCGATGCGGAACATGAGCATTCGCGGCGAACGGACAGAAGCGACCCGAACCTTTCGATTAGGGTCGAGCTGACCACCCCATTCGACTGCATTGAACAACAGTTCGCGGAAGCAAGAAGCGATCGTTTCGCGCACATCGTCAGGAAGATCCGCCTCCAACTTCATCATGAAGGTTTCAATCCGCTCGGCAGCCTCACGTGTGCAAGGAATCAGGAGTTCGACCCAGTGCGGACGGGCCGACAGCACTTCTATGGCCGGCTCCTGATTGGCGGAGAGCGCCCGTTGCGCGGCTTCGACGGCTTTGCGCGGAGGAAATGGTTTGCTCAAGTAATCGTAGGCTTGTTCCTTCACCGCACGCAACAGAGTCTCGGATGTACCGTCGGAGGTCGTTACGATGACTTTTGGCCGGCTTGCCGCGGTGCGAATGCGCGCCAGTACTTCAAGTCCTGAAAGGTGAGGCATCCAAATGTCCAGGAATACGAGGTCGAACTCTTTTTCCTGAATAGCGTTCAGTGCAGCAATTCCATCTGCCGCTTCCGATACTTCGAAGCCCGCGCTTTCAAGCAGCTTGCAGATGCCATGACGGATCGCTGCATCGTCATCCGCAACTAGAACCCGATGTCGAGTGGCGATTTCGTCGGACATAATAAAGACCCTTTCAATCCTCTCGATCGGAATCACTGAATACTATGTCTGTATATTGCTAGCGTCAACAAGAACTTAGGCGTAGACTGCTCACCCTCGGAGAGCAAACATGTCCGCACACTCACGATTGAAACCCACTGCGTCCGACGCTGAAGTCACAGAGCTGCTCGACCTCTCCCTTGACCTGATCTGCGTGGCAGGCCTCGACGGATACTTCATGCGGGTGAACAAAGCCTGGACAGATGTTCTCGGCTACACAAAAAAGGAATTGCTGGCGCAGCCGTGGATCAACCTCATCCATCCGGACGACCGTGAAGCGACGATTGCGGAGGCGGCCAAGGTATTTCAAGGGTACAAAACCATGCGCTTCGGAAACCGCTGTCGATCCAAGGACGGCTCCTTCCGATCGATTGTCTGGACCGCCGCCGCGCCCGCAGATGGACAGTTTTTCTATGCGACGGGCCGCGACGTAACGGAGATGAAGCGAGACGAGGACCTACTCCTCGCTCAGTACTTCGTCACGAAGGTGCTGGCTGAAGCGCCATCCCTGCAAGAAGCGGCACCAAAAATCCTGAAGAACATTTGCGAAACATTGGAATGGACCGTTGGCACTGTATGGAAGCTGGACAAGGAAAAAGGCATCTTGCGTTGCGTCGAAACCTGGCACTGTCCGACCGCGAACGCAAGTGAATTTTCGGCCGTCACCCGCTCCTACACCTTCGATCGCGGCATTGGTCTGCCCGGCCGTGTATGGCAGGAAGCCGATGCGCTTTGGATTGAGGACGTGACCACAGACCCTAATTTCCCGCGCGCTCCGATCGCTTCGAAAGAAGGACTTCACAGTGCGTTTGGCTTTCCAATTTTGCTCGGCGATGAAGTGCTCGGGGTACTCGAGTTCTTCAGCCATCAAATCCGGCATCCTGATACGAAGCTGCTTAAGCTGTTGTCGGCAATCGGAAGTCAGATTGGCCAGTTTATCGAGCGCACGGAGGCAGAAGCAGCGTTACGACTCTATGCAGGGGAGTTGGAATCCGCAAAGCAGGTCGCTGAAGAAGCGACAAAAGCGAAGAGCGAGTTCCTGGCTAACATGAGCCACGAGATTCGCACGCCGATGAATGCGATTGTGGGAATGACCGAGCTTACGCTGGAAACTCGGCTCACCAGCGAGCAGCGCGAATACCTGGGTACGATCCGGGACTCCGCGGATGCGTTACTCACGCTGATCAATGACCTGCTCGATTTCTCGAAGATCGAGGCACGGAAATTTGAATTAGACAAGAGAGACTTCAATCTTCGTGACACTCTTGAAGACACTGTGCGATTGCTTGCCACGCGCGCTCACCAGAAAGAACTGGAGTTGGGGTGCCACATTCAAGCCGATCTGCCTGATCGCGTCTTCGGCGACCCGATTCGTCTCCGACAGATCGTCATCAACCTTGTCGGTAATGCCATCAAGTTCACCGACAAAGGTGAGGTGATGTTGCACGTTGAGCGGCAAAGCCAAACTGAGTCGACCCTCGAATTGCATTTCTTTGTGTCGGATACTGGCATCGGCATTCCTGAGGAGAAGCAGCGAACTATCTTCGAGGCGTTCGAACAGGCCGATAGCTCGACTACTCGCAAGTACGGCGGGACGGGATTGGGACTCTCAATTTCTGCCGCACTGGTGAAGTTGATGGGTGGAACGATGTGGGTGGAAAGCACGGTGAGACAAGGGAGCAAGTTCCACTTCACAGTGCTGTTGGAGGCGAAGAAATCAGAATCGGAAGCCCTCGCGGAAGAGGTTCACAGGCTTGTCGATTTGCCTATCCTGGTTGTTGATGACAACGCTTCTAATCGGCGAATCCTGAAAGAAATCCTTACGAACTGGCACATGAAGCCGACGCTGGCCAGCAGCGGCGCTGAAGCGTTGAGCGCGCTTGGCAAGCCGGATTCGAAGAAAAGCTTCGACCTGGTACTCCTCGACGTCCACATGCCCGATATGGACGGTTTTGCAGTGGCGGAGCAAATAGGAAGCAGTTACAAGCAGCAAGGGCTCAAAGTCATTCTGCTGACCTCCGCGTCCAGGCCCAGCGATGTTGCGCGCTGTCGCGAGTTGGGAATATCCGATTACCTCAGCAAACCAGTCAAGCAGTCTGAACTCTTTGACGCAATCGCGACGGCGATGGAACATGGCCGGAAACGCGAACGACACGAGAGTGCATCAGCTCTTACCCAACCTTCGGAACGCTCCTTGCGAGTTCTGCTCGCGGAGGATAATCCAGTGAACCAGACGTTAGCGATGAGAATCCTGGAGAAGCTCGGCCACAAGGTACAGATCGTTAACAATGGCAGGGAGGCATTGAGACGGTCTCAAGAAGAAGAATTTGACCTCGTACTCATGGACGTACAGATGCCTGAGATGGATGGACTGGAAGCCACGACAGCCATCCGTGATGCGGAAGCCGGCACCGGAAAGCATGTACCGATCGTTGCGATGACTGCACACGCAATGAAAGGCGACAGAGAAAAATGCCTCAACGCCGGCATGGACGGGTATCTTTCAAAGCCGATTCGAATTGACGAATTGAAGCAGGCCATGTCCGAAGTAAAGAGGACACTCAATGCGGATCAAACTTCAGAGGAAAGCTCGTTCCGGGCGATTGGTCAACTCGACTTGCTTCTCGACTCTGTCATGGGAGATCGAGCTCTCCTCACAGAAATGGCCGAGTTATGGCTTACCGACTGCGCAAAGCAAGAAAGCCAAATTAGAAACGGCCTTGATTCAGGTGACGCGATTATGGTCCAGAGGGCGGCTCACGCACTCAAAGGCTCAGTTGGAACATTTCAAGCCTCTGCTGCGCAGGATGCCGCGAGTCAATTGGAAATGTCCGCGAAGGATGCCGACATGGCCGGAGCGAGAAAGATATTCGAACGACTCTTGACCCAAATCAATCTTGTAAAACAGGACCTTCGTCAGCTGGCACGAGCGCCCGCGGCCGATCAAGACATTGGAAACCACCCTGGGATCCGATGATGACCTGATAGTCCCCATATGATGTCGGTCGCCAAACGCGCTTCCGGATTCTCTCTACTTCAACTTCGCGTACTCTGCTTTGGCCTGTTGCAGGACAGGAATGTCAGCGTCAGCGTCCTTCCATAGCGTGAGAAAGTCCTGATAGGCCGCCTTGGCCTTGGCGGTGTCGCCCTGCAACACATAAGCGCGACCGAGGCCAAGCTGGGCAAGCGCCCCGATGGGTTGGTTCAGAACGAGGCCGCGATGGTCGAGAATCTTCTGGAACTCGGCAGCAGCCTCGCTACCGCGGCGCGCAGCCAGATAAGCTTCGCCACGCACAAAGACTGGAAACATCGGCGTCCAATTCAGATCAATGGCTCTGGTCGCCCCAAGCTCATACGGTGCGGCGGCCGCAAGATTCGCGATGGCGCCAGAAGCATCTCCCTTGTTGAGCGCAAGCCTTCCGCGGACGGTTGGCAGATAGTTGAACTGCACAATTGTGTCTTCCGGAAAGCTCTTGTCCAGATCGTCGGCCAGCGCTTTCGCTCGCGCGTCATCCCTGGTGTAGGCAAATGCAAGCGCAGCAAAATACTGCAGATCGCGGCCGCTCGAGAGCTTCAATGACAAAGTGGCGCGTCGCCGCGCTTCGCCGGTGTTGCCGAACCAGGCTTCTCGCAGTGCGGAGGTGCCAGAGTAGAGGGCAGGCGCATCCTTCTCTCCGCCGCGTTGGGCGCTATCCATCGCGCGGCGGCTGAACTCGCGGGCGTCTTTAAGGTGCCCGGAGTAGGCGGCAGTATCGCCTTCCATACTCAACATTGTGTGACCCAACGTCGGCAAGGCCCCCAGCTTTGTAGCGTGTTGGGCCATCCCCGCCGCATCGTTTTGCGCGAAGGCAAGGCTATACATTTCGAGATCGATGTAGGGAGTATGTAATTTGCGTTCAAGAGCCTGCGCGTAAGTAGCCTTTGCCTCATCGAAGCGATTAAGAGCGGTGTACGCGCGAATGCGGAAAGCGTAGGCGAGGGCAAAGTCAGGACGCAGACGAACTCCCTCGGAGGATCTCTTCGAGCGCTCTCTCGTATTGTCCAACGACCGGCAGAATTGCTGCCCCCAGGTAGACGTGTGGCATCTCTGAGCGCGGATAATCCTGGATCCAGAGATCGCAGGCTTCTATGGCCTTTGGGATGTCGCCGGTGACTCCTTTATGGTAGGTGGCGGTAATCCAATACTTCTCCGCCTCACTGGCCCGGTCGCGCAGTTCATAGGCCTTCGTGCGGTAGTGCACAGAGAGGCCGGGTTCAAGACTAGTGGTTGCCTGGACGCCCAGATAGGCGTACGCCACCGCAAAGTTCGGATCGAGTTCGACGGCATGTTGGAAAAACGGCGTCGCCGCTTCCGGCCCTTTCGTCCTCATAGTTTGCATGGCGGAGCTGTAAGCCTTCAGAGCCTCAAGCGAAGGCGTCGTCGCCTCCTCCAAAGGAGTATCAAACTTCTGGATCGTGCTAAGAGACTCGCCCAGCTTATTGCGCATCTCGACGGACACCATTCCAAGCGCATTCAGCACATGGTTCTCGTCGCTCGCCTGTGCCTCCGTGCTCGCCAGCGTTTCTCCGCTTTTGACAGTTGACCGCCTTGAGCGTCAGAAGATACTGGGTGCCAATCTTCGCAATCGAACCATCGAGCACCGCGGCGCTCGTCGTTCGTTGGCAGACTTCCTGCGCAATTGCCGGTATCAGTTTTGTATCGGCCGGCTGGCCCATCAGAGCGAGGGTCTGCTGGATCTTCTCGTCAGGGATAATGCTGAGGAAGGGTGACTGCTCCAATTGCACGGAGAGCCCCTGCCGCAGCGTGCCGTCAAATACCGGGTTGCCGGTAGAGTTGGCGAAGTCCGCAAGGACGATGGTGTCTTTGTCCGTCAACGCGTGTACCTTGTGAGGAAAAAACATCCGGGTCCCGACAGCCAGTCCGATTCCAATCATCAGTATCGCGGCACCAGCGACTACCCACCATCGAGCGGCTCTCGCGCCGGTTTTCAAAGGCTCCAGATCGTCACGCCGTGCATCGTGGCGCAGTTCCGCGCCTTCCAGCGCCGCGGCTTCATGAGCGGCATCTACCCTGCGGACTTCAGGAACGAGGAACCGATACCCTCGCTTTGGAATTGTCTCAATGTATCGGGGATCGTCCGCGTTATCGTCCAACGCCTCCCTCAGCTTGCCAACCGCCACGCGGAGGCTGCCGTCAAAATCTACAAACGTATCTCCAGACCAGAGGCGGCCTCGAAGTTCCTCTCGAGTGATGATTTCTCCGGGGTTTTCCAGAAGCGCGACAAGGAGCCGATAGGGCTGCTCCTGCAGCCTGATGCGTCTCCCGTTCTTCAGCAGCTCCCCCGAAGCGGGGTTCACCTCAAAAGGACCGAATTGATAGACAATTCCGGGCTGTGCCTGCACACCTGGCCCCCAGAGTCATAGCGGAGTGATGAGGAGTTGAGTCTAGCACCGCTGTGCCGCAGTTAACAGGCCGTTCCTATTCGCCTGAAACGCATGAGCTTAGCAGTTAACAAAGCCTTCACGACGAGTTGCTTTGACCTTGAGGGCCGCGTGGGTTCTGATGCCCCTGCAACCGGTTGATCGCCCTTTTGGTTCCGGCCGGTTATCTCACAAGAGGTACTTCCAATGCGAAAGCAGAAGGCACAAATGAAATACATAGCAGCTGTGGCGCTGATGCTCAGTCTCGGTGTCGCAAGCGTTTACGCACAACGTTATCCCGTAAAGATGGCGTATTCGGGAACGTCCGGGGCCAGCGCGATCAATCTACAGCAGCCCGGCGCACAGACTGGCGATGAGAATGTTCGCCGGGAACGGTACGCTGGGACTCATTCACATTTCTTCTGTATAAGCGGCGATACAACTTCTCCGCAGCAGCCGCCAAGCACGTGCTCCGGCGCCAGCTAACCTTTTATTTCACCAGGGTGGCCGGCGCCGGCGTATTTCGCTTCCAGGATGGCAGTCTATTGAAGGTCAACTCTCACGACAGGGAGTCGATTGCCTAGATCTCGTGGCTCAACAGGGCCACTGTGTTCTGACTCTTCCAAATCGCTGGTGGAACCGGCCGTTTCAAGGATGCGTCCGGCACCCTTACGTTGACCGAGACGAACGTCCCGGTGGTGGCCGACGCCTTGAACAACCCCGTCTTTTTTGCGAGTACGGGAGAGTTTACCGGAACGGTCTCCGGAGTAAGCAAAGAGGCGGACCACCAGGACGAGCGGCAATAGGAAGTCATATTCCCTGGTCGCTGCGCTCGCTCTGGGTGTAGCGACCAAGGAAGCATCCTCTTAACCGCAGACCCGGACTCGCGGCGCGGACGCATCGAGGGCATGGAGATGGTCGGCGGTGTGCAGGCCATCAAGGCCACGGTTCCTCTGTCGAACATGTTCGGCTATGCGACGGCGATGCGTGGCTCGACGCAGGGACGAGCGAACTTCTCGATGGAGTTCAAGCAGTATGAGGAGGCGCCGAAAAGACGGGGCTTTGGTGATGATGAACCCTACGCAGGTGTAGCGGCTCCCAAGCGCCCGCGACCTGGAGGCAGTCGATCCGGAGCCGCTGATTTCAACCGTTTTAGCTCCTGAAGTAAGACAATAGGTCCTCGTATGTAGATGAGCCGTTCATCTAAACATCGCGATTGACGTTAGCCGTGGTGTAGGGCACTCTTACGAGTATCGTGACCATCGAACGGACCCAGGTTGGCGACAAGCTTGTGCTCCACGTAGCCGGCCGCATGGATGCCGAGAACTCGGCTGCTTTCGAAAGTCAGTGCGAGTCCTGCATTTCAGAAGGATTCACCAGCCTTGTCATCGACCTGGGGGGTCTCACCTATGTCAGCAGTATGGGACTGGGTGCGATCGTCAATATCGCCAAGCAATTGCGTGACAAGGGCGGGGAGGTCCGCATCTGCTGCCTGACGGGTCTGGTGCGGCAGCTGTTTGAGATCACCAGGTTGAACCATATCTTTCCTCCGCACGATTCGGTTGAGTCCGCACTTATGGAGGGCTGAGCGAACGGCTTGCCGACACCTCAATCATTGACGCTGCTGGCACGGGCCGAATCGCTCGGAACGGTTACTCATTTCGTGAGAGAGGGAGCACAGGAAGCGAATCTGCCGGTGGCACGGCTGGGTGAACTGGATCTCCTGATCGAGGAGATCTTCATGAATATAGCCCGGCACTCCTATCCGAAAGGTCTGCCGGGACCCGTAAGCGTCTCATACTCGGTCACCGGCCCAGGTGAGCTGGCGGTCGAATTCGGCGATCAGGGGGTCGAATTTAATCCGCTGACCGCCAATCCGCCAGACTTGACGCTCGATCTCGCACATCGACCTGTTGGGGGCTTGGGAGTTTTTCTGCTGAAGGCGTTTGCCCACTCGTTGAGTTATCGTCGCGAACAAGGTTGGAACCGCCTGACACTAGGGATCTCGTCGAAGCCGTGAATCACGACTGGATGCATGCCGGCGAGTTGCTTCGGGGCGCTTTGGCCCTGGTGCCGGTGATCCTGTTTCTTGCCGCCTTGCGTGCTTTGGATAGCTATAAGCTGGTCTCCGCGCGCACGGTCGCATCAGCACTGGCCGCCGGCGCGCTGGCCGCAGCAGTCTGCTACGGAATCAACACCGTCGTGTTCCAGCAGTTCCCACGCTTTCAGGATGAATATGCCCGCTTTGGCGCTCCTGTGGTGGAAGAATCTGCGAAGGCCGTCTATTGGATCTTTCTCATTGCAACTGCAAGAGTCGCGTTCATGGCTGACTCGGCGATCTGCGGCTTCGCCATAGGCGCTGGTTTTGCGCTGATCGAAAACCTTACCTACCTGCACTTGTTGACGACAAAAGGTGCGGGGATCTGGATATTGCGCGGGTTTGGTACAGCCATCATGCACGGGGGCGTGGCGGCGCTCGGAGCGTTGATTTCGGCGTACCTGCTCGAGAGCCGGCAATGGCGTGGCGTGCGTCTCTTCGGGACGGGCCTTCTAGCAGCGATCGTCCTCCACTCGTTGTTCAATCAGAGCCTGCAGTCGCCACTGGCTTCCACTCTGGGTGCGGTCGTCGGACTCCCGTTGATCCTGGGCGTTGCTTTCTATTTCAGCGAACAGTCCCTGCGGCGGTGGCTGGGAGGCAAACTGGACCGCGACATAGACATGCTCCTTGTGATCGGGACCGACGAATTCCAGAACAGCCGCGTCGGCGCCTATCTCACGTCTCTGCAGGAAGCATTTCCGCCGGAGTTGCGCGGCGACATGCTGTCTCTTTTGCAGTTGACGACTGAACTCAGCGTGCGCGCCAAAAGCGATCTCATGCTTCGGGAGGCCGGTTTAGAAGTAGAGCCCGACCCCGAACTGGACAGCATGTTCGCGGAGATGAAGTATCTGGAGAGAAGTATCGGACCCACTGGAATGCTGGCCATCCGGCCACTGCTTTCGCAAACGCCCCGCGACCTCTGGGAGATGCATAGGCTAGCGCAGGGCACGGACCTGAATGATTAGATCCTTACGCGCGGGCACGCTGTATGATGTCACGCGGGATTGGGCGACATGGATTCTCACGGCGAGGTGACCAGCCTCCTGGCCGCCTGGGGCAAAGGTGACCAAAACGCACTCAACGAGCTGATGCCGCTCGTCTATAACGAGCTGCATCGTATGGCGCGACGCGCCTGGATCGGTCAAAACAAAGACCACACTCTTCAGCCGACGGCGCTGCTCAATGAGGCATATCTGAAGCTGGCCGGAGCCGGGAACGCATCTTTTCAAAATCGTTGCCACTTCTTTGCGGTGGCCTCCACCGCCATGCGGCAGATTCTGGTGAATCATGCGCTGAGCCGTCTTGCCGGTAAGCGCGGAAGCGGACAGATAAAGCTCTCGATCGATGACGTCCAGGTCGCAGTGAGTCAGGAGGCGGCCGAAGTCGTCGCACTGCATGAGGCACTCGGGCGTCTGGAGGCGGTGGACGCGCGCAAGAGCAGGGTTGTCGAGATGCGCTACTTTGGCGGCCTGAGTATCGAAGAGACGGCCCAAGCCCTGGGCGTTTCCGTGATCACTGTCAATCGCGACTGGCGGCTGGCTCGCACGTGGCTGATGCGCGAGATGAACGGCGAGCAAGCATGAACGCGAGTGCTGATTGGGAGGAGATCGAACGGCTGTTTCATGAAGCGATCAATCTTCCGACGCAAGAGCGATCGGCTTTGCTGGCAGCGGCGAGTGAGACAGTCAGGGCGGAGGTTGAATCGCTGCTCAAAGCAGATGATGGAGAATTCTTTGCAAGGTCCCCGGCGCATCTCGCGGCAGATCTGCTGAAAGACCAACCAGGTGCGCTTGCCGCCGGCGAAAGTGTCGGCAAATACGAAGTGGAGTCGCTCGTCACTGTCGGCGGTATGGGTGAGGTCTATCTCGCGCGCGATCCGAAAGGCATTCCGGTCGCGCTGAAGATTCTCCGCCGCCATCTTGTTGCCAGTCCCCAGGCGGCTGACCGCTTCGAGACAGAGGCGCGCGCAGCGTCGGCCTTGAATCATCCGAACATTGTCACGATCTATGAATCCGGCGAATCCCTTGCAGGATTATTCATCGCAATGGAGTGGATCGATGGCCCGACCTTCCGCGAAGTGATTGACGCCGGCACAGTGAATCGGCGGCAGGCCATCGATTGGGGTGGACAGGCCACTCGTGCAGTAGCTGCGGCCCATGCGGCCGGAATCCTCCACCGCGACATCAAGCCCGAGAACATCATGCTCGGCAAAAACGGTGTGCT
Organism: uncultured Acidobacteriaceae bacterium; assembly: GCA_963776265.1. GTDB lineage: Bacteria > Acidobacteriota > Terriglobia > Terriglobales > Acidobacteriaceae > Granulicella. Next base: position 147,354 of record CAVZMD010000011.1, on the reverse strand, counting down.
CAAGATCCTGGACTTCGGCCTCGCACGTCTTGAAGGGCCGGTGCGGTTGGATGCGGATTCGTCGGGTGCATCGGGAACGATCTCGGGCACACTGTCCGGCACGCTGTTGTACATGCCTCCGGAGATACTCCGGGGCGAGACGGCTACCAGTGCTTCCGATGTGTATTCGCTGGGTGCGTTCCTGTATGAACTGTGGGCCGGACGCCACCCTTTCGCAGCCGCAACGCCGCTGGAGGTGTTTGAGGCCATCGAGTGCAGGGTGGTGGCACCGCCCTCTGCAGTGTGCGTGGATGCACCTCCGGAGATCGATGAGTTGATCCTGGGCATGCTCGATCGTGACCCGTCGCAGCGGCCTTCAGTCAGCGAAGCCTGCGATGTGTTCAGTAGATTTTCAGCGAGAACATGAACTCGGTTGCGGTGTGGCCGGTGCGATCGTGCGCTGCAGCGAAGCCGGTGGAGACGGTCGACTTTATCTGCGAGAAGGCCACCATTCGCAAATCGATCTGGCCCCCCACGTCACCGTAGCCGCTTTGCTGATCCGTGCCGGGGTTCGCCGCGAGGCCGCCTGCGAACAGCGCGAGTCTCGCCCAGTTGAAGTAGAGCTTGGTGGAACCTAAGTCACGGAAGTGCAGCGGCGTGAGGTCCCATTCGGCCTGCCCCTTCACGAAGGACTGAGCGCCGATCTGGTTGATCTGAACGCCGGGAAAGCTGTAGTACTCGCGGTAGCGGCTGATCTCGCCCTTGTCGATCCAGTTGTTGCCGAAGGCTCCGAAGTAGAAGTTTGCGAAGGGATCGCTCTGCATTGCCGAACGCGCGGCCGGCGTATGAACGGAGCCACAACGAGGAGTTGCGGAGCGGGAGAAGGAATCCGCGAGTGTATTCGCCCCATACCTGCGGAAAGAGCTTGGGGAACGTGTCGTCCAGCTCTGCGTACAGCTTCCACTGCGTTCCGCTTTCGTCTTCGATTGCGCCGAGAGATCTTCGCAGGTTCGAGTAGGCCAGCGTGCTGCTGGCTGTAACAACCTGCGTGTGTGTGGCAATGATGTTTTGATAGTCGGGCAGTTTGTCGAGGCCGGAATAGCCGGAGAGATTTGCTGTCCAATCGAGCGTGCGGTCCGAATCGTGGAGGAGGTTCTTGCTCTTCTCTACGGTCAGCGCGTATCCGCGGCGGCCCACCTTCGTGGGTCCGAACAGGTCGTAGAAGTCGGCCTTGTTGAAGATAGGCTGACAACTTCCAGTCCCAGTAGTTCGCTTCGAGGCCGACGTGAAAGCGATCGCGCTGGCCTGCCGAGCCGGGGCCGGTCGGAGAGTACGCGAATGTCGACGCGATGTGGGTGACGCCGAGGCTGTCGCCGAAGTCCATGCGCAGGCCGAGTGCCTGGTTGTCCTGATAGCCCTGCGGGATGGGATAGATCGACTGCAGGTCAATGTTGCGGAGCGGATGGTATACGCCTGCGTAGGTGCGCAGCTTGAGGTCGTCGATGTTGTTCCGCGACGGCAGAGTCCAACTTTTGAGCTTCGGATATTTTTCGACGACGGACTCGCCGAGATAAGGAATCGCGTTGACATCGTCGATGACCTTGACCGGCAGCTTCACAAGGCGAAAACCCTGGGAGGAATACTCGAAGGCTGCGAGGCTCTCATCCGTGAGTTGCATTGGGCGGAAGAGTCCCGTCTCCGTGTTACTGAGCGCTTCGAGCTTCTTTGTCTCGAGATTGAATCGGAAGAGATTGGATGCGCCGGTCACATAGGACGAACCCAACAGATACCGCCCGTCCGCTGAGAAGGTGAAGCTGTCCGGTGAATTGAACTGGAAGTTATACAGCTCCTCATGTGTCGTCTTTCCGGCGAGCAGATCGGCGGTTTGGAAAAGGACAAGGCGTTGGGTTCCGGTCTCATCCGTGAGCGCGCCCGTCAGTTGCCGTCCGTCCGGGGACAGATCGAGACCGAAGAAATCGGAGGCATAAGGAAGCGTGTAGAGCATCCTTATGGACTTGAAATCCCCCTCCATGCGCACGATGGTCGAGAGACCGTTGTCGTGCCTCACTCCCCACAGCGTTCCGTCTTTGCGATTGAACACAAGATCGCCCACCCTCAGGTTGTGCCCGATCTCGGATCGCTTACGGGTTTTCAGATCGAAGACGTTCAGGTTCCGCAGGCCATGCGAATTGTTGGTAGTAAAGAACAGCCTGCGACCATCTGGGTCGAAGGCGAGTGAGGCAACATCGTAAACTGCACCGCCCGGCACATCGGTGAGATGTTCCACCCGGCCAGTATCGAGATGAATCGCAGCGAGATAGGGCATGCGACCGGTATGCCGCACAGCCACATAGATGGCGTTCGCCTCTGCGTCATAGTAGGACCGCGAGATCGATCCGAGAATCTTGGGTGAGATATAGCTCACCGGCGTAACCGGGTATTGGCGGATCAACTTGAGATTGCTGTTCTGCCACTCTTTCTCGAAGGCGATCCAGCGGTGCCACTCGTCATGAAGAGACCGGCCGTAGACCTCGCGGAACTGGGTTTCGAAGTATGCATGGCTGGTTTCGGTGCGGACGATCCACGAGGTGAGCTTGTCGGGACCATACTGGTTGGCCAGGTAGTTCATGAAGCGTGTTCCGTACAGATACGAGTTCGCGCCGACCTGAAAGTCCGCAGAGGTTCCCTCGGACTCGAGGCCAACTACGTCGTACATGTAATGGTTGTCGCGGACCATCGCGCGAAAGACCATCTCGTCATAGCCGCCGAGGGCGCGCCCAAACCCACCGCCCATCCAGGTTTCCATGAACACGGCTGCGCCCTCGTGAAACCAGCGCGGCGAGTAGACGCGAGGGCTGCCGAGAAAACTGAAAGGAATTGAAATCGGATCATCCGTGTTCGGCATGATCTTTCCCGAGAACATCGCCCGGAACAACGCGTCGCGCGGGGCGGGCTCGTCACCCATCACGATGTGCATCAACTCATGCCGCGACATCAGCCCCATGCGCTCGGCGGAGGGCAATGTCTCGAACACCAGATTGAATGGCTCGATACCGATCTGGATGAAGTCGATGGGGACGGTTCCGGCGCCGCCATATCCGGAGTCGTCGAAGTCCTGAATGAGGATGGTGATCTTGCCCTTTGGCTCGTAGCCAAAGTTCTTCCTGTAGAAGATCAAGGCATTCTCAAGCGAGCGGATCAGCAGCGGAGCGAGGTACTCATGCTGGGGTGAGTAGTAGATGATCCTGAAGTGCTTGGTCTCCTGACAATAAAGCCGAGGTTCGGCGCGCGCGGAGAGACCGGATGCGAGCAGGAGCCAGAAGATCAGCGCGCAGATGCCGCCGATCGGAGTCAATTGCATTGCCGTTCTGACCCCACCCCCGACCGCTCTGCGAATCATGTCCCCCCGAGTTCAGGCTATGGGCCGGGACCTCTCAGAAGACGGGCCGCTGTCCCTCCCCGAGGCAGCGGCCTTCCCTTCAATGCGAGTTACGGCTTCGTCACTACTTGGCGTTCTGCATCTGGTTGCTGTTCATGTTCAGCCGCAACTGGCCGTTGTTCATCTGGTTGCTGTTCATGCTCAGCCGTTGCATCTGACCGTTATTCATCTGAAACCTGACGCCATTCTGCAGCGCGAGAATCTGGCCATTCTTTACCGCAAGCATCTGGCCGCTGTTCATGTTCAGGCGCTGCATCTGGCCGCTGCTCAGCTGGTACACGACACCGTTTTCCAGCTTAGCCATTTGGCCGTTGCTCAGCTTGAACATCATGCCATTCTGCAGGGCGACCATCTGGCCATTTTGGATCTGGTACATCATGCCGTTGCTCAACTGGAACATCTGGCCGTTCTGCAGGGTGACCACCTGCTCGTTCTTCAGTTGTTCAGCGGTTGCTGCCACCGGGGCATCGCTGGGATTCACATTCGCGTCAGCCGGCTGCTCGGCGCGATACACGTCGCGCTGACCGATGGCGCCCCGCCCATCACGGCTGGAAGCCGGCGGAAAGATGCCGAGTGCGTAGACCAATACGCCCCCTAAAACCACCACGGAGGCCCCGAAGATCGCGATCTTTTTCATGTCAGTCTCTCCCCAAATCAAATTGGTGGCGGCCATGAAAGCTCCGCGCGACCTCTTGTTGTAGATAACAGCAACTCCGGAAGATTCGTATCATCATCAGGCAACTTTGTTGATTTCGCCAGCTTTTTTCTTCCATAACAGGTGCGATCTCCGCCGCCCTCGCTCTTCGCCTATACCACCAGCGATGCCGGCGCCAGCGGTCATATCGACTTCGATTGGGCGCGCCATAAGCCCATCGAAACGCCCCCTCTTTAGTTCCGTTCGGCGGAATTGGTGCCGATTTAGTGCGGCACAACTACGAAATGAGCAACGCTCGCCCTATCTCCGACAGGTGCCAGCCAACATTTATGCCACACAAGTCAGGGCCCAATTAAATTGGGTGGATTCCGCCGGCGTACCAAGGTGGGTTAGCTAAGAAACCTATTCGTTGTTGACAACAATTTTTCATGGCTCATAGTATTGGCCGCGGTCCCCACCAGGCGCCGCAGAGCAGATTTATCGCGCTACCATGCTGCGCCGTCTTATTCAGGAGAGCCCCGTGACTAAATCGTTTGCCGACTCAAACAGCCGGTTCAGCCCAATCTTTCATCTGAGCCGCTTCCCCCTGGGTCTCTTGTTTGTGATTGCTCTCCTCTTCCTGACGTCTTCCAGCCTGTTCGCGCAGGGTCTCGGCAGAATCTCGGGAACGATCTCAGACAGCACAGGCGCCGTTGTGCCGGGAGCCACTGTCACTGTGACGCAGGCCGCAACCGGAACAAAGACCAATGTGAAGACGAGCGATCAGGGCGACTACATCTTCCCGTCTCTGCCACCCGCGACTTATGACCTTTCTGTCGCTGCCTCCGGCTTCGCCGGTTATGTGCAGAAGGGAATCCTCCTCCAGGCGGACGCGGCCGTCACCCAGAACATCTCTCTCAAGACCGGTAGCACCACGGAGACTGTCACCGTCTCAAGCGATGCTCTCCAGATCGATACCACTACGGGGACCATCTCGCAGGTCATCAACAGTTCGCTCGTCAACGAGCTTCCGCTCAACGGACGCAATGCCGCTGCGCTCACCCTGCTTGCAGCCGGTGTGGTCTGGGCCCCCAATCAAGGCGCCGACCAGGGCAATCAAAAGAGCTTTCCGGGCGTCGTGACCATCTCGGCCAATGGCACCCGGGCCAATCAGACGAACTATATGCTGGACGGCGGCAACAACGTCGACGAGTACACCAACGTCAACGCGCCCTTCCCCATGCCTGACTCCGTCCAGGAATTCAGCGTGCAGACCAGCAACTACAACGCCGAGTATGGCCAGAACGCCGGCGGCGTAGTCAACGTCATCACCAAGTCCGGAACCAACCAGTGGCACGGCAACCTCTTCGAGTACGTCCGCAACGCCGTCTTCAACGCCGCGCCCTACTTCGGCTGGATCAAGCCCACGCCCCAATCGACCACCTACATTCACCCGCCCGACCCTCTCAAGCGCAACCAGTTTGGCGGCACCGTCGGTGGTCCGATTCTGCATGACAAGCTGTTCGGCTTCTTCGGCTACCAGAAGACCATCATCCGTACGCAGTCGCTCTCCTCCAGCAGCGCCACCCTGCCCACTCCTGCGCAACTGGCAGGACAGTTCTCGGTCAACGTCTACGACCCCGCCACCTGCCCGTCCACCACCACCACCGTTGCCTCACAGTGCACACAGTTTGCGGGCAACTTCATCAATCCCTCCCGCTTCAGCTCAGCCTCGCTCGCCATGTTGAAGCACCTGCCCACCGCCGACTCTACCGGCATCATTCTCTTCAAGAAGCCCACCGCGCAGGACTACAGCGAGTACACAGGACGCGCCGATTGGCTTCTCACTGCCAAGGATCAGGTCACCATCCGGTACTTCCTCGACCGCTTCCATAACGCAGCCGTCTTCGACCCCAACAACCTGCTGACGTACGCTGATGGATCGAACATCCAGTACCACAATGCGCTCATCTCCGACGCCCATACCTTCAACGAACGCTGGCTGAATAACTTCATCATCAGCTACCAGCTTGACGACTCCGTTCGCGGCCCATCGCCCAGCAATACGCTCAGCGTCGCCGACTTCGGTGTCACCATCTGGCAGCCTGCTTTCAAGGCCTTCCAGAGCATCAGCAACGGCAACTTCTCCGTCGGTGATAATCCTCCCGGCGTATTCGACCGCGCCAACTACACCGTCTCCGACGACGTGCACTGGACAAAGGGCGCGCACACGATCTCCTTCGGCTTCCACGGTGAGATATCCAAGGTCGATGTAGACAACACCTCTCAGCAGCCCGGCTCCTTCGGCTTCTCGAGTGCAACCACCGGTGATGCGGCCGCCAGCTTCCTGCTGGGCTACCTCTCCTCCTTCAACCAGGGCTCAGGTCAGTTCATCAATAACCGCGGAAAGTTCTACGGCTTCTACGCGCAGGATAGCTGGAAGGCCGGCCGCCGCCTTACCCTCAACTATGGCCTGCGTTACGAACCGGCCTTCCCCTGGCACGAGAAGTTTCACCGCATTGGTACCTTCGACCCCGCTGCACTCGCTGCCGGACGCGTTTCTACCATCTATCCCAACGCGCCTGCCGGTCTGCTCTTTCCAGGCGATGCGGGAGTCCCTGTCGATGGCTACGTCGGCTCCTATAAGGACTTCATGCCTCGCCTCGGTTTCGCATGGGACGTGTTCGGCGACGGCCGCACCTCTCTTCGCGGTGGCAGCGGCATCTTCTTCGACACTCGCCAGGACGGTGTCATCAACAACGCCTTCTCCAACGTTCAGCCCTTCGTCACCGCGCTCAACCTCACCTTCCAGCCCGGCAACTACAAGGGCGTCTCCACTGGAAACTTCCTCAATCCGTTTACCGGCTCCACGCAAGCTACTGCGAATCCCTTCCCGGCCGTCCAGCCTCCGCCGTCTACCGTTGCCTTCAACACCAATGCCTGGATCAGCTTCATGCCCAACGGCTACTTCCCGGTGCCCACCACCTACGTGTGGAACTTTGCCCTGGAACAGCAGATTTCGGAGGGACTGGCCGCCCGCATCGCCTACGTCGGCACTCACGGCAGCCACAACTTCGAGTCCATCGACATCAATCCCACCTACAACACGGGTCCCAATAACGGTTTGCGTGTCTACCAGGTGGGCGCTCCTGCGGTGAATAATACCGCCACCAAGTATGCCAACCAGATAACTCAGACCCAGATGGAAGGCAACACCCACTACAACTCACTCCAGGCTACGCTCCAGCAGCGCCTCCACAATGGCCTCTCCTTCCTCCTCAACTACACCTGGTCCCATGCCACGGACGATCTGCCGGTCAATACCGGCGTCACCAGCGCGGGCGCCGGCAACTCCTACGTCCTGCCCGTCTATCAGGCGAACTACAAGCGTCTCGACCACGGTGCCTCGGACTTCGACCACCGCAACAACCTCTCGCTCTCCTACGTCTGGTCGATTCCTGCGCTGAAGGAAGGCCCCGGATTCGTGAAGTACATCGTCAACGGATGGCAGACCACGGGCCTGGTCTCCACCCGCACCGGCGACCCGCTCACCATCGTCTCGGGCGGCAACAACTCCGGCACAGGCCTCGGCCGCGACCGCGCCATCTACAAGGGCGGACAGGTCTACGGCACCACCTCATGCACCGCCGTCACTACGCCTCCGTGCAAAGGCTATCTCAATGCCGCGGCCTTCTCCGTCAACACCACCTATGCCGCCAACCCCGATCTTGCCTACGGAAACGTGATCAAGAACTCCTTCGTCGGCCCCCGCTACACCGATTGGGACGCCGGCCTGCAACGCTACTTCAAGTTCACCGAGAGGGTGAACCTCCAGTTCCGCGCAGAATATTTCAACCTCATGAACCACACCAACTTCGGCGATCCTTCTACCAACCTCTCGTCCAACTTCGGCAAGATCACCAGCACTACCGGTAATAACGGCGCCACCAATGAACCCCGCATTGCACAACTCGCACTCAAGCTCGCCTTCTAAGCATGGTTGCGCGTAGATAGCTGCTAACGGAAGAGAGGGTGCTCACCAGCACCCTCTCTTCTTTACCGAATCCTGTCTTCGGTGCTATCGAAATGCTCGCAGCGGCCGCTCGTCAAACTACCATCGGCACACCTGATCTTTGCCGCTACCAATAACTGGAAAAGGAACCGGTCCTTGTCTAAGAGCTGACCTACGCCCTTTTTCTCAACGATTCATGACGGGAGTTTTCTCAGGAGTTTGCGTGGAGGGCAGTGAAAGATACTTAGGAAATACCGATAATGCGCAACGAATCAAAGCCAAGTAAGAGCCCAAGGAGCGGAGAAGCTTGATGACCCTCATGTCTAGACGAGATGCCCTGGCTGGATTGGCCGCTTCAAGTGCTGCCCTTTTCAAAGCTTTCGGTGAACGGCTCCAAACCTCGACCGTGGCCAACCATGCAGTCCACTCCAGCGAGGAGCGCCGTCAACATGCAGACGCACTACTCGGCTACTTCGTGGCAAACGCGCCGCAGCTTCTGCGGGCTTCCACTGGGATTCTCAAGCATCCCAGCATCTCGCCCAGTCTGCCCGGCAAGCAGTACTCAACTGAACTCTGGGACTGGGACACACTTTGGACCAGCCGGGGCCTTTTTCGTCTGGCCGCGCTGCAACACGATGATTCGTTCAAGAAAAAGCTTTTCGAGCATGTCTCCGGCAGCCTGTTGAACTTTCTTGAGCATGCCTCTCCCGATGGACGGATCCCAATCATGATGACTGCAACCGATCCAGATCCATTTCGGATGATGGGGACTGACTCTCCTTCAAGAAATCAAGCCAAGCCCGTATTCGGCCAACTCGCGCTGCTCGCCGCCGATCAGCATGGAGAAGTCGCCTGGCTGGCTCCGTACTTCGATACGCTTCTGCGCTTTTATGACGCCTGGACCGCGCACAATACATCGTCCACCGGTCTGCTGGTATGGGGAGACGATGTCGCAATTGGCGACGACAACGACCCGACAACGTTTGGCCGCCCTTTCTTCTCGTCCGCCAACCTTCTGCTCAACTGCCTTTTTTACCAGGATCTGCTGGCATCGGCCGAACTCGCCCGCCGGCTTGGACGGTCGAAGGATCACGATCGTCTTTCCGCACAGGCCGAGACTTTGGCGCAGCGAATCCAGAGGGACTGCTGGGATCCGCGAGATAGTTACTACTATTCCGTCGACGTCCAATGTGTCGACCGGCGCGCCGAACTGATTCCTAACGTGACTCGCGGCATGGACATGTCTTGGAAATCTCTGCCGATGAGGATCCAGATGTTCACCGGATTCCTTCCGCTCTGGTGCGGTATCGCCTCGCAGACACAGGCCGACCAATTGGTGAAGATCAACTACCTTGCCGATGACCGGCTCTGTGCCCGGTGGGGTGTTCGTTCGCTCTCATCCAAAGAATCGATGTACTCTCTTGCCTTCAGTTCCAATCCCAGCAACTGGCTGGGCCCAGTGTGGATCATCGTGAATTATTTCGCATGGAAGGGGCTTCAACGATATGGCTTCCATGAGCACGCTGCCACTCTTGCCGACAAGACAATCGCCTTGCTCGCCTCGGATCTCAAAGTGAACGGTTCTCTCAACGAGTACTACCACCCGGACACAGGAGAAGCCCTGAGCCACAAGGGCTTTATGGACTGGAATTTACTGGTGTTAGAAATGATCTAATTCTTGTTTTGCGGAGATGATCCGGCAATCCTGGCGTGTGCCGTTGTTGCGCCCTCGTTCGGCAAGAATCACGAACGGCCCACCGGCAGTCAACTTCTTTGATTTGAAGAGGGATTCGGAGATACTGGTGGGAGGACACAACAGGGCATTCGAACCTACGACAGCCCTCATTGGCCCTCGTTTAGAGGTTCAAACTTCCACCTTGCGTGGAAGTCGCGGTTTCCACCTCGATGGCTCGACGCCAACGCCGCACCAACTGCACTCGACGGGCTGGCACCTAACGAGTCTCTAACCTCATATTTCGTCATATTCGCTTTGCCATGGTCGGTTGCACCGGTGCGCAACACCCCGCACTCGCGACTGGATAAGGACCCCATAAACGCGCTTCACTTGAACTGTCCGCCCGTTCTCAGAATCCTAGGTTTCAATCTCATCTTGGGTGCCTCCAGGCAAATCGCCTCAATGAGGACTTTCCTCTCCGGCAGACAACGGCATTTCCTTGCAACGGCCACTGACGAGGCGTTCGTCCCGGTTCGCTACACCTCCCAAAGTTCTAAACCGTATACGTAGGACCGACATTCTTCCGTCTTGACAGACCGCGGTAAGGCTTATGCGCGGATAATCTGCACGCCCATATCGCGAAATGGAGCAACCATCGCATCTGTCGCGCTGGTGTCGGTGACAATCGCGTGTAGACTGCCCGTCTGGCAAATTCGCCAATTCGCCACCTTACCGAACTTTGTGTGGTCGACGACCGCGATGTGCCGACGGGCATGTTCCACCATGCTCCGCGCGAGTTCCCCTTCGTCCTGATCGAACGAACTTGCTCCCCAATCGGGATCGAGTCCATCGGCGCCGATGAATAGCGTGTGGATCAGCATATTGTCCAGGCTGCGAATCGCATGCGGGCCCACCAATGAGAACCATTCTCCGTGGAGTCTCCCGCCAGTGACGAAGACGTTGATGTCTTTGCGCTTGGAAAGTTCCATCACTACATTCGCTGTGTTGGTCACAACCGTGAGGTTGAAGTTCAGCGGCAATGCGCGCACCACGGCTGCCGCTGTCGTTCCTGGCGTGACGGCAATCGTTTCGTCGTGCTCGATGAGCGCAGCGGCAGCGTAACCGATGCGTCTCTTTTCATCGGCCTGCCGCTCTACCTGCATGACGAACGATCGGTCCCGGCGAAACGGTTCATAGAACAGCGGTTGAATCGGCACGGCTCCGCCGTGAGTGCGGTGAAGGAGGCCATTGCGTTCCAACGCATCCAGATCTCTGCGGATCGTGACGACGGTCACTTGCAGTTGCTCGCTTAGAGCATCAACCGAAACAGATCCGACTTGGTGAAGGATGTTCAGGATCGCTTGATAGCGGGTCTCCTGCTTGCCTTTCGCTTCCGGTTCCGGTTTGTCCCTCAAGCTCCCACCTTTGCGCTTCGGCACTCGCTGTTTACTCCTCCCTGATTCACCGGTGAATGTTATCCCAGAGGGTACTTCAGAGCGTTCGCAAAATGGTTTGCACGCTGCATACAAAGAATATTATGCTTGCTTTTAGCCGCAAACAAACATATGTTTTGTTTCTTTGGCATTACTTCGAAACGACAACAGGGAGACGGCCGTGTTCGAAACTCACGCTGCCAGCGCCTACTTCGCACATGCGATAGAACGTTTGAAGGACCTCGAGCGAACAGAACTTCCGAATATCCACGGAGCGGCCAAGGTGTGCGCCGAAAGCATCGGCCAAGGCGGCCTGGTGTTCCTCTTCGGCAGCGGACATTCGCGGTTTCTCTGCGACGAAATGGCTCCTCGGCAGGGTTGTTTTGTTGGTTTCGTTCCCATGGCGCATACGGGGCTTTCGACGTACGCTGACGTCGTGGGGCCGAACGGGTTGCGGCCAATGTTGTTTCTTGAGAGATACGAAGGCTACTCCGAGCGCATTCTCGAGGGTTATCGCTTTGGGCCACACGACGCCATCATTGTGATCTCGACGAGTGGCATACGACCTGTCGTCGTAGAGATGGCTCAGAACTCCAGGCGTCGCGGACTCCCGGTGATAGCGATTGTTTCTGTTGAGCATTGTCGCAACGCAACGCCTGCGCACTCCTCCGGACAGAAGCTGATCGACGTGGCGGACATCGTGATCGACAACCGCTGCCCGCCGGGCGATTGCATTATCGAACTTGAGGGATTGGATTGGCGTACCGGCCCACTTTCGACTGTGTCGGGAGCGATGATCATCAACATGCTGCGCTGCGAGACGGCGGAGCTCCTGCTTCGCACCGGGTACAAGCCGACGATGTTGCCGAGTCATCAGTTCACCAGTAATCAGAGTACGGAAGAGCAATCGGAACGCTACTACACGGAGTACCGCAGATCTCTCGCTCGCCTGTATTCCGCATAATTCTGCCGCACTGACGGAGTCGACAGAATCAGCGGGAGGCCTGGGCACCCTTGTTGCTAATGATGTAGGTCTTGTCCTGATGGCGAAATCCGCGTAGTTCTGCCTTAGGGTCGAACTGGGCGAGTCGGGATTCGACACTCAGATCATCCAGTGAAACACTGACTCCGAATAGAGTGTCGAGCACCATATCAGCGAACGCGCCGCCCGCGATGCAGCACCATTCATTGATATAGGGGGGATCGTTCGGACACTTGAACGCGCCCCCTTTCAGCGGGGGCCACACGTCTTCGACGAAGTGTGCTTGTCCAATTGGACCTTGGTTCCCTGCTTTTGCCACCTCTCGCAGCCAGCCTGCAACCTGCTCCGCCGGCATGCCCAGCCGATAGAGTGCCTTGGCAGACATGGGCGGCCACGATGCGTATGCGCCGATGCAACTATGGTCCGGGCGGATGTTCCACGTCGCGTCCGAATCACCGGTCGAGAGCGCGCGCATCCATTTGCCCGTGCGGAGTTGTGTCCAGAAGAAGTGCGTCATCTCCGTCTTCTGGGTGGGAGTCAGATCGGCGGCCATGCTGTCCGCGACGGCGAGGAAGTCATAGCAGTGGCGGACTTCATTGAACGTTCCGTCGAGTTGCCCCGCGCGCCACCAGCCCTTGCCATCGACATAGAGCTCGCGATTGATGCGTTCTGCCAACTGCTTGCTCTTCGCGCGGAGTTCGTTCGCGCGTGCGCTGTCTCCGCGACGGTCAAGCAGGTCGGCAACAAAGCGCATGCTGGAGACGTTGCCCGCGTTCATCCCTGCAACTTCATGCAGATATGTGCTGACTACTTCGAGCAGGTTCTCAATATTGCCGTAGTCGGCGAGTCCTCGATTTGTATGGATCAGCTTTTCCCAATAAAGTGCATGGTCGACCAGATGATCGAGTACGGCTTTTCCATTTACCGAGTTTTTCAGCCAATCGAAGTCGCCCGTGACGCGCAGGTAATCGCGCGCGCAGCTGACGATGGCCGTGTCATTGACGGCGTACCAGGGACCGACGGCTGTGCCGCTGACGTAATCCGTGGCGAGATGCTGGTGCATGTCCTGCGCGAACCAGACCTCAACGATATTGCGCAACGCCGCTGGATCCAGCAGAGCGAGACTCAAACCAGTGAGCGACGTGTCCCAGGGGAACGAGAGCGTAGGAAGTGTGTGGCCGCCTAGCGTGAGATAGGCAGCGCCGTATTTGGAGTCCGGTGAATGACGGCGCGCGCTGATGAGGTTGCGGATGCCTGCGAAGTAGAGGTTCCACAACGTCTCGTCGTCCGTATGCAGAGTGGGCAGATGACCGGAGAAGTAGGAGTTGCCCGGCGTGAAGAGCGCATTAAGCATGCCGGCATAGAACTCTTCGTTCGCCTTCTCGGCCTCTGCGAAGCTGGCTTGAAGATGGTCGTGAATTCGATTCGCCTCTTCAGGTGTATCGGCGATGGCATTTACGTACTGAAAGCGGCGCGTCTCGCCAGGAGCAAGGGCGATCTCATGCTGAAGGATGTGCCCGCCCTGGAGCCCGTGAGCCACGGGATAGATACCCTGCGCGGAAGCGGCCGGGGATTGCTGAGCGATGAACGTGACGCGGCCCTTCGCGGCATCCCAGCTTTGGCGATTCCCTCCCTCACCCGGGCAGCCGGCCATCCAGAATGTGGTTTTCTTGATGACTGCAGCCTGCATGTCGAAGCCGAGGGTGAGCTTCTGCCGCTCCGAAGAGATGTTCGTCAGTTCGATGGACTCGGCGACGGCGCGTTGCTTCACGGGCATAAAGGTGCGCGTGCGTATGCGGAGGCCACTGACGGTCTGTTCCCGGTCGACGCGCTGCGGGAGCCAGCGATACTTGACACGATTGCCCGGTGGAGGCGCGATCGAGAGCAACTGACCGTTCACGACGAGTTCGCAGGAGGTGAGCAGGCCGGGACTCCAGGTGACCTCCGGGACACCGCAACACGCGTACGGCGGAAAGGTGATGCCGGTCACACCTGAGACAGACTTTGACACCTGACCGTAGCCCCACTCGTTCGCAAACACGGGCATGTTGAACAGATCCGTGAAACTGTACTCCATCTCGGTGCTCCCGAGATCGTTGAGGCCCGGAGTGGGCGAGAGCTTACCTGGAAGCCGTTCTGAAGCATTTACTATCCCATTCGTGCTTGCCAGCGCAGCGCCGCTTAGCTTGAGAAATGTGCGGCGGCCGAGGTTCCAGCGCGCCTGCGAGAAACGTTTTGACATGCGATCCCTTTCAACGAAGAGGAGTGCGTGGCGTAGCTGCCGGCTGTTCGAGGTGGAGTGTTCTGGAGAGGACATCCAAGAGCGTCGGGACCGAATTGTCCCAGAAGGACCATGTGTGTGCGCCGGGCAGCTCGTGGTACTCGTAGGTAAAACCTCGGTCCGAGAGCTCAGCTACGACGTGACGATCCGAAGGAAGAAATGGATCGGACGTGCCGCACTGGAGGAACATGTACGGAGCCTTGGCACGGTCGGCTCCCTCGATCAACGTGTCGAGATCGTTTTCCTTTCGGGTTGCGCTTCCGAGCGGGCCGAAAGCCTCGTCTGTGCTCGGCTTGAGCGCCGGCATTACAGTTTCGATCCCAGATGGTCCGGCAAAGGCGCCGCTAATGCTTCCCGTGAAACCGAACAGGCCAGGGTGGTGAAGGGTTAGCAAGAGCGCGCCATAACCGCCCATGGAGAGACCAGCGATAGCGCGCTGATGAGAAGAGGCAATCGTGCGGTAGCGACCGTCGATCTCGGCAATCAGATCGTCCGCAATGTAATCGGCGTAACGATCGGCTGGATTTGTCGCGGAGTTCACGTACCAGGAGTTGAGCGCTTGCGGAGTGACGATGATGAGCGCATAGCGGGACGCCTCTTCGACCAAGTGAGTCAGCTTCACCCAGTTGGTCTCATCCCCTTGCCAGCCGTGCAGAAGGTACAAGACCGGATAACGCTGCTGTCCAGATGCATAGCCCGCGGGTAGAACGACCTCGTAAGGCATCTGCCGCTGAAGGGCAGCGCTGAAGAAGCTGCGTTGCTCGACAGTGTCTCCTGCCGAACGTGGAGGGAGCTTCACTTGCTGCGCCGTGCATTGCAGCGCCAGGAGCATCAGCAGCATTACTGCAATGTAGAGAACCTTCGCAGCAGATCGCATCGGTACCTCAGAAGCTTGCACGTGACAAGACGATGACTGCGGCAATCAGTACAAGGACTGCGAGCCCTTGTACGCGCAAGGCACTTCTGGCCGCGCCGCGCCACTCGCCTGTCCAAAGGCCGATCAGGGTTGCGACGATCACGATGAGCGACATGAATAGCGGCCAGCCTACCACCGGGCCCAGTTCACCGAGGAAACGGGTGGCGATGCCATAGAGGACGCTGCTGCCAAACCAGAGGACTCCCATAACGAAGGCGAGCGGCAGGTTGCGAGTGATGGTGGCAGGTGTATAGTTCGCCGCAGTCTTGCGCTTCGTGAGGAGATAGACGCAGTAGAGCAGGTTTGGCACTGCACCGCCCGCCAAGAGCGGCACCCAGATTGCGTCGGTGATCCAGAGCGAATTTGCGCCGTGGGCGGCAGCGACGGATGCGAGAGGAGTTCCGTAAGCGAATCCCACGTTCATCATGGAAGCGCACACACCGCTCACGATCGCCATCAGCAATCCGGCCCCGACGGCCCCGTTCTTTTTTGTGCCAGTCTGCTTGCCGCGGTCGCGGATTGTGCCGGCGACGGCGCTGGCCGCGACGCCGGCCAAAACTAAAGCGATGCCGGCCAGCGACATCAATCCAGCACGTGTAAGCAAGCGGTCAGAATGAAGACGAATGAGCGGGATCAGACTTCCCATAGCTGCCGAGAGCCCGAGGACAATCGAAAATGTGAGGGCGATACCGATCTTGTCGAGCGCAAGACCAAAGAGCACCTGGGCTACTCCCCATGCTGCTCCGCAGAGTGCCACAAGGAGGACTACACTACCGCCTGTCTGTAGGAGGCCGGCGAATGACGGGATGGCAGCGAACGCCAGAGCACCAGGCAGAATGAGCAGAGCGAAGATGCTCCAAAGCAGCCATGTGTTCTCCCACGCCCATGAACGGATGAACTTCATCGGTAACGAGAAGCTCGCGTTCATCACACCGGCCAGGATTAGCAGGCACATTCCACCCGCAGTGTTTTGCATCCCATCCCTCTTACACGTGTAGCAGAGTACCTGAAGACGAAGGACCGCCCACTTGAGATGGGCAGTCCCTTCGAGTTAGAAGAGCAGCTTGACGGAGAACTGCACCTGGCGTGCCGTTCCATTGCCAATCTGACCGTTGCCGGTCTGGTTAGCGACAGTGGAAGAGGACACACCGAAATTGGCGTTGGGCGAGCAGCCAGCCGGCGTCGTACCGGAGGCCGGAGTAACCGCCAGGCAGATGCCACCATCCGGATTCGCGTAGTTCGGGTGGTTCAAGATATTGAACAGGTCGGTGCGGAACTGGAGCTTCAACCTCTCCGTAAGCGCGAAGTTCTTCATCGCGGAAAAGTCCCACTGGAAGAAGCCAGGGCCCCGCAACGCGTTGCGCCCGACATCCCCTGCGTTCTCCCCCCAGGTGCCGTCATAGGCCGGAGGAACCACGAACGCCGCACTGTTGTAACTGCCCTTCTGCGTGACCCAAGTGACATGCGGGACGTACACATTTTGGGGTGGCACATAGTTAGGACGCACCGGGTTGCCGAAGAATCCACTAATCAGCGTAATGTTTTCCGGGAGGCCCGAACGCGCCTGGAAGATGCTCGAGAGCTGCCAGCCGCCTCCAGCGAGACGCTCCCACGTCGAGCGGTCGTGCAAGTCGGAGAAGTCGTAGACCACGCTCGCGGTGAAGTTACTGCGCACATCGATGTCACCGTTCGACCGGTCAACCTTAGGATTGAACGGATCGGAGAACCCGCTGAATACGTTCACCATGTCGTCCATCTCGTGCGACCAGGTGTAGTTCAGCGAAGAGTTCAGATGGTGATAGGTGCGGCGCAACTGTACCTGCAGCGCCTGGTAGTTCGAACCGAGGTTGTCGCCGAGATAGTTCTCAGAACTGTACTGGCTATACACCTGCGAAACACCCGTGAACGGATTCGCCGGATTTTCATTGATCGCGGCGAAGTTAACGCCGGCCTGCTGATGAATGACCCGGTTGGCGCTGTAATTGATTACCGTCACAAACTGACCCGGGAGCTGTTGTTCAACGCCAAACAGCCAGTTGAGCGCATTGGGATCCTTCGGATGTTGCGGGAACGCGTACACAACCTGCGTACCGGCCGGAACGGGCGGGTTGGGCGCCGGGAATGCAATGGAATACCCGCCGAAGAACGCGTCGAACACGTTTGCGTTGTAGCTGGCGTAGACCGGGTTATTCGACGATAGATTGAAGCTGAGCCACATGGGCAGATAAAACATGCCGCCGTAGGCGTGGAAGACGGTCTTGCCATGGCCGAACGGGTCATATGCGATGCCGATGCGAGGAGCAAAGTCCCCTTTGGGAGCGGAGTAGATTGGCTGCGTTGCCGGAAGAATCTTCTGCGATGGAATGTCGAAGTTCTGGAAGTGATTGTGGCTTTCCTGCCAGACAGTGTTGTAGTCGTAGCGCAATCCAAGGTTCAGCACCAGTTTGCGCGTTACATGCCAATTGTCCTGAACGTAGAAGTCATACTCGGAGTTGTGCATCCCAAGCGAGCCCGCGTAGCCAATCTTTTGAAGAACGAACGGATTGTTGCTCTCCAGATCGCCGAAGCTGGCATAGTCGTAGGTCTGCTGAGACTCCAGTGCCTGCACTTGCCGGTTGACGCGGATTTGTGCGCCGAACTTCAGACTGCTGCTGTGTAGCACCTTCGTGACGTTATCGAAGAACTCGTAGGTGCTATAGGCGTTGTTCTGGTTGAAGGCATTCGCCCCGGGCAGCGATCCGAGATCGACGAAGAAACCGGCAATGGTGTAGTAGGGCTTTGGCGTGTTGGATGCGGTGTTGGAGAAGAAGCGAGTGTAGGCAAGACTCGCCTCATTCAACAGCGTGGGGCTGAAGGTGTGGGTTTCGTCAAGCTTGACCAGTTGCGTCCGCAACGCCTGAGGCGATACCTGGTCCAGATTGGGGCCATAAGTGTGCTGCGTATCTGAGTCATTGATGTTGTAACGGACCATCACGCGGTCGGCGTCCGAAAGGTTGTAATCGAAGCGCAGTGAGCCCGTATCCTCGCGAAGCACATTGGAGAGGTTTACCGGCGCGAGGACAAGCTGGGCGCCGCCAGCATCTGTCGGCGATCCGGGATAAGCGCAAGCCACTGGTGTCGGGATGTGATTGCAGCCGGCAGGCAGTGGCGCGAGCTGCTGAAGAATCGGCTGCATTGACGGAACAAACTTCGAGCGCACGTACGCACTAGCCGTATGGTTCAGTGGCAGAATCGTGGTCAGGTGCTGGCGAGTGCCTTCGTAATTAGTGAAGAAGAACAGCTTGTCATGAAGGATCGGACCGCCGAGGTTTGCGCCGAACTGATTCAGTTTGAGCGGCTGCTTTGGACCGGTTTCGAAGTAGTCGTGAGCGTCAAGGGCGTCGTTGCGGAAGAACTCGAACGCCGTGCCGTGAAACTGGTTGGTGCCGCCCTTGGTGATGATGTTCATCTGCGGACCGAGTGAGTGGCCAGTTTCGGCGGTGTAACCGTTGTTGGCAAAGTCAATTTCCTGAATGCTGTCAATGCTGGAGCGCGTAATATGCGGCTGCTCCTGGCCTTCGGTGTTCAGGAAGCCGGTGATATCACCGCGGACGGCGCTTTGACCATCGACCGTAATGTTCAAGCCGCTGAAGATGTTCTCCAGGCCATTCACGCTGCCTTGGAATTCTGGGGCGGATCCCACCGACCCGGGCGCGATCTCCAGAAAGCCAGTCACGTCTCTTCCGTTCACCGGAAGATTCTCGATCTGAGTAGAGTTGAAGGTCTCGCCGCTAACCGTGGTTTCCGTATTGACGCTATTTTCGGTGCCCGTAACCGTCACGGATTCCGATGCTGCGGCAGAGAGCCTCATAGAGAGGTGTACGGCCGCACCAACTGTCAGGACAATGTTCTTGCTGGTCGCGGTTCCGAACCCGGGCGCCGTCGCGGTGACGGTGTACATGCCGAACGGAAGGGCTGATGCGCTGAACGCGCCCGAACCGTTTGTGGTCAGCGCCGTGGAACGACCGGTGCCCAGGTTGGTCACGGTGATCGTTGCATTGGGAATCACCGCACCTGAGTTATCTACCGCCGTTCCACTGAGAGTGCCAGTGTCAAACTGCGCCGCCGCAGAGAGTACGGCGCAAAACACGAGGCACACCAGCCCCAGAAGAAAAGTAAAAGGTTTCTTGATTCCTCTCAGCGGAACAGCACTTTGCATGTTGACACTACCTCCCAGTCCGGACCCCGAAAATGCTCCTCTACGAGACGCGTGCATCCTACGAAAGCGCGATAAGGGTAGTCAAGCAGGAACTTTTCGTTTGTGCCGCAAACGAACAAAATATGGCCCATTCTACCTCTTTCAGCGACACACTTGTGCCCGTTTTGCCTATAAACGAACAATCGGACTGGACACCTGACGAGTGCGAATCATATAGTTCGACTTGCACTCTGGAGTTTGAGTTACTCATGACACTTCTCGGCCTCGACCTTGGCGGCTCCCACGCAGCTTGCAGCCTGGTCAGTGAACAGACGATATTGGCCACCGAGCACCTGTCGTTCGCTGACAGCACTAGCTTCACGGCCGTTTTGCCTGAGGTAACCAACTGCCTCAAGAGACTGGCAGGATCTGCGAAAGCTCCGGTGTCGGGCCTCGGCATCGGTATGTGTGGCCTGGTTGACTCCAGGCGTAACCGAGTGCTTTCCACGAACGGCAAATACGAGGACACGGTTACGTTCGACTTTGAAACCTGGGGTCTTCGGAGCCTCGGGGTGCCTGTGCGACTAGAGAACGACGCTCGACTCGCGCTGCGTGGCGAGATGTACGCGGGAGCGGCACGAGGCTTTTCCGACGTGGTGATGTTCACTCTAGGTACGGGTATAGGCGGCGTCGCGGCGATGGAGGGGAAGCCTCTGGTGGGTGCCCATGGACAGGCGGGCGTCCTAGGTGGCCATGTTCCGGTGCGTGCGAACGGCCGTCGCTGCACCTGCGGCGGACAGGGCTGCGCAGAGGCCGAGGCTTCGGGGTGGTCGCTTCCGATGGTCTGCCGCGAATGGCCCGGGTTTGCGCAGAGTAGCCTCGCGGACGAGCCACTAAACTTTAACACTCTCTTCGATGGCAGCGCAGCCGGCGATAAGGTCGCGATTGAAGTGCGTGATCACTGCCTCACGGTATGGGGCATGATGGCCGTGGCGGCTGTCCATTCCTTCGATCCCGAATTGATCGTTCTGGGCGGCGGCGCAATGAAAGCTGCAAATCAGATTCTTCTGCCGCTGCAACAGTATGTCGAGCAGAACACATGGACGCCATGGGGTAAAGTGCGCATCGCAGTTGCCGAACTAGGCGACCAGGCTGCAGCGCACGGCGTTCCCACTTTGTTCGCCGAGGGAACCGACTGAGATGTACGACAAAGCCCCCTTTATCGATGCGGGACCGGCGAGCGAATGTTTCGTGGGATGGGAAGCGATTGCAAGCTCCTTGCTCGAGTTTCAAGATTGCAGGATCTGCGTCGAATGCTACCCCGGTGTCTTCATTCAGGAGATCCTGGGAGCGATCTCGCAACATATGCATGGCTGGAAGGTGATCCTTGCTGAAGACGCACTTCTACCGGAAGCCGTCATTGAGGAGCGATTCACGAATCTACTAACAGACGACCCGGTGTTCGGTCGGATGAGTGAGACCGCTCTTGCTGATTTCTTCGATCCTCACGCCTTGGCGAGGTTGACTCGTGAGGTATCCGCTCATTCCAAGGTGATTGTGGTTGGCACCGGAGCGACGCTGGTTTGCCCAAATCCTTCCCTGCTCATCTACGCAGACATAGCGCGTTGGGAACTTCAGAGGCGTCAACGTAAAGACCTAATCCCCAACTTCGGTTTACACAACTTCAGTGAGCGCGCCTCACTGAAGTACAAGCGAGCCTTTTTTCTGGACTGGCGTGCCGCCGACCGAACGAAAGCGGAGTTGCTTTCGCGATTGGATTTTCTACTCGACACCAACAGGCCCAGTGCGCCGAAGATGATCTCAGGTGGCGCGTTCCGGAAGGGCCTGCACATCGCTGTCACGCGTCCATTCCGGGTTGTGCCATTTTTCGACCCCGGACCATGGGGAGGACACTGGATGGAACGTGTGTGCGCGCTCCCCGATGACGGTGCCCCAAATCACGCGTGGTGCTTCGACTGCGTTCCAGAGGAGAACAGCCTTCTGCTCGGCTTCGGTGATCAGCGCGTCGAAATACCTGCGCTCGATGTTGTACTACAGCACCCACGTGAACTCCTGGGCGAAGCTGTCTATGAGCGCTTCGGCGCCGAGTTTCCGATCCGCTTCGATTTTCTGGACACAGTAGGCGGCGGCAATCTTTCATTGCAGGTTCATCCGCTCACCGAATATATCCGCGAACACTTCGGGATGGCTTACACGCAGGACGAGAGTTATTACCTCCTCGACGCCGAACCTGGCGCGACGGTCTATCTCGGTCTGAAGAACGGCATCGATCCTTCTCGCATGGTTGCCGATCTCGAACGGGCGCAGGAAGGTGACTTTGATTTTCCGGCGGAGGAGTACGTCAACACATTTTCGGCACGGAAACACGATCATTTTCTGATCCCCGCCGGGACGGTGCACTGCAGCGGTAAAGGATCGATGGTGTTGGAGATCAGCGCAACGCCGTATATCTTCACGTTCAAGCTGTGGGACTGGGGTCGCTTGGGGCTGGATGGCCACCCAAGACCGGTTCACCTGGAACATGGGGCCCGCAACATACACTGGAATCGCACAACCGAGTGGGTGCAGGAGAACCTGATCAACCAATTCATTCCGGTAGCTTCCGGTGACGGATGGCGGGAGGAGCGCACCGGTTTGCATGAACTCGAGTTCATTGAGACGCGGCGCCACTGGTTCACCGGTGCCGTCCGCTTCGATACGCGTGGCACAGTGCATGTGCTGAACCTGGTGGAAGGCGAAGAAGCGATTGTCGAAAGCCCTACACGAGCATTCGAACCGTTCGTTGTGCACTATGCCGAGACGTTTATCGTGCCGGCAGCCATCGGTCCGTACACAATCCGCCCTCACGGAGCAGCTGTCGGGAAAGAATGTGGCACGATGCTCGCCTATGTACGCGATCAGAGAGGGAATTCGACCACATGATTTCCGGTATTAGATCGAGGGTTTCGCCTCGCGGATGTATGCAGTTCCCGGCGGTCCTGATGGCATTCCTGTTCGTGCTTGCCGTTGGATCGATGCGAGCATCCCCGTGCGACGCCTCGTTTCCCTTGGAGTCTGGAAAACAGCTGGGCTGGCAAGGGGCTGACGCAGCGTATTCCATTCCGCTCCCCGATGGTAGGGACGTTTGGATTTTCGGAGACACGTTATATGGTCCGAAGCGCCGTGTCATCGGACAAACTCCCCAGATGGTTCACAACTCCCTCGGTATCTCAACCTGCAAAGATGGGCGGTGGCATCTAGAGTACGTTTTGAGACACGATGCATCCGGTAATGCGTTGAGCTACTTCTCTCCTACGGATTCAACGCACTGGTACTGGGCAATGGACGGCTTCTATGCGAATGGTGATCTATGGGTGACGCTGCTTTGCATCCGGCACACATCCAAGCCAGCGCCAGCGGGAATGGATTTCGAATCATGCGGCTCTGATCTGGCACAGATTACCCACCTCGAGCTGGATCCTCAGCAGTGGGATGTCGCCATTCATCCGTTAGTTCCGGATGGCGTCAAAGCGTACCCCGCGGCCGCAGCCGTGGTGAATGACGGTTACGCCTATCTTTTTGCACTCTACGAGCAGGGTACGCGTCCGCTGCTCGCGACTCGCATTTCGCTCGAAAGGCTCACGGCACCGGCGGATAACCTTGAATACCTTGCAGCGGATGGGACCTGGAAACGCGGCTTCGATCCGACCAAGGCGAAGGAGGTCATGCAACACGGAAGCTCTGAACTATCAGTTCGCTATCATCCAGAGCTGAAAAAATGGCTGGCCGTCACGGTGGATCCAGCAGTGTTCTCCGACAAGATCATCGTCAAGACTGCACCAGGTCTTACCGGCCCATGGACAGAAGGCGAAGTGATCTATGTGATGCCCGAGATGTCCGGTCCAAGACACGATAAGAATGTTTTCTGCTATGCCGGCAAAGAACATCCTGAACTCGAAACCGGCTCGGATTTGCTTTTCACGTATGTTTGCAACACCATGGACGTCCCTGAGTTAGCGACCCACCACAACATCTACTACCCGCAAGTAATCCGAAGACCGTCGCTGGCCACCGCCTTGCATTAGAGGATTCGTCGACTCCGAGATCGTGCATGATCGGCATAGCCAGGACGAGGGCGCACACGCGGAAATCGCGTTAGTGAGGCGTTTCTTCCCTGAGCACTGGCTGAGGGTGACCGGGTCGGTCGACCAACGCGTCGGTTTCACTCCTCTGAAGCGCGACCGGCGCGGCAGAGTCGCGGAAGTGGCGTCGCTGTATCGATAGCAAATCACAACTGCTAGACCTCTGAGACCTACAGCTTTACCGCAAGCTGAGCCAGCAGGCCGCCATCGACCGGCAGCAGGGCTCCGGTGACGAACGATGCCTCCTCGCTTAGCAGGAAAGCGATTGCCTGAGCAATCTCGCGCGGTTGCGCTACTCGACCCAGCGGATGCGTCCCGCCCCACCTCGCGACGACCGCATCAGACGATCGTCCTTCGCTGAACATCTCCGCCGCGGCGCGCACCATCGGCGTATCGACGGTCCCAGGGAGCACCGCATTCACGCGGATTCCTCGCGCGGCAAAGTCAATCGCCATGGCCTTCGTCAGCGTATCGAGCGTTCCCTTGCTGGCAGCGTACGCAGGAACGCTCGTCTGGCAGGCGACACCCTGGACCGAGCTAACGTGCACGATTGCGCCGCCGCGCGTCATCTTCGGTACGACAAAATGCGCCGCGATGAATGCGCCGCGCGCATTCACACTCTGCACCAAATCCCACTGCTCAATCGAGGCCTCGTCTGCCGTACCGTATCGCTGAATACCCGCGCTGTAGACCAGCCAATCCAACGGTCCCCGCGAAGAAACGGTATCGACGGCTGCGGCAATCTCATTCGCGTGACTGACATCGGCGTGTATCCACTCGACCTCTGCCGAGTCGCGCAGCGACTCCGGCCTGTTCGCTTCCGGTCCCACGGCCGTCACCTCGGCTCCCCGCTCGGCGAGCAGCGCCGCCGTTGCGAGACCGATGCCGGATGTTCCGCCGAAGATAATGGCGCGCTTTCCTTGATAGCTCTTCATCGTGTCACCTTAGTTTGATAGCATACGTTCCGTTGCTCGCATCACTCCCCGCAACTCAGCCAGGCCGCGCAGCCGGCCGATCGCCGGGTATCCAGCCTGTGCATTACGTTCCGAATCGTTCAGAAGCTCCTGGCCGTGGTCCGCGCGGAACGGCAGCGGCAGCACGTTTCGTTCGCTGCATCTGCGGCGCTCCTCCCGCACCAACTCGATAACAATGCCCACGAGATCGGCATCACCCGCAAGATGCTCCGCCTCAAAGAAGCTCTCGCCGTCTGAATCTCGCTGCGTCGAACGCAGGTGGGCGAACCATATCCTCGGCGCAAACCTGCGCACCATCTCGAGCAGATTATTATCCTGGCGAACGCCCAGCGCTCCGGTGCAGAAGGTGATGCCGTTCGCTTCACCCGGCCACTGCTCCATTAGAAACGTGAGGTCGTCCGCCGTGCTGACGATTCGTGGTAGCCCAAGCAACGGTTGCGGGGGATCGTCCGGATGCACACAAAGCCGCACACCGAACTGCTCCGCAGCCGGACAAACGCGCCGAAGAAACTCTGCGGCGTTCGCGCGAAATGCTGCCGCATCGACCCCGCGATACCGTTCAACTCCGCGGAGAACCTCCTCCAAAGTGAAGGATCCGTTCCCTCCAGGCAGTCCCTGCAGGATATTGCGCAAGACCAGCTCGCGTTGCTGCTCCGACATTGAGTCATACACCTGTCGCGCTGCCCGACAACGTGCGTCACCCCACTCCTGCTCCGCGCCGTGCCTGCGTAGCATGTACAGGTCGAACGCTGCGAAGACCGTCGCGTCGAACCGCGTCGCGGTGCCCCCACTCGCGACGGGAAAGCGCAGATCCGTCCGCATCCAGCTGAAGACCGGCATGAGGTTGTAGGCCACGACGCGAAGGCCGCAGCGCGCGAGATTGCGCAGCGAGGCGATGTAGTTCTCGATGTCCTGCTCAAAGCCGGGCTCGCGAAGCTTGATGCGCTCACTCACATCCAGGCTCTCGACGACCGTCCATTCCATCCCTGCCGAACAAATGCTTTGCTGCCGTTCGGCGATCGCTTCCACCGTCCAAACCTCACCGATGGGCACATCGTGCAGTGCCGTCACAATGCCCTCCGCGCCTGCTTGCCGCGCATCGGCGAGCGTCACTTTATCTCGCGGACCGAACCATCGCCACGTCTGCTGCATATCTGCCCGCTTCCTTCCCGTACTTCGTCCAACGGCTACTGCGCTGCCACACACCTCTGCCGCTGAGTTCCCATGCGCTCAATCGAGAGCTCCACCACATCGACCGTATTCGCCGCCTTGAGAAACACGATCGGCTCCTGCGGTATGGCAGCGCCGGTTTCCGCTGCGTGGTCCGAGTAGTTCAGCCCGATGCACACGATCTTCCCTGGCCTGGGAATCGGCGCACCCCAGCGCACATCTTCATCAACCGCCGGGAGCGCCTCGCTCGCAACGATCTCGCAGAGCCTCTCGAGGCCGCCGGTGCTCCAGAACGCGGTGTCCCAATCCGCAAAGTACGCCGACAGATCGCGCCTGACGCCCTGCGCATCCAGCACGCCAGGCTTCTCCACGCCGCATTCACCAAATCGAATCAGCTTCATCGAGCTCTCCGTTCTCAAAGATCGCGATCAAGCTGCCGTCCATCCGCCATCGATCGTCAGCACGCTTCCATGCATAAAGTCCGCCTCCGGCGAGCAGAGATACCGCACCAGCGCCGCGACCTCCTCCGGACGCCCCAGCCGGCCGACCGGCTGCCGCGCCATAAGCTCCTCGCGCACCTTCTCTTCCTCCCCCGCATGATACTTCTCCAAGTACCCCGCAACGAAAGGGCTGTCGATCGTTCCCGGGCAGATGCAGTTCACTCTCAACTTGACCGGGTACTCCACCGCGAGCTGACGTGTCATGGCGACGACGGCACCCTTCGACGCGCAGTATGCGAATCGCTGCCGAATCCCGACAAGCCCTGCGACCGAGGCAATGTTCACGATTGAACCGCGCGACGCGAGTAGCAGCCCCAGCGCTGCCTGCGTCACAAGAAACACAGACGTGACGTTCACCTGCATGACGCGTTCGAAGTCGCTGAGCGAAGTGTGTGCGATGTCCCCGACGAGCCCGATGCCGGCGTTATTGACGAGCACATCGAGCCGGGCGATCGACTCGAGACTCTGCCGAATGCTCTCAGGCGAGGTCACATCCATCTGCACAGCTCGCGCGTGTGGAAGCTCCGCGGCAACCGATTCCGCCGATTCCAGGTTGATGTCTGAGACGATCAGATGCATTCCTGCGCGGGCCAGTTCGCGTGCCGTTGCCGCTCCGATGCCGCTTCCGGCGCCCGTAACAAGCGCCGTCTTGACGCTCCCGTCCACACTCGGATTTGTTTCGCTGTCTTCGTATTCCGGCATCTTCCCTCCTCTAGTTCATCCACTAAGCGTTCGCAGGGCGCTGCGCCACCGGCTCCCGCTCGTGAGTTCCTCTGCTATCACCGTGCTGCGCTCATCGCATCTCACCCAAGCAGGAACGTCTCCAGTCCTCGCGCTCGCATCTCAACCGCTCGACCGCCGCTCACCATTCGAAGAACATCGCCTTCTACCGTGATGTCCTCGATTGCTTCCGCCGGATCAGCCAATCGCACAGCTGCCACTGCCCACGGCGCCCGTATCCGCTCGTCCGGCGCAATGCGACGTGACGTCGCATGCCCCATGACAGCGCCAGCCGCATCGATCGCTCGCCTTCCAAGCGGCAGCGGCGTAGTGCCAAACTCGAGCCCTCGCGCCTGCACGTGGCCGTTCCACGGATACTCCTGTCGACAGCGATTCTCCTCCCACAACGTCAGCCACGGGAAATCGCAAACCGCAAATACATAGATCAGCGCAACACGCTCTGCAGGGTTCACGGCAGCAACGAATCCGATCCTTCGCTCTGGCTGTCGGATAGCCGCGACGAATCCTGTCCCCGGCTCTTCGAACAGCTTTCGCAGATCCGCCAGTCCGCCATCCGCTCTCGGAGCCTGCGGCCAGACGAACTCTGCCTCTGGGTACAGAAGATCACGGTCGCCATACATCCGTGGCCCCGTGACCCCTCTCGTGGCCGACGAAGCGACGCGCGCTCCCTCACCAAACATTGGCGGCCCCACCGTCGCGTGCTGCACCCAATGAAGCGGCTGCGCTTCGGCTGACAGGTTGGTGACAGTCTCGTCGACTCGTACGATGCTCTCCCCGGGGAGCAGTGAAAATCGACGCTCTACGCGCAGTCGTGCAAGCGGAAGCTCCGCGGTTGCGCGGACCGAAGCCGTGTGTAACTCACTGAAGCTCCACTCGATCAGCGAAGCCTCGCCGTGCAGCCCGCTTCCAGCAGCGACATCCTCCTCCGATGCTGGACCAAACTCGTTCAGGCACAATGCGTGACCGGTAAAGCGCTCGAGGAAGCGTCCCGCGCCGATATCTCCATACAAAGCGCGCACCATGTCGTCACTGCGCGCGCTCGAGTCCTCCCGTGCCCACGGGCTCTCCCAAAGCAAATTCTGCGAATGAACGCCGTCCGCGCTCACGCGCCCGAACTCCGCGAGGATGCAGCCCTCACACAGCACGGTGAGATAGACCATATCGTTTACCAGCAGCATGCACTTGCGCCCTCGCCAACGAGGTCCTTCAACATTCATCGGTCTCCACCCTGTGCCATCCGTTCACCGAGCCTTCAACGCCGTGCCTCGCGGTCTCCCACCAGCGGCTGCCCGGCGACATCCACCGAAATCGCGGAGATGTGCCAGCGCCCCAGATTCGCAACCAGCATCGTCTTGCGGTCGGCTCCGCCGAACGCGACATTCGTTGGCCGCGCCAGAATCGTCCCCTCCGGGTCGTACGCAAACAGTTCCGCATGGCCGTCAGGTTTCACGCGGTAGATGCAGTCCGACGCATAGCACGTCACATACAGTGCACCTTCAGCATCCAGCGCCAGGCCGTCCGGAATCCGCTGCAGACCTGACGCATACACCTCGCGCGCACCCGCGCTCGCAGGGCGCTCTATCTCAATCCGCGTGACGCAATCGCGCTGGCTCTCCGCGACGAACAGCGAACTTCCATCCGCGCTCAGCGCAAGGCCGTTCGCAAAGAGGAACGGTCCAGCTACGTGCTCCGCCCGGCCATTGGGCCGAACACAATACACATGGCCGTCCCCTCCGTTCCACGTGCCGGAGTCTGAGAAATATAGATTCCCATCTTCATCGAAGACGGAAAAGTTCGGCGTTTTCAATGCGGCCCCGCCGGCACGGTCAACCGTCCTCAGCACCTTTCCCGCGCGATCCACGTACTGCACGCAATGAAGGCCCGCATTGCAGACGACGATCTCCTGCTCGCGCGAGATCGTAATTCCGAGACAGAAACCGCCCAACTGCGCGACAACTTCCACCGATCCTCCACGGATGCGATAAAGCTGCCCCGCTTCTCCGCCGGCCCACAGGTCTCCATTGCCGTCGATCGCAAGCCCCTCCGGATGGTCCAGCCCCTCGGCATATGTCTTGATTTCGCCGATACGAATAATCGGCTCTGTCGGTGGAAGAAAGAACACGGGATGGCTCCAGAAATCGGATCGTAAATGTCAGACGGCTGAGGCGTCTAGAAGTTCGCCGCCGCTGCTGTCAAGCAGCCATACACGCTACAATCGCACCTCTATTGTGTCTGACGACTTAGACCGTGCCACGATCCTCTACATCGACGACCACCAAGAGCACGCGGCGCACCGGCGCGAGCGCGACTCCGCCGTTGAGCACGTCGCAAAACGCCAGGAAGTCCGGGCCCAGCAAGCCTCAGGGCAGCCGGAAGTAACTCAGGAGAACGTATGTACCGCCGCACGATCCCCGCCGCTCTTACGCTATTGGCTCTCGCGTTCCCCTGGACGACTGCGCGCGCCGTCACCTGCACACCATCGTTTCCGCTCGACCACGGCAAGCCGCTCGGCTGGGAGGGAGCCGATGCCGCCTACTCCATTCCGTTGCCCGACGATCGCGACGTCTGGATCTTCGGCGACACACTCTACGGTCCGCAGCGCGTCGTTGAAGGCCACGACCCGCGGCAGGTCCACAACACACTTGGCATCTCCACCTGCGACAGCACCGGCTGGCATCTGCACTACGTTATCAAGCACGACGCGCAGGGGCATCCCATCAGCTACTTTTCGCCCGCGAATCCCGATCACTGGTACTGGGCCCTCGACGGCTTCTACGCCAACGGCGACCTCTGGGTCACACTGCTCTGCATCCGCCATGCGAAGCAGCCCAGTCCTTGGGCTATGGACTTCGAGACCTGCGGCTCAGACCTTGCCCAGGTCACCCACCTTGATCGCGATCCCCAGAATTGGCAGGTCAAAATCCATCCGCTCGTCGCCGACGGCGTGAAAGCGTATCCCTCCGCCACGACTCTCGTCGACGGCAAATACGCGTATCTCTTTGCTCTCTATGAGAGCGGCAGCCGTCCTCTGCTGGTCACAAGAATTTCGCTCTCGGATCTCTCTCGACCAGAGAAGCATCTTGAGTATCTCGCCGACGACGGGCAATGGAAGCCCGGCTTTGATCCCGCGCATGCCAAGGTCATCATGACACACGGCAGCAGCGAGCTCTCCATTCGCTACCACCCCGATCTCCATCGCTGGATTGCCGTCCTCCTCGATCCCGGCGGTTTTACAGACAAGGTCATCGTTCGCTCCGCGCCGGAACTAACCGGACCGTGGACCGAAGGCAATGTCATCTATCACATTCCGGAGATGCAGCCTGGACCGAAGCGCGATAACGACGTCTTCTGCTACGCGGGCAAGGAGCACCCGGAGTTCGAGCACGACGACGTTCTCTTCACCTACGTTTGCAACACGATGAATGTGTCGGGGCTAGCCACCAATCTCGACATTTACCACCCGCAGGTCGTTCGAGTGCCAATGCCGGAGAAGTGATCTCAAGAAGAACGAGGCAAAGCGCCGCGAGACGTGAAACGCACAACACTCTGACGGCAGTGGCCGGGGGGGGCTCAGAGATCATCTTCCTGCCTGCCCTCTCTCCATAACCAGAGCATCTCTTCCACACACTCTCTACAGATAGCCCTACGAGCAGGTATCTCTCTCCAGCCTTGGAAGAGATAGAGATCCTACTAAGATCAAGCCCAGAGAACAGATCTCCTTCCTTCATAGGAGCCTAGAGCAGTAAAAGCTACCACTCCCGGCAGTAGAGTTCGTCCTGTGCGGTAGCGTGCTTGCGCAGCACGCGCTGGACGGTTGCGGTAGAGATCCGATGAGCTTTCGCGATCTGACGCAGACTCTGTCCGCGATGCCGATCGCGGCATATGGCCTGGTGATCTAAGACCAGTGGATTTCTTCCGATGTGCCGGCCTTCGAGACGAGCGCGGCGCATGCCGGCGCGGACGCGCTCGACGATGAGGTTGCGCTCGAGCTCGGCGATGGCGCCGATGATGATCACCACCGCGCGGCCCAGCGGGCCGCCGGTGTCGAGATTCTCGCGGAAGCTGACGAACTCGATCTTCAGGTGATTGAGTTCATCGAGCACTTCCAGGAAGTGCCGGACGGACCGGGCGATCCGGTCCGAGGCCCAGACCAGCGCGACCTGGAAGCGGCCGCGCCGAGCATCGCGCAGCAGCTCATCGAGACCTGGCCTACGTGCCTTGGTCCCGGAGATCCGGTCCGTGTACTCGCGGACGATCTGAAGCCCACGCTGCTCGGCCATAGCGCGGAGATCATGCAGCTGCGTCTCCGGATGCTGATCCACGGTGGAGACCCGCAGGTAGATGGCGGCTGTCTTCATAACTCCTCCTCGATCGAGCAGAGCTCCTCGTTGAGGAAGGCGAGATGGAGTTGATCGAGACCGGCCTCGAGGGCGTAGCGGTCGCGGAACTGGCGGGCGCGCTGACGGACCTGAGAACGGGTGGCGGGGCGGCGGCGGTGACGGACAAGGCGAGGCTGAGAGAAGGGATCCGTACGTGCTCCTGTATATATCGACGATATATTAACTGCAAGTCTCAACTTAGCCTTTTTGAGCTGCCCTGCCAAAATCAGCCCTGATTTCCTGGTCTCCCCGTTCATGAACTTCGACACCGATGCCAAGACCACCGACATCATCCTGTTCAACTCTCGGAACCTCGGTGCCCTGATTGTGGACGAGCGTCCTCACGTACGGGAGTGGGACGAGCCTCAGTTCAACATCCAGAACATCGCGATCGAGGAAAGCTACGGGTTCGGCGTGCTCCACGAAGGTCAGGCCATCGCAGTTGCCAGGAACGTCGACTTCCGCGGGGACGAGAAGCCGACGCCGGCAGGCGGACGGTCTTCTCGGTGGGCTCGGACGACGCGGTCTTCGAGGCTGCCCAACGTGCTCGTCGGGTGCAGGCCTGGTCGGCGGTCAGCGCGGAGCGCTTCGAACGCTCTTAGGACTCAGTGCGTCTCGCCGCGCGCGGCTGCCGAGTTCCGAAACCGCTGCCGCGCCGGACCCGGAGCATGGCTCGGAAGCCCCCGCTGGACGCGGGGTTCCTCGCTTCCGGTGCTGGTCCTGAGAGCGCTCGGTGTTCCGTCTCAGAGCTCTCGTACGTCTTCAGAGCCTGCACGTAGCTGGTTGTAGCTGGCGGAGATCGCGAATCTACTGCCGCATGGAAGTGCCTTCACGAGCTTCTCATCCACTCTATGTATGGGTTTCGGCTGTTCGGTACTCCTGGTCCTGAGAGGACTGGAACCGGCCGGATCTCTTCCGCTCGTAGCCGGAGTTTCTGTTTGCGGAGTTCAGAGAGGTGCTGCCGGAGATAGGGTTCTTTCCATCAGAGAGTGGAGACTTATGCAACAGGAGATCCAGATGGAGCTAGCCGAGCGATGCAGGGAGCGACGACAGGTAGGGCTTGCCTTCGCCCCCGCCCCACTGCTCTGGACCCACTGAACACGGGTTTCCTCGCCATCAACGCCGGTCCTCGAAAGTTCGCGCTATTTCCGAGAGGCTCAGGTCGGTGCCGAGCGCCTGCACGTAGCTGGATGTCCGTTGCTGAGATCGTAGATCTTACTGCCGGGAGTGGAGAATGGGTAGCTTCTGCGATCTGCGGTGTGTGATCTGTTCTCGGCTTCCTGATTCCCAGTACTATCTCTCTAAAGTCTGAGGATAGATACCTGGGAGTAGCCGAGTTCTCCGGAGAGCAGGGTGTGAAAGATGTCTTTGGTAATGAGGAGAAGGCACGTACCGCTGTTCTCTGCGCCTCCGGAGCAAATCTGCGAAATTCAGCAAGATGCTGCCGAATTCTGCGAACTGCCACAATCCATAGAGCCTCAGGCGAGGCGGGAATGCAGTTGGCTTGAGGCGGGGTCGGAGAGCCCCCTTCGCCGGGCCCGACCGCTTCCGAGGCCCAGTTCGAGTGATGGAGCCACTCAGATCAGGCAGACCTCCTCGATGCGGGTCTTTCTGGACTCATCCGTGGCCACAATCGTGAGATGGAATCAGTTCTACATGCAGGCGAGTGGGTTCTCAGAACTGCGGCGCGGCGACATCGACCGCCCGCCCCGTCATCCATATCCACCTGAGCGGCTTTTCGTTCGCCCGGGCAAGAGATACAAATGGCTATTGTTGAGGGTGAACCAACCGAGCGGCAACAATCGTAAGTTGCGGTGTTGCACCACCAACTCTGTCACTTTTCAGCAACACTTCGAAATAGGGAAACGAACCGTCCTTGGCGCCCAGTCGCTGGCGAAGTTGCTCCAGCGTCCTCTCATTAGTGACAAATTCGCCGCCACCTTCGGTGCCCTCCGTCTCGGTTCCGGCGATGTTCAGGATGTTGCCGTTGCCGCTGAGGTTCGGCACAAAGGCGATCCTGCAGTAGCTGGTCTTTGAGTCAGTCGGGAAATTGATCGGCTCTCCGGAGTTCGTCGTGACCTCCTGAAAAGCAGAGTGGTGTGTGTTCTCGTCGTAAACATAACGAAACTGCAGCTGTTTCTCGATCAGCTCAACCCACGGGTTCGCTCTGGGACTTCCGAGCAGCACTACGTTGGCGAATTTCATGGTGTCGATGCTGAAGTCCTTCGGACGGACGATGAGCATGCTCGACGAATTGTGGTTCCGGAGCTCGGCGATTCGATACACGGTGCTGGTGCTTGCTCTGCTGGTGAGCCCGCGGCCGAACACCAGACGCGCAAACTGGCTCAACGCGGGATTCGATACGACAAAGCGGTCCTCCGCCTCGCTGTGTGCCGTAATGTAGTCTGCGAGCGATAGTGAGCGCCCTAACAAATCTTCATAGAGACTGAGGCTTGAGTCAGATACAACAACGCTGGTCGGTCGTGAGGGTGAGAACAGGCCGGACCACAAAGCTGTGAGTGCTGGTGTCTCGGCGCCTCCCTGTGCTGCTCGATGTTGCCGGACGAGAAGTCCTGCGCACACAACTAAGGCAGCGAGCACAAAGGCAAGCGCGCTCCGCAGGAGCAGAATCTCATTCCGGTCCGGAGCCGCTGCCGTGACCGACGTGCCGGCCATCGCCTGCGGAAGCGAAGTGCGCTCGTGAAAAAGGGGAGTGTATCGCCCGCGCGGAATCTCGAGGATCACGGGTTCGGTTGCCCCCTCAGAACAGAAATACTCCTCCAGCTTTTTCCGGATCTGTGACGCAGTCACTCGAACGATGTTGTCTGAGGCAGTGTCGTAAGCCGGAGGGCGATTGAAGACATCACTGCCTATCTCCTGCTCATGCACCTCGACATCAGGATCGGCCAAGACGCGGCTCGTGACATACTCCAGAAAATTGCGCAGCCGCTCGGATCGCTCAAACTGGCGGCTCCACAGTATGCGCTGTAGAAGTGCATATCGTTCTCGTTGAGCGGGGGTTTTCGCCTCGCCTTTAGCGAGTATGCGCGGAGTTGTTGCCACAGCCGACTTCCTTGAGAACGATTAACCGTAAACGAATGCGCGTGCCGGGCGCAAGGGGAGCCGTTTTCAGAAGATCGACGCGACGGTCCTAATCCTCCGCTTTATATGAAATCTCCGCCTTTCTGCGCCTTTTTACCGTAAAAACACTACCGCGAGCTCCATCGCCGCCTAGTGTTGCGCTTGGAGAACCGACGGCCGACCGCCTGTCGTGAACTCTCCGCCCAGGGAGATGAGTGACGTGCTTCGGAACCTACTGACTCGTGCCGTAATCGGCTCGATCGTGATCTTGATCCCTTCTGTTCTCGCTGCGCAGGAGGTTCGCGGGGTCGTCATAGGCACGATCACAGATCCCAGTGGCGCCGCCGTACCAGGAGCTCAGTTGACGCTCACACAGACCGATACGGGGATCAAAATCGAGACCAAAACGGACCAGGCGGGTGCCTATCAGTTTTCGTTCCTGCTTCCGGGCAATTACATGGTCTCAGCCGCGGCGGCCGGGTTTTCAGAGACGACGCGCCGGGATGTGCGCGTCGATGCGGGAAGCCGTATCACCGTGGATCTCGCTCTCAAAGTGGGCTCAAACACAGCGTCGGTTGATGTTACATCGGGCGGTGCACTGCTCGAAACGACCAATAGCGATCTCAGCCAGCTGATCTCGCGTGAGGTCGTAACGGAGGTCGCCTCCTCGATCTATCGGAACGCTGCTAACTTCGTTCGCTTGGCTCCCGGGGTCACCGGGCAATCGCAGGGCACCTATACGAGCGATAACCAGACCGCGATCAGCATCAACGGCGGCGGTGGGATTCAGGGCGGCAATGCGTGGGTGCTCGATGGCATGCCCGACACTGTTCCGCTCTCCACTGGCTCAGTTGTTGTCGTACCTTCTGTCGATTCTGTTGACGAAATGAAAGTGAACGCCACGATGCTGGATGCGTCGCTTGGTCGCACGACGGGTGGCGCGGTGGTCATGGAAACCCGTGCCGGGACTAACAAGTTCCACGGTGTTCTGTACGGCTTCGGCCGCTGGAAGGGCCTGAACGCGAACACGTGGGCTAACGACAACAGCCATACACCACGGCCGGACGTGAATTATTACCAGACTGGATATTTCATTGGCGGACCGGTCATCCTCCCACACCTTTACAACGGGCAGGACCGCTTCTTCTTTGCTTCGGCGTACGAGGGCGATCACGACGTCCGAGATCTATCAGAGACAACTCGCGTGCCAACCGCGGCGGAGTCAAAGGGCGACTTCTCCGCCACGCGCAGCCAAGCCGGAACGCCACTCACTCTATATAACCCGTACTCGACGACTCTGAATGGCAGTGGCACCTTCTCCACACGAAAACCATTTCAGTGCCTGAACGGAGTTCCGGTCACCCCTGTGCTGACGCCGGGTCCCAGCTATGGCACACAGGCGACCGGCACGAACTGCGCCATCATTCCGCAAGCCCTTATCAATCCGACCGGGCAGGCGGTGCTCCAGACCTTGCTCACCGAATCGGGCGGCCCCAACATAGCCGGCGCCAACAATCAGATGGGAGTTCAGAACTGGTATGAGGATGCGACCTACACTGTCTCCCAATCAAACTTCAGCGAGCGCGCGGACTACGTGGTCAGCAATAAACAGCGGATCTTCGCGCGCTACAGCTATCTCTCCCGCAATCAGAGCCCGACCGTACTGATCGACGGCGCGCAGCAGTACAACGGCAGCGGAGCCAATATCGACACCTACCTGCAGTCCAGGTATGCCGCCGTGTTGAACGATACCTACACCTTTTCGCCAACATTTGTCGGGTCCTTTAGTGGCGGCTTCATCAGGCGAGTCAACAACGACAGCTACGGTGCCTTTGGACAGAAATCACCGGATTCGTGGCAACTTCCCGCGAGCCTTACTCATAATCAGGCAATTGTAGGCTGGCCGAATTTTGCGATCGACTCAGCAGATACCGGAGTCAGCCTTGGCGCGCGGGCCAATCTGATCGCCAACAATGGCTACACTGCCATCGTCACGTTCAATAAGCAGAAAGGGAACCACAGCCTGAAGTTCGGCGTGGACTGGCGCACCTATCAGTACAACACCGCGAGTCAGGGCGTCTCTGCAGCGGGCACATTTACTGTGACCCAGAAGTTCACAGCGTCGAATCCAACCAGTACCTCTGCTCTCCAGAGCTCAGGCAGCGGTGTCGCATCTCTTCTGCTCGGGCTCTCGGATTCCGGTTCGCTGGCCTCCACTGCCCCACTCGCACTTCAGAATCGTTATATGGGCCTCTACATACAGGACAACTGGCGAGCGACTCCGAAGTTCACTCTTACGCTCGGACTTCGCTACGACCTTGAGACCCCCTATACCGAGCGTCACAACCAGATCTCGTTCGGTTTCGATCCTAACGCTCCGGTTAGTCTCGCGATTCCTGGCAAAACCCTCGCTGGCGGCATTCAATTCGCCGGCGTGAACGGCAATCCAAGGCGTGGCGGCTACATCGACGCGAATAACGTCGGTCCGCATATCGGATTCGCCTATGCCGCCGCGCCGACCACCGTCTTTCGCGGAGGATACGCGCTCTTCTACAGTCCGCTCAACGAGCTTTTGACCGACCAGGGCAGCGTGCCGACGTTCAGCTCCAGCACCACCTATGTCGGGACAACAAACAGCAGCGCCACGGCTGCGACAACGATCTCAAATCCGTTCCCGAATGGCATCACGAAACCAGTGGGCACTGCAAACGGGACGCTTACTCAGACGGGCTCCAGCCTCAGTTTCCTGAATTCCGATCGTGTTGTGCCGTACTCGCAGCAGTGGCAGTTCAGCGTTCAGCAAGGCCTCCCCAAGAGTGCCGACCTGCAGATTGCATACGTGGGCATGCTCAGTCTTAAAGAGTTCGAAAGCTTCGACCTCAATGAGCTCCCGCTCCCGCTCAACATCTCCTCACAAAATAATCAGGTTGCAAACCCGTTTTATGGGCAGCTTCCCACAAACACAACACTTGGGGCTTCATCCACAATCGCGCAGCACTATCTTCAGACAGCATTCCCACAGTTCACTTCGCTGACCGAAGACGGGGTGAACTCAGGAACGACGACCTACAATGCCCTTCAGACGCGCTATCAGCAAAGGATCACGAATCAGTTACAGGTCCTTGCAACTTATACCTGGTCCAAGCTGGAGCATAACAACATCACCAGTCTGGTCAACAAGTCCTACTATCACAACGCGCTTGTAAACTATCACGCCATTTCGTCACTCGACCAGCCGCAACTCTTGCGGTTGACGATGGTCTACAACATGCCGGTGTTTTTCCAGGGAGATGGTTTCACGCGCGGCGTCTTACGCACCGCGCTCAGCGGATGGGAAATCTCTAATTTCTTCAATCTTGAGTCTGGGCTGCCGCTTGCTATTACCGGCTCGAATGGTCGTCCAATTATCCAAGGCAATCCAATGGCGCCCGGTCCCATTAAGCATCGACTTGGAAACATTAAGGGTAGCAACGGTAATCCAACAAATCCTTACTTCAATCCTGCAGCCTTTATTCAGTTGCCCAGCCAGTACTACAACGTGTCGCCGCTCACGCCTGGCGGCGTCTCTCCTACGCCGCCGTACCGCGGGGACATTCGAGCACCCTACAGCGATTATCTGAATACAGCTCTTATGAAGAACTTCAAGATACACGAGCGTTTCAACGTGCAGCTGCGTGGTGAGGCTTTCAACGTGACCAATCATCCGACCTACGGAACTCTCCGAGTACCAATTCGAGCGTGCTCGGAAGCTTCGGTGTGATCACCGGCGCCAGCAACAGCCGGCAGATGCAGGTGGGAGTGAAGGCAAGCTTCTGAAAATTTGATCAGCCGAGGACCCAGAATATGCTGCGCCTTCCCATGCGGTATCTCCGCTGGATGTTCGCGATCGTGTGCATGGTCGCTCTAGCTTCCCACGATGAGGCACAAGCTGTGCCTCTGCAGGTTCACGGCGGGATCGAGGTCGTGGTAGACCCGGCAGAAGATCCAGCAATTCAGGTCGCCGCCGCGGACCTTCGGCGGGACCTGCGTAAGGTGCTCGGCGCCGAGTCCCCGCTTGTCTTAAGCGCAGAGCAGGCCGGCGGTGTACCGGCCATCATAGTTACATGCAATGGGGCGGCAACACGTCGCTATCGCGACAGCAGCTTGACCGCAGCGGAAAGCTACTCTATTTCACAGATCTCCGGCGGACCGATCCGAATCGTGCTGCAGGGGAGTGACGTGCGTGGAACTATCTATAGCATCTATCAATTCTCGGAACAGGCACTGGGCGTTCCACCTCTTTGGTTTTGGAGTGGCTGGCAGCCGCACACCAGCCCTTTAGTCGAAATCAAGCCGGCAGTTTTTCAAAGAGTCAACGCACCGGCAGTGCGCTGGCGCGGATGGTTTCCGAATGACACGGACATGCTCGCTCCATGGTTATCAGAGTCGAACGACCACGTGGATATATTTCTCGAAACGCTTCTTCGCTTGCGATTCAACCTGCTTGGATGTCGACCACATCAGCAATTGGGACGACCAGCCGAACCTTGGCCTCGTGCTCGCCCGCCGCTGTAAACAACGGGGCATCAAAGTTACATTCACCCATCTCGCTCCGTTTGGCTTCCTGCTGGGAGACTGGGATAAGTATTGGAGCACCGTGCGGCATATGCCCTCGCCTCCTTTGCGCCTCTCGAATCTCAAAGACTTAGATGAGTTCTGGACCTACGCCATCCACTTCGTGGAAGACGAACACCTCGACGTCATTCAATCCATCGAATTCCGGGTTGATGGAGATAAGCCGTTCTGGAGAAGCTTTCCCGACGCCCCGCAGTCTGACTCTGAACGTGCCCGGGTCATCTCCGCCATGCTGAGCCACCAGATGCGCCTTCTGCGCCAGGTCAGCCGCGGCCCCGTTCCTCTTGTGCGAACCGTCTTCTATAACGAGGTTGGACAGTTTCTCGACGCCGGAGAGCTCACACCCCCAAAGGACCCGCTGCTGATCTGGAACTACGCCAATGAGCAGCGGGACCACTATCCCTCGCCCCGAGATCTTTCACCCGCACGCCGACGGACAGGAGTTCGGGTACTACTTCAACCTGCAATTCTTCACGACCGGCTCACACGTGGCTGAGGGGGAAGGTCCCTGGAAGATGGAAGCAAATCTTCAGCAGGTGACACAAGGATTGCAGCCCGGGCGTCTCGACCTGGTGGTCCTGAACATTGGCAATCTGCGAGAGTTCACGATGGAAGTGAGCGTTGCCTCCAGGCTTTTGTGGGACGACAAGATGAACGCGGACGATGCGCTGGACGATTTCTGCGCGGAGTACTTCGACCCTGCGATGGCAGAGAAAATTCGAGAGGCCTATCACGACTACTACTTATGCTTACTGGCAACAGAGAGCGCCCGACCTGAAGGACTTTCCGCGCCAGTACATCTTTCATGACCTTCGCTATGCGCGAGCTGCCGAGAACCTCCTCGAAAGAATCGAAACTGGCCGCTACACTTCGGATCCTCTGTTCCGAGATCCTCACATGCTGAAGATTGATCCGGCGTACTCAGGCGCTTCGGATGAGCCGCACGCAATCGTCAACGGAACCACCGCTGCAGCCACGCGCCTTCAGGCGGTTGTCACAACAACACAGCATATAGTGGAGCAGGCGCCGCCGGAGAGTCGCCGTTTCCTCAATGAATCATTACTCAGCGATGCAAAGTTTATGTTGGCAGCTAATCTCTTTTTGAGAGATGTGGCCAACGGGTACATCTCTGTCGAGGA
This sequence comes from uncultured Acidobacteriaceae bacterium, assembly GCA_963776265.1. Lineage (GTDB taxonomy): Bacteria > Acidobacteriota > Terriglobia > Terriglobales > Acidobacteriaceae > Granulicella. The sequence goes on along the minus strand of CAVZMD010000011.1, from coordinate 107,086 downwards.
TGCGCCCTTGGCAAACCGGGCGCTCTCCGCGGCATCAGTCCACCTTGAAGAGATGCAGGCCGCCATCGCAACACGGGAGACCTCATCCATGCCCGATTGGTACCAACACGAAACGAAGTTCGACCTTCCCGGGATGTCTCGCCGTCTAAAACGCGCGCAAGATACGATCACTTCCAGAATCGAGGCTGCCCACTCACAGACGAGTGCAGAAACGCAGAAATGAACGCTGCCCAGTCGATGTCCAGGTCCCGGTTGCCGTTTGCAGCCACGCTATGCACAGCTCTACTCGCTTCCTTGGCTTTTAGCGGAATAGCCGAATGCGCCGCGCAGACAGTGGCTCCGCAACCGGAAATCTATCAGCCCATCGCCGATCCATCAGCCACCATCACACTCGGTCATGCGTCGCTTATGGCGCTTTCTCGCGCACGATCTGGAGAACTGGATGCTCTCCCGCCGCACAGGGCCGTCGGGCTTCCTTGTCTCCACGGGTCCCGATACACTCACGCCAGCCCACCGATGCTCCGACCAAGGGAGGATTCATCCATTGATCGGAACACCGCGTTTTCAAAATGGGAGCATTGTGCGTTGGAAGAACAAGACGGCGGTAAGACACGCGTATTCCCGCTTCTACGAAGAAGTGGACGGACGACGTGTCTATCGCAAGCAGCGTATCGGTACGGTTCGGGAGTTTCCGCACCGCCGGGATGTTGAGAAGGAAGTCCTTCGTCTCCGCGCAAAGATCAACTCTGACGTACGGTCACCTGAAACGGTGTCTGCACTCATTCACCATTACAAAAAGCACTTCACAGGGGAACAGTGAAAAACGCTCGTCCACTTGTGAGGTGTATCAGGGTTTTCTCGATAAGCACATCGAACCGAAATGGGGTCACCTTCCACCTGGACCAAATGAAGGGCGTCGAAGTAAAAACGTGGCTCCGTTCGCTTGATTTGGCTCCGGCAACGAAGTCGAAGATCAGGAACATCATGTCGGCTGTATTTGCGCACGCCATACTGCACTGCATGGTCTCGACAAACCCGATCAAGGGAGCTCGTTGTTCGGCAAAGCGGTTGAGGCGCCGGAGGTATTGACGCCGGAAGAGTTCGGCGCTCTGCTTCAGGAACTGCCCGACCGGGAATGGGTCATGGTGTTGTTAGTCCGGCACGACTGGGCTTCGCCGTTCGGAGTTGATTGCGCTTGTTTGGCGCGATGTAAACTTCGAGACGCTTGAGGTGAGATGTGAACAAGTCATGTGTGCGCGGTCAGATTGGTGAAACCAAAACGGCCGCCAGCGCCCAAGCCCGTTCCCCTTCACCCTGTGGTGGCAGACGCTCTCGCCGGATGGCGGAAGTCGAGCGGCCATAGCGGACCTGAAGACTTCCTGTTCCCTTCTGTCAGGAAGAACGGGAAGGCTCCCGTGTGGCCGGACATGATCTTGCAGAAAGATCATTCGGCCTGCTCTGGAGCGTGCCGGGATAACTCGCAAAGACGATTGGTTGGCACACTTTCCGCCATTCGCTGGGGACGAACCTGCGGTCACTTGGGGTTGACGTAAAGGTAGCTTAGGAACTTGCTCCGTCACGCGAACTGCAAGATAACCCTCGACCTCTACACTTGAGCGGTGTCGTCGCAGAAGCGGGAAGCGAACGCCAGGGTTGTGGAGATGCTGCTACCGTCGGCGGTGGTGACAAAAGAGCTTCCGCACCCTCGGAAAGGCTTCGTTTATGGCAAGTTAACTCGTTGATTCTATTGGTGGGCACAGCAGGATTCGAACCTACGACTTCCACCGTGTGAAGGTGGCACTCTACCGCTGAGTTATGCGCCCATGCCGGAGTGGCATCAGACTCAGACGCCCACCGCGTCAGGCCCTATTGTTTAAGAATAGCACCGGCTAAGACCTGCGCCAAATTACGCACTAAATGCGTTCGTCGGCGCAGTAGTCGCGCGGGTAAAATACCCCGGATGACGTATCCCAACCCCGCAGACCGCCCGACTGATCCGCCGAAACCGGCAGATTCGGACGAGACGGCGCAACCTCCTGCAGAAGATGGGGTTGAGGAAGATATGAGCACGCTGGCGCTCCATCCCGGGGTCCTCGGTCAGACGGTTCCAGGCCAACGCCTTCCAGCAGACCGGCCTGCAAGCGCAGTCGACCTCAGCCCGGAGCGCGTCAAAGAGCGGGCCGCGGCGATCGCCAGGGGTGACTTCTCTGCCCTGACCGACGCCGAAGTGATGTTGGAACTCCGCGCCGGGAACATGGCGGCGTTTGATGTACTGCTCGCGAAGTACCGTAAACCGATCATCCACTTCATGTTCCGGATGGTCCACAACCAGGCGGTGGCCGAGGAATTGGCTCAGGAGGTCTTCCTCCGGGTTTACCGGTCGCGTGAAACCTATCGGGCTGAGGCCCGGTTCAGCACGTGGCTGTATCGGATTGCCACCAATTTGGGCGTCAATCACGCCCGTGACACACGGCACGAACGCTCGGCTTCGACCGTATATCTTGATGAACCGGATGCCGAGACCGGAACGACGCCGGACGTCGCCGACGAGACGCCCAGCGCCGAGGCTGACATGCTTCGCCGGGAGAGGATGAACGCCATCCGCCAGCACGTGATGGCACTGCCGGAACGACAGAGGACCGCCGTTCTGATGCATAAATACGAGGGTTTGGATTACAAGCAGATCGGCGAGGTGCTGAAGCTCTCCGAGTCTGCGACGAAGTCGCTGCTCTTCCGCGCGTATCAAACACTGCGGGAGCGGCTAAAGGAATTTGTCTGAGCGTGAGCTCAGAGAATCGGAGCCACTGCGCGTCTAAATCCGCTGCGACGGCGTCCGAAAAGCAACACCCACCCGAAGAGGGGGTCGATATGAATACGATGAACTGCAAGACCTGCCAAACTCATCTCCCGGACCTGCTGCTTGAAGACGGCTACGAGGCCGCGCACCCGGAGATTGCTGCGCACCTGAAGGAGTGCGAGAGCTGCGCGAAGGAGCTTGCGGAGCTGCGGTCGACCATGGAAGTGATGGATGCGTGGACGGCTCCGGAGCCTTCGCAGTACTTCGATTCCAGGCTGCGCGCGCGGGTGCGAGAGGCAGCAACAGCGCAGCCTGAGGGTCTGTTTGAGCGGCTGTATGCATTTCTGACGTTCAGCACGGGATTGCAATTGCGTTCAGCGATGGCGGGCGTGCTGATGCTCGCGCTGCTGATCGGTGGCGGAAGCTTTGCGGGCTTTGAGTATCTGAATCATTCTCAGCCGCAGCCCTCGGCAACGGTGAACGACCTGAAGATTCTGGATAACAATGCGCAAGCTCTGCAGCAGATGGATCAACTGCTGGATCCTAACGCCAACGATGATTCGGGGGATCCACCGACGACCTAAGAGCACCAGAGAGCTTCGGATTGCACCACAACCGCCGTTCTGGAGCCAAAGTTCCGACGGCGGTTTCGGTATGATGGGCGCGCAGCCGATAATCGGAATACGAACCGCATGCAACCTGGCGCGCTGTAAGTTATGGACGCCTGACTTTGAATTTTCGATGAAACGTATCATTCCAACTCGCGACCTTCGCCTCACCCTGATGATTGGGGTGGCGGGGGTGTGCGTGGGTGTGGCAGGGGCGCAGTCTCATCACGGCGGAGGAGGTGGTGGACACCAGGCGGCACCGTCGTATCATCAGGCGGCACCGTCGTACCATCAGTCGGATCCTTCATACCATCAGGCCGCACCGCAGTATCACCAGGCCGTGCCGCAGTATCACCAGGCGGCACCACAGCAGTATCACCAACAGGATCCTGAGGCGTACCGGCAGCAGGGTAGGCAGCCGATGCAGGAGCGGTATGCGGGGCAGCAGCAGAATCCGGCTCCGGTGGAGCGGAGAGCTCCGGGCCAGCCGCAGCCGCCGGTCCAAGGTATGCGCCAGGGGACGAATCAGGAGCAGAGCTCACAGCTGTCGGCGATCCAGCGGCGGAATCCGCAGGCCGCGGCTGGAGCTCGCGGGGAGCACCTGGCGGAGTGGATGAACCAGCACCGCAACCTGTCCCCGGAGCAGCAGCAGCAGGCGCTGGATCGCGAGCCTGGGTTCCGGGAGCTTCCGCAGCAAACGCAGCAGCGCATGCACAACCGGCTGTCGCAGCTGAACGCCATGAACCCGGAGCAGCGGCAGAGGATCCTGGACTACAACGAGCACATGGAACGCCTCCCTCCCAACCAGCGGGCTGAGGTGCGCGGATCGCTGCAGCAGCTCGGGTCGCTTCCGCTGGATCAGCGGCGTCAGGTGGCGCAGGCGTGGAGAAGTTTGAGAGATTTGCCGTCGAACCAGCAGGCGGCGGCGCTGAACTCTCCGCAGTATCAGGGGATGAATCCGGCGCAGCGGTCTGCTCTTAATAATCTGTTGCGTGTGTCACCGCTGATGCCGCCGTCGGAGCAGCAGCCGCGATAGAGGGTACCCCCTCCCTCCCCCCGCTTTTTGCGCAAAGTCTTCAAAACAAAATGGTTAGGCTTGGACTTTACAAACGCTGGCTCGTGTAAAGTCTCTGGAATCAAGACTTTGCGAAATGCAGTGTCTGCAAAGTCTTCAGAAGACAGGGGTTATCCAACACAGGGGTACGCACTTTTTCCGCTAGATTGTGTCTGTGAATGGGAGCTGCAAGAAGGGTCTGAGGATGGGAACCTGGTAGTAGTTCACGGTGGCCACCGGGTCCTTTGAGGGTCAGGATGGCGAACCCGTTGTTGTAGTCGGTTCCGTTGTCGCCCAGGATCGCGGACGGATTCCAGGTGGGCATGGGACCGTTGTTGAGGGTCTCGAGGCCGGTGGCGGTGGTGTAGCTCTGCTGGTTGGTGAAGACCGGGACGGCGGAGGCGCCGACGCAGCGTCCGCGGACCAGTCCCATGTAGGGATCGTAGAGAGCGAGCGTGTGCTCGTGTCCCCAGAACCAGACGTCGATTTTGGAGAGGACGCTCTGAAAGCTGGCGTAGAGGTTTGGGTTGTAGGCGTAGGCGTTGCCGTTGAGACTGCCGACGGAGCTGAAGGGCGAGAACAACTGGTGATGGGAGAAGACGGCGATGCGGCGGCTGCCGGCCTGCCGGATTTTATTGAGGTGCCAGTTGGCCTCGGACCATCCGGGAAGATTGACCAGGGCGGTCATGTTGGTGGCGATGGTGAGCGGGTCGTGGTCGTTGTAGCCGGTGTCCATCGCGAGGAAGAGCCAGTCGTTGTTCTGGAGGCAGAAGTAGCTGGACTTCTGGCCGATGTGATCGACGAGCCAGTAGTAGCCGTCGCCCCCGGAGTACATGTCGTGGTTGCCGCAGAGGCTGTAGAGCGGTGTGGTGGCGCCGAGAACCTGACGGCAGATGGCGATGAAGTTGTCGTTGGCCTCGCTCTGCGTGCCGGAGTAGTAGACGTCGCCGAGATGGAGGAGGATGTCGGGCTTGAAGGTGGCGACCTGCTGCAGGAGATTGACCGCGACATCGTCTCCGGTGCCCCAGTCGCCGATGATGGCGATGGTGGCGTTGGTGGGGAGCGGGACGACGACATCCTGATGGGGGCGATAGGGCAGCGTGCCGGCGGAGGCTTTGAAGGCCAGATAGGTGGTGAGGCACTCGGCCCAGCCGAGAGCGTCGCACGGGGCGAACTTGAGCTCGCCGGCGTAGCGATCGGAGTCCTGTTTGTTGCCGGTGATCTCGGCCCAGAGAAATTGCGCAGCTACTTTGGCGCAGTCGAGGACGACGCCGAGGGCGCCGGTGGTTGCGTGTGCTGCGGGGGTGGCGGGTTGCGGCGTGGCGAAGGTTGCGGCCGTGACGGGTTGTCCTGAAAGAAGTGACTGGCCGACCAGGTGAGCGGGAGACATGAGGGTGTCCACATCGAGCGGCTTCGCGGCTGGCGCAGCGGCCAGGGTCGCGGAGGTTCGCGCATGGACCGAGCTGCGATTGCGCTGGACATGGGCCACTGCCGACTGCCACATGGAGAGGGTTGGGTCGCGATAGGTGTAGTTGGCTTGGTTCTTTGCCATGAGGTCCTCCAGCAGGAACGAACGATCTGGACCGGGAAGGTCATGGTACTGCAATTTCATTGACGCTTCAGCGTGCTTTGGGAGCAGTATCGATTCAGTCCCATCCACTCTGGGAGAAAGCGCTATGAGCCGGGAGCTTTGGGGTACGTTCTCCGTCCGCGATCATCTGGCCGAGCATGCCTTTGTCGCCGATGTCCTGCTGTACGACCGATTGCTGATTCCCGCCAAACCCGCAGATAAGGATCCAAAGGAATGGCCAGCGGAATGGGATCATGCACGGCTGAACCGCACGCTCGAGATTCTTGGAGAACTTGCGCTTCCGATTCCGTGGACTGACGAGCTGAGTGCGCAATGGAGAAGTTATTACAAGGCGGGGACGGCAGGACGCACGAAGAATGACCTCGTGTTCAAGGCCGGACTCGATATCAACAATCTTCAGATGTACGAAGCCCAGAGCCGCCTGCAGGCAACTCGTATGCTGCTGGCGGAGCGCGCCAACGATGAAGCTGACGAACGATTGTTCCAGCGCCTGCGAGCAACCGCGAAGGCGCGGCCGGGAGCGACCCTAGAGGCTGTCGCTGCGTACACGAGCTTCGACAACTTCGCGGCAGATGTGCCCGTTGAGCGGAAGGACACACGAAAGCGTGAGCTGGCTTCGCCTACGGCGATCTTTGGCTGGGACTTCTTTATGCCGGAAAGCGAAGAGCACGGGGAGCAGGCCGATTTGAAACTACTGGAGCGCGCCGTCAAATTGGCGAGTCGACCGGAGTTCGTCGAGGCGCGCAGCGGGTTGTACGACTGGCTCGCAGATGCATCGGAGGGACTTGCAAAGGGAGCCATCTCGCACGACGAAGCGCGAAAAGACATGGAGAGCAGGCTCGCGGAGTATCAGAAGCATATGAAAGACGCCGGATGGAAGGGAGCCGTGAGGCGCGCGATCAAGGTTGCAAATGCATTTATGGGTCCATTAGGTCTGGTTCTCCCGATCGGCGGCTCTATCGCGGGAGGTTTCCTGGGCCTGGCGGACGTTTTAGGAGATGCGAAGTTGGGTGAACAGCCAATCTCCGAAAGAGTGAAGGTAGCTGCCGTCCTGCATGACGCCCGCCGAGCCTTCGGGTGGAAGCCGTTGGATAACAAGTAGCGGACTTCACTAACTGCGGAAGAAGTTTTTGGCGAGGAAGAGGACGTTGGCGGGGCGCTCGGCGAGGCGGCGCATGAAGTAGGGGTACCACTCGGTGCCGAAGGGGACGTAGACGCGGACGCCGTAGCCGTGAGCGACGAGCTTGCGCTGCAGGTCGCGGCGGATGCCGTAGAGCATCTGGAACTCGAAGGCAGATTTTTCGATGCGGTGCACTCGGACGAAGTGGCAGAGGTCGTTGACGATGGCCTCGTCGTGCGTGGCGATGCCGCAGAAGACGCCGCTGGGGATCAGCTTCTTGGCGACGTGGAGGTAGTTGGCGTCGACGTCGGACTTGGCGGGGAAGGCGATCTCGGCGCGGCTCCTTGTAGGCGCCTTTGCAGAGGCGGATGCGGATGCCCTGGCGGATGAGGCGATCGGCGTCGGCTTCGGTGCGGAACATGTAGGCCTGGAGGACGGTGCCGACGGCGCCGGGATAGCGCGCGTAGAGGCGTTCGGTCATTCCGAGCGTCGCTTCAGTGTATTGAGAACCTTCCATGTCGATGCGGACGAAGTTCTTGAAGCGGTGGGCGTGACCGACGAGCTTGCTGACGACGCGCTCGGTGAGGGCCTGGCCTTCGGGTGAGTTCTCGCCGCCGACGTCCATGCCCATCTGGGTGAGCTTGAGGCTGACGTTGGCGTTGAGGTGGTGGGAGGCGATCTCGTCGAGGAGGCGGTGGTAGGTGGCGGCGGAGGCCTCGGCGTGCGGGGCGTCGGTGACGGATTCGCCGAGGGCGTCGAGGGTGACGGCGATGCCTTCGCGGTTGAGTTGCTGCGCGGCGGCGATGGCTTCCTCGACGGTCATGCCGGCGACGAAGCGGTGCGAGACGCGGCGGCCGAGGGAGGAGCTGCTCGGAGAATTTGCGGAAGGGCTTGTTGGTGGAGAGGCTGATGAAGAAGGAGCGCAGCATGCAGGGAATAGCTTAGGGCATGAGCGGGGTTGGTGTCGTTGAGTTGTCCCGCGAGCCCACGTCTCAAAGCGAGATCCTGGAGCACCCGCGACACGGACACTGGACTCGGTTCCCCCAAAACTTCCGGTTTGCCGGTGATACGCCCACCACGTATGTGGCGGCGATCCTTTATGATTCCGCCCTCAATCAGTCAGTACGTGAAGAGCGACGATGGCGAGAATGCCCAAAGCCATGGCGCTTGCACAAGCGATCAGGATAGAAGGCGCCTGGGAGCGAATGAATCCTATTACCTTCAGGGTTGCGACGCGCAATTCCTGGTTGCGCTGCCACTCGCGTATCAGGGTTGCGGAGCCAGATAACTACCACGGCGAGTGGCAGCGCGATAAGCAGAACCCACAAACCAATGTGCGGGCTCGCTGCGTAATAGTCCACAATACGTTGCGCGGTATGTGCCGGTTCATATTGCAACGGCTGGATGTTGCGTGCGAATAAGGCAGTCATAAACAGAACTGCCGGGAAGACGAACAGTAGTTCCAAGGCGGCGACGGAGCGGAGAATCGTCTTCATGAGTTCACTTTGTATCACAAAGTTAATTTGGGCACAAGACAAAATCTTCCTTTCGTCACGAGTGCCGATGCGAACGGCGAGCCGCGAAATTTCATGTCAAAAATATTTGACATGCCAACCTAGCTCGACTACATTTCTCCATGTCAAATATTTTTGACATGGAGAATGAGCGATGGGGAGCCTTTCGTATCAGGAGCGGACGCTGTGGGGTTCGCTGGTGGCGGAGCTGGTGGTGTATCTGCCGTACTTCTTTCTGAATCTTCATCGAGCGAACTCGGTGAACAAGGTTGCGGGGACGATCTTCGCGATTATTGTGCTGCAGATTATTTTGCAGTCGATCATTGCGGCGGTGACGCGGCATCGGATGACGGATGAGCGCGACAAGCTGATTCAACTGCGTGGGTATCGCGCGGGGTATCTGACGCTGGTGTCGCTGATGGTGTTTGGGTTGGGGATGCTGTGGTTGCACTCGATGGCAGGCGCGCTTCCCTATTCATGAGGGCTTTGTGGGACTGCACTTTCTGAATGTGTTCTTCGGGATGCTGGTGATCTCGGACATTGTGAAGACGGTGACGCAGATTGTGGCGTACCGGAGGGCGTTGTAATGCCGGGGCTTCGGAATACGATGCGTGAACTGCGCGCGCAGCGGAATATGACGCAGCAGGAGCTGGCGGATGCGATCGGCGTGACAAGGCAGACGGTGATCGCGATTGAGCTGGATAAGTATTCGCCGTCGCTGGAGACAGCGTTCAAGATTGCGATGGTGTTTGGGGTGCCGCTGGAGAAGGTGTTTCAGTATGAGGCGAAGGGAGAGGAAGTAGGGAGTGGTTAGTGGTTAGTGCGAAGAAGGCATACCCCAGGGGCTAAAGCACCGTTCCCTTCGGGCGGCTGAGAGACCCGAGGCTAAAGCCTCGGGGTACCTGGAAGCGAGTCAGCGGCCTGAAGGCCGCTGCTATCCGTGAACCAACCGCGAAGGCGTGGGTGCGATCAGCGGGGTTGGGGTTCTGGGCGGGCGGCGGGCGGGGTGATCATGGTGCTCGTGTCCTTCATGGCGGCGATGGCTTCGTCGTAGCGTCCGCGGAGGGAGTTTTTGCGGATGCGTGCCATGTCCTCGAGCATCTTCATGCCGTCTTTGAGGTAGCTGATGCGGGAGCGCTCGTCGTGGCCCCAGGTGACGGGGACTTCGACGATGGTGTAGCCGAGCTTGCGGGCGATGAAGAGGATCTCGGGGTCGAAGCCCCAGCGCTCGATGGTCTGGAGGCGGAAGACGACCTGGGCGGCGTCGCGTTTGAAGGCTTTGAAGCCGCACTGAGTGTCCTTGTAAGGCAGGCCCATGACCTTGCGCGTGACCCAGTTGAAGCAGCGGCCGAAGAAGCGGCGGTAGAGCGGCTGATGGATGGTCTGGCGCTGCTTGTCGAGCCAGCGGGAGCCGATGGCGACGTCGGCGCCGGCCTCGAGGGCGGCGAAGAGACGCTCGGCTTCTTCGATGGGCGAAGAGAGATCGGCGTCGGTGAAGAGGACGGTCTGGCCGACGGACTGGAGGATGCCGTTGCGAACGGAGAAGCCCTTGCCGCGGTTGCCGTCGTTGTGGATGAGCTGCAGGTTGGAGTGCGTCTGCATCCAGCGCTGAACGATTTCGGCGGTGTTGTCGGAGGAGCCGTCGTCGACGACGAGGACCTCGGCGTTCCAGCGGCGTTCAGCGACGCAGGCGAGTACGCGGTCGAGGGCGTGCTCGATGCGCGCACCCTCGTTGTACGCGGGAATGACGATGCTGAGGATGGGAGAGCTCACGTGCCCTTTGGGTCCACCTGCGTTGAAAAAAACCAACGCATCGGCGAGTTTATGATACGTCATTTTTGCAGAGAGAAATCAGAGATGAGAGAGGAGAGATCAGGGCGGCGGAGAGCGCGGCGCGGAGACGCGCGCGTGCAGGCGCTGCTAAACTCGGCGGCATGAGCGACCAGGGAAGACCACCGTATCAGCAGCAACCGCAACAGCCGTATCCGCAACCGGCGGCGGCGTATTCGCAGCAGGCGCCGGGCGGTCCGGCGCAGGGACCGTATGCGTACGCGCCCTATGCCAACCCTTATCCCTATGCGGCTTACCCCAGCCAACGGCGGTCGGGGTGGTTCTGGGCGGCGATCTTCGCGGCGATTGTAGCGGTGGTGGTGATCACGTTCGCAGTGATGTTTGGACGAATGTTCGCCGCGGTGGCGGGAGCGGGGGGAACGGCGAGCTTCGGAGAGCCGAGCATTGGAGTGATCGACATCACGGGCGTGATCGTGGACGCGGACAAGATCAATAAGCAGCTGGAGCGGTTTGGAAAGGACGACGAAATCAAGGCGATCGTCCTGCATATCGATTCGCCGGGCGGAGGAGCGGCGGCCTCGCAGGAGGTTTACCACGAGGTGCTGCGAGTGAGGAACGATCTTCACAAGCAGGTGGTGGCGTCGGTGGAGAGCGTGGGAGCGTCGGGAGCGTACTACATTGCGTCAGGATGCGACCGCATCTATGCGAATCCGGCGAGCGTGGTGGGATCGATTGGCGTGATTATGGAGTGGACGAATTACGGCGATCTGCTGCGGTGGGCGAAGCTGAAGAACGTGAGCCTGCACGACGGCGAACTGAAGGACGCCGGTGACCCAACTCGGGACATGACGCCGAAAGAGCAGGCGTACTTTCAGGGTTTGATCGACAACATGTACGCGCAGTTCATCCGCGATGTGGCGGCAGGGCGACATACATCTACGGAGAAGATTCAGCCGCTGGCGACAGGACAGGTGTGGACAGGTGAGCAGGCGCAACCGTTGGGGTTGATCGATCAGCAGGGTGGCTTTCGAACGGCTCTGCTCGATACGGCGAAGCGGGTGGGTCTGAAAGGTGAACCGCACGTGGTCCGGCCGCCGAAGGGACAAGGACTGCTGGGCCTGCTGACCGGAGATGAGACAACCGACCTGTTCAGAAATCCGACAAGTCTGTTGAACCAATCGCCTGGTTTTTACTTCCTGTGGAAATAGTGAAAGCGCGCCGACAAGGCCTTGTGGCGCCTGCGAATAAGGCGGTTAACAGGTTTTTTGCCTGTTAGTTTTGGCAGTGAAGATTCCGGAAAGAAATGAAAAGGAAGGAATTGCGGTCGCGTGCCAGCGGCGGGCGGCGCCGGAAATTGTGCGTCAAAAATGGGATCTGGGCGGAGCGTGGCAGAGCCAGCTATTGCAGAAAGTGGTTCCAGGGTACGACTGTAACGTTACGTTTGTCGTTCCACGAAGTTAGCAACCCTGCATAATCTAAGTAAGCTCTTACCACGATAGCTGCCGGTGTATAACACTTTCAGCCCCTCATCATTCCTATATTGTTTGTTCGCTGCGCGGAGGCCTCGAATGCGACTCAAAACTGTTTTGTGCGGTGTGACGACTCTTATACCTGCACTGTTACTGACTGGCTGTGGCATGGATCAGATGTCCAGTGTTACGCCGAATGTCGTATCGCCTGCGGTCGCGGGCCGATCCTTCGGCGGACAACAGCCCGTGTCGGGTGCGCTGATTCTAGTCGTCGCGATGGGCACGACCGGGTATGGTTCGACGGGCACGACCTTAGCGTCGACGTTTACGGACAGCAATGGCAACTTCGGCTTCGCGCCGGGAGCGTACACGTGCCCGCAGACGGACACGCCGGTGTATCTGATGGGGATCGGCGGCGATGCAGGCACAGGCACGAATAACGGATCCGCGGTGGAAGCTGCAGCGCTGGGCACGTGCTCGAATGCGAAGAGCAGCTTCGTGGTGATGAACGAGGTGACGACTGCGGCGACGGCGTTTGTGCTGTCGCACTTTTTCTCGACGACGCTGGGCGGCGTGAACGGACAGAACGACTGGTTCGGCGGGCCGTCGACGGGCTCCGCCGTGACGACGGTATATTCGCGGGGCCTGGCGATGGGCGATGAGGTGACCATTCCATCGATCATCAATAACCGTACCGGCAGCGCGAACCAGAACCACACCGGATATACGGTCGAGTCGAACAAGATCAACACGATTGCGAACATTCTGGCGGCGTGCGTCAACTCCTCGGGCGCCAAGAACTCAACCGAGACGCAAACGCCATGCGGCAAGCTGTTCAACTTCACGCAAAACAACTCGGCGGTGCGGCCTTCCGATACGCTGCAGGCAGCAGTGCAGATGGCTCTGTACCCGGCGTCGAAGGTGACGCAGCTATACAACCTCATTGAATCAACGGCACCCTTTGCGCCCTATCTGTCGCAAGCCCCGAATGACTGGACGATCGGCGTGAGCTATACGAGCACCGGACTTGGTCTGGCTGTTGATACGGGAACAGTGAGCACGCTGGATATCGACGCGAGCGGGAGGGTGTGGTTCCCGAGCAACGCGTCGGGACACGCGGGCGCAGCGTACTTCGATCCGGCCAGCCAGACGTTCAATGGGCCGTTCAACTCGACGAGTCTGGTGCATCCGCAGCAGGTAGCGATCGATGCAAACGGTGTGGCCTGGTACAACGACAGCGCGACGGCGACGGTGCCGGGATACCTGACATCGTCTCCGATGTCGGCGGTCTCGGTATCCTTGCCGGGTACGCTGAGCAATACTCTTTCGATTGGCGCAGATGACCGCGTCAATATAGGCATCACGAATGGATCGCTATTCGAGTTGGCGCAGGTTTCGGCGGACCGATCGAGCTACTCGGTGGAGCAGGGAGTTACGTTCCCGTTCGAGCCGGCATCGATTGCGGGCGATATCGACAATGGCGATGCGATCACGGTGGTCGATCCGACGAATTCGCGGATGCAAAGCTATCTCGTATCCTCCGCCGGCGCAGAGGTGGACGAGGTGAACTCGAACGACGACAGTGGACAGGTGATCTTTACCGGCAACGATCACATTTCGGTGCGGTCGTACTCGGGTACGGGGAACAACAAAGACGCGCTGTGCATCTATTCGGCAGGGAGCTGCTACAACCTTCAAGGCGCGACGAAGAATACCGGAGAAGGCATCGCAATCGACGGCGGCAAGAACCTCTGGATTGCCGAGAGCAGCGATCAGGCGGTGATCCAGGTGCCGGTGAACAATCCGGGCGGCACCAACGGCCTCATCTACCAGAACAGCAGCGGCGCGAACAACATCCCCAACAATGAATTCCTGCACGGCAACAACGACGGCGGCACGGCGACGGCGCCTTATGGCATCGGCGTGGATGCGACGGGGAACGTGTGGGTTACGAACGCGGGCTGCAATATAAACAGCTGCGTTCCGGGCAGCTTTACGCTGACGGAGATTGTGGGCGCCGGGTTCCCGACGATCACCCCGGTATCCGCGCAGATCACGAGCGGTAACCTGGTGGGCACGGAACCAACCCATTAGTCTCGAAGGACGACCCAAAAGCCCGTGCTTCGGCACGGGCTTTTCTTTGCGGAATGACGCCGGCAGTTTCCGCTTTTGACAGACGCCGCGGATGCCGTAATTGGCTAGCCTGATCGCGGAGGATTCCTATGCGACTCCAGTCAGGTCTTTGGTGCGCCACGGTTCTTATACCGGGTCTATTGCTGGCAGGGTGTGGTGTGGAGCGCCGGGTGGAATCCATTGTTGGGTTGAACACGGATTCGCCGGCGATGACGGGACGCGCGTTTGCGGGGCAGCAGCCCGTGGTCAGGGGGCCAGGATCGAGGTCGTTGAGATGGGGACGACGGGCTATGGCTCGGCGGGCACGGTCCTGGCGACGACCACGACGGACAGCGGGGGGAACTTCGCGTTCGCGCCGACAGCGTACACCTGTCCGCAGTCGAACACGCCGGTATACCTGCTGGGAATCGGCGGCAACAGCGGCGCGGGGAACTAATGCGGCGGCGGTGTTGGGAGCGGGGCTGACCACGTGCGCGAATGGGAAGAACGCCTTCGTGATCATGAACGAGGTGACGACGGTGGGGCTGGCGTTCAGCCTGGCGCACTTCTTCACGACGACGCTGGGCGGAACACCTGGTGCGACCGACTGGTTTGGCGGCCCATCGACGGGGACCGCCCCCAACATCCAGTACTCGAAGGGGTTGGCGATGGGCAACAACGTCACGAATCCGACGATTGTGTTCAATGCCATCGGCGCGGCCAACCGGACGGTCACGAACTCGTCGGGAACGACCTACACGGTGGAGTGGCAGAAGATTAATACGATGGCGAACATCCTGGTGGCGCTGCGTCAACACAAACGGTTCGACGACCACGACGGAACGACGACGACGTGCGGTACGCTCTTCACCGACACGCAAGAATGGAGCGGCTGCGCGGCCTTCGGACACGCTGCAGGCAGCGGTGCAGATGGCGCTGCATCCCACGTCCAGTGTTGCGGCCCTTTACAACCTGATCACGACCACGCCTGCGTTCACTCCCTATCTGACGAGTGCTCCGAATGACTGGACGATCGGAGTGAGCTATACAACGTCTACGCTGGGCCTGGGCGTGAACACCGGCACACTCAGCACGCTGGACATCGACTCGAGCGGAAGGGTGTGGTTCCCGAGCAATGCGACGGGGAAGATCGGGGCAGCGTACTTCGATCCGCCCAGCCAGAGCTTCAACGGGCCGTTCAACTCGACGGGGCTGGTGCATCCGCAACAGGTAGCCATCGATGCGAATGGGTATGCCTGGTACAACGACAGTGCGACGGCGCGGCAACGGTGGCCGGATACCTGGTGACGGGTCCGGCGAGTGACGCAATCGGTGTCGCTGCCCAACACGACCAGCACCAGCCTGGCGATTACTGGCGACGACAGTATTTTTGTGGGCGTTACGAACGGCTCGACGTTTCAGTTGGGGAGCATATCGGCGGACCGCAGCAGCTACACACTGTTTTCGAATTTTTTTGGAACCCCGTATCGTTCCCGTACCCATCGGCTTCACTGGCGGGCGACAACCTCAATGGCGCCGCGATAGCGAGCCTCCGACCCGGTGAACACGCAGTTTGAGGATTTTCGGTTATTGGCGGGAGTGATCTTCCAGACGATCGTGGCTGCGACGGGCGGCAACAGCGGCCAGGTGACCTATATCGGCGGCATCAACTACGTCGCGGTACACTCGGCTCCCACCACCGGGACTTCCAATGATGGACTATGTGCGTACTCGCAGGGGGCATGCCACAACATCAACGTCAACAGCGCCACCACGAAGCACGCATTGCAAGGGATGGCTCTCGACGGCGATACCAATCTCTGGGTGAGTGAAAGCGCTAACGGTGGCGTCCTCCAGATTCCTGAGGCCAGCGCGACGGCGAACCCCGTGCCGGCGACTGAATTCCTGCACGGTGCATCAGTGGTGACGGGCGGCGGCACTGCAACTGCGACCACGCCGTATGGCATCGGCATCGATGCGACGGGAAACGTCTGGATGACGAACGCCGGCTGCACCACTAACGGCTGCACGCCGGGCAATTTTACGCTGACCGAGATTGTCGGCGCGGGGGCCCCCACGGTTACACCGGTTTCGGCACAGATTACCGGTACTGGCGCAAGCCTGGTGGGCACGAGACCGACGAACTAGTCTCTATCAAACTTTGACAGAACCCCCGCAAGTGCTTCAGCGGTAGGTTAAGGTTCCCGGGGGTGTCAGCCATGCGACTCAGGCGGATCGTTTGCGGAGTGACGGCGCTAGCTTCTGCGCTGCTGCTTATGGGCTGCGGCGTGGAGCGGAAGATCGTTAAGGCACTGGACGTTGATTCGCCCGGAGTCGTGGGGCGCGCGATGGGGGGGCAACAGCCGGTGGCGGGGGCCACGATCTCGGTGATTGCGATGGGGACGTCAGGCTATGGATCGACGGGCACGGTTCTGGCGTCGACGATTACGGACAGCGGGGGGAATTTCAGCTTCAGGCCGGGAGCGTACGCGTGTCCGCAGTCGGACACGCCGGTCTACCTGCTGGGAATCGGCGGCGACAGTGGCGGGGGAAATAATCCGTCGGCGGTCCTGGGAGCGGGGCTGGGAACCTGCGCGAATGGGAAGAACAGCTTCGTGATCATGAACGAGGTGACGACGGTCGGGCTGGCGTTCGCCCTGGCGCAATTCTTCTCACCGACGCTGGGCGGAGGGAACGCGGAGAACGACTGGTTCGGTGGACCGTCGACGACGTCGGGTGGGACGGTGGAGTACTCGAAGGGACTGGTGATGGGCAATAGCGTCACGATCCCGACGATCGTGTTCAATGCGATCGGTGCGGCGAATCAGACCGTCACGAACGCGTCGGGAACGACCTACACCGTGGAATGGCAGAAGATCAACACGATGGCGAACATCCTGGTGGCGTGCGTGAACAGCTCGGGCTCGACGAGCACAAGCGAGACGCGGACGGTGTGTGGCAAGCTCTTCCGCTACACGCGGGTTTCAGCGACCTCACGGCCTTCGGACACGCTGCAGGCCGCGGTGCAGATGGCGCTGTTTCCTACGGTTGAGATAAACAACCTCTACAACCTGATCACGTCAACGCCTGTGTTCTCCCCTTTCCTTTCAAATCCGCCGAACGACTGGACGATCGGAGTCGGCTATACGACGGCAGCCCTTGGCCTGGCGGTGGATACCGGGACAATCAGCACGCTGGATATCGATGCGAGCGGAAGGGTGTGGTTCCCGAGCAATGCGGCAGGGCGAGACCGGCGCAGCGTACTTCGACCCGGTGAGCCAGAGCTTCAATGGGCCGTTCAACTCGACGGGGCTGGTGCATCCGCAGCAGGTTGCGATCGATGCGAACGGGTTTGCCTGGTACAACGACAGTGCGGCGGCAACGGTGTCCGGATACCTGACCTCGGCACCGACGACGACGCAGACATTGTCGCTGGCGAATACGGTGAGCGAGAGCTTGACTGTGGGAGGCGATAACCGCATCAATGTGGGCATTACGACTACAAGCTCATTGGTGGATGCGCTGGCGAATATCTCAGCCGACCGCAGCCGCTACGCGCTCGCTCCCATCACGTTCCCGTTCCTGGTGACGTCGATGGCCGGTGACACGACCAACGGCGACGCGGTGACGATCACGGACTTGGCGAGGGAGGCGATGCAGGGTCACTACGTGACCGCTGTTCCTGAGACGACGGAAATCTTCGGCGCGAACGATAACAGCGGCCAGGTGATCTTTACCGGCGACGATGATGTCGCGGTGCGCTCCTATTCGGGCACCGGCAATGCGGCGAATGACGGTCTATGCATCTACTCGACCGGGAATTGCTACAACTTCACGGGCGCGCGAAGGAATGCGGCTGAGGGGATGGCGATCTCCGGCGGCAAGCACCTCTGGGTGGCAGAGAGTGCGGACGGGAGTATTCTGCACGTTCCAGTAAGCAATCCGAGCGGGAAAGGCGCGAGCATATATCTGAACCTCACCCTGCGCAGAGTCCCGGCGACCGAATACCTGCATGGGCCCGGGAACGGCGGGACTGCCACAATTCCTACCGGCGTCGGCGTGGATGCGACTGGAAACGTCTGGATGAGCAATGCGGGCTGCACCGTCACAGGCTGCACGCCCGGCAACTTTACGTTGACGGAGATTATCGGCGTGGCGGCGCCGACCATTACGCCGGTTTCGGCGCAGATTACCAACGGAAACCTGGTGGGTACGCCACCGACCGACTAGAGCAACGGGCAAAAACATGGAGGCCTTCCCTGCGAATTAAATTCATCGTTTGCGGAGTGACGACTCTTGCCGCTGCTCTGTTGGTGGCAGGTTGCGGCGTGGAGCGGAAGCTGGCTAAGGCACTGGATGTTGATTCGCCAGCAATGGAGGGGCGCGCGCTTGGGGGGCAACAGCCCGTGGCGGGGGCCACGATCTCGGTGATTGCGATGGGGACGTCGGGCTACGGATCGGCGGGGACGGTACTGGCGTCAACCACGACGGACAGTGGGGGAAACTTCCATTTCGACCCGGCAGCGTACAGGTGTCCGCAGTCGGACACGCCGGTGTACCTATTGGGCATCGGCGGCAACAGCGGTGCCGGGAATAATGCGTCGGCAGTTTTGGGAGCAGGGCTGGGCACCTGCGCGAATGGGAAGAACGCCTTCGTGATTATGAACGAGGTTACGACAGTGGGGCTGGCGTTCACGCTGGCGCACTTCTTCTCGACGACGCTGGGCGGAGGGAACGCGGAGAACGACTGGTTCGGAGGACCTTCGACGACGTCGGGTGGGGTGGTGCAGTACTCGAAGGGGCTCGTTAACGGCAACAACGTCACGATCCCGACGATCGTGTTCAATGCCATCGGCGCGGCGAATCAGACCGGCACGAACGCCTCGGGAACGACCTACACGGTTGAATACCAGAAGATGAACACGATTGCGAACATCCTGTTGTCGTGCATTAACAGCTCGGGCTCGGTGAACACGACGGAGGTCAGGACGCCATGCGGCAGGCTCTTCCGCTACACGCGGATTTCATCGGACCTCCGGCCTTCGGATACGCTGCAGGCGGCGGTGCAGATGGCGCTGAATCCCTTGACCAACGTTACAGCCCTCTTCAACCTGATCAACTCAACCCCTGCGTTCACCCCTTATCTTTCGGCACCACCGAACGACTGGACGATCGGGGTCAGCTACACGACGCCATCGCTCGGCCTGGGAGTGGACCTCGGAACACAGGGCACGCTGGACATCGACGCCTCCGGGAAAATCTGGTTCCCGAGCAACGGGGCGGCAAACGCCGGCGCAGCATACTTCGACCCGGTGAGCCAGAGCTTCAATGGGCCGTTCAACTCGACGGGGCTGGTGCATCCGCAACAGGTCGCGATCGATGCGAATGGCTATGCGTGGTTCAACGACAGCGCGACCTCGACCGTCGCGGGCTACCTGGTGACGGATCCGACGATGACGCAGGCTCTATCCCTGCCGAATACGGTGAGCAACGCCTTGACGGTGGGAGGCGACAACCGCGTCAATCTGGGCATCACGAATTCCTCGGTGGTTGAGCTGGCGAATATCTCGGCAGACCGAACGAGCTACACCATCACTCCCGGCATTACGTTCCCGTACGGGGTGACATCGATGGCGGGTGACCGGAACGACGGCGACGGGCTGTCGATCACGTCCACAGGGACCACGTCGATGAGAAACTACTATGTCAACGGTTCGCCACCGTCCAGCACGCAGATTCTGCTCGCCAATGATGACAGCGGCCAGGTGATCTATATCGGCAACGATTTCCTCGCGATACGCTCCTATTCTGGCGCCGGCAACGCAGCCGACGGCCTCTGCATTTTCTCGCTGGGGAACTGCCACAACTTCCGGGGAGGACTCCAGAACACGGCGAAGGGGATGGTGATCGACGGCGCCAGAAACCTCTGGGTGGCGGAGAGAGCCGTTGGCGGCGTTCTGCAGGTTCCGGTGAACAATCCGAGTCGGGAGCGGCGGAGCCGTATACCTGAACCCCAACGGGAACAACGTGCCGATTAACGAGTTCCTGCACGGCACGGACAACGGTGGCACGGCAACCCTGCCGTGTGGGATCGGCATCGATGTGACGGGCAATGTCTGGATGGCGAATGCGGGTTGCACTATCAACGGCTGCACGCCCGGCAGCTTTACGTTGACGGAGATTATCGGCGCGGCGACACCGACCATTACGCCGATTTCGGCGCAGATTACCGGTGGAGTCAACCTGGTGGGCACGGAACCGACGAACTAGTCTCGAAGGACGACCCAAAAGCCTGCGTCTCGGTACGGGCTTTTCTATTGCGAGATGATGCGCGGGAGCGCCGGGCTGCATCTCACCTTCGAGAACCAGTGGCTTACCAGAGTTTTTTTTCATCAGGTGAGCCCTGCTGGTGGGTGAAAACGTCTAAGTGGCTTAGACTAAAGGGCAATGTACCGCTAGCGCGAGATCTCTGGCCCCGGGAGAACCCTCATGACGAAAGCTGATCTAGTCGACCAGGTCACCGCACTCGGCGATCTCACCCGCCGAGATGGTGAGGTCATTGTCGATACGCTGTTCGAGTCCATCATCAGCGCATTGAAAGCCAACGATAAGGTGGAGGTCCGCGGCTTTGGGAGCTTCCGCACACGACAGCGCAATTCGCGCACCGGACGAAATCCGAAGACCGGAGCCGCAGTTGCGGTTCCGGCGAAACGGGTTCCCTTCTTCAAGCCGAGCAAGGAGTTGCGGGACCTGGTGAATCCGGGCGAAGCAGAGGCGCGGACGAACAAGGGAGATGAGGGCGAGGTCGATCCGCATCATCCGCCACCGATGTAATTCGGGATAACGTACACTCGGCTCAACATGAATGCGATTGCGGTGCACGACCTCAGCCGAAGCTTCAATGGCTTCACGGCTGTTGATCACATTGACCTCGCTGTTGAACCGGGCCAGTTCTTCGGTTTTCTGGGACCGAACGGCGCTGGCAAATCAACGACCATCAAGATGATGACGGGCCTGCTGGCACCCACGACGGGGACGATTCAGATCCTCGGCGAAGACCTGTTTCGCAATCCGCTGGAGGTGAAGCGGAATATCGGCGTGGTGCCGGAGGGCATGGCGCTGTTCGGCAAGCTGACGGCGCGCGAGTACCTGGAATTTGTCGGCCGGATGTATGGACTGGACCGGCGCACGTCGCGGGAACGCACAGCAGAGCTCTTGGAATTCATGAATCTCGCGAACGAGCCGAAGAAGCTGATCGCGGACTTCTCGCATGGAATGGGAAAGAAGCTGGCGTTGGCGGCGGCGGTGATCCACGGGCCGAAGGTGCTGTTTCTCGACGAGCCATTTGAAGGCGTGGATGCGGTGGCGGCGGGCACGTTGAAGTCGATGCTGCAGGGCATGATTGCGCGCGGCGCAACGATCTTTCTGACATCGCACGTGCTGGAGATTGTGGAGCGGTTGTGCTCGCACATTGCGATCATCGACCACGGACGCATTGTGGCGCATGGATCGCTGGAGGAACTGCGCGCGGGCGTGCAGGCGAAGCTGGCCTCCGCAGAGGCGCATGAGGCTGGGTCGCGGCTGACGCTGGAACAGATCTTTCTGAGCGTGGTGGGCAAGGACAGCAGTGAGATCGTGGTGCGCGAAGGTGAACTCGCTTGGCTGAGCTAAACGCAAGGTGGACGGCTGCGCAGACGCGCGCGCAGTTCGGCGCGATCACGCGATTGCGCTGGCAGATGTACCTGAACGGCTTCCGGCGCAAGGGCGGAAAGAGTGACCTGGCGGCAACGCTGATGGTTGCTCCTATTGCGCTGGTGATCATCAGTGGATTGTGCTTCGGGGCGGGTGCGACCGCGTTGTGGGCAGCGGTTTCGGGACACATCGACCGCGTGAGCTGGGTGTTGTGGGCGATCTTCCTGCTGAGTCAGCTGGCCAATCTGAATCTTGGACAGCCGGGGACGACATTTGATCCAAAGCAGCTGATCCGATTTCCGATGGGCGTGTGGAGCTACACGGCGGTGCGGCTGTTCTTCGGGATCCTTGCGCCGGGTAATTTGATTGCGACGCTGATGTCGCTGGCTGCGGCGGGAGGCGTGACGATCGGGAGGCCGGCGCTTGCAGGATGGGCGTTCGGCGCGATCATCGTGTTCGCCGTCGTGAATGTGCTGTTCACGCGAATGATCTTCGCGTGGGTGGACCGCTGGCTTTCGACACGGCGTGCGCGCGAAGCATTCACGGCGCTGATCTTTCTGTTCTCGATCGCTGCGCAGGGATTGAACTTCGCGTACAACCCGGCCTATCACAATCGGCGAATGGATCTGCGGAAGATACAGGGAGTGCAGAGCACGTTGACCAAAGTCGAGCACTACGTGAGTGCGCTGCCGCCGGAGCTTGCGGGGAGGTCGATTGCAGCGGCGGCGCGGGGTCGAGTGACCACGTTCGCGGTGATGAACCTGGCTTCGGCAGCGTGGGGATGTGTCTTTCTGTTTGTGTTCTCGCAGCGAATGAGAACGGAGTATCGCGGAGAAAATCTGAGCGATCCGGCGAACGTGGTGCGCGCGGCGAAGACCGCGAAACACGAGGTGACGCATACGGCGCCGGTTGCGGCATTCGTCGAGGCGTCGGCACGACCGGCGGATGTGACGCGTGTGGTTGCGGCGAAGGAGCTGCTGTATCTGCGGCGCAATACGGGGTTGTTTTATGGGCTGATCATGCCGCTGCTGATGGTGCTGATTTTCGCGGGACGGTGGTCGATGCGGTGGAGTCCGCATGGGTCCACGGTCGTTCTGGCGGCGCTGGCGTATGGACTTATCGGCGTGTTTCCGATGGGGTTCAACTCGTTTGGGCTGGACGGCACAGGGGCGCAGACGTACTTCTTTACGCCGGTGCGGCTGCGCGAGGTACTGATGGGGAAGAATGTGCTTTGCGCGGGGCTGGCAATCGCAGAGACTCTCGCAATCCTGGCAGTGCTGTCGTATTCAGCGAAGGCTCCGTCGCCACTGGTGATTCTGGATGGCGTGCTGTGGATGGTGACGACGCTGCTGGTGGAACTGACGGTGGGTAACTATATGTCGATCCGGTCGCCGCGGCGAATTGATCCGGGACGGACGGCGCAGAAGCAGGCACGGCCAGCGAGCGCGTTCCTGAGCATGGGAATCGTGCTGAGCTCAGGGCTGGTGGGCGCGCTGGTGACCTATCTGGCGGGGATGGGAAAGGTGGATTGGGTTGTGCCCATCGTGTTCTCCGTGCACGGCGGTGGCGGCCGCGTGGGTTTATCTGCAGAATCTGAACAAGGTGGACGCGTACGGATGGCTGCATCGGGATGCGCTGTTCGAGGAGTTGCAGCGGAAGGCGTAGCAGCTTCGATTCGCGGGCTCGATGTTGGATTCCGTTCAGTTTTGAGTTTCGAGTTCTGGAGTTGCGAGAGCTGACGCTATCGCGTCTGCGATGCCGATGACCGAGAGCATGCGGCCGGTGTAGCCGTGCTCGTCGCGATGGCTGAAGTAGCGGCGCTGGCCGTTGGGGAGACGCGTGCAAGCGGTGCACTCGCCGACGACGGAGATCTTTGAGGCGCTGAGGCCGGCGTCGAGAAGCTGGCGGCGATTGGCTTCGATGAGGTCGAGGTGGATCTGCGGGCCGATGTTGGAGTGACCGGGGGCGCGCGCGGTGAGGAAGAGCAGAGGATATTTGTCGCTTGACGGGGTCGGAGTCGTAGACCTCGGAGAAGAGCGAGGGCGCGTAGGCGAACTGGCTCTCGAAGTCGAAGCGGATTTCCTCGCCGACGGCGTAGCAGCAGGCACCGATGCCGGGGCCGATGGCGGCGATGAGGTCTTTGGGGCGCGAGCCAAACTGCAGGCGCATGGTGCCGATGCCGCGCTCGACGATGCGGGCGAGCGTGCCGCGCCAGCCAGCGTGGAAGGCGGCGACGACGCGGCGGCGGGTGTCGGCGACGAGGACGGGCACGCAATCGGCGGTGAGGACGGCGAGGAGGATGTCGCGACGATTCGTGATGAGGGCGTCGCCACGCAGAGTGGGGCGGCCTTCCGGGGTGACGAGCGGCGCTGTATTCGCGTCGACGATGCGGATGAGGGGGCTGTGAAACTGGCGGATGGCGACGAGCTGGCTCGGCTTTGATTTCGATGGCGGGCCGGCGACGGCTTCGAGGAAGCGCTTGCGGTTGGCCGCGACAGTTTCGGCGGGGTCGTTGACGTTCCAGCCGAGGTTGAGGTCGCCGGGGTTGCCGAAGGCGGTGGTGGCGCCACCCTCGCGGGTGCTGAAGCCGGCGCGCAACCAGGGGTAGGCCTCCCAGCCAGCGGGACGGATGAGGCCGGGGGCGCGACTGGGCTTCTTCGTTGAGCGACCGGAGTTTACGGTCGATTTACGGCGGACAGGGACGCGTTCGCCGTCCTGCCAGGTCCCGGCCCGGGTGGCCCGGCGGCCGTGTTCGAGGCCGATGCTGGCGAAGAGGGCATCAACGGCGGCGATGGCCTCGGGGCTTGCTGCGACGGACTCAGGGCTCTCGCGCCACTCTTTGGTGCTGCTGCTCACAGACCAATTCTATTAGCTCCCACGTGGCGTCTTTTTAGGGTTAAATGGTTCGGGCCCGCTTTCGGGCGGGCCCAAGAGAGGCTTTCGGGGAGGGGATACTGAAGGAATGTAGAGGATGCCCGAGGGCAAAAAGAGGGAGGTTCAACTACGGGTGGGACAGTTTGAAATTAGCCTCTCAGTTACACGATTAGACGCACGAGTCGCCGCCGGGTTGCATGGAGGTTAACATTTCCGCCTCGGGGGATGAAAGAATTGGCAACTCCTGAGCAATCAGGGCGTCCAAACTCGGGAGCGGGATGAAAATAGACGTCTTCGAGGATTTGCTCGCAGTTCGAATGTTTTGCTCGTGGCGCGAATTCTGCCATGCCAAGCTTCCGTCCAAGCTTCAAAGCTAAGTTCAAAGCTATATTGCATATGAGGAAGTTCGGCGGTAGGATACCGCGGTTGCCAGCATGAAAACGAGCACTCAAGTCGCCTCTCATCTCCTTCGTTCCCGAATCGGGAAGATTTGTATTGCGATTACCGGCCAGTCCGCCGAAGAGATGGTGGAGAAGGCGGCCGCCGCCCTTCGCGACACCACTTTCATTGAGTTCAGGCTGGACTACCTGCCGAAGCCGGCCGCAGCGATGCCCGTGCTGAAGCAGTTCCTGAGCGAGAACGGTGCAGGTACGTTTGTTGCGACGTGCCGCTGCAAGGACAATGGCGGCAAGTTCGAGGGATCGAACGCTGCGGCGCTGGAGATTCTGTTGAAGGCGGCCGAAGCCGGTTTTCAGTTGGTAGATATCGAGCTCGAGTCGGTTGAGAAGCTGCCGAAGAACACTATGCAGAGGCTGCGCGATGCGGGCGCGGCAATCATCATCAGCTTCCACGATTTCAAGCAGACGGGGGATCTGGACGCGGTGTATGCGCGCATGGAGCCGTTTGCGCCGGACTTACATGAAGGTCGTACCGACGGCGCGGTCGCTGACCGACAACCTGAAGTTGATGCACTTCCTGGAGCGGATGGAAGATCGCTCGAATTCGAGCATCGTCGGCATCTGCATGGGCGAGTCGGGGATCATCTCGCGAGTGCTGGGGCTGCGGGCGGGCTCTGCATTCACGTTTGCTGCGTCAAGCGCGGGCGAAGAGACAGCTCCGGGACAGATTGCGGCACGCACGCTGCTCGACACCTATCGCATCGACCAGGTGGATGTGGCGACGAAGGTGTACGGCGTGGCAGGCGATCCGATCAGGTCGTCGCTGTCACCGCTGATGATGAACACGGCGTTCCGGCGCGAGACAGTGAACGCGGTGTACCTGGCACTGCAGACGAAGAGCGTTGAGGACCTGTTCAAACTGGCGCGGGAGATTCCGATTCAGGGCCTGAGCGTGACGATGCCGCTGAAGGAAGGCGTCATCAAGTACCTCGAGCGCACGGATCCGCTCTCGACGAAGATTGGCGCGGTGAACACGATCTCGCGGCTGCCGGATGGAAAGTTCTACGGCTTCAATACGGATGTTGCAGGGATCGTTGGGCCGCTGGAGCGGCGTCTGAGCCTGCGCAATGCAAAGGTGCTGGTGCTGGGCGCGGGCGGAGCGGCGCGCGCGGCGGTCTTTGGCTGTCGCGACAAGGGTGCCGAGGTGTGGATTCTGAACCGCACGCCGGAGACGGCGCAGAAACTTGCGCGACAGGCGGGCGCGAAGACGATCAAGCGCGATGCGCTGGCGAAGCAGCCGTTTGACGTGATCATCAACGCGACCCCGGCGGGGATGAGCGGCAACAAGACGGCCGCGATTCTTGCGCCGGAGGAGTTGAACGCGAGGCTGGTGTTCGACCTGGTCTACAACCCGATTGAGACGCCGCTGCTGCGGATGGCACGACAGAAGGGCCTTGCGGTGATCTCCGGCGTGGAGATGTTTGTCCAGCAGGGCGCGCGGCAGTTTGAAATCTGGACGGGCAAGCCGGCTCCGGAAGAGGAGATGCTGCGTGTGGTGCTGCACTCGCTGAAGCAGAGCGGCGAGGCTGCGAGCGCAGAGACGAACGTGAGTGCGCCGGCGACACGAATTGATGTGGGGCCTCACGCAGCGGGTTCGCATGCTGATCCTGAGCCCGCGGCGGCTTCGTTACCGCGAACTCCTGCGCGTTCGCTCAGCGCAGCCCGTGCAGAAGCAAGGGAAGCCCGCGGCAAAGACAACTGCGGCGAATCACAAGCCGGCCGCGAAAGCCGCTGCCAACGGAAAGACAGGGGCTAACGGGAAGGGCTCGGCTGCAGCGAAGACGAATGGCAAGCCGAAGCCAGTTGCGAAGGCCGCGTCAAATCACAAGCCGGCGGCGAAAGCGGCTCCTGCGAAGAAAAGCGCGAAGGCCGCGTCATCCAAGGCGAAGCGCAAGGGATAGGATCGCGGATGCGCGATTTCTTATCGTCTGGCCGCAGACGACAGCTCGTGTTGGGCGCTGCGCTTTGCCTGGCGGCGGTGCCGGGCTGCGTCGGCCAGACTCCTGCGGCCGATCCGGCGCGTCCGACTGTGACGAATCCAGCGACGCTGCCGCCGGTGGGATATCTGCAATTTGAGCAGGGGTATCTCGGTTCGCTGGACTCGCCGGAGACGGTGTCGCAGTACGGCGTCAACCAGGTGACGAAGATTGCGCTGGCGTCGCGAGTGATGGCGCAGGTGCAGACGCAGCCGTTTGCGCGGAGCCGCGAGGTGGGTGAGGAGAGCTCGACGAATGGCTCGGGCGATGTGCTGCTTGGCACGCAGGTGGTGTTGTATCTCCCGCCTTCGGCACCGGCAGATGGTTCCAAGACCGCGCAGTCTGCACCGCAGAGCACGATTACGAGGCCGACGGTAGCCTTGGGATATCTGGGACGCGTACACGCGGGAACGACGCCGGACATCGATCAGGGCGGGTTTGCGAACAGCGTACTGCTGCTGGTGAGCGGCGACGTGGGCAAGCTTCACTACGACACAAACTACGAGTTCAACGAGCAGACGACGACGGAGAGCTCGCCTGTGACGGGACAGAACGTGACGCTGCGGCGTGCGCAATTTGCGCAGACGCTCTCAGTGAATCATCCGCTGATCAGTTCGAACCTGCAGATTGAGGCGGAGCTGTATCACTTTACGCAGCCGATGGTGCATGCGACCGCGGGAGGCGAGTTCGTTGCGCGAGCGAACGCAGTGGATGGCCTGTTCGCGCTGAGCTATTCTGTGCGGCCAAACATCGTGATCGACGGCGGCTTCTCGCACGGGTTCACCAGCACATCGACGCGGTGGCAGAGCTTCGCCGGCTTTACGTATCTTCTGCCGCACAGGCTGTGGCCGGGGAGAAGCTAAGCGGCCTCGAACTCGCGTGCGATCCAGGAACGGAGGGCTTCCATGCTGGTCTCACGGCCGAGGAAGTCGTGCACGATCTCCTTTGCGGGCTTCGAGCCGCCGGTCTCGAGGACGACGTTGCGGTAGCGTTGGGCGACGGCACCGGTGAGGAGTTGGTCGCTGGGCTGGTGCTGCGAACTCGGCGAAGAATTCGAGCGCGATGACCTTGTCGTAGAGATAGGTGTAGTAGTTCGAGGTGTAGCCGACGAGGTGCGTGAAGGCAGCGTACATGCGGTTGCCGTCGACGAACTCGTACTTCGAGAAGCGGTCGTAGCCCTCGCGGAGAAGGGTGTCGAGGTCGAGCTCGGCGGCGCGGCGGTCGTGGGTCTCCATCGAGTAGGTGGCGTACATGACCTGCGTCAGCGTGCGAGAGCGCGCGGCCGTGGGCGCTGGCGCGTGTCATGCGGGCGACGGTCTCCTCTGGGATGGGCTCGCCGGTCTGGTAGTGCTTCGCGAAGGTGCGGAGAACGTCGGCGCGCTCGAAGAACTCCTCGAGCATCTGCGACGGGACCTCGACGAAGTCGCCTTCGGTGGCGATGCCGCTCTGGCCGGCCCAGCGCTGCTGGCCGCCGAGGATCTCGTGCATGAGATGGCCGAACTCGTGGAAGTAGGTGACGACGTCGGAGTACTGCAGCAGGGCGGGGTCTTTGTCGGTGGGTTGCGTGAAGTTGCAGACGAGAGATGCTTCGGGGAACTGCTTGCCGCGCACGCCGCCAACAAGCGAGCACTCGGAGAACCACTTGCTCTTGCCCTCGCGCGGGTGCATGTCGAGGTAGATTCGGCCGATGGGAACTTGCAGATTTTGCTGAGGCTTCGAAGACGTCGAAGGCTTTGACGTCGGGGTGCCACACAGGCGCGGAGGTGGTGCGTTCGAAGCGCACGCCGAAGAGCTTTCCGGCGATAGAGAGGATGCCGGACTCGACCTGTTCATAGGGGAAGAAGGGGCGGACGGATTGCGAATCGAAGTCGTAGAAGGAGCGGCGGTATTGTTCTTCCCAGAAGCGCGCGTCGCTGAGCGTGAGGGGGAGTGCTTTGGGATCGCGACTGCGGACGAAGGCTTCGAGCTCAGTGAATTCGCGCTGTGCGGTCTCGCGGGCGGCGTGCTCGACGTCGGAGAGGAATTTGCGCATGTTGGCGGCGGAGCCCATCATCTGGTCGACGGTGGCGAGGTCGGCCCAGCTGCGGAAGCCGAGAACCTCGGCCATCTCCTCGCGAACTTTGAGCAGCTCGAGAAGAACTGGGGCGTTCACCGGATAGCCGCGGTCGTTGTAGGCGAGGTACATGCGCCGACGCAGCGCGGGGCTGGCGGCGTAGGTCATCACCGGAGCGAGAACCGGTGGGTCGGTGGTGAGGGTGACCGGGGCGTCGGCGGTGAGCTGGCCGGCTTGTTCCCGCACTCCGAAACGCTCGAGGAAGTCTGGCGGAAGGCCGCGGAGTTCGTTGGGATCGGCGACTTCGATCTTGCGGACGTCGTCCTGCACGGTGCGCGCGAAACGCATGCCGAGCTCGGTGGACTTGTCGGCGAGCTCGCGAATCTTCTCGCGGGTAGCGTCGTCGCGGTCGACGCCGGCGAGGCGGTAGCCGAGGAGCGTGCGCTCGAGATAGTACTTTGTGGCGGCGTCTTCGTTGCTCGCGTCGAGCGCTTCGAGGGCCTTGTAGACGTCGCGATTCAGACTCAGCTTGACGCCTTCAGCGGCGACGACCTGCGAGAGCGCCTGGGCGGCGTCGCGGACGGGCGCGAGTGGATGCACCATGAACATGACGTGCGCCTGGCTGCCGGCCATGCGCAGATGCCAGGCGGCCTGGTCATAGAGCGCGAGGGTCTCGGTGGTAGAGCGCACGGTGTTGGCGGCGAGGAGATCGGCGATGCGGTCGCGCGAGGCCTGCAGGTGGGACTCGACCCAGGCCTGCGCCTCTTCTGCGGTGTTGAGGCCGGACCAGAGGTGCAGCATGTCTGCGGAGGTGGTTGCTGTGGAGGTCGGTTGCGGTGGCGTCTCGATCATTGGTCCTCTTCCCTGCTTCGACTATTTTCACCGATACGGGACTGAAAACGCTCAGCCTACAATACGAGGGAGATGCGTTACCTGATTGTTTTGCTTGCCCTCGCGGGACTTATCGACTCCTATCTCGCTCTTCGGATTCACATGGAGGATCCCAGCAAGGCGCCGCCGTGCGCGGTGACGGAGAAGTGGGACTGCGGCACGGTGAACCACTCGCGCTTTGCGGTCTTTCCGGCGGAGTCGTTCGACGAGCAGCCGGGATCGAAGAAGTTTCATATTCCGGTGGCGACACTGGGCATCATCGGCTATGGGCTGATTGCGCTGACGGCGCTGCTGGACTGGACGTGGGTGACGCTGCAGCTGGCGGAGATTGGGTTCTTCTGCGCCGCGATGCTGAGCTACCTGGAGGCATTTGTCATCCAGAAGTGGTGCATCTATTGCGTTTGGTCACAGGTGTTCATTACGGCGATTCTGCTGTGCAGCATTGTGGCGGCGATTTTGAAGTACCGGCGCAGGCGATTGCAACATTCTGCCGTGGCAACGCTCTGAGCCACTACAATTCCGTGCATGTGGCCCAAGGCTCTTGCACAGCTGATTGAACTCGCACCTCATATTGCGCGGCTGCTGCCGACCGCGGACCGATACATGCAGTCGAAGACCGCGGGCGACCAGGCGACACGCGACGCTCTTGCGAAGATGGGCGACGACGTGCGCGCGGATATCAACCGGGTGACGACGTCGCATGAGGGCATCTATCGTCAGCTGAACGAGCAGGGCGAGCGCTTCGCACAATTGAACGAGCAGATGACCGCTGTCCGGACGGCTGCCGAGGCGGCGGAGGAGCGCGTGGCGGCGCTGGAGCAGCGAGTGGGGATGAGCAGCGCGCTGCTGGCGATTCTGCTGCCGCTGAATGTGATTCTGGTGGCTTTGGTGATCTATATAGTGGTGCGGCACTAAGTATGGACGACGATGGTTGTAGCTCTGCGTTGAAGTCCGATTCAGACGTGGCGACGGCTCCGCGGCGCGAGACGCGACGGCGGATGTGGTGGCTGATGCTGGCGATGGCAGCAGCGGCGATTCTGCTGGCGTTTGCGGGATGGCCGATGCTGCGGGTGCATCTGCAGTCGGTTGCAGTGCTGGACCTGGTGGGCGACAAGCCGGTGCCGGAGTGGCTGCGGCGGTTTGTGAGCGAGCCGATTGCGGTGCGTGATCTGCAGTTGCCGCTGGCGAGCGGTACCGTTCGTGCGCGGCTCTACACGCCGTTGGCGCCGAGAGGTGCGGGACTAAGGAACGCACCGGCGCTGGTGGTGCTGCATGGCGTGCATTATCTGGGGATCGACGAGCCGAGGCTGGAGAACTTTGCGACCGCGATGGCCGCTTGTGGCATCCAGGTGCTGACGCCGGAGTTGCCGGACATCAAGGATTATCAGGTAGGCGCGAACTCAATTGCCACGATTGGCGAATCGGCGGAGTGGCTGACGCGTGAAGATGGTGGACGGCCGGTGGGTGTGCTGGGGCTGAGCTTTTCGGGCGGGCTGTCGTTACTGGCGGCGGCGGACCCTCAGTATCAGCGGGACATCCGGTTTGTGATGGCCGTGGGGTCGCAGGACGAGATGAGCCGCGTGGCCACGTACTACGAAACGGGTGAGGACGTGCGGCCGGACGGGACGGAGGAGACGCTGGCTCCGCATGAGTATGGGCCGCTGGTGCTGGAGTATGAGCACGTGGGCGAGTTCGTTCCGGCGCAGGATGTGGCGCCGATCCGCGCGGTGCTGCGGGCGCATTTGTATGAGGACCCCAGGGCAGAGCGTGCGGCATTCGGACGGCTGAGCACGACGCAGACTGCTGAGGCGAAGGCGTTGATGGATACGTCGCTGCCTGCGACGCGCACGGCCCTGGAGCGCGCGGATGAGCGGCACGCGGACGATATGGCTGCGGTGAGTCCGCATGGACGATTGGCGACATTGAAGACGCCGGTGTATCTGCTGCATGGGGCGGGCGATAACATCATTCCGTCGGCGGAGACACAATGGATGGCGTCGGAGCTGCCGAAGCGGAGTCTGAAGGCGGTGCTGATCTCGCCGGTGCTGTCGCACCTGGACCTGGATGGCGCGAAGCCGACGACGGCGGATCAGTTGCGGCTGGTGCACTTCTTCGCGGAGGTGCTGCATGCGGCGGAGGTACAGTAGAGACAGATGTCTGAGCTGATCTCTCTCGCTGAAATTCAGGCCGCGCGCGAGCGCATCGCTTCCACCGCTGTTCGAACTCCGCTGCTGAGGCTGTCGCGGGCGCGGTTGCGCATGGCGGGGTGGCCGGAGCTCTCGGACTCGATACCGGATATCTATCTGAAGGATGAATCGGCGCAGCCGATTGGCAGCTTTAAGCTGCGCGGAGCGTACAACAAGGTCGCGGGCCTTTCGGCTGAAGAGTTGAAGCGCGGTGTGATTACGTACTCGTCGGGCAATCATGCTCAGGGCGTGGCGTATGCGGCGCGGGCGCTGGGCGCGAAGGCCGTCATCGTGATGCCGGAGAATGCTCCGCGGGTAAAGCGCGAGGCGACGGCGGCGCTCGGTGCGGAGATTGTGACCGTCGGGCCAGCGAGCACGGAGCGCAAGCTGAAAGCGGAGGAACTGGTCGCCGAGCACGGCTATGTGATGGTGCCGCCGTATGACGATGAGGCGATCATCGCTGGGCAGGCGACATGTGGGGTCGAGATTCTGGAGCAGCTGCCGAACGTGGAGCTGGTGCTGTCGCCGGTTTCAGGTGGCGGGCTGCTGTCAGGGGTGGCGACGGGCATCAAGCTGACAGCCGAGGCCGAGGGCCGCCCAGCACCGCAGGTTTGGGGGTGCGAGCCGGAGCTGTCTGCCGATGCTAAGGAGTCGTTCGATTCGAAGACGCTGGTCGAGTGGCCGGCGGCGAAGACGACGCGGACCATCGCCGACGGGTTGCGGACGCAGTCGCTGGGTGAGCGGAACTTCGCGCATATTCTGCGGTTTGTCGACGGCATTGTGACCGTAACGGAAGACGAGATTCGGGAGGCGCTGAGGATTGTGTTGAAGGCGACGGCGATTGTGGCTGAGCCCTCGGGCGCGGTGGCGCTGGCCGCGGCGCTGTTCCACGCGCATGAACTGCCGGCGGCACAGCGAGTGGTGGCCATTGTCTCGGGCGGGAACCTGGACCCGGATCTGCGGGCTGAGCTGGTTGAGGAGACGGCCGTCGTCCACGCCCAGGCGTGAATAACGTCTAATCTTCCAGATATGTCTCGCACTAGCCTTACTGCCGCTGCCGTGCTGCTGCTGCTCCCCACCCTTCTCTTCGCGCAGAAGAAGAACAAGAACGACCAGGGAAACGGTGACCCGACCGCCCGGGCTACGGTGCTGCACGTCGCGAATCTCTACGTGATGGCCGACAGCACCAATCCGCCGATTGCGACGGTGACTCCGGGGCATGAGGTCGCCATCATGGGCCGCAATGGTGCGTGGGTGAACGTGTTTGCGAACACCGACGAACACGAGAACGAGGACCCGGACAACGAGCCGGAGTTCAAGGACCCGAACGTCTCGACTCACCAGTTCTCCGGCTGGATGCATGATCAGGGCGTTGTGGGGCCGACGACGCCGAATGGCGATGCGATTCTGTATGGCGCGGCGGCTGAACTTGAGGCACAGGCCGAGCAGCCACACTCGCCGAAGGATGCCGCGCAGGAGGCGCATCTGTTGTACAAGCGCGTGGTCGACTACTTTCCGGATTCACCGCTGGCGCCCGAGGCAGCGTTTCGCGCGGCGGATATTCGCTGGCAGCTCAACAAGCTGGACAACAGTTCGCTGCCGAGTGCGCACGAACAGCAGGCATACCTGAGGCCGCAGATCTACGAGGGCGACCTGAAGCGCGTGATGAAGATGTATCCGGACTCGCCGTTTGCGGCGCGCGCGGCGTATGACCTGATCGACAACAAGCTGTGCGGCGACTGGCAAGGCCTGCCGAAGTGCCCGGAGATGGAGACGCAGCTCTATCTGAAGTATGCGGACCGCTATCCGGACGGGCCGAAGTCAGCCGAGGCGCTGTATCAGGCAGCGTATCGGCAGGGCGTGCTGGTGACGATGTACATGGTGGACGACGACAAGAAGAATGCCGACAAGGCAGCGCAGAACTGCCAGGCGATCGCCGACCAGATGAAGCAGAAGTATTCGAAGTCGGACTATGCTGCGCGGGCGGAGAGCATCGCCTACCGCGTGAAGCAGGGGATCCCGATCTACGGCACAGACCGTAATTGACGGGTTGCGGCGCGCTAAAGTTCATACGGAGCTGAATCGGCGGGCGATAGAATCGGTGGCATGCCTGTGTTTAAAGTGCTGATTCTGGCCATCGTTCAAGGACTCGCCGAGCTCCTCCCTGTCTCCAGTTCCGCGCATGTGGTTGTAGCGGAGAAGCTGCTTGGGCTCGACCCGTCCTCGCCCGAGATGACCCTGCTGCTGGTGATGCTGCACACCGGAACGATGTTCGCCGTGATCGTGTTCTTCTGGCGAGCAGTGGAAGCGAACCTACTTCGTGAGCGCGGATGCGTTCAAGCGCTTCGTGGTGCGGGCGATCTGGGCGACGGCATTAACTGCCGTGATCGGCTATCCGATCATCCACGTGATCGAGCATCATCAACGGGCGCACATGCTGGAGGC
This sequence comes from uncultured Acidobacteriaceae bacterium, assembly GCA_963776265.1. Classification (GTDB taxonomy): domain Bacteria; phylum Acidobacteriota; class Terriglobia; order Terriglobales; family Acidobacteriaceae; genus Granulicella. The sequence continues at coordinate 72,455 of CAVZMD010000011.1, read as the reverse complement.
CGCGGTCGAGTTCGACGGCGGTTCCCTGCAGCTATGGCAAGGGCGATGTCGAGGCGCTGTTCTCGCGGCTGGATCTCATTTCACCAGCACTGCTCGCGGCGGGATTGCTGATTCTGTGGGCGGGCTTGAAAGAGCGTGGTAAGTCGCCGCTCGCGAACCTGAGCTATGAGCGCGCGGCGTCGCGCTCTGGCGAGAATGTCACGTTCAAGCAGGCAGGATGGATGGGTGCGGTGCAGGGGTTGTGCCTGCCGTTCCGCGGATTCTCGCGCTCGGGGGCGACGATCTCGACCGGCCTGCTGACGGGATCGGAGCGCAGCCGGGCGGAGCGGTTCTCGTTTGCGCTTGCGGTGATTCTGACTCCCCCAGCGGTTGGACGCGAGGCGTGGAGGGTGTTCCGTGCAGCACATGATGCGACGCCCGGATGCCATCCAGCCGATCTGCACTCGAGCATGGCCGCGGGTGTTCTGGGTATGCTGCTGAGCTTTGTAGCCGGCCTTGCTGCGCTGCGCTGGTTGAGCTCGTGGCTGGAGAACGGCCGCTGGTACCTCTTCGGTATCTACTGCGTGGTTGCGAGTGGTGTCGTGTTCTACCTGCACCACCTCGGCTATTGAAAGTCGATTCCAGATGCAAAGAAGGCGGCCTGCGCGGCCGCCTTGTTTTGCAACCCTTCTGTAGCGGCTATGCAGCCTTCGCGTCGCGGTGGCTCTTTACGTAGTCGTGCGAGTTTTCGATGTGGGCCTGTTGCTCGGTCAGCAGCTGGCGGATGGGCAGCGGAAGGTCGTGCTCGAGCGCGTCCTTGTAGGCCTTCTTAGCGACATCCTCCCCCTGTTCGGCCGTGGCGAGGAGTTCATGGTCTGACCCCATGCCGAGCTTGGCTTTCAGATCGCCCCAGGCGCGGTGCAGCGCTCCGGCGGTCGAACCGGATTCCTTTACGTCCGCCATGCCGGCGCGATGCAGCTCGTTTTCGAGCTCCGCCCGGAAGTTGGCACGCTTGAGGCTTTCAGCCAGGAAGTAGCGTTTCAGCGTCTCGTCTTTGAGGTGCTCCCCGATATCGGCGAAGCCCTTCTGCCCGTCCTGCAGGACCTTGATGACGTCGAGCAGGACCCGTTCCATTTGGCGGTTCTTCTCCGACCCGTCGAGTGAATTTGCCATGACTCTCTACCCCACTCCTCGAATTTATGCGACCGGGTCTGCGGCTGGACGCGATTCTCCTTTGCCGACAGCAAGGGAGAGAAATCGCGAAAATCTCCCGCCCCGGTCATCCCAAAGGGTGAGCGACCATGGCCCGGACCAGGACCGGGTACAAGGCGCCTCCCCTGATAACTGGATGCAGAAGTCTGCGCCCGGCGTTGGCTAGCCCATTTCTGGCCGGCCCGCAAGGCGTCCAAGGTAATGGTCACCAGTCTGGTTCCCACCCTCCGCGGCGCGTAATCCCACGGCTCTCCGTGGAACAATGAAAGGGCTCTGGTGGTTCTCCGGCCCGCAAGCCTGCGCTGCGCAAAAGTGCAACGTGCGCAGTGGCGGCGGACCGCGCGCGCGTCCATCCATGAAGTCTCAAAGACTCGTACTTGCCCCGACACGAAGCCGCCGTCTCAACGAGATGCTGGGGCTGGTCGTCCTCGTGGCCGCCGTCCTCCTCCTCCTCTCCCTCGTTACGTACAACCCCGCCGACCCCTCGCTGAACACCGTGGGGGGGGGCGCCGGGGTTCATCCAGCGCATAACTGGGCCGGGCTCGTCGGAGCATATCTCTCCGACATCCTGCTGCAGATTCTGGGCGTAGCGGTTCTGCTGGCGCCCGTCGTGATGGGACGCATCGGCATTGCGTGGCTGCGTTCGCGGCCCGTGGGCTCGACTGCCGTAAAAGCCAGCGGGCTGCTGATGTGGCTGGTGTTTGCTCCCGCAGCCATCGCATTGCTGCCCGGACCAGATGCTGTGGCGCGGAGCGATCCCGATCGCCGGTGTCGAAGGCCGCGTCCTCGCCGACCTGATGATCGAGTTCGTCAACTTCCCCGGCGCGGCCGTGATCTCCGCGCTGATGGTCGCGCTCTCGCTCTACCTGACAACGAGCTTCCTGCTGGCGACCGCACCGGAGTGGTTCGCCGAACACTTTGGCCTCTTCCGCCGCATGCGCGACCGGTATCTCGCATGGAAGGAGCGTCGTGCGGCGCGCGCAGCCAACCGCGTGGTGAGCGTCAAGGCGAACGACGAGGACACGAGCTATCTCAGCCGCCGCGAGCGCATTGCCGCACGGGAGCGGGCAGCCGCGGAGGTAGCGGCGCCGAAGCCACAGAAGGAGCGCGGAGACTCGCTGCTGTCCGGATTCTTTGGCTGGTTCGGAAGACGCCGGCGCGCGAACCTTTCTGCGCCGGACGTCGAAGCCGCGGAGAGCGCGGCTCCGGAGACCGCCACAGTGTGGCAGAACATCCCGCGCACGCTGGTCGACGCACCTGCAGTCAGCAGCCTGGCAACGGCAGCCGCTGCGGCAGCTCCGTATGCAGCGCAACTTGCCGCGGCCGCCACTCCGTCTGCGTTCGACAGAATCAGCGGACGAGCCTCACAACGACGACGGCTGGCTGGATGCCCCGGATCGCAAGGCGCCCGCACCGTTGTTTCCTAAGAACACGCTCGCGGACGCTCACATGCCCGAACCCGCGCCGGCTCGTGTGCCCGCAGCTCGTCAGCGGCCTATTGCGGTACCGGAGCCGCCGCCAATGCCGTCTCCGGTTGCCGACATCGCCGCGCAGAATATCGCCTTCGGCAAGCGCGCGGACGCAAATATTCAGGCGATCGCTCTGCCGCCGAAGTCCGTGCGCGGATACAAGCTGCCGTCCAGTTCCCTGCTCTTCCGCGACGCCGTGCAGACGATGGTGCGCGAGGATGCGCTGCGCGAAGAGGCGCGGCTGCTCGTCGAGAAGTGCGCGCGAGTTCGGCGTCAACGGCAACGTGGAGCAGATCAACCCGGGGCCGGTCGTCACGACGTTCGAGTTCCGTCCCGACGCGGGCGTGAAGTACTCGCGCGTCACGGGTCTCGCGGACGACCTCTGCCTCGCGATGGCCGCCGAGAGCATCCTCATCGAGCGCATGCCCGGCAAGTCGACCGTCGGCATCCAGGTGCCGAACTCCGAGCGCGAGACCATCTGGCTGCGCGACGTCGTCGAGTGCGAGAGCTTCGTTCAGTCGAAATCAAAGCTGCCCATCGCACTCGGCAAGGACATCAACGGTCGCATCGTTACGGCCGACCTCGCCGCGATGCCGCACGTGCTCATCGCCGGATCGACGGGCTCGGGCAAATCGGTCGCGATCAACGCAATGATCATGAGCGTGCTGTTCAAGTCCACGCCCGAGCAGGTGCGCATGATCCTCGTCGATCCGAAGCGAGTTGAGCTCGGCATGTACGAAGGCATTCCGCACCTCTTCACGCCCATCATCACCGAGGCCAAGCTTGCGGCGAACGCGCTGCGCAACGCGGTGAAGGAGATGGAGCGCCGGCTGAAGCTGCTCGCCGCGAATCACGTGCGCAACATCGATCAGTTCAACAAGCTCTTCGAAAACGGCAGCGACTACCTCTTCGAGGACGTGAACCAGGAACCGCTGCCGTACATCATGATCATCATCGACGAGCTCGCCGACCTGATGATGCTGGACCGCGCGAACGTCGAGGAGGCGATCACCCGCATCGCGCAGATGGCGCGCGCCGTCGGCATTCACCTGGTGCTCGCAACGCAGCGTCCGTCGGTGGATGTCATCACCGGCCTGCTGAAGGCGAACGTGCCGACGCGCATGAGCTTCCGCCTCGCAACCAAGGTCGACTCGCGCACGATCATCGACTCGCAACGGCGCGGAAAGCCTGCTGGGCCGTGGCGATATGCTCTTCCTTCCGCCGGGCACCTCGCGCCTGCAACGCGTACACGCGCCTTTCGTCACCGAGAAAGAGATCAACGCGGTCACCGAGTTTTGGAAGGCACAGGGACAGCCGAGTACGTCGAGAGCTTCCTCGAAGGACCGAAGGACGAAAAGGGCGACAGCCTGGGCAGCGCGAACGACGGCGAGGAGAACGATCCGATGTTCGATGATGCCGTGCGGCTCGTATTCGAGTTCGGTAAAGCATCGACTTCACTGCTGCAACGCCGTCTGCGAATCGGCTACGGTCGCGCCGCGCACCTGATCGACCTCATGGAACGTGACGGCCTGGTTGGACCCGCCGATGGTTCCAGACCGCGCGAGCTGTTGAAGCCGCCGAGCTACTTCAGCGAGGTTGATTCAGCGATTCGATAACGACCACGAAGGCGATCCCACGACCCTGTGGGTCTCCTCACGGCTTCCGGCGCAACCAGTGCATTAGATCGGTACGGGCTTGTTCATAGCTCGGTTCACCCTTTGGATAGCGCTTGATTGTGCCATGCCCTTTCCGGCTGTACCAGTTCAGCGAGAACTCGCCCTTCACGCTTCGCGGCGCGGATTCAGTCTCCGCGCCGATGTGCACATCGCCCGGCTTCAGCGCGGCCTCAGCGGCGGCCGTGGGTTCCAGAGAGATGTATTCCTCGGCGTGGCCTTCGGGAGAGAAGCGCTCGAAGTTATATCGCGTCTGCGAGCGGCCGACAGGCTCGGAGTACTCGCGCACAATCCAGCGGTGGCCATTGACTTCGAACGTGTCAATGACATCGCTCTCACGCGCGCTGATGCCCGGAGCCCCGCGCTCGCGCGCCGCACGCAGCACTGCACGCTCGCGCTCGAATTCGTCCCAGCGACCCAACTCCGCCTCGACGATCACAAGGTTTTTATGCGCGACCCAATTCTGTGGCTGCGCGGCGACGACCCGCCGAAAATCCCATTCCGCCGCCTCAAACTCCCGCAGCCCAAGCTCCGCGTCCGCAAGACCGAACTGGGCGTCAACGCTCTCGGGGTGCGCGTGCAGATAGGCGCGATAGAGCTCCTTGGCACGAGAGTAATGTTTCGCGGCGAGCTCCTGCCGCGCGGCCGCGAGATCAGCCTGCGAACCAGATACACTGTCCGGTTTCTTCTGAGCGGGCACACCCGTGGCGAGTGCAAATAGCAGCAACCCTGCAACAAGCGGGCGTGCCGTAAATTCCGTCCAGTCGAACAGCTTCATCCCATCCCCTCACGCTTGTGACGCAGGTACTGCAGAGCCGTCACACCAGCGACCGTAATTCCCGCAATCAGCAGCACCCATGGCAACTCGCGCCCGGGCCGCTTTTGGGCCTCGTCCGTTCCGGCCGGCACGTAGTTTGGATTCTTTTCCTCCGGTCCGAGTGCAGCCGTTGTCGGCGTTGCACTCGCCACAAAATGTCTCGCATAACTATAGGAGGGCGCAGAGAGCTCCGCGTCACCATAGCGCAGTGTGTAGTTCGTGCCACGGCGCGCCTCAAAGCAGAGCCTTCGCTCGCGCATCTGAAGATTTACTCGAGCAATCGGCAGGGGTGAGGCGGAGCCATTGTCGATACTCGCCGTCACCTTCGCCGGCGCGCGAAGGTTCGCTCCGATGACGGTATTGATCGTCATTGCCTGCGTATCGACCGCAGGAACAACGCCCGCGATGGCGCCATGCGTGATGTGGAAGATATGTCCGGACACACCTTCGGCCGCTCCCAGCGCAGCGAGCCCAGTCTCCATGGGAACCGCCGCAACAGTCGCATCGCGCAGAAAATCCGCGTGGAACTGAGGGTTGAGGACAAACTGCGCGCGCTCCACGGGAACGTGCGCTGGAACAGTCAGCGTTGCGGTGGACCAGCGACCCTGCTGTTCGATCGCAGAGGTTGAGGCGACCGTCGTGTACAGCGTCTGCTCCTCACGGCTCGGGGGCACCATCGCGCCCGCAACCATCGAAGGCGTCACCGTTATCGGTTGACCCTCGGGATTCACCATTCGCAACGTTACGTGCAGCACGGAATAACTGGAGTCTGGCAGCGAGAGGACCGTCGACCGCGCAAGTCCCTGCGCGCTGAGGTCAAACACCGCGAACGTACCGAGTGGCATTGCGTGGCTATGCGCGTCGACGCCCGCTACCTGCGCTGCCCCGACGAAGTTCTTCGCGTTCAACTCCAGATCGACCTCGGTGTAATCGTCAGCCGGCATCGCAAGGTCAAAGATGAGTTCGCCATTGCGGACTGCAACATTTCCGGGCGTCGCTGTTTGCGTCTCCACCGTCGCAGGACCGCTCTCGGTCATCGCGAAGGGAACCTCGAATTCGCGCGTCGCATCTCTGGCTCCGCTCTCGCGGGCATAGATGCGAATATCACCCGCTCCCGAGCTGGTTGTATGCGCGAAGACACTTCCATCGAGCGCCATGCAGACCTGTCCTGACGCCGTCTCAGGAGAAACAATCTCACGTTGATAGCGCAGGTGCCGCGAAGGCGATGGCACTACGGCAGAGCCGAGCTGCCAAAGCAACATAAGAGTGAGGGCCGATAACCTCAAAGCTTCTCACCCGCTTCATGGCCGCGGCGCGCGCGCCGATCGTGTTGGCACAGTGAGCACATCAAACTGGATACATTAGACAGGCTGGCCTAACTGTATCGTGTCGCCTCACTCCACGCATCGAGGAAGATTCCCCGCCGATACCTCAGGAGATGCCCCGTCACATTCCTATCGAACGGCTGGGCTAATCTGTTCTGCATGAGCGAGCAGGTTGGAGGAACGCAAGTGCTGATCGTCGACGACGACCCGGTTATGGGCGAGCTTCTCGACGCGCTGCTCACTGTCGAAGGCTATCGCGTGACCCGCGCGCACTCCGGCGAAGAGGCTCTGCAGGTCGCTCGTGAAGGCACACCGAAACCCGACATTATTCTCTGCGACATCCAGATGCCCGGCATGCGTGGCGGCGAACTCGCAACGACACTCGCCGCAGCGCGCGCTGCCGGAACACTGCCTGCGTCCAGCGTGATCCTCGCCATGAGCGGGAGCTCGCCTCGCGCCGATGAGCTGCAATCCTTTGATGGTCTCCTGCGCAAGCCATTTTCAGTCACGGACTTCATGCAGGCGGTCGAACAGGCACGGAGCCGGACTGCCGTCCGCCGCTCTGCGGAGAGCGAGCCGACTCTCGCCACCGAAAGCTCAGCTCGCGTGCCACCGCTCGACGACAAGATCTTCGAGCAGCTCAAATCGAAGGTTGGCAGTGAGCTACTGCGGCAGATGTACGAGATGACGCTGGACGACGTGCGCGCCCGCCTTGAGCGCATAGCCGACGCGGTCCGGCACGGCGACCAGCCTATCATTCGCCAAGAGGCCCATACCATTAAAGGAAGCTGCGGAATGATGGGAGCATTGGAGTTACAGACACTCGCCGCTGCAACGGAAGGGGGTTCCCCGGTCGATACCTCTGCCCTTGCGAATTTCGATTCGGCGTGTAAGCGGCTCCAGAGTATGCTGAACGAAAGATTGTAGCGCCTGGCGATCAGGCATGGAGAACACACCAACGATGCCTACACCCGTACTTCGTAAGCCTTCTAGTGGACCACAACCCGTCGGACACTCTGGTCATCCTGGCATCCGCATTGTCGTTGCCGACGACCATCCAGTCGTCCGCTTCGGCGTGAAGAACATGCTGACCAGCGAACCCGGATTCGAGGTGGTCGGCGAAGCCAACGACGGCGACGAGGCCATCACCCAGACGCTCGAGCTCGAGCCGGATGTTCTTCTGCTCGACCTCGCGATGCCCAAACTGCCGGGCCTCGAAGCTATGCGCGCGATCATGAATCGCTCGCCCCGCGTGAAGATTGTGCTGCTCACCAGTCTCATTTCGACGCAACAGATCATCGAAGCGCTGCAGATCGGCGCCCGCGGTATCGTTCTCAAGGACTCCGTCGCCAGTGATCTCGGCGAGAGCCTGCGCGCCGTGCTCTCCGGCGACTACTGGATCGGCGGCAAGCGCGTCGTCAACCTGCTCTCCGCGCTGCACGACCTCATGCAGCAGGCCGCCGCTGTGCCCGAGAAGAAGACCTACGGCCTCACGCCGCGCGAGCTCGAAGTTGTCACCTGCATCGTCGAGGGCTGTTCCAACAAGGACATCGCCAAGCAATTCACGATCAGCGAAGAGACCGTGAAGCGTCACCTGTCGAACATCTTCGACAAGACCGGTGTCAGCACACGTTTGGAACTTGCGTTGTTCGCGATCAGCCACAAGCTGGTCGATATCGACGCGTAAATCTTGAATTCAATGCATCCGACGAAGGGCCGCATCTTTGCGGCCCTTTCGTTCATCCATACAATCTGAGCTATGAACCCACAGCCTCTTTACGACGTGCTCGTTATCGGCGCCGGTCCCACGGGTCTCGCCTGCGCCATCGACGCGCAGAATGCCGGCTGCAGCGTCGTGCTTGTCGACAAGGGCTGCCTCACAAATTCGCTTTTTCACTATCCGGCGAACATGACCTTCTTCACCACGCCGGAGTTGCTCGAGATCGGCAACATCCCATTCCCTTCGCCAAACCAGAAGCCGTCTCGCAGCGAGGCGCTCGAGTATTACCGCAAAGTCACCGCGCACTACAAACTCAACGTGCGGCCTTATGAACTCGTCACCAGCGTCGAAGGCGCGGATGGCAACTTCACGGTGCACACCGAAGATCGCTTCGGCCGCACGCTCCAGCATCGCGCGCGCAAGCTGATCGTCTCTACCGGCTACTACGATCTGCCCAATCATCTCAACGTCCCCGGGGAGGAACTGCCTAAGGTTTCGCACTACTACGACGAGCCGCATCCCTACTTTGACCGCGATGTCATCGTGGTCGGCGGCAAGAACTCCGCCGCGATCGCGGCGCTGGATCTCTACCGTCACGGCGCGCGTGTCACTCTTGTGCATCGAGGCGCCGAATTGCATCGCCACATTAAGTACTGGATCAAGCCCGACATTGAGAATCGCATCAAGAGAGGCGAGATCACTGCCCACTTCAACTCGACAATCGAGCGCATTGAGCTCGACGAGGTTGTGCTGAAGACGCCTTCAGGCAGGAAGAGCACTCCCAAACCATCACGTGTTCGCACTCACCGGCTACAGGCCCGACTTCACCTTCATTGAATCTCTCGGCATCAAGCTGGACGCGAAGAACTCGCGCTGCCCGGTGTGCAACCGTGAGACGCTTGAGTCCAACGTGCCTGGCATCTATGTTGCCGGCGTGGTCGTAGCGGGCGAGCGGACCAACGAGATTTTCATTGAGAACGGCCGCTTTCATGGAGCGCTCATCGCAAAGGATCTCGCGGAGAAGTTAGGCAAACGTGCCGTCGCGACACCCGTTGCACCGGAACATACCTATGCTGCGGAGTAGCTGAAGAACTTAGCTGACGACGCGCCGCCGGAAACCACGCATCCCCAACCATGTCAGCAGCGCGAGGAAAAAGAGTAGCGCAAAGAGAATTCCTGCATCCGGCATGTGTCCCATCGTCGGCGTGAGCGCGGCGCGCAAACCTTCGCTGATGTAGACGATCGGGTTCACGAGCACGCCGATCTGCAGCCAGCGCAGATGTTCAAGCGCAGCCCACGGATAGTAGACGCAACCCAGAAACGTAATCGGCACGACGACCACGCCGAACACAAGCCCGATCTGCTTCGGCTGCACCGAGGTGCCGATCGTCAGCCCGAGTGCACCCGACAGCAGGCTCGCGAGAATCAGCACCGCGATGAGAAACGGCCAGTTTGACACATGCGCAGCCACCGGCGTGCTCGGGATGTAGTACGCGAGTGGAAACACGACGACCGCGGCCACAATGCTCTGCAGCGCGGAGAAGACAATCTTCTCCGCGGCGACCGCAGCGATCGGCAGCGGACACATCACGCGATCGTCGATCTCGCGCGTGATGCCGAACTCCTGCGCCAGCGGCAGCGCAACCGCTGCAATGCCGGAGAACATAATCGCCACGGCCATCAGACCCGGTAGCAGCACCGTCCCAAAGTTCCCACCTCCCGCCGCAGCCATGTTCGCCGTTGGGTTCAGCGCAGCGCCCCCGGACATGTGCGGCATCACGTACGTGAACACGAACAGAAACAACAGCGGGTTCATCGCGACGCGGATGATGAAAGGGCCAATCTCGCGCCGCAACACGAAGAGATCGCGCAGCATCAGCCCGAAGAACGCGCGCGTGTACGTTCCGCGCCGTCCTGCTGACTTCGAGCTTTCGATCGCCACCGCCACAGTTCCCTCTCTATTCGCGAAGATCGCGACCGGTTAGCCGGATGAACACGGTCTCGAGCGTCGGCTCCGCTGTCGCCACATCGCGCAGTCCATAGGCGTTCGCCGCTGTAATCACCTGCGGCAACAGACCCTCACGTGTCTGCGCGAGCACACGCAAACCATCCTCTGTCGGCTCGACGCCTGTAACACCGCCGAGCTCACGCAACTGCTGTGCGAGCCTCTCGCGGTCGGCCGACTGCGCAAGGTGCAGATCGTACAACTTGTCGCCACCCACGCTCGCCTTCAACGCAGCCGGTGTGTCTTCAACAAGAATCCTTCCGTGATCGATGATGGCGACACGATCGCACAACTCGTCGGCCTCTTCCATATAGTGCGTTGTCAGCACGACCGTGATGTCTTCGCTGCGCAGCGCGCGCACTGCATCCCACATCGCGATGCGGCTTTGCGGGTCGAGACCAGCGCTCGGCTCGTCGAGAAACAACACCCGCGGATGATGCGCAATCGCACGCGCAATCTGCAGCCGCTGCGCAAGCCCTCCGCTGAGCTGCTGCGGATACGCGTCGGCACGATCGTGCAGACGAAACTGCTCCAGCAACTCGGCGGTACGCGCTCTTGCCTCAACGCCACTCATCCCGAAGTACAGACAGTGAAAGCGAATGTTCTCCGCGACGGTACAGGAGCGGTCCAGCGTGTTGTACTGCGGCACCACACCGATCGCTCGCCGCGCCATCGCGGGCCGTGCAACCACGTCCACCCCGGCGATGCGCACAGACCCCGCCGTCGGCACAGCACGCGTCGTGGCGATGGAAATCGTCGTCGTTTTGCCTGCACCGTTCGGCCCAAGCAGGCCATACAGCTCGCCCGGCGCCACCTGCAGATCAATGCCGTCCACGGCGGTCACCGGCACCTTACCGGTGTACACCTTGCGCAGGCCGCGGATGTCAACGATCGCTTCGCTCACAAGTCTCGTCCAAGGCCAGATTCTACAGGCCCGAACGCTCCAGCCGCGGCTTTCGACCGCGCATACAATAAACAGTTGGTGCCTTCTATGAAACCGATACAGCAGGACGACCTCATCGAAAGCGTGCGCGCCGCGCTTCAATACATCAGCTTCTACCACCCGGTGGACTACATCACGAACCTTACCCGCGCCTACGAGCTGGAACAGTCTCCCGCCGCGAAGGACGCGATGAAACAGATCATCGTCAACTCGCGCATGTGCGCTGAGGGCCATCGTCCCATCTGCCAGGACACCGGCATCGTGACCATCTTCATCAAGCTCGGCCTCGAGTGCCACCTGATGAAGGGCGACGGTCCCGCCACAATGACGCTGCAGGAGATGTGCGACGAGGGCGTGCGCGAAGCGTGGCTCGACCCGGACAACAAGCTGCGCGGCAGCATCCTTGCTGACCCGGCGTTCAGCCGCAAGAACACGAAGGACAATACACCCTGCGTCGTTGAGGTTTCGCTCGTTCGCGGAGATAAGGTCGATGTCACGGTCGCGGCCAAGGGCGGGGGCAGCGAAGCGAAGTCGCGATTTGTGATGCTGAATCCGTCGGACTCGGTCGTTGATTGGGTGCTGAAGACCATCCCGACGATGGGCGCGGGATGGTGCCCACCGGGCATGTTAGGCATCGGGATCGGCGGCACCGCGGAGAAGGCGATGCTGCTCGCGAAGCAGAGCCTGATGGATCCGATCGACATGCAGGAGCTCAAGGCGCGCGGAGCTGAAGGTCACAAGCTAAGCAATATTGAGAAGCTCCGCGTGGAGCTCTACGACAAGATCAATGCGCTCGGCATCGGCGCGCAGGGCCTCGGCGGCCTCACGACCGTGCTCGACGTGAAGATCCTCGACTGGCCGACCCATGCAGCCAATCTGCCTGTCGCGATGATTCCGAACTGTGCTGCGACGCGGCACGCGCATTTTGTCCTCGATGGCTCCGGCCCTGTGTATCTCGATCCGCCGTCGCTCGAGAACTGGCCGAAGATGACGTACGAGGCGCACGGCGGCAAGCGAGTGAACCTCGACACAGTGACGCGCGAAGAGGTCGCCTCCTGGAAGCCTGGCGAGGTGCTGCTACTCAACGGCAAGCTGCTCACCGGTCGCGATGCCGCGCACAAACGCATGACCGACATGCTGAACCGCGGCGAGAAACTACCTGTCGACTTCAAGAACCGGTTCATCTACTACGTCGGTCCTGTTGATCCGGTGCGCGGTGAGGTTGTCGGACCTGCGGGCCCGACAACCGCGACGCGTATGGACAAGTTCACTCGCCAGATGCTCGAACAGACTGGACTGCTTGGCATGATCGGCAAAGCGGAACGCGGTGTTGCCGCCATCGACGCGATCCGCGACAACAAGGCGGTGTACCTGATGGCCATCGGCGGAGCGGCGTATCTCGTTTCGAAGGCCATCAAGAAGTCGCGGATGGTTGCATTCGAAGACCTCGGCATGGAGGGAATCTACGAGTTCGAGGTCGTGGATATGCCGGTCACCGTCGCTGTCGACAGCAAAGGCACCAGCGTTCACATCACCGGTCCCGAAGAGTGGAAGGCAAAGATCGCTCACAGCATGGCCGTCGGCGGTGTGCCCATTCTGGGTCAATAAATCGCAGCGATCTCATCTCTAACAGGCAACGTTTTCTGAGACTTTCATCATCGCGAGGTGGCCCTGAAATTGGGCCACCTTTTGCACGTTTACGCGCATCGCACTTGCTGGGTGCCCATCGAGGCGCTTCGTCTGCTGTGTTCTGGCAGACGATCAAGGAGACAAAATGTCGCGCAGGCTGAAAGGTTTTGCGATTGCGTCAACGGCGCTTTCGTTGCTGTTTGTGTGTGGATCGATGCAGGGTCAGGAACCGAATCCGACGACGGTGGCGCCGGGCGCCACAAAAGCCGACGTTGTCGCGCAGGGGCCGAACGGAGTCTTCATCTACCACGTGAAGGTGGTGCAGCGGGAGCTGGATGCGGTGAATTACCTGAACCGCAGGGGATCGACCAAGGTGAACTTCGTCGGGACCGATCTGATGCCTCGCGCGAATGGTGAAGCCAAGGTCGATTCGCAGACCGGAAAGACCCAAATTGACGTGCACTTCTCCGGGCTCACGCCGGCGAACGGTTTCGGCAAGGAGTATCTGACCTATGTGCTGTGGGCGATCTCCGCGGATGGACGTCCGCAGAATCTCGGTGAGCTGGAACTCTCAGGAGACAAGGCGAGTCTCGATGTAACGAGCTCCTTCCAGTCGTTCGGCATGATCGTCACCGCGGAGCCATACTTCGCGGTCTCGCAGCCGAGCGATGTGGTCATTCTGAAGAACGTCTTCACCGACAAGACGCAGGGTGTACTCGAAGAGGTGAATGTTCACTATCAACTGTTGCCCCGTGGACTCTACGCGAACACCGAAGGTGCGCACGCGAATCCAATGCCGGTGACCGATCGCGAGCATGTTCCGCTGGCGCTGTTTGAGGCCTACAACGCACAGCGCATCGCGCAGTCCGTGGGCGCGGACAAGTATGCGCCGGACATCATGCAGGAGGTCCAGACCGATCTGCAGAATGCTCAGGCGATTCAGGACGGAAAACACCGTGACGTGAAGATGGAGTTCACGGATGCCCGCGAGGCCGTGGAACGCGCCGAGGATGCGCGCATCACCACGCTGCGCAAGCAGGATGAGGAGCGGCAGCGCCAGGCGCAGGAGGCCAAGCGGCAGGCTCAGATGCAGGCTCAACAGTCGCAGCTTGCGGCGCAGCAGGCGCAGGCCGAGGCTGACCGCGCAGCGGCGCAGAAGGCCCAGGCTGATGCGGCTCGTGCTCGTGCGGAGGCCGATGCGGCGGATGCTCGTGCGAAGGCAGCTGAAGCGCAGCATCAGGCGCAGCAGAGTCAGCAGAGCGAAGAGGCGACGCGCGAGAAGCTGCGCGAGCAGTTGAACTCCGTACTGCAGACGACCGAGACAGCTCGCGGTCTGGTGATGAACTTAGGCGATGTGCTGTTCGATACGAACAAGTACACGCTGAAGCCGAACGCGCAGATAAGCCTGGCGAAGGTCGCGACGATTCTGACGCTCTATCCGAACCTGAAGGTACAGGTGGAGGGATACACGGATTCGACCGGAACGCCGGCGTATAACCAGACGCTGAGCGAGAACCGTGCGGACTCCGTGGAGAACTTCCTGGTGCAGAACGGTGTCCAGCAGGGCAGCGTGACGGCACAGGGCTACGGTGCGACGAACTTCGTGGCGGACAATGCGACGGCTTCCGGACGGCAGCAGAACCGGCGCGTAAACCTGGTGGTTTCGGGCGCGTCGATCGGTGTGCAGACGACGGAGCCCGGTCAGCCCGGAGCTGCGGCAGCCGCGGTTCCAGCGCCAGCACCCGCCCCTCCGCGGAATCCTACGGGAGTGTCGAACCCGCAGTAACGCTCAAGGACACGGAGCCAAGGATGAAAGCCGCGATGATTTCCATCGCGGCTTTCGTGTATCTCTAAGAGAGGAAGCGAGGAGAACAGTGAGCTACTCTCTGGCAGGCAAGGTGGTGTTTGTGACCGGCGCGAGCGCTGGCATTGGAGCAGCGGCCGCGCGGGGCTTTGCGCGTGAGGGCGCGAAGCTGCTGCTGTGCGCTCGGCGCACGGACAAGCTGAGCGCGATGGAGCAGGAGCTGCGCGGTCTGGGCGCGAAGGATGTGTCACAGCTTCGAACTGGATGTGCGCAGCAATGACAAGGTTGAGCGTGCGATCGGGTCGCTTCCGGACGAATGGAAGCGCATTGAAGTGCTGGTGAATAACGCTGGCCTGAGCCGCGGTCTGACGAAGCTGTACCTCGATGAGATCGAGGACTGGGAAGAGATGATCGACACCAACGTGAAGGGGCTGCTGTACGTGACGCGGGCGGTGGTTCCGGGCATGGTGGAGCGCGGCAGCGGGCACGTGATCAACCTTGGGTCGATTGCGGGACACATGGCGTATCCGAACGGTGGTGTGTACTGCGGGACGAAGGCTGCAGAGCGGTTGATTACGGATGGACTGCGCCTTGACCTGAACGGAACGCCGGTGCGCGTGACGACGGTCGATCCGGGAATGGTGAAGACGGACTTCAGCAAGGTGCGCTTCCGCGGCAATACTGAGCGCGCGGCGAAGACGTATGAGAACGTCGAGCCGCTGACTGCGGAGGACGTTGCGGATGTGATTGTGTGGACTGCGACGCGACCGCCGCACATGCAGATTCAGACTGTAGTGCTTACGCCGGTAGCGCAAGCGAATCCGTTTGTGCTGACGCGTGGTCCGCTCGACCGGCGCGAGTAAGTTCAGGCGGAGCTAGATTTTTATCGACCAGCCAAGCTGTTCGAGCTCGCGCTCGATGGTGGCAAGGGCGAGCTCGAGAGCGCTGCGGCGGTGGGGGCTGGAGGTGCGCTCGGAGAGTACACGCTCACGCTTCATCTCGAGATCCTGGATGCGTCGTTTGCGGTCGGCGGCGGAGGCGGCATCGCCGGGATCACCTTGCGGCTTAGGCGCCGCGCTTGCGGCTTGCTGCTCTTCGACGTTCTTGGACTCCCAGCCCTTCGACATACCTCTATCGTACGCCTGAGGTGCAAGCCCGGAGGCTACTACTGGCGGCCGAAGCGGTAGACGACACCGAAGTTGACGCCGAGGTTGTTCTGGAGCCCGCCGCCGGAAGGGCTGGTGAAGGTGGTGCCGACGTAGGTGGGAGAGACGCGGAAGGCGAGGTTGGGAAAGAGGTTGATGTCGCCGGCGAGGTTGATGATGAAGGCCGGACGGGCGCCGTCCTGCCAGAAGCCGGTCTGCATGTAGTTGTAGCCCTTGGACGCGCCGGAGGAGTTGGCGATGCCTACGCCTGCGAGCGCCTGTGCGCTCAGAGCATAACGCAGACTGGAGTAGAAGCGGTAGCTGGCGCCGCCGGTGAAGGCGTACTGGTTGATCTGCGGATTCGGGTTGGAGCTGATGAACTCGTTGCGGAGCGGCTTCCCGTTCCCGAACATGCCACGCGAGTCTCCAACGATGGAGAGCTTCGGATTGAGGAAGTAATGAACGGCGAGGTTCCAGGTGACCTCGTTGTTCTTCTGGGTGTACTCGCCGGAGCGGAAGCGCATGTACCCGCCGCCGCCGAAGACCTCCCAGCGGTGGGTGTAGGTATCTGTGATGGTGCGCTGGATGCGGGCCTGGCGGCTGGCGTTGGTTTCATGCCGGCCTCCCGGTTGTGGTGTGTTCTGAGCGGCGGCGGAGGCGGTGATCAACACCGCTGCGACTGCGGCAATGCAGCACGCCGCGAACTTCCGAAGATCCATCGAGGGCAAACTCCTGCAGTACAAAACCTGGCGAGCGAAGAAGAGCTCGCATCGTTCCATTAGAACATCGGAGCGAGAGATGTGACCCCTCCCCGGCTGTTTGTGGCTAAAGTCTTCTAAAAAATAGACTTGCGGTTGGACTTGATGTGCAAAGTATTCATTCCAGGTGGCTTGCATGCAAAGTATCTGGAATCAATTATTTGCAAGGATCCAAAGGGCTGCATGAGTTTGTGCGGCAGGAGTTCGAGCTCCGAGCCTCGACTTCTCTACTTCTATTTTACTAAGTTGGACCTAATTAACATGTCGCGATTTTCGCCAGTGTTTATGCGGTTTTGAAGCATTTCGGGGCTTGACAACATTTCGAACATGCGTGCGTTTATCGCTTGCTGCTCGCAAGCGATGACCACTGTGTAAAAGGGTTGGTCACCGTTTTCTTGTCGAGCTAGTGGATGGTGTAGGTGAGTCCGGCGATGAACTGGAAGGAGTTCGCCTTGTAACCGGGCGAGGGATTGTTGAGGTAGTTGTCGGTGACGGCGAAGGAGGCGCCGAATTTTTTCCATGTGGGGAGCACGATTCCGGCAGTGAACATGGCGGAATAGGCCTGGGAGTTGTTCCAGGCGGGGATGTAATCGGCGGCCTGCGTGAAGACGATCTTACGGGGAAGGCTGCGGCGGTAGGCCTCGCCGAAGATGGAGCCGATGAGATCGACGTTCGGGCTGAGCGAAGAAGGACTGGCGCTCATAGTGGACATCAGCCTTCAGGTCGAGCTCTTGCTTCTCTCCCTGGATGGGGGTCCAGCCGATGCCGCCACCGTAGAGCTGCTGGAGATCCAGGCCCTGAGAGAAGTTGTGGTCGAAGGCAGTGTTCGCGAGCGCGTAGAGACGAGGGGTGAAGTACCAGTCACGTTCGGCATCGGCGTGGAAGATGCTGGTTTTGGTGACGACAGGCGACGGCGAGGGCGGGATGGTCTGGGGAATGACGGGCGAGGTGGCCTTGCCGTAGGTCTCGATGAGATTGAAGGTGGTGCGGGTGTGGCGAGGCAGGTAGTCCACGGTGGGCGAGAGCCGGGCGAGCGCTATGCCGGCAGTGAAGCTGGTGATGTTATCTGTGGCACGGACGATCGTGGCGCCTGCGGTGATGGCGCCGTTCCAGCCGTGCATGAATCCGATCTCGTGATTGACCTCGCGATCGTAGGTGGGCGTGTCGATCACATAGCCGACCTGCTTGATGGCGAGGGTGACGGGTGGGACCTGCGTGACGGTGACATTGCCCTCTGCGACGTTGATCTGGCCCTGGCCTACGAGGTTGGTCTTGCTGGGCGGGCCTTTCTTGAGCAGCGAGAAGCTGCCGGAGGAGCGAAGCTCCTTGACCTTGTCATAGGGGATGGTGACCTCACCAGCCATATCGCTCTTGAAGACGACGGAGCCACTGTCGGCGCGGACGAGCTTGCCGGTGAGCTGGTCGCCGTTGGTGAAGATGAGGACGTCGGGTTGAGGCTTGGGCGGAGGAGAGCTCTGCTGGGCGAGAACGGCGGCGGTGACGAGGAGGAGGGACAGGCCGAGGGAGAGAGTTCGCAACTGGCGCAAGGTGTGGCCTCCGTGGGGCTGGGTTGGCTTACATAGATGCACGACTCCAGAGGGTTAGTTTATCGGTCTGCGAGGGAGGATGTTGGCCTGTCAGAAGATGAAAGGCGTTGCTTCAATCCCATCCAGCAGGCTGGATGGGAGACCTGTAGTGGTCAGTTCGGAATGAATGGCTCAACGTTTCCGAAAACCCGACTTCACAGGCCCAACGGGATAATCCGTATAGCCCGCGTGGCTCGGTCCGCCAGTCCGCTACAAACTACCTGATTTGCCAGCGGCTGGTGCTGTCGTGATGCGTATAGTCGCAGAGGATGCGTACGCGTGAGATGGCCGGAGGATGAGCGTGATGAGCAACCCACCGAGTGAAATTCAGGCCCTTATCGAGGGTCATAGCTCAACGGCTTCAATACCCAGGATACGGAGCTTCTCGCTGGTGTCTTTGGTGACACCGCGATCGTCATTGATGGCATCGCACCCTATCGCTGGCATGAGATCCGAACGCTCGCGGCGAATTGGCTTGCTGACGTAGAGAAGTGGCGCGAGAAGTTTGCGGGTGACGTACGAACAGTCTCTCGTACGAGAGTGGGGTTCGTGGAACGTGGAGGGCTCCTACGCGTACGCCGTCATAGCGGGCGACTCTTACGGTGACGATGAAGGGGCAGACTGGTGTTCGGACCGGCACGCTCGCCTGCACATCTTCCAAGCATGGACGACGGCAGTGGAACGATCGATGCGCAGGCGTGGGGCCGCACGTCGTAGAGCATGCCTATCTCGTTCGGCCCACCGGCCTGGCTCGGAAAGCGCAAGGCATCAATCCGAGCGGTTGCGGCGGGGTTCAAACTGTCCCACTACCGGGAGCCCTGTTGCGTGGCGGGGAGCGGACGGCTAGTCTGAGAGTGCCATGTATGAAGACTTTGTAGCGACAGACCGCTGGACCGGAGAGCCACAGCATTGCGTGTGGAAGGGCACCGTGGTGGCCATTGCGACGCGCCATGCGGATGCGACCGATATCCGTTTTGCAGTGAATGGACGTCCGCTGTGGATTGCCATGCCGAACGATTCGTGGGTGGCGCAGAAGGCGCGCAACGGCAAGGTGATTACGGATTCCCTGGCGGCGCAGGCCGCGGGTCGGTACCTGAAGCAGTCGATTGAGAATGGCTATGACAACGGCCGCGAGTTCTACACGATGACGGTGGATGAGGTGCTGGAGAACGTGGCTGCTGTGGCAAGTGAGATCGGCAACCGCGTAGACCTGCTGCCGAGTTTGCCGGTGATCAATCGCGACGCGCATCCGACCGAGCTGGATTTCAAGCTGCCAGGTGAGCCGGAGACGCTGGCGGGCACGATGGGATTGCCCGTGGGCGAGAATCTGCAGCCGGGAGAAGCCGGCGAGCGAGTGGTCGAACGCTAGTGAATAGTGAAAAGTGAATAGTGAATAAGTCGGAGCGGAGGAAGCCCGTGCGATTTAGCAGACGAGAGTTTGTTGGGCGGGCGGCGGCGTTGCCGTTTGCGCTGCGAGCGTTGGGTGAGGCGCAGGTTACTGCGGGCGCAGCGCGGTGGGTGCTGCTGGGCACGGATACGGGTAAGGGCGTGTATCGCGCGGCGTGGAATGCGGCGACGGGATCGCTGGGGCCGGTGCAGCTTGCCGCCGAAACGGGCAGACCGTCTTACCTGGCGAAACATCCGACGCTGCCGGTGGTTTACGCAGTGAACGCGATGAGCGGCGCGGACGCGGCGGTTTCGAGCTTCGCGCTGGGGCAGGGCGGGCCGACGCCGCTGAGCTTGATTCCTTTAAACAAGGTGGGATCGCAGGGCGATGGGCCGTGCTTCGTGTCGGTAGACCCCACGGGGTCGATGGCGTTTGTGGCGAACTATGCTGGCGGGAGCTTTGCGGCGTTTCGCGTGACGAACGTGGGCGGGCTGGCGCAGGCAATTGGCGTGTTCAAGTACACGCAGGCGACGCATGGGCCGGTGGCCGACCGGCAGGACGCTGCCCACATTCACTGCGCCACGATTGCACCGGGCAACAAGTATGTGCTGGCGTGCGACCTGGGCGATGACGTGATCCTGGTGTTTCCGATTGGACCGGGAAATGGCGACTATGTGCGCGTGCCGATTCGTGTGGGAGCGAGGGCTGGGTCAGGGCCGAGGCACGTGGCGTTTCATCCGAATGGAAATTTTGTTTATTGCATCCACGAGTTGGACTGCACGATCGATTTCTACGATTGGCGGCTGCAGCAGGGCCAGCCGGTGATGCGGCTGCGCGAGAACAGCGTGGTGTCGACGCTGGCGAAGGGCGTGGGGCTAAAAGGCAATACGGGCTGCGAGATTGTGATCAGCGACGATGGAAAGTTTTTGTACTCGTGCACGCGAGGCGTGGACACGATTGAGGTGTGGCGGATTGACGAGAATGGATATTTGACGGAGGTGCAGCGGGTGAGCTGTGGGGGGAAGGTGCCGCGGTATATCGCGTTCGATCCTTCGCGGAGGTGGCTGGTGTGCTGCAACCAGGGAGCGCCAGGAAATGTGGCGGTGTTCTCGCGCGACGCGGCGACGGGACGGTTCGGGGTGAAGCCGAAGACGTTCGCGGCGAATACGCCGATGTTTGCGCTGTGGGTGTAGGGCGGAATTGAAACTCACGAGTCGCCGGTAATCCCGAAATACAGAGATCCTTCGGCTACGCCTCAGGATGACGGCATCGATGATTGAGCCTTCTAGCTCTGCTTGAGGGACTTGTTGTCGAGGACGAAGCGGTACTTGACGTCGTTCTTGAGGACGCGTTCGTAGGCTTCGTTGAGCTTGTCGTAGGTCGTGAGCTCGATCTCGGCGGCGATGTTGTTGTCGGCGCAGAAATCGAGCATCTCCTGGGTCTCTTTCATGCCGCCGATGGCGGAGCCGGAGAGCGAACGGCGGTTGGCGAGCAAGGAGAAGGGCGAGACGGAGAGCGGCTGGTCGGGGAGGCCGACGAGGCAGAGCGTGGCGTCGAGCTTGAGGAGCGCGAGGTAGGCGTTCATGTCGTGCGGGGCGGAGACGCAGTCGATGATGAAGTCGAAGCTGCCGGCGTGCTTCTGCATGGCGGCGGAGTCTTTGCTGAGGACGACTTCGTCGGCGCCGAGCTTTTTGGCGTCGTCGATCTTGGATTCTGATGTCGTGAACTGGACGACGTGCGCGCCGAAGGCGTGGGCGAACTTGAGCGCAAGATGGCCGAGGCCGCCGAGGCCGATGACGCCGACCTTCTTGTTGGGGCCGGCGCCCCAGTGACGCAGCGGGCTGTAGGTGGTGATGCCGGCGCAGAGGAGAGGCGCGGTGGCGGCGAGGTCGATGCCGGGCTTCAGGGTGTGGACGAAGTGCTCGGGCGTGACGATGGTGTCGGAGTAGCCGCCGTAGGTGCGGGAGCCGTTGCGGAGGACGGCGTTGTAGGTGTCGCGCGCGCCGCCGTCGGAGCAGTAGACCTCGAGGTCATTCTTGCAGTTGGTGCAGTGCATGCAGCTCTCGACGATGACGCCGACGGCGGCGAGGTCGCCGGGTTTGAAGCGCGTGACGGCGGAGCCGACCTGCGGTGACGCGGCCGATGATCTCGTGGCCGGGGACCATGGGGAAGAGCATGTTGCCCCACTCGCCGCGGACCTGGTGGATGTCGGAGTGGCAGATGCCGCAGTAGTCGATGGAGAGGACGACGTCGTCGGGGTTGGGGTCGCGGCGGTCAAAGGACCAGGGACGCGAGAGGCGCAGACTTGGAGGCAGCGGCGTAGCCGAAGGATTTCATGGGGAGGGCTCCTGGGTGTTCTTTTGGATGCTCGCGCGGAGGAGGCGTTTCAGTAGTTCAGATTGAAGTTTACGGTGATTGTGGTGTCGACGTCTGTGGGCTCGCCATTGAGCAGGTAGGGCTTGTAGGTCCACTGGCGCACGGCGTCGATGGCGGAGAGTGCGAGGTCAGTATCAGGAGCGGAGATGGGCCGCAGGGAACGGATGTGGCCGTCCCGGCCAATGACGGCCTGGAGAACTACAGTGCCGCCGATGTGGGCCTGACGGGCGCTCGCGGGATAGACGGGCGTGGTCTTGGAGCGAATCTCGCCGGCTATGATCTTTCCCGAGATTTGTGCGAAGTTTGAAGTGGCTTTCATGGCGGCGTCAGGGGCGAACTGATCGGAGGAGGGTGTGAAGGTTTCGAGTGTCGCGATTTTCGCTTCAGCGACCTTCGTCCTCGTGCCTTGGATTAAGGCAAGGGTGTGCGCGATGAACTGGCCCTGGAAGTCGGAGACGTCATTGCGCAGGACGGTGTAGCTGCCGAAGTTGAAGCTGGCGCGCAGCAGTTCGCCGCCGGGATCGAGGCAGTAGGTGGGAAAGAGTCCCATCGCGATGGGCCCTTTGTGAAGGATGTCTTCGGTGAGCATGATGCAGTCCAGTTTGACCTTGCCGAAGTTCTCCGAGGTCGTCTCGGGCGATGAGCTTTGGATGTCGTGTTGGGAGGGACCGGGGCGCAGTACTGCGTCGAGGACGGAGTCTGCAAGAGACGGGACAGTGCCGCTGTGTGAAGCGTAGAACTTATTGCCGTCATTGAGGACGGTGCGGGTCACGTCGCCGAAGGTGAACGTAGTACGGTCGCCGTTTTCGGCGTTCCAGCGCTCGATGGTGCCAACGACGGGATTTTTTCCGTCGCTGTCGTAGAGGGTGACGTCGAGCTTGAGGTGCCAGGGCTTGAGGCCGGGGGCGTCGAGCTGAGAGTGCGTTGCCGCAATGAGGAGGCGATCCTGCGGCTTCTCTCCGAAGGACGTGACGCAACTGCAGGATGTGAGGATGAGAACGGTCAGGGCAATCGCAGTGCTGCGAAAGTTCTGCAGGAGCTTCAGAGGGTTGTTCATGGTTGTCGCCAAGGATAACGCGAAGCCTTCTCGACGGGAATGACTACTGGTCGGCTTCGAGGACGGTGAGGGGCTTGCCGGTGTCGCCGGCCTTGAGGGAGTCGGTGGTGACGACGAGGGTGACGCCGGGGCTGAGCTCTTCGTCAAGCGCGGCGCGAAAGTCTTGCGGCAGGCGGACGCGGGCGCGGTCTTCGGCGGAGAGGGTGCGGGTTCCCTTCCAGCTTTGGCCGGGGAGTGGGAGCTGCATCCAGTGGAAGCCGTCGGCGTCGATTTTGGTGAGGCTGTAGGCGGTGGTTTCGGTGACGGGGCCGGCGATCTCGACGGAGGTTGAGCCGATGAGGACGCCGTTACGGAGGACGACGAGGCGCTTGTCCGCGGCGCTGAGGATGAGCGAGACGGGGCCGGTGGGGGATTTCTCCGGTTGCCAGATAGTGCCCTCGAGGTGAGTGGTCAATTCTTCGTGGCTCTCGAGAAGGTTGGGCGTGGGTGCGATGCGGGGGACGGTGTCGGAGTCGGTGATGACGACGGTCATGCCGAGCTTTGTGGTGCTGTAGAGGAGCTTGGCGAAGGCCTTGGGCAGGCGAATGCATCCGTGGGAGGCGGGGTAGCCGGGCAGATTGCCCGCGTGCATCGCAATGCCGTCCCATGTGAGGCGCTGCATGTAAGGCATGGGAGCGGAGTCGTAGAGATTGGAGTGATGCGTGACCTTCTTCTGCAGCACGGTGAAGACGCCGGTGGGTGTGGCGTGGCCTTTAGTGCCACTGGAGACCGTACTGACACCGATGAGCACGCCGTTGCGGTAGACGAAGGCCAGTTGACGGGGGAGGCTGACGATAACAAGCACGGGGCCGGTGGGAGCGATCTTCGGCGCCCATAGATATTGGCCGGGCTTGAGCTTTGCGACGGCTGCGGACGGGATTGGAGGCGTCGAGGTTCGCCTGCGCGAGAGAGCGGAGTGTGAGCGCCGCTTCGACCGTGGTTGCTGTGGTGAGCCAGAGGAAGGTTCGTCTGCGCATGGAGGCCTACTCGAGTCAGCACCTATCGTAAGCGATGGACCCAGGCGGGATGCGATAAGGCATTTGCGGGGTTGCAAGGAACGAAAAAACGGCGGAACGCAGCTGAAGCGCTCCGCCGTTGTGACGCTGCGACGCTGTTATGGATTTGCCGCTGCCGTCTTTTTCGCCGAGGGAGCGGGCGCCACCTTCCAGAAGGTGGGGTCCTTGTCGATCCATTCCTGCGGAGGATAGCTCATGCGGGGATTGATCTCGAAGAGGTTGGTGGAAGTGGTTTCGATACTGGCGGCGGAAAGTTCGGAGATCTTCTTCATGCCGGCGGAGCCTTGTTCGTCGGCGAATTTTTTGTAGTTGGCTGCGCCCGTGTCGACCTCGGCGAGGGACTTCATGAGATTGAAGACGATGTATGTCGATCCAGTAGGAAGGCCAACCGCAATTGTGCCGTACATCAACTCGAAGCAATCCCAGTGGGTCTCGGGGGCGACTTTGCGGAAACCATCGATGTAGATGTGGGCGAGCTCTTCGAACTCGTGCTCGTGACCGGGCTTTACGACAAAGGTCGTGATTTCAAAATATCGCGTGCCCAGAATTTGACCTTTGTTCAGGCTGAGGTCGGGGCGGAGCATGGCGGCTCCGGAGTCGTAGCTGGACAGGAGATCGCCGTCCGTGAGCTGGGCGTGATCGATCGCAGCGCTGAGAGCTTTGTTGGCGCGCTGGTTGGCGTTGTCCTTCTCCCAGGCGGCGAAGCTGTCGTAAGGGATGAAGAAGAGTGCGCGAGAAGCCCCGGACATGGAGTCGAGGGCGAAGTAATGGGACGGGTATTTCGCGTCGGCGAAGGCGCGCACAAAGGCGCTCTCGGAGCGTTCATGCAGCATGCCGCCTTTCCCGGGCTTCAGATATTCGCGCTGAAAGACGAGGACGTTGGGCGGACCGTCGGCTTGTTGTTGGGCGTGAAGGAGCAAGGACGGGAAGGCCGTGCAGGACGACAGCGCAGCTATACAGAGGAGGGATTTACGAGCAGAAGAGAGCATTTGAGGCTCCTAATAGTGGAATGAGAGACAATCACCGCCGTGCAGCGACACGTGTGTCGAGCCGACGCGGGGCCGGACCGGATGAGGTCAAAAGATTGCTTGAAACGAACGCGTGGCCGAAGGAGTAGTGGCCGAAGTGTGAACCGGGGGGTGGAGATTGTCAAGCGTGGGCGTGCGGAGCTAGTTTGCTTCGCAGTTCAGCCAGACGAAGGTTCGTCTGCGCATGGAGACTGGGGGTTGGGCTGGCACCTATGGTACGCGATGCGTTCGGCTGCCTGGGTAGCCAAGGCCTGGCGGGCGTTATCAGTGACCGAAGAAGTTGACGTGAAGCAAAACCCACGCGGAAATCGGGTGATCCTTGTACGTGAAGGGTGTGAACAACCATTGTTGGACGCCAGTTTTTGCGGCGTCATCGAAGATGGTGTTTGAGGATGCGATAACATCCGCGTCATCGACCTTTCCATCTCGAGTGATGCGGCAGGCGAGCAAGACGACTCCACTGATGTGCTCGTGCTTGGCGTAGATCGGAGAGTCGATGGCCGGCGCTGAGCGGTAGTGGCCAGCCACGATACTCGGACTGGGGATGTGGGGATCGGAGTTGTAGACTTTGCTGACTTTGATCACGGGCGAGCCGGCGGCCGCAGAATCGAAAACCTGCAAGGTTACAACTTTACCCTCCACCGCTGGGTGTCCCATGTAAGAGATATTCACGTCAAGCGCGATGTTGGTTGAACCGAAGCTTCCCACACGGTTGCGCACTGCAGTGTAGTCAGGACTGACGATCAGTCGAATATTGTTGCCGCCGGGCTCACGGCAGTAGGTGGTTTCTCTAGTGAGTCCGGTGTTGCTGACCGGCGCAAGGCTGAAACAGCCTAGGCTGTGGCCGTTTATCTCGCGAGCGGCTTCAGAAATCTTTTCGTTCGTGTTCAGCAGCACAAGCGGACTTACCTCGTAGGTGAGCAACTGCCGGAGAAGAAATGCCGAGCGGTGCACGCCGGGCGGAACCTGATCGGGTTCGCCAGTCAGGATGACCTCGTGGAGATCTCCAGAGTTTATCTCGATCCGAAACTGATCGGGAGCAAGCCACCACTCGTCGATGGTTCCGGTCTCGCTGGGATTTCCCTTGAGATCGAAGAGCTGCGTTTCCAACTTCATATGGAACGGGCGAGCGCCTTGGCGATCAAGCTTCGTGGCTGTGGCGATGGCGTTGTAGTCGTCCGTTGCGGATTTCTCCTGCGCGCACACGGCAGCGGCACAGCAGAGGGCGATGAGGAACAAAGCAATTGTGCGGCGTGACATTCGGAGTCGTATGGTTCCTTACTCGTTGTAGTGGAGGAGGCTGAAGACGTCGTAGTTGGGGAAGCGGGCGCGGCCGCTTGAGGAAGTCGAGCTCGATGGCGACGGCGAGCGAGACGACCTCGCCTCCGAGGCGCTCGACGAGCTGGACGCTGGCTTCCATGGTGCCGCCGGTGGCGAGCAGGTCGTCGACGATGATGACGCGCTGGCCGGGCTGGATGGCGTCCTTGTGAATTTCGAGCGAGTCGGAGCCGTACTCGAGGTCGTACTTGACCTTCTCGGTGGCGGCGGGGAGCTTGCCGGGCTTGCGGATGGGGACGAAGCCGGCGTTGAGGCGGTAGGCGAGCGCGGGGCCGAAGATGAAGCCGCGGGCTTCGATGCCGAGGACGACGTCGATCTTCTTGCCGATGTAGTACTGGGCGAAGGCGTCGATGAGCTGGGCGAAGCCGGTCTTGTCCTTGAGGACGGTGGTGATGTCGTAGAAGAGGATGCCGGGGCGCGGGAAGTCAGGGACGGAGCGGATGAGTTGCTTGAGCGGCTCGCAGTTGATGGGTTCGGGCATGAAGGGCTTTCTTCAGGGATTAGGGGTTAGGGGTTAGGGATTAGTAAAAGGCGAGTTACCAGGCGCCCTGGATTTCGAATTCTTTGAGGTTCGCGGCTTCGGATTCGTCGAGCTCGTGCTCGATGACCTTGTCGACGCGGCTGCCGCGAGAGCCTTTTTTGAGCTCGGCGCGGAGTTCGTCGAGGTCTTCGGGAGGGCCGGCGGCGATGAGCTCGACGTCGCCGGTGTCGGTGTTGCGGACCCAGCCGCGGAGACCGAGCTCGGAGGCTTCGCGGTGGACGAACCAGCGGAAGCCGACGCCCTGAACGCGGCCGCGGACGAGGAAGTGAAGGACCATGCTGCCGGTGTGTCTCCTGGAGAGCGTACCCCATCTCCCCCTACTTCGGTCCTGAAGTCTTCGAACGATTGCGATTAGGTCTGGACTTCTTGTATGCGCAGGGGTCGGTGAGTGCCGGGATAGCTTGTTTTCTATTGTAGTGAGCGGTGCGGTGTTTACGCCACGGTGCGATGGCAGTGCGCCCGGAGCGCTGGGGTGGTCCGGGCGGAATGCGGGGGTTCTTCGCTTCGCTCAGAATGACACGTGGTGTTGGGAGAGGGCGGGCGCTGTGGTGGTCCGGCGCGAAATGCGGGGGTTCTTCGCTGCGCTCAGAATGACACGTGGTGGAGGGACAGAGTCGAGCGGCGTCGTGGTCCGGGCGGGATTCGGCGGTTCTTCGCTGCGCTCAGAATGACATGCGTTCGGGGGAGGCGAGGTGTTGTGGGCCTACGCGCGGGACATGTAGGCGCCTTCGGCGGTGTCGACGCGGATCTTTTCGCCTTCGTTGATGAAGGGAGGGACCTGGACGACGAGGCCGGTTTCGGTGGTGGCGGGCTTGGTGACGGAGCTGGCGGTGGCGGACTTGATGCCGGGCTCGGTCTGGACGACGGTCATCTCGACGACGGTGGGGAGCTCGATGCCGACGGCCTTGCCGTCGTGGAAGCTGACGGAGATGAGCAGGTTGGGCGTGAGGTACTCGACGGCGTCGCCGAGGGTGTCGCGCTTGAGGTGGGTCTGCTCGTAGGTCTCCTGGTCCATGAAGTAGTAGTCGTCGCCGTCGTTGTAGAGGTACTCCATTTTGACTTCGTCGACGATGACGCGGTCGATGGGGTCGGGGGAGCGGAAGCGCTCGACGAACATGGCGCCGGTGCGGATGTTGCGCAGCTTGGCCTGGATGAAGGCGCGCAGATTGCCGGGCGTGCGGTGCTCGACCGAGAAGACGAGGTGCAGGTCGTCTTTGAACTTGATGATCATGCCGGGGCGCATCTGCGTGGCGGGAATCGCCATAAAAGGAACTCCTGAAAAATGTAGTGGATTGGCGGCGGCGCGAGGCGCGGCCCTACAGGCTCGATTGTAAATGGTGGGGAGCGGCGGGAGTGGTTAGTGGTTAGTCGTTAGTCGTTAGTGATTAGTGGAAGGCGGGTTATCGGCATGCGGATGGAACATCCGGTGGAAGAGGTGGCCGATGGCGTGGAAGAGGTCGTGGGCCCCGGGTGGGGTGGGCGGCGGGGTGGCGGAGGTGGCGTCGCCGGTGCCGGTGGGAGAGCCGGCGGTTGAGCCGGTGGTCGGGTGCGGGTTTGGGCGGCTCGACGGTACTGGGTGGCGGGGTGTTGGGGTGCGAGGCGTCGTAGCTGAGCGTGGTGGCGACCTGAGTCTGTTGCTGGCCAGTGGGGGTGGGCGTGTGTGCGGGTGAGGGCGTGGGGGCGAGGCCCTGGCTGGCGGCGGCTGGGAAGGGGTGCTCGGCTGCGGCGATGGCGGGCGCGGTGGGCTGACTGGGATCCGATTTCGGTGTAGCGGCGATCTGCTGGACGGGTGGTGGAGGGGCTGGGGGGCAGCCGCAGGGGCTGCGCTCGTTGTCGACGACCTCGCGGAGGCTGCCGTGCTCGAAGAGGACGTGCTGGCCGGGGATAAGGCGGTAGGTGGCGCCGGAGAAGGGGTCGGCGAGCGAGAGGACGGGTGCGGAGGTGCCGGAGTTTTCGACGCAGGTGTCGCCGTTGGGCGTGACGCGGAGGCGGAGGTCGTAGTGGCCGGGGTGCTCGAGGGTGAAGCGGATGTCAGGGGTGAGAATGACGTCCTGCGGGGAGGAGTCGGTGTGGAGTTCGATGGCGCCGCGGTCGAGGCCGAAGAGGAGGGAGCTTTCGGTGCCCGAATGGAGCAGGTGGAACTGGCTTGTCGCACAGACGAGGACCTCGCCGCCGCGGGCGAGCGAGATGGCGGCGGAGTGGTCGTAGGCGGTGACGCTGGTGTTGGTGAGCAGGCGGCGCGGTGTCGCCGTGGACTTCAAGGCCGCCGGTGACGAGGGCGTCGTGCGTGGGGACGGTGCCCATGGACGCGGGAGTGGGCTGCTGGGCGGAGAGGGTTGTCGCCCAGACGAATAGTGCAACTGCGAAGAGAGAGCAAACCTGAGGGGCTAAAGCCCGTGATCTTCGTAGCGCGGAGAGACCCGAGGCTAAAGCCTCGGGGTACCTGGAGGCGCAGCGGCGCCTTTCGTCAGACTTATCGGGCGCGATTCGCTGCATCGGGCTCATTGTCGCAGGAAGTTGGCGATGAGGCGCTTGCCGTGGTCGGTAAGGACGGATTCGGGGTGGAACTGGACGCCTTCGATGGGGAGGGTCTTGTGGCGGAGGCCCATGACGGTGCCGGGGTCGGGGGCGCCGGTGCCAGAGGCGACGCGCGCGGAGATCTCGAGCTCTTCGGGGATGGAGTCCTCGCGGACGATGAGCGAGTGGTAGCGGGTGCAGGTCATGGGTTGCGGGAGGTCGCGGAAGACGCTGCGGTTGTCGTGCTCGATGGGCGAGGTTTTGCCGTGCATGAGCTGTGGAGCGCGGACGACCTCGGCACCGAAGGCCGCGCCGATGGCCTGATGGCCGAGGCAGACGCCGAGGGTGGGGATCTGCTCGGCGGCGGGAAGTGCGGCGAGTCGCTGGATGAGCGGGATGAGGATGCCGGCGTCCTGCGGGGTGCAGGGGCCGGGCGAGAGGAGGATGCGCGTGGGGCGGAGGGCGATGACTTCGTCGGGCGTGAGCTCGTCGTTGCGTTTGACGACGATCTTCCTTCTGCGCCTAATTCGCCGATGTACTGGACGAGGTTGTAGGTGAAGGAGTCGTAGTTGTCGAGAACGAAGATCATCGCTTCTTCCATTGTAGGTCAGTTGCTATCGGGTCGCCGTATAGTGAATGCGCAACGTTGTTGGGTTTCAGGAGGATTGAACGATGACTCCGAACCTTTCCCGCAGAACATTCCTTGCTGGCGTCAGTGCCGCATCACTGCTCGCGACCAGCGAGTTACACGCACAGCAAGCAGCGCCCACCACTCCGGATGCCGCACTGCAGAGACTGGTGGAAGGCAACCGGCGATTCGCGGCGAATCAGCTGACCAGCTTCGCCGATGATCTGAAGATGCTGAGGGATCACACGGTCGACAAACAGGAACCGTTTGCCGCGGTGCTTTCGTGCGCGGATTCGCGCGTGCCGGTGGAACTGGTGTTCGATCAGACGATCGGGCACGTCTTTGTGGTGCGCGTGGCTGGGAACCTCATCAACGCGGAGATTGTCGGCAGCCTGGAATACGGCGCCGCGGTGCTGGGCGTGAAGGTGCTGCTGGTGATGGGGCATGCCGGTTGCGGCGCTGTGACAGCGGCGATGGCGAAGAAGGCCGTGCCGGGTCAGATTGCGTCGCTGTATCCGCACCTGGAGGCGGCAGTACGAAGGCGGCGGGAGTGCAGAGGACATCATCAAGCGAAACGCAGTGATCCAGGCGAACCTGCTGGCGAAGACCTCGACGGTGCTGGCGCCGATGGTAGAGGAAGGCAAGCTGAAGATCCGGCCTGCGTATTTCGCGCTTGCGACAGGCACGGTGACATTGCTGTAGAGCTCCAGGAAGCGAGGCGGCGCTTCGCTGGTCATGCTGCGGGCAACGGTGCGGGCGCGGGCGAAGTCCTACAGATCATGTGCTCGGCAAATGCGAAATCGGTGAAATATCTTGCGGCGATCGCGCTGATTGGCGATGGTGTGATGGCGATCGTGCAGCCCAGTTATTACGCGCGGGTGTGGAAGAAGGGGCCGAAGGCGTGGCGGGTGTCGATGGAGTGGCTGGCAGAGCGGCCAGCGGTGACGCGTGCGATTGGCGCGGCGGAGATTGTCGGTGGTGTGCTCTGGATGACTGCATGAGTGTGGCGACTCGTCATCCCGTGAGAGACCAGACAGCGCTTTGCAGAGCGACGCCTTGTGAAAAGCCTGCAGTCGCACTTACGATTTCAGTGTGAAGGCTCAACTGTAGGTGAGCCTCTTCAAGTCAAATTGTCCAAGGAAAACAATGGTTGCGATTCAATTGGAATATCAGGGAGATCTGCACTCGAAGGCGGTGCATGGTCCTTCCGGGACCGAACTCAACACCGATGCGCCGAAGGATAATCAGGGGCGCGGGGAAAGTTTTTCGCCGACGGATCTAACCGCAACTTCGCTGGGCAGCTGCATGCTAACCACGATGGGGATTCTGGCGCGGACGCTGAATCTGGATATGAACGGTGCGACGGCGGTGGTCGAGAAAGAGATGACGAGCTCGGCGCCGAGGAAGATTCAGCGGCTGACGGTGAAGATCATATGCCGCGAGGCGCTCGATGAAGAAGATCAGCTGAAGCTGGAGCGCGCGGCGCAGACGTGTCCGGTAGCGAGGAGTCTGCATCCGGATGTGGAGCAGGTGGTGGAGTTTGCGTGGGGATGAGTGCGTTGCCTTTCGACGCGAAAATCTTCGAGGCGGAAGTAGCACTCAAGCTGATTCCGGCGGAACGGCTGCCTGCTGTCGCGCAGGACGCCATGGAAGCAGGTATGGATGGTCCATACGTTGTCCAGATGGCAATTCTGGATCCTAAGCACGCATGGGCAATCGATCAAGCTCTGCCTCCTATGCTGAAAGAGCTTGGCTGTCGTGCAATTGCAAGAGACGAAGCGGCGACGCGACTGGCACGTTATCGTGCGAAACGCATTCTTGAGAGCAGTGAAGACCCTTTGCCATCTATTCCCTACTTCCATCAGCTGATCTTTTCGGGAGAGTGTCCGCCGGATCTGACAGATTATCCGGGAGAGCTAATCAGCTTGGCCTTTCTAGATGATGCTTACGCGTGGGCGACGGAGCAGCAGGTGCGAACCTACGCCCGCGAGGCGCTTGAACAGCTACTTCGTTACGAACCTGCTGAAGGCACGACTTCCCTAAGGGGCTAAAGCCCGGAAACATCTGCTGCTGTTGCGGCACGGCTGAAGCCGTGCCCCTTCCGGATTGTCGATTACGACTGAGTCTATATGTCGCGCCTTCAGCGCTCTGTTTTTGATTGCATGGGACCTAGGGCTTCGCCCTAGGCTGGTATATGCCGGGCCTTCAGCCCTCAATCCTTCTCGACGCTGCTGTTGAGCTTCGGCATTTCGTTGCCCTTTGGCAGTGTGATGAGGCCGGTGTCGGCGTAGGTGAGGAGTTTGGCGCGGGTGTCAGTGATGTCGAGGTTGCGCATGGTGAGCTGGCCGATGCGGTCGCGCGGCGAGAAGGCGGAGTCGGTCTTCTCCATCGAGAGGCGCTCGGGGTGGAAGGTGAGATTTTCTGAGGTGGTGTTGAGGATCGAGTAGTCGTTGCCGCGGCGGAGCTCGAGCGTGACCTCGCCGGTGATGGGCTTGGCGACCCAGCGCTGTGCGGATTCGCGGAGCATGATGGCCTGCGGATCGAACCAGCGGCCCTGATAGAGCAGGCGGCCGAGCTTGCGGCCGTTCTCGCGGTACTGCTCGATGGTGTCCTCGTTGTGGATGCCGGTGATGAGGCGCTCGTAGGCGGCGAAGAGCAGAGCGAGGCCGGGGGCTTCGTAGATGCCGCGCGATTTGGCTTCGATGATGCGGTTCTCGATCTGGTCGGACATGCCGAGGCCGTGACGGCCGCCGATGCGATTGGCTTCGAGCATGAGCTCGACGGGGTCTTTCAGCTCTCTGCCGTTGAGCGCGACGGGCCAGCCTTCTTCGAAGCGAACGGTGATCTCTTCGGGCTTGATGGCGACGTCATCGCGCCAGAAGGCCGTCGCCCATGATGGGCTCGACGAGCTTGATCGAGGAAGACAACAGCTCCAGGTCTTTCGCTTCGTGTGTAGCCCCGAGGATGTTGGAGTCGGTCGAGTAGGCCTTCTCGGCGGACATCTTGTAGCCGAAGCCAGCCTTCTGCATGAAGGCGGACATCTCGGCGCGGCCGCCGAGCTCGTCGATGAAGGCGGAGTCGAGCCAGGGCTTGTAGATCTTGAGCGCGGGGTTGACGAGCAGGCCATAGCGATAGAAGCGCTCGATGTCATTGCCCTTGAAGGTAGAGCCGTCGCCCCAGATGTTGACGTCGTCCTGCTGCATGGCGGTGACGAGCATGGTGCCGGTGACGGCGCGGCCGATGGGCGTGGTGTTGAAGTACGTGACGCCGGCAGTGGAGATGTGGAAGGCGCCGGACTGCAGCGCGGCGATGCCTTCGCGGACAAGCTGCGCGCGGCAGTCGATGAGGCGAGCGTTCTCGGCGCCGTACTCGAGGGCCTTGCGGGGGATCTCGTCGTAGTCCTTCTCGTCAGGCTGGCCGAGGTTCGCGGTGTAGGCGTACGGGTGGGCGCCGTGGAGCTTCATCCAGTGCAGCGCGGCGGATGTGTCGAGGCCGCCGGAGAAGGCGATGCCGACCTTCTGGCCGACAGGCAGATGTTCAAGAATGACAGACATGAAGAGAGAACCCTCGAGCCTTCAGCGTGGCTGAGGCGTTTCTCCTATTTTACTTGCCGCTTCACTGCTGCGAGGCGCGCGCAGCGGCGAAGACCTCCTGCGGCGTGGTAGTCGCCGGGACGTGTTCTGTGCCGGGCACGTCGAAGTTGATCCAGCCAGAGTTGACGCCTTCGATCATCTCTTCATAGGCCCATGTGCTGCCGGCAGGGATGCCGAAGGATTCGGCGGTCGCAGCCCAGCGATCTC
Organism: uncultured Acidobacteriaceae bacterium; assembly: GCA_963776265.1. Taxonomy (GTDB): domain Bacteria; phylum Acidobacteriota; class Terriglobia; order Terriglobales; family Acidobacteriaceae; genus Granulicella. The sequence goes on along the minus strand of CAVZMD010000011.1, from coordinate 38,663 downwards.
GTGGGATTGGCATAGCGATGACAGGTCGGCCGAGAACCTCGGCCATCGCGGAAGCGAGTTGCGCAGGGGTATAAGCCGAGCCGAGCTCGATGAGCCGGCGACCGGACCACGACGAATCGGCGAGCAGCTTTGCAGCGAGAGCGCCGATGTCGCGGGTGGCGATAGAGGGTACGGCACGGTCGACCGGTTGATAAAAGGAGTAGAGATGGCCACTCTGCGCGGCGATCGGGAGCAGGGGGATGGCGTTCTCAAAGAACGAGCCGGCGCGGATGAAGGCGATGGGAAACGTCACGTCCGCTAAGCCTTCTTCAAGGAGGTGCGTTGCGGTGATCAAGCCAAGGCCGTGCGGCTTTTCCGACCCAATGGAAGAGAGGACAACGGCACGCGGCGGGGGTGTTCGGCGGAGAGCTTCAACGTAGTTCGCAACGATGGCCTTGGCCTCGGGAAAGCCCCTCTGCGGCGCGAAGTTCGGCGGCATCATGAGATAGGCACCTTCGACACCCTTCAATGCGGCGGCGAGAGTGGCGGCGTCGCTGAAGTCACCCTGGACGAGCTCAACACCCTGGCTTGCCCAGTCGGCAGCCTTCCCGGGGTCGCGGACAAGCGCGCGGACCTTGTGTCCCTTTGCGAGCAAACTCTGCGCCGTGGCGCCGCCGACGTGACCGGTGATTCCAGTGACGAGAAACATAGAAGGTCCTCCGATGGCCTGAGCTACTTGATTACGGAGTATTCGATTCGGTGGTTACCGTTCCGGTTCTTAAATTTGCTCGCGCGCAGTTTGCAGCTGCGCATCGGATCGCTCAGGCGGTTACGAATTGCACGCTCGCTCGATTGCTCGGACGACGGCGGCGCAAGAAGAGACTAAAACTTGCGGCCGATCTGGCCCGGATGCGATGAGCCGTAGATATAGACGACTTTCCCGATGACATCAGAAACATGGACGGGGGCATAGTCCGGCTCGCGGCTATCGAGGCTTCTGGAACGCCAGTCGCCTGTCACAAAGACCTGCCCTTCTGGGACCGTTCGAGGTGAGAATGTCTGTTCAGTCGAGCCAGACTGGTCATCAGGGCTCTTCAGATACGGCTCGGCGAGGACTACACCGTTGCGAATCAGTTTGCCGTTCTTGCCTTCGATGGTTTCGCCAGCAATGGCTGAGACCCGCTTGGCGAGAACCGTGTCGTCGTGCCGAAACACAATGATGTCTCCGTCAGAGACAGGATGCTCAGAGTAGCAGGCAGTGTCCGCCGTTATGAGATCGCCGCTATAGAGCGTCGGCTGCATTGAGTCACTGCTCAAGCGGAAGGTGCGGGTATGAGCGATCTGTCTGATCGCTGTGGGGGTGGCGATGACGGCAACGATGACGAAGATGCCGAGGACCAACGCGAGGCCTATCCAGAGGCCACGGTGATTTGTTTGCTGAGGGTTAGTGGAGGTCATCGGAGGTCATCGGCATTATGCCCAAGTGGACACGAGAGCTGAAAGTCATTTTCAGCAACACAGATACTACCCCGCTCACAAATCCATGGTGACAAGACGAAATCCTGCGAAGAGATTTGCGTTCAGTTTCGAGTTGCGAGTTTTAAGAACTGCGGGCGCGCTCGATGGCGCGGACGACGGCGGCGGCTTTGTTGCGGCACTCTTCGTCTTCGCGCTCGGGGATGGAGTCGGCGACGATGCCGGCGCCGGCCTGGATGTGGCCGCGCTCGCCGTCCATGAAGAGCGTGCGGATGGCGATGCAGGAGTCTAAATTTCCGGAGAAATCGGCGTAGATGATGGCTCCGCCGTAGACGCCGCGGCGGGCGGGCTCGAGCTCCTCGATGATCTCCATGGCGCGGATCTTGGGTGCGCCGGAGAGGGTGCCCGCGGGGAAGCAGGCGCGCAGGGCGTCGATGGGCGCGAGGTCTGGCTTGAGCGTTCCCTCGAGTGCGCTGACGAGATGCATGACGTGCGAGTAGCGCTCGACGAACATCAGGTCCTTGACGTGGACGGTGCCGAAGTCGGAGACGCGGCCGAGGTCGTTGCGGCCGAGATCGACGAGCATGACGTGCTCGGCGACCTCTTTGGCGTCGGCGCGGAGGTCGGCTTCGAGGGTGCGGTCTTGGACTTCGTCGGCGCCGCGGGGGCGCGTGCCGGCGATGGGGCGGTACTCGACGTTGCGGCCGTGGACGCGGACGAGTAGCTCGGGTGAGGAGCCGACGATGTGCGCGCGGCGGGCAGTTTCATTCGGCGTGCTGTCCCTGCTCTCCTGCGAGGTTGAAGCGCAGGAAGTACATGTAGGGCGAGGGGTTGACGATGCGCAGGGAGCGGTAGATCTCGAAGGGGTCGACGCCGGGGGTGCAGTCGAAGCGCTGCGAGAGGACGCACTGGAAGACGTCGCCGGCGCGGATGTACTCCTTGGTGGTCTCGACGGCGCGGAGGAAGTCTTCGCGTGCGGTGCGCGGGGTGAGCTCGAGGGGCTCGGGGATATTGGGGCGGGCGGGTTTGTGCAGCGCGGCTTCGAGAAGGGCTTCGAGGCGGTCGAGACGGATGTTGGCGTCGGCGTAGGCGGATGCGGCGGTGATCGGGCTGCAGAGGTGTGCGGGCGCCAGCGGTGACGATGAGGTGGATAGCCTTGCGGACGTGGTCGAAGGCGAGGACCTCGTCGAAGAACATGAGATGGGCGTCGGGGACGTGGAGTTCGTCGACGGCGAGCGTGGGAAGGTGCTCGATCTGGCGGACGATGTCGTAGGCGAAGAAGCCGACGGCGCCGGAGGTGAAGGGCGGCAGGCCGGGCAGGCGCGCGGGGGTGTGGCCGGCGAGCGCGGACTTGAGCTCGGCGAAGATGTCGCCGGTGCGGGTGACGGGCGGGGCTACGCCGGGGTGGTCTCGGTGATGGTGCTGCCGGCGGCCGTCATGGTGCGGAAGGGCCGGATGCCGATGAAGGTGTAGCGGCCGATCGGTCTCGCCGCCCTCGACGGATTCGAGCAGGAAGGCCTCGGGCTCATGGGCGGCGACGCGCAGGAAGGCGGAGACGGGGGTCTCGAGGTCGGCGGCGACGGTGCGGGTGACCGGGACGAGGGTGTGGGTGCGCGCGAGGGTGGTGAATTCGTTGAGGTTCGGCGTGGTCTGGGTGCGCGCGGCAGGCATTTCTATGAGGGTATCGCAGTAGCAGAAATGAGGGTGCCTGACGGGATGCGCGGGTCATTGCCAGTGCCACAAATGTGGGCCTAGAATCGCCGGGTTTGGAATCACCCCAGCGAGCAAAGAACGCTCGCCGGGGACCCGATTGGGAAGCGGCCGGGCGAAAATCGGCCTCGCAAGACGGTATTGTTCCGGCTCCGGTACAGTAGGGCGCGTCAGATAAGACATGGGCCCGAGGCACCCGGGCAAGCTCGCCGGCCCGGAGGAAGAGCGATGGCCGAAGAACAACTGGTACCCGGAAAAGCAGCGCTAACGGCGCGTCCGGATTCCGTCAACACGAGGACCGCGGTAAACAAGCCCGGTGCTCAGAAAGAAGCGGGCATGGCAACAGCAGAAGTGACGGTTCCTATCTCGATTGAGCAAGAGACCAACCCCTGGGAGGCACAGGCAGCAAGGTTTGATTTAGCGGCGAAGAAGTTGAACCTGGATCCAGGTATCTGGAAGGTTCTGCGGTATCCGTCACGCGAGATCATCGTGCATATTCCGGTGGGGATGGATGACGGATCGATCGAAGTTTTCACAGGCTATCGCGTACAGCACTCGGCCTCGCGCGGGCCGTGCAAGGGCGGGATTCGCTATTCGCCGGACGTGAGCCTGGATGAAGTACGCGCGCTGGCGAGCTGGATGACGTGGAAGTGCGCGGTGGTGAATATTCCCTTCGGCGGCGCGAAGGGCGGCGTGATCTGCGATCCGCGCAGCGATGAGCCAGGGCGAACTGGAGCGGCTGACGCGGCGATATACGGCGGAGCTGATTGAGTTCATCGGGCCGGAGAAGGACGTTCCCGCGCCGGACATGAATACGAATGAGCAGACGATGGCGTGGATCATGGACACGTACTCCATGCACATGCGCCAGACGGTCACGAGCGTGGTGACGGGCAAGCCGGTGAACCTGGGCGGCTCGCGTGGGAGAAAAGAGGCTACGGGACGAGGCGTCAGCGTGGTCACCGATCAGGCGTTGAAGCACCTGAACATGTCGCCGGAATCGACCAAGGTGATTGTGCAGGGTTTCGGAAATGTGGGTTCGAACTCGGCGAAGCTGCTGTGGGAGAAGGGCTACAAGATTATCGGTATCGGCGAGTATGATGGCGCGCTGTTCAATGCAAACGGCATGGATATCAGCGAACTGCTGGAGTGGAAGGCGAGACACGGCACGATCCACGGCTTCAGAGGCGCTGAGGCTGCCGACAAGGACGAGTTGCTGACGATGCAGTGCGATGTGCTGATCCCGGCGGCGACCGAGAACGTCATCACCAGCCGGAATGCCGACCGGATTCGGGCGCGGGTGCTGATCGAGGGAGCGAACGGGCCGACGACGACGGTTGCCGACGACATTCTGCAGGATAAAGGCGTGTTCGTGGTGCCGGACATCCTGGCGAACGCCGGTGGAGTGACCACGAGTTACTTCGAGTGGGTGCAGGACCGCATGGGTTACTTCTGGACGGAGGAAGAGGTAAACCAACGATTAGACCGAATCATGGTGGACAGCTTCAACGACGTGTTGCAATATGCGGTACAGCACGGCGTCAACAACCGGATAGCGGCGTATATGCTGGCGATCGATCGCGTGGCCTATACGACCAAACAGCGGGGAATGTACGCATAGGTTCCCAGCCGGCCGCATTCGGGGCGCTTCGTCGAGGTGGATGTGCGACCCTGTCCTGATTGCGGCCAACGCCGGTTCCAACGTCTCCATCGCGTAGGTTGGTGGGAGCGCTGGGTTTTGACGGTCTACGGGCTGTACCCGTGGGTCTGCCGGAACTGCGGGCGCAAGATGTACCGCTTCAAGGAACATGCCTCAACGTTTGAGGGCGAGGAAGGCTGAGGCTGGCTGCCGCCGCGCCGGGTCACGACGTGTTGTGGCAGAATGACAGTGTTTGACGCGCAAAGAAGCGCGCGTCGTGGCGTGTCGCCAGTGAACCTGCCTAACTACATCACGCTGAGCCGTATCGCCGCTGTTCCGGTGCTCATTTGGATTTTGAGCCCGAAGTTCCCGTTCCAGAGCATGCACGGCGAGCAGGAGATCATTGCCTCGGCGGTGTTCATCCTCGCGTCGATCACCGACGGCCTGGACGGCTACCTGGCGCGACGACGAGGGCAGATCACCACGCTCGGTATGCTGCTGGATCCGCTGGCTGACAAGCTGCATGGTGACTGCGGCGTACATCGTGCTGGTCTCCTACAACCCTCGCGTAGTGGTGCCCTGGATTGCCGTGCTCGTGATCGGGCGTGAATTCCTGGTGAGCGGCCTGCGTTCGATTGCGGCGAGCGAAGGCTTCACCATCGAGGCCAGCGAGATCGGCAAGCTGAAGACGGTGATCCAGATCGTCAGCGTCGTGGCGGCGATTCTGAATCACCGCTGGGACTACTGGAACTTCGGCGGCTTCATTGTCGGCGTGCACCTGATTGCAGTGACGGCGATCTACTGGATGGCCACGGTGTCGATCATCTCGGCAGTGGATTACTTTGTGGGCTTCTGGAAGAAGATCGACCATGCGAGTGGCCGCCGCCGGAGACGGAGCTCGGTGCTGAGCCGCAGGAAGCGCACAGCGCTGGAGCAGGGCGCGAATATCAAACTGCAGTAAAGTTCCGCCGAAGTTCCAGCGATAACGTGACCTGCGAGGATTACCAGCGTTTTCTGAAAAGGGACGATATCGGTTGACCCGTCCTCACCGGGGAGGATAGAAGGTAAGCATCCTTCTCTCACCACGGGCCCTCTTCGGGCGTAGAGGTTTTCAGCATGGTCGCAAGTCAGTCGTCTGGGTCTGCAGGTTCAGCCTGCCCGAACTGCGGCTCTTCATCGACGGTACGAATCTTTCGCCGGGATACAACACGCGAATGGCATCTCACCCGTTGCAAGGCATGCAAGCAACACTTCACAGACCCGCAGCCGACCCTGGATGACATCGTGGGCTTCTATGGCGACGGCTACCATGAAGAACTCCTCACGGTGGAGCACACGCGTACGGCCTTCGGCCCCAAGTTCGAGTCTTACGCCAACTGGATTGCACCGCATCTTCGCCCCGGCGGCCGGACGCTGGACATCGGGTGCAGCACCGGCCTCTTCCCTCGCCTGCTCAAGGAGCGCGGATTCGCAGCCGAGGGGCTGGAGCTGAACAGCACTACCGCGAAGTTCGCCCGGGACCAATTTGATATCCCGGTAACAAGCCAGCCGTTTGAGACCGCCGAGTACACCCCGGCGAGCTTCACCCTGGTTTCGATGACCGACGTGCTGGAGCACTCGCTAAGTCCAATCATCACGCTTGAACGGGTCCACAGCATTCTGGAGAAAGGCGGCCATGCGCTGATCACCTTCCCCGACCTTTGGTCGGTGGAGTCACGCTACTTTCACACGATGGCCCGCCTGACAGGGCGCGACTGGTTGTGGGGAGGCTGCCATGTCCCTCTGCACACATGGGAGTTCACACGTCCCACGGCCGAGGCGCTCTTTCGGCGTACGGGATTTCGTGTTGCAGCGTTCCGGCGCAGCCATGTGGTTCTGGAGGAGAAGCGGGGCAAGCTGCTCAGCGTGCTCTATCTTCCTTCGCGAGTGCTCGCAGTGCCCCCGCTGTCGCGCCTGCTGGGAACGCAGCTGGAGTTTCTAATCCAAAAACAGTAGTCACAAGCAAAAGACCTCGGCGGATGCCGAGGCCTTTTTCGTTCACAACTAAAAACTGTCTATGCGTGAGCGCGATGAGACGGTTCGCGGTGGACGAAGTGATACGGCGGCCAGGGGCCGGAGAGCTGCATGGAGCAGTCCTTCATCTGCTGAGTCGCCGAGCTGTACTTGTTCTGGTAGCGCTCCACCGTCTTCTTGTCGACGAGGTGGGCGATGTCGAGCAACATCTTTCCGGAGTCCATGCGGCGGCAGGTGATCTCCTCCGCGAGCGGAAGGAACATGCGGTGCATCTGTACGGAGAGCGCGCGGGCACGCGACTGACGCTCGCGTTGCCGGCTGGCTGACTCGCGCAGATGCGAGAGGTACTCCTGCCCGGCGTTGTGCTGCTGAACATCGTTGCGGGACTCGGGGCAGATGTCGTCGACGAGGACCTTCAGGTGCATCTCGGCCTTGCCGCGGAGACGCTCTACGTTGGCAAGGAAGTGCCGCTGATTGGAACGGACCGAACGGCGCAGAGCGTCGTCGTCTTCAAAGGTGGTGCCGAACCTGAAAGGAAGGACCGTGGAACGGTCAAAGCAACCGGAGATCACGCGGGCGTGATCACGGGCGGCGGATTGGGCTTCAGAGCCGGTCAGACGCGTGGTGTCCTCGTGGAGATGTTCAGAGACGACAACGGCGAGATCGGCTGCGGGAAAGAGGAAGATTTGATTTCCGAAGAGGCCGGTGACCCCAGAGAGGGGCATCGGGCGGCGGTGACGGGCTAACTCAGAAAAAGCGTTACGCTCAGCAATGCAATAGGCGTACCATGCCATACCTTGTGGTGCTCCTGTTTTGTCGCGCCGGAGCCAAACCAACGGGCGCGGAGGTAAGCTGCAACGTTTTAAAGAAACTTTTACAAACTAGCGCCGGGTATCCGGTCTAACTGCCGCGGAACGTGTGCACTGTTTCGATTGCGAGCCAGATACTATGCTCGTCGCAACACGATTGGCAAGAGGGATTAAAAGCACGAAAGATGAGGAAATTGGCGCACCAATTGCCGCCGGAAATGATTTCAATCGGGACACTTTCGGGACGGTAAGCACGGTCGTGCGGCCAGCCTTCCGAGCCTCGGCTGGTACACTTGAGGGTGCGCCTCCGGTGGGTCGGCGCATACGAAATTCTTCAAAAGACGGGAACAGCGAACTACGTGGATAACGCAACCAAGCGACAGCTAAAGAAGCAGGACCAGTTCATCACCCTGACCGAGCACGGAGTGGATTGGGCGAAGCAGAACACCAGGCAGGCGATCACCATTGGAGTGGCCGTCGTCGTGCTGATCCTGCTCATTGTGGGCGGGTACACGCTGTTCAACTACCGCACGGACGCAGCCGCCAACGCATTTGGGGATGCGATGCAGACCTACCAGGCGCCTCTGGCCTCGCAGGCGCCGAACCTTCCCCCGGGCATCAAGACCTTTCCCGATGCGAAGGCACGCGCCGCCGCTGCGAACGCACAATTTCTTGCAGTGGCCAACCAGTATGGGATGACGCAGCCCGGCAAGATGGCGCTCTACATGGCGGGCGTCACCTACATGGACGAGGGCAACAACAGTGCGGCCGAGGACGCGCTGAAGAAGGTGGCCGGCAGCTGGAATGGCGACACTGCGGCGCTCGGAAAGTCGGCGCTGGCGGGGCTTTACCAGCAGATGGGCCGCAACGCTGACGCCGAGAAGCTGCTTGAGGAACTCGGCAAGGGCAACGCGTCCACGGTGCCGCCGTTCTCCGCGCAGATTCAGCTCGGCGACCTCTACCAGAGCTGAGGGCAAGACCGCTGACGCCAAGCGCGTTTGGGCTCAGGTAAAGGACAAGGACAAGGACCCCAAGGGCAACCCGGGACCCGCCGCGCAGGTCGCGTCAGAGCGGCTGAATCCGCAGCCTGCCGGACCGGGCATGATGATGGGCCAATAAGCTCAGGAGTCGAAGAAACAGAAAGGCCGCTCGCGAGGGCGGCCTTTCTGTTTGGACTTCGCTGGAATTCCTAGAGGAAGCCCTGGTCATCGCCGGGGTTCGATGCGGCAGCCTGCGGACTGACTGCGGTGAGTGGGCTGGCCGAGCCACTGGGGCTGCTGAGCCGCCCGATTGACGTCCAGATGTCGGGCTTCGCCGCATTCACTGTTGGAGGAGTCCAGCGTGGCAGATCGAGGTGCAAATAATGCGCCATCGAGCAGGCATGCGGTTCGTAGAGTTTGCGCAAAGCATCAAGGCGGGCCCGTACGTTGATGTCACCGCAGAGAGAGATGCCGGCCTGCCGAAGCAACTCGCACAAGCGGACAAACTCCTCGTCGTCGAGTCGAGTGAATGCTCCTTGGCGCAGTTTCTGCTCGGCCTTCTCGCGATGAAAGACGTGGCCGATGTCGACCAGAACATGACGCCCTATAGCGAAGGTGAGTTGAGCTTGCCGCTGCGCCGGGCCTTCGACTGCGGTAATAAGCAGCGCGCATGCGTCGAGAACTGCTGTGAGTGCCGAGATCCAGCTCTGGTTGTCGTGCTGCGAGCGGTAGTAACAAAGGATGGGATACGAGATATGCGTCTCGAGCATCGTGGCGGACCAGCGCTCCCACTCCGCGAGCAATTTGTTCAACGCAAGATCTCCGCCGTCGAAGTGATGGCGCAGCAGGAGTTCGCCCGCAGTCGGCGGAGATCCGGCACGAGCATCGAGTAACGCCACCTCCATCTCGCGCGCAGAAAACGCCGAGTACAGCACCGGAACATAGCCAATCACGAGCGCAATAAAGCCGAGGCCCGTTCCGGCTTCCAGGACAGTGAGGAAGCGTGCTGCATGTTTCGCTGGAACGACGTCGCCAAGCCCAAGCGTGAATAGCGTCGATCCACTCACATAGAAGCAACTGCGGAGATGTCCCAGGGCGGTGACAGGATGCCAGGGATCCGTGAATGGTTCATGCAGGCCGAAGTAGATGAACGCAAAGGCAGTAACGAGGCTGGTCGCCCACATGACGAAGAGCATGAGCAGCGAGAGCGGACCGAAGAAGCTGTAATACTGCTCGCGTCTCTTGTGATCGCGGATCATGTGCACAATGCGTGTCCACGGAATCCACGTCGCGAGAAAGAAAAGTCTCGTGAGACGAAATCGCACGACGGGGCGTCGCGGAAGAATGATCGTCTGAAACGAATCCAGCAGAACCGCGGCGAAGAGAACTAAGCCGAACAGTAGAAGAAGGATATGCATCGTCTGACGTTAGATTCTCGCGCAAAAGGAAACGGCTCGGTCAATAAAAAGAAAGGAAAAATGCGCAGTTTTCTCTGGAAGTGCGCTCCTTGTTCGTCTACTCTACAGTGACTTTCCCCAAGAAGTGCGTCAGTAGTTCGGCGCGAATTTGTCTTTCGGATTTTCTGTACTTCTCACCAGGCTACAGGAAGGAGGAATCACCTCCCTATGAGACAGAGAGTGCTTGTAGTCGATGATGACCGTCTCGTGGCGGACACGCTGCGGATGGTTTTTGTGGTGAACGGTTTCGAGTCAGAGGCGTGTTATTCGGCCGCGGATGCATTGCACAAAGCGAGGACATTCGTTCCCGAGCTATTGCTATGCGATGTAACCATGCCCGGGCAGAATGGACTGCAACTGGCTGCCACCATCAGCCGCGAAATGCCAAAGTGCCAGATGATCATGCTGACGGCGTACCTGAGCAACGCCGCCCGCGTGGAACTCGAAGCACTGCGGATGAAGCGTCCGCTGAAACTGCTGAGCAAGCCGTGTCGTCCTGAAGTGCTGCTGAAGGAGGCCGGCGAACTGCTGGGCCACCAAACGCTGTCCGCAGCCAGTTGACGCTTGCACACGCGAACGGATGCGCTCGAGCGTCGTAAACTCGAGCTTGCAATGAGTTCCCGTGAGCCCATGCCGAGCCTCGCCGACCTGCGGCGAAAGAGTAAAACGAAAACGGACGTGCGCCCGGAGATGCCGGGCCTCTTCGACGCACTGCCAGTCGAGCCGCCTTTACAAGATGTGCCCGAAGTGAGCCAGCCTGCACAGTCGGTCACGGCGCCGGAGCCATCACCGGAGCCTCCGCGCGAGCCACCGGTGTGGAGCGTCTCCGAACTGGTGCGCCAGGTGCGCAGCATGCTCGAGCGCAGCTATGGCCAGGTGATCGTCGAAGGTGAGATCTCGAACTGGCGTCCCGCCGCGACCGGCCACTGCTATTTCACCTTGAAGGACGGTGCCGCGCAGTTATCCGTCGTGATGTTCCGCCGGCAGGCTTCGCTCATCCGCTTCCAACCTAAAGACGGCGATGCGGTGCGGCTCCGCGGTCAGCTCAGCGTCTACGAGAATCGCGGACAAATGCAGCTCATTGCCGAGTGGATGGAACCGCGCGGCCTGGGCGCGCTGCTGGCTGCGGTGCGTGAGTTGAAGGAGCGTCTGCGGCGTGAAGGACTCTTCGACCGCAAGCGTCCACTCCCGTCCTTTCCGAAGTGCATCGGCATCGTGACGAGCGTGCAGGGAGCGGCGCTGCGCGACATCGTGAAGGTGTGCCGGCGCCGCCATGCCGCAGTAAATCTGCTGATCTATCCGGCTGCTGTGCAGGGACCGCGCTGCGCGATTGAGGTCGCCGCAGGCGTGCGTTGGTTCAGCCGCCATCCCGAGCGCGCGGACGTCGTCATCGTGGCACGCGGCGGCGGAAGCTGGGAGGATCTGCACGGCTTCGACGACGAGCGCGTCGCGCGCGCGATTGCGACATGCACCGTGCCGGTGATTGTCGGCGTGGGTCATGCGACGGATTCGACGATAGCCGACGCAGCAGCAGATGTGTATGCGCCGACGCCCTCGGCTGCAGCGGAGCTTGTGACTGCGGCGCAGCATCGCATTGAAGAGCGCGTCGAACGGCTGCATTCGCGGCTGGCGCGCGCGGGAAGATACGAGACGCTGCGCGCGCGGCAGCGACTTTCGCGACTGGGTGCAGAGATGGTGCTGCGACGTGTGCGCGACGGCTTCGATCGCAGAGCGCAGCGCTTCGACGAACTGGATCTGCGACTCAGTAATGCGGTCTCGCGCAGATTCAGGATGGCGATCGATCGCAGCGCTCGCCTGGAGACACGGCTGCTGCGGCAGGACCCTGCGGTGCGGTTGCGCGAGGATGCGCGCAGGCTTCAGACGCTGCATGCGCGACTGTGCGGCTCCGCGAAGACGATTATGTCGAGCCGAAGGGTGGAAATCGATCGCTCGAAATCCAAGCTGCAAGCGTTGAGCCCCGTACGCGTCCTGGAACGTGGCTATGCGCTGGTGTACGGGCCGGATGGGCGACTGCTGCGCTCAAGCAGCGAGGTGCAACAGGGTGAACAGATCACTGCGCGGCTGCATCAGGGCGGTGTTCGGGCGAATGTCGTCGACAAAACATAAGGGTTCCGCGAGCATTTTCAAATAGGCCGGCACCCAGAGTCGTGCGGCAATCCGCTAGCATCATACGAGTACATTCAGGCACGGAGACAGGATGCGAAAGCTGTTTGGGACAGATGGGATTCGCGCAGTCGCGGGAGAAGCGCCGCTGGACGCGAAGACGATTCACGCGGTCGGTGTAGCGCTGGCGCGCAAGCTCACTGAGAGTGGCGGCCCAGTGCGTGTTGTGCTCGGCATGGATACGCGTGAGAGCGGGCCATGGATCGCATCCACTCTCATCGGCGGCCTGCGCGAAGGCGGCGCAGAGGCAGAATTCGCGGGCGTAATTACGACGCCGGCGATCGCGTTCCTCGCAAGGAAACACGGCTTCAGCGCCGGTGTCGTTATCTCTGCCTCGCACAATCCGTGGCAGGACAACGGCATCAAGGTCTTCGGCGGCGATGGATACAAGCTGCCGGATGAGGTTGAGCTTGAGATCGAGCGTGAGATCGAGCGCGTGCTCGCCGCGGACACCACGGTCAGAGAACAACAATCCGATCTGCCAGCCGGTGAACGAGGAGTTTCGGCGCGAGTATGTGCAGTTTCTGCTGAGTGCTGTGCCGGGAATCTCGCTGGACAATCGCTGTGTCGTCATCGACTGCGCGAACGGAGCGGCAAGCGTGATTGCGCCGCAACTCTTCGATTCGCTGAAGGGAACCGTCGAAGTGACGCATGCGTCGCCGGACGGACGCAACATCAATGCGAACTGCGGCGCGCTGCATCCCGAGGTTGTGGCGCAGGAGGTGAAGCGGCGGAGCGCATCGCTGGGTTTCACCTTCGACGGCGACGCCGACCGCGCGCTCTTTGCAGACGAGCACGGCAACGTGGTGAACGGCGATGCGGTGATGCTGGCCTGCGCGCGTGATCTGCAGGCCCGAGGCGAACTCAGCGGTGATGTCGTCGTCGCGACCACGATGTCGAACATGGGTTTCGAGGCCGCGTCTGAAGCGCTCCGGCATCTCGATGCTGCGCGCTCCGGTAGGCGACAAATATGTGCTCGAGGAGATGAAGAAGAGCGGAGCTTCGCTTGGCGGCGAGCAGTCCGGGCACATCCTCTTCCCTGCCCGCGCCACGACGGGCGATGGCCTGCTAACCGCGCTGGTGGTGCTCGATGTCGTGCATCGCTCGGGCAAGACGCTCAGCGAACTCATCGCGGATCTCACGAACTATCCGCAGGTCATTGTGAATGTGAAGGTGCGAGAGAAACGGCCGCTCGACTCGATTCCTTCTGTGGTCTCAGCCATTCGGATTGCTGAAGACGAACTCAAGGACTCGGGGCGCGTGGTGATTCGTTACTCGGGCACCGAGGCACTGGCGCGCGTGATGATCGAAGCCGAAAGCGAAGCTGCGATGCGCCGCCACGCGGACGCGATTGCCAATGCGATTCGCGCGGAGCTGGGAGTCTAGCCTCGGTAGACGCTCGTGTCGCGGTAGTGATTGAGCCAGTCAAACCAGAACGATTTGTGGCCGTCAATTGGCGCGAGGCACTGGCCCGTGAGTCTGCCCGCGACGGCACATCCCTGAAAGTTCCAGGTGCTGCCTGTCTCCGTGTCGGCCATGAAGGTCGAGTCGGTGGGATTTGATGCGCGCACGAAGGTCAGATCACCCGGCGCAAAGACGCGGATCGACGCATTGTCTGGCCCGAGTACGAGCAGGTCGCGAGTCGCGGGATTGCCGAATTTGTCCTCGATGAGCTCCGACGCGAGCAACGTACGCAGAAGGTAGGCGCGGTGCAGACCGTTCGTATCGACTCCGAAGATAATCTCGTGCGGATCGATTCCTGATGCCGATACATCCACGACGACGCGTGTGCTGGGCGACGTGCTGCTCCCAGTCCGCGGGATCATACAGCGTTGCGACAGCCGGGTCGGGCCGAAGGATGGTGCCGTTCGGGTTCTCGTTGCGCCAGAGTGCAAGTGTGAGTTCGTTCGCAGAGACCAGCGAGAGGTGGCGGCCGCGAAAATGACCGAAGATGCATTCGCCGGTGCTCTGCTGCCAGATGCTGGAAGTTTCGGCGTCGCGCAGAAGTGCGTTGCCGTTGTTGATCCCTGCAAGATGGAAATTCAGCGTGCGACCGTCGAGAAGACGGCTCCAGACAAGGCCCGTATGGCAGAGCGTGCAGTAGGTGATGGCAACAGGCTGTCCGCCGACGATGTCGTTAATGATGTGGTGATATCCGAGATATCGGATTGGGTAGGCGCGCGCCTGGCCGTTGATGTTGACGGCGAGCAGCATGTCGCCCGGATCCACCGTTGCTTCCGACACAGGTGCGAACGAAGGCAACGGGTTCGGGTGGAACATCCGTTCGAAGATGTCGACGTGCGCCGAAATGAGGCTGAGAGCCGCGATGATGATGGCTGCGACAAAACCTGCGTGGACCAGCGCGGCGTGTGCGCCCCCACGTTGAAGCCGCAAGAAGCATGAGGATGATGACGCAGAAGAGCGTGATCCATGGAGCAAGCGGACGCAGGCCCAGCGCGAGCGCGAGTGCGTGCGGATCCTCCGGAACGAACGGACGGATGACATAGAGAGGAATAGCAACGCTCGCGGCCGCGACGAGCGCGATTGTGGCGGCGCTGGCAACGATGGCAGAAGTGCGCAAGGGCTTCATGACTAAAAACGACTTGGGCTGTTCATCAGGTGGAAGAAGAGCAGGAACCATCCAAGGTAAAGACAGGACAGCGTCACGATGGCGAACTTCAACCGCGTGATGAATCGAAGCGGGCGGCGAAGTGCGCGCAGACCACTGAAGAACGCGACGATCAATGTGAGGAATACGATCAGAGCCAGAGCAACCTCGGCACGCAGCCACGGGTCGAGATGTCCAATCTGGTAGAAGCTGGTGACCTCAGAGACATGGGCAACGAGCACCGCGATGAATATCAACAGCGCCAGCAGAGCGAAGCCTGCGAGTTGCATAGAGAAGGTTGCCCATGCGGTTCCAGGCTGCGGTGCGAGCTTCGCGCGCTTGTGCAGAAAGAGGCGCCGCCAGGTGCGCACGACGGCAGCGATGACGAGCAACAGCATGCTGGCAACAGCGATGGCAAGCGGAACGTTCAGCCACTGGCCGGAGACCAGCAGCGGCGCGCGATCGGAGTGGCTGGGCGTTGCGTAGCCGATGACGTGGCCATGTGCATCGCGCTCAAAGTGGATTGTGCTTTGATCAGCTCGTCGTAAAAGGAATCATTGCCGACAGGATGGAAGTCGACCGGATGGCCGTAGAAGTCTTTTGCAGTCGAGATGGTGAGGTTGCCGTCCTTCGTCGCTTCGATCTGCTTGGGCTGAAGTCCGCCCAGGCGGAAGATGGTAGAGTCTTCGCGGCGTGAACTGAGGAAGTATCCGGTGTAAGGTGCGAGTTGTTTCGCCGTGAGCTTTACGTAGGCAGGATGCGCGTTCGGCGGTCCTGGCAGATAGCGGTCGACAAAGGCGTTGAAGAGTTCGCCGCGGGCCTTGCCCTGCGCTCCCTGAGAGTTGTAACTGATGAAGAACGAGAGCCCGTGCGTTGGCTCAATCCAGAACTGCGAGTGACACGCAAGCAGATCACCGCCGTGACCGATGAAGCGGATGCCGTTGCGATCGTCGTCGTAGAAGCCGAGGTCCCACGGCGTGACTCCGGGCCCGGGCGTGAACTGTGGCGTGAGTAGTAGCGCTACGGAAGCAGGCTGCAGGATCTGCACGCCGTTATAGGTCCCATGGCCGAGCAGCATCTGCCCGAAGACGGCCATGTCCGCCGCGGTCGACGAAAGGCCGCCCGCGGGGATCTCGGTGACACCTTCGAAGCCAGTGTCGTCCTGCGGAGGTGTGAATGTATCCCTTCGTAGCGACGAAACCCTTGGGCAGCGGCTGCTCGAAGGTGGAGTGGCTCATGCCAAGGGGCGTGAAGATGTGGTGTTGCACGTACGCGGCGAACGGCTCGCCGGAGAGGCGCTGCACGATGTAGCCGATGAGCGTGATGCCGTAGTTGGAGTAAGCAAGATCTTTACCCGGTAGGGCATAGCGGTTCGGCTGGTTGCGTATAAGGAAGGTGCGAATGTCGACGGGCAGCTTACCGGATTTATCAGAGCCGAAGTCGTGCAACTCCTCCTCAAACCCAGCGGTATGCGTGGCGAGATTACGAAGCGTGATGGGCGCGTCGCCAATGCCGCTTGGGCCTGGATTGATCTTGAAGTCGACATACTGCTGAATGTTGGCGTCGAGGTTCAGCTTGCCCTGCTCGACCAGTTGCATCATCGAGACGTAGGTGAAGAGCTTCGAGATCGAGCCGGGACGGAAGGTCGTGATCACTGGATCGACGGGTGTCTTCTTCTTGAAGTCGGAGTAACCGTAGCCCTTGAGGATGAGCGGTCGACCGTTCTGGAAGACGGAGATGGTCGCTCCTGCAACATCATCTCGCTGGAGCTGCAGAGGAAGGAATCCGTCCAGAAAGGCGGTGACGTCTTCCTGTGTGAGCTGCGGCGGAGTCTTTGGGTTCGGCGGCGGAAGGGGTACGGGCTGCGCTTCTGTTGGCTTCGGTCCAGGCGTTGGAAGCTGAGGAGCTTGCGCTTGCGCGGTGGAGACGAGAAGTACACCAAGGCACAGCGAGACGACAAGACGCAACAGACGCATGCTGGCTCCGCAGAGAGTGAGGTTGCGGTGAGGGTATCATCCGCGGAGCCGCATTTCGGTTTTAGATGTGGTTGACCAGCCCTCTACTTATGATTTCCTCCGCTTGCCGGAGCTGAACCACCACCGGAGGCCGCGGGAGCTGCCTGGGGCCTGGGGACGCCGCTTCCGCCTTCCGGACGTTGCCAGGTGCCGTGCGGAGAGGCGGCAGCGGCACTTCCCTGAGCGCCTCCGTTATTCATGCCGTTATTCGCTCCATTGTTCATCCCGTTGTTCATGTGGCTCCAACCGTCCATGCCGTTCGCGCCGTTCGCATGCATATCCGTACGGTTGAAGGTGCTGACAGAACGTGAGCCGGGCGTGTAGTCGTGGTTGCCGGGTCCGCGGTTGGCATTGCCGTTGGCCATGCGGCCGTTCACTTCGCCGTGGCCGTTCGGATCGCCGTGATGAGCCCATCCTGCAGACGGGCCGATGGCGGAACGCTCGATCTCAGTGTTTGCCTGACCATGGTGCGCTACGTCGGAGGAGATGCTCCTCAGCTCACCGAAGTCACGCGGCACGCCGAGGCCTGCCGAGTCCTTGCGGAAGGTGAACGTACCCGGCGCCGAGACGCTCGAAACCGCAAGCGGTCGAGTGTTCACCGGCACCATCGTTGGGCCTCCACCGCGTGGTGGAAGCGGAGCCGTGGGTATCCCGCGCGCACCGGCACCGGCTGCAGTGGCACCGAAAGGGACCCCGCCGGCTGCTACGTTCTGCAGGCCGACAAAGTTCGATCCCGGCTGCCAGCCCCATCCGGCTCCGCCGCAATTGACCCAGTTGCCGGAGTGGAACGGGAGCCAGCCCCACGGATACGGGGAGACCCAGGAGTAGCCAGCGCTTGGGTAATACGCCCACATGCCGTTGTCGTACGGGCTCCAGGCGGCGGAGGCGAAGTACGGCCGCCACATCGAACCACAACCTGCGTTGGAGAAGCTGCCGTAGTAGTTCAGGTCGCTGGTGCCGTAGGCTCCAGCTGCCACCAGACAGTCGTTGCGAGGCGTAGAGCTTCTGGTAGTCGTTGCCGTTCTTATCCCAATCGTCGAAGGCTGTCGTTTCGAGCTTGGCGAACTCCGGCTGCTTGGAACCGGAGGCGTCGAAGTCCAGCGACTTCTTGTGGCTGATGTTCGAGGTATAGGCGAAGGGATCGGTGAACTCAACCGAGCCGTCGAGAACGGAAAGGTTGGAGTTGAGTCCATCCATGGTCAGCCGGATGTGGCTATTCGGGTTCATGGCGACCAACGCTTTGCCCGAAGTAATGGTGAAGGTGTTGCCCTTGGTGTTGGCAACGTAGGCGAAGACCATGCCGTGGAGCACGTTCATCGTGGAGATGGTGGAACCGGTAGCGGTCCGCTTGAGCAGCGTGAACTCCACTTCCGTATCCGGCGTGAGGCGAAGCGTGCTGTTGTCCTCGAACTCGACCTCTGCGAGGCCGACGTCGGTGTGAAGCTTTGTGCCGCCGGTGATGGGCACATTGGCGAAGGCCTCTTCATAGCCGCGCCCGATGTGGCGGTCGATGTTGACCGTGCCGCGCACCTGACTGAGGCGCACGATGCGGATACTAGAGAGACCGACGGTGTTGGTGGAGGGTGCGGCGACACTGGCAGGTTGAGCCGCAGAGGATAAAGAGTTTGCAGTGTCCTGCGCGTGGACGGGAAGGCAAAGCGCAAAGGAGATGAGGGCGAGTATTCCGGAACTTTTTTTCATGAGTCGTCTCCGGGGTCGCTTTTGTGGAGCAGATCATTATGGCAGATGCGAGCGCAAAGTGTTGTCACAGGGCACTGTAAAGGGGGGTCCCCCTCCCGTCACTTTTTGCGCAAAGTCTTCAGCGGATTGACGTTAGGGTTGGACCTCAACCGACGACGAGTCAAAGGACGAAACCCGGCGGATGGGAAGGCAGGCGAAGCCAGCGAGGAGGAAGGGCTTGCGCCCGATGCGGCCGGCGAGTCTGCCGATAATCGCGGCGGTCAGTGTGATGACGACCTGGGTGACGATGATGCAGGCAGACATAAAGGGAGCAGCCGTGCGGGTATGACCTCGCGACAGGAACTCGCCGAGTTGAGGGAGCATGGCGGCGTTGGAAAGGTGAAAGAGAAACGCCGCGAGAAGAAACGCGAGAAGAATGGGAGAACGAAGCAGGGTGCGGAAGTTGGCGGAGGAGGTGTGCGGAGCGTCGTCCGAAGCTGCACGGGCGCGGCGATCGTCGATCCATGAAGCGTGGATACGCGCGAGTGAGAGTGCTGCGGGAATGGCGAAGACGATGGCGGCCAGAAAGATCCAGCGAACGCCGAAGCACCATGCAATGGCGGCGATGAGGAGCGCGGCCGCGACGTTGCCGGCGGAGTTGAAGCTTTGGTTGCGGCCGAACTGGCGGTCGAAGAGTTGTTGTCCGACGATGCCGAGCGTGATGGCGGCGATGGCGGTAGGAATGGCGGCCCCGGCGAGACCGATGAGCGCCTGCGAGCCGTAGATGAACGGAGCCCGCGAGGTAACGGTTAGCGTGACAGCCGAAACGGTGAGGAGAACGAGCGCGACGGCAACAATCGAGCGCTTGTGCGATGCCCAGTCGACCAAGCCGCCGACCGGCGTTTGAGCGAGCACGGTGACGATGCCGCCGAAGGTAAGGACGTAACCGACCTGCAGTGGCGACCAGGAGTTTGCAGCCAAATAGGCGGCGAGGAACGGGCCGAGTCCTGTTTGGACGTCGGCCACAAAGAAGTTGAGCCACTCCAGGGGACGGCAGGCGGCGGCGGCTGGGCTGACGGTGGTTGTGGCCACACTGGCTCCAGCGAATTGGATGCGATTCGACGCTCCAGTGAGAGCGAGCGTCGATCAGACGCAACTTTGGGTCGTTTTTGTTGAGACAAATCTCGAGTGACTAGTCGGCGATACCGGGATCGGGGGGATCGATGCCGAGCGCGGTTGCCAGCGCGGTGAGGTGGTCCTGCTCGTCGAGCAGAATCTCGCGAATGGTTTCGGCAATGGCGTACTCGTTGAGGGAGTCGGCCTGCTTGACCCTGCGGCGGTAGTTGGCGATGGTGACGCGCTCGTTTTCGAGATCGAAGCGGAGCATGTCCTCGGCCTTCTCGGAGGTCTTGACGGGCTTGGGCGTGACCGACGGCATGCCGCCGAGGTAGTCGATGGCGTTGGAAACTTTGAGCGCGTGATCGAGCTCCTCCTTGGCGTGGACTTCGAGCTCACCGGCGATGTTCATGTAGGCGGCGCCCTTGAGCACCTGGGAGTAGTTCACGTACGCGATGATGGCCTGGAATTCGCGGGATAGGTCTTCGTTGAGGGCGTCGATCAGCTGCTTGCGTGTGAAGGTGGACTCGTTCGTCTTGGATTCAGTCGTCTTGGGCACGTCGTTCTCTCCTGCGGAAATCGTTCTGTTCTTCAGCTTAGACGAGAGATCGCGCAGTTGTGCTGCCGCGATCGCGATGTCATCTTCCGGGTGTGGGCGGGTTGGTGATGAGTGCCCTGTACTGGGCGGCGGATCTTGGTGGTGAAGTTGTTGACGCTGCAGGAGGCCGAGATGGGACGGAAGATCGGGTTTGCGTTGGCATCCAGGTTGACAAGGAGCCGACCGTTGACAGTGGTTGAACCGGAGCCGTGTAACGTGTTGTCCGGGGCCAGAGTGAGCACAAAGGGACCGCCTGGATTGTTGACGCCGATGCGGAATTCGTCGGGCGTGTTCTGAACGGTGTATGTCGCTTTAGCGTGGGCCTGGCCGCAATCCAGTGTGACGGCGTCGCCCTCGAAATCGAGGATGAGGCCGGTGGGGCTGGCAAACTTTCCGTTCATGCGAAGGCCGGGATCTGCAGCCGTCACGATGCTGGTCATAAAGCCTGTGAGTCCGCCGATCATGCTGCCGTCATCGGCGGCGGCTCCTTGCTGGAGATGCTGGGGAGCGGGTGCAGGGAGTGCGGCGAACGTGCAGCGAGCTGATGCGGGACCGTAGATCGGGGTGGATGTGGTGGTCCTGCAGCTGCCGTACGCGCCGTTGCAGCCATACGCCTCGGAGCCATCCTGATGCACGAGCGTTGTGGTCTGACTGCTGTACCCAGTGATCACTCTTCCGTTGACCTGGATGGTGCCGGGGCCAACGAGCGAGCCGTCAGGCCGCATGGCGAGCACGATGTTCGCGGGCGAGTTCGCGACGGTGACCTGAACGCCTGAGGCAGTGCGACTCAGTTTATAGGCGTGAGGGTCCGGAACAAGCTTGCCGCAGTTCCCGATCGTCGCCGAGCCGAGGCCGAAGCCTAGTGCGGCGCCAGCGCCGCGATTCTGATACGGACCGCTGAGGTAGACGCCGATGGCATCCACTGATTCGGCCATATCGGTGATCTCCTGACCGCCGATCATGTTCATGAGGCCTTGCCCGAAGGATTTGGTGGCACAGCCGCCGGCAGTACCACCAAGCTCCGCGCAACGACGCGTGGCGACGGCGGTGGGATCATTCGAGAGCCCGCCGGGACCGGGTGAAGAGGCGGAGGCGGCCTTCGCCTGCTCGTTGGCGCGGTTGATGGAATCGACGTGCGCTTTCTGGCGGGCCGCGAGCTCGCTGGTGGCACCGTTATACGCACTGGCGGTCTGCGGGCCGATGAGCCCTTTGATCCAGGTGTTCGCGTTGTTGAGCGTGTAGTTGAACTGCAGGGTGTCGAAGGCCTTCGCTTCGTCGGGCGTGTGGGTCTTGTTGTAGTCCTTCGTGATCTGGTCAGCCGCAGTCCAGTAGGCAGCGTAGATGCGCTGCTCGTCGGGTGTGAAGTTCGCGCGAGGGTCTTTGTTGTACGCGATGCGCTTGATGTACTCCTGCAGATAGGTGAAGACGGCGACCTGGCGGGCGGCAGTATCGGTGGGATCCTTGCCCTGGATCTGCGCTTTGACGCGATCGACGGAGGGCATGTCCGCGAGATACGCGGGATTGGTCGTCTGCGCGGCAGCGGACCAGATGAGCGTACAGATGAAGAGCAGGAGGGCGCCGCGGTAACGACGGGACGAGACGAGCCACGACGAGACAAGAAAGCGCGGGAAGAACCAGGAGAGCGTCATGGTTCACCTGAGGATGGTGGAATTTTGGGGTCCCGGTGCGCAACGGTAGCCGTTTCGCGGGTTCGACGTCAACTTCTTGTCCAGTGCACGGCGGTATGGAGAAATGCAGCCTTCGCAACACTGCAAAATCCGCCAACTCCTTAGGTCCAAGGAAAATCCTCTCCCGGCGCATTGCAAAATCCTGCACTTGGGTCCCTATTTCTAACGATTTTTGGCGGAATTTTGAGGAAATTGCATGCCGGCGAAATGGCCCTTTGGATGCTTCAGTAAGAGCAACCCCCCATTGAGCATTTGAAGCGTTTCGCACTGTTCGGGCCCACGATGATCGTCGAGTGGCCGCGCAGACCCTCTTTCGCAGCCATGAGCGGGCTTCATGAAGAAGCCGATAGACGGGCCAAATTTGAAAGAAATCATGATTTCCAAGGAGCAATGATATGAAGTTTTCTTATCTGGCTGGTGGCCTGCGGGGCAAACTGCTTGTGGCCGCCGGTGTCTGTGCGGGGATGCTCGCGGTGTCCGTGCCGGCTTCTGCAGATACTATGTTCAGCACCACTTTCTTCTCAGTAACAACGTCGAGTGCGGCAAACTCGGACTTCCATACGGGCAACGTCCCAACAGGTACTGACTCGAGCAACGAGGTCATGTCTGGCCTGAGTGGCGGGCTGCCGGTGTATAACACGGGTCACAATAACCTCAGCGGAACGGTGGTCGCGCCGAATGATCTTGGTGCGGGCAACGTGATCGAGTGGTGGACACCCGGTACGTATAACGGTGTCAACACGATCGTGGAGACGGGTAACACTCTCCTCAACGTGAGTTCGAACGTGGGCAGCCCGACGAACATGTTCCCTCCGGATTCGCAGGGGACCACCAACCAGAACGGCTTCGAGGAGACGGCTCTTCTGTCGGGAGGCTTCCTTTTGGGTTCGCCCGGCACGGTAACCATGGGCATCGCCGCGGATGATGACGCCTTCATCTTCATCGACGGCCAGTACCTGGGTGGCCTGGGAGGTATCCAGGCGATCGGCTCCTCGTTCACTTCCTTTACGTCGGGGACACTCGGATCGGGTTGGCATACTGTGGAGATTTTTTATGCCGACCAGGACGAGGTTGCTGCAAGCCTCGCATTCAGCAGCAATGTCTCGATCACACCTACGCCTGAGCCGGGCAGCCTGGCGCTGCTGGGAACCGGTGTATTGGCGATTGGAGGAACAATTCGCCGGCGGATGAAGCGATAGCACGTTCCGGCCTCCGAGATCGCCGCCTGCGTGGCGGCGATCTTTTTTTGCAGAGCGAACGCGGCTACTTGATGTCGCGCCAGTTCTGGCCGATGCCGACGTCGGCGACGATGGGGACGGAGAACTCGGCGACGTGTTCCATCTCGTGCTGGACGAGCTGCGGCAGTCTCTTCGGCTTCTTCGGGGACGACGTCGAAGAGGAGTTCGTCGTGGACCTGGAGGGTCATGCGGGAGTTGAGTTTGCGCTGCGTGATGGTCGGCGTCGATGCGGATCATGGCGAGCTTGATGAGGTCGGCGGCGGTGCCCTGCAGCGGCGTGTTGACGGCGGTGCGCTCGGCGAAGCCGCGCATGTTGGGGTTGCGCGACTGGATGTCGGGGATGGGGCGGATGCGGCCGAAGGCGGTGCGGACGGCCTGCGTCGCGGCGGACGGTGTCGAGGGTGCGCTCGATGAAGCGGCGGACGCCGGCGTAGCGCTCGAAGTAGGTGTCGATGTAGGCGCGCGCGGTCTTCTGGTCGATGTTGAGTTGCGCGGCGAGGCCGAAGGGCGAGATGCCGTAGACGATGCCGAAGTTGACGGCCTTGGCGCGGGCGCGGGTCTCCTTGTCCATGGTGGCGGGGTCGACGCCGAAGACCTCGGCGGCGGTGAGGGTGTGGATGTCCTTGCCGGTGCGGTAGGCGTCGAGCAGGAGCGGGTCCTGCGAGAAGTGGGCCATGAGGCGGAGCTCGATCTGCGAGTAGTCGGCGGACATGAGGAGGTTGCCGGGGGCGGCGATGAAGGCGGCGCGGATCTCGCGGCCGAGGGCGGTGCGGATGGGGATGTTCTGCAGGTTGGGGTTGGTCGACGAGAGGCGGCCGGTGGCGGTGCCGACCTGGTTGAAGGTGGTGTGGACGCGGCCTTCGGCGTCGGCGAGCTGCGGGCAGCGAGTCGAGGTAGGTGCCCTTGAGTTTGGCGAGCTGGCGGTACTCGAGGACGAGCGCGGGGACGGGGTGGTGCTGCGGCGAGCTCTTCGAGGACGTCCTGCGCGGTGGAGATGACTTTGCCCTTGCCGTACTTCATGCGGCTTGGGGAGGTGCATCTTGTTGAAGAGGACGTCGCCGAGCTGCTTGGGGGAGTTGATGTTGAAGCGGTGGCCGGACGTCGGTGTAGATGCGCTCGGCGAGGTTGTCGATCTCGACGGCGAGGCGGGTGGACATGCTCGCGGAGGATGGCGGGGTCGATGCGGACGCCGGCCTGCTCCATGCGGAGGAGGACGGGGACGAGCGGGAGGTCGATGGTGCTGGTAGACGTCGGTGAGCGAGCGTTGCTCGCTAGGGCTGGGCTGAGGGCCAGGCCAAGGCTCGGATGTCGGCTTTCCGTCTCCCTTGGCTGGCCTTGGCTCCGGCGCTCGTCTGATCGGCGAAGAGCATCTCGGTGGTGACGGCGCCGCCGAGCTCGGGTTGGTCCTTGGGGATGTTGTGTTCGATCGGAGCGGACTCGGCGATCTGCCCGGTGAGGACCGTGGCGAGGCGAGCGACGGCGGTGGCGGCTTCGGGGAGGCGCTTCGGGTCGTTGGGATTTTCTTTGGTCGGCTGATGGAGAAGCGCGCGGCTGGTGGTGCGGGCGGCGATGTCGGCGAGGGTGTGCGAGCCGTGGGTGGGGTTGACGAGGTAGCTCTGCGAGCATCACGTCGGTCGAGGGCGCCGCCGAGGGTGACGTTGTGCGGCTCGAGCGCGCGGAGAATGGCTTTGAGGTCGTGGACGTGTTTGGGGAGCGTGGCGTCGGTCGAGTGCTTCGCGGAGGCCGGGAGTGTCGAGGGAGACTTCGATGGCGTGGGTGGGCGTGACCGAGAGGCCGAGGCGGCAGGCGGGGTCGGTTGACGAGGGATTAGGGATTGGGGAATAGGGATTAGGAAGCTCAGGAGCGGCATCGGATGCGCCGAAGAGGGACATCGTTTGTGGCGGGTCGGGTTCGGGCTCGGTTTCGATGTCGGGGTTGGCGTTGGGATCGGCGGCTTCGGCGGCGGATTCTTCGGCGATGGTTTGCGCGGTCTTCGGCGAGAGCGAGTGCGAGGTGATTTGTCTTTGCGGGCTTCGGCGAGGAGCGCGCGAGTTCGTCGGCGGTGGCGTTGAGGTTGTAGATCGTCGGCGCTGTTGTCGGTTGCAGGGGCGAGTTCTTTGAGCAGCGTGGTGAACTCGAGCTCGGAGAAGAGTGCGCGGCAGGCGGCGTTGTCGACGGGCTGCGTGCGCATGGCGTCGAGGTCGAGAACTCGATGGGCACGGCGGTGTGGATGGTGACGAGCTCTTTGGAGAGCAGGATGTTGTCGCGATTGTTGGCGAGCGATTCGCGGTAGGTCTTCCGCTTGATGGCGTCGGGAGTTTGGACGGCGGCGTCGATGGCGGCTTCGACGGTGCCGAACTGCTGGATGAGCTCGACGGAGCCCTTGTCGCCGATGCCGGGCGCGCCGGGGATGTTGTCGACGGAGTCGCCGCGGAGGGCCATGACGTCGATGACGCGTCTGCGGGCGGAACGCCGAGGGTCTGCTTCGACGCCGGCGGGGTCGAGGATGAGGTTGTCTTTGGTGGGGTTGAGGATGGAGACGTTCTCGTTGACGAGCTGCATCATGTCCTTGTCGGACGAGACGACGTAGACGTGATGGCCGAGCGCGGAGAGCTGGCAGGAGAGTGTGCCGATGACGTCGTCGGCCTCGAAGCCCTCGTAGTAGAGGATGGGGATGCGGAAGGCTTCGAGCGCGCGGCGGATGTAGGGCTGCTGCTGGATGAGGTCGGGCGGCGTTTCGACGCGATTGGCCTTGTAGCCGGCGTACTCGGTGGCTTCGAACTGCTGGGTTTTGATGTTGAACTTTTTGACGTCCTTGAGCTGCAGGGCGAGATCGTCGCGATGAACGGGCGCGCCGACGTCGTAGACGGCTGCGAGGTACTCGGGGTTGAAGTCCTTGCGCAGCTTGTTGATCATGTTGACGAAGACGTAGGTGGCCGCGGTGGGAATGCCGGTGCGCGTGGACATCGGGCGCGAGCGCTGCATGGCGTGATAGGCGCGGAAGATGAACGCCATCGTGTCGAGCAGATAGACGGGCGGCTTGGCGGAGGTGTTGGGTTCGGGTTGCGGCGCACGAGGCATATGTATTTGATGGTACGGCCCGGGGGTGTCGCTCGACGAGTGGGGCGGCGTGGGAGAATGACTGCACGAAACTTTGAAATCTCCGACCGAGGTGAACGCGTGCGCAGACGGATGACGACGTGGTGTGTGGGCCTGTTGATGCTGTTGCCGGTGGCTGCGAGCGCGCAGGAGGGCGTCGCGCGGGCTCCGCGAGCGGACGATGAGGTTGCGATTGTAAAGACACTGGAACAGATGTTTTCAGGGGCGCAACGCGATGACCTGGACAGGTTTCATGCGGTCACGACGAAGGATTTCTACGCCTATGACAACGGCAAACGCTTCGACGGCGATGCGCTGATAGACACGATCAAGCAGTACCACGCGAAGGGCTACCAGTTCATGTGGAGCGTGACGGAGCCGCAGGTGCATGTGAACTGCGACATCGCGTGGGTGACGTATGTGAACAAGGGATCGATCAAGCAGCCGGATGGCACGATGACGAGCATGACGTGGCTGGAGTCCGCGGTGATGCGGTGGGATGGCAATGCGTGGAAGGTGAGATTTCTGCACAGCACGAGGGTTCCGCCGGAACAGGCGACGGCGACCGCGTCTCACTGAGATGCCAAAGGCGCGGAGTTTGCGCTAGAGTGCGGTTATGTCGGGCTATCGGATGGGTTGCGTTGTCGTGATACTGGGAGCGCTGGTTGCTGCGGGTGGGGTGGCACGAGCACAGAGTACGAACGAGCAAGGGTGCACGCTGGAAAAGCAGGTCTATACGTGCGACTGGCCGGCGTTTGTGCAGCGTCTGGATAAGGCGCACACGGTGGCGATTGAGACGCAGCAGATTGACCGGTTCACAGCGAAGCAGTTGCGGGAGCTGGTGGGAGAGCTGGGCAAGACGGTCGCCGCTGAAGACGAACTGGGCGATCTGACGTTTCTGTTGATTCCGATGCAGTCGACGGGTGTGCACATTGGACCTGCGGACGAGCCGCTGGCGACGCTGCGGATTTATGCGTCGGCGCCAGGACTGCCACGCGGGAAGCTTCTGTGGGCGGAGACGTATACGGGGCAGCCGGACAGGCCGTGGCCTTCAACTGTGCATGCGCTGATCGAGCAGTTTCACGACCGCCTGCAGAGGCACTGAGCGCTACGTGATAAGCATGCAGTCGCCGTAGCTGAAGAAGCGATAGCGCGCGGCGACCGCGTGCGCGTAGGCGCGGAGTACGGCTTCCCTTCCCGCGAAGGCGCTGACCAGCATGAGCAGCGTGGACTCGGGCAGATGGAAGTTGGTGAGCAGGCCGCGGACGAGCTTGAAGTTGTCGTCACCGTCGGGTGCCGGCGAGAGAAAGAGACTGGTGCTGCCGGAGTGCGGCTGGAGCGCGAGTGGGTTCGTCGGCGAGAGCGGGCCGTGGGTGGCTTCGAATTGGCGTGCGAGGTGCTCGAGTGTGCGCGTGGTGGTGGTGCCGACGGCGATAATGCGGCGATTCGCGCGATGTGCGTTGTTGAGTGCCTGCGCTGTTTCGGCGGAGAGCGTGTAGGGCTCGGAGTGCAGGTGGATCTCGCGTGTGTCCGCGACGCGCACGGGTTGGAACGTGCCGAGGCCGACGTGCAGCGTGATGTACGCGAGTTCGATGCCGCGGCCGGTGAGCGCGGCAGAGGATCTCCGGCGTGAAGTGCAGGCCGGCGGTGGGAGCGGCGGCGGATCCTGACTGCTGCGAATAGATAGTTTGGTAGCGCTCGCGATCTTCGGCTGTGTCGGGTTGGTGCTTGTCGCGATGGATGTAGGGCGGCAGAGGCATGTGGCCGATGCGCTCGACGATAGAGATGAAGTCGGGCGTGGGAGCGAAACGTAGTGTGCGCTCGCCGAAGTCGCCGGTGGAGAGAACAGTGGCGTGAAGGAGTGGTGTGGCGCCGGGTGTTGCTCGCGAAGTGCAGTGTTTCGCCGGGTTGAACTTTTTTGGCGGGGCGGACGAGAGCGCGCCAGTCGTTGTGGCCTTCGGGTGAGGCGATGTGCTCGGTGAGAAGGACTTCGATAAGACCTGTGGGATCGGGGGAGTTGTGTTGCGTGTGCAGCCCAGCGCGCGTGGCGTAGAGCCGCGCAGGGAGGACGCGCGAGTTGTTGAGGACGAGGAGGTCGCCGGGTGCGAGGAGTTGCGGGAGCTCGGTGAAGAGATGGTCGGCGAATGCGCCGGTATTGCGCGAGAGCGTGAGCATGCGGCTGGCTCCGCGTGTGGCAGGCGGATGCTGCGCGATGAGCTCGGGCGGAAGATCGTAGTGGAAGTCGGAGACGAGCATGAGATGCAGGGATAGTGGATTAGGGATTAGGGATTACGCGAGTTACGGTCATGCGAACGGCTTCGTCGAGGGCGTGCTTGCGACGGCGGCCAGATCGGGATGCGACGTGCGCGTGGCCAGGTGAAGGTGACGGTCGAGAATGGTTTCGGGATGAGGAAGCGGTCCCAGGAGTTGAGCTCCCAGCAGCGGCTTGGGAGAGCGTAGTAGGCACCGATCCAGGTGGCTCCGGTGAGCTGTGCGAGTTGGACGGGGCCCGGTTTGGCGATCATGTTGGGGCCGCGTGGGCCGTCGGCGGTGAAGGCGCAGATGTGGCCTTCGGTGTAGGCCTGCGCCATGGATCGGAGACCGAGGCGCCGCCGCGCGAGGACGAGCCGCGCACCGGATGGAAGCCGAGGAGAGCGACGGTGCGCGCGATGAGTTCGCCGTCGAACGATGCGGAGATGAGGATCGCGATGCCGTGCTTGCGGAAGCGATGCGCGCAGATGAGCAGCGTGCGATGCCAGAAGGCGAAGATGGTCGGGCCGGGGATCTCGATGCCGACCGGTGTGCCAGGCGCGGTGACATCGCGGTAACGCAGCGTGGCGCCGAGTGCGCGGATGAGAAGCGCGGCGAGCGGCGGGATGATGGCGAGCAGGAATCGCTGCTTGCGCGTAAAGACGGGCACGAGGATGAGTGTAGCTGTTGTGCTAGAGCCGCTGGTGGAGGTGTTGCGCGAGACGAAGGGTGAGGGCCATCAGCGGAAGTGTGGGGAGCTGAGGCGAGCCGTCGGGGAAGACTGCGGCCGAGGCGATGAAGAGATTACGCAGGCCGTGCACGCAGAGGTCGGGGTCGACGACGCTGGTGCGCGGGTCGGTGCCCATTGCGGCTCCGCCCATGGCGTGGCGCGCGTCGTCGAGATCGGGGATGGGCGCGGAGACGATCGGGCGTGAAGAGGGAGGAGTTCCAGTCGAGGCCCTCGACGTTAAGTTGGGTGCGGAGGTGTTGCGCGAAGGCGCGGAGAGTGGAGAGTTCGCTGGAGTCGATGCGCCAGTCGAGGATGGGCTGGAGGTCAGGCGAGAGCGTAATGCGCGAAGCGGAGAGTGTGAGTTGCGCAGCGTTGAGGCGGAGTTGGACGGTAGCTTGTGGCGAGACGTAGCGGCGGCGTTGCATGCGGGCGGAGAGCGTGAGGCGGGCGGCGTCGGCGAGAGCGCTGGGAAGTTGTGGGAGGGTTTGGCGGAGGGTTGAGGCGAGGTTGTTCTGTTGACGCGCTCGGAGGAGGCTGCGCAGCGCGCCGATACCGGAGGTGTCGGGCTCCTCGATGGTGAGGTGAGCGAGGATCGGGGTGAGTTGCAGCTGGCGGCGGAGCTCAGCGGAGGCGGAGAGTTTGAGGCTGTGCAAGCGTACCGTGATAAATCCATGGGCGGAGAGCGGCGAGGAGCTGGGAGCGTGCGGGTTCGCGGAGTGTGGCGGCGATGACGGTGAGGTGATCGTGGAAGTTGCGGCCGACCTGGTCGTGCTGGTTGCCGATGCCTTCCGGTGCGACCGAGCGCGAGGCGAGCAGGAGGCGGACCGTCTCGATGGTTCCGGCGGCGAGGATGATCTGGTCCGCTTCGATGCGGTGTATTTGGCCTGCAGGAGTGCGAACGAGGACAGCTTCGATGTGGTCGGGTGTCGAGGCGAGGCAGGAGTTCGGTGGCCTGTGCGTGAAGGACGATGCGGGCTTTACTGTGTGCGCGGAGTTTGTGGCCGAGAGTGTGCGCGAGGTTGCGCTGCGAGAAAGGTGTGAACTTGGACAGCGAGGCGTCGAGCTTGCGGGAGCTGATCCAGGAGTGCGGGTGCGCGCTGCTCGAGCCTGGTGAAGAAGGATGGGGCGTCGTAGGGCAGCGAGTCGACGGCGAGGAGTTGACTCGGCTTCGATAGTGAAGGGTGCGAGGTCAGAGGTGGAGATGGGCCACGCGGTGCTGTCGTCAGGAAATGGGAGAAGCTGGCCGCCCCAGATGAGCGATGTGCCGCCGAGTGCGCGAGGACGGGGCTCTGACGTGCCGGGATGCGGATGGCCGGCCTGCTTGATCTGACCGAAGGATTCGGGCGTGTGGCCGCCGGCTTCGAGGAGAAGGACCTCGTGGCCGAGCGTGACAGCTTGTGCGCGAGCGTGAGGCCGGCGATGCCGCCGCCGATGATGCAGATGGGTGCGCGAAGGAGATCGCTTCCGGTCGCGCTGCTGTCGAGCTGAGCGAGATCGATCTCCATGCGCTTCAGGCGACGCCTGCGGCTAACTGTATCGCAGCCAGCGGATGATCTCGGGCAGGTTGGGGCGCTTGCCGTACATGAGGATGCCGACGCGGTAGATGCGCGAGGAGATCCAGATGACGACGCCGATCGTGATCGACATCAGCACGACGGAGAGAATGATCTGCCACGCAGGAACGCTGGTGAGCGCGGTGCGGAAGTTCATCAGCAAGGGCGAGCAGAACGGGATAAGGGAGATGACCTGCGCCATGGTCGAGTCCGGTGCGCGGACCGTGGGGAAGAGCATGACCATGCAGAAAGCGAGAGGAAGCACCAGAAACATATTGAGCTGCTGGAGTTCCTGCTCGGAGTTGGTCATGGCGCCCAGCGCGGCGGCGATGGCGGAGTACATCAGGAAGCCGAAGATGAAGTAGAGGACGAAGAAGCCAATCTGCGCTCCGCTGAGAACGCCGTGCATTCCGTTAGTACCAGCGAGATGCGCAACCATGCTGCTGGAGGCGAGCGCAGCGGCCGCGATCATCCAGACGGCGACCTGGGTGACGCCGACAGCGCCGACACCGATGATTTTGCCGGCCAGAAGCTCGTCGGGCTTGATGGTGGCGAGCAGGACCTCAAAGACGCGGCTGCTCTTTTCCTCAATGATGCTGCGCGCGGTGTTCATGCCGTAGAGCATGATGACCATGTACATGAGGAAGAAGAAGAGATACGCGATCCCGAAGGCGATTGCGCTGTTGCCGCTGGAGCTGGTGTCAATGTCGACAGGTGCAGTGATCTCGTCGATCTGGGAGCTGGTGAGGCCGTGACTGAGCAGCCCCTCGCGGGTGAGCACAGCGTTGACACCGTGTTCAAGGGCATCTTCTGTGGAGATGTCGCCCGCAGAACGTGCGTGGTATGCGAATAATGGCCGCTGGCCGGGCTGCGCAGGAGGCGTGATCCAGAGATAGCCGGCGAGTTGTGCGGCATGCGTGTGTAGCTGTGCATCGAGACCGGCGCGCGTAGCACTCGAGGGCTCCATCAAGTCGACGGTCATCTGGCTGTTTTTGCCCGTCTCAAGCTGTTGCTTGAGGTCCTGACCGAGTGTGCGGTCGGAGGTGACGACGGCGATGTGCGAGGTGGTTTTGGTGCGTGACATAAAGAAGGCGCTGCCACCTACCAGCGCGGCCATAAAGCACGGGATGAGCACCGTGGCGAGAATGAAGCCCTTGGTGCGCACGCGCTCCATGTATTCACGCTTTGCGATGAGCCAGATGTTATGCATGGACCTTGCCTCCGGCCTCGGCGAACTCAGGCGTTCCCTTCACCGTGGTGATGAAAATCTCTTCGAGAGTGGGCTCGATGACCTCGAAGCGTGTGATGTTCGTGCCGCGGGTGACCGCCTCCGCGAGCAGAGGCTGCGCGTCTTCGGGCGAGTGAAGGGTGATCTCCGCGATACCAGCGTAGTTGCGGGCGTCGGCGATGTAGCGGCTGCGAAGAAAGCTGTCGTCTCCGCTGAAAACGGCCTGTACGTGATTGCGCGGATAGCGCGATTTGACCTCGCGCATGGAGCCGGAGAGGACGAGCTTTCCCTGGTAGATGAGCGCGATCGCGTCGCAGAGCTTCTCGACCTGGTCCATGCGGTGCGTGGAGAAGAGCACGGCCTTGCCCTGTGCGCGGAGGTCGACCAGCGTGCTCATGAGCAGCTCGGCGTTGACCGGGTCGAGGCCGCTGAAGGGCTCGTCCATGATGATGAGATCGGGCTCGTGCAGCAGGGCGGCGATGAACTGAATCTTCTGCTGCATGCCCTT
Organism: uncultured Acidobacteriaceae bacterium; assembly: GCA_963776265.1. Lineage (GTDB taxonomy): Bacteria > Acidobacteriota > Terriglobia > Terriglobales > Acidobacteriaceae > Granulicella. The sequence continues at coordinate 6,105 of CAVZMD010000011.1, read as the reverse complement.
GGAGAGCTCTTCGGTCTTCTTGTCGATGGCCTCGGTGATCTGCAGGCGCTCGCACCAGTCACGCGAACGCTTGCGTGAGTCGGCCTCGTTGAGTCCATGGAGCTGTCCGAGGAAGGTGAGCTGGTCAAGCACCTTCATCTTCTTGTAGAGGCCGCGCTCTTCCGGCAGGTAGCCGACGCGGTTGAGCACAGAGCGCGAGAAGGGCTGGCCGAAGAGGCTGACAGTGCCGGAGTCGGGCACGGTCATGCCGATCATCATGCGGATGGAGCTGGTCTTGCCGGAGCCGTTGGGGCCAAGCAGGCCGAACATGGTGCCGGGTTCGATGGTCAGGGAAAGACCTTCGACAGCGACCTTCGTGTCGTAGACCTTGCGAATGTTGTGGAGTTCGACGATGGGCATCCGGGGTTAGTGTAGCGCAGCAACAGACGAGGAGCGGAGCTTCCCGGCGAGTATCTCGTTCCACCTCCGGGCCCATGCGATAGGTAACAACTATCGCAAGCACCAGCACAAAAAACTCAAGGTGAGTGCGGAAATTCGACCAGGGATAGTGGTCAGTGAGTATCTGCTGCCCGTACCAGAAGTAGGCGATGATTCCGAACAGCAGCCTGGATTGTTTGGCCTGCCAATGCGCGAGCGCGAAGCAGAGCGGAAAGAGCAGCGTTACCGCATCGTACGAGTGGTGGCGGAACAGAGTAAAGCTTGCCAGCCCGAGGATGGCCATCTGCCATCCGACCGCGTCGAAGCCTCGCCTCAGGCACTTGTAGAGAAGAATGCCCCAGGCGACAAACGCGATCGAAGTTGACGCGGAGGTCAGCATCGGAACGGGCACATGGGCGCTGAAGAGTAACGGTTCCACCATGTCCATGAGATTTGTGCCGCCCCAGCGCGGGAAATAACCTGTTTCAGCGACATGTTCGGGAGCAGTAAGAAATCTCCATACCTGGCCGCCAGAGTGCCACTCGTTGAGCCAGATGCATACCAGCGCGGCTCCAACGAGTATTGGCACAAGGCTCATCAACGCGCGGCGGAGCCCGGACTTCATCAACAGGTACAGAAAGAGCAGTGGAGCAAAGTTGAACTTCACATAGGAGACGCCGGCGATCATCGCTCGTTTGTCGTTGATTCGAGACGTCAAGAGCGAGAGGCACCAGAGGACCAATACGAGAAGGCCATATTGTCCATTGCCGACGGTGACTCTTGCAGGCGTCGACATCCAGACCAGGCAGAGCACCGCCAGCGCCATGGAGCGTCCCATGGCATAGAAGCGGGCGGCCAGCCATGCACTGACAGCGGCAAAGGCCAGATTGCACAGTCCCCAGACGATCTGCGCGACTGGAAGCGGCAGAGCTCCCAAGGGGAGCGTGATCACGTAGAGCAACGGGAGATAGTTCGGAATCTGGGTCTTGACGATCAAGTGGGCCGGGTCCCCGGCGAGGGCATCGGCCCAGGGGTCGATGTGCTGCATTAGCATCCGGACACCGCTCCACTGCAGGTCCTGGCTCCGCGCAATTGCATTGCGCATGCCCTGTGTGGCCGATAGAAGTGCGAGCGCGATGAGGATGATAAGCACCGCTGCACGCACGGATCGTCTTTCAGTGAAGCGCATGCCTATAGGTTAGTGCAGAGCGCTGTGCCTATAAACGAACAAGGCGCGCCATGAGGCGCGCCTTTGGTAATGACTCTCTGTAGAACTTAGGGTTGTGCGTTCGGATCGCTGCCGTCTTCGACCGCGCTGTGCTCGTCGAGTTGCTTCTGGAGAGCCTCGCGGCGCTTGGCAGCGGCCTCGGCGCGCTTCTCCGCCTTTTCGTTGAGCTCCTTCTCGGCGCTGAGCAGCTCGATGTAGGCCATCTCGCCGGCGTCGCCCTTGCGTGGGCCAGTGCGAATGATGCGGCTGTAACCACCATTGCGGTCGGCGTAGCGCGGAGCGACCGTGCTGAAGAGGCGGTCGACGGACTCCGGAGTCATCAGATACGCGAGCGCCTGGCGCCGGGCGTGGACGCTGCCGTTCTTGCCGAGCGTGATCATGCGCTCGACCAGCGGGCGGGCGGCCTTGGCCTTGGTCACAGTGGTGTGAACGCGGTCGTTAATGATGATGGAGGTGACGAGATTGCGAAGCAGGGCGCGGCGATGGCTGGTATTGCGACCCAGCTTGAATCCGCCTTTACGGTGGCGCATGATTTTTCTCCTTCGGCCCAGCTTGTGCTGTCAGCCGGCGTTCGTGGTGATGCGATTTGTGGGAGCCCACCTTAGGCGCGATGAGGCCGCGCCGAAGATGGAGCACCCGCAGTTGGTGGCGGACCGAAACTAGAAGGTTTCGGTCTCGTTGACCGGCTCGAAGTCCTCGTCCTCGTCTTCCTCGTCGTCGAACGCGCCGTAGCTGGCGGCGAGCGTTGCGGCGGGGAGTACAGAGGTCGGGCCCGGGACCGGGTTGCCGTTCTCGTCGATCTTCATGCCGAGCGAAAGTCCCATCTGAGCAAGGATTTCCTTGATCTCGTTGAGGCTCTTGCGGCCGAAGTTCTTGGTCTTCAGCATCTCGGCTTCGGTCTTCTGAATCAGCTCGCCGATGGTCGCGATGTTGGCATTCTTCAGGCAGTTGTAGCTGCGCACGGAGAGCTCGAGCTCCTCAACGGAACGGTTCAGGTTCTCGTTGCGGATCGCGGGTCCGTCGTGGTCCACAAGACCACCGGCCTCCATCTCCTCCTCGAAGTTGATGAAGATGTTCATGTGGTCTTTCAGCAACTTCGCGGAAAGCCCAAGGGCGTCCGCGGGGAGAACAGTCCCGTTCGTCCAGATCTCCAGCGTGAGCTTGTCGTAGTCGGTGATCTGACCGAGACGCGCAGCCTCGACCAGGTAGTTCACCTTCCGGACAGGCGAGTGAACGCTGTCGACCGGGATGAAGCCGATGCCGAGGTCGGAGTCGAAGTTCTTGTCGGCCGAGACATAGCCACGGCCGCGCTTGAGGCGCATCTCCATGTCGATGCGGCCGCCCTCGGAGACCGTGCAGATGTAGACATCGGGGTCGAGAATCTCGACGTCGCGAGTCGGCCTCGATCATGCCCGAGGTGATGACGCCCGGCTGGTCGGCGTGCAGGTACAGGGCCTTGGGGCCGTCGCCGTTGAGCTTGAACGGAATCTGCTTCAGGTTGAGGATGATGTCGGTCGCATCCTCGACGACGCCGGTGATCGACTGGAACTCGTGCAGCACACCCTCGATCTTGACGGCCGTGACAGCAGCGCCCTCGATGGACGAGAGCAGCGTGCGGCGCAGCGCGTTGCCGATCGTGGTGCCGAACCCGCGCTCAAACGGCTGCGCGGAGAACTTGCCGTAGTTGTTGGTTAGACGTTTCGCTGTCGACGGCGAGACGCTTGGGCTTCTGGAAACCTCTCCAAAGCATGGTGAGTCCTTTCTTCCTGCCGCCGCGAAGCATTCTGCGACGGTTCAGGGGTGCTACTGGGTGAGACGAGGGGTTACGGGATTCAGGGCTCAGGGATCTAGAACAGCGCGAACTGCTGAATCCCTGTGCCCTGAATCCCTGAATTCTTACTTCGAGTACAGCTCGACGATCAGCTGCTCGTTGACCGGCAGGTTGATGTCCTCGCGCTTCGGCAGAGCGATGATCCTGCCGGAGAGATTGTCCGGCTGAGCATCGATCCAGTTGACGCGGTTCTGGCCGGAGGCGAAGTCCCTGGAGGACGCGAGAACTGCGAGCTCCTTGGAACCCTGGCGGATCGCGACCTCATCGCCGACCTTGCACTGGAAGCTCGGGATGTTGACCTTGCGGCCGTTGACCTGCACGTGGCCGTGGCGCACGATCTGGCGCGCCTGGCGGCGCGAAATCGCGAAGCCGAGGCGGTAGCAGACGTTGTCGAGACGGGTCTCGAGCTGCTGCAGCAGCAGTTCGCCGGTGACGCCGGTCTTGTTCGAGGCCTTCTCGTAGTAGGCGCGGAACTGCGTCTCGAGCGTGAAGTACATGCGCTTGGTCTTCTGCTTCTCACGAAGCTGCAGACCGTAGCCGACGAGCTTCTTGACCTTCTTCGACTGGCCGTGCTGGCCCGGCGGGAAGTTGCGCTTCTCGACGGGGCACTTGTCGGTGAAGCACTTCGCGCCCTTGAGGAACAGCTTTTGACCGTCGCGGCGACACATGCGGCAGACGGGTCCGGTATAACGTGCCATTTCTTTCTATCTCCTGACTTCAGTTGTCGATCGCTTTACAGGCTGGCTGGCCCTTCGTCGCGATCCAATGACTAGGGTATCAGGGATTAGGTGCCAGTCATGGGAATCAGCGAACAGCGTGATCCTGCGAACTGCTCACTAATCCCTGCTCCCTGATCCGCTGTCTCTTACACTCTGCGACGCTTCGGCGGACGGCAGCCGTTGTGCGGCATCGGCGTGACGTCGCGGATCGAGCGGACCTCGATACCCGCAGCGGCGAGGGCGCGGATCGCGCTCTCACGGCCGGAGCCGGGACCGGCGACGCGGACATCGACCGAACGCAGACCGTGATCGCGCGCGGCGTTGGCGGCGTTGATCGCCGCCTGCTGCGCGGCAAACGGGGTTCCCTTGCGGGAGCCGCGGAAGCCGAGCGAGCCCGAGCTCTTCCAGCTGATGGTGTTGCCCTGCTGGTCGGTGATGGTGACGATGGTGTTGTTGAAGCTCGCCTGGATGTAGACGAGCCCAAACGGAACGTTTTTCCGCTCGCGCTTCTTGAACTTCTTGTTCTTGCCAACCTTCGCGCCGGTACCCTTGTTCTGTGATTTCGCCATGGGTTACTTCGTCGCTTTCTTCTTACCGGCAACGGTGCCCTTGCGGGGGCCCTTGCGGGTACGAGCGTTGGTGTGGGTGCGCTGGCCGCGGACCGGAAGGCTGCGGCGGTGGCGCAGGCCACGGTAGGACTGAATCTCGATCAGGCGCTTGATGTTCAGGCCGATCTCCTTGCGGAGGTCGCCCTCGATCTCGCCTTCCTGCTCGATGACGGTACGAATCTTGTTGAGCTGGTCCTCGTCCAGCGTGGTCATCTTGGCGTAGGGGTCAACGCCGGCCTTGTCGAGAATCTTCAGGGCGCGGGGCTGGCCGATGCCATAGATGTACGTGAGCGCGATGCGAGCCTGCTTGTTCGGTGGCAGGTCGACGCCGGCAATACGTGCCATGGTGTGCCTTTCGGTTGGGGCTCACTGCCGGTCATCGGAGGGCGGGGTGAGTGGTTGAGCGGCTGACCTGACTCGCAGTTCAGCTTTTGTCTCCTCCGGGTTCATCGCACGCCTTGACTTCGGCGAACTCGCCCGGTGGGGCCGCGTGGAGCAGGGTTAGCGAGAGCGTTATCCCTGGCGCTGCTTGTGCTTGGCGTTCTCGCAGATGACGCGAACGACACCGCGACGGTGAATCACCTTGCACTTATCGCAGATCGGCTTTACAGATGCACGGACCTTCATTGAAAAACTCCAGTTCTCAGAGTGATTAGCTGTTGCCTGTCGCTTCTCCGGCTCACTGAGATCTGAGACCGGACAACGGGCAACTCTTTGCTACCTGTAGCGGTAGACGATACGGCCACGGTTCAGGTCGTACGGGCTGAGCTCGATGGCTACGCGATCGCCGGGGAGGATACGGATGAAGTTCTTGCGCATGCGGCCCGAAATGTGCGCGAGAACCTGATGCTTGTTCTCGAGCTCCACTTTGAACAACGCGTTGGGCAGGGTCTCGACGACCGTTGCCATTACCTCAATCGCATCTTCCTTCGACAAACGCTCTCCTCGAAGGGGCCGGATTTCGATACCAACCCCTCGCCGAATGACCTGTTTTTTGCTGACTTGGTGGGCCCGTCCCATTTAAAGTTCAAGAGGGCAGGCGCAAGACACAGACACCATTTGCAAGTTTACCCGAAAGTGCCCCCCGAGGGGAAGCTTTGGGCCGCATCATTCGCAATCCAGCTCAGGAGGCAGCTGGCAACGTCGTCGAACGATGCACCCACGCCGGCAACCCACCTCAGAAACTGCCGCGAACGGTGGAGAATCCCTGCCGTAAATCACGCAAAACGCTGCACATGGAGCCCGAGGGTTTCCCACAGGGCCAGCAATACGTAGTTTAACCAGTAGGTCAGCAAAGCAACA
>CAVZMD010000010.1:0-15631 GCA_963776265.1 uncultured Acidobacteriaceae bacterium | reverse complement strand
GCGCTCCGACGACGGCGGCGAGACCTGGGCGCCGGTCGGAAACGAGTTCCGGTACGAGGGAGTCCCCGGAACCCACCAGTGGTACGACGGGGACTCCCCACCCGTGGGAGTTCTACGTGCGTGTGGCACCTCGAACCGTCGTCGACCGACGCCGACACCGTTTTCGCCGGTGTCGAGGACGCCGCGTTGTTCCGGTCCGTCGACGGTGGAACGGAGTGGACGGAACTGCCCGGGCTACGCGAGCAGGAATCGGGGCCGGCGTGGCAGCCGGGCGCCGGCGGCATGTGCTTGCACACGAAACACCGACGTCTTCATGCAGAACATGGACGCTATGCGCTCGGATGATGCGGTAGATCAATGAACGATGAAGATCTCGTAATCCTGCCAATAGATCCTCGGTTCCGCGATCCACGTGCAGGCGGATTAGCCGGAGACTCTGTTCATGTCGGCGGCGATCAAGTCCGAACCGAGCACTTCCCTCTCGATGGCAAAAGCTGGAGGTCTTCTGTTCACGTACTGCTGCAACTAGTGGGAGCCGCCGACCAAGGGACTGCCGCAAGCAGGAATCGCCAGATGAGCGTACTGCGGCTATGCCATGGCCTACTGATTCTCCCGATGAACTGCGGCATGACTGCTTCGGCAACGACTGGGTGGCGAGGTCGTACCGCTCGCTGAACGGCGGCGACGAGTGAAACGACTACATCATGGAAGTCCTGGCCGACCCCGTCCTCGGGTCGAGGTGCAGACGCTGGCATCAGTCGGGTTCGTAACGAGCCTCCAGCGTGCGCGGTTGTGCCAACGGAGCATTATGATCGGCCACGAGGCGTCGCTTGAAATTGAAGCGCCCGTAACGCTGCGGCGCGGCGCCGACGCGCTCGAGCACGCACATCCGACGCCGCGCGGAACGATCCGCCATCAGACGACGAGGACCGCTGTGCGTTCCATTCCATTCTTCGGCGCGGCAACGAGATTCTATCGCACGATTCGCCGAATGATCCATTGCCCGAAGCAGTCGTTGCCGGACGCGAACCGCTGATTATTCTGGGAGCGATTGCCGGCGGCTGAGGCAGGATCAGATCGACTTCTCCATGATGAGGAAGTGCAGATTCTCGCGTAGAGGCGTGCCGAATCGTGAGTCGTTGGATGGGTACGGTTGCGTCTCGCCGTTGCACGATAGCCTCGGCGCTCATACCAGGCGATGAGCGTGTCGCGCACATGCAACACGCCGATACGCATGCGCTTCGCGCCGCGATCGCGCGCGTATTCTTCAGCCGCAGTGAGAAGCCTGCGTCCGAGGTGCTGGTTCTGCAGTTCGGGCCGGACGGTGTGGAGGTCCCATCGACCAGACATCCTCGCTCTCAGGATTCAGCCACGCTGTTCCTAACAGCGGACCGTCAGCGTCTTCGCGATAGACGAGCAGCGCTCCGTCAGGTTTGGCGGCGAGTTCTTCTTCAACAATGAATCGTCGAGCCGCTGTCCGCCGACGATTCCCTTCTCGATGTTCCAGCTCGGTACTGCGCCCTCTCTGCCTCGATAGGCAAGGTTCGCGAGATCAATAATCTCGGCGTAATCCGCCGGCGCAGCCTTCCTCAAAACCATCCGCTCAGTGTAAGCGCAATCACTCTTCCGTACAATGGAGAGATGGCACGTCTGTTTCCGTTTCGCGCTCTCCGGTACGACTCCACCGCTGTGAACATGGCCGATGTCGTGACGCAGCCCTACGACAAGATCGATTCAGCGATGCAGGAGCGGTACTACAACCTGAGCCCTTACAACCTGGTTCGCGTGGTGCTGGGCAAGAAGCAGCCGGACGACAACGAGGAACACAACGTCTACACGCGCGCGGCGGAGACGCTGACGAAGTGGCGCGCGGAGCACATTCTCGCGCGAGGAAACCTCGCCTGCGCTGTACGGTTATTCGCAGACGTACACTGTGCCTGGCACCGGCGGGACGACAGGTGTAAAGGCGGAGATTCGCGAGCGGCGCGGGTTTATTGCGCTGGGACAGCTTTCCGATTATGCCGACAAGGTTGTGTTACCGGCATGAGCAGACGTTTCCGAAACATAAGTCGGACGGCTGGCGCTGTTCAAGGCGACGCGCGCGTACTGCGAGCAGATTTACATGCTGTACTCCGACCCGACATTCACGGCCGAGCGCGTGATCTTCGAGGCGCCGCCGAGTGTGGTGGGCGATTCGAAGACGGTACCGCATGTCACGCGGAGTCCGGACCTCGAGATCGTGGACGAGTATCCACGTGCGTTCATCGCGCTGTGGAAGGTGACCGACCACAACTCATTCAGCGCGTACTGGATGCGATGGAGGACAAGTGGCTCATTGATTGCCGATGGACATCACCGGTACGAGACGTCGGTGGCGTACATGCATGAGCGCGCGGCCGAGCAGCATATCGATCCGAAGGCGGCGCCGACGATGAGTCCCGACGGGCTTCCTCAGCCTGCGTTTCCGGAGCAGGCGATGATGATGACGTTCGTGAACATGGATGCGCCGGGCATTACGATTCTGCCGACGCATCGCGTGGTCTCGGGGATCGACGGGATTCAGTCTGCGCTGGTTCGAGAGAGCAAGCCAAGCAATACTTCGATGTGACGGAGTTGCCGGGCTCGCTGACGCCGCTGCAGCTGCTGGCGAAGTTGAACGAGACGAAGGGTGTGGCGTTTGTTGCGGCGACACGCGAAGGCAATCTGCTGCTGACACCGAAGACTGACGCGATCGCTCCGCTGCTGGCGGGCCTTTCGCCGCGGCAGCAACAGCTGGATGTGACGCAGCTGCATAAGGTCGTGATCGAGAAGCTGCTGGGGATGGATGAGGAGACGGTTCGCAAGGGCGAGAAGATTCGCTACTACCGCGAGGCGGATGAGTCGGTGGAGCGCGTAAAGAGTGGGAAGGCCGACGTGGCGTTTCTGATCAAGCCGGTAACGCTGGAGCAGATGAAGGACATCTCGCTGAACCTCGAGGTGATGCCGCAGAAGTCGACGGATTTTTATCCGAAGCTGCTGAGCGGGCTGGCGATGTACACGCTGCAGTAGGCCCGGAGAGAGCAAAGAGTCTGTTGCGACCGTGAGGGAAAGAGTTTTCTGTCCGCAGGTGCAATGCGCTGCATGATGCGCGCGAGTCGTGTATCACGTAAGCTCGCGTGCATGCGGAACATCGTTCAGACGACGCAGTTCATGCATATTCCAATCGCGGAGTTTGATGCCGCGGTGGAGTTCTTCCGCGAAGTGCTCGGGTTCAACGAGCATAGGCATGTGCGCGACTATGCATATCTGGAGCGCGACGGGTGCGGCATTCGCATCTGGGGACGCGAGAATGCAGCGGATGCTCCGCGCGGGGTAAGGAATTTTCGTTACTACTTCGATGTTCGCGATGTGGACGCGCTGTATGCAGAGCTGAAGCCGAAGCTGGACAAGCTGCCGAAGGGTGATGTGCATGGCCCCGCGGACAAGCCGTACCACGAGCGCGAGCTGCTGGTGCTTGCACCGGACGGAGACCTGGTGTGCTTCGGGCAGCGATTGTGAGTCGACGTCGTAAGCTCGTTGTCATGGGGATGGAGCTTGTAACGCTTGAGGGTGAGCATGTGCGGCTGGAGCCGCTGTGAGCGCGAGCATGCATGCGGCGCTGACGGAGGCTTCGGCGGCGGACACGTCGCTGTACACGTGGAGTCTGGTGCCGGTGGGGCGCGAGGCCGTCGAGAGGTACATCGAGACGGCGCTGGCGTGGAGAGATGCGGGGACGGCGCTGCCGTTTGTGACGGTGCGGAAGAGCGATGGCGTGGTGATTGGCTCGACGCGGTTCTTTGAGCTGGAGCGATGGCCGTGGCCGGAGGGTTCGGCGCATCGTGGCAAGCATGTGTTCGACACGGGAGAGATTGGCTACACGTGGCTGACGGCTTCGGCGATTCGCACCGCGGCGAACACCGAGGCCAAGCTGCTGATGCTGACGCACGCGTTCGAGACGTGGAAGATGTGCAGCGTGCACCTGTGCACGGATGAGCGGAATGAGCGTTCGGCGAATGCGATTCTGCGGATTGGCGCGAAGTTCGAAGGCGTGCTGCGCGCGCACAGGATGGCCGCGGACTTCACGCCGAGGAATACGAAGCGGTTTTCGATTGTGGCGGAGGAGTGGCCGGAGGTGAAGCGGAAGCTGCAGAGAGAATTCGGGATCGTGAGTTCAGAAATCGTGCGAATCGGCTGTAGCTTATCCAGCGCGCAGTGACTTGCTCGACGGCGAGCAGTCCCATGAAGGCAGACTCACCGACGACGAACGCAGATTGCTCGGCGAGGCCAGAAGTCGCTTCCGCGAAGACGCCTCCTGAGCAGAACGGAACGCACGTCAGAAATCAGCGACGAGCCTGCTAATCGCGTCCAGTCTCTGCAACGCTGTACGCATTGCGTGCCGACTCGGCAATCGTTGGCCATTGCTATGAGAATGCAGGACCTTCTGCCGACTCCAGAACACGTGGCCTGCAAACAGTAGACTGCCAACCGAAGACGCACGCGTAGCGCACAGCAGCGCCAAGTATCAGACTAGCGACACACCACGGAATCAGGCAATCTAGCCGAGCGCGCCTTCGGTCACCGCGAGATGCCTTCGAGCGGCGAGCTGGCGCTGGCGTAGAGCTTTTTGGGCATGCGGCCGGAGAGGAAGGCTTCGCGGCCGGCTTCGACGGCCTTCTTCATGGCGGAGGCCATGAGGATGGGGTTCTTGGCGCCGGCGATGGCGGTGTTGATGAGGACGGCGTCGAAGCCGAGTTCCATGGCGAGGGCGGCGTCGGAGGCGGTGCCGAGGCCGGCGTCGACGACGAGCGGGACTTCGGTGATGAGCTCGCGCAGCATGCGGAGGGTGTAGCTGTTGGCGATGCCGAGGCCGGTGCCGATGGGCGCGCCGAGAGGCATGACGGCGGCGGCGCCGACGTCGATGAGGCGCTTGGCGAAGACGATGTCGTCGGTGGTGTAGGGCAGGACGGTGAAGCCTTCCTTGACGAGGACGCGGGTGGCTTCGACGGTGGCCTGGACGTCGGGGTAGAGGGTGGGCTGGTCGCCGATGACCTCGATCTTGACCCAGTCGGAGAGGCCGACCTCGCGGGCGAGGCGGGCGGCGCGGATGGCCTCGTCGGCGGTGTAGCAGCCGGCGGTGTTGGGCATGAGGAAGTAGCGCGTGGGGTCGATGAAGTCGAGGAGCGATTCCTTGGAGCGGTCGAGGTTGACGCGGCGGACGGCGACGGTGACCATCTCGGCGCCGGAGGCCTCGATGGCGGCGGCGGTCTCGGGGCCGTCCTTGTACTTGCCGGTGCCGACGATGAGGCGCGAGCGGAAACGGCGGCCGGCGATGACGAGGTCGTCGGTGGTGGCGCGGGGCTTGCGGGGTCAAGGACAGCGGGTGCCATGAGGAGATTTTAGAGGGTAGATTTTAGATGTTGGAAATGCGGTGGTTCCACGTGGAACCATTGCGTGAAAGTCAGGCAGAAAATCTTCGTGAGAGACACGAAGGGCCCGCCTTGTTCAAGGCGGGCCCTTCAGCGGTGATCTGTTGAGATTGACCTGAGGCATCCGTGCTGGATGGGCCTCGGCAGGAGTATCTGAAGATTGCCAGAACTGCCAGGACTAGAGCGACGGATGCTCTAAGCCTCAGTCACCTCACGTGTTGTGTTGCAACTTGTACTGTCAGATTTCATAGGCTGGATCATCCTCCTTTCCCGTGTACTCATAGATTAATCCTGAGCGTGACGACACGTCAAAGGGTGCAAGGCGGGGCGCATCACTTGAGGTACGCGCGGACGAGGTCGATGAGCTCCTCGCCGAGCTCAGGGGACATGGGCCGGGCGCCGATGTGCAGGCGGATGTGGTCTTCGAGGACCTCAGCCATGAGGCCGTTGATGCCGCCCTTTACGGCGGCGAGGAGCATGAGGATATCGGTGCAGTCCTGGTTCTCAGCGAGGCTGCGCTCGACCGTTTTCATCTGCCCCTGAATTCGTTTGGCGCGGTTGACCAGCTTTGCGCGTTCGCGATCGATCTCCACGAGGCCTCCGTTTTATGGTCTGTTTATACCCTACCGGGGTATACTACAGCTAAAGATTTGGCGCCGGGAAGGCGTGGAAAGGAGACTCCCATGAAGAACCTGATCAACCGCTGGGTGCGCCCGACTGAGAACCAGCCGATGCTTCCGCAGTTCAGCAGAATGCATTTGACTCGGACGTTCGTTGAGACGGGTGACGAGCGCTGCCCGATTGCGGGCATCTGGTCGCGGCTGGAGAACGACGGGACTGCTGATGACAGTGAATTAACGTGGCCCGCTGCCTGGAGACTCCTCCCGTGGCGGGCCTTTTTATTTGGTCCTCATCTGGCCGCTGTACAGTAAGTCCCTTTGAAAATTCCAATGATTTTGCGCCTGACCAAACTGACGCTGAGCCTCTGCATGTTCGCTGCCCTGATGGCACGGGCGCAGAACGATCCCGTGCCTGCAGATGACGCTGGAGCCGGCGATCCGCCGCATGCCGCCAATAGAGAGCCGCAAGTGACCATGTTCGACCATCCGGCCAATCACTCGTGGCTGCTCTCGGGTCAGGCGAACATCATCTTCCAGGCAAATCCGCCGATTCACTCGCCCTATGAGGGAACCAACTCGTTCCTGGCGATCGGTGAGTACAAGACCTCGCTGGTGGGGACTGTCTTTACGGGGCTGCAGCTGCACAGGAATCTGCGCTACAACACGGACGCGATCTTTGACCTGGAATCGTCCGGCGGACGAGGACTCTCTGAAGCACTGGGGCTGGCGGGGTTCACGAACCTCGATGTGGTGCGAAACCCGACGCTAGGTCCGGTGCCGTATGTGGCGCGGGCACAGATTCACCAGACGATTGGGCTGACGTCGAAGATGGTGGATGCGCTGCGCACGCCGTTCTCGCTGGCCACGGTAGTGCCAGCCCGAAGACTGGATTTCCGTGTCGGCAAGATGAGCCTCCCCGATGTGTTTGACCAGAACAATCCGGGGTCGGACTCGCACCTGCAGTTTATGAACTGGACGGTGGATAACAACGGAGCGTACGACTATGCGGCCGATACGCGTGGCTATACGTATGCGGCGATTCTCGAGTACGACGACGGTCCGTGGGCGGCGCGCTATGGCATGGCGTTGATGCCGACCGTGGCGAACGGGATCGACCTGCAGTCGAGCCTGAGGAAGGCAAGGGGCGATAACTACGAGGTGGACTATGGGCGCGGGCCGCTGTCGAGGTTTCTCGATCCGAAGCGGCAGGGAGCGGTGCGGCTAATCGGGTATGTGAACCGCGCAAACATGGGCGTCTATCGAGAGCAGAATGCGCTGGCACTCGAGGAACGGCTGAACGGGAATCCAGACGCGACGCCAGTGATCACCGACCATCCTTTCGGGACGACGGTAAAGTACGGGGTGGGGCTGAACTTCGAGCAGGAGCTGCCGAAGGATTTCCGGGTGTTTGGACGGTTCGGATGGAACGAGGGACAGCACGAGAGCTATGCCTACACAGAGGACGACCAGACCTTCGAATGGGGTGGCGACCTGACGGGCAACCGGTGGGGGCGAGGCAACGACCGGGTGGGCCTGGTCTTCGTAACGAATGCCATCAAGCGGGACCACCAGGCGTACCTGGGACTGGGCGGACTGGGATTTCTGCTGGGCGACGGACGGCTGAACTACGCGCGCGAGGACATCCTGGAGACCTACTACACGGCGCACAACTGGCGGGGTCTGTTCAGCGCGTTTGATTTTCAGTTCATCGACCACCCCGGATACAACCGGGATCGCGGGCCGGTGGCGGTGTTTAGCGTGCGGACACACGTGGATTTCTAAGATTCCACCGCTTATTCATATATCGGACTGAACTAGTCCGGTATTATGGGACTGAATGCCTGCAAACACTCTTCGCCTCTTTCGGAAGACCCATCTGTACTTTGGTCTGTTTATATCGCCGGCCCTGCTTTTCTTTGCGCTTACGGGAGCGGTCCAGACGCTGAGCCTGCATGAGGCTGCGGGGAGCTCGTACAAGCCGCCGGCGGTGCTGGCGGAGTTGGGGCAGCTGCACAAGAAGCAAACGACGGTGATGTCGGTGCGGAAGGCGCCGGAGGGTGGGGCTGCCCGTGAAGGGCGACAGCCGGATCATGCTGGCGCGTCGCCCGGCGCGGCACAACCCGCTGTGACGCTGGCGGGCAAGCAGAAACAGCATCTGCCGATGAAGATCTTCTTCCTGGCGGTCGCCGTGGGGCTGCTGACGTCAACGGCAACGGGTGTCTATATGTCGTATAAGTACGAGCGCAGCAGGTTGCTGGTGACGGGAACGCTGCTGGCGGGCCTTGTGGTGCCGCTGGTGCTGCTGAAGTTTTAGGGTCCGGATTACAAGAGATGCAAAACGGCTACTCCGAAGAGTAGCCGTCTGCAACCTTGATGGATTTAGCGGTGTCCGCCGCCGTGCGATCCACCGCCACCGTGGAATCCGCCGCCGCCGCCATGGAAGCCACCATCGCCACCGCCATGGAAGCCGCTGCCGCCACCACCGTGGAAGCCGCCGGAGACGTGGCCGCCGCCCGCGAAACTACGACCTCCGCCGCCGGCATATCCGTGGGCTCCGCCAACATATCCGCGTGCCCCACCAACGTAGCCGTGACCGACGTATCCGCCGCCGCGATAGCCAACAGCACCATGGCCGTAATAGCCACCCCGGTAGCCGTAGCCGCCGTGAATCGGGTAGTAGCCGCCGTGGTTGTAGTAGTAGCCCGGCCGGTACCATGGGCCGGCGCCGATGAAGAGGCCGCCTACGAACCAGTTCGGACCGTAGTATCCATAGGGCGCACAGCCATAGGGTGCATACCCGTAGTAGCCATAAGGGCAGACCGGCGGAGCCTCCGCGTAGTAGGGGTCCTGATAGGGATCAGCGTAGGCGGGATAGGCCGGAGCGCCATAGGCCGGAACACCGACTCCCACACCCACCGAAACCTGTGCGTTGGCTTTAGGCGCCGGCGTCAGAAAAACACCGAGTACAGCCAGCGATGCAATGTATTTGAAGAACCGCATCTTGTTACCTCCTGGGCCCGAAACTTCAAGGCGGGTTCCGGGGTAATGTCCGGCTCCCATACATAGGAACCCTGGGCACGACAGAATGTTGCTCTCGGGGGCCTGTGACTTTTGACAGCTATTGGCTGAGTGCCGGGCAACCCGGCGGTCGGCTGCGTGTAGCGACCTATACTCAGAACAATGCTGATATTGCTTGCTTTTGAGCTCCCTGCTTTCCTTCTTGGCCTGCTCTTTGGGAGCTTTTTGAATGTCTGCATCTCGCGGCTGCCGGAGCACAAGAGCGTAGTGAAGCCGCGCTCGCACTGCCCGAAATGCCTGGCGACGATCCGGTGGTATGACAATGTGCCGCTGTTGAGCTGGGTGCTGCTGGCGGCGAAGTGCAGGAGCTGCAAGGCGGCGATTCCGTGGCGGTATCCGGCGGTGGAGCTGGCGACGGGGTTGTGGTTCGCATTTATCGCAAGCCGATTCCTTAGTCTTGGAAATGCAAGCGGATGGGGTTGATGTCTCTGCATTGCGACCTTACGTTGGACTGTTTGCGGTTCTGATCCTTGGCTTTCTACTCATCGGCTTGCTGGTGATGGACTGGCAGACGCATACGCTGCCGGATGCGTTCACACTGACTGGCATAGCGATTGGGTTTTTCCTCGTCTGCGTGCAGGCGATTTTTCTGCCTAGCGGGGCGTATGACGTTCATCTGAATCCGCGGAGTCAGATGAGGCTGTCGAGTCCGGGATCGTTTGCGAGCCAGGGTGATGTGTTTCTGACGGGACCGGAGCATCTGGTGTTCGGGCGGTTGTTGGCGATCTGTGCGGCGGCGGCGATTCCGTGGCTTGTTCGCGCGCTCTACAAGGCTCTGCGGCACCGCGAGGGGCTGGGGCTCGGCGATGTGAAGCTGATGGCGATGATTGCGGCGTTTCTGGGGTTCGCGCCCGCGATGCTGGCGTTCTTTGTCGGCGTGCTTCTGGCGGCGTTTTACGGCATTACGCTGCTGGCGCGGCGGCGGGCGAACTCGTCGAGCCAGATTCCGCTGGGAACGTTTCTTTGTATTGGCGGGCTGTTGGCGGCGCTGTTCGCGGAGCCGATGATTGCCGTGGTATCGAGGGTTCTTCTGATCGGCTAACGGTGACGCAGTGCCTGGATCAGCAAGGCGATTCCTACCGCAACTACTCCCGCGTGCACGTAGCGAAGGAAGGCATCGCCGCGCATGCGATGGTTCAACCAGCGTCCGATGAACACGGCGGGGATCGCGGCGAATATCGCGACAAAAAAGTAGTGGGTGACTTCGGTTGTCCACAGACCGGAGATCCAATAGCCGAGCATGCCGATGGCGCTCGCAGGCAAGAAGTAGCCTTGCAGTGTGGCGCGAAAATGCTGTGGCGACCATCGGCGCATGGAGCCATAGACCACGAGTGCGGGGCCGTTGATGCCGTAGGCTCCGCCGAGCACGCCTGCCGCGAAACCGCAGCCGAGCAGCCATCCGTGACTATCGTGCTCCAGATGCGGCGGGCGTTTGCCCAGCAGGAAGAAGCCGGAGAAGAGAATAATCACTACAGCGAGCGCGCCTTTGACGAACCCCTGATGGGCGCTGTGCAGAAGCCATATGCCGAGCGGGATGCCGGCGAGGGTTGGCACGAACAGCCAGCTCGAACTGCTGACGTGAACCTTGCGCCAGTCCTGCGCGAGAATCACCGCCGCGATCGCAACCGAGATGAGCACCGCAAGCGGGGTCGCGACCTGAATTGGCAAAAACAAGGCCAGCAGCGGGACTGCAATCAGCGCTTCACCGAATCCGAACGCAGAACGAACCACCGATGCCACGAAGACAACCACCAAAATTTCGACCGTCAGTTTTCCCACACTCCCACCTTAGTGAAATCTGCGATTCAGTGCCTCGCCTTGACCCTTGACGACCTCACTCCTACACTCAAAGATGGCCATGCAGAGCAATCCATACATCTGGCAATACCTTCCGCTCGCCATTCAGATCGTGGTGGCGATCGGTCTCGCGTGCTTCATGGTGGGCGCGTCCTTCTTCCTCGGGAAGCACCGGCGTTCGCGTACGAAGCTCAGCGCCTATGAGTGCGGCATGGACCCGGTGGGCGATGCCCGCGGCCGCTTCTCCGTGCGCTTCTACATGGTCGCGATGCTGTTCATCCTGTTCGACGTGGAAGCGGTCTTCATGCTGCCCTGGGCGGTCATCTATCGCAAACTGCCGGGCATCACCGGGTCACGGTTCTTCGGCTTCTGGGAGATGTTTGTGTACCTCGGCTTCGTGGCTGTGGGACTCTTCTACGTTTGGAAGAAGGGTGTTCTTAACTGGTCGAACGACAAGGCCGATCTCTAATTTCTGATTTTTCGGAGTGGTTTTAGCCAGAATTAATATGCCTGAATCGATTGACACTCCCGCCACTCCCGAAGCCATCTTTGGCAAGGATGCCGTTGCCGCAGCGCTTGCCGACCATGCGGCTATTCAAGGACTTCAGCAGTTCATTACCGACGCGAAGTGGGACCGCGGCGAGTTGACGCTGACCGTCGCGCCCGAGACGATCATTCAGACGTGCGAGGCTGCGAAGGCCGCCGGTTACAACTTCTTCGAAGACCTGACCGGCGGTCGACTGGTATCCGGCAGAGCCGCGGTTTCAACTGAGCTATTCCCTGCTCTCGCACGGCTGAAGCAACGGATTCGGATCGTCGCGCGGCTCGAAGGCGACACGCCGACGATCGATTCCATCACCGGCGTCTGGCCCGCAGCGAACTTCTATGAGCGCGAGGTCTTCGACCTCTTCGGCGTGACCTTCGCCGGACACCCGCGGCTGACGCGCATCATGATGCCCGACAACTGGAACGGCCATCCGCTCCGCAAGGACTATCCCGTGGAGGGTTATCGCTAATGGCTATTGAAGCTCCTGAGAAGCCCACCACTGCGACTCCTGATCCCGACGCGCCGCGTTCGCAGTTTGCCGGCCGGGTGAACACGCAGCAGACCGGAGCGACGCTGAGCGGCTTGCGCAATGCCGAGGACATGATCATCCCCGGCGTGGAGGACGTGGTCGAGGAGTCCGTCAGTCACCACAAGCCGGAGGGATCGGATCCACTGTCCGACCAGACGATGATCCTCAACATGGGCCCGCAGCATCCGTCGACGCACGGCGTGCTGCGCCTGGTGATTGAGGTCGACGGCGAGACGGTGATCTCGATGGCGCCGGACATCGGCTATCTGCACACGGGCATCGAGAAGACCTGCGAGGCCAAGTTCTATGCGCAGGTCACGCCCCTCACCGACCGCATCGACTACCTCGCGCCGATGACCAACAACACCGCGTACGCGCTGGCGGTGGAGAAGCTGCTGGAGCTCGAGATTCCGCCGCGCGCGCAGTGGCTGCGCGTGCTCTTCAACGAGCTGATGCGCATCAACTCCCACCTGGTGTGGCTGGGCACGCACGCGATGGACATCGGCGCGCTCACGGTCTTCCTTTATTGCTTCCGCGAGCGCGAGCAGTTGATGCGCGTTTTCGAGGCCGTCAGCGGCCAGCGGATGATGACGAGCTACATCCGCATCGGTGGGGTAGCGATGGAGCCGCCGCTGGGACTCTTCGATACGATTCGCAAGTTCCTGGTCAGCTTCCCGTCGAAGATCGACGAGTACGAGGGGCTGCTGAATGGAAATCCGATCTGGCAGGGCCGCCTGAAGGGCGTTGGCTGGATCTCGCAGGAGGACGCGATTGCGCTGGGAGTGAGCGGTCCTCCGCTGCGCGCGTCGGGCGTGGACTTCGATCTCCGGCGCGACATGCCGTACTCGAGCTACGAAAAGTTTCAGTTCAAGGTGCCGATCTCGAATGATGGCGATGTGTGGGCGCGGTACATCGTGCGCATGGAAGAGATGCGCGAGAGCGACGAAGATCTGCCTGCAGGCGCTGGACGGCATGCCCGAGGGCCGCTATGTTGCCGACGCGCCGAAGATCATCCTTCCGGACCGCGAGCAGATGAAGACGCAGATGGAGTCGCTGATCCATCACTTCAAGATCGTCACGGAGGGCTTCCAGGTTCCGGCGGGCGAGGCGACCTCGTCGGTCGAAGCGCCGCACGGCATGATGAACTACTACGTCGTCTCCGACGGCACGGCGAAGCCGTACCGCGTGCACATGCGCAACGCGGACTTCGCCAACCTGCAGGCTTTGGAAGTGATGTGCAAGGGCAGGCTCATCGCGGATGTCGTCGCGGTGATCGGGTCATTGGATATTGTGCTGGGGGCGATCGATCGATAGCACCCTCCACACCGAACTCTGGACCTCCTGGGCGTCTCTGCTTCGCAGTTACGCAGCCGCTCACGGACTCAACGCAACGCAGCACGCAGTTGTTGAAGTAAGTGCAGATGAGATCACCCTCCGCGTGGGCGGCCGCTGGCTCCGCTTCACGCCAGAACAGGTAACCGCCAGCAATCATCCGCCGCTCGCGTTTCAGTTGAACGAGAACGGCACGGCAACAGTAGGCAGCACGCAACAGGAGATGGACCTCGCAGCCGAGCAGTTCGCACGCGAGATACTCCACGAACCGCAGTAGCAACTGGAATTCGACTATGGCCGCTATCGCCAACACGATTTTCTCTCCAGAGCTCGCCGCCCGCTTCGACAAGCTGGTGACGATCTATCCCGTCAAGCGCTCGGCGCTCGTGCCCATGCTGCTGTATGCGCAGGACGAGGTCGGCTATGTTTCCGATGAAGTCATCGCCGAGCTTGCGCAACGACTAGACCTGCTTGAGCTCGATGTGCGCAACGTGCTGAGCTATTACTCGATGCTTCGCACCCGGCCTGCTGGCCGCTACAACGTGCAGGTGTGCACGAACATTTCATGCATGCTGCGCGGCGGATATGAGCTGCTGGACCACTGCAAGCACCGGCTCGGCATCGGACACAAGGGCGTGACGCCGGATGGGCTGTTCTCGCTGGAAGAGGTGGAGTGCATCGGCGCGTGCTGCTGGGCTCCGGCCGTGCAGGTGAACTACGACTTTCACGACAACCTGACGCCTGAGAAGCTGGACAAGGTGCTGGACGATTACGCGGCAGGCCTTGGAAAGGATGTGCGCTGATGCCAGAACTTGTCTCGCATCCTGACGAGGTCATCGTCCTGAAGCGGCGCTTCGGGCAGGGCGCGGCTGATATCGACAAGTACCTCGAGCTCGACGGCTACAAGGCCGCACAGCTCGCCATCGAAAAAGGCCCCGACTGGATCATCAACGAGATGAAGGCCAGCGGCCTGCGCGGGCGCGGCGGCGCGGCTTCCCACGGGCATGAAGTGGAGCTTCGTGCCGAAGCAAAGCGCGAAGCCGAAGTACGTGCTCGTGAACGGCGATGAGTCCGAGCCAGGAACGTGCAAGGACCACGTCATCTTCCTTGAAGATCCGCACGCGGTCATCGAAGGCACCGTTATCGCAGGTCTGGCGATTGGCGCGAAGATGGGCTTCATCTATCTGCGCGGAGAGTATCGCTACCTGCTGAAGATCATGGAGAAGGCGGTCGCCGATGCATACGCGCGCGGCTTCCTTGGCAAGAATATCTTCGGCAAGGATGGCGTCGACTTCGAGATTGTCACGCAGACCGGCGCGGGCGCGTACGAGGTCGGCGAGGAGTCTGCGTTGATGGAGTCGCTTGAGGGCAAGCGTGGTGTGCCGCGCATCAAACCGCCCTTCCCTGCCGTCGTCGGCCTCTACGGCGGACCTACCGTGATCAACAATGCCGAGACGATCGCCAATGCACCACACATCCTGCTGATGGGCGGCGAGGCGTATGCCAAGCTCGGCACAGAGCGCAACGGCGGAACGAGGCTCTTTGGCATCAGCGGCCACGTGAACAAACCGGGCGTGTACGAGCTGCCGATGGGCTACTCGATGCGCAAGGCGATCTACGAGGTCGCGGGCGGCATCAAGGATGGGAAGCAGTTGAAGGCCGTTGTTCCCGGCGGATCATCTTGCCCGGTGTTGCGTGCGGACGAGATCGACGTCGGGCTCGACTTTGACCAGATGGCAAAGGCCGGAACGATGCTGGGATCGGGCGGTATTGTGGTGCTCGACGAGACGGTCTCGATCGTAGAGTTTGCGCTGCGGACGATTCAGTTCTACCAGCACGAATCCTGCGGCTGGTGCATTCCCTGCCGCGAAGGAACGGACTGGCTGAAGAAGACGCTGACACGTTTTCACGCCGGCGGCGGCAATAAGAAGGACATCGACAACATTCAGTACCTGGCCGAAAACATGCTGGGCCGCACGTTCTGCCCGCTGGGCGATGCGGCCGCAATGCCCACGCTCGGATTCGTCAAGAAGTTTCGCTCGGAGTTCGAGGAGTACCTCGAGGGCAAGCGCACCGAACCGCTGCTCATTCAGATTCAGCCGGTCGGCGAACCCGAGCTTGCAGGAGCACATTGATGGCAGATGTAACGTTCACAGTCGACGGCAAGAAGCTCACCGCACCCGCGGGCACACTGCTCATTGACGCGTGCAAGTCCGCAGGGATCGAGGTGCCGGCCTTCTGTTACTACCCCGGGGTTGTCGCTGCAGGCCGCGTGTCGCATGTG
>CAVZMD010000009.1:0-91811 GCA_963776265.1 uncultured Acidobacteriaceae bacterium | reverse complement strand
TTTGCGATGTAGCCCATGGCCTTGCCCCAGGTGAATGCTGAAGTAAAGGAGAGACCGTAGGAAAGGCGCTTGGTGAGTGAGGCCTGTAACGACTGGTAGTTGGAGGACATGCCCAGGAAGTACTGATTGGTGTTCGCGGTGCGGCCAAACAAGATATTTTCCGGTTGTGAGGCCGCGCCACCTCCATAGGTGCTGGGCAGGTTGATATTTTGGGCACTTGAAATATCGACGCCATGGTTGGCAACGTAAGCGAGTTGCATGGAGAGATCGCCCCGGAAAGACTGCTGCACTGCAAGGTTCCAGGATCTGGCGTAGGGGTTTTTGTAGTTTAGCGGAATGTAGGTGTACACCTGGCTCTTGAGAGTCGGTGTGTTGGCCGGAATGATTCCGTTGGTAGGAATGGGGATCGGAACTGGTGCTGGGAAGCCGGCCTGGAAGGTGGCTACCGTGACTCCATCGGCGAGTACGGCGTAAAGCTCGACGTGCCGGTCGGTTGATAGCTGTTGTTGGCGCGGATGGGGTAGTTGTAGGCGTAGACGTTGTCCGGGAAAGGCGTGTAGCTGATACCAAACCCACCGCGGACAACGGTGTCTTCCGTGACCCGATAGGCGAATCCGGTGCGGGGGGCGAAGTAGCCATACCGGGTCTGCATTCCCAGGTTGGATGGGTTGCCGCCGATACCTGCTATGACGATGTTGTTGGTGGTTGGGTCGTAGTTGGAGAAGCCGCCGGCAGTTTTGGGAGTAGCGGGGGGATAGAACTCCCACCGAACACCCAGGTCTACGGTCAACTTTGGCGTGACCTGCCACTTATCCGTGGCATAGGTGAAGAACCACCACTGACGGTAGGCCGGAAAGTAAGGTGTTAAGGTCGCGCCCGGTCTGGCTTGGCTGATCGAGGAGGAAGCTGGCCATAAAATTCGCAGCGTTGGTTTTGGCTCCCGACTGCGAAGTTTGCACATCCTGAAAGGTAAATGCGCCACGCGGACTGAAGGTCTGGTCCTGGGAGAAGATCGTCGCGGATACGGCGGAGGTCGCCGCCGAACTTTATCGTGTGGTTGTGGATGACCTTAGTCCATATGCTGTCGAAGTCGATGTTGGTTTCGCCTCTGATCCATGGCACAGAGGCCGAATATCCGATAATCGGGGCAGAGAAACCACCGTTGAGCGTCACGGCGACTTGCCCGCTTGTGAACGGCTGTCCGGCGATGTTCACGCCGGGGACACCTAAAGTGGTCGCATCGTTCGTGCCGTAATCGCTCGGGTTCGCATTGTTGCGCAGGTGCGCGACTCCGACTCGTGCTTCAGTGAAAAACGAGGTCGAAAAGATGTGATCGTAGTTCACGCCCGTACTGTAGGACGTTTGGACGCCAGTACCTTGAAAGCCACCACCGGCGGGACCACCGAAAAACGACCCGAACGCAGGCGCCTGAAAGGTGTTGACTTTCTGATAGCTGTAGCGGCCGCTGAGATGGTTGCTCTCGTTAATTCCCCAATCGATCTTTGTGTCGAAGCTGTTTGTGCCCTTGGTGAAAGGAAGGTTGGTTGTGTAATTGTTAGTGGGAGCTCCCAAAGGGGCGTTCGGGTTTAGGATCCCGTTGGTTAGAGCGGCGGCGTTGATCCCTTTCAGGATGTTGACCGAGACCGGATTGACGCGATTGAAGGGAATTTGATTGTTCAGGAACGGCGTCCGTTGATGCCCTGGGCCGGTTCCATTGCCATCTCCTGTCGAGGGATCATAGACCTGACCGCCCGGGAGTGCTGCGCTCAGGTCGATATTGCCTTGTGCGTTCGGCGTGTAGAAACGCGAATCAGGAATCGTGAAGGTGCTGCCCACCTTCTCATGGTCTGAGGTTCCGAGAGGTAGTCGACGAAGAAGAACAGTTTGTCTTTGAGGATGGGCCCGCCGACGCTGCCACCGTAGTAGTTGTAGGCGAGATGTCCGAGTGGACCGCCGAAGTAGGAGCGGGCGTTGACGGCGCTGTTCTGGATAAATTCGAAGGCCGACCCGTGGAATGCGTTCGATCCCGACTTGAGAGTGACGTTGGTGACAGCGCCAATGGCGCGGCCAAGCTCCGCTTCATAGTTATTTGTAGAGATGCTGACAGACTGAATGGCCTCGACCGGAGGGATGATGATCTGCAGAAGGCCGGTTCGTTCGTCATCGTCGATGCCTTCGATCTGATACAGATTGCCTTGACGAGGCATGCCGTTCGCCTCAGTCTGCAATGAACTCGCCGCATTGAAGAACTGCGAGTGCTGGAAGGTGGCCGGCGCCATACCCGGGACCAGATTGAGGAGGGTCTGGAAGTTACGATTGGTGCCGATTGGCATGTCGGCGACCTGTTGCGTGTCCAGCATTGTGCTGATGTCGGCCCGGTCTGTCTGTAGCACGGGAGGCGCCGTCGTCACCAAAACTGTTTCTGTAACGCTGCCGGTCTCCATCTCGACGTCGACGCGTGTGGAGGAGTTATTGGGCAGGTCGATGTTCTGATGTGTCTCCTTTTTGAACCCATTCGCCTCTACACTGACGCTGTAGAGGCCCGGCGGCATATCGGGAAAGGTGTAGTTGCCGCTCGCGTTGGTCACCGACTCGTGAATCAGGCCGGTCTTCGCCTCGAAGCTGAACGCGTGCGGCGGCAACGGTGGCGCCTGAAGGGTCTGTGATCGTGCCAAGCAGGGTTGCATTCACTGCCTGACCGAACAATGAAGGCGAGAGACTTAGGATAAGAACCGCGACGATGGATTTAAATAGCTTTTGCGACCGCATGTGACACCTCCCGAAAAGAAATTCATTTTCAAACCAGACTGTTTATTGTTTGAAGTTCGAACGAACTATGTACTGCGATGGCGCGTATCGGTCAACAGATCAATTGCTTAGGTGGAGAATTCCGTATTGCCGCGTTCGCACTAACCTGTACCGGTCATTCCGAATATCCCCCCTTGAACCTCGGAGCGCGGACGAGTGTCTATCGATTACGGCAGCCAACGGTAGCAAGCCGATACATGCTTGTCATGTGAATCGAGGTGAAAAAGTTCGCGCTGCGATGTGAAAATCGAGGATCGCAATAAACCTCGTGAAATCAATGCTCTTGCCTGATCCAAGAAAGCTTATTGCGGACGTTAAGATTGTTAACAATAATGGCCATAAACGTTATTATGCTGGCGATTTAGAGCGTATCTTCCGTTCGAAACCGAGTCTGCATCGCTGTAGTAGAATTGCCCCCGCAGTTCGAGACGGGGTGTTACGTGCCTCTGGTTTCACACGAAGTGGAAGCAGGAAAAATTGAAGCGGAAAAAGAGGAATTGGATTGGCTGCTGAACTCAGGGGTTCTGGGGCGCTCCAATAATCTCGCCCGCATGCTTCGCTTCATCTGCGAAAAGCACTTCAAAGGCCAGCAGGGCCAAATCAAGGAGCACACGATCGCCGTCGAGGTGTTGCACGATGCACCACTTCGATCCTCAGATCGACACCATCGTTCGGGTGACCGCGCATTCGCTAAGAAAACGGCTTCAGGAGGTGTACCAGAAGGAGGGGGCCGAACGCCCGGTTCATATCTTCATTCCTTCCGGGCATTACGTTCCGTCCTTTATTCATCGAGCGGCATACTCCGAAGCGGTCGACCCCAGGCTGGGAACCCCCGATACATTCGATCTGATGCTGTCCGATACTTCGACTCCAGCTATCCCTAGGTCGTCTGCTGGGCCACGGGGTTTTCTGAAGAACAATTTCAATCGATGGATGTTCGTTGCATCTATCGTCGGACTGGCGATAGTGCTGGCCGGTATAGTTTTTGCAGTCAAACACCGCGCATCGGAGGCCACAACTGTAGGGACTCCGCAGGCAGGCCTGCCCGTTTCGAAGGACACCATACGAGCATTGATGGGCGCGGGGCGCAAATCGTATGTCGACCACTCGGGAAATGCCTGGACGCCGAGTACATATTGCAAAGGCGGCGACAGCATCACTGTGCCCAACCAGAAAATTGGGGGCACAGAAGATCCCTATCTCTATTTGGGGGGGTTGCGTGGAATCGTGCATTGCGCCTTCCCGGTGAAGCCCGGTTTCTATGAGATTCATTTCCATTTTGCAGAGACCTCTGACTTGGAGGCGGCCAGGCGGGTCGCTGTACTTTCTGTGAACGCCATTCCCGACATACGTTTCGATGTGGTGGACGATGCGGGCGGGGATGGGATTGCGACGTCCTATGTACTAAGAGGTGTTCCACCGGAAAACGATGGCTACATTCACCTGGATTTTGTCAGCGAGATCTCCCTGCTGAATGCGGTGGAGATTTTGCCTGCACCTTCGGAGGAGTTACTTCCTATTCGTATTGTGGCGGGATCCAGCCCCTATATCGACACCGACAAACAGGTCTGGGTGTCGGACCGCTATTTTTACGGGGGCAGAAGAGGCCAGGTTCCGGACGCAGCGAAACTTGCCGAACTGGGGTTGTATGGCGCAAATCGGGTTGGCCGCTTTCGGTATAGCATCCCAGTGATAGCCCATGAGAAGTATCGAGTGCGGCTATTCTTCCACGAACCATGGTTTGGCAAGGAGAACGGCGCCAGTGGCGGGCGTGGCAGCCGCATCTTCGACGTCTCCTGCAATGGCACTATGTTGCTTCGGAACTTTGACATCATGGCGGAGGCAGGCTCGAATCCAGTTGTGAAGACCTTTGACAACATCGAGGCAACGGCGCAAGGCAAGATCGAGCTCTCCTTCATCCCGGTGGTGAACTATCCGATGGTGAATGCCATTGAGGTCATTCCGGGAACCTCAATAGTTGGCCGAGTCCGGCGGGTTGAGAGGCCGCAGCGAGTCTAAGAACGTAGATATCTCGCCACAATTTGAGAGAGCTCTCTCGGCTCTTCGACTGCCACGGCCTCAAAACCCGCGGCTGCGGCGCTCTTGAGCCCGGGCTGCGAGTCCTCGAATGCGGTCCCTGTAGTTACGCCCAGCTTCTGTGCGATCAACAGATACGGATCCGGGGCGGGCTTATGAGCTGTGGTGTCCTCGCCGAAGACGAACGCATCGAACATTTCATATATTCCGCAGGCTCGAATGACTGGTTCCACTTCGGATCTCTCGGAGCTGGTGACCAATCCAACCTGATAGGCGCTGAGCGTTGCCAGCATGGCGACTGTCTCTTTTGGGATGGGAGGTTCTGCGAGGGACCAGGCGCGGACCCTTCGTTTGCGTTCGAGGTTCTTTTGCAGGAGTTCGGCTGCGCCTATGTCGATCATATGTTTCTGGATGGATCGGCACATCTCGAGATCATTGATGCCGAGCCCTATAGAGCAGTAATCAGCCCAGGTAAATTGAAGACCGTACGGCGCGAGCAGTTCGGCCCAGGAGCGCCAATGGAGCCGTTCGGTGTCGGCCAGTACACCGTCGTAATCAAAGATCAGCGCTCTTGCCTTCCAGTCATAGGAACACTTACCTGATTAGAGCAGGCCGTTTTGGGTCGAATTTCCAGCCCGGCACCAGGAACTGCATCGCCTTCGCATCGTCTCGTGCGCCCAGACTCCATCGTATTGTAGAGCGCATGGGCGCGCTCGATCTGCCGCATATCAATTTCAATGCCAAGTCCCGGGACGATCTGGAACCTCATCTTGCCGCCGATAATTTGCAGCGGCTCTTTCGTAAGCCGCTGGCCATCCTGCCAGATCCAGTGCGTATCGATTGCCGTGACTGTGCCGCGGCGCCGCCGCAGCAACATGCGTGAACATCGCGAGCGAGATGTCGAAGTGATTGTTGGAATGCGATCCCCACGTCAGACCCCATTCGCGGCAAAACTGCGCAACGCGCACCGAGCCCTGCATCGTCCAGAAGTGCGGATCGGCAAGCGGAATGTCGACGGCGTTGAGTTGGGCCGCATGCTTCAGCTCGCGCCAGTCGGTAGCAATCATGTTGGTCGCGGTGGGCAGGCCCGTGGCATGCCGAAACTCCGCCATGATCTCGCGGCCGGAGAAACCCTGCTCGGCTCCGCAGGGGTCTTCGGCGTACGCGAGCACATTCTGCCTGCCCTTGCATAGACGGACCGCCTCATCGAGCGACCATGCTCCGTTGGGGTCGAGCGTGATGCGCGCATTTGGAAAGCGCTCCGCCAGCGCTATGACCGTCTCCATCTCCTCGGCGCCGTCCAGGACGCCGCCCTTGAGCTTGAAGTCGTTGAAACCGTAGCGCGCGTGCGCAGCCTCGGCCAGTCGCAGGACCGACTCCGTCGTCAGGGCTTCCTCATTACGCAACCGCAGCCAAGCATCGTCGCATCCGGCTCGCTGCGATAGGGCAGAACGGTCTTGCGCCTATCGCCGACAAAGAACAGGTATCCGAGCACTTCGACGCTGGCGCGCTGCTGACCTTCTCCCAGCAGAGCCGCGACGGGCACAGTCAGAAATTGGCCGAATAGATCGAGCATAGCCGATTCAATCGCCGTTACCGCGTGGACTGTGGTGCGCAGATCGAAGGTCTGGAAGCCGCGGCCAGCGTGGTCGCGATCCGCGAATCGTAACCGCACCGCATTCAGGATGGCGTTGTAGGCAGCCAGCGGCTGCCCCACGACCAGGGGCTGTGACTCTTCGAGCACGAGGACGTTCGCAGGCGAGTGGACCGAGGACCTTAGCAAGAGTCGTCAGCGGCAGGGCCTGGCACTGAAGATCGAACCGGACGGCGGTGACGGGGTGCGCTTTCTTGGCGACTACAGCTATGTTGCGCGCTTCGACGGAAAGTCATACGACCTGAAAAACTCGCGCAACGACACCGTGACCCTTCAGCTTATCGATCCGCACACCGTGGATGCGATCTATCGGCGCGACGACCAGGTATCGCAGAAGGACAGGTGGGTGGTCTCCGCTGATGGACAGCAGATGACCCTGACCTCCACTGGCACCCTGGAGACCGGACAGCGTTTTACTGAGAAACTTCTCTTTAAGAAGCAGTAACGGAGAGCGCATCCGTGCAGTCCGGAATGGGACCGGTGGGAGCAGTGATCGACAATCTCTCGAGGTGCGACCGAGATAATTCCCTTTCTGTTCATGAACTTCAAGATGCCATTGACCGTGTCTTCGAGTGTCGGGTCACGCTTGCCCCACAAAGACCGGTCCCGAGCGGCCTGGTACGTAGAGCTCTCGTAGCGCTTGAACTCCATCGCCGAGATATTGTCGACGGATCCCACAAGAAAATCCAACAACGGAAATAGGAGGTCTTCCTTCCGGCATCTCCGAATAAGCTCGGGAACGAAATCGGGAAGGCTGAATATCTCGAACTGTCTGCCGGTCGACTCGGTGATCAGTCGGGTGATATCCAGCATGTTCGAATACTCATCCCGAACCACGTGATATGTCTTATTGGCTGTGCCGGACGTATTGGAGATGGCAACGATATTATTCGCCACAATGTCCGCCGGGACGAAGCTGACTTGGTTCAGGGTATCGACGCCAATGCCGTGGTTGACCATGAACGCGACCAGCCGAACCGCGATGTCGAAGTTGTTTCCGCCCCCTGTGACCGAAGGACTGACAAGCGCCGGCCGGAAGACCCGCGTCGAAAGTCCGCGGCTCCGAGCGTCGAACACGACCTGTTCCGCGACCCATTTGGATTGACTGTACCCAAAGTCGAGGAGTTCCATATTCGCATTCATGTCCGTCTCGAAGAGGACTGACTTGATAGCCCAGCCAAAGATGAAGGTCGTCGAGACGTAGTTGAATTCCTTGGGTCGCCCCTCAAATGCCAGGCGCACAATCTCGTTCGTCCCGAGTACGTTCGCTTCACGCATCCGGTCGTAGTTGAAGAGGTAATTTACGGTCGCTCCATTATGGAAGACCGTGTCAATCTCGTCTTTGAGGAAGTCCCAAGCCTCTTGCGTCAAGCCCAGGCCCGGCTGTCCGAGATCGCCGCAGACGGGAATGACACGGTCCTCGAACATCTCCATCAGGCGGTGATCGCGCGGTCCCATCGAATCCATCGCAGCCCTTAGTCTCTGCATGCCCTGCTTTTCGTCTGAAGACCTCACCAGAACGTAAAGCTTTGCGCGGGTTTGCTCGAGCATGCTCTTCATCAGAAAGGGCCCGATGAAACCCGTTCCGCCCGTGAGCAGCACACGATTCATGACCGGTATCTCTGGTAATGGTGCAGGCGTTGACGGCTCGAAGATGAGCTTGCGATCGTCGCTCATCATCTGTCGCTCGGCAGCACTTTGTTCTTCGCGGAAGGCCGCAAGAGAGTGACGCAGCTGGATGAGCGCCTCCTCGGGCGCACGCTCCAACTGCTCGGCGAGTCCGAACAACTCGGCTACACTGACACGCTGAATGACGCCGATATCCACCTGCCTCGCCAGCATCTCGGCGCCGTGTCCTTTCAGAAGCTCCTTGAGTTCATGCATGAATACGACGAGATCCAGCGAATCCAGTCCCGCTTCGACGAGGTTGTACGGTTCCTGGCCTGTGAGGTTGTATCTGGCCTTTAATTCAGAGAAGGGCCCTTCGATCTCGGCACTTGCGGTGGCACAACCGGCGTCCTTCTCTCGCGAAAAGTCGGCGAGGACAGTAAATTCACCTTCGCTCCACATTTGCTTAGTCTTGTGGCGCATGATTTTGCCGGAACTGGTTCTCGGTATTGCGCGTGGCGCGATGAGAGAAACCACCGCAACCTCCACGTTCAGAAAGCTCCGGACTGCGGCGGCAATCTTCCGCACGTCGGGAAGTGCCTTGGGATTCTTGACCTCTGCGACAATAGCCAGCGCAGGCTCGCTATCTTCCTGAATCTGAAAAGCGGCTACACAGTTATGCCTGATCAGAGCTGACGACTTCTCGACGACGTTCTCGATGTCCTGCGGATAGTAGTTCTGTCCCCGCAGAATAATCATGTCCTTGATGCGGCCGCACACGAACAGCTCGCCCTCATGGAAGAAGCCCATGTCGCCCGTGCGAAGATAGCCGTCCTCGTAAGGAGTGTCGTCCACAAGCCGAGCGCGGAACTGCTTCAGGGTGAGCTCTGAGTTGTTCCAATACCCAGGACACTTGCCGCTGCCCGCAATCCAGATTTCTCCGATGCGACCCGCCTTCAGGGCAAAATGGCCTTCCGGATCGACAATCTTCACGTCAAGGCCGGGAAGGGGAGTTCCGCAGCTGACAATCTGTGTCGCTCCATCGATCTCCGACACCTCGGTCGTCATGCGGGCGCTGCCTAATGCGAGCGCGCGCTTATTAGCAGAGACAATTGTGCGCCCGCCCAGCGAAACCGCCAGTGTATTCTCGGCCAATCCGTAGGCCACGTAGAAACTTTCCGATTTGAGTCCGCAAGGTTGAAAGGCCTCCAGAAATCGGGTATAGGTATCAGCCTTTACAGGCTCCGCGGCGCACATCAACACGCGTAGCGAACTGAGGTCACAGCCCTCAAGGCTCTCTTTGGAGAGTCTCGAGGCACGGAGGCAATAGTCATACGCGAAGTTCGGCGCTGCCGTCGCTGTAGCTTGGTAGGTCGTTATTGTGTCAAACCACAGAATCGGCCGCTGGATGAAGTCCATGGGAGAGAAGCCGTACGTTGTTCCGCCTTTCAGCGCCGGGTACAGGTAGCACCCGATCAGTCCCATATCGTGGTACTGCGGAAGCCAGGACACCACAACCGGTGAGGCGTGGTCGATGACCAGCGGACACGTCGCCAAAATATTCTCGTGTGTCACGATCACGCCCTTCGGCTCCATCGTCGAGCCCGAGGTGTACTGGAGAAACAGAATCTCCGAGGGCTCTGCAGGCGCCTGGTTTGAGACCGGATCCACGAAGTCTTCCGTGGCGATCCACGGAAGGCCCGAAATGTAGTCCACATCGACGCCGGACGCCGCTACGCCGCTCCTTGCAAGATTTGTCTTGAGAGATGCGTGGTAATCCTTGCTCGTCAGAACGCCAGCGGCATCGCAATCCTTAGCGATGTACACCATTTTGTACAGCGCACTCTGGAAGCCGCGGGAGCTCGGAGGATAGACAGGCACCGGAATCAATCCGGCGCGCACGCATCCGAAAAAGGCGCAGATCATTTCAAGTCCCGGCGGGTAAGCAAGCAAGAGCCGGTCACCAGACTTGAAACGGTGCTCTTTCCGCAGGTGCCCGGCTATGGCCTTCGTCCGGTGCTGGAAGGAGGCGTAGGTATAGCTCTCCGTGGGATCGCCGTTCAGGTCAAGAAACGAATAGAGGAGTTTGCTGGGGCGTTCAACTGCCAGCCTGTCCAAGTGGTCCAACAGCGAAGCCTTCATCTAACGGCGATCCTCCAGGTTGAATCGAAAGCAAGCAAGAGAACTAGATATCGTGCTGCCCGCTGTGCGGGGCGACGCGAGAATTGAGCATGGGGTTGATGGCCGGAGTATTCGCGTCGTCTCCTTGCAGCCCTGGTGGCGCTCGCTTCGCGCGTAGAGGAATTCGTTTCGCCGCGCGGGATGCGAGAGGCTTACGGAGTTCTGCCGAACTCGTTTGGCGCCATGTCGGCCACTCCGCCTGTCACGTTCCATTGGTTGACACATGTTAGCAAAGCATTCGTGGAATTCCATGACTATTGCGGGGAAGGCGGGGAAACGCGCGGAGGCGATACCCACCTACTTTTCCCTTGATGTCCCCAACGACCCCCCATAAAATCACCACAAGTGTGGACTGCGCAACCGGGAAATCGCAGGCACCGCCAACGAGACGGATGGACCGTCAGGCTCAATTCCCGTGACTGCGGAGGCGTAGGTGACGTTCGAACCCGTAGGGGTGACCGCTCAAGAGCTTGATACATACGGGCTTTCGCCGTCCGGATCCTCCTCGCGCGAATCTGTCGACCCGGTCGGTGCCCCAACGTTTCCGAAGGTCTTGCGCCGCCGCCTGGACCGATATTTTGCAGACCAGAACCTCTCTCCCAAAGCCGATCCTGCTATGTGGCTCAAGATCGCCTGTGGGCTGGCAGTCCTGGCGGGCAGTTGGATTGCTCTATATGCGTTCCGACCCGGTTCCTGGAAGTTTGTTGCCCTCTATCTGCTGGGAGGCCTTGCCCAGACCTTCCTTCTGCTGAACATCGCCCACGACAGCAACCACAACGCGATTTCCTCCCGCCCATACATCAACAAGACGCTGAACTACGTCTTTGATCTCTGCGGAATCAGTTCCTACATGTGGCGCATCCTCCATCATCGCGGGCACCACTCCTGCATCAATCTCCACGGCGAAGACGACGCACTTTCTGGGCGTGGCATCTTCAGATTCACGCCCCATGAGCCCCGCTCACCGCTGCATCGGTTCCAGCATATCTACGCGCTGTTTGTATATGCGTTGTTCTCTCTCGACTATGTGTTCTTCAGAGACTTCCAGTGTTTCTTCTTTCCGACCCACGACTATCTGAAGCGCGCCCGGCATCCTCTGCGCGAATACGTCATCCTCTTTGCCGGCAAAGCCTTCTACCTCACGTACATGCTCGTCCTGCCCGTGCTGGTGCTGAAACGTCGCTCCCCTGCTGGTCGCTGGTGCCTTCCTCCTGGTCCACGTGGTCGTCGGTCTGAGCGTAACGCTCGTCTTCCAGACGACACACACCATCGACAGCACCTACTTTCCGGCCGACCGCAATGAGTTTGACAACAGCGTGTATCACATCTTCGCCACGACCGCCGACTATGCCACCGAGAGCCCGATGGTGGGCTGGCTCGCCGGCGGTCTGAACCATCACATCGTTCACCATCTATGCCCGTTCGTGTGCCACACGCACTACGCTTCGCTGACCCGGATTGTGCGAGAGACCGCCGACGAGTTTGGAGTTCCCTATCGGCAACACCCCACCATGACCAGGGCGGTTTGGCATCATCTGGTACTTTTGAAGCAATTGGGCAGCGAGAGCTGATCTCTCGCCTTCATCGATTCCTTCAATTGCACCTGTTGCTCTCCGTGAGCTAGATGAGAACTTCGGCTTGTTCATGCAAGTGTCAGAAAGCTCGGATATGACATCGTCGCAGCCAATTCCTGCCGTCTCCCGGCTGCGCTGCTTTGCGGATTCTCGCGCCATGTTCCACAATCCTGTGCGGATTCTGTCGAAGTACACCGAGGAGTTCGGCGATACCTTCCGGATCTATCTGGGCGGCCTCAAGGAGGCCATCGTCACTATCGACCCGGCCGTCATTCAGCACGTGCTGAAGACCAATTGGGAAAACTACCAGAAGTCCGATATTCAGGTGAAGCGAATGGGCCATTTCCTGGGCAAAGGTCTTCTGACCACCCATGGAGAAGCCTGGCGCACGCAACGGCGTCTCATCCAGAAGGGCTTCGACCGCAAGCAGCTCGATGCTCTGTCCTCGATCATGCAGGACTCACTCTCCGATTCGCTGCGCGACTTCGATCGCGAGGTGCGTCTCGGCCCCGTCGACATCTACCCGCAACTGATGAAGATGACCTTCGCCATGGTCGCCCGCTCGCTCTTCGGTGCCGGCTGAAGAATGAAGACATCGACCTTGTCAGCCACACCATCTGCACCGTCCAGGAGTTCATCGTCCGGCAGACGTTGCAGCCCTATCTAAATCCCTGGTTTCAAGCCTCCGGCGAACTGCGCAAGCACGAACAGATGCGCACCCGCGCCGACGCCGTTCTTCTCGAGTACATCCAGAAACGCCGCCACGAACCGCCCGGCACCGATCTGCTGCAGACCTTGATGGATGCACGTTACAGCGATGGCGAAGGCATGAGCGATGAGCTCGTCCTGAGCGAGAGCATGCAGCTTCTGGTCGCTGGCCACGAAACCTCTTCCAATGGTCTCTCGTGGCTTCTTTATCTCTTGGCCTCACGTCCGGATTGTCTCGAAAAGGTGCGGCAGGAGTTTGATCAGGTTCTCGGCGACGCGCCGCTCACTCACGCCGACGTTCCCAAGTTCGAATTTACAACGCAGGTCATCCAGGAAGGGCTACGTCTCTATCCGCCGTTCTGGATGATCGACCGTATGGCGATTGCTGACGACCGTGTAGGGGATATCGACATTCCCGGCGGATCCACGGTCATCACGTATGTCTATGGCGCGCACCATGCGCCGCGCTATTGGGAGAATCCGGAAGACTTCAATCCAGATCGCTTCCTCAAAGCAAACGACAAACTGCGCCAGCCCTTCACCTATCTTCCCGTTCGGTGGCGGACCGCGAGGCTGCATTGGTGGCAACTACGCGATGCTGCAAATCCTCATGATCTTGAGCGACCTGCTGCGCCGCTATGACTTCGAGCTGACGCCCGGACAGACAATCGAAGCTCGCCCCATGGTCATCCTCCGGCCGAAGCACGGAATCCGCATGACCTTCACCGACATCGCCGGACCCCGCCGCGGCATCGCGGAACAAGTGCCGCAGCCGGATACGAATCTGAGTTGCACCGTCGCGGAACCGTAGAGCGCGGTCAATGCGTGACTACAAGGATGGATCAATGCCGCTTGACGATTTGCGGCGGCGCATGGTCATCGAAGAAAAGCTCGCAACCGCAAGGCGAAAGTTTTAGAGATCGATGGAACGATTGCTTTCAACACCCAAGCTCAATGGAAAGATCGCGATTGCTACACTTGCTGGCTGGCACCAGAACAGCAGCCGGGTGTCGGAGTACTACAAGTCGAAGAGGTAATTCATCGGAGATGGAAGTGATATGGATCTTCACGTTGTCAATTGGGCCCGCTGGATGAGCAAAGCGCAGAAGCACGCAAACACTGGTTCAAAAGGGACTGGGAATCGAAGTAGCTTCACAAGAAAAATAGGGCGCCGAGTTCTTCGGTGCGGGCTCATCTCCTTCGGGCTCCTGATCTCATCGATATCCATCACTGGATCCCCTGCAGGAGCAGCCGCCATAAATCCACACGCCATGGGATCGATTCCATGCGCGTGGAGCGTGCCGATTCAAGGGGAGGACCACCGGCTTGATGTTCCCGCTACGATCGAGCTGCTTCAGGCGAATCATTTCACCTGTTATGTGCAGCCCATCGAAGAGAAAGCGCCGATGAGTTTTGAAGATTTCAAACGGCTTCTCCCTGCCGCGCAGGCAAGCGGCATCTCAATCTGGCCGGTGTTGATCCCTCACACCGAAGGAGCCAGCCTGCCTTACCGCGAGGATTTTGTGCGCTGGATGGGAGAGCTGGCACAACTCTCACTCGAATATTCTGTGCTGCGCGGTGTCAATATCGACGATACGGACGCCGGTGGCAATGAACGGATGTTTACTCGCGATTATGTGTGCCGGATCTATCGCACCAAGCAGAAAATCAATCCGAAGCTGTCTCTTCATACCTACGGTCTATGATCTCGACTCTCCGGAGGCAGACCGTTTCGCTGGATGCGTGGACGGAGTCTGGCTTTGGTGGACAAATATCGAACAGAACAACGGCCTGCGTGCATTCCTAGAGGACAGCCGACGGGTAGTCCGCAGTCGGTTTCCTGTTTATGCAGGCGTCTATGCTCATTCCACCTCCTGGCACAAAGAGGGTAGCCCGACGCCAAAAATACTTAAGGAATCGCTGACACTTGGATGTACATATTCCGATGGCGTCGTCATTTGGCAGTTGCCGCTGACGTCTGATTCTGCAAGCAACCCGATGTTGCCAGTTGCCAGCGAGTTCACTGCCCAAGGACAATCTCCCGCTCGCGGGAAAGTGTGGTCAGGGTCGGATGTGAATGAGGTAGCGGCGCACGTCGGACCTTCGCCGTCAGCTACGCCGACCGAGAACGCCTCCCCTGTACTTGGCGGGGCAAGCGCCAGCTTTCCGACCCGATACAAACTTCGCCACTAAAACACCTCGTTGGCGTTGATGCGACACATCTGCGCAACTTGAGCCGCCGCGACGATTCTCCTGCCGCCGTTGGTACCAATACAGAGACTTATGTTTTGTCCTTGACAAGCTCGTAATAAGAGGGAACCATGAATCGCACAGCATACTGCATACTCGTTTGCCTAATAGAACCTACATAGAGCGTCAATGGGAGTGAAGGATCGATGATTAAGGGAATCAGGATCATTCTGGCGTTTCATTTGTTGCTCGCGTCTGGTGTGCTTCTCGGGCAGAGCATCAGCAGCACGATACTGGGCAGCGTGATCGATTCTTCTGGTGCAGTCATTCCAGAGGCGCAGATTACGGTGAGAAACACCGAGACGGGAATTGTCACGAAAGCTATGACCAATTCCAAAGGAACCTTCTCGGTGCCCGAATTACAGGCAGGGGTCTATGACGTCACCGTCGCGAAGAATGGCTTCGAAACTTTCGAAACGACCAATTTGCAAGTCTTCTCATCGGTAAATGCACGCGTGGATGCCGTGCTCAAAGTGGGGGCGGTAGAACAAACGGTCGAAGTCACCGGCTCAAGTTCCATGCTCCATACGGACACGATGACGATTGGCGAATCGATATCGTCCCATCAGCTTGCCGCTCTCCCAACCTCCATGCAGACAGTAGACGCATTTGTCGGGATGGCACCAGGGGTTCAGACCTCAGGAGATGCGACAAACGCCGAAGTTGGTGGGGGTAGCCATTGGGGCAGCGTGAACTACACGCTGAACGGAGTCGAGGTAAACGATCCCGGCAACAGTGGAGCGGTCACCGTTCAGGGCGTGGGTTTACTGGTGCTGCCACCGCCGAGTTCAATTGAAGAACTCAATGTGCAAAGCAGCAATATGAATGTCAAGTACAGCGGGCATTCGTCGGTGACCCTGGTGACGAAGGCCGGCACGAAGATGTTCCACGGCCTGTTATACGAAAACTTTAGAAACACCATCCTGGACGCAAACACGTTTGCGCTGAATGCCGTGGGTTCACCGCGCGCGCCTGACCATCTGAATCAATTCGGAGGCAACATAGGGGGGCCGATCTGGCGGCAGAAGGCCTTCTTCTTCTTCGACTACAGCGGGTATCGCCACTCGGGTTCAAACAACGTTTCGCTCACTCTTCCGGGCATGGACATGCGGCAGGGTAATTTTTCCGCCATCAGCACTCAACTCTACAACCCCTACACTGGCCAGCCCTTTCAAGGAAATCAGATTCCAACAAGCATGTTCGCGCCTCAGGCGGTGGCACTGCTCAAATACCTTCCAGCTCCCGCCAATAGCGGCGTCAACAAGACCGGGCTGCCATCGGGAGGAGCGAACTATATTGTCGCCACAGGAGGAGTCGAGCAGAATGTGGATGCTCAGGACCTGAGAGTGGACTACAACATCTCGTCCTCTGATCGCGTGTTTGGGGTATATGCACGGCGGATCGCGGACCCGTGGAACTCGTCCACTGCCTATCCGTCGAATTATGGACAAGGCCGCTATGGTTACAAGGACACCACGTTGAGCGGCACTGAAGTCCACACATTCAATCCGACGACATTGAACGATCTCCGTGTGGCCTGGGGTGACTACGCGACCAAATTCGCCGGCCAAAATCAGGATCTGAATCCGCAGACGTTATTTCCTCAGATGCCAAACAGCATCGCTCGCGGCCTTCCCACAATGACCATGAGCGGTTACACCGGGATGTTTCATGACTACGGGACGGGCTATTACACTCCCCGTTGGAATGTCGAGATCACCGACAACTTTACTCATATCCAGGGCCGCCACACGATTGAAGCTGGGCTGGATGAAACTGGGTACAAGATCAATTCGCGTGTGCCTTCAACAGGAAGTGCAACCGGATCTTTCGCGTTTACCGGAAAATGGACCGGCAATCTCGGCTGGGAAGGACCCGCAGGAACCAATCCCCACTCCGGTGGGAATGCCTTCGCCGACTTCCTGCTGGGTGATGCAGACAGTTCGACGACCCCTCCGGTCGGTGCTTTCGCTTCGAATGTCTATTCACGTGACTGGGGCGTATACGTGCAGGATACCTGGCAGGCTACGCCGCGGCTGACTTTGATCTACGGCTTGCGATACGAGTACCAGAGTCCCTGGTTGTATAAGACTCAGACGGTCACAACCTTCGACATAAAAAACGATAAGCTTGTGTTGCCCGAAAACAGTGCAACGCCGACTTTGCCGCAGGGACAGGGCGGAGTTACAGCGTCGCCCGCACTCCTCGCCGCGTATCCGTATGAAACAACGCAAAGTATAGGGCTGCCTCTCCATTACATCCAGCCGGACCGAAACAATTTCGCGCCGCGGGTCGGTTTCTCATTTCGCCCGTTTGAGAAGACGGTGTTGCAAGCGGGTTTTGGTATTTATTACAACTTCCAGCCCGGCTTTGTCGGATCCCGTGTAGATGCCTACAACCCGCCGTGGCAGCTTTCTTCCAGCCAAACGTTTACAAGCGAGCTGCCGGGAAAGCCGAAGACGCCATATTTACCAGACATAACGTTTGCGAGCCCGTTTCCTAGCACCAACACGTCGACTCTGGTCGCAGCGAATCCGGCGATCACATTTCTCGCATGGAACTTCAAGAATGCGCTCACGCAGGAGTGGAACCTCACGCTGGAACAACAATTTGGAAAAAGCTGGACGGCACGGGGTTCCTACGTTGGCCACGTGGGGCGAAACCTGCCATACAACGGCGGTCCCATCAACGTTCCCGACGTTCAAATACCCAATAAAACGATCCAGGCTCAGCGTCCATTCCAGCCGTTCGGCGCGATAAGCGAAACGCTACAGTACGGGGTACGAGAACTTCAACCAGCTGCAACTCGGGATCGAAAAGCGTCTCAATAGCGGCTTCATGTTTCAGGCGCAGTATCAATTCAGCAAGGGTCTGGATGATATCGGCACATCAGGTGGACCTCAGCAATGGCACCAGCCGCAGCTTGACTATGGAAACAGCACAGGACTTGCCCGGCATTGGCTGACCTTCAACTATATCTACCAGCTTCCGTTCGGAAAGGGGCAGAGATGGTTGAACAGCTCCGGCAGCTTTGCCAACGCAATCGTTGGCGGGTGGCAGCTCTCAGGAATGACGTGGTATCAAGGCGGTCTTCCGTTCTCGGTCGCCTACTCGCAGACGGGCACGTCATTCACAGGTTGGTGGCCCGGCAGAGCGGATCGGGTGCCTGGCGTTTCTTTGTATGCGGGTAGATCGCACCGTCATGGCGTCACAGCCACCGGCGGGGTGCCATGGTTCAACACGGCCGCGTTTGCTCCACCGCAACCCTGGACCTGGGGAAATTCAGCGCGAGACCTGCTCTTCGGACCTGGGTCCGTGAACTGGGACATGAGCGGAATGAAGACCTTCACCGTGCGGGAGCGGGTACACCTTCAAGTTCGCGCGGACTTCTTTGATGCATTCAATCACTTCAACCAGGGCGACCCGGTAGAAACGATTTCCGATACTCGCGATGGAGGCACTCCGGTTGCGAATGCCGGCATGAGTGTCAGCGGAGACGGTAGTTACCGGAGGATTCAGCTGAGCATGAACTTGAAATTCTAGAAGCCAGACTAGAAATTTACGCCCAACCGTTTGAAAGGAAAGCCGCCTCCATGTCGAAACTCGGGTTTGTTTCAAAAAGGGTGTTCCCATCGTTTCTCGTGTTGCTCCTGGTGATTGGGCCCGTCTCGGCGATAGCAGCCGCGCCGGGACAGGTCGGGCCTGATGATAAAGGCCAGCTTGCGCTGGATCTGTATTCCCTGCGTGGCCCTCAGGACCAAACTGCACAGCTCTATCTCACAGTCGTTGGCATGAATGGTGTGGTGGCATCTCAAGAGCAGTTTGGAAAAGTGTGGGTGGATGTGAGCGGACCGAACGGGGGACCCCACAACCCGTTGAAGTTTAGCAATGTTGATTCTTCCAATGGACAAGCAGTGATCGATCTGGGCGACGTGCCTCTTGCAGAAGTGGTGTCCGTAAAAGCGGAAGTGTCCACGGGAACGCCCACGAGCAAGGTGATGCTGCGCGGACAAACGGCTGTGACAGAGTTTGCCGCAAATTCCCGGAAGATTGTGGTGCCCGACTTTGAAGGGTACGGCGCGCAGATGAACGAGGACTTATACACCTCGATCAGCAATCCGGCCAAGGGATGGAACAATTCCGCGCCGGAGAATACGGCGAATGTTGAGGCCAAGGTCAAGAGCATGCGACCAGGCCTGAGCCGAATTTTCCTCTCGAAGAACAATTTTCTCGCCGGGAATCAAAGCCTCGTGGACTCGTTCAATCAAACCATCGAGCTGGCGCAGGCCGCGGGTGCGAGGGTCAACATCACATGGCAGTCCCTAACTCACCCCTCCAACAACCTCACAACGGCGCAGGCGGAAGTCTACATCGACACGGACATGCAAAACTTCGCAGCGACCGTGAATGACCTGGTGAAGAACCACGGGATCACGGTGATCAAGGAACTAACCGTTGAGAACGAACCCGACTCCGTGGCATACATCACCGGTAACATGGCCCTCTACGAATACGCTTACCGCCAGCTGGACTTCTATCTGACGCAGGACGGGATTCGGAATCAGATCAAGCTGGTAGGAGGGGATCTGGTGCTGAATGGCCAGGCACCCTTCTTTCTCTATATGGCCCAACACATGGATGACGTCCTGGACGCCTGGTCGGAACACATCTATTGGAATTACTACGATTCGGAGTACATGACGAGCCGTCTGAGCGGCATCTTGGACGCGATGACTACTTTGAAAAGCGAGGGATACAACACCAAGCCGCTCTCCATCACCGAGTATGGCGTGCGGGGATATAAAACCTACAATGGTGTGGCGATCAAAGACCAAGACCCATACGAGAACAACACACCGGTGGCCACGGACGCCGGATATTATGTGAACTCCGACGGGACACTCACAGGTATGAGCCAAACCAATATCGCTGCCTTTCAGCAAGCGCAGTTCAATATGGAGGGGGTTAACGACGGTTTCATCGGCTTCTCCAAATGGGATTTCTATCGGGCGCAGTACGACTTTGGTTATCAGGATTATTCGCTGATTGGATACGTTTCAGATCCCACGCCGGGCCAGGATCAATGGCCGCTGCGCCCGTCCTACTACATGGAATGGCTCATGGCGAATACCACAGGACAACACTGGCAGGTGCTCGGCTACAGCGGTACATCCGGTGCGAAGTTGATCACTCCGTTCCGCAGTCCTACCGGCGAGTGGACTCTGTTTGCGATGAGCACCGACCAGGCGGCGACATCGGTAAGCATCGGCGACCTGCCTGAGGGGGTGGAGTTCAGAGAGCTTGTCTGGA
The DNA here is from genome assembly GCA_963776265.1 of uncultured Acidobacteriaceae bacterium. GTDB lineage: Bacteria > Acidobacteriota > Terriglobia > Terriglobales > Acidobacteriaceae > Granulicella. The sequence continues at coordinate 71,681 of CAVZMD010000009.1, read as the reverse complement.
ATGCCGATGGCAGCGGTAAAGTCACGGAGTCAGGAAGAGTGAACACCGGTTTCAGTGGAACGATCACCGTATCGGTTCCGGCCGGAAGCCTGCTGGCTTTGACCACCAGGCAACAAGACGATCACCACTGTGGGGCCAGATCTGGTCCATGCGGAGATTGGCAGCGGCACGGGGAAGATTACGGAAACGAGGGGCATGCCCATTGATCGTGCGTTGAATAGGAGTGCACGTGATGATGAAACGGGCGGCGCACCTCGGTGCGCCGCCCGACATATACGCAGAATCGGTATCATGACCCGCAGCCTTGAAAAAATTCGCGTCACGCAAGGTTAGTATCAGCGGCGGAGAATATCATCATTTTGGAATCTGAGATCGCACCGGAAATTCCGATTGAACGATTCGAGATCTTCGCTAATGGGCTTGACCACCCTGAATGTCTCGCGTTCGATCGTGACGGCTGGCTTTGGGCTGGCGGAGAAGCCGGCCAGATATACTCCATCTCACCGGCTGGAGCACTTGAAACTGTAGCTAAGGTCGGAGGCTTTTGCGCTGGGATAGCCTGGACACCGGATGACGCGGAACTGTTCGTTTGCAATCCGCAGCGCGGTATTATTCGGGTGAGCCGGCCGGGCAAGTGGTCGGTCTTCGCCAGGAACGCCGGAAAGTACCAGTTGGTCAGCCCGAACTACGGCGTTTTCGACCGCAGCGGCAATTACTACGTTACAGATTCCGGCAATTGGAAAAAACGCAACGGCTGGCTTATGAAATACGGGAGCAACGGCAGCGGGGAAATTCTAGCGGGACCTTTCGGCTATGCCAACGGGCTCGCCTTGAGCGCAGACGAGCAGCACCTCTTTATGGTCGAGAGCGACACCGACAGCATCTACCGGATAAGTCTAGCGACTGGCACTGCGCAGATATACGCAGAGGATGTCGGTCGGTTTCCCGATGGCCTAGTGCTCGATGCGAACGGCAATCTTTTTGCGGCATGCTACGCGTCGGATGACATTCATCGCATCGGCCCCGCCGGAGAGAAGAAACTCTTCGCCTATGACCGCTGGGGCATTCTTCTCAGCCGTCCAACCAACCTTGCTTTTCGCGATGGCTGCTTGTACGCGGCAAATCTTGGCCGCACCACGATTACACGTGCGCACGTCGGACGCGCGGGAAAGCCGCTGGCGAATGAGTTGTGATCACTCTTGAGAACAAGGTTGCCATTGTCACCGGGGCAGCACATGGCATTGGCCGGTCGATCGCGGAATTGTTCGCGGAAGCCGGAGCGCACGTGGTAGCGGCCGACATCGAAGAAGGACCGTGGAACGTCGATTCGGCCGGCGGTGCCAGCCCGAAAGCGATTTTCGTGCGTGCGGATGTGGGGGCGCCGCGTGACGTGCGCAACGTCGTCGATATCGCCGCCGCCATCAATGGGCGCGTCGACATTCTGTGTAACAATGCCGCTTATCTTGGCGCTGCTCATGCCTCTGTGGAGGCCACCGATGAAGAGTGGGAATGCTCTTACCGGATTTCCCTACTCGGGACGCAACACTTTACTGCCGCTGTACTGCCGTTCATGATTCGGCAGCAGTGTGGATCCATTATCAATATGGCATCCGTGCAGGGCATAGTTGGAGCGCGAAACTCGGCAGCCTATACGAGCATCAAGCACGCTATCATCGGCTTGACACGCAGCGTGGCCTACGACTATGGTGCGCAAAACGTGCGCGCTAATGCGATCTGCCCAGGCGCGATCCAGACCCGTATCTCGCCCAAGCCAGGCGACGCTGTCTACCAGCGCCAGATCGACAAGACCTTTCTGGGCCGCGTGGGAACGCCTCGCGAAGTCGCGTATGCGGCTTTGTTCCTCGCGTCCGACGCCGCGTCGTACGTCACCGGTGCTGTCATGGCGGTCGATGGTGGATGGACGGCGATGTAGCGGACGAGTTATTCGACGCGATACATCCGCACCTTTTCATCATCGAGTTCGACTCCCAGGCCTGGGCGATCGATGGGCAGGGCTTTACCGTGCGCCAACTGCAGCGGCTCCTGGAGGATGTCGTCGGTGTAGTACATGGGGCCAATGATGTCGCAAGGGAACTCTTCCGCAGTGATCCCGGGCGTAGCCATTGCCAGGTGGATCATGGCCGCACTACCCACCCCGAGTTCGAGATTGCTTCCAATCGTGCAGCCCAACATTGCAGCTTCCGCAATGGACGCTATTTTGCGTGCCGGTCCGATCCCGGCAGACTTGCCGACGTATACCGAGAGGGCTCCGGCCGCGTGCGCTTTCACGATGGCGAGGGCGTCCTGCGGAGTGTAGACGCTCTCATCCGCGAGGATGGTAGTCGTCACCTGGCGGCGAACGTCCGCCAGCCACTCGACATCCCCCGGCGGTACCGGCTGCTCGGCGAAGTAGATGTCGAACTCCTGCAGACGGCGGATCATGGTCACTGCCTTCGCAGGAGTCCAGGCGCCGTTAGCGTCCACGCCGAGACGGACTGCGGGTCCAACGGCTTCTCGAACTGCGCGCACGCGGGCCAGATCGAGGTCGGGATCAATGCCCACCTTGACCTTCATGGTTGTGAATCCCTGATCGAGTGCCCATCGTGCGATCTCAGCCGCACGCTCTGGTTCAACTCCGGAGATGGACCATTTGGTTTCAATAAACTCCCGCACAGGGCCGCCCAGCAAACGATAGACTGGCAGACCGGCAACCTTGCCGAGGATATCCCAAAGCGCCATTTCCAGAGCGGCCCTGGTGAAGGGATGGCCGGCCAGGGCGCGACGCATACGCGTGGTCAGCAGTTCGATGTTGCAAGGGTCATGACCGATGAGCGCCGGCTCGAAGATGGTTCGAATGAAGTGAGCCGCGGTGACCTGGTCCTCTCCACTCCATCGCGGAGTGCACGAGACTTCTCCCAGGCCGTATACAGCATCGTCGGTATGGATCTTGACCAGCAGGAACGGCGATACAGAATGCGTACCTCCGCTTGCGCGAATTGCCAGCTCGGGACGAAGAGGGATGCTGAGTGGTATGCAGTCGATGCCAGTGATCTTCATCGGATTTCCATTATCGGGGTTTGCGTCAGATACCTGCGGCCCAAACGTTGCCACCGGCACGGACTTTGCGGGTGGCGCGGAAGAATTCGGCAGCGTGGGCTGAGCCTCCTACTTCGTCTGGAATTTCGGTCTTATAGCCGGCGCGGTCGAGAGCTGCGCGGATACCAGGGTTGAAGTCGTCAGAGATTTCGAGCGGGTTGCCGGAGAGTGTGTGGATACGGGGCGCCGTGGCGGCTTGATAGGCCGTGACGTTGTTGTCGACGACGCGTTGCGCCAGTTGCACGGAGACGCTGACGATGCGACGCCCGCCGCGGACTCCGATGGCTACATCGCGATCGGGAAGGCGGATGAGGAGCGGGCAGACATTGTTAAGCGGCCGCTTTGAGGGGCCCGGGGAGTTGACGTGGTTTGGACGTGGTTCAAAGCGGCACATTCCGTGGGCGAGAATGATGCCGGTGCCGGGGACCGTGAGGCAGGAGCCGAAGAGGCCGCCCTGCGAGATGGTGACGCTGGCGATGTTACCGGATCGGTCGGCAGCTGCGATGTGCATCGTGCCGTGGGGACTGGTGCCGGGCAATGGCGAATCGGCGAGGCGGTCGGTCCACATACGGGCGAGAACTTTTGCCATGGTGTCCCAGTAGCAGGGATCCGTGTCTGGAAAGACCGTTTGGTGTTCGAGATCAGTGAGGGCGTTGAGGACGCTGAAGCCGCCGTTGGGCGCGATGGCCGTGTGAATCTGCGCGTTCCGATAAGAGCCGGTGAGGGGATCAGTGATGCGAGGCTCGAAGGTCGCCATGTCCTCGCGGGTGAGGACGCCGCCCTGGGCGGAGACGAAGTCGGCGATGGTGTGGCCGAGTTCGCCAGTATAAAAGTCCCGCCAGCCCGCAGCGGCGAGGCGGTCGAGCGTTCGGAGCAGGTCGGGGCGGAGCCAGAGGTCGTCTTCGGCGGGGAGTTGGTCGAAGCCTTGGGGGAGGAGGAATTGCATCGTAGAGGGATAGCGGGCGATAGCTTCGCGCTTGAAGACGACGTCGCTAAGGATGTTGGAGTAGGGCATCCCTGCGGCGACGAGCGTGCGTGCGGGTGCGATGATTTGCGGCCACGGGAGTTGGCCCCAGCGCTCGGAGAGAGTGCCGACCCCCGAGATGAATCCCGGAACGGAGACGGCGAGCGGACCGTAGAGGTTGGCGTTACCTTCGACGGTGCAGCCGTACTCGCGTTCGTTGATGTCGAGATAGGTGGTCGGGTTGGACCGCACCGGGTGCGTGCGGAACATATCGGCCGTGACGGCGGCAGGGGCGATGGTGTTGGCGTCGACGGACCAGATGCGACCGGTTGCTCCTTCGCGCAGAACGGCAGCGAGAACGTATCCTCCGAGGTCGATCTGCTGCGGCTGCATAACGGCGCAGGCCAGACTGGCGGCGGCAGCCGCGTCGAAAGCGTTGCCCCCCTGGGCGAGAATGGCAGCCCCGGCCCGCGCGGCTTCGGCGGGACCGGCGGCGACGGCTCCGTTTTCGCAGGTGATTTCGAGGCCTTCGCGGATGGTCTGGTTCATGGAATCTCCGGATGCTGTAGACGGAACCAGAAGAAGAAACCATAGATCGCAAAGACCAAGCCGATGAAGAGGAGCCACCAGAGGCGAAGGTTTTTCCATCCGGTGTAATGGAGGCGCTCTTTGAGAGGAAGAGGAGCGTACTGTGGGCTCCAGATGATGTTATTGGTTTTTGCGAGATCGGGAGGGGCGGTGAGAAGCGACGTTGCGAACATGACGATCATGCAGAAAACCCAGGCGACGAGGGCTCGATAGAGGTAGTTGGCGTACGGCGCGAAGACGGGCAGTTCGAAAAGATAGAACTGGAGCAGGGCGGTAAAGGCAAAGCCAGCGATGATGGTGGTCATCGCGGCGGTGGCGTTGGCTCGGCGCCACAGAAGGCCGACCGTAAAGATGACCGCGAACGGCGGTGCGATATAGGCGAAACCTTCCTGGATGAGCACGAAGAGGGACAGGTGAGAGGTGCTGAACCAGATGGCGGCGAGGATTCCAAGGAACATGGTGGCGGCTCCGCTCCACTGACCGAAGACGACAACCGAGCGCGGCGTGGCTTCGGGGCGGAGAAGGCGCTTGTAGATGTCCATGGTGAGAATGGTGGAGGTGGAGTTGATCATGGCGGAAAGATGCGACATGAGCGTGGCGGCGATCGCTGCGAGGATAAGGCCACGAAGACCGCGGGGGACGAGGGATTCGACGAGCAGGATGTAGGACTGGTCGGGGCGGGTGAGGTTGGGGAAGAGTTTGAACGCGATGATTCCCGGTAGCGTGAAGAGGAACGGCATGACCGTGTGGAGGAAGCCGGCCGTGACGACGCCCATGCGAGCGTTCCACTCGTCCTTGGCCCCGAGACAGCGCTGGACGATGTGCTGGCTCGTGCAGTTGTACCAAATACCTATGCTTAGAAAGCTGGTGAAGACTCCGGTTGCGGGGAACATCTGATCTTTATTGCCGTGGAAGACCTGGAATTTAGCGGGAAGATCGTGCGCGAGGTGGGAAAGGCCGCCGACGCGGTGAAGCCCGATCACCGGTACGAGGATTCCTCCAAGGAGGAGGACAGTCATCTGCATGAAGTCGGTCCATGCCGCGGATTTAAGGCCGCCGTACACGGTGTAAGTGGCGGTGAGGGCCCCGAGGAAGACGATTCCCCAGATGATGTTGATTCCGAACATGCTCTGCAAGGCGAGGCCACCGGCATAGAGTGGGCCGGCGATGAGCGAAAAGAGATAACCGACCACGCAGAAGATGGCGAATAGATAACGTGTGGTGGAGTTGTAGCGGCGCTCGAGAAACTCGGGCATGGTGTAGAGCCGAGTGCGCATGTAGTAGGGAAGGAAGATCCAGATGAGGAGCGAGTAGACGATCCAGGAGTTCCAGCCGAAAGCGGCGATGACAAAACCGTGTCGATAGGCGGCTCCGACCTGGGCGATGAAGTGATCGCTCGAAAGCGCGCTGGCGACCATCGATGTTCCGATGACGTACCACGGGAGTTTATTGTCGCCAAGGAAGTAATCGCGCGGGTTGGCTCGGCCTTTGCGACCGACGATGAAGCCGACGGCGACCGTGAGAAGCAGATAGGCCGCGAAGATCATGATCTCCCAGGTCGTCAGCTGGATGCGCGCTATGGGCATTCAGCCTCGATCCTGAGGATCTGCGGACCTTCCCAGCGGCAGCGGCGGCAGGCTTGAGCGAAGTCTTTCCAGTCGTGCTTCCAATCCCCGGGGATGCGAGCGAAGAGACTCGCGTAGGTGGGGACGCCCTCAGGGCCCTTGAGGCTGACGCCGCGGCCGTACACCAGGCAGACTTCGCCGATGAGGCGAGGCGGGCTGGTGACGTTTCCTCCGCGATCGAAGAAGTAGAGGAGTTCGCCCGGGAGGGGAAGGGAGGTCTGGTTCTCCGGCTCGACTGGACTGGGGTTGTCAAGGAGCTGGAAGACTTCAGCTCCCGAATACATTCCATGGATGGCGCGGATTTCGATGGGCAGGATGGACCAGATGTAGTCGCACACCGCGGGAGCTTCGTCGTCGAGCATGTCGGCGAGGAGGGTTTCTCCGGTAGCAGGGAAGGTGAGGCGAAGCTTGCGGCTCATGCTCCACTCCTTGGTGTCTTGAGGAGGCGGTGTGGCGATTCAGATCCCGACGGCGCAACCTTCGCGGCGGGGATCGACTCCGGCTTCGAGCCACCCGTCGCGGGCTGCGATGGCGTTGAGGTCGGTGAGGGAAGTGCGGTATTCGAGGCGATGGCCGCGGGCTTCAAGGGCCTGCGTGACGTCGGTGGGGAAGCCTCGCTCGAGGAATAGGGTGTCGGGGAGCCACTGGTGGTGGATTTGGGGAGCGTTGACGGCGTCCTGGGGGTTCCAGTCGAAATCAAGAATGTAAAGCAGAACCTGAGCGATGGCAGAGACGATGGTGGGGCCGCCCGGGGTTCCGACGACAAGATCGGATTTGCCGTTGCGACTGACGATGGTGGGAGCCATGGAGGACACAGGACGTTTGCCGGGTGCGATGGCATTGGCTTCGCCGTGGACGACTCCATAGAGGTTGGGGTGGCCGGGACGGATGGCGAAGTTATTCATGTTGTTGTTGAGCAGGAAACCGAGACCGGGGACGGTCACTCCGCTGCCGTAGCGACCATTGATAGTGATGGTGAGAGCGGCGGCGTTTCCTTCGGCGTCGAGAACGGAGACGTGCGTTGTGCAGGTGTTTTCTTCGAGTGCGACACCGGGGTTGAGGGCGGAGCTGGGCGTGGCGTGATGAGGATCGATGGATGCGCGGAGGCGAGCGAGGTGGGCGGAATCGAGCAGGTTTGCCGGGATATCGATGAAGGTGGGATCGCCAATGGAGGCGCGGTCGGCAAAGGCGCGGCGCATGGCCTCGACGAGGTGATGCAAAAAGGCAGAGGAGAGAGGAGCATCGGCCGGGAAGGATGTTTCTTCGAACATTGCGAGGATCTGCAGGAGGCCGATTCCACCGGCGCTCGACGGAGGCATCGTCCAGACTTCGCGGCCGCGATAGGTGTACATGAGTGGCCGATGTTCGGCGCAGCTGAAAGAGTCGAGGTCGGATAGGCGGATGGCTCCGCCGTTGGCGATGGAGGCTCGTGTGAGCAGATCGGCGGTCTCGCCGTGGTAGAACTCCTCTCCGCCATGCATGGCAATGCGTTCAAGCGTGGCTGCCAGCTCGGGCTGTCGAAGGACTTCGCCAGGCTGAAAATGACGGCCGTCGCGAAGAAGGATGCGCCTGGATTCCGCGTTGTGGCGCAGCACAGTGGACCCGGCGAGCATCTCCGAGCGGAGATAACTGACGGCGTGGCCCTCTGCGGCCAGAGCGATCGCGGGCTCGAGCAGACGGCTCCAGGGAAGGCGGCCTTCGCGGCGGTGAGCTTCGGAGAGGCCTTCGACAAGACCGGGCGTGGCCGCGGCAAGCCAGCCAGCTGCGCTGGCGCCTTCCGGCAAATGAACGAACATGTCGCGCGATGCGGAGTGCGGAGCCTGTTCGCGAAAGTCGAGGCAGAGGGTTCGGCCGTCGGCCAGGTGCGCTAGGAGATGGCCTCCGCCACCAAGGCCGCACATCCCAGGCTGCGTGACCGAAAGAGCGAAGGCGGCAGTAATGGCCGCATCGACAACGCTTCCGCCTTCCCTTAGAACGGCGACCGCCGCGTTGGTGGCATCGGTGTCCGCGGTGGCCACCAACGCGCGGCGGCTGTGGACAGGCAGGGCTCCCCAGCGTTCGTAGTCTTTCGGCGAATGTTCTTTCGAGAGGTGCGATTTCAAATCAGGGGACATGTGCTTGCGGCGGTGCAGCCTTCTCCTCTCCCGCAAAATCGAGATCTCCGGCGGCGAAGGCCTGAACGAGAGCGGCCACGGCATCCACGGCGGCGTTGAGGAACAGATCTCCTTTTTCGCGGGTCGCGTGGCTGGGTGAGCCGACAGTTCCGGTGGCAGAGATCTCGTCGAAGTTGCGGACCATATAGTAGGGCTGTGCACGAAGCATGTCCGGAACGCGGCGCAGAGGCGATGGGGGAAGAGAGTCGAATCGCTGCTGATCGCCGCGGGCGAGCGGACCATCGTCCTGGGCCGCAGAGAGATTGACCTGTTCGGGATGTAGGGCCAGCATGATCGAGGTCTCCATTTCGCAGGCATGGTTCATCCCCCCGGGAGGCGATGTGCGAATGCGTCCAAAGGCCTCCGCCGCCAGCGTCCAATAAGAGGCCAGCACGACCCTCAAGTCTGGGATCTCCACCTTCATTTCGCACAGAGCGGCGCGGCAGGGCACGTCATTTCCGCCATGGCCGTTGAGCAGAAAGACCCTGTGAAATCCCATCGCAGCGAACGAACGGCACAAGTCCTTGATGACGGCCATGTAGCTTGAGAGGTCCAGGCTCACGCAACCGAAATGAGCGTGATGCGGCGAGTAACCAACCGGCTGCGCCGGCGCAAGCAGCACCTGATCCGGTAGACGCTGCTCGATCCGGCTCGCGATTCCGGAGGCGATCGCCGTGTCCGTCCATAGCGGCAGGTGCAGCCCATGCTGCTCCAACGAACCCAGGGGCACAACGCATACCCGTGACCGCGCGGATTTAATTTCTGGCCAGGATAGTTGGGCGAGGATCATTCTCAGTGGCCGAATCGTACCACACCCAATCGATTAGCTGCACAATAAGTTTTCTAATTGACTATAAGAGTATTGTGAAACTACAGCGGTAGAACCTCCACCAGCTTCTCTGCGGTCTTTTGAATCCGAATGGAATTGCGCAGCGGACGTCCGAAGCCTTCGTACGCGATCACCATAACGTCGCCATCCTGCAGCTCGATTCCCGCGCCAAAACTGAAGGCGTCCGCCCCGAAGAAATAGATGTGCGCGTCTCCGGGTCGACGGTGCGCGTCGTATTTGAAATGGTGGTGCTCGAGATTTTCGAGCGTGTGTGACATGTTTTCCGCTCCGCTCGCGATCGCCTGCGACCAGAGTACTGCGCCGCCGCGCTCGATGCTGACGGTTCCGGAGATCTCGCCGAAATCGGGATCCAACACAAGTTCCGGGCCTATCGAGCACATCCGGAGTTTCGAATGTGCCAGATACAGATAGTTCTGTTTCTCGAGAACGTGGTCCGAGAATTCGTTGGTCACGGCCATTCCAATGCGGCGCGGCCGCCCCTCGGAATCGATCACGTAGACTCCCGCGATCTCTGGCTCTTCTCCGCCATCGCCAGCGAACGGAGGCACAATCAGGGGTTGTCCGTGCGCGCGGAGAATCGTACCGCAGCCCTTATAGAACCATTCAGGTGACGTGCCAATTTCTCCCGGCTCGGGATGCCCCCCCTCCAAGCCCGCTAGATACATTCGCATGCTATCGGAGAGTTCCGCCGGATTGTGATGCATCGCCTGCCGGTTATCTGCACTTGCCTTGTGGGTCAGGCCCGTACCGGTCACGAGACATCGCGCCGGTTCCGGATGCGTAAACGGGGGCAGCAGGCGCCACTCAGATTCGCACCGGTATATCGGATCGTATTCCACCTTCTCACCCGAAATCTGCTGTTTCGCTAATTCGCGCAATGGTTTGCCTGTCCGCAGCGCAGTCTGCGCCAGTTCGTAAACCGAATTGCACCCGTTCAACAATTGAAGGTAGTCGCCGTCTACCACCGCTACCTGCGTCTTTTCGGAATTGGAACCGATCTGAACTAACCGCATGCGGTCAGTATAGCCATGCGATTGTGGAGCGAACATGCTCTGACACTCGCTTCAAATCATCACGGATCACCAGGGTCTGCGGGGGCCAGCCGAGATGGTGCGACAGATCGTAGCGACATCGAGCGATGATCAGAAGCAGCCGACAGCGAAGGTCAACACTGAAATGACCTGGCTCGAATCGCGCATGACGGCGATCTGCCATCGAATGCATGCCGCATATATCGACAATCTGGACGGCAAGATCGGCCGGAACTTTTGGGAAAGGAAGATGGGGAATGGCGACTTGAAGAGCAGCAGGTAAAACTTGCTCTCTATGGTCTTGCTGACGCCGATCTCGGCGACCGTGCCTTGGATCCGCAGCGCGGGTTAGCACTAGCGAATTTGGCCTATTTACAGTACGTTTCGCAGGACTCATTCGAAAGTGCCGAACCGGCAATATGCTACTTCCGAAGCGCTCCGTTGATGCTCTAGCCCCCACCCATAGATATCCCTCATCTGCAAAAAGGGCCAAAATTTGGGGAAATGGTCGGGGCGATTGGATTCGAACCAACGACCCCCTGCTCCCGAAGCAGGTGCGCTACCAGACTGCGCTACGCCCCGAACCTTAGTGATTTCTGTCGAAGAATCACGCGACGAGAGTCAGCGTCCGCACGCAGGTTCAACCTGCCTTCGACTAGACAAGTCTAACAGAAAGTCGCGAGATCACCGAGGTCAGCCGTCTTTCGCCGCTAACTCTTCTTTGCGGGTTGAGGCATTGGAGTTGCAGGCGAAGGCTTGCTGCCTGTGGCTTGCATCGGAGTGGAAGGTGATGGTTTGGCGATTGCGCGCTTTCCCTGCGTAGGCTGAAGAGGCATGGGTGTGGCCGGCGAAGGCTTGGCGTGCGGGTTTGGCTTTCCGGTCGTCGCTGCAGGAGTGGCCCCGGGTCTTGCAGCAGGCGTCGATGGGCTCGTTATCGATCCCTGCACCGGTGAGGGAGCCCGGCTGTGCGAAGGCTTACCTCTGCGCGGTTGGTAGTGCGAGCCCGAAGGCGCCCTACTTCCGGGAACGCCGTATGCCTGTCCGTGACGAATGACGGAGTTCTCGTCAAAGGTGTGCGAGCTGGAGCCATCGAAGTGCGCTCCCGGGGGCACCAGGGTGTTGCTGACAAATCGTCCGGGCATCGAACCTACGCGAACCTCGATTCGCGAGCTATCAATACCTTTTTCCTGCACGAGGTACTGGCGAGCGTTGAGTGCGCGCTCTGCACCGGCCTCAGGATGCTCATTCGCCGAAGAGTTTCCGACCACCACGAGCTTCGCGCCTGCCTGCTGCTGCATCGTGAGTGCGATGTCGTCGAGGCAGCCCTTCGCCTCATTGTCTACGCGCACCGGGCGGCGGTGGTCCCGCTCAAAGCTGATGTGGCAGAGATCCTGAGTCTCCGCAACAATCGGCGTCGGCGGAACGGTGAGCGTGACCTGGGTGTTCGCTTGTGCACTCTGTCCAAGGTCATCAACTACATTGCAGGTGACGGTAATCGTTGTAGACGTGAGTCCCGCAGTCGAGAGCTTCGCAGTTGGCCCCGTCGCTTCAATCTGTCCGGCGCTCGAGGTGTAGGAGTATGTAAGCGGCCGATTCTGCGGACTTGTTCCGGTCGTGCTGATGTCGATGACCGTTCCTGCCGTCGCGCTCGATGGGTTCGCGGAGCAGGTGAGTGTCGGCGGTTCAAACGGCTTGATGGTGAAGGGCGTCATGCACGAGGCCTGCTGCCGGGCCTTCATGCCCTGAACGACGTGGGCGCTTACTTCATACTCCCCCGGCGCAAGTCCGGTTGTGTCGATCGTTGCTTGAGCCTGGTCGGGTTTCAACTTGCCGCCGTTGGTTTTCCACGTATAAGCGGCGGGTTTCTTCGAATCGAAGTTGATTGATGCGGCGGTGATTGTAATGACATCGCCCGGATAACCAGTTGCTGGCTCCGCTTTGCAGCCTACATCCAGCGCCTTCGCCGGTGTGACTTCACCCAGTTTCACCACGACTCCGCCAGAGAGCTTCATCGCAGAGATTTCACCGAAACCACCCTTCACAGCTTCGGGCAGAACAAGAGGACCATAGACGACCTGTGAATACTGCCAGTCCGCCTGGATGATGCGCACTGCGACGTGCTTATGAAAGAACGGTACCGTGTAGTCGAGCCCGCCACCGCCCGTCACGCCCCAGCCCCAGGTCAGCGGCTGATCGACGGGGCCGTTGTTCCGGACACCGCCGCCCAGAGCGTGCAAAAACGGAATCCAAGCGCCAAACGGCACCCGAAACACCGGGCCAGCCTCAGCGGTATAGATGAGCTGCGAACAGCCTTCCCCCACACAATTGGGGTTGTAGACTGCGTGCTCCCGAGTGCCGGAGAAGTAGCCGCCCTCCATCGCGACGCCGATGTAGCGATTGAAGTACCCAGTAACGCTAATGGTCGCGTTGGGGTTGTTTACATCGAAGTACTGTTTGAATCCAACGCCGCTGTTTATAGGGTGAAAGTAGCCGTAACCGCCGTAGATGTCGACGCGGGAATCCGGATATTCTGTCGCGCTCTTGCTCGCCTGCGCGTAGATGTTCGCGCTCACGCCGAAGACGCTGGCGGCGACTGCGAGAGACGCAATCAGCCGTTGGCGGAATGCGAACATACGGCTACTCCTTGGGGCTCAAAACGCGAGCGACAGAACACGGCGGGAACTCTCCGGGCAATGTACTGCAGCCATTCTGGCGTTCCGTCACCAGTTCCACAAACCTCGCTCGATGTAGACAGTGGTGCAACGGCTGTGTAGTTGCAGCATCCCCCAAGCGGGCCGTACACTAGCACCATGAAGGGCATGCCTCACTCCCGTCGGTCGGTCAGCTGTTGTTGTTGCTGACACCGCCCTTCCGTGGGTTGGATCGATGCGTATCGCGTCTCCGGCCCTTCCTCTACTGACATAAGCCAAAAAGCAACTGGATTCGCGACCTGGAGCTTTGCGCCAGTGTCGCTTATCCGTCGCTCTTCCGGAGGCCTCCATTGTCGGCGACCGCAAACGAAACCGTATCCACAGTCAACCTGCTACATCGTCAGCGGTTGAATCATCTTCAGGCGCTCGAAGCCGAGAGCCTCTACATCCTGCGCGAGGCCGTTGCAGAGTTCGCTCGACCGGTGATGCTCTACTCCATCGGCAAGGACTCGAGTGTCATGCTGCGCCTGGCGCAGAAGGCGTTCTATCCCGGCAGTATCCCTTTCCCACTGCTGCACGTGGACACGAGCTACAAATTTCGCGAGATGATTGCGTTTCGAGACTCGTATGCGCGGGAGATCGGGGCTGAACTGATTGTCCACCGCAATGAAGAGGCGATAGCTTCAGGGGCGAGCCCATGGACGCTCGGTACGCAGAACTGCTGCGGTGCTCTCAAGACCCGCTCGCTGCTCGATGCGCTGGCAGAAGGTGGGTTCGATGCTGCCTTCGGAGGCGCACGTCGCGACGAAGAGAAGAGCCGCGCGAAGGAACGCGTCTACAGCTTTCGTGATGCACACGGCCAATGGGACCCGAAGAACCAGCGGCCAGAGCTTTGGAGCTTGTACAACTCGCGCTTGCGCAAGGGTGAGTCGATACGCGTCTTTCCGCTGTCCAACTGGACGGAGCTGGACATATGGCTCTACCTCTACGCAGAGCAGATCCCAATCGTCCCGCTCTACTTCGCTGAAGAGCGCCTCGTCGTCAGCCGCGGTGGAACGCTGACGCTTGTGGACGAGACGACGCGGCTACTTCCGCATGAGCGTCCGGAGAAGATGAGGGTCCGTATGCGCTCACTGGGTTGCTCCCCGTGCACCGGCGCCATCCGCAGCGAAGCGGACACGCTACCGAAGATCATCGAGGAGCTAATCGGCTTCCGGCGCAGCGAGCGCGAAAACCGCGCGATTGACCACGATGAAGAGGGCTCCATGGAGTTGAAGAAGCGGGAGGGATATTTCTGATGACTTCGACTGACGTTACACTCAACCGCTCCGCTCACTCGGAGATGGCGCGCGAGCAAGCATTTCGCGGCTTTCTCGACCGCCATCTCGACCAGGAAATGCTCCGCTTCACGACTGCCGGCAGCGTGGACGACGGAAAGAGCACGCTTATCGGTCGGCTGCTACATGACACCAGAAGCGTGTACGAAGACCAGCTCGCCGCCGTTCGCACCAGCCGCGTCAACCGTTCCGGCGGCGAACTCGATCTGTCGTTGTTGACGGATGGTCTGCGCGCCGAACGTGAGCAGGGGATCACGATCGATGTTGCCTACCGCTACTTTTCCACGGCGAGGCGCAAGTTCATCATCGCTGACACACCGGGACACGAGCAGTACACGCGCAACATGGCCACCGGCGCATCTACCGCAGACGTTGCCATTGTGCTCATCGACGCAAAGGCCTTCGTCAAGGCCGGCAGTCTGCTGCCCCAATCGCGGCGGCATACGTTTATCGCCAGCCTTCTGCGTATACCGCACATCGTCGCAGCCGTGAACAAGATGGACCTTGTCGACTACTCCGAGGAGGTCTTCCATGAGGTGCGCAATCAATTTCTTGAGCTCGCTCACAAGCTGAAGCTCCGAAGCGTGGAACTCATTCCTGTGAGTGCGCTCGTCGGTGACAATATCGTCGAGCCGTCCACCGCGATGCCTTGGTATGAGGGTCCGACGCTTCTCGAATACCTCGAGACCGTTCCCCTGCAGACGGCTGACTCAGTCTCCGAGCCGCTGCGCTTTCCCGTGCAACTTGTGCTGCGACCCGACGCCGTCTTCCGCGGCTTCGCAGGCCGGGTTGAGCGTGGTGAACTGCGCGTCGGCCAGACCGTTCGTGCTCTGCCGAGCGGCCGGACCACGCGCGTGAGCAGCATCGTGACCTATGATGGCGAACTCGCTGCCGCCAGTGCGCCACAGAGCATCACCGTCACTCTGGATGACGAGATCGACCTCAGTCGCGGTGAAATGCTAATTGATGCAGAGGCCGAAGCCCCCATCCAAAGCAACGCCTTCAGCGCAGCGCTGGTCTGGATGAGCGAGCAACCACTCGTCACCGGTCAAACCTATCTCCTCAAGCACACGACGCGTCTCGTCCGTGCCAAGGTCCGTTCGATCCGTCATCGGACGGATGTTGTGACATCGGAGCATCATCCGGTCTCCTCACTGGAGATGAATGACATCGCCGAGGTGGAGTTCGAGACGAACCTGCCGCTATTCTTCGATCGCTACGAAGACAGTCGTCCACTTGGTTCATTCATCCTGATCGACCCATTGAGCAATGCGACTGCGGCAGCAGGCATGATCTCGTCGAGCATCGAGATAAACCACGAATCAACAACTGTGAACGCAAGTTCTGCATTCATCTGGTTACCGGGTAACCGCAAACTCGTGGACCACGCCAGCCTCACGCTGCTGGAAGCACACAAATCAGCGGTCGACGTCGACGATCCGTTGATTCCAGAGTCGGCTCTTCCCGCCGTCGCACGGGTTTTGCAACTCGCACGAGTCACCGCCCTCTCCACGCGCAATGATCTGCATCCTTCAACGGTGAACACGATCAAACGACTCGTCGGCGACGGATGGATCGAAGAGGAAGAGGATCTTCGAAAGTGGTTGGAGGAGCAGCGATGAGCGAGACTGTGCTGAACTTCCTTCCTGGATCTCGAGCAACTGACCGCGGATGAATTGATCGCTGAAATTGTCCGCCTGTCCGGAGGTCGTGACGTCTGCCTCACCAGCAGCTTCCAGACCGAGGACATGGTGGTTCTCCATCTCCTTCGCCAGCACTTGCCGAACGTTCCCGTCATCTTCCTCGAGACCGGTTATCACTTCGGAGCCCTCCTCGAATACCGCGATCACCTGGTACACGACTGGAAACTAAACCTCGTCAATGCGCTTCCACTAACATCCATCGCAGAACACGAGAGCCAGTTTGGCCTACTCCACATCATCAACCCGACCCAGTGCTGCCAGATCCGTAAGGTCGAGCCGCTGATGCGATCGCTGGAGCCTTTCACATGGTGGTTTACCGGCCTTCGTCGTGAGCAGTCACCAACCCGTGCGCACCTGAAAAAGCTCGAGGACCACCGTCTGCCGAGTGGGAAACAGATGAAGAAGATAAGCGTTCTGGCAGATTGGACCTGGGACCGTGTCGACGCCTACGCTCGCGAACATGACATTCCGCGGCTCTCGCTCTACGATGAAGGCTATACCAGCATCGGGTGTGAGCCGTGCACGGCCCGGCCCCTTGCTGGTGCTGATCCTCGCAGTGGCCGATGGGGCGGCAGAAAGCTGGAGTGCGGCATCCATACCTTCAGCGAGAAGTCTTAGGGCCTGCCTCAGACCCGCGACCGATGGAGTAACGAATGCGCGAGCGTCGATCGATCGTCGAGAGTTGGCAGCAGGGGAACGCTGCGGCTCTCGTCACGCTCGTCGGCGTCGAGGGATCAAGTTACCGGCGCCCTGGCGCACGCCTGCTCATCACCAACGGTGGCAACACCATCGGCGCGATCTCCGGCGGCTGTCTTGAGGCTGAAGTTGCGAAGAAGGCGCGATGGGCAGCGCGTAGCGGTGCGATCATCGAGCGCTTCTCGACAATCTTCGATGACACCTCGGAGATTCCGTATGGCCTCGGATGTGGCGGCACGCTCGATTTGCTAATCGAACCGACTGATACCCCCGAAGCCGCGGCGCTCTTGAGGGCGATGCGAGAATCTCTCGCTGGACTGCGTCGCAATGTCGTTACATGGCTTCCCGACCACGAGCAGCCGTTACGGCGCACCGTGTACGACGAATCTGGAACCGCTCTCTTCGAAAGCCCAAAAAATTCATCGCACGGCCCCGTCTTCGACGAATGGCTCGAACCGCCACAGAGGCTGCTCCTCTTCGGAGCGGGAGATGATGCGGAGCCCATTACGCAGTTGGCATCACTCTTGGGATGGAGAACTGTTGTTGTCGACGGTCGTGCTCAGCTCGCCCGGTCCGAGCGATTCCCTGCAGCCAACGCAGTAATCACATCCAGCGATCTTGGAAACATCCTCCCGCAACGCGAGGACGCGGTTGTCATCATGTGCCACAGCTACGAGCAGGATCGCTCCTGGTTGACTGCACTTCTGCCGTACCGGCCGCGGTATCTGGGACTGCTCGGTTCGCGGCATAGGAGCGCGCTGCTGGTGAGTGAAGCCGCAACGGCCCTCGGCTGGACCTTGGATCAGGCGTGTCAGAATCTCTTTGCACCCATCGGCCTCGACCTCGGCGGCGATGGCGCGGAGGCTATCGCGCTGGCTACGATTGCAGAGATTCAGTCCTGTTGCCAGGGCAAACTTGGGCACTCCCGCCGAGTGACGCCTGAGATGGTGCTCGAACAGATAGAACGAGGCGGGTCTTCGCGCTATCTGCAGTGTGCATTATGAGCGTCGCGGCTGTCGTTTTGGCAGCGGGGGCTTCTCGCAGACTTGGCTATCCTAAGCAAAATGTATTGCTCGCCGGCGAGACGCTGCTGCAGCGAACCATCCGTCTCGCGCGCGAAGCATCTCTGTCACCCATAGTTGTGGTCACCCGCACAGATGCGGATCACAGCAAGCCGCTCGGAGTCAGACGGCGCTGTTATTTTCGCGATCAATCGCGAGCCCGGTGAAGGAATTGCGTCTTCGATACGTTGCGGCATTACGATCGCATCGAATCAAGGTGTGACAGGCGCAGTCATTGTTGCCTGTGACCAGCCGGCACTTCGCGCGCAACATCTGCGCGCGCTCGTTGAGGACGAGTGCCGGATTACAGCCTCTGCATATGCGGGAATAGTCGGCATCCCTGCATATTTCCCCGCAACTTCTTTTCCACTGTTGCTACAACTCCGTGGAGACACCGGCGCGCGAAAACTTCTCATCGACGCTCACGCCATCTCCGCAGAAGATTTGAATCTGGATATCGACACAGAGCAGGACCTCGCCGCCGCACGCCTTCTTCTTGAATGAGACTAAGACGAAAGTTGCCGCAAAAACTCTTCCAGAAGATTTGCCGCAACTGCACTCCGATACATGGCCGTCGAGCGAATATCGTCGATAGGCTTAGCCTCTTGAGCAAGTGCGGCACGTCCAATCCGAATCGTGTTCTCCAGCTCTGCTTCTGCGATCGACCGTCCGCGCACCACCTCCTCGGTGCCCACACAGCGCAACGGCCGGTCCGCTAGAGAAGCAGCTCCGATGCGAACCTCTTCGATCTCATTCTTCAGAACCAGCGCTACGCCCGCCAATGCTGTCTTCGCAATCGCCTGCGCGTTGCGCGTTCCCACCTTGCGAATGTACTGTCGCCAACCCTCGTAGGCGCGCGGCACGCTCACTGAGTAGAGAATCTCGTCAGCTTCCAATGCTGTCTTCTTGTACCCCAGATGAAATCTGCTATAGGGAAGGGTCCGCTCGCCACGAACGCTCAACAAAGTTACGCTTGCGTCATAAGCCAGTAACGCTGGAGGTGTATCCGCTGCAGGTGACGCATTGCAAATATTACCTCCCCAAGTGCCCCGGTTCTGGTTTGCGATCGATCCCGTCCACGACGCAGCCTGCACCAACATCGGCAGTTCGCGCGCGATGGTCTCATTCCGGCGAATGTCTGTGAATGTTGTCCCAGCACCAATGTGAACAGCATCCGCTGTGACACGAATGAATCGTAGCTCCCGCAGATGTTGGATCGAGAGGAGCGAACGCGACGCAAGCCTGCCCGTGTTCAGTGCGACCATCAGCTCTGTGCCACCGGCGATGAGTGCATGACGTCCAGGTTCAGAGGCAAGCTGCGTCAACACGGCCTGAAGATTCGACGGTGCGTTCAGCTCATATCCTGTGACATCAGATCGCATGTTGTGCCTCAGCAGCCTTCTGTACGGCCTCGAAGATCCGCATATAGCCCGTGCAGCGGCACAGATTTCCCGCCAGGCCTTCCTGTATCTGCTCGATGGTCGGATTTGGATATTTGTCCAGCAGATGATGCGTCGCGAGAATCATCCCCGGCGTGCAGATCCCACACTGCGCGCCACCGTTGTCAAGAAAGCACTGCTGAATCGGGTGCAGCCGGCCCTCTGTCGACACACCCTCGATGGTGCAGAGCCGTGCACCGTTGGCCTGAAGTGCCGGAACGAGACAAGAGTTCACGAGCTCTCCGTTCATCAACACGGCGCACGCCCCACACTCACCTTCGCCACAACCTTCCTTCGTTCCTGTCAGGTGAAGGTCTTCACGTAACACATCCAGCAGTCGCTTCATCGGCGGAACTTCGGCTCGGTGTGGTTCGCCGTTCACCGTCAGCTGAACCGTAGCCTTCATGCGTTCACCTCTGGAAGAAACTCGCCAAGCCGCTCTGGATCGAGCTCTCGACTCCCGCCGTGTTCAGGATTCGTAAATCCGCTGGCCTTCGCGAAGATGTCCTCCGGCAGTAATGGAATCGAATCAAAACTAAGTCCGATCGCGTTCTCGATAGCATTCAGAATCGCTGGCGCAGGGCCGTCCATCGGCAATTCGCCGATCCCCTTGGCGCCGGAAGGACCATGCACGCACGGAACCTCTTCAAAGTGAACATGAATTTCCGGTAGGTCGGCGCTCGTCGGCATGATGTAGTTCGTCATCTGGTTATTCATCATACGGCCGTCCTTCCACACGCACTTCTCGTAAAGCGCATATCCGATGCCTTGCGCCACGCCACCCTCGATCTGCCCCTTCGCCAGCACCGGATGCATAATCCGGCCCACTTCCTGCAGAGCATCGAAACGTGTCACAGACGCGCTGTATGTATTCAGATCGACCGCGACCTCCGCAACGTAGACGGCCCACGCGTAAGCCGGATATGCGTCGCCGTGAAACAGCTCGTCATCCCACACAACAGGCTGCACCGGCTCATAACGAACAGAGCATCGCAGCGACTCATGCTCGGCGAGATAACCCGTCGCCGCCTTCATGAACTCCTCGGCTGTGTGGTTCAACGGCAACCCGCCCCCAGCGCGTAAAGTCTCCAGCAGTTGTGCACTTGCGCGCTCCACAAGCTTTCCCACGATCATTGCCGTGCGGCTGGCGACCGTGGGGCCCGAGTTCGGAACGACACGCGTATCCGGCTGCGCAATCACCACTTGCTCATAAGGAATCTGCAATGCCTCTGCAGCCACCTGGCACAAAATCGTATTCGTACCCTGTCCAAATTCCGTCGAAGAGACAAGAATCTGTGGCCGTCCATCCGGCAGAAGCTCAATCTGCACTATGGAGTTGAGCCGGCGTTCCCCTGAGCCGGTAAATCCTGAGCCGTGCATAAAGGCGGCAATTCCCATCCCGCGCTTGATCGCCGAGCCGTTGTTCTCTTCTTCGAATCGCGCCACCTTTGCGTAATAATCACTCTCTTCAAGAGCCCGCGTCAGGAGGTGTTGCATATCGACTGGCTCCGTCAACAACTGGCCGGTAGCAGTGCAATCGCCTGTCGTCAGAAAGTTACGACGGCGCAACTCTTCCGGTGCGAGCCCGATGACGCGCGCAACTTTGTCCATGTGACGCTCGAGCGCAAACAGTGATTGTGGAGCACCAAACCCTCGAAACGCCCCATGCGGAGGAAGGTTCGTCGCCATCGCTTTTGCTCGCACTCGAACGAATGGCCACTTATATGGCCCGGGTGCATGAATCGTTGCGCGCGAGAGAACGACTGGTGATAGCGTCGCATAAGCGCCACCATCGAGAGCAATCTCAATCTCGCACCCGAGCAGCTTGCCGTCCTTCGATACGGCAGTGCGATGCCGTGTGCGCGATGGGTGCCGCTTCGTCGTCGCGGCCATATCTTCCGCGCGATCGTAGATCATCTTCACCGGATGCCCGCACTTCATTGCGAGCAGCGCGGCGTGCGATCCGATCACAGAGGGGAAGTCTTCCTTCCCGCCAAACGCTCCGCCGGTTTCCGTCTGAATCACTCTGCACTTTTCTTCCGGCAGATCGAAAATCAACGTCAACGCATGCACAAGGTAGTACGGGCACTGCATCGAACCCTGCACGCACACGCTGAGCTACATTGCCCTGCTGCATCCTTTTCACACTCTGCGATGACGCCATTCGGCTCGATGTAGAGCTGCTCCTGCGCTCCAGTGTGGTACTCGCCTTCGACGATGTAATCCGCTGCCTCAAATGCAGCCGCCAGGCCATCCTCCGTCTCGCTCGCCTCGCCCGAGTTCAGCACATACTGCTTGAAACAGTTCGCCGTTCCACCGTAGTTGCTGCCCTCCCAGACAATCCGCTCTGCATCATTGTTCGCGACGGCCTGCTCTGACTCCTCTATCGTGAACACGCCCGGAAGTTCGTCATACTCAACCCGTACGCCTGCAACGCCTGCCAGCAGCGCAGCTTTCTCGCGGTGCGCGAGCAGCAGGATCGGTTCTTCAGGATGGTTCACCTCTCGCGCCGCGAGGCAAGGATGATCTTTGGTCAGATGGACGATCGTGTTCTCGCCCGGGATGTCACTCGCCCGTACAATTGCAAACTCTGACCAGTCGATTTCGGCTGCAAAGTGAATCGCTCGAATTCGACCGCGCGCAATCGTAGAGCGCACGGTTGCGCCGTGCCACATTCCGGGAAGGCTCAGATCATCGACGTACTTTGCCTGACCGAGCACCTTCGCCCGGCCTTCCTTCCGCAAAGGTGAGGTTCCCACAATGTTGTCACGCTTGACGCATAGTTCCCGTGGTCGTGCGGCTTTAGGTATCCGACGAGGATAGTACGAAAGCCCCTTCCACGTCACGCATTGCGTTCAGAAGTGCCGAAGGCGCGACCGGGACGGCGAATCTGCAGTCTTTTGATTGGCCACTTCCGACGGTCCGCTCGGACGCTCCATCGTTCGTTCGATCGACCTGCTGACGAGTTCGCGCGATCCGAGTCCCACGGCGAGTGAGAGCGTCAAGACGATCCCTCCGAACAGAATTCCAAATGCAAGGCTGACAATCGCGCCGCCCACCTGCAGATGATCCAGTGCCATCGCCGCCGTCAGCACCAACACAAGCCACTTCACTCCGAGCGAAAGAATGCGCGCATACTGCAGCTGTGCGTTCACTGCTCCGATAAGAACAGAGCGCGCAAGAAAACGCGCAATCACTGTTCCTGCAAAGAGAATCAGCACCGCTCCGATCACGTGCGTCAGATAAGGCAAGAGGAAAATCGGCACTTGCGAATCGGAAGAATACGATGCGCCAAAGGCCGAGATGCCAACGGCAACACCCACCAGTGTGCAGAGCCAGAAGATCGCGCGCGACACAAGACGCGATGGAGGCTGATTCGACGTCCACTCGAACAGGCTCGTCGGCGAGCTGCCCGCCGCCCCCCTGCCCAGCCTCTCGTCAAACCGCGCCATGGCCAGTATCCGCCGAATGACTCCGGCGATGATTGCGCCGACCAGCGCAAAGAGAATTACCGCAACGAGAAAGGCAAGCAGGCCGGGAAGAAAACTAACCAGCACTACCAGCACACGATGCATGGACTGCCGAAGCGCGAATTCGATCTGTTGACCCATCATCCATTCCTTTCCGGATTCTGGAAGCCCTTGGCGCAAGCCATAGACGAGTTGAAGCAGGACTCTCATGGATTAAACCGATCTGGCCAGCGCCAGCGCGCCACCAGGTAAGGCTTCTCACGTTCAAACGCCGTGGCCGTTTCCTCGCGATGCACTGCTGCACTTGCATCGTCGGTGACCGTCCGCAGTGTGGAGGCCACCCACGCCAGATACACCGGAGTAAACGCTCCCAATAGATGACCTCGATTCAACGCCCGGAGATGAAACGCAAGCGCAAAGTCATACACCAGCCGCGCCCACAGCCCGGGGTCGATCGTGAATGCCGCCGGTTCCGCAATGGAGAGCTTCTTCAACGCGAGCAGCGACTGTGGCGGGAGCGCCAGCGCCCAAATCTCCTGCAGGTTTCTATGCGCCAGCCGGAACGCCTCCACCATGCCTGGAAGCTCTTCCGCGAGATCGCCGGTCTCAGTGCGTTGTGCCGGCGGAACCTCCCGCATTGCCACAGCGGGACCACGCGATCTCTGCCAGAAAGGTGCCTTTGCCTCGATATCCGAAAAGATGCCTCCTGCGACACTCACGAACAGCGTGTTGAAGTCCGATGCGGCTGGCGCCGGCGGTATTGGTGCGTCGCAGTCAACCTGTTGCGCATTGAATGCTGCGGTTGCAGCCTCGGCAACAGGCCACAACAGCGCGTCCGATTGCGATGCTGCGTGACGCTGGGCCACCGATGCTATCCGCTCCACCATGCGACGCGACATCGCGACATCCATCGGCAGTGGGAATCGAATGTTCGCCGCGAACAGAGCCCGCGTCAGCGGGTATAAAAGCGCCGAAGCTACAAGACCATCATGCGCGCCGAGACAATATGTCGGCACGACCAGGTCTCCACCCGCTGCAATCCTGTCTGCCATCTCACGAATAGCCGTGGCCGGCAACGCGCAAGCATCCGCTCCCAGCAGAAGCACCTGCGCCGTGTCATGTCGCTGTACGAGCTCGTTGGCCGCCAGATAATCACCTGCTGTCAGCACCCAGTCGCTGCGCACGCGCGTTCCATCAAAGACAGTCAGCGGCAACACTGACGCAGATTCCGGCTCTTCAAGATCCGGCGATGCAATCAGCACTTCCTCCCGCCTGAAGACGGTTGCCAGGTCGGCAAGCAAATCAGACAGCACATCTTCAGGAAGCGACGGCACGCACACCAAAAGACGCGGCGACCCGCCCGGTTGTACGGTGCGCTCCGCGGAGGCAACATTTTGCGGAGTGCCGAAGCCTTCGATGCTGGAAGGAGATGCCATAGCAACCAGAGCCTGAGACGCCTTTTGGAAGTAGGATGCGCCTAAAGAGAGTCTATGCCGTTCACCCTAAGAGTTCACGCACACCTGCAAGCGGAATGTGCAGCCATGTCGGTCTGTTGTTCAATTCGTACGCCAGTTCATAGCACGCCTTCTCCAGCAGCAGAGCCCTCAGGAGCGCCGGCGCCTTTTCGGCCGAAGCCAACAGTGGATTCTCGCCCATCGTCTCGCGATAGCCGCGCAGGAACTCTCCTGAGGCCGAGCGCTCCCATAGCGTTGCCCACGGCTCCAGCGTAGAGCTGTGGTCCGGTCGCCGTTGGATGTGCCGTCCAAGAGCTGCCTGAGCGGCATAGCCGAAACTCCGCAGCATGCCCGCAACGTCACGCAGCGGTGACTGCTTCCTCCGCCGATCCTCCAGCGACCGTGCCGGCTCTCCTTCGAAGTCCACGAAGAGAAAATCCGCGCCTGTGCGCAGAAGCTGCCCGAGATGAAGATCGCCATGAATGCGGATGCGTTGCCCAAACTGCATCGGGTCGCCGCTCAATTCAGCGAGTCGCTCCTTTACATTTCCTCGTCGAGCCAGCACTTCCTGCGCCTGCTTGACCGTCTCTTGTGGCAACTCCTGCTCGGAGATGGCCAAAGTACGTTCCAGTGTCGCCAGCGCTGAAGTCACCTGCTGCTCAATCCTCTCGCGCTCTGTCGCAAGGTCCTCACGCGTGAACGGCTCTGCCTGAAACGCGACATCGTTCGTCTGTGTCGCTAAAGCGAGGTGCAACTCTGCCGTCCGTCTCCCCAGCAGATGCGCCGCATCCAGATAGAGGCCAGTGTGTTCCCGCGTCTCTGGCAGAGCCTCGTACATCACTCCAAATGTGGCAGGCTCGCCAACCGACGACGGGGCCGGACATCCAACGACCGACTCGTAGTACCGCGCAAGTTCGCCGAGCGTCCACGCCCATCCATCACCCTCATTACGTGCGAACGCCTGCAGGAACGCAACTGTCCCGCGGTCGCTTGCTCGATGCAGATCACCAAGATACGCAGGAATATGCTGGAAGTGAGCTGTGTCGGTGAGGAACCGAGTCATCTCCACCTCCGGATTTTCACCCGGCGCCAGCTTGCGGAAGAGCTTGAGAATCGCCAGTTCATCGAAGATCAAACTTGTGTTGGACTGCTCCGCCGACCCAACCCTCGAACTCGCCTCGAGCATCGGTTGCACATTCAGCTCACGCGTATGCGTACCGAGCAGCGGTGCTTCATCTCCTTCTGCAGTTGTGGCATCACTCCGTGCCACCATTCGCAGCAGTGCTTTGCGAAAGTTTTCGTCCGCTGTCGCATCAAATAGCACGGGCCCTCTCTGGTTGTTGTCCAGCGATGCAATCACCGCGCGCGGAGAGTTCACGCGCAAATCATCCGCCTGTGCCCCCGAAGCCACCGCTAGCGGAATCTGGTACACCTCTGCCGTCGTACTTGGTTCATTCTTGTACGCAACCTCAACCGTCGTGAGCGCCGCCGAACTCGACGTCACGCGCGTCGACGACACCACACGCACCGAGCTGATTGCGCGCGACTTGCCGCCAAACCATCGTTGCTGCTCTATGTATCCCGGCAACACCTGCTGCAGAAACGCTTGTGTGCCCGGCTGCAGAATGTCCTCGGCGGTGAACGACGCGGCCGCCGCCATCTTCAGATCAGCCGCTGCGACCTTCGTCTCCACAATCACCGGCTCGGCTGCACGCAACGCCGGCTGAATCTCCAGCCAAAGGAAGCTGTACGGAGCCAACGTCAGCGGATACGGTTGCGCTCCAATCTCGGGGAAGGAAACATAACCCAGCATCTCGACCGGCTGCCTTCCCACAAAGCGCGCAAGATCCAGTGCTACCGGCTGCGCGAACCGCGAAAGGTTCGCCACACACAGAATCGTCTCGGACTGCAACCCATCGGGACTCTGATAGTCACGAATGTACGCAAGAACCTTTCGGTTCTCCGGATGCAGAAACTCCAGAGTGCCGCGACCAAAGACCTGAAACAGCTTCCGCAGCGCAATCATGTTGCGCGTCCAGTGCAGCAGGCTCGACGGGTCCGACTGCTGCGCCTCCACGTTGATCGCCTGGTAGCCCCAGATCGGATCCATGATCACCGGGAAGTACAGCTTCGCCGGCACCGCCTTGCTGAACCCCGCATTGCGGTCCGAGTTCCACTGCATCGGCGTGCGCACGCCGTTGCGGTCGCCGAGATAGATGTTGTCTCCCATTCCAATCTCGTCGCCGTAGTACATAATCGGCGTCCCCGGAAAGCTGAACAGCAGCGAATTCAGCAGCTCAATGCGCCGCCGATTGTTGTCGACAAGCGGAGCCAGTCTTCGCCGTATGCCCACATTGATGCGCATGCGCGGATCGGCCGAGTACGCGAGATACATATAGTCGCGTTCATCATCCGTCACCATCTCCAACGTCAGCTCATCGTGATTGCGTAAAAAGATTCCCCACTGGCAGTTGTGCGGAATTTCCGGCGTCTGCGCCATGATGTCCGTAATCGGTAGCCTGTCCTCCTGCCGAATCGCCATATAAATCCGCGGCATCAGCGGGAAGTGAAACGCCATGTGGCACTCATCGCCGTCGCCGAAGTACGGCCGCACATCTGCCGGCCACTGATTCGCTTCCGCCAGAATCAGCCGATTTGCATATCCCTCATCAATCGCCGCCCGAATCTGCTTGATCTTCTCGTGCGTCGCGGGAAGGTTCTCGCAGTTCGTTCCATCGCGCTCCACCAGGTACGGAATCGCATCCATGCGCATCGCGTCCACGCCCATGTCGAGCCAGAAGCGCATCGCCTTCAGCACCTCTTCCATCACTGCCGGATTGTCGAAGTTCAAATCCGGTTGATGCGAGAAGAAGCGATGCCAGTAGTACTGCTGCGCCACATCATCCCACGTCCAATTGGACTTCTCCGTGTCGGTGAAGATGATGCGCGCATCTTTATACAGTTGATCCGTATCGCTCCACACATAGAACTCGCGCTCCGGCGATCCCTTTGGTGCCCGCCGTGCGCGCTGAAACCACGGATGCTGATCGCTTGTGTGATTAATGACCAGCTCAATCATCACCTGCATGTTGCGCGCATGCGCCGCATCCAGAAACTGCTTGAAATCGTCGATCGTCCCGTACGACGGATTCACATCCGTGTAGTTCGCGATGTCGTACCCGTCGTCGCGCAGCGGAGAAGGAAAGAACGGCAGCACCCACAGACACGTAACGCCAAGATCCTGCAGATAATCCAGCTTCGAGATCAATCCCTGAAAGTCACCGATGCCATCGTCGTTCGAATCTGCGAACGCACGCACGTGCAGCTCATAAATAACTGCGTCCTTGTACCAGAGAGGATCGGTGGCGCTGCAGGGCTTCTTCACTCGCTCGTGCCTTTCATCGTGTCTTATGCGTCAGGTTGGATGCAGTCCCGGACGAATCGCGTCTAAGGCTTCACAACTCGGAACACATGCGCCGGCATCTCCGACGGCCGCAGCGCAACGTAGTTGCGCTGGTCCTTCCACGTATAACTTGCCCCGCTCAGCAAATCCTCTACAACAAAGCTCCCCTTCCACGGCAGCCCCAGCGCGTCCATATTCAGATCCAGCCACGCCGTCTGCTCTTTCCCCGGATCAAGATTCACGACGACCAGAATCACATTGCTCTTGTCCGCAGTAGCCTTCGAGTAGCAAAGAATCTGCGGATTCGGCGCATCGTGAAACACGAGATGTTCATTCCGCTCCAGCGCCCGGTTCTCCCGCCGAATCTGATTCAGCTTCGTCATCAGCGGCGCAATCGAGATCGGATCCTTCCGGTTCCACTGCCGCAGCTGATACTTCTCGCTGTCCAGATACTCCTCGCTTCCGGTCTTTCCCGCAGCGGGCTTGGCCGCGCGTCCCTCGCACAACTCATACGCCGGTCCATAGATTCCCCAGTTCGCACTCAGCGTTGCCGCCAGTACAGCGCGCGACTGAAACACCGCGCGCCGTCGCAGCCGGATCCTTCTCCTGCAACTGCTCATGCAAAATGTCCGGCGTATTCGGCCACACATTCGGCCGGAAGAAGTCCGACACCGGTGGATTACAGATCTCCTCGAAGTAAGCCTGCAACTCGTCCTTGCCGGTTCGCCACGTGAAGTACGTGTAACCCTGCGTGTATCCGCCCTTCGCCAGCGCGTACATCACGTGCGGCCGCGTAAACGCCTCCGCTAAAAAGATCACCTCGGGATGCGTCTTCCGAACCTCTGCAATGCACCACTCCCAGAACGGCAGCGCCTTCGTGTGCGGATTGTCCACGCGAAACACCTGCACACCATGATCCGCCCAGAACTTGAACACGCCATACAGCGCATCCCACAACGCGCGCCACTCCTTGGACTCGAAGTTCAGCGGATAGATATCCTGATACTTCTTCGGCGGGTTCTCCGCATACTGAATCGTGCCGTCCGGCCGAATCGTGAACCAATCCGGATGTGTCTTCACCCATGGATGATCCGGCGAGCACTGAAACGCAATATCCAGCGCAATCTCCATCCCATGTTTCTGCGTCGCCTTCACAAGATGCGCAAAGTCGTCCATCGTACCAAGCTGCGGATGCAGTGCCGTATGTCCGCCCTCCGGTCCACCAATCGCCCACGGACTTCCGACATCGGCCGGCTCGGCGTTCACCGAGTTGTTCTTTCCCTTGCGATACTGCACGCCGATAGGATGAATCGGCGGCATGTACACAATGTCAAATCCCATCGCCGCAATCTCGGGCAGCCGCGTCTCCATGTCCTTGAACGTGCCATGCTCTCCCGGCATCGGCGAACACGACCGCGGAAACAGCTCGTACCACGCCGAGAATCGTGCTCGCTCGCGGTCCACCCATAACGGCAGCTCGCGTTCCAACCTCGTCGCAAAGCTCATGTCCGGATATCTCGCGGCCAGCTGCCTCTAACTCCGGCGTCAGCGGCGACTCGTAGTACGGCAGATTCGCGTCCGCAAGATGCCGCAGCTGCGCCACTGCCTCCTCGAGTCGCCTCGCATCAACCCCCTCCGCACGTCCGCCGCAGCCTCCAGCAGGTTCGCTCCGATGCGCAGCGCCAGCGGAATATCCTGCGGCGTCACCTGCGCGGTGGGCTCCTTCGGATCAGGCTGCGCGTCGAGCCGCTTCACCAGGTCATGTGCCCACGTGTCGAAATGATCGACCCACGCCCTCAATCGTGAACCTCCACGCGCCGATCCTGTCCACCGGAAACCGCGCTCGCCACAGGTCGTTGGTCAGCGGCTCAAACCGCGCCTCATTCCATTCCTGCTCGGTCTCATGCCGGTACAGAAGCCGCCCTGCAACATGATCGTGTCCATCTCCAAAGATCGCCGCGGTCACCTCGACCACATCCCCGATCACGCGTTTCGCAGGGTACTTGCCGCCGTCCACCTCCGGCTGCACCTCTTCAATAACGACGCGCCGGCGTCCCTCCGCTGGTTTCATGCTCCGGCCTCCACCCAGAAATTCAATCTGCCGTTGCAGTCTAACTCGCCCACAGCCGCCTCCGCGTTCGCCCTGCATCCAATTCCATTAGAAGCAAAAGAACACCCGCAGGTGAGCGAGGGGTCGCAGAGTCCGCGCACCCTGGTGGAATGGAGGCATCTTTGCCTGAGTGGTTTCGAAAGCACGAACGTAAACCTCTCCACGGGTCCAGCGCATCGAGGACTACGCCGTCATTGGCGACCTCGAGACCGCTGCACTCGTCAGCCGCGACGGCTCCATCGACTGGCTCTGCTGGCCCAGTTTCGCCTCCTCAGCGTGTTTCGCCGCCTTGCTCGGCACCACCGACAACGGCTACTGGAGTCTTCGTCCCAGCGGCAAGGTCACGGCAGTCCGACGCCGCTATCGTCCCGGCACCATGATTCTCGAAACCACCTTCACTACTGCGTCCGGCGAGGTCTCCCTCACCGATTTCATGCCTCCGCGCGGAAAGCACTCTGACGTGATCCGGATCATTCGCTGCACGCGTGGCAAAGTCCCCATCCGGATGGAACTCGCCATCCGCTTCGACTATGGCCTCACCGTGCCCTGGGTGACCTCGGCCGACGGCGAACTCCGTGCCGTCGCCGGGCCCAACATGGTCGTGCTCCGCACCGAGTGCACCGGCGGCAGACCCGCAAAGCTCCATGGGGAGAATCTCCACACGGTCAGCGACTTCACTCTCCGGGAAGGCCAGCAGCAATCTTTCGTCCTTACCTATGCGCACTCCACCGATGAAGTTCCGGAGCCCGTTCCCATCGAAGCTGCCTTCAACGACACCGAAACCTTCTGGCGCAAGTGGATCGCTCGATCAAAATACGATGGCCTTTACAAAGACGCCGTCGAGCGCAGCCTGATGACGCTGAAAGCTATGACGTACCTGCCCACCGGCGGCATCGTCGCCGCTGTAACAGCAGGTCTGCCCGAGGATATCGGAGGCCAGCGCAACTGGGACTACCGTTACTGCTGGCTCCGCGACACCTCCTTCACGCTTCTCGTGCTCATGCGCGCCGGTTTCACGGACGAGGCCATCGGTTGGCGACTCTGGCTGCTGCGCGCCATCGCCGGCAACCCGGATCAGCTTCAGACCCTCTACGGTCTCGGCGGCGAACGCAAGCTCGTCGAGTGGGAAGCGACCTGGCTTCCCGGCTACGAGAACTCCAAACCCGTCCGTATCGGCAACGCCGCATCGGAGCAGTTCCAACTTGACGTCTACGGTGAGGTCGCTGTCGCACTTGCCCGCACGCCGACGGCTAACGAGGACATCCGTGTTCCCGCCACCGAACTGCAAGCCCATCTCATCGACCATCTCTGCGACATCTGGCATCTGCCCGACGAGGGCATCTGGGAGGTACGCGGCGGCCGCCGCCACTTCGTTTACAGCAAGGTCATGGCCTGGGTCGCGCTGGATCGCGCCATCAAGCACTACGAGAAGCACGACGGTCCCGGTGACGTGAAGCGCTGGCGAAAGAACCGCGACAAACTCCACGCCGAGATCTGCAAGAAAGGCTTCAACAAGCGTCTCAACTCCTTCACGCAGAGTTATGGCTCAACGAACCTCGACGCATCCTGCCTTCGTCTCGCACTCGTCGGCTTCCTTCCTCCCGATGACCCGCGCATCGTCGGCACCGTCGACGCCATCCAGAAGCACCTCATGAAGGACGGACTCGTACAGCGCTACAACACGGCGAAGACTACTGACGGTCTCAGCGGCAGCGAAGGCTCCTTCCTCGCCTGCAGCTTCTGGCTCGTCGTGTGTCTCTGGCTCATCGATCGCAAGGACGAATCCCGCCAGCTCTTTGAACGCCTGTTGTCACTCACCAATGATGTCGGCTTGCTTAGTGAGGAGTACGATGCAAAGAGCGGACGCATGTTGGGTAACTTTCCGCAGGCGCTCTCGCACATCGCACTCGCGCACGCAGCCTTTACACTTTCCGGCCACTGGAACCCCGAACCCTACTCGCCCAGTCTCTAACGATTGCGATGCAACCTCGTCTGTACCGAAGCGACTCTATCCAAGGAGGGCCCGCGCCCAACTCCTCAACCCTGACATCAACCCTCAACCACACCATCCGTGAAGGAGATGCAAACGCCCGTGAAGCGAGTGCCCAGCGCAACCTACCGCCTGCAACTGCACAAAGGCTTCACGTTTGACGATGCCTCGGCCGTAGCCGACTACATCCGCGCGCTCGGCGTAAGTCACGTCTACAGTTCGCCCTACCTGCAGGCGGCGCCCAATAGCATGCACGGCTACGATGTCGTCGACCATCGCCGCGTCAACGAAGAGCTCGGCGGCGGCGCTGCACACGAACGCTTCTGCCGCAGGCTCGGCGAAATCGGACTCGGCCAGGTGCTCGACATCGTTCCCAATCACATGAGCCTTGGCGATCAGAACCGCTACTGGCATGACGTGTTGGAGAACGGTCACAACAGCCGCTACGACAGCTTCTTCGACATCGACTGGAATCCCAACGAAGAACGTCTTCGCGACAAGGTTCTCGTTCCGATTCTCGACGATCAGTACGGTCGTGTGCTTCGCCGCGGCGGCATCGCCGTCGAGCGCCACAATGCAATCTTCTTCGTCAAAGCCTCCGGTCAAGCGCTGCCGGTCGCTCCCGAGAGCCTTGCCACGCTGCTCACTCGCGCAGCCGAATACGCAAAGAGCGACACCCTCAACTTCATCGCCGCCAGCTTCGGCCGCCTTCCTGTCGCAGAGTTCTCCGATCGCCGCACAGTCCTCGCGCGTCATCGCGACAAGATTGTGTTGCGCACGCTGCTCGAACGTCTCCTCGCCGAAGATGACTCCGTCCGCGAGGGCGTCGACCGCGCGGTGCGTGAGCTCAATGAGAACGCTGATGCGCTCGACGAGTTTCTCGAGCAGCAGCACTTCCGCATTGCCTACTGGAAGACTGCAGATCAGCAACTCGGTTATCGCCGCTTTTTTGACGTCAACACACTCATCGGCCTTCGTGTCGAGCGCGAATATGTCTTCGAAGAGACACACGCACTCGTCCTCAAGTGGCTCGAAGAAGGCGTTCTCGACGGCGTGCGCGTCGATCATCCTGACGGCCTTCGTGATCCTCTGCAGTACTTTCAGCGCCTCCGCGAGCGCGCTCCCGACGCCTGGATCATCGGCGAGAAGATCCTCGAGCCCGGAGAGTGGCTGCGCGCAAACTGGCCGATCGAGGGCACCAGCGGCTACGACTTCCTGAACACTGCGCTGGGCGTGCTCGTGAAGCCCGACGGCATCGACAAGCTCGGCGAGTACTACGCAGAGTTCACCGGTGATACAGCTCCGTTCCCCGTCGTGGCCCACGACAAGAAGCTCAACGTCGCGCAAGAGGCGCTGGGCAGCGACGTCAACCGGCTCGCCAGTCTCTTCGTCGAGATCTGCGAGACAAGCCGCGACTATCGCGACTTCACGCGGGCCGAGATTCGCCGCGCCGTGCGCGAAGTTGCAGCCTGCTTCGCGATCTACCGCACCTACGTCGTTCCGGATCGGGACGAAATCACCGAAGAGGACATCCGCATCATCGACCGTGCCACGCGCTGTGCCAAGGACAATCGTCAGGACATCGACGGGCTCCTCTTCGACTTCATGCGCGACGTCCTCACGCTCAAAGTGCGCGGCGAAAAAGAACGCGAGTTCGTCTATCGCTTCCAGCAGTTCACCAGCCCGGTGATGGCCAAGGGTGTCGAAGACACAGCGTTCTACTGCTCCAATCGGCTCACTGCGATGAACGAGGTCGGCGGCGATCCTGACTGCGACGGCTTCTCCCTCGAGTACTTCCACACCTACAACCTGGCCATGCAGCGAACCTTCCCGCAGACCATGACCACGCTGAGCACGCATGACACCAAGCGCAGTGACGATGTGCGGGCACGCCTCGCCGTGCTCTCCGAGATCCCGGACGAGTTCAGCTCACTCGCCGAGCACTGGAGCCGGCACAACGCGCGCTACACCTCCAACGGTGTCATCGATCGCGGCACCGAATGGTTTCTTTATCAGACCATGATCGGTGCGTGGCCCATATGCGGTGAACGCCTGCGCAACTACATGGAGAAGGCCATGCGCGAGGCCAAAGTGAGAACCAGTTGGGTGTCCAACAACACGGAGTACGAAGACGCTCTGCGTCGCTTTATTGATTCGGTTCTCGCCGATACTACCTTTATCTCGGAGCTCGAATCGTTCGTCGCAAAGATCACGCCCGCAGGCCGCGTCAACGCTCTTGCGCAAACGCTTATGAAGTACACCTCGCCGGGCGTTCCGGATCTGTACCAGGGCGGCGAGCTTTGGGACCACTCCCTCGTGGATCCCGACAACCGCAGGCCGGTCGATTATGAACTGCGTCGCAAGCTGTTGAACGAACTGCGTTCGATGACTGCAGAGCAGGTGATGAAGCGCATGGATGAAGGCATGCCGAAGATGTGGGTCATTCACCATGCGTTGTGGTTGCGGCGTGAGCGGGCGCGGTCCTTCGGTCCCGAGGGAAGCTACTCGGGCTGCACGGCGCGGGGACCGCACGCAGATCGAGTCATCGCCTATGTGCGTGGTGGCGATGTGCTTACAGTGGTACCCCGCTGGCCGCATTCGCTGACCTCGTGGAACGGAACGACCCTGGAACTGCCCCAGGGGCGCTGGACCGATTGCCTCACCGGCCAGCCCTTCGAAGGAGTTCAACCGATTGAAGATTTGTTGGCAACCTTCCCGGTTTCGTTGCTGGCTCTTGACCACGCGGCGTAGCGCGCCGCTCACGCATCTCAGAGGCTGAGGAGAGGTCGATGCACGAGTTTCGGATTTGGGCTCCCCGCGCGCAAAAACTGCGGCTGCAGCTGAACGAGCGCGAGCCGCTTGACATGGAAGGCCCGGACGCAAGGGGGTGGTGGTGCCTCGCCGTGCAGGATGCCGGCCCGAACTCCGACTATGGGTTCCTGGTGGACGACGATCCCACGCCGTATCCCGACCCGCGCAGCGCGTGGCAGCCGCGCGGAGTGCACGCGGCCTCCAGGGTCTATGACCAGACCGCCTTTCAGTGGACGGACAAGAACTGGCACTCGCCTCCGCTTTCGGCCGGAATCATCTACGAGATGCACATCGGAACCTTCAGCGAGGAAGGAACCTTCGACGGCGCGATCAATCACCTGGACTATCTGGCGGATCTCGGTATAACCCACGTGGAGGTGATGCCGGTCGAACGAGTTCGCAGGGCAGCGCGGTTGGGGATACGATGGCGTCTTCCTGTTCGCTCCCTTTGAGCCTTACGGCGGACCAGATGGATTCAAGCGCTTCGTCGATGCCTGTCACGCGAAGAACCTTGCGGTGATTCTGGACGTCGTTTACAACCACTTCGGTCCGGTGGGGAATTACACCAACAAGTTCGCTCCGTACCTGACGGAGAGGTTTCACACGCCATGGGGAGCGGCGGTGAACTTCAACGAAGGTGGAAGCGACGAGGTCCGCAGGTTCTTCTGCGACAACGCGCTGATGTGGCTGAAGGACTATCACGTCGATGGGTTGCGCCTCGACGCGACGCACGAGTTCATCGACCGTTCCGCGATCCACTTCATGGAACAGCTCTCTGCCGAAGTCGAGCGTCTGGGTGCAACGATCGGACGCAGATTTGTGCTGATCGCCGAGAGCGATCTGAATGATCCGAAGTTTGTGCGCCCACGTGAGGCTCACGGCTACGGTATGGATGCGCAGTGGAGCGATGACTTCCACCATTCGCTCTTTACACTGCTCTGGTGCGATCCGGGCCGCGGCTACTATGACGACTTCGGCTCTATGGATGATCTGGTGAAGAGCCTGAAGCGCGTCTTTGTGTTTGACGGTGTGTATTCGGGCTATCGCAACCATCGGCATGGGAGGCCGGTGGAGGGGCTTTCGGCGCATCACTTCCTCGGTTACATCCAGAATCACGACCAGGTGGGGAACCGAGCGGTGGGGGAGCGGCTGGAGCACCTGGTTGGGATGGATGCGGCGAAGGTGGCGCTGGGGATCGTGCTGACCGCGCCGTTCGTCCCGATGCTCTTCATGGGCGAGGAGTTCGCGGCGTCCTCACCGTTCCTGTACTTCGCCGACCACGAGGACGAGGAGATGCGGCGTCTGGTCGCGGAGGGACGCAAGCGGGACTTCGCGGCCTTTGGTTGGGACGAGTCGTCGATCCCTGACCCCGAGAACGCTGGGACATTCGACCGCTCCAAGTTGAACTGGAGCGAGATCCACCAAGGCAGACATCAGTGCATGTTCCAGTGGGCGAAGGAACTCATCCATCTACGGCGAACCACAGTGGCGCTGAACGACGGCGACCTCGGGCACCTGAAGGTCGCGTGTCTCGAAGAGGAGAGGTTGCTAGTGATGGAGCGTGGCCCGATGCGAATCCTGGTCAATCTCGGCGACAACCTGGCGAAGGTCGACCTGCGGGACGGCGAGAGGATACGTCTGAGTTCCCGCGAGAGCATTGTGCTTTCGGCTGGACAGGCTGTCCTTCCGAAGATGAGCCTGGCGATTCTAGAGCGCTCACAGAACTAAGCCCTCCGGTTAGCATGAGGGCAGGAGCGATCCGGCGTGGCGGACGAGGTCATCAGGACCATCAGCAGTCGAGAGGTTTACCGGAATCCGTGGACCAGCGTTCGCGAGGATGTCATCGAACGCTCCAACGGTCAGCGCGGAATCTATGGCGTGGTCGACAAGGACCCTGCGTGCATCGTGATTCCGATCGAGCGGGCTGCGGACGGTGATTTTTTGTGGCTGGTGCGGCAGTTCCGGTACACGGTGGGTGGCACGTACTTCGAGCTGCCGCAGGGCGGGTGGGAGCAGCCGGATGTCAACCCGGTGGAGATGGCCCGGGGCGAGCTGCGCGAGGAGACCGGCCTGCGGGCCGAGCGGATGACGGAGCTGGCGAGGCTATGGATCGGCTACGGGGTCATGCGGCAGCTGCACCATGTGTTTCTGGCTGAAGGGCTCACGGAGGGGGCACACGAGCGCGATCCGGAGGAGCATGACATGACCGTGCATCGCGTCCGCGTCGGCGAGTTTGAGGCGATGCTGCTGGATGGCAGGGTGATGGATAACTGCTCGGCTGCCGCGTGGGGCGTGTACCGCGTGTGGCGAGACCGGCAGGGTTGACCCCCTCCCCCTACCGTAATTTGCGCAAAGTCTTCAGAAGATTGGACTTAGCCCTGGACCTAACTTGCAAAGTATTGATTCCATTGGCTTAGCTTGGAAAGTCTCTGGATAGAACAGCTTACAGGGGCAAGCCGCTCGACCAAAAAATATGGCTGCGCGCTGGCGCAGCCTCTTCTGATCTCTACTTCTATTTTACCGAATCGGGCGAAATTAACATGCCGCGATTTTTCCGCTAATTTTCTCTTTGGTTTCTGTGGGATGCGAGGTTTTCCACGATTTTCGGGGCTTGACAGGAATTCAGGCGGCGGCAGGTTGGGCGTGTTCTTCGTACGCGGTTTGAAGAGGGAGGAAGACGGAGACCGTGGTTCCGTGGGATTCCGGGGCGGTGTTGCTTTCGATCGTGATGGTCCCGCCGTGACCTTCCACGAACTGGCGGGCGACGAAGAGGCCGATGCCGGTGCCTACGGTGCGGGTGGTGAAGAAGGCGTCGAAAACCTTGTCAAGGTTCTCCTCGGGGATGCCGACGCCATCGTCCTGCATGGTGAGGAGAACGCCGAGTGAGGGCGTGTCCGTGTCTGAGACGCGGAGGACGAGCTGACCGCCCTCAGGCATGGCGGTGATGGCATTGGCGAGGAGGTTGGAGATGACCTGCATCATCTCGCCG
Organism: uncultured Acidobacteriaceae bacterium; assembly: GCA_963776265.1. GTDB lineage: Bacteria > Acidobacteriota > Terriglobia > Terriglobales > Acidobacteriaceae > Granulicella. The sequence goes on along the minus strand of CAVZMD010000009.1, from coordinate 34,260 downwards.
CGGCGGACGGTGACCTTTGTGGTGGAGTCGAGGTGGCGCTCGACAGAAATGTTGTAGGCGGAGCACCGGGGGCTGTAGACGGCAAGGGCATGCTCGGCGAGTTGGTTGAGGGAGACTCGTACGGCAGAGGCGTGCTCGCGGTAGTAGCCAAGGGTCTGCTTGGCGATGTGCGCAACGCGCGTGAGCTCGATCTCGGCTGTGCCGAGATAGCTCTTGCCTTCGGAGGTGGTGACGAGCGGGCGCAGAAGATAGAGCAGGTTGAGGACGGCCTCAAGCGGGTTGTTGATCTCGTGCGCGATGGTGGCGGCCATGCGGCCTGTGGCCGCGATCTTTTCCGCCTGGATGAGGGAATCCTGGACGCGCTGGCGGCCGGAGGCATCGCGGAGGATCTTGGAGGCCCCGATGATGGTGCCGGTGTCGTCCTTGATGGGCGAGATGGTGAGAGAGACGTTGAGAAGCTCGCCGGATTTTGCGCGGCGGACGGTGTCGAAATGCTCGATGCGCTGGCCGGCGCGGATGCGGGAGAGGATGCGGGGCTCGTCGGACTGGAGCTCCTCAGGGATGAGCTTGAGGATGGACTGACCAACCACCTCGTCGGCGGTGTAGCCGAGGATGTGAGTGGCGGCGGCGTTCCAGCTGGTGATGATGCCGTTGAGATCTTTGCTGATGATGGCGTCGTCGGAGGACTCAACGATGGCGGCGAGCTGACCGAGGCGCTTGGAATCGGCTTTGCGCTGTTCCTCGACGCGATCGAGATCGGTGAGCTGGCGGGAGAGCTGTTCGCGCAGGCGCGAGTTCTCGACGGCGAAGGCGGCCTGCGAGGCGATGGTGCCGATGAGGAGCTCGGAGGTCTCGTCGAAGATGTCCGGCTCTTCGTGGGCGTAGACGAGCGCGCCGAGGATCTCGCCGGTGAGGATGCGCACGGGCACAGCGAGGTAGCTGCGGATGGCGCGAGTGTCGTGCGGAAGGCCGTCGGCCGGGAGCGGGCCGCGGAAGCGCGTGTCGCGGCTGATGTCACGCGAGCGAATGACGGAGGGGTCTTTGAACGGAGCCGCGAGAGCGTTGTGCGCGGGGAAGGTAGACGAGCGCGAGGAGCCGGAGCCGGAGACGGTGTAGCAGGCGAAGCTGCCGGGCTGAGGCGTCGACTGATTGCAGATGAACCCACCGAACTCCGCGCCGGTGACCTGCAGGCCGGTGTCGGTGGCGCGCTGGACGATGGATTCGAAGTGAATGTTACGGGCGAGAAGAAGGCCTGTCTGGGCGACGAGCTCCAGCTTTTGCTCCAGGGACCGGAAACGGTCGACGGTCACGCCCATGCGGCCTCTCGAATTCTGGCGTGTGTGCGTTGACAGTTCGGCATAGGGACCTTCTGGCTTCCTGATGATACTGCGGTACGAGGGGTACTGGCTATTGAGTCTACTCAATTTGGATTCGTGCGGTGAGCAGGATGTTGCGTGAGGAGTCTCCAATACGGAGCTCAACCGGCTCTTTTTCTACGACAAAACGGCCGAGTTGGTCGTTCCACCAGCCTAGTGAGGCAACCGCAAGGGGGAGGGTGACGGTGCGTGTCTCGCCGGGTGCGAGGGTGACGCGTTGGAAGCCTTCGAGCTCTTCTGTCGGGCGAGTGACAGAGGAGTGCAGGTGGTGGACGTAAAGCTGGACGACCTCATCGCCGGCGCGGGAGCCGGTGTTGGTGACGTCGACGCTGACCGTTGACGGTGCCGTCGGTTGCGGCTGCGGTTGCGCTGGTGCTTGCAGGTTCGAGAGCTTGAAGGTCGTGTAGCTCAGGCCGAAGCCGAACGGGATAGAGCGGCTCGCCCTTGAAGTACATGTAGGTGCGGCCGTGGCGGATGTCGTAGTCCATCATGCGGCGGCAGCTGGTCGATGGATTTGGGCCAGGTGACGACCAGGTGGCCGCCGGGGTTGTACGTCGCCGAAGAGCACGCGCGCGAGCGCGGTGCCTTCGTCCTGCGAGGAGTGCGCCATGTGCAGGATGGCGGGCACGTTCTCCTGCGACCAGTTGATGGTGAACGGGAAGCTGGAGATCAGCACCATGACCGTGCTTCGGATTCACGGCCAAGACCTGCTTGACGAGCTGTTCCTGGTCGAGCGTCAGTGGTCTCGCGGTCGCGGCCTTCGCGGCCGTCGCTGGGCACGGTGCAGGGGAGCGTGCCGCCGCCGTCGTCGGTCTGCGTACCAGTCGTGTGCCATGTCGGGGCCGCAGGTGGGGTCGTTGCCGACGACGACGATGGCGACGTCGGAGTTCGCTTGCGGCCGTGAGGGCGGCCTGGTCGAGTTCGGTCGGCGGCGTAGTTGACCTTGACGTTCGGGGCCGGCGTCGTGCCTTGATGCCGGCGAGCGGCGTGACGGCGTAAGGCGGAGTGCCGCCGTACCAGTCCCAGTGGACGGAGTCGGCGAGCGGGCCGATCACGGCGATGGACTTGAGTCTTGTCTTGTCGAGCGGGAGTGAGTTGTTGGCGTTCTTGAGCAGGACGACGGACTCCAGCGCGATGCGGCGCGAGACGGCGCGGTCGCTGGTCGGTGTTCCAGGGCTCGGGTTCGGTTCCTGTGATCTTCGAGTAGGGAACCAGCTCGGGCGGATCGAGCAGGCCGAGCTTGATGGTGACGCGGAACTTGCGGCGCAGCAGCGTCGTCGAGGTCGGCCTCGGTGATCGAGCCGTCTTTGAGCGCGGCGTGGGTCTCGTCCTTGTAGGTGTCGAGGAACTGGTTGATGCCGGCCTTGATGCAGGCGACGACGGCGGCCTTCTGGTCGGGGAACGGCGTGGTGCGGCTTGACCAGAGCTGCGTGACGGCGCCGCCGTCGCTGGAGATGACGTCGACGCCCCACTGGTCGATGACGATGGACTTGCAGGATCGGATTGACCGCCATGGGCGTGCCGTTCCAGGCGTTGTAGCTGGCCATCACGCCGTGGCGCCGCCGTCGAGGAAGCCCATGCGGAACGGGACGGAGTAGTACTCCCAGAAGAGGCGCGTCGTCGAAGTTCGGAGCTGGAGCTGTTGCGGTCGTCCTCGTTGGAGTTGGCGAGGAAGTGCTTGAGCAGCGCGGCGGCCTGCCAGTAGTTGCGGGTCGTCGCCCTGCAGGCCGTGGACGAAGGCGACGGCCATGGTGCCGTTGAAGAACGGGTCCTCGCCGTAGACCTCTTCGCTGCGGCCCCAGCGCGGGTCGCGCGCGAGGTCGGCCTGCGGTCCCCAGAGCATGAGGATCTGGCGGTCGTACTTGGGCGTCTGCGTGATGTAGCGCGCTTCGTAGCCTTCGACGCCGGCGGCTTGCCGCACGAGTGTCGGGGTCCCAGGTTTCGCCCAGGCCGGGCGGCTGCGGGAACTGCGTGGTGGTGATGGGCGTCGCGGTCCTCGGCCGCCGCGCTGCACGACTCCGTGAATGCCCTCGGAGCTGCCGAAGCTGGGAACGCCGAGACGCGGCACGGCGGTGTTGGTGCCGAGGCAGTCGATCTTCTCGTCGAGCGTCATGAGCGAGAGGAGATTGTCGATGCGTTTGGCTGGTGCGAGCGAGGGATCGCGAAAGGGATACTGCGGCTGCTGTGCGGATGCGCAGGCGAGCGTGAGTGCGAGTGCGCTCGTGAGGAGGAGTTTGAGCACGCGAGGACCTCGTGGTAATGCGTTCCGAGCATCGTACCCGAGCGGCCTACGGCTCAGGATGACGCTCCAAGTTCCAACGGATGCCGCGAAGCTTAGTTGATATGTTTTGACCGGCGGGACATGAAGTCCATCAGGAGATAGTTGCCGAGCGTCTGCGGCGTGGTGAAGTAGGCCTTGCCGCGGCACATGGCGGCGACCTGCTGCACGAACTGCACGAGCTGGAAGTCGTGCGCGAGCATGAAGGTGTTGATCATGATGTTGGCGCGCTTGCAGCGGCCGACCTCTTCGAGCGTCTCGGAGATGACGATGGGGTCGAGGCCGAAGGCGTTCTTGTAGATGCGTCCATCGTCGAGCGTGAGCGCCGAGGGCTTGCCGTCGGTGATCATGACGATCTGCTTCATGTCCTTGCCGGAGGCGGCGGAGAATGCGTTGCGCGACGCGGAGGCCTTCGCGCGTGTTGGTGTAGTGCGGGCCGACTTTGACGCGCGGGAGCTGCGAGATGCGGGATCTCCTCGGCGGAGTCGTGGAAGAGGACGAGCGAGAGCTGGTCGCCGGGGTACTGCGTGCGGATGAGGTGCGAGAGCGCCATGGCGACGCGCTTGGCGGGCGTGAAGCGATCTTCGCCGTAGAGGATCATCGAGTGCGAGCAGTCGAGCAGAACGACGGTGGCGCAGGAGGATTGGTAGTCGGCCTGCTGGACGTGGAGATCGGAGTACTCGAGATTGAGTTTGCCGGAGCCGTCGGGCGGGCCCTCGCGCGCGAAGACGTTGTTAAGCGTGGTCGCCGATGTCGAGGTTGAGTGTGTCGCCGAACTCGTACGGCTTGGAGGAGCCGTTGGTCTCGACGCCGGCGGCCTCGTAGAGCGTGTCGTGGCGGCCGAGTGAGGACTTGCCGAGAGGGCCGAGGAGATCGCGCAGGGCCTTGAAGCCGAGGAAGTCCATGGCCTTGTCGGTGACCTCGAAGCGCGTGTTCTCGGTGTTGCCGTCGCCCTGCTCGCCCTGTCCTTCGGCGTTCTCGGGCGACTCGGCGTTGAGGAAGGCCTCGTCCTTCATGCGCTGGATAATCTTTTCAACGAGCTCCTGCTTGCCCTCTTCGGGAAGCTCTTCGTACTTCTCCTGCGCGTCCTCGTCGAGGAGTTCGCCGGAGTCGAGCGCCTGGCGGACGGCCTCGCGCAGATCTTCCATGGAGTCCGAGGCGCTGGGGAACTGCGACCACGGATCTTCGAAGCCGGAGTCGAGGAAGAAATCCGACAGGGCCTCCATCAAGTCTTCGAGATCGAAGCTTGTGGAGAGATCGCCGGTGAATTTGGTGTAGCGCGTCAGCTTCATGCGGGAAGAGGCTTTCGGTGTTCCTACCAGATTAGACGCCCCTGCGCGTTTGAGGATGCGGAGGGCTAAAGCCCGGAGGCCCGGCAGAGAGGTTCGCCGTGCAACTGCGTGAGCAGCGGCGTGATGAGGAAGGATGCTGTCTGCGGTCCGAGGCTGACGCGAAGCGTGGGCAGAGCACGCAGAACCTGGAGATAGTAGGAGAGGTCCTCCATGTTGGACGAGCCGACGCCTGGGTTGTTGTAACGGAGCTGACCGTAGGGCGCGACCACCTTCTCAAACTGGCGCTTTGCAGGTTTGAAGTGCGTGTAGCCGAGGAACTCCATGGTGACGGTGACGTGCTGGATGGGCGGCGGCTGCTCGCTGGGATAATTGGGGCTCCAGGGCGGATAGAAGGCCGTGTCTGGTATGCCGCCGAAGTTGACGAAGAGCTCGAAGCGCAGCTTTCCTTTTTTGTCCTGGGTGCATTGCGCGGTCAGCGTGGGGCGTGTGAGGTCGAACGTGGCGGGAGTGCCGGCTGGTGGGTCGGAGAGGAGAAAGAAGCGAACGTAGGTGATGTCGCTGAAGCTGTCCGTGCCGGAGAGGAGCGCGAGGTTGGGCGAGAGCGTTTGGAGAGGCGGTGCTGAGGTACTGTCGGTAGTAACCGACGTCGTCTGCGCAAAGAGGAACGCAAGTGCAAGCAGCGCGCGGAGGTGGATCATTGCGAATCTCTCGAGGCGGAGGTCGAAGTTGCCCTGAGGGTAGCAGAGTTCGTTGGCGTTGATGGAAGTTGTGCGAGCGCGTGACGCCGGGTTGGGCTCAGAGCGGACGCGTGCCGCTCATCACAGCGAAGCTGGAGTGTTTGTACCAGCAATCGACGTCGGTGAAGCCAGCCTCGCGCAGCCAGGCAAGTTGTGTGGCGACGGGCGTGCGGCGGTCTTCCTGCTGGCGGAAGAGCGAGTCGGCGATCTGTCGCTCGGTGGCGCCTTCGGCGCGTACGTCGGCGAGCCAGCGGAGCTGGTAGATTTCTTCGAGTTCTGGTGTGGGTCCGGCAATGTGGTCTGCGTTAATGAAGAGGCCGCCGGGTCGTAACGCGGTGAGGATGGGCCGCAGACAGCGCGTGTTTGCGCTCGTCTTCGAGGTGATGGATGGAGAGCGAAGAGACGATGGCGTCGGAGTTTGCCGGTAGCGGCTCGGCGGTGTAATCGGCAAGCGAGAAGGTGATGGCAGGATCGTTGCCGAGGCGGCCGCGGGCGAGGGCGAGCATATTTTCGGAGAAGTCGATCGAGCGTGAGATGCGCCTCGGGAAAGGCCGCGCGGAGCATGGCGGAGAAGAGGCCCGAGCCTGCGCCGAGCTCGACGATGTGCAAGGCGTCTGTGGGGATGAGCTCAAGCGCGGCGGCGTAGAAGGCTTCGTGGCCGGGGATGAGCTTCATGCGGTCACGGTCGTAGGTGGCGGCGGTGGCATCGAAGACGGCGCGACTGTTATTCGTGGCCATAAAACCGAGCATAAGCTGAGCTGATGACTTCTGAGGCTTGGATAAGAATTTGGAATAGCGCTATTTGCGTCTGAGCGCTTCGAGTTCATCGAGTGTGCGCGGCCAGTCAGAGCCGAGGAGGCGGGAGAGCGAGCGGTCGGCGAGGACGCGCCCGCTGGTCTGGCAGGTGGGGCAGTAGTTGGTCTCGTTGTCGGCGTAGCGAATGCGCTGGATGGGCGTGCCGCAGCGCGGGCAGGGCAGGTTGTAGCGGCCATGTGCGGCCATTTCGGGGCGGAAGGCAGTGACTTTTTCGGGGAAGGACTTTTCGGCTTCGGAGTTGAAGCGATCGATCCAGGTTTGCAGCGTCTCGCGCGTGGCGGTGTACAGGCGTTGCCATTCGTCAGGGGTGAGCTTCTGTGTTTGCGCGAGCGGTGAAAGCTGCGCGGCCCAGAGAATTTCGTCGGAGTAGGCGTTGCCGATGCCGGAGAGCACGCGCGGGTCGGTGAGTGCGCGCTTGAGTGTGTGGTTTTCGACAGAGAGCGCGCCGCGGAAATCGTTGAGCGGGAGCGAGAAGATGTCGAGGCCGCCGGGGTCAAGCGCGGCGAGTGCGGCTTCACCACGAACGAGGTGCAAGGAGGCGCGGCGTTTGGCTCCGGCTTCGGTGAGGACGAGCGAGCCGTTAGGGAAGTCGAACGATGCGAGATTATTGCGGCCGCCGAGCCTGGGCCGGATGCCTGCTTTCAGCTCCCGCCAGTGAAGGCGACCGGCGATCATGAGGTGCAGGACGAGGAAGAGCTGCTCGCCGGTCTCGTCGGCGTTGAAGACGAAGACGATGCGCTTGCCGAGGCGGCGCAAGGTGTGGATGACCCTGCCTTCAATGGATTGAATGGGAGGAACCGCTGTCCGCAGAAGCAGTGGGCTTGCAACGCGGAGTTGCTCGAGCGGCTGGCCGAGGACACGCGGTGTGAGCGCGGTGAGATAGGCCGTGATGTCGGGGAGTTCCGGCATGCCAGGATGAGATGAAGAATACGCGAGCTAACTTGCGTATCGTCAGACATCCGCGAGCAGCGAGAGAGAGTCTGCTTGAACCAGAGGCGCTGGATAGTGATTCTGCGAGGGTTAGAGAATGATGCAAAAAGTGAAAAATCGCCAGCAAATACGGGGCAACGCAGCTATGCGGATGATGCTCCTATGAGTGCGGGCGATAGGGCCCGTACGAAGCAGAAGAGGAGTAGACGCTATGGCAACACAAGACAAGGATATGGAGCAGCAGAGAGATAAGAGCAACCAGGATCCTAACCGCACGCAGTCCTCCGGAACGGGAGGCTCCACTTCGCAACAGTCTGGGAAACAATCGGGCACACAACAGGGTTCGCAAGGGAACCAAGGATCGCAGAGCGGCAGCCAGAAGGGCTCCGGCAGCGATAGGAGATGAATAGCAAATCAAGAGATGAGTAACAAAATCGCCAGTGCGCGGTGCTGAGTCACCCCAGCAAGCAAAAAACGCTTGCCGGGGACCCCGACAGACCGCGGCTGTGCAAGCCAGCCCGCTTTACATAGCGGGCCTAACAAGCGGCGAAGAGGAGAGATGTCTGTCCTCTTCGCCGCTTTCCGTTGGCGAGAGCGAGCTTTTCGAGCGGCTATTTGCCCGCGAGTACGGTCGTGTTTCCACCAACACGCGTGGCTGTTGCAGGATTTTGCAGAAGACTCCGCAGAGATGAGGGCGCGCTCTCCGGGCCGAAGCGAGCGAAGTAGAACTCGAGCTCGGCGATATCGCCGGAGCTGAAGTTCTTCTTCTGCTCATCGTTGGTGTATTGCTTGACGACGCCGGGATCTGCGATGGCCTGACCGAGGAACGTGACTGCGTTGCGAATGGTGCGGCCGTTGTCGGTGTAGGCGTAGAGGTCGATGTTCTGGCGCTCTGCGAATTCCGCGATCATGATGAGCGGCTGCAGCGCGAAGGCCTGGTAGTGAATCGCATTTTCGTGGCGGGCCATTTCGAGCGGGAAGGCGCCGTTCGGGTCTTCCTGGCCGACGGCCTGCTTGAAGGTGTTCACGCCGAAGCGGAAGAGCTCGTTGTCGTCGGACGCGACGCCGATGGAGATGGCGGCGAGCGCGCGCCAGTAGTGATGATTGTTGCCGAGTTCGCCCGGCTTCTCATAGGAGATGAGCTGGTGTGCGGCATTGCGGAGCCACTTGGCGACGCGCTCCTGCTGCGCGGCGTCGAGTGCGGTGTCCTGTTTGAGCACCGAGTCTGTGACGCCCGCAGAGGCGAGCGACCACTCGGCCTGGAACCATGACTGCGAGTAAGCCTTGGGGTCGTAGTTGGTGAGGGCCTTGGCTTGGGCCCAGGCGTCGAGCTGCGCGAGAGCACATTGCGCCTCGGCATGGTTGCCGGTGGCGACCCACTGGTTCATGCCGGCGGTGATGCGGTGTTCGAAGGCGCCGTAGGTGCGCGTGGCCTCGGCCTCGGCGGGGTTGATGGGGCCGTTGGAACCGTGCATGTAGTGATGCGGAATCTGCATCTCGCCGGTGGGCGCGGGGACGAGCGGCGTTGCGGTGCACGAAGGGAGATGCGCGACGGCATTGCGAAGGCGCGGGTCGGTGGTCTGCTTGAGGAAGGCCTGACGCGCTGGAGCGTCGATCACAGAAGCGCTGGAATTGGAGACCTTTTGTGCGGGGAGCGTCGAGGCGAAGAGGAAGGCAGCGGAGAGCGCGAAGATTTTCGTCGTCATAAGAACGAGAGAATCTTACGCGAACTTGCGGATATATGTCGCGCTTTGAACTAAATCCTAAGTGAAGCCGCGGCGCTAATTGAAGCCGCGGCGGGTGCGGTTGAAGGCGTTTTCGCGCTCACGTTCGCGCATGCGCTCGCCAAGGTTGGCCGCGTCTTCGATGCGCTTGCGTTTTTCGCCTGCGGTGAAGGTGCGGGCCTCCGAGCGGGAGATGCGCTTGTGCGCGGTCATGCCTTCGAGGAGGAACTCCGCGCCGGAGACGGTGAGTTCGGGCTCGGAGCCTTTTGGCAGTTTGAGCGGCGCGAGCTTCTCGAGAAGTCCCTGGATCTCTTTGAGCGACTTTGAGGACGGCCGTCGAGGGCTGCTTGTCGTTCATCTCGACGGTGCCGCCGAGGTTGAACCACTGCTCGATCTGCTGGGTGTCGACGCCGGCGAAGTAGGTGTCGTAGATGCTGGCGACGGACTGACGGATGAGCTCGCGCATGACGACGTCGGAGCCCTTGAGCTCGCCTTCGTATTCGAGTTCGACCTTGCCGGTGATGCCGGGCAGCGCGGCGAAGATGTCGCCGACGCGCGGCACGACCAGCGACTCTCCGTGCAGCAGGGCGCGGCGTTCGGCGTTCGAGACGACGAGCTCCATCGTGCTGATGGGCAGGCGCTGCGAGACGCCGGAGCGCTTGTCGACCTTCTTCTCTTCGCGCGCGATGAAGGCGATCTGCTCGACGATCTGGCGGATGTAGTGCGGGATGTGAATGCGCTGAATCTGATCGTTGTCCGCTGTGTAGCTGCGCGCGGTCCAGGCTTCCTGCTCGGTGATGGTGATGGCCTCGTCGAGCGACTCGGGGTAGTGCGTGCGGATCTCGGAGCCGATGCGGTCCTTGAGCGGCGTGACGATCTTGCCGCGCGCCGTGTAGTCCTCCGGGTTCGCGGAGAAGACGATAGCGACATCGAGCTCGAGGCGGATGGGGTAGCCCTTAATCTGGACGTCGCCCTCCTGCATGATGTTGAAGAGCGCGACCTGAATCTTGCCGGCGAGATCGGGGAGCTCGTTGATGGCGAAGATGCCGCGGTTGGCGCGCGGCAGCAGGCCGTAGTGCATGGTGAGCTCGCTGCCGAGCTCGTGGCCGGAGCGCGCGGCCTTGATGGGGTCGACGTCGCCGATCAGGTCGGCGACGGTGACGTCAGGCGTGGCGAGCTTTTCGACGTAGCGCTCGATGGGCGTCATCCAGGCGATGGGCGTGTCGTCGCCGAGCGAGGCGACGAGGTCCTTCGAGAACTTGCTCAGCGGAGCGTAGGGATTGTCGCGCAGTTCGGAGCCGGCGACGTACGGCACGTGCGGGTCGAGCAGCGTGGTGAGCGCGCGCAGGATGCGCGACTTCGCCTGTCCGCGCAAGCCGAGCAGGATGAAGTTGTGGCGCGACAGGATGGCGTTGACCACCTGCGGGATCACCGTGTCTTCGTAGCCGACGATGCCGGGGAAGAGCGCTTCGGCTTCCTCGGCGTTGCCACGAGCGTTGCCCGAGATGTGGCGCAGGCGAGCGATGAGGTTGTCGCGAAGCTCGTCCTTTGACGGAGCGCGAGACGCGTTCCGGCGTGAACTCGGATTTGCGAAGCTGGCCCAGCGTGGTCGGAAGCGCGTTTTGCGGCATAGATACAAGTATAGATGTTCGTGACGGTTGCACGATGCAGGCGGCGGTTCAGCCGGCTCCATGCGTCTAACAGGACAAGGGTCCACGGCGCCCTGAGCCGATTCCTCTTCTCAGGAGCGAACTCAATGGCATTCCACTTTCGTCACAGCTGGTTCTTTGTCGTCTTTCTTTTTTGCGGCGCAATTGTCTTCGCGAATCTGTTTCACTACGTGCTGTTTCGTGTGATTCGCCGCAAGGAGGCAACCTCGAAGACGCCCGGTCTTGGTATGCGCCGCCATCTTGCGCGGCCGGCCCGCGCCATCTTTCTATTGACTTGCGTTCTCATCGTGTTGCCGTTCATTCCACGCATTCCGGACCACGTCCTGCATGTCGTACGGCACGGCACCTTCATGGTGATTGTGGCGTGTCTCGGGTGGTTCGCCGTCGGCTGCATCTACATCGCGCAGGCGCTGCTTCTGCGCCGTTATGACCTTACGGCGGCAGATAACGTCCGCGCGCGCCGGGTGCACACGCAGTTTCAGGTCTTTCGCAGAATCGCGATTGCATTTGTAACGATCATCACAGCCGGTGCGCTGCTGTGGACCTTCAACGATCCGCGGATATGGCACTACGGATCCGGACTGCTTGCCTCGGCCGGTGTGGCCACTCTGGTCGTCGCCGCTGCGGCGAAGTCCACCGCGTCGAACTTTCTTGCCGGGCTGCAGATTGCGCTGACGGAGCCGATCAAGATCGACGATGTCGTCGTGGTGCAGGGCGAGTGGGGACGCGTTGAAGAGATTACAAGTTCGTACGTCGTCATCAAGATATGGGACCTGCGGCGACTCATCGTTCCGCTCAGCTGGTTCATCGAAAACGCGTTTGCCAACTGGACGCGCGAGAGCGCAAACATCCTCACGACGTCGTTCCTCTATCTTGACTACGAGGTGCCGGTAAAGGAACTCCGCAGCCAGCTTGAACGCGTTGTGAAATCAGCGCCGCAGTGGGATGGCGCCGCGGTGGGCCTGCAGGTCACGAACCTCACCGACCGCAGCATGGAGATCCGCTGCCTGATGAGTGCGCCGGATGCAAGCAAGGCATTCGATCTGCAGTGCCTTGTACGTGAAGAGATGATGGAGTGGGTCCGCGGGCACTACCCGACGGCGTTTCCGACGGCGCGCTTCGCTGCGCGTCCTGAGATGCGTGAGGGCGAAGCGAACGACTCACGACGGGCTTCGATTCCGCAGGAGCTTACTGCTGCCAGGTGAGCGAACGGATGCCGGGAAGCGTGCGCAGGCGCGCAATCGCTGGCGGCGTATGCGGTTCGCGGGAGGCGCGCTCGCGCCAGCGCACAGTGCATTGGAGCGCCGACAGCGATTCGGGTGGATCGTACGTGGCCTGCCAGCGCGTGAACTCGCATCCGGCTTTGAGGATCAGCTTGCGGAGCTCTTCTTCAGTTGGAGAGTTCGCGTCGAGTTTGAGATAAAGATTGCCCTGCTGCTCACGCGGGATATAGTTCTCCGCGTGCTTGAGGCCCCAGAGGATGAAGATGGCGAGCGCCGTCGCAGCACAGCCGAGGCGAAGCTGTCCGCCGCCGAAGAGCAGGCCGAGCACGCTGACAAACCAGATCGTCGCTGCCGTGGTGACGCCAGTGACGAGGTTGTTATCGCGCTTGACGATGACGCCCGCGCCGATGAAGCCGATGCCGGAGAGGATGCCGAGCGGAAGCCGCTCGAGATCGAGCACGGCGAACGACGACAGTGTCTTGCCCACCGTCGGCAGCAGGATGTTGGCCTGGAGCTGCGCGAGACATGCGGCGAGGCAGACGAGCATCGTGGTGCGCATGCCTGCGGGATGGCCCTTCTCGTCGCGATTGAGCCCGATGAGGAGGCTCGCAATGGCAGCGAGCAGAATCCGCAGAGCGATCTGTTCCCAGGTGAGCGTCAGCGGCATGCGTTGCTTACTCCGCTGATTTTGGATGTGGTTATGTGCGGGTGATGTTGCCGGTAACTGCTAGTTGATTGGCAATTAGTTGCCCTTCTTTACTATGCAGTTGCTCAGTTTGAATCGCCAGATTTCGTGGTGGCTTTCCCGGTTTACCACCATTTGAGCAGGGATTTCGAAGCCGTCGACAACCTGGTAGGTGTAAGTGAAAATGAGGCGATTACCAGGCTTGTAATCTCCGTCCTCGCCCATAGTCCATGAGCCCAGGAGAAATCCCTGAGGCCCCGGGAGGAATTCGAATTCCTGGCGATCGGAATCCGACCCCTTGACTCCCATGCTCTGAAGTTTCATGTCCCGCGTGAGCATCATCGCCACATCGAAGTTCCGGATTTTGAGTCCGAGTTGGTAGCCAGAGGCGGATGTTTCAAAGTGGGCGGGTGTGTCCGTGGGCGGAAGCAACGCGTTGTTGCTTGCGACAAGCCAGGTACGCAGGCTGAAGCGGACTGCGTGCTTGAGGAGACCTTCGGCCATTCCGCCGCGGGGAAGTTTCTGCTCCTGCTCCTCCGTCATGCCGGAGGAGACGATAGCGTCCTCGCGCGTGACGGTAACGCGGTTGCGAATAGGCTGGATGAACGTTGCGATTTCGTCATCCGTTCCTTCGTCGCCTGCGCGATAGGTATCCGCCCAATGCTGCTTCCAGTTGAAGTCCACGGCGCAATCGAACGACTGGAGATTCCTGTTGAATGGAGCATCGTATGCTGCACGTGCCTGGCTGAGCAGTGCGGCGTCGTTCGTTGCGATCTGGGCATGGCTAAGAACCGCACAAAAGCCGAACGCAATTGCGGCAAAGAAATTTCGCATGCCGCATCGTAAACGATGAGCTAAGTCAAATCGTCGAGCATGGCCTGCATCTCGCTCGCGGCATGTGCATTGCCGGTGCGCGCGGCGGCGGCGAGGCCGTCGTTGAGGCGCTGGCGGGCTTCGTCGGTGCGGCCGAGTTTCAACAGTGTCTGCGCGGACATCTGGAAGGCGGGAACGTAGTCAGGGTTGTGCTGGATCGTGGTCGTGAACTCGCGGAGGGCTTCGTCGTGCTTGCCCTCGGAGGCGTAGGCCATGGCGAGGCCGTAGCGCGTGAAGGCGTCGGTGGGGTGCTCGGCGAGGATCTCGGTGAGCATGGCAATCTTGTCCATACGGGATATTGTTGCAGGCTATTGAATCAGGACGAAGCGGCGTCCATTTTGGCCGGCTATGGGATGAAGACGAAACGGGTGTTGCCTTCAGGCTCGTTCCACGCAGAGGCAACGTCGCTCAACGGGAAGGTGCGCACGTCGATGTGGAACGGCTGGCGCGACGCTTCGGCGAAGAAGTCGCGGATCGAGGCAAGGAGATCCGGGAGGGCGACGCTTCCAAAGCCGCTGCCGACGAGCTCGACCGCGTTGCTGCGCAGAACCGCGGCGTCGAGCGGAATGGTGCGACCGGCTGCCTGGCCGATCTGAACGTAGCGAAGGCGCGTGGTCTCGTTGTCTCTTCTGCGCGATGGCCTCGAGCGTGGCCTCGGCGGGCGATCCCCAGATGTAATCGAGCACGACGTCGATGCCTGCATTAATTTCGGAGCGCAGAGCAGCGACGAGTTCGTCGCGCGGAAGCTCGAGCGAGATGGTTTTGTCTGCTCCGAGCGACTTCGTCTTCTCGAGCGCCTCCGGATTGCGTCCGCAGGCGATCACGCGCTTTGCTCCGCGGCGCCTGGCGATCTGCACGGCGAGCTGGCCGGCAACGCCCGTTGCGCCGAGGATCAGTACGCTCTCGCCTGCCACGAACTTCGCACGATGCGACAACGCTCCCCAGGAGGACATCGCCGGATTGCCGAGCGCCGCAGCGGCGTGGCGTCGGAGATGCGCGTCGGCGAGTGGGATGAGGAACGTCCGGCGCGCGAGACGTGCGCTCGGCAAAGGTGCCGAAGCGCGGTTCGCGCGACCCCGAAGAAGACGCGGCGGCCGTCGTCGAGGCGGCCCACTCCGTCGATGCCAGGAATCAGCGGGAACTGTCCGCTGCTGGTGTAGTGAGCGCCCTTGGCGCGCGCCTGCACGATCGGGATGCAGGCCGGCGGCGAGCACGCGGACGAGGGATTCGCCGGGCTGCGGCACGGGATCGTCGAACGGTCTATACAGCGGCGCGGACTGGAGCGGACTCGACGACGGCGGCGTTCATCGGGGTCTCCTATGGCGAACATGCGAAAGGCTGGCTAAGTGGCTGGAATTGCGGGCGTTCGTGCACTCAGATGCTCGGCGGCCCTGCCCGGACTCGGAGATTCGTAAGGAGATTAGAATAAAGAGAGGGAGTTTCTCCCGGAATCTGAGCGGAGGTGTGGCAAGCAGGATGAGCGAAGGTGTGGCCGCACGGCCGGTCTGCGAGTCCCAATCCGAGCGCAGCGAGATTATCTTCCCCAGCGACGCGAACGCGATCGGGAACCTCTTCGGCGGACGGTTGATGCAGTTCATCGACCTGGTCGGCGCGATGGCCGCGAGCCGCCACGCACGCGCGTACACGGTGACGGCCTCGATGGACCACCTGGACTTTGTGGCGCCGGTGAAGGTCGGCGACCTGCTCATTCTGAAATCGAGTGTGAACCGCGCGTGGCGGACCTCGATGGAGGTTGGCGTGAAGGCGATGGTGGAGGATGTTCGCGAGGGCGTCTTCCGGCAAGTAGCCTCGGCCTACCTGACGTTTGTGGCTGTGGATGCGACGGGGAAGAGAATCGAGGTGCCGCAGGTGATTGCCGAAACCGAGCATCAGAAGCGGCGGTTCGAGGACGCTGGCCGCAGGCGCGAGATGCGTAGCGGAGAGGTGCAGCGGCGCAAGGATCTGCGGGCGACCCTGCCGCCAGAGTGGCATGTGTAAGAGCAGTGAATAGTGAGTAGTGAATAGTGAAGAAGAGCGAAGGCGAAGAAATCTGATGGGACATACAGGACAACAGCCGATGGGACCGCAACCGCTTCCGGGCGTGCAGTACGTCATTGCGGTGGGCTCGGGCAAGGGCGGCGTCGGCAAGACCACCGTCGCGGTGAATCTCGCAGTGAGTTTCGCAAAGCAGGGTTATCGCGTGGGATTGTTGGATGCGGACATCTACGGGCCGAATGTGCCGACGATGCTTGGCGTGACGCGGCAGCCGTCGGTAGGGCCGGGCAATATGATTGAGCCGCTGACGGCGCACGGCGTGAAATTCATGTCGGTCGGGCTGATCTCGCCGGGCGACAAGCCGATGGTGATGCGCGGGCCGATGCTCCACGGCATCATCAAGCAGTTTCTGCAGCAGGTCGCCTGGGGCGAGCTCGACTTCCTCATCGTCGATCTGCCGCCGGGCACCGGCGACGTTGTGATTTCGCTGGTGCAGACCGTTCCGCTGACCGGCGCCGTCGTCGTCTCGACGGGCTCGAGCGTGGCGCTGCAGGATGCGCGCAAGGCGCTGGAGATGTTCCACCAGGTGAACGTTGAAGTACTGGGCATGGTCGAGAACATGAGCCAGATGACGCTGCCCGACGGAAGCGTCATCGACGTCTTCGGTGCGGGCTCGACCGAGCAGACGGCGAAGCAGTTCAGCATCCCCTTCCTCGGCGCGGTCGATCTCGACCCGCAGGTGCGCGAAGGCGGCGACCGTGGCCTGCCCGCATCGCTTGCCGGAGATCAATCGGCCCGCGGGCGCGAATTCGCGGCCATTGCGCAGAAGGTAAAGGAACGTGCCGAGCAGGTGGCGGCGCAGAGCGAAAACGTCCTGGAGATTTCTTAGCAGCAAGCGCCCTATGCGGAACGAGATGACAACCCGGCAGCGCGAGATCCTCACGGCGATCGTCGAGCAGTACATTGCGACGGGCGAGCCGGTGAGCTCGGGCGCGATCGCGCGGCTGCCGCTGTCAGGCGGTCCGGCAAGCTCGGCGACCATCCGCAACGAGATGGTGGAGCTCGCAGAGAAGGGGCTGCTGGAGCAGCCACACACCTCCGCCGGCCGCGTGCCCTCCGCGCGCGCGTTCCGCATGTACGTCGAGCAGCTCAGCGGTCGCGACAGCAATCGGCTCTCCGCACCATCTACTGCCGAGCTTCAGTCGCGCATCGACACAAGCTTCGCCGGCATCGCCGGAGCCGAGGCGTTGCTGGAGCGCACCTCGCATGTGCTGGCGGTACTGTCCAGCGGCGTGGGTGTCGCGATGTCTACCGCGAGCTCGCACGACACGCTGGAGCATGTGCACTTCAGCCGGCTGGCCGAGCAGCGCATCCTCGCCGTCGTCGTCACGCGCAGTGGCATGGTGCGCGACCGCGTGTTGTCGCTCGACCGCGACCTCACCATGCTGGAACTCGAAACCGCCTCGCGCTTTTTGAACGAGCACTTCCGCGGCTGGAGCATCGAGCGCATCCGCACCGAACTCGCGCACCGCATCGAGAACGAGCGCAGCACCTACCAGCAGATGATGGAGGCCGCGCAGCAGCTCTGGAACCAGACGGTGGGCATTGCGGCAGGCGGGCAGGCAGTCTTCGTCGACGGCGTTGCGAATTTGCTCGGCCTGCCCGAGGATCGCGCGCGGCTGCGCGAGATGCTGACCGCGCTGGAGGCGAAGGAACGCCTCGTTGAACTGTTGAACGCCTATATCGACGCACGGCAGGAGTCCGTGCGCGTGGTGTTTGATTTAGAGCAGCAGGCGCCGGAGATGGCGGGCCTGGTGCTCATTGCGGCGCCGGCGCGGGTCGCCGGCGAGAACCTGGGCTCGGTTGGAGTGATTGGGCCGAAGCGGATGAACTACCCCAGCAATATGAGTGCGGTGGCCTATGTGGCGCAGATGCTCGAGCGCGCCCTCGCACCGCGAAGCTCGTAGGCGCATCAGTACATGTGAGGGTTTAGCGATGAGCAACGTTCGCACGCGATGGCCGCGGCCGGGAGTTTTTGGAAAGGACAGACGTATGACAGGGACAGAAGAGATGCAACGGGTGGACGCACCGCAGGGCGACAGCGCGCCGGAGCAGGTACAGCCCGCCGCTGAGCAGGGGCTGCAGGGCAATGAGCAGCCAGCCGGACAGACTGCAGAACTTACAGCTGAGCGCGACGCGTTGAAGGATCGGCTGGCGCGTCTGCAGGCGGAGTTCGACAACGCCCGCAAGCGCGAAGTAAAGGAGCGCCAGGATACGCGCGACTACGCCGTGCAGTCCGCGGTCGAGCCGTTCCTCGCTGTGATGGACAACTTCGCGTTGGCGCTGAAGGCGCAGGGTTCGGTCGAGCAGCTTCGCGCGGGCGTCGAGCTCATCCTGAAGCAGATGGAAGAGGCGCTGCGCGGACTTAACGTGCAGCCCGTCGAGGCCGTGGGCGCGCAGTTCGATCCGCGCGTGCATGAGGCGCTGGGCAGCGAAGAGCGCGACGATGTGCCGGACCACCAGGTGACCGAGGAGATCCGCCGCGGCTACAAACTGCGCGACAAGCTGCTGCGTCCGGCGCTGGTGAAGATTGCGACGAACGCGAAGCAGGTTAGTGACTAATTTTTCAAAGGGCGTGGCTTTCGCTGCGCCGCAAAGGACCTCTCTCGCAACGGGCCTTTAGCCCCTGAGGGAGCAATGATGGGAAGTGTGTAGATGGCGACCGCAACGATGAAGATGGACTACTACGAGATTTTGCAGGTGGAGCGCACGGCGAGCGACACGGAGCTGAAGGCCGCGTATCGCAAGCTCGCCATGCAGCACCACCCCGACCGCAATCCGAACAACCCGGACGCGGAGGAGAAGTTCAAGGCTTGCAGTGAGGCCTACCAGGTGCTCAGCGACCCGGACAAGCGCGCCGCCTACGACCGTTATGGTCATGCGGGCGTTGGCGCTGGTGCGGCGGGCAATCCGTTCGCGGGCGGCGGTCCGTTCGCGCAGGGCGACATCGGCGACATCTTCGGCGATCTGTTCGGCGAGATGTTCAACATGGGCGCTCGCGGCGGCCGCGCCTCGCGCGCGCAGCGCGGACGCGATCTCAAGTTCGACCTCCGCCTGGAATTTGAGGAAGCCGTCTTCGGCATTGAGCGCGAGATTACGATTCGCCGCGCCGAGGCCTGCGACGATTGCAGCGGCACGGGCTCCGAGGGCGGACGTCAGCCCGAGACCTGCCAGCAGTGCGGCGGGCGAGGACAGATTCGCACGCAGCAGGGCTTCTTCTCCGTCGCGCGCACGTGCCCGGTCTGCTCCGGAACTGGCTCGGTCGTTCGTCACCCGTGCAAGACCTGCCGTGGCGACGGCCGCGTGCAGCGCGAGCATAAGATCCTCGTGAAGGTTCCAGCGGGCGTCGAGAACGAGACGCGGATTCGCTACTCGGGCGAAGGCGACGCAGGCAAGTGGGGCGGACCGTCGGGCGATCTCTACGTCGTACTCGAGGTTCGAGCGCACAAATTCTTCGAGCGCGACGGCGACGACCTGCACTGCGTGATGCCCATCAGCTTCCCGCAGGCCGCGCTCGGCACAGAGCTCGAAATCGAAACGCTGCACGGCCCCGAGACCCTCAAGGTCCCCGAAGGCACGCAGAGCGGCAAGGAATTCCGCCTGCGCGGCAAGGGAGTTCCGCACCTGAACGCACACGGCCGTGGCGATCTCATCGTCGAGGTCCGCGTGCAGACCCCGGCAAAGCTGACCAAGCAGCAGAAGGAACTCATGCGCCAGCTCAGCGAGTCGCTCAAGGTCGACAACGTTCCGCAGTCGCGCGGCATCTTCGACAAGGTGAAGGAGATGTTCTCGTAAACGGGCATCGTGAGATCAAGCAATAGAAGCGGCCGGCGAGTTCGGCCGCTTTTTTGCGTCTACAGTAGCGCCGAGCAGATACTTAGCGCCGCAATCGCCGCCGTCTCTGCGCGCAGAATCCGCGGGCCGAGCGTGACGTGCCTCCACCCGCTCTCGCTGAACAGCGTCATCTCCTCGGGTGTCCATCCGCCTTCCGGGCCGATCGCCAGCGCGATCGCTCCCGTTACATCCTTTCACAGCCGCCGCCAGCGAATTCTCCTGCTCCGTCTCGGCGAGCAGCAACTTCGTCGGCGCGGTGATCTGCGCAATCGCCTGCTTCAGCGGCAGCGGATCATCCACCTGCGGAAGATCACTTCTGCGCGACTGCTTCGCCGCTTCGAGCGCGATCCGCCGCCAGCGTTCTACACGTTTGGCGGAGGCGTGCGCGAGATGTTTCTCCGTGCGCCGCGCAATCACGGGCGTGATCCGCGCCGCGCCAAGCTCTGTCAGTTTTTCGAGTCCCCACTCGTAGTGATCGAACTTGATAATCGCAAGCAGCAGATGAACCGGAAGCGCCGCTTCGGCTTCCAACTCCTCACCGAGCGCGAACGCCACCTCCTGTTCGGAGACGTTTACAACCGTGGCACGCCGGAGAAATCCATTCGCCACCACATCGAAAATTTGTCCGGGTTGGGCTCGGAGAACGCGCGCCAGGTGCAGTGCCTGGTCGCCCGTCAGCGATGCGGTTGTATCAGTAAATTTGTCGGCGATCCAGCGTCGGCGCGTCATCGTGTTCAAGAATACTGCGATGCGGAGAATTTTGAGAGTGCGCGAAAACCCTGATGAATACTGGCCGAAAAACACCTCGGGGGACGCTCTCTTTGGCGTCCCCCGAGTGTGTTGCCTTTGTTTGTTGCTTTGCCTTGGGTTGCGTTTGCCTGCGCTCCCAATCGATGAACATCATCGACGCCGCAATGCGGCTAACAAGGGTATAGATTTCCTGCGGCTTAGAGTCAAGAGAAAAAAGAAGATTAAGAACGAAATTCTGCCCTGCTTTGCACAGCCTCCGATGACACTCCAATGACATTTCATCCCTCTCAGAAGTTCCGCTAACGCGTCGACGATCTCGCAACGCAACATCGAGCGCGAAGCAAGCGCATCCAATCGAGACGTATACTTTGTCGGCGCGAGGTGCACAAACGCGCTGTCGTCATCAGGAGATTCATCCCATGCGTGAAGTTGTCATCGTCAGCGCCGTTCGCACACCGGTCGGAAAATTCCTTGGCGCGCTCTCTTCGTTGAGCGCCGTCGAACTCGGCGCGATCGCTGTGCGCGCAGCCGTCGATCGCGCCGCCATCGACTCCGGCAAAGTAGACGAGTGCATCATGGGCTGTGTCCTCCCCGCGGGCCTCGGTCAGAATCCCGCGCGCCAGGCGGCTCTGCGCGGTGGCCTCGCCGACACGGTCAGCGCGCTCACCATCAACATGGTCTGCGGCTCCGGACTTCGCGCCGTCGGCCTCGCCGCGCAGTCCATCGCAGACGGCGACACCGAGATCGTCGTCGCCGGTGGCATGGAGTCGATGTCCAACGCGCCCTATCTTCTTCCCGCCGCGCGCAAGGGCATGCGCATGGGCGACAGCCCCGCCGTCGACTCGATGATCCGCGACGGTCTCTGGTGCGCCTGCGAAGACTTTCACATGGGCAAGACCGCCGAGCTCGTCGCCGACAAGCACGGCTTCACGCGCGAGCAGCAGGATCAGTTCGCGCTCGACTCGCACCGCAAAGCCTCCGCCGCCTGGAACGAAGGCCGCTTCGACGCCGAGATCGTTCCGGTCGAAATCCCCGGCAAAAAAGGAAGCACCACCGTCACGCGCGACGAGAGCGTCCGCGACGACGCCAGCCTCGAAGCGCTCGCCGCACTCAAGCCCGCCTTCCGCAAGCAGGGCACCGTCACCGCCGGCAACGCGCCCGGTGTCAATGACGCCGCCGCAGCCGTCGTCGTCATGTCCGCCGACAAAGCCCGCGAGCTGGGCCTCAAGCCGCTCGCCACCATCCGCGCACAGGCCACCAGCGGCGTCGCTCCGCGCTGGGTCATGCTCGCGCCCGTCACCGGCGTTCGCAAAGTTCTCGAGCGCGCCGGCTGGGCACTCAGCGACGTCGATCTCTTCGAGCTCAACGAAGCCTTCGCCGTGCAGGCCCTCGGCGTCACGCAAAGAACTCGGCCTCTCGCTCGAGCGCGTCAACGTCAACGGCGGCGCCGTCGCCATCGGCCATCCCATCGGCGCCAGCGGCGCGCGCGTGCTCGTCACGCTGCTCCACGAGATGCAGCGCCGCAACGCGCACAAAGGCGTCGCCGCCCTCTGTCTCGGCGGCGGCAACTCCGTCGCGATGGCGCTCGAACGTCCTTAGCGATTACGGTTTCGGCTTCTGCGCATCCGGCTGCGGCTGCCCATTCGCCGGCTGCTGCGCGCCAGGTTGCTGCGCGCCCGGAGCGATCGTCTCATTCCCATACGTGATCTTGATGTTTGTGTGGAAGTTGAACTTCTTGTAGTTCGTAAACCGCACGATCGCGCGCATGTGATCGTCCTGGCTCAGCGCGCCGTCCTGCGCCTGGAAGTGCAGAATGCCCTCCGCCTTCGTGTACACCGGGAACCAGTAGTTCCCATCGATCTGCTGATAGTAGGTTGTGAACGGCGGGCTCAGATCCTCATGCCCGCGCCGCGTATCCTGCGGCACATTCAGCCCGTTCACCAGCACGATCTCGTTATCCTGCTGGTCCACCCACACCTTGCCCTGAAAGTAGCGGTGCCCCTTCACCAGCTGCTTCGGCGCGCAGTCGAACACATACGTATCCAGCTCATCCACGCGCTGCTTGCCCAGGTAGGTCAGGTTGTAATCCGGCAGCTGCGCCTGCGTCAGGATGAACGGAATCCTCTCCGCAATATCCTTCAGGTCGTTCTCCGTCAGGATCACGCGCTCCAGCGTATTCTGCGGCGCAAACACCACATGCTCCACGCGCTTCCCGTCAGGAGTGAACGTGATGTCCGTCACCTGCTGATACTCGCCATCCGGCCGGTTCGTGTCGTCGTTGATCGTGTCGATCTTCACCGACTGCCGAAACTCATACTCGTTCCGCGCCGCCTCGAACGCCGTCTCACGCGCACCCATCTTCTGGATAATCTGTTCCACCGTCGTCCCCGTCGGCTGCGAAGGGTCCAGCGGTCCAAACCCCTGCGCAGCATTATTCTGCGCGGCGAGCGGCGCCGCAGTGGCAACAAGAGCGAGAGCGAGCAATCTACGAAGCATGTCCTGAAATCCTTACACCACTAGACGGTAGGCCGAGCCAAAAGGTTCTGCAAGCCGGAAACCGTGCGGCCATCCTTATCGGCGTGCCCTCCTATCCCGGGTCCCCACGCTGGACGTCGATGCCGACGCGGTGGGTAGGCGAAGGACCTCGGCTGTTTCGCCCCCGCCCATGCTTGAACGGGGACGCGGCTTCAGCCCGTCCTGCTTTTGCACCCCGTAGCATCTCGGCTTTAGCCCCGAGGATTCGCCTGGGTACCAAAGCCGGGTGCCCCATTCATGACAACGGTCTTTATCGTTGTCATGGGTGGGGTATGAAATTCCTCAGGAAAACTCCGTCACGCAGCTACACTTACCCCCGATGCGCCTCGCCACCTTTCTCCTCACCGCCGCCCTCGCGATCACCTCGCTCTCCGCCCAACAGCCGCAGAAGCGCCCCATCACCTTCGCCGACCTCATGGCGATGAAGCGCGTCTCCGACCCGCAGATCTCGCCCTCCGGCAAATGGGTCCTCTTCTCCGTCACCGACGTCTCG
This sequence comes from uncultured Acidobacteriaceae bacterium, assembly GCA_963776265.1. Taxonomy (GTDB): domain Bacteria; phylum Acidobacteriota; class Terriglobia; order Terriglobales; family Acidobacteriaceae; genus Granulicella. The sequence continues at coordinate 10,989 of CAVZMD010000009.1, read as the reverse complement.
CTCGAGAAGAACACCAAGACCAACCACCTCTGGGCCGTCCCGCTCGACGGCAGCGCGAAGGAGCATCAGGTCACCTTCGGCGACGGCGAATCCAACGGCCGCTTCGCCCCTGACGGCAAGATCCATCGCGCTCACCATGAAGGACCAGATCTACGAGATGCCCTGGGACGACGCCGCGGGCAAGGTCGGCTGACGCCTACGCAGGTGACGAATGTTAACGGCGGAGCCGACGGCGCCATCTGGTCGCCCGACTCCAAACGCCTCCTCTTCGTCGTCTCGGTCTACCCCGAATGTTCCGACCTCGGCGACTGGTCCAAAGAAGACGCCTGCGACGCCGACAAGCAGAAGGCCGCCGACGCCTCGCCCGTCAAAGCGCAGATCTGGGATTCACTCCTCTATCGCCACTGGGACCACTTCACCGGCAAACGCCGCAGCCACGTCGCCGTCGTCGACGCCGACGGCCACAACCTCCGCGACCTCACGCCGCGCTCCGTCGTCGGCGATGCCGAGACGCCAACCTTCTCCCTCGGCGGCCCGCTCGGCTACGCCTGGGCTCCCGACTCGCACGAGATCGCCTACGTCACCAACCTCGAGGTCGGCTTCGCCAAACCCGGCGTCTTCCCGCAGCCCGGCGAGTCCACCAACAACGACATCTTCACCCTCAAGCTCGACGAGCCCAGCGCGAAAGCCGTGAAGGTCTCCACCTCGCCCGGCAGCGACGACGGCCCGCAGTACTCGCCCGACGGCAAGTACCTCGCGTGGCGTTCGCAGGCGCGCAACGGCTATGAGTCGGACAAGTTCGACCTCGTCGATGATGGATCGGGCAGAACGGCAGAATCGTAAATCTGACCGATCAGTTCGATCGATTGGGTGGATGAATTCGCGTGGGACCGACTTCGACCCGATATATCTTCACTGCTCCGCTATCAAGGCGAGGAGACCGATCTTTCTCGATAATCTCATGGCATGGCTGAGCGGATCTGCGAACATCGCAGAATCGTCTGGACCTAGCAAGGAATGGCGAATTACAGTTCGACTCGCGACTTTCGCCGAATCGATCGACTGTCATCTGGGCGACGCTCGGATGAACGAGTTCAATGCAGCCGATCAGCGAAGTCAGTTTGCCAGCTCCACACCATGTCGCAGCGACGACGAGACTCCTCGTACGTTACCACACTCAATCAATGATCTGGCCTCTCACGCATCGTTCGACTCGCACCACTCGAATCCTTCTGGTTCCCCGGCGCGAACGGCACCAAAGTCCAGGGCTTCCTCATCAAGCCACCCAACTTCGACCCCTCCAAAAAATACCCCGTCAAATTCCTCATGCACGGCGGCCCGCAGGGCGCCTGGGGAGACGCCTGGTCCTACCGCTGGAACCCGCGAGCTCTTCGCCGCCAACGGATATGTAGTGGTGATGATCAACCCGCGCGGCTCCACAGGCTACGGCCAGAAGTTCCTCGAAGAGGTCTCCGGCGACTGGGGCGGCCGCCCGTACATCGACCTGATGAAGGGCCTCGACTACGCCGAGCAGCACTACAGCTTCATCGACAAGAACCGCGAGTGCGCCCTCGGCGCCAGCTACGGCGGCTTCATGGCCAACTGGGTCCTCACCCACACCAACCGCTTCAAGTGCATCGTCACCCACGACGGCATGTACAACCCGCAGTCCGCCTTCGGCACCACCGAAGAGCTCTGGTTCAACGAGTGGGAGTTCCGGCCGCTGGCGGGCAACGGGCCGGATGCGGTGGTCGAGCAGACGCAAGCCTGCGCACCCGTGGGACTTCTACGACAAGCCCGCCAGCGAGGATCCCTTCCGCAAGTGGTCGCCGATGCTCGCCATCAAGAACGCGCACACGCCCACACTTGTCGTCCACTCCCAGCGGGATATGCGCCTCGACGTCTCCGAGGGCCTGCAGCTCTTCACCGCGCTCCAGCTCCTTGGCGTCCCGTCCCGGATGCTCTACTTCCCGGACGAGGGCCACTGGATCCTCAAGCCCCAGAACTCCCAGCTCTGGAATGAAACCGTGAACGACTGGTGCGACCGCTGGCTGGGCATGAACAAGTACGCTGAGAAGGGACCGGAGAGGAATCCTGCGGCGGCGAGGTAGGGGTACCCCCTCCCCCTGTTTTTTGCGCAAAGTCTTCCAGAAATTGGACTTAGGGGTGGACCTAAGGTGCAAATGAGGTTCATTTTGGGCAAAGTCTTGAAAAGAGAAAGGTAAGCCTTACAGGGGGTGCACTCGTAAATGGCGTTCGGGAGGGCGAAAAAGGCGCGCAAGCCGCTGGAATATATAGAGTTGCTGGACTACGCGGTGAAGTCGCTGGGCGCGAAGATGAAGAGCGAGCGCGAGCTGCGGCGGCGGCTGGCGGAGCGCGTGTCTCCGGATGAGAGTGGGCGGGCAGACGTCGAGAAGGTGATCGCGAAGCTGAAGGAGCTCGGGTACCTGAGCGATGCGAGGTTTGCGGCGGACTTCGCGCGGTTGCGGCAGGAGAATGAGAAGTTCGGCGCGCGGAGGGTGCAGCAGGGGCTGATGCAGAAGGGGGTGGCGTCGTCGCTGGTGAACGAGGCGGTGACGAAGCAGTATGAGGATGTGGATGAGGTCGCGCTGGCCCGGCAGTATGTGGAGAGAAAGCGGCTGAAGCAGCCGAGCGGGGACCGCGAGCAACGACAGAAGGAGACTGCGAAGATCATGCGGCGGCTGGTTGCGGCGGGATTTTCGAGCCGGGCGGTGTGGGCGGTGTTGCGGGATTGGGGTGGAAGCGATATCGAAGAGGTAGATGTTGAGGACAGCAGTGAATAGTGAGTAGTGAATAGTGAATAAGGCAAAGGCGCTGCGGCTAATTGCGATTGACTGGTCTGGGCGGATCGATGTGGCTGGACAGCGGAGGCATATCTGGTCCGCGATATGGACGCGCGATGAAACCGGGCGGGTGCGGGTTGGGCTCGAGGCTGGGCGCACACGGGACGAGATTACGGAGTGGCTGATTGAGCTTGGGCGCGAGATGCCGCGGCTGGTCGTGAGCATCGATTGCTGCTTTAGCTTTCCGGGGTGGTTCCTGGAGGAGCACGGGTGCGCGGACATGTTCGCCTTCTGGCGCAAGGCGAACGCGGGGCTCGCCGAGCAGTGGCTGGACCGCGAGTGCGACGAGATAGCACGGGATGAGCGCTTCTGGGGTGCGCCGCATAAGAGGCCGGAGCAGTTCTGTGGTGCGGGATACCGGCGGATGTTTCGGTTTGCGGATTATGACAACAAGATTGCGCAGGCTCTGCCCGGCGGTGATGCGGAGCGCGCGGCGAAGATGCGCGGGATCACGCCGAAGTCGCCGTTTCAGATTGGCGGGAGTGGGAGCGTGGGAACAGGGTCGCTGCGCGCGATGACGATGCTGGAGCGTTTGCATGATGCGGGGTTTCGCATCTGGCCGCTGGAGAGCTCGGCGATCGACGCGAAGAATCCGCGGCCGCTTCTCGTCGAGATGTACACGCGGCTGATGACGGGAGCCGTGGCGAAGTCGAATCCGGAGGCGCGCAGGAAGTATCTTTCGGCGAAGCGCAAGACCGATGCGCTGTATGCGCTGCTCAGCGCGCAAGGTGGTTGCGAAGGCGCAGGGAAGCGAGGATGCGTTTGATGCGCTGGCGAGTGTGATCGAGATGGCGCGTTATGCTGACGACTTCGGCGGGTTGAAGGCGACGCGCGATCCGGAACTGCGGCGCGAGGGGCTTACGTGGCGGCCGGGCGTGAGCAGTTGACCTCAGGAAAGCCTCTGCGCTGCCATGCGGCACGGCTAGTGCCCTTAACCAAACGGACGAATACCGTGGGTCTGGGCGAGCGCGTAAGGGCTTGGATGCGCTGATAAACTGAGGTTTATGCGTAACCTGTCCGGCAATCAGATTCGTGAGGAGTTTCTGCGGTTTTTCGAGGGCAAAGGGCACCGTCGGGTGCACTCGTCTTCGCTGGTGCCGGCGAACGATCCCACGCTGCTCTTCACCAACGCGGGGATGAATCAGTTCAAGGATGTGTTTCTGGGCGCGGAGAAGCGCGACTACTCGCGTGCGGCATCTTCGCAAAAGTGCGTGCGCGCGGGTGGCAAGCATAACGATCTGGAGAACGTCGGCTTCACGCGGCGGCACCACACGTTCTTCGAGATGCTCGGCAACTTCAGCTTTGGCGACTACTTCAAGAAGGATGCCATTGCGTATGCGTGGGAGCTGCTGACCTCGCCGGAGTGGTTCGGGATCGATCCTTCGCGGCTGTACGTGACGATCTTCGAGGGCACGGAGAGCGTGCCGCGCGACGACGAGGCGGAGCAGTACTGGATGGAGACCGGCGTGCCCAAGGAGCGCATCTTCGAGATGGGCATGAAGGACAACTTCTGGCAGATGGGCGATACCGGACCGTGTGGGCCGTGCTCGGAGATCTTCTTCGACCTTGGTGTGGCGGGGAGTGAGACGGGTGAGGACAAGCCGTTTCCGCAGGACGATCAGCGGTATATCGAGATCTGGAACCTGGTGTTCATGCAGTTCGATCGCGCGGCGGATGGGACGCTGACGCCGCTGCCGAAGCCGTCGATCGATACGGGCATGGGGCTGGAGCGGATTGCGTGCGTGCTGCAGGGGAAGCTGTCGAACTATGAGAGCGATCTGTTTACGCCGTTGATTGTGGCGGCGGCGGAGCTTGACGGGCTTCGGCGTACGCCTCAGGACGTGAACGTCCGAAGACGGGACGGATCGTTGTCGATTCGAGATCGACGAGCTGGCGCTGAGCGACGAGAAGGGTGCGGCGTCGCTGCGCATCATTGCGGATCATGCGCGTGCGGCGACGTTTCTGATCTCGGATGGTGTGCTGCCGTCGAATGAGGGGCGCGGGTATGTGCTGCGCAAGATTATGCGGCGCGGGATTCGGCATGGACGGCTGCTTGGGGCAGGAGAAGCCGTTCTGCACGAGATGGTGTTTGCCGTTCGCGATGAGATGCAGGCGGCGTATCCGGAGCTGAAGGAGTCGGCGGAGCGCGTGAGCAAGGTGGTGCTTGCGGAGGAGGAGCAGTTTGCGCGGACGCTCGAGCTTGGGCTTCGCAATATGACGGATGAGACGCTTGCGCGATGGAGCGAAGGCGTTCAGTTTGTATGAGACCTTCGGCATGCCACTGGACTTCATGGTCGATGCGGCGCGGGATGCGGGGATTGAGTTCGACTACGAGGGCTTTGAGCGGGCGAAGCTGGAGGAGCAGCAGAGAGCGCGGGCGAGTTGGAAGGGTGGGTCGCAGAAGTCGGCGGCGCCGGTGTATCGCGAGCTGCCGAAGACGGAGTTTGAGGGGTATGGAGCGACGCGGCTGGATGGAGCGCGGGTGCTGGCGCTGGTGAAGGATGGTGTTGGCGTTGCGAGTCTGCAGCCGGGTGAGAGCGGCGAGGTTGTGCTGGATGCGACGAGCTTCTATGCGGACTCGGGCGGGCAGGTGGGCGATGTGGGCTGGCTGTATGCGAGCGATCACATCACGGTCGGTCGCCGAGGTGAGCGGGTGCAGGAAGCCGGTGCAGGGAGTGTTTGCGCACCAGGTGATGGCGAAGCACGCGATTGCGGTGGGCGATGTTGTCGACACGGTGGTGAATGCGGGTGTGCGGCATGCGACGATGCGCAATCACACGGGGACGCATCTGCTGCATGCGGCGCTGCGGCAGGTGCTGGGCACGCATGTGAAGCAGGCGGGGTCGTTGAATGATGCGACGCGGCTGCGGTTTGACTTCTCGCACTTCACGGGTGTGGCCGATGAGGAGCTGCAGGAGATTGAGGACATCGTCAACACGCAGATTTTGGCGAATAACAAAGTAGAGACGCTGGTGGATGTGCCGATTGATGTGGCGGTGCATGAGCTGGGCGCGATGGCGCTGTTCGGCGAGAAGTATGGCGAGCGCGTGCGCGTGGTGAAGATTGGCGACTTCTCGACGGAGCTGTGCGGCGGAACGCACACGGCGGCGACGGGCGAGATTGGGCTGCTGAAGCTGGTGGGCGAGAGCTCGGTTTCGAGCGGCGTGCGGCGTGTGGAGGCGGTGACGGGGACGGGGTCGCTGGAGTTGTTCCGGCGCGATGCGGATGTGGCGAAGGTTGCGGGGCAGATTGTTGGCGGCGATGTGAACGCTGCGGCGCTGCAGTCGCGGCTGAGCGCAGCACGAAGAGGAGATGAAGAAGCTGCGGCGCGAGCTGGAGCAGATGCGGATGAAGTCGGCGAGTGCGGCGACGGCGGATGCGGCGGCGAGTGCGGTCGAGGTGAAGGGTGTGAAGGTGCTGGCGCGGCGAGTGGATGCGCTGGATAAGTCCCAGATGCGGAATCTTGTGGATGAGCTGCGCGGCAAGCTGGGTTCGGGCGTTGTGGTGCTGGGCGCGGCGACGAGTGAGGGCAAGGTGACGCTGATTACGGGCGTGACGAAGGACCTGACCTCGCGCGTGCAGGCGGGCAAGGTTGTGGGCGCGCTGGCGGCGAAGGTTGGCGGCAAGGGCGGCGGAAGGCCGGATCTTGCAGAGGCTGGCGGGAGCGATGTGGCGGCGCTGGATGGTGCGCTGGCGCAGGCGGCGGCGGTTGTCGGCGAGATGATCGCGTAGGACTCGTTGTCGGTGATTCCGACAAAATACAGAGGTCCTTCGGCTGCGCCTCAGGATGACGGCTTCATCGAGTGCATGTCGCTCAGGATGACGGACCAAAACTTTTCCACGGTACGTTCGTAGCAGGTACATGTACGGATACCTTCGGTGGATTCGCGGGGTTGAGAGTCGGGCCGCGAACCTAAACTGAGGGTGGGTATGCGTGTGTCTCGGCAGAGCGGGAGAGGATGCGGCCGCGCCTGGGTGAGCGTAGCGGCGAGCGCGTGCATGTTGTTGAGTGCACAGGCTGCGGTGGGCTCGCGTGCTGGAGCGAGTGCGTGGGATAGTGCGGTGAAGGCGCGCGAGATCTTCGAGGCGAAGCCGCAGGGGACGCACACGAAGATCGACTATGCGCATGTGATGGATGAGTTTCGCGCGATCTATCACGGCGATCCGCGCGATGCGCATGCGGCGCGTGCGGTGGAGCAGGTGGCGGAGCTGCTGGCCGAAGAGGGGCGCGAGCTCGAGCGATCACAAGGCTCTGCGCGATGCGGCGGGGCAGTATGAGTTTTTAGCGAAGGCGTATCCGGGTGGGACGATGGCGCCGCGGGCGCTGGGGCATGCGCTGGAGTTGCTGGGGCCGGATGCGGCGGATGATGCGACGGAGGCGAAGAGGGTTCGGGCGCTGCTGGTGAGTGAGTATCCGCGGAGTGCGGAGGCGCGGGAGCTGAAAGCAGAAGAGAACAGAGATCAGAGATCAGAGATCGGAGGACGCGGCGGTTGCGGCCAGCGGGTCGGGGGCACCGAGCGCGGGGGAGCACTATCGGAAGCCTGCGGCGGCTGCTACGGCAGCGAAGGTTGAGGATGCGCCGGCTGAGAAGATGGACGCGAAGACGGAGCCGGGTGCTGAGGTGGATGACACGCATCCGTCGAGTGGGAAGGTCGACGCGGTTGATGTGAAGCCGGGCAGGATGGCGACGGTGACGGGGATCCGGCACTGGTCGACGCCGAGTTATACGCGTGTGGCGATTGATCTTGGGGACTCGGTGGAATACCAGGCGGCGCGTGTGGAGAACCCGGACCGGATCTTTTTCGATCTGCATCATGCGAAGCTGGCGCAGCAGCTTGTGGGCAAGAGCTTTGCGGTGACGGACGACGGGTTTTTGAAGCGGATTCGCGCGGCGCAGTTCTCGGGCGACGTGACGCGCGTGGTGCTGGATGTGCACCAGGTGGCGGAGTACTCGGCGTTTCTGCTGCCGAATCCGTATCGGCTGATTATTGATATTCACGGAAAACAGAACGAGACGCTGCAGGATGCGGCGAGTGATCAGAAGAATGGGGCTACTGCACCGGCTACGCATGCAGGCGAGGGATCGCAGAGCTCCGGCTGCTGCGCCTGATGCTGCGGCGGGAGGATCGACGGAGGTTTCGGGCCTGCCGCCAATGCCGGTGACGGATGGGAGCGCGGGGTTCGGTTTGCCGGCACGTGGGGCGACGAGCGGCTCGAAGCAGGCGGTGGCACAGCCGCGGGTGATCATTCCGTCGAAGCCGACGACGTCGAAGCCGGTGCCGAACTCGGTGACGAGCAGGACTTCGGACAACGGCGTGGAGGTAGCGGCGGTCAGCGATCAGCCGGGGAAGATTGAGGCGACCCGTCGGCCGACGTCGCAGCCGATTGTGGAGCGCTCGACGGATGGGGCGAAGGCGAAGACGGGCACGAGGAGTTCGAAGGGCAAGCATGTGACGGGAGAGCCGGCTCAGCCGCCGCCACCAACCTCCGATGGTGAGGCGACGCTGATGCGGGCGCTGGGTCTGAAGATCGGTCGGATTGTGATCGATGCCGGGCATGGTGGGCATGACTCGGGCACGCTGGGCGCGGGCGGGATTGAGGAGAAGGACGTCGTGCTGGATGTGGCGCTGCGGCTGGGCAAGCTGCTCCACGATCGGCTGGGCGCGGAGATCGTGTATACGCGCGCGGATGACACGTTTATTCCGCTGGAGACGCGGACGGCGATTGCGAACAAGGCGCAGGCGGACCTGTTCATCAGCGTGCATGCGAACAGTTCGCAGGATGAGAGCGCGAGGGGAGTTGAGGTCTATTACCTGAACTTCACGAGCGATCCGGAGGCGATGGAGGTCGCGAGCCGCGAGAACGCGGTGTCGACGCAGAGCGTCCATCAGCTGAGCGACCTGGTGAAGAAGATTGCGCTGAAGGACAAGATTGATGAGTCGCGCGAGCTGGCGGAGGATGTGGACCAATCGCTGTATGGCGGTTTGGAGAAGGGCAATGGCGGGCTGAAGAATCGCGGGGTGAAGAAGGCGCCCTTTGTGGTGCTGATTGGCGCGAACATGCCGTCGATCCTGGCTGAGATCAGCTTTGTTACGAACCCGACGGATGCGGAGGAACTGCGGCGCCCGGAGTATCGCGAGCGCGTCGCGGAGAGTTTGTACACGGGTGTGGCGCGGTATGCGAAGGCGATCAATGGGGTGAAGAAGCCGGTGTCGACGGAGCGGGCTTCGATCGCCAGTGGGGCGGGGCGCTGATTCGCTAACACTTCGCCTGCGGGTGTAGTCTGACCTGTATGGGCGCGGGTTTTCGAGTTGCAAGAGGGGTTGTGGCGTGCGCGCTGGCGTTGTCCGCAGCGCAGGTTCGCGCACAGGCCGTGACGCTGACGGAGCCGCCGGTGCAGTTGCTGCCGCAGAGCTTCGGTGGATGGCAGCAGGGCGGAAATTCAGAGCCGGGAACGGTTTCGCTAACGACAGTCAGTAAGGCGGCTTTGCAGGAATGCGGTCCGCTGCGCTCGCAGGTGAACACGTACACGCGCAATGGGAAGACGATGCGCGTGGAGGCTATAGAGTTCGGCGATCGGACCGGAGCGTATAGCGCCTTCACGCTGGCCGTGCGGCCGGAGATGCGTGTGAGCAAGGATGTCGGGTCGTCGAATGCGGTGGGCGATGGCGCGGTGATCTTCACGATTGGCGACACGCTGGTGCTGGCGTCGCCTGCCAGCTCGGCAGATCTGCCGGCGCTGAAGGAGCTAGCGAAGGTGCTGCCGAAGGTGACGGGAAGCCGCGGAGTAGCACCGCTGCTGCCAAGCTTCGTACCCGCGGAGCACCTGGCCGCGTCTGGCATGCGCTATGCGCTGGGGCCGGAGAGCTATGCGGCTGAGGGCGGCGTGCTTCCGGCGAACTCGCTGGGATGGGATAAGAGCGCCGAGGCTGTAACGGCGAACTACGACGAGAAGCATGGCCGCGAGACGGTGACACTACTGATCTATCCGACACCGCAGATTGCGCAGGCGTTCGAGAAGCGGCTGTCGACGGGTGTGACGGGTTTGGGGCCGAGCTTCGCGAATGCGAGAGTGCGGCGTGACCAGGAGCTGGTGATGCTGGCGTCGGGTGCTCTGCCGGGCAAGGAGGCGCAGGCGCTGCTCGAGAATGTGCACATGAAGCAGGAGGTCAGCATCGACCACAACATGGCGCCTGTCTTCCATGCGGAGGTGCAGAAGACCTACAGCCTGCTAAGCAACATTGCTCTTCTTTCGGGCGTGCTGATGGGCGCGGCGGTGCTGCTGGGGCTGTTTCTGGGTGGTGGACGGGCGATGATTCGGGTCCTGCAAGGGAAGCCGGCGGCTGTAGAACCGGAGTTTTTGAGCCTGCATCTGGCGAATCAGAACCCCTTGCCAAACTTCGAGTCGCAGGGGCCGAATGCCCATTCCTGAGCTTAGGCGCCCGATTGCAGGACGCCGGAGGAGAATCAGGGAGGAAAACAGAGGAAAACCGCCTGTTTGAACGTAACCTGCTTACTTTCAATAGGTTACGATTTGCAGGAATTGTGTCTTGACACCACCCGGAGCCGAACATACTCTTGCACCAGAGCGTTCCGATGGCTTTGCCTCCGTTGGAGCTGCCTCCCATAGAGAAAGGGTCGCCCTGTTGCCGGGCGGCCCTTTTGCCGTTAAGAGGAATGGGCGCGATGACGGATTTGAGAGGCAGCGAGGTGAGTAGAGGGCGAAGAACTGAGGTCGTAGCACTTTCGTTGCAGAGGACGTAACAGCGGAGGTTCGGTCGAATTCGCAGCGGGGGATTTGTGTTGTAGAGAACAGACGAGATAGTGGGAAGGCAAAAGTTGGCTCACAAGTTCAAGAACGCAAAGGACAGAGCTCATGCCTACGATCGCAGTCTCGTTGACGACGGTGGTGATGATTGCTGTGCTCGCATTGGTTGCGCTGGCGGGACGCATGGAGCATGACGAGCTGGAGTAAGCTGCGAGTTTTCCAAATGCAGTGGGCTGCGCGGTTTTGCGTCTCCTCGCTTTGCCGTTAGAATGAGGAGAGCAGGCCGACGTAGCTCAGTTGGTAGAGCAGCTGATTCGTAATCAGCAGGTCAACGGTTCAAGTCCGTTCGTCGGCTC
>CAVZMD010000008.1:0-27588 GCA_963776265.1 uncultured Acidobacteriaceae bacterium | reverse complement strand
CGTTGCGGTGACGCGAATGCCGGCGGAGTCGTAGTCCTTGCGGTACATCCAGCCGATGGCCATGAAGTGCGGAAACTGCCAGACGAAGAGAATGGCGAAGAGCGCAATCGCAGGCCACTCGATAACGCCGCGTGCGGCGGTCCAGCCGATGAGCGGAGGCGCTGCGCCGGGGAACGCGCCGATAAACGTGTTCAGCCGGGTGATGCGCTTCAGCGGCGTGTAGATGCCGACGTAGCTGACCGCGGTCAGCAGCGTGAGCGTGCCCGTGAGCAGGTTCGTCGTCCACACCAGATAGAGCGAGCCGAAGAACGTGAGGAGGAAGCCGGTGATGAGTCCGCCCGCGAGGCCGATGCGATGCTGCGCCATCGGGTCGCTGCGCGGTGCGCGGCATGCGGCGGTCGGTGACGCGCTCGAACGCCTGGTTGAGCGCACTGGAGCCCGCGGTGACGAGCGCGATGCCGAAGATCGCCTGCAGAAGATTGAGGCTGAACGGGCTGATGCCAGAGCGCAGGCAGCCGAGAACGTATCCTCCGGCCGCCGTGAGCACCACCATCGCCGAGACGCGCGGCTTCGTGAGGATGAAGTAGTCCGAGAGCAGGCCCAGACTATGGCTGCGCGCGCGGACGGCCGTGGATGTGGCGGAGACGGACACCGCATTAAGGATATCGCGAATGCGACGGCTTAGCTGGCGCGTAAGGCGCGTTAGCCGGCGCGAAGGACTGCGGCGAGAGCTGTGGCGGTGTCGGCCAGCGCGCCGTCCAGGGTGAGGCAGTCGGGGCAGAGGCGCAGCCAGCGGTCGCGGGCGTCGGTGAGGATGCCGTGAGCGCGGAGAGCGTCGGCGAGCGCGGGCGCGGCGGGATGCTCGACCGTGAGGAAGGCGCCGTGAGCCTCGTCGCTCCCTGCGCTTCAACACCATGCGCGGCGAGGTAGCGCTTCAGACGGCGGAGACGATCGAGGCTGTAGTCGCGTAAACCGCTCAACGCCGAGGCCCAGCGTGAACTGCTGGCCGGCGCGCGCCTGGTACCAGGTGAGGACGGCGGGAGTGGACTCGAGGAAGGCGTCACCGCCAGCGGCAAAGCGCGGAGGGTCGGGGCGCTCGAAGAGGAAGGGCTGGTCCTTGGCGAACCAGCCGATGTCGAGCGGGCGCAGACCCGATTCGAGCGCGTCAGGCGAGAGATAGAGGAACGACGCGCCGGGGCCGCCGCGCAGGTACTTGTAGCTTCCGCCGATCATGAAGTCGGCGCCCATGGCGGTGACATCGACCGGCAGCGCGCCGACGGCGTGGTACGCGTCGACGAGCAGGCGAGCGCCGTGCTGATGGCAGTGAGCGGCGAGCGCGTCGAGATTCTGGGCAGCACTTCGCCGGTCGCGAAGAGGACCTGCGAGACGACGACGAGGTCTGTCTCCCTCGCGACTTTGTCGAAGAGTTCGCGAAAGATCGAGGTGGCCGTCGGTGTGGATCGGCACGAGCTCAAGCTGAATGCGTCCCATCGCGGCGTACTGCTTGAGGATGACGTCGACGGAATCGAACTCGCAGTCTGTGGAAAGAACGCGAGGTGTTCCGGGCAGCGCATTAAGCACCGTCCGCAGCCCCTGACCGGCAGAAGTCTTCGGGATGATGCAGTCGGGACGCGGTGCGCCGATGAGTTGCGCGAGCCGCGAGCGGTGCGCCTCGTGCTCAGCCATCCACCCATCCCACGCGTCGCCAAGATGCGACTGCCAGAGCTCGATGCACTCGCGCACGTCGTCCTGCGTCTGGTTCAGCGGGCGCCCGAGCGAATGGTTCTCGAGGTAGATTCCGGGCCGCGCAATGGTGTGCGAGAAGAGTGGAAAGATGTGTGCGCGCAGCGCATCCTCAGTCAGCGGGCCGGAGCCGAGTGCGGCGATCGCTTCGGCGAGGTTCATTCCTTCGGTGCCTCGGTGCGCGAGGTGAGCAACTCCGGGAAGAAGGTGAGGTCGAGCGCCTGGCGCAGAAAGCTCGCGCCGGAAGAGCCACCCGTGCCGGGCCGAAAGCCGATGATGCGCTCCACGGTCTTCAGATGGCGGAAGCGCCAGAGCTGAAAGTACTCCTCGACGTCGACGAGCTTCTCGCACATTTCGTAGGCCTCCCAGTGCGTGCGCGTGTCGGCGTAGATCTCGCGGAAGATGCGCGACGACAGCATCGCTGCGGGTGTACGGCTGCGACCAGTCTCGTTCAACGGATTCCGCGGGAATCGCATATCCGCGCCGCGCGAGGTAGCGCAGGAACTCGTCGTAAAGGCTGGGCGACTGCAGCGTGCGTTCGAGATCGCCGTGAATTTCCGGGTTGTGTTCGAACACCTTGATCGTCGCGGCATTCTTGTTGCCGAGCAGAAACTCGATCTTGCGGTACTGGAACGACTGAAAGCCCGAAGCATTGCCGAGCACGCCGCGAAACTGCATGTACTCCGACGGCGTGAGCGTCTCGAGCACAGCCCACTGCTCGAACAGCTGCATCTGGATGAGCTTCACGCGCGAAAGAATCTTCAACGTGGCGGTAGACGATCGTGGCGCAGATGATCGATCGCAGAGGTGAGCTCGTGGATGAGCAATTTCATCCAGAGCTCGGAGACCTGGTGCTGAATGATGAAGAGCAGCTCGTCGTGATGCTCAGGCCGCGAGAGCGGATGCTGCTGCGCGAGCAGCCCCTCCAGCGAGAGATAGCCCGCATAGCTGAGGCGATTGGAGAAGTCGCTGACGATGGAGGCTTCGACGGGGCGCTGGTTTGTAGTGGACATCATTCGCTCGCGCGTGAATTCTACGCCTTTGCGATTAAGCGTCGGCGAGAACGATCTTGGCAATCGTCGCGAGCTGCATGAAGCTCGTGCCCTCGTAGATCTTGCCGATCTTGGCATCGCGATAAAACTTCTCAACGGGATAGTCCTTCACGAAACCCGCTCCGCCGAAGACCTCGACCGCGAGCGATGCCGTGCGCTCGGCGACCTCTGAGGCGTAGAGCTTGGCCATCGCGGCCTCCTTCAGATACGGCGCGCCTGCGTCCTTCAGTCGCGCGGCGTTGTAAACCAGCAATCGCGCCGCCTCAATCTCCGTCGCCATGCGCGCGAGCTGAAACTGCATCGCCTGGAACTCCGCGAGCGCCTTGCCGAACTGCTTGCGCTCTTTCGCGTAACGCGCCGCGTGCCGCCACGCTCCTGCAGCCAGCCCGAGCATCTGCGCGCCGATTCCGATGCGCCCTTCGTTCAGCGTCTCGATGGCAATCTTGTAACCCTTGCCCGGCTCGCCGAGCACGTTTGCGGCGGGCACGCGGCAGTTGTCGAAGCGCAGCTCGCAGGTCGAGCTGGCTCGGATGCCGAGCTTGTCCTCCTTGCGTCCGACATGAAACCGGGCATCCCCTTTTCGACGACGAAGCATGTGATGCCCTTGTAGCCAGCTGCAGGATCGATCGTCGCGAACACGAGAAAAATCGACGACTCCAGCGCGTTCGTGATCCAGAGCTTCGCACCGGAGAGAACGTAATCACCGCTCGCTTCGTCGCGCGTCGCGCGGCACTGCAGCGCAAAGGCGTCCGAGCCCGACGCAGCCTCCGACAGTGCATACGATCCCGTGGCCTTGCTCGCGAGCGCCGGCAAGATATTGCTTCTTCTGCGCATCGGTTCCCCAGAGCAGCAGCGCGTTGATCACCAGCGTGTTCTGCACGTCGACGAGCACGCCGACCGCGGGATCGACCGCGGAAATCTCCTCGACCGCGAGCACCGCCTCGAACAGCGTCCCGGCCGCCCCGCCGAACTCTTCCGGAATCTGGATGCCCATAAAGCCGAGCTCGTGCAGCTTGCGCAGCAGGCCCGTCGTCGAAGTGCTGTTCCTCGTCCATCTGGCGGACGAGCGGTGCGATCTCGGTGCGGGCAAAGTCGCGGACGGTAGAGCGAAAGAGCTGTTCGTCGGAGGAGAGCTGTGTCAGTGGTTGCATAAGCTTCGTGCCGAGTGTAGCCCAGAATCCCGGTATCGCCCGACGGCATCATGCATGGTTCATGGGCGTTTAACGTGCGAAAGCTGAGGATTGCAGCAAAAACGGGGCAGCGCTATACTGCAGGCATTGGGCACAGCTGGCGTTTCTTCATGCGGTGCCACGGGTGAGGTCCGTCTTCAGCGTAAGCGTCGAGGATGTCCGGCTCGAGAACGCAGGGCCGCCAGGCCATGAGGCGGCTGCGGCAGGAAGTTGGCGCGCTGTTACGCGCGTACTCCGAAGTTGCAAGGCGGCGGTTGGTGGGACTGTCGTCGATGTAGTGAACGCCGTTTGGCCGGGCGACTGCCGGCTGTGCGGCGGGCCGATGATTTCGATAAGCCGGGCAGGCGTCTGTGAGGCTTGTGTTGCGCAGGTGGAGGCGCAGGACGAGAGTTTGAACGTGCTCTGCAGCCGGTGCGGCGATGCGCTGGGCATGGAATCCGCGCGGTTCGCCGGCGCAATGGGAATATCCGAGTGCACGATGTGCAGGCTGGCTCCGCCGGAGTTTGCGCGCGCCGTGGCGTATGCGGAGTACGACGCAGAAGTCCGCGAGATGCTGCACCTGCTCAAGTTCAACGGCGTGCGCCCGGTCGCCGGTCATCTGCTCGGCGAGTATCTCGCCAAAGCGGTGCTGAAGCTCGAAAAGCAAGCCGGGCGCGATCTGGTCGTGATTCCCGTGCCGCTCTTCGCCGTGCGCGAACGCAGCCGCGGATTCAATCAGTCGAAGCTGCTCGCGGATTCTGCAGTAAAGCATCTGCGCAAGCTGCGCCGCGGATGGAAGCTCAGGATCGACACCAGGTCATTCGCCCGCGTGAAGGACACGCGCGCACTCTTTACGATGCAGCCACACGAGCGCCGTAAGAGTCTCCGTGGAGCCTTTCGTGTGACGGACGCAGAGGCCATACAAGGCCGCGAGGTGCTGCTGATCGACGACATCATGACCACCGGAGCGACGGCGAGAGAGTGCGCGCGAGTGCTGCTGCGTGCCGGCGCCGCGAAGGTCTGGGTCGCAACGGTCGCGAAGGCGCAGCCCGAGAGCGTACGAGTTCCGCGTGCAGATACGTTCGGCGAGTCGATGGTCGCTCGCTGGGATGCAGGGCCTGTGTTGAACGCGGAGGCGCAGGCGAGTTTTCAGGCGGTCGGAACCTTTCGGGGAGGGTTGTGATGCAGACGGGCAAGATGAGAGGGAAGCGCAATCGACACCACACCACGCAGCCGGTACCGGGCACTGCGCGCGCGGAGGCGCTGGAGATTCGCGCAGGGGTCTTCCGGCAACCGGCCATGCAGACGCCGGTGCTGGTGTTGAACGCGAGCTATGAACCAATCAACATCTGCGGCGCGCGGCGGGCGCTCGTGCTGGTGTTGAAGGGCGTGGCGCGCACAGAAGAGGAGCAGGGAAGCATCCTGCACTCGCACAAGATGACCATCCAGATGCCAAGCGTGATCCGCCTTTTGGAGTACCGGCGCATTCCGCACCAGACGCGGGCGCTCAGCCGCAAGAACATTCTGCTGCGCGACAGAAACACCTGCCAGTACTGTCAGCTTGTGCTCACGTCGGCAGAGCTCACGCTGGACCATGTTGTGCCGCGATCGCGCGGCGGGCTCTCCACGTGGGAGAACCTCGTCGCCTGCTGCCGCGAGTGCAATCGCCGCAAGGGCAACCACATGCTGCACGAGCTCCACGACATGCAGCTGCAGCGTGAGCCGAGGCCCTTCACGCTGCACACCAGCCGTCACATCATGCGCATGATCGGCAGCGCAGACGCCGCGTGGCGCAAGTATCTATATTTCGAAAACCAGAGCGCAGCCTGACTCGCGACATGTTGTTGTATGAGAGCGCGGCTGATGGCCGCGCCTTTTCTTTAGGGCGTCGGCTCGGCCGCATTATTCGTTACGTTCCGCGCCAGCCGCATCAGCACAAAGAGCATCAGCAGCGCGCCGAAGTAGAGATAGGACTGCAACACGTTCCAGCCGAGATACGGCGCTAGAAAGTTCGTCGAAGTCAGCGCGTTGAGTGTGAGGAAGCTTGCCAGCGCCAGCAGCCACGGTGGTCTCTGCTGCCAGCAGCCGTACGCGAACCACACCCACGCAGCAATCGCGAAGACGATGCCGTAATGGTGCTCCCACGCCATCGGCGAGGACGCGACCGATGCCAGTCCGGTCGCCGCCAGGTCGGCCGTCGATCCACGCAGCTTCCCCCACGGAAAGAACAGCGCGCCTCCGATGAGCACGAGACCGGTGATCAGCGTCACTCGATAGACCCAGGCAATGTACGGTGTGTAAAGGTGCGGCGTATAGGTGATGTTCTCGCCGTTGCCGATCACGCGATTAAGCGTTCCGAACATCGACTGATTCGCATAATGCGACTGTGCCTTGCGGCTGAGGCTCGACAGCACGTGAATGTAGTCGAGGTTATTGTGCCAGCCGAAGACGAGCGTCGAAAGCGCAATCAGCACAATCGCGCAGACCAGGAACGCGACGGCCGCGTTCCAGCGCCGGCGCACGATCATCCAGATCCACAGCAGACCATATTGCGGCTTAACGAACGCCAGCAGCGCGGCGACAACGCCGGCAGAGCGCTCGCGTCCCGTTGTCCAAAGCAGCAGCAGAACGGTGAATAGAAACGATAGATAAGTCTGCGCGTTCCCAAGAGCGTAACCCTTGACCAATGGGTAGCACCCGACGCACGCGAGCATCACGGCCAGAATCGACTGCCAGTCGAGTGCAGCATTGCGTCGCCGCAACAACCGCCGGCCCATCCAGAGAGAAACAGCTCCCACGCCGAGCACTGCGAACCAGGATGTGACCGCGAGAATCTCGAGAATCGCAGGCTCCGTCAGGCCAAGCTTCTCTAACCCAGCGAGCGGAAGCAGGCTCGCAAGCGGATAGATGAGCGTGTCGTAGAGATGCGCATAGTAGATCGGCTCTGTCGGATGCGCGTGGAAGTAGTCCAGCGACTTCAGCATCGGCAGCCACGAGTCGGTCCACTGGCGCACATGCATGAACTGCAAAAAGAAAGTCTTGATTCCGCCCGGATTGCCGAGTCCTGTAACTCGGCAGAGCGCCCACTGCACGACGTTCGCCAGGAAGAGACTAGTGATCACGAAGAGCAGAAGCCGGGTACTGTGCGGGCGCGGCGAGGAGTCGCTCGGCGAAGAAAGAGCCATTGCGCCCACTATAACAAGCGCTCAATAAGCGGCTATGCGCATAACCTATTCTTAGTACATGCCGAATACTGTTGAGCGGTTCGACGGCCGGGCGGCCGACTACGATCTCTATCGCGAGCGTTACGATGCCAACGAGATCCTGGCGCCTCTGCGCGACTGGTGCGGGCTGACGCCTGAGTGGCTCGTCGCGGACGTCGGCGCCGGCACAGGAATGCTCTCCGACGTGTTTCTCGCGAACGGCAATCGTGTCATTGCGATCGAGCCCAACACCGAGATGCGCTCGACCTGCGCGCAACTGCATGCGAACGATCCGAGAATCGAGATCCGTGAAGGCACAGCCGAGGCGACAAGGCTCGGCAAGGCATCCGTCGATATGGTGTGCTCCGGACGCGCTCTGCACTGGTTCAATCTCGAAGCTGCGATGCGCGAGTTCCGGCGCGTCGTGCGTCCGGGCGGCTGGGTCGTGAGCGTCGCAGCAGGACGCATCGAGTTCGGCCGTGAAGAGAACGAGGCCTTTGTGCGCGTGCTCGAACAATTCAGCGGAAGCGCCAAGGAAAGGCTCGAGGCCTACTCCGCCTACACGCGCATGAAGAATTTTTTCGAAAGCGGCGACTTCCACCACTACGAGCGTGGCGGCGAACTGCGCATGGACTGGCAGCATCTTCGCGGCATGGCTCTCTCGCTGTCCCACGCACCGCGCATCGGCGACTCGCGCTTTCCTGAGTTCGAGCACGCGTTGAAGGAATTCTTCAGCCGCTACGCCAAGGACGGTGTCGTCACCTGGGAGACTCGTTGCTGGTTGAATGCAGGCAGATTTTAGAAATCAGCACTCGATGATGTTCAGCGCCAGCCCCGCAAGCGAGGTCTCCTTGTAGCGCGACTGCATGTCCATGCCCGTGCGGTACATCGTCTCGATCACCTGGTCGAGTGAAATCTTGTGCGTGCCCTGATCGTTCATCGCCAGCCGCGCCGCGTTCACCGCCTTCACCGCGCCCATGCCGTTGCGCTCGATGCACGGAATCTGCACCAGCCCGCCGATGGGATCGCAGGTC
Organism: uncultured Acidobacteriaceae bacterium; assembly: GCA_963776265.1. Lineage (GTDB taxonomy): Bacteria > Acidobacteriota > Terriglobia > Terriglobales > Acidobacteriaceae > Granulicella. The sequence continues at coordinate 19,387 of CAVZMD010000008.1, read as the reverse complement.
ATGCCGAGGTTATGTTCCATCGCGATCTCGGCTGCGTGTTCAATCGCAGCGTTGTCACCGTTGAGTGCGGCCACCAGCCCGCCCGCTGCCATCGAGCAGGCAACGCCCACCTCGCCCTGGCACCCGACCTCCGCGCCGGAGATCGATGCATTCTCCTTGTAGAGAATGCCGATCGCCGCCGCCGCTAGGAAGTAGCGCATCAGCCCCTGCTGCCTTTCCGCATCGCTCAGGCCGTCGCTCGCGTGATGCAGATAGTAGTACGCAATCGCCGGAATCACGCCCGCTGCTCCGTTCGTCGGAGCCGTCACGACGCGGCCTCCCGCAGCATTCTCCTCATTCACCGCCATCGCGACCATCGTCACCGTATCGAGTGGCGCTAGCGGATCGCGCGGTCTGGGCTTGCCGTCTGCGGCTGACGCTGCGGCCTCACGGTCCAGTCTCGCCGCTCGTGCTGCCAGCCCCGGCGCGCGCCGTCGCACATTCAGCCCGCCCGGCAGCGTGCCTTCCGTGTGCAACCCGCGTTCAATGCACCGCTCCATCGTGTGCCAAAGCGTCAATATTGCCGCTTCGATCTGTTGCTCCGGCGTCAGTGTTGCCATGTCCGGCGGAGCCTCAATATCCGGTCGCGCAGGCGAGACGATGCGGTCAATCCTTCGCGTGATCGTCGGGTCGCTCAGCAGTGCGACCTCGTTGCGCAGAATGATCTCCGGAATCGAGAGCCCATGCTGCTCGCCGAGTCCAAGCAACTCCGCTCCACTGGAAAATGGATACGGCACGTCGCGCTTGGCCGAGCCGGCCGACGAAGACTGTTCAAACTCTTTCGCTGAAAGGATGAACCCGCCGCCGACGGAGTAGAAAACATCCGACGCAATCGCATTCCCCGCCGCATCAAAGACCGTGAAGCGCATGCCGTTCGGATGCGTGGCGTGGTCGGTGTCGGGATACATCTGGTCGCGGTGGAAGCGCAACTGCTCGCTCTCAAGGAACGGAATTTCGCGCCGTCCCATCAGCTTCAGACGATGCTCATCACGCACTCGCCCGAGCATCGCCTCAATCTGATCCAACTGAACCGTATCCGGCGATTGGCCCAGCAGCCCGAGAAGGATGGCGCGATCCGTTCCATGCCCATGGCCCGTCAGCGCAAGCGACCCGTAAAGGTCGATGGTGATCGACTCCGCCTGTTCCAGCAGGCCTCGCGCATCCAGTTCGCGCAAGAATCGCAATGCCGCCCGCATGGGGCCGACGGTATGAGAACTGCTGGGGCCGATACCGATTTTGAAGAGCTCGAAGAGGCTGGTGTTCATCGGTGGTTATTGTAGGCGCGAACACACAGCACTGACTTCAAGCCGTCCTGGCTAGCCTCTATGCACCGCCGCACCGCGTGAGCAGTTGATGTACGCCGCGGCTGCGAACAGCCGCACCGGCAGCTTGGAATCGTTCAACAGCGCCCCGATCGGCTTGATCGCCCTCGCATCATGGCGCTGCCCGAGCGCCTTCGCCGCCGCTGCACGAACGGCCTGGTCCTTATCGTCGAGCGCGTCGATAAGCTCCGCGTCGATGCCCGGCGCATGACTTTGCGACAGCAGATCGATCGCCGCAGCGCGTGCCGGATCGCTTCCGCTCTTCAGCATGTACTCGACCGCCTTGACGCCGAACCCGAACGGCCCGAGCAGAATGGAGGCTCCTGTCGTCGCGCCAAGCGTGGCCATGGCTCCCGGATCGTGCAATTCCTTGTTCACATCATTCTTCGCTCCATGCACCAGGCCCGGCTTGGCCTTGCGATCGCCATCGGCAACGGAGCGCAGAAACTCCTCGCCCGAGTGGTCATTCATCTTCCATAGCGTGACCGCCGCCGTGAAGACCGCCCCCGGCTCGGGGTCGTGCAGCCGCTCGCGAAGCGCCGGGATCAGCGCGCGGTTCTTCGTCTGCCCTGCCGCCACGATCGCGGCAGTGCGCACCTCGAGCTCCTTATCGTTCATGCCCTCACGAATCAGTTTCGCCGCGTGTTCATCAGAGCCCATCGTGCCCAGTGCAGCCAGTGCGATGATCTGCGTCTGCGTGCTCTTATGCGTCGCTGCGGTCAACATGCTCCACGCAGCATCGACGCTCGGAGTCGTTGCTTTCAGCTCCGGCTCCTCCTCTTGCGCCTGCGCGGCCGAGCTTGCGGTCACGATCTTGCCGTCAGCGCTTGAGACCTGTTTTTGTGCGCCATAGGAAATTCCCAGTCAAGGCCAGCGAAAGCGTGAAAGCCAGTGTGAACATTTTGCGCGAAGCATGCATGATCCGTCGGTCCCCGGAGATAGATTTGTAAATCGGAAGAGCTGCGCTGCAACGCTACGCGTTGTCCAGCGCATCAGCAAGCACTTCTTAGAACACGCAGTCTCCGTCCGGCGGAGTCGGAATGTTATGCAGTGCGCGCAGGTACGTCGCCGCCGCGGTCAGTCGCACCGCATGTTTGTTGTCGCCGAACATCGGCAGCATCTGTTTCTCCGTCTCAGCGTCAGGCCAGCGTCCCAGGCCCTTGGCCGCGGCTGCGCGAACAGCCGGCTCGGGGTCCGTCAGGTCTGCGATCAGAATCTCGTGCACCTGGTCAGTGTGCTGGCGGGCAATCTGGTCGATCGCCGCCGCACGCGGGGCCGCGCCGCTGTCCTTGCTCACCATCTCAATCGCCTTCAGCCCCACGCCGAACGGCCCCAGAAAGTAGCCCGAGGCCTGGTTCACCGCGAGCAGGCTCATCGTCTTCGGATCGCGCAGCTCTTTCACTGCCTTGTGCTTCTGCGCCTTGATCAACCCCGGCTTCGCCTTGGCATCACCCAGCGCAACCGCGATCAGCAGGTCCTCGCCCGTGTAGTCGTGCATCTTCCACAGCGTAATCGCAGCCGTGTAGGCCACAAGCGCATTGTCATCGTCCAGCACGCGCTGCAGCGGCTCAATCAGCTTCGGATTCTTGGTCAACCCTGCGGCCAGCACCGCGGCGACACGCACGTCATAGTCCTTCGCGCTGAAGCCTTCCTCGATCAGCCGCGCCGCGCGTTCGTCGTTGCCCATCGTGCCCAGGGCCGCCATCGCCTCCACGCGATCATGCGCATTCTGGCCCGGCTTTGCCGCGTCCGTCAGCATGGACCACGCGCGAATTTCGTTTGGCTCAAAGTTCTGGCCTGCCTCGTTCTTGCCTGCCTCCGGACCCGCCTGCCGCTGCTCTGGCGGTGGCGGCGCGACTTCCCGCGCTCCCGGCTGCGGAGCCGGCACCGTCTGCGGTTGCACCGGCGTCTGTTGCGCCGGCGTCGGTGGCTGCGTTGCATCCTGCGCGCTGGCCGGGCAGAACAAAAGTCCGGCGGTAATCAATGCCAATACTGCAGTCGAGTGTCGTGCGTTCATCTCAGATACCTCACGCGTCAGCCATGCCGATTGCTTGCCCTGACAAGGCAACGGCTCTCGCAAACTGCACAGAAGACAGAATTTAGGACGCACATGGAGCACGATAGAGTTGGCCCCTTCGCAGATGAAGTTTGCGTCATCTGCTGACGGAAGTGGTACCGGGCGCGAGTATCCCAGGTGCTAGACTGAGCGCACTTACGGCCTCATGGGCTCTTTAGGCGGGACATGCTGTTCAAGACGCGCAGCGCTGCGGTCTACGGGATCGACGCGCATCTGATCGATGTAGAAGTCGACTTCTCCGGAGTCAAGCAGGAGCAGGAAACCTTCAGCGTTGTCGGCCTGCCCGACGCTGCCGTCCGCGAAAGCCGCGACCGCGTCCGCTCCGCCATCAAGAACTCCGGCTTCGACCTTCCGCCCACCCGCATCACCATCAACCTCGCGCCCGCCGACCTCAAGAAAGAGGGCTCCGGCTTCGATCTGCCCATCGCCATCGGCATCCTCGGCGCCTACGGCGGCCTCGCACATCGGCGACGTCTCGCGACTTCGTCCTCGTCGGCGAACTCGGCCTCGACGGCTAGCCTCCGTGCCGTGCAGGGCATGCTTCCCATCGCCATCGCCGCCACGCAGCGCGGGCATCCACCACCTCGTCATCCCCGCCGCCAACGCGCGCGAAGCCGCCGTCGTCGAAGGCGTCAACGTCTACCCCGTCCGCACGCTGATCGAAGTCCGCGAGCTCCTCAACTCCGCCGCGCATCGGCCCCGTCAAAGCCGAGCCCCTCCGCGTCGAGTCACGCGCCCTTCTCGAAGAAGCCCTCGACCACATCGCTCGACTTCAACGACGTCCGCGGACAGCACGTCGCCAAGCGCGCCCTCGAAGTCGCCGCCGCCGGCGGCCACAACATCCTCATGATCGGCCCGCCCGGCTCCGGCAAGACGATGCTCGCCAAGCGCCTGCCCTCCATCCTCGCGCCGCTGCGCTTCGAGGAAGCGCTCGAAACCACCAAGATCCACTCCGTCGCCGGCGTGCTCAACGCGGACGAAGGCCTCGTCACGCAGCGGCCCTTCCGCTCGCCGCACCACACCATCTCCGACGCCGGCCTCATCGGCGGCGGCATGATCCCGCGTCCCGGCGAAGTCAGCCTCGCCCACAACGGCGTCCTCTTCCTCGACGAGCTGCCCGAGTTCCCGCGCAACGTCCTCGAAGTCCTCCGCCAGCCGCTCGAAGACGGCCACGTCACCATCGCGCGCGCCGCCATGTCGCTCATCTTCCCCGCGCGCTTCATGCTCGTCGCCGCCATGAACCCGTGCCCCTGCGGCTACTTCAACGACAAGAGCCGCGACTGCATGTGCACCCCGCCCATGATCCAGCGCTACGTCTCGCAAGGTCTCCGGCCCGCTGCTCGACCGCATCGACATCCACATCGAAGTCCCCGCCGTGCAGTACAAGGAGCTTCGCGGCGGTCAGCGCCGCCGAAGGCTCCGCCGAGATTCGCGCCCGCGTCATGACCGCCCGCGAGCGCCAGCACGCGCGCTTCCTCGAGAGCGGCGCCCGCACCAACGGCAACCCCCGCGCCGCCAGCCGCGCCGTCTTCTCCAACGCGCAGATGTCCACCAAGCAGATCCGCACCCTCTGCGAGCTCTCCAGCGACGCCGAAAGCCTCCTCGAGCGCGCCATGCAGCAGCAGGGCCTCAGCGCCCGCGCCCACGACCGCATCCTCAAAGTCGCCCGCACCATCGCCGACCTCGACGCCGCCGAAGACATCGCCGTCAAGCACATCGCCGAAGCCATCCAGTACCGCACGCTCGACCGCAGCTACTGGTCATAAAGCTGTTCCGCGCGGTTTGAGCCGGGCTCTGTGCGTTCGGCAGGATCAGCGGTCGTGGTCCTCATGGGGCGGTTCGGGGATGACGACGCCGTGGATGGGTTGCGTGCCGAAGTGGCCAATCGCACCGCCCGCGGTGAAGATCATCGCGACGTTAGAGAACGGTATTTGCGAGCCGCCGGCGAGGCAAACCCAGAGGGTGGACGGACCTTTGAGCTGGAAGGGCGCGGGACCGCCGTTGCCGGTGAGGATTTCAGGCTGGCCGGTGACGACGATGACAGGGCCGGTGGTCGCCGGATTGTAGGCGGGGCAGTGGCTCGTGTCGGTCGTGATAGTGCCGTGCATGGAGATGTGATGGGTATGGGCGCCGCGGTCAGGGAGTGCGGTCGCAGGGTCGAGCTTGGTGGCTGCGGCCATGCCGTAATCAGAGGTTTCCATGTTGAGGACGACGCTGAAGTCGGCAGTGGCGGACCAGGGATGGACGTCGAGGGTCCATGGACCGCGCATCTCGTAGGGCCCGCCGGAGACGCTGGTGGGGCCGTAGTCGTTGATGAGGCCGGAGAAGTGGTTGGGCGGCGAGGGGTGGTGGTCCGGATCCCAGGAGGTCTGGGCGTGTGCGGCACCGAGGGCGAGGGCGAGGACCACGAGGACACCAGACGGAGAAGAGAAGTCGGTTCGTGAAGGTGCGATTCGGAACACGAGACATAGCGAAACCTCCTTGCTGAGGATGGGAAGAGCGTGGCGGATGCGCGAGGGCGGAGCAAGCGGTAAGGCGCGGAGGTGCGGGGATGCGGTCTAATGCCGTCCTTTGCGGTGCGCGGAGTAAAATCGGGGCGTTTCTTCTGCAGAACAGGTCAAGAGGTTTCAGGAGAGCGCGATGGGCGCGTCGCCGGTTCAAACGCCATCGGAGTCGAAGCGGCTGGACTCGTGGAAGGAGATTGCGGCGTACCTGAGCCGCGATGTGACCACGGTGCAGCGCTGGGAGAAGCGCGAGGGAATGCCTGTCTACCGTCACGTCCACGACAAGCGTGGGTCGGTCTACGCGCTACCGGAGGAGTTGGACGCGTGGCGGGAGAACCGCAGGCCGGCGTTCGAAGAGCAGCAGGAGCCGATCAGGCCAGGAGACATTCCTGGTTCCCATGCGTCCCCGACGACCGCGTACGGAGGGGGCACCCGGCTCCGCTGGTGGGTTGTTGGCGCGATGGTTTGTGTGGCACTGGCTGCGGCGGGATATGTCGCGTGGCGGGGGCATGCGAAAGCAACCGCCGGGCCGCAGATTCGGTCCGTGGCGGTGCTGCCGCTTAGGAATCTATCGGGAGATGCGTCGCAGGACTATCTCGCGGATGGGATTACCGAGGAGCTGATTGGGAAGCTGGCGGGGATTCGCGAGCTACGGGTGACCTCGCATACGTCGGTGATGGCGGTTTAAGGACCCGAAGATCTCTGTGCCGGAGATTGCGAAGGCGCTCGGCGTCGATGCAGTGGTGGAGGGGTCGGTAATCCGGGAGGGAGACCGCATTCGGGTGACGGCGCAGTTGATCCTGGGGCGGCCACGGATACGCACCTGTGGTCGGAGAGCTATGACCGCGAGATGAGCGATGCGCTCACGCTCGAGAGCGAGTTGGCCCAGACGATTGCGGAGAAGGTGCGGGTCACCGTAACGGGTGAGGAGCAGCAGCGGCTGACGGCCGCGCGGACTGTGGCTCCGGAGGTGTACGAGAGCTATCTGAGGGGAAGGTATGCGTCGGACGGGAACGGCCGCGCGGGATTCGAGCAGAGCGTTGTCTACTTCAATGACGCGCTGGCCAAGGATCCAACGTTTGCGCCGGCGTATGTCGGGCTGGCGTCGGCCTACACGTGGCTGGGCACTGTCGCTGCGGGCGCATCTCCGACGGAGACACGACCCAAAGTGATGAGCGCTGCGCGAAAGGCGATCGAGCTCGATCCGGATCTCGCAGAGGCCCACGTGCTGCTGGCGAATTCTCTACAGGAGCAGTGGCAGTGGGCCGCAGCGGAGGCGGAGTACAAGCGAGCACTGGATCTGCAACCCAATAACGCCATCGCCCATTCCTGGTATGCCTTGTGGCTGTCGTGCCAGGGACGCACGGACGAGGCGGTCGACTGGGTGAGACGCGGTCGTGAGCTGGATCCGGTCAGCGTTTCGGGCGTGTCCGTGGCATGGATTCTGTTTCAGGCGCACCGGTTCGACGAGGCAATTCGTGAGGCAAGCGATGTGCTTGCGGTGCGGCCGGACGATGTCGGCGCACTGACAACGTTGGGATTCGCGCTGCTGGGCAAAGGACAGCCGGAGGAGGCGATCCCAGTCTTGGAAAAGGCCGATGCGTTGTCGAAGGGAAGCCCGGCGGTGCAGGGGATTTTGGTTCGAGCCTATGCGCGCGGCGGCCGGAGAGAGGATGCGCTGCGGTTGCTGGCTGCAATGAAGAAGAGGAGGGAAGCCGGGTATTTTCCCGCCGGTGCGTTTGTGAATGCGTACCTGGGCTTGGGAGATAAAGAGCAGGCGTTTGTGTGGCTGCAGCAGGCGTTCAAGGAGAAATCGAACATTCTGCAGTTTGTGAAGACGCATCCGTTCTTCGATCCCATACGAAGCGATCCGAGGTTTGTGGAGCTGGAGCGGCGGATTTTTGCGGATCAAGGTTCCGCGCGGTTATCGGGAGATGTGGGAACTGACGGCGTCGAGACGGCGTATGGGAGGATGGACGGAGAACCGTTGAGTATTGGAGTTTCGGGTGGTAGCAGGTGGGTCTATTCGGCGCTGGCTGATTGTGGTGGGTTTTGCGCTGAGTATTGGAGCAACAGCACAGGTCAATTCAAATGATCAGGGCAAGCCGACGGTGACGCCATCGGGACCTCCGAGGGCGGGAAGGCCGGGCAACTCGGACGTGACGGTGCCTTTGATCGACAAGCCGCTGGCGCTTGCGGATTTTGAAGGGATGGAACCGAGGCCGGAGCTGCGCGACAAGCTGGCGCACGTGGCGGATTTATCCAGAACGAGCCGACCGATGGGGCTCCGGGGACGGAGAAGACAGAGGTGTGGCTGGGACGCACGAGGACGACGCTGTACGTGGTGTTCGTGTGTTTCGATGACAAGCCTGGGCTGATCCGGTCACACCTGGCGCGGCGGGAGAACATCCTGAACGATGACAACGTGATTGTGCTGCTGGACCCGTTCCAGGACCGGCAGCGTGGCGTGGAGTTCGAGGTGAACCCGGCCGGCGTGCAGTCGGACTCGGCGTGGACGGAGGCGAACCACGAGGACTACAGCTACGACCAGGTTTGGGATTCGGAGGGGCGGATTACGAAACAGGGATGGTTGGCGTTGTTTGCGATTCCGTTTCGCAGTCTGCGCTTTCCGGCGAATGGGGCGACGTGGGGGCTGGTGCTGGCACGCAAGCTGCCGCGCAACAGTGAGACGGACCTCTGGCCGCGCGTGGCCAAGAATGTGAGCGGCATACTGAGCCAGGAAGGCACGATGTATGTGCCGGGCATGGAGGGTGTGACGGGCTCGCATAACGTGCAGATCAATCCGTATGTGCTGGGGCAGAACGAGCACACGCTGGAGACGCTGGACCCAAACAATCCGCATTTCAGCACGAGGAACGCCGAGGCGACGGCGGGCGGCGAGGCGAAGGCGGTGTGGAAGGACGCGATCGTTTTCGATGCGACGATCAATCCGGACTTCAGCGATGTGGAGAGCGACCAGCCGCAGTTCACGGTGAACCAGCGATACCCGGTGTACTTTCCGGAGCTGCGGCCGTTCTTCCTGGAGAATGCGAGCTACTTTTCAACGCCGATCAACCTGCTGTACACGCGCAACATTGTGCGGCCGGAGTACGGCGGGCGCGTGACGGGCAAGGTGGGCACTTGAACCTGGGGCTGCTGGCGATCAATGACCGCGAGCCGGGCGAGACGGTGCCGCCGGAGGATCCGCTGTTTGAGCGCAAGGCGCAGGCGTATGTGGGGCGCGTGTCGGAGGATTTGGGCAATGGCTCGAACGTGGGGTTGATGTACACCGATGAGGAATTTGGCGGCGGATGGAACCGCATTGGCGGCGCGGACTTCACGTGGCGCGCGAACAAAAACTGGACAGTGCTGGGGCAGATGGTGGAGAGCTCGACGCACGCGAGCCAGATCGAAAGTGCGGCGGAACTGTTTCCTGAGAGCTATAGTGCGGGACCGGCGAGCGATGTGCAGGTGCAGCGCAACGGGCACGCGTTCAATATGTTCGATGAGTACCAGGATGTGAGTGCGGGATTTGAGAGCACGCTGGGGTTCTTTCAGACGTCGAACATCCGCAGCGATCATCTGCATGCGAACTATCAGTGGTTTCCGAAGCAGAGCGTGGTGCAGAGCTTTGGGCTGGAGACGAACCAGAACATCGCGTTCGACCACGCGCACAATCGGGTGTATCACTATTCGTCGTTCGATCCGTTCTGGCTGCTGCCGAGGAATCCTGTGCTGGCGCCGCTTGTGGGACAGAACTCAGACACCGTGGGGCCGCAGGACGGATATGCGATGCCGGCGAGCGAGAACTTTACGGAGAACTTCGGCGGTTTCGTGGCACGCGGGCGCCGTGGACGCAGTTGAACTTCAACCTGCAGTGTACGGGGCGGCAATGTGAACTACAACCCGACGGCGGGGCAGACTCCGTTTCTGATGAATCAGCAGACGGTGCGGCTCGGGTGTCGATCAAGCCGCTGCGGCAATTGACGGCGGACAACACATACCTGCTGGATCGTGACTTCATGCGGTGTCGAATGCGTTTGTGTACGAGGCCAGACGTTCCGGACGAAGGTGAACTACCAGTTCACGCGGGCGATTTCAGCGCGGGTGATTGTGGAGTACGACACCACGCTGGCGAATCCGGCGGAGACGTCGATGGAGCGAACCAAACAGGTGGGCACGCAGGCCCTGCTGACGTGGCTGCCGCATCCGGGCACGGCGGTGTACGTCGGGTATGAACAACGACCTGCAGAACTACGATCACATGCTCTGTGAGCGAGTGCATGGGACGTGTGATCCGGGGCAGCCGATTCTTCCGCGCGGCAACGGGTACCTGAACGACGGGCGACAGTTCTTTGTGAAGGCGAGCTATCTGTTCAGGTTTTGAGCGGCGGAGATTCACGGGAGAAGATGACGGTCGAGAGGCGAATCTCCGGCGGCCCAATGCGAAGACTACGCAGGAGATTCGACGATAGGGTGCTTGATCGCGAACATCACGAACTGGGAGTCTGACTTCAGGGCCAACGACTCCATTTGTGGAATGGCATTGGTTCGCGACGGAAAGCGGCGGACGATCCGCAATCTCCCCGCACACTCAGTTCAGCCCAAGTGCGCAGCCGTTCGTCACAAACAAATCGTTCTATCCTTCTACGAACGCAACCGCCACTGCATACCCGTGTCCTCAGGATTCGGAGGAACTCGAATGAACCTCGCTTTCGCGGCACTCCTCAGTGCGTGTACGGCAATTGCGACCGCGCAGGCATCTCCGACCGTCGAGGAGATTGTGAGCGCCCACATCGCCGCCCTGGGAGGCGCCGACAGAATTCACGCGCTCCACAGCTTTGTCCTGCACGGCACCTATCACGAGGGCGAAATCAACGGGAAGACGTACGTCGCTCAGATGCGGCCGTTCTATCGCGTCATCGGCAGCATGGATCAGCCGCTGAAACACCAGCACGAGGGCTATGACGGAAGCGCCTGGGAGTATTATCCGGATCCCGGCATCGTCGTCCGCACCGTCGGCGCCGCCGCCGCGGCCACGCGCCACACCTCCATGTTCGACGACGCGCTCGTCGAGTACGCGCAGCACGGCACGTCGATAGTCCTCGGTGGCACCGTTGACTTCGCGGGCACCCGCGCCTTCGTCCTCCACGTCACTCTCGCCGACGGCTTCCGCGAGGACCTCTACGTCAACCCGAAGACCTGGATGATCGACGGCTACGCCCGCACCGTTCCCTTCCACGCCTTCGGCACCAACTACGCCACGCACATGGAGATGAGCGACTTCCGTCCTGAAGGCGGAGTCATGATGCCGCACCGCTCCCGCGAGGTCGACACTGCAACCGGCAAGGTTCTCGACGAGAGCACGGTCGAGTCCGTCGACATCAACCCCGACCTCCCGCTCGCTATCTTCTCGCCGCCGGTCTGGGAGCGCACACCCCTTCAGCAGATGATCCAGCGCATCTACGATGAGCGCACCGACTCCGCCGCGGTCATGCAGACCTACCGCGACTTCAAAGCTCTCCTCGGCCCCGCGACGTCAACGGCTGACGCCGTCGACTTCGCCGGCTACCAATGCCTGAAGATGGGCGATACCGAGACTGCAGTCACACTTCTCACCCAGAATGTCGCCGACTATCCGCAATCTCCCCGCGCGCACTTCGGCCTTGGTCGGGCTCTCAAGACGCAGGGAAAGACAGCCGAAGCCAACGCTGAGTTCGACCGTGCCCTCGCACTCGACCCCACCTTCGTCCGCGCCCGGACCGCCCGCGACGCTCAGAAGTAGCGGTCACACGTTTGCCTAGGGGCTTATCCGGCAATTGAAACAGGCTCCCCAAGAGGTCCCGGCGGCCCGCCAAGCCCCGGATTGTGCGAAATCGCCGCCCGACATGAGCGATAATCGGCCACAAAAATGTCGTTCCGGCGGTCAACCTATGTGTCCGGTAATCAGCGACTTACACGTATCCCAACCCGATATTCCGTTTTTTGGAGATAAACATTATCCCTGTTCAAAAAAAAGGATTGACTCGCCCCGTCGCGGACGATAAGGTGCATTTGGGAACGCGCAGAACCGTATCTTTCGGGCCGATGCGTTCATCATCTTCGGGACGGGCGGCCGTTCCGGAATCAACAGGCAGTAGCTGGGGGACTTCCTGATCTTGTGGAGGCGTTTCTCCGCGAGTTGGGTCCCGGTTGTGTTTGAAATTACCTCCTTCAAGCACCGCCATTTGAAAAGCTGAATCGGTATTGGAATGGGATGCATCCGTTCCGGGCCGACTGCGTCTAAACAGATGGGGACCTGCGCCGGACTGCGACTGGCGGACCCAATCCAGGACGTAGGCCACACCTAGAGTGGAGCTCAGAGCACTGAGGGCAACCACCTAAGACTTCGCAGAGGAAAGAGAATATTGTTATGCGCTCAGATCTGATTTTTGGAGCCCTCACTCACGTCAACAACCGCTACCAGCTCTGCCAGCTCGCCTCCAAGGCGACCCGCAAGCTCCACAAGCCCAACACCCGTCTGCAGGACACCACCAACGAGGTGCTGGATCGCTTCAAGGATGCCACCCCCATGGGCGTGATCTCCTCGGACGAGCCCGTAGAAACCGTGGCAACGGTTCGCCGCGCGGCCTAAGGCCGCCGCGGCGGCCTCGCCGTTTTCCCGACTGTGTTTGCTCCGGTCCACAACCTCCGATCCCTTGTGATATCGTAGTCACGTCCTTCCAGTAACATCCTTCGGTTTCCTCCCCCGCCTCTACCACTCCCGCACGCGATGCTCCCCGCTCCACCCCCTGAGCACGGAGTCTCCGCACCGCACCCTACCTCTCCGCAATACCCCAAAATCCCTCCTAAAACGAACGAAAGTCCACAAAAATACCCATGACGATCGCTGAACTGAAAGAAAAGAACATCGCCGAACTGACCAAGATCGCTCGCGACCTCGACATCCCCGGTACGAGCGGCCTGCGCAAGCAGGACCTTATCTTCAAGATCCTGCAGGCGCAGAGCGAAAAAGAAGGCCACATCTTCGCCGAAGGCGTGCTCGAAATCCTTCCCGACGGCTACGGCTTCCTCCGCTCCCCCGACTACAACTACCTGCCCGGCCCCGACGACATCTACGTTTCGCCCTCGCAGATCCGCAAGTTCGACCTCAAGACCGGCGACACCATCTGCGGCCACGTGCGTCCGCCGCACGAGGGAGAAAAGTACTTCGCGCTGGTCAAAATCGAGGCCATCAACTTCGAGTCGCCCGAAGAGACCCGCAACAAGATCCTCTTCGACAACCTCACCCCGCTCTATCCGCAGGAGCGCCTCAAGCTGGAAACCGTGCGCGACAACATGAGCGCCCGCGTCATGGACCTGCTGATGCCCGATCGGCAAAGGCCAGCGCGGACTGATCGTCGCTCCGCCGCGCACCGGCAAGACCATGCTGCTGCAGAACATCGCCAACTCCATCACCGCCAACCATCCCGAGGTCGTCCTCATCGTTCTGCTCATCGACGAGCGCCCGGAAGAAGTCACCGACATGCAGCGCTCGGTCAAGGGTGAAGTCATCAGCTCCACCTTCGACGAGCCCGCCGCGCGCCACGTCCAGGTCGCCGAGATGGTCATCGAAAAGGCCAAGCGCCTGGTCGAGCACAAGCGCGACGTCGTCATCCTGCTCGACTCCATCACCCGCCTGGCCCGCGCCTACAACACCATCGTCCCGCCCTCCGGCAAGGTCCTCTCCGGCGGCGTCGACTCCAACGCCCTGCAGCGGCCCAAGCGCTTCTTCGGCGCCGCCCGCAACATCGAAGAAGGCGGCTCGCTCACCATCATCGCCACCGCGCTGATCGAAACCGGCTCGCGCATGGACGACGTCATCTTCGAAGAGTTCAAGGGCACCGGCAACATGGAAGTCATCCTCGACCGCAAGCTCAGCGACAAGCGCGTCTTCCCGGCCATCGACATCCAGCGCTCCGGAACCCGTAAGGAAGAGCTGCTCATCCCCAAGGACGACCTGCAGCGCATCTGGGTTCTGCGCCGCGTTCTCAATCCGCTCTCGCCGGTCGAAGCCATGGAGTTGCTCACCGACAAACTCAGCAAGACACGCAACAACCAGGAGTTCCTCCCCAACATGAGCTCGCTCTAAACAGCGGCGCAGCTCGATTGCAGCGAAACAGAAAGGCGCGGCGCGGAGGCCGCGCCTTTCTGTTTCACGGGAACGGCTGTGCGGTGTGGAACAGGGATGTTCCGCGTGGAACATTCATTTGTATGTCGCGAAGAAATGTGGAAAACCACGTTTTCTGTGGATCGCCGCTCACGGCCATCCGATTATCGTCCAAAGATGGCGAAACACACGGGTTCTCAGCGCCCAGTCATCTTCAGTGCAGCTTCGGGTAGCCGAGCTCCTTCGAGTACGAGCCTGGAAGCAGCTTCGTCGATCTTCTTGAGATCGCTCTCCGTAAGCTCCACATTCACTGCGCCCAAATTTTCTTCCAGGCGATGTAGCTTAGTCGTCCCTGGAATGGGTACGATCCACGGCTTCTGCGCCAGCAGCCAGGCGAGTGCAACCTGAGCGGGCGTAACGTGTTTCTCCTCGGCGACCTGACGGATCAGCGCGACGAGGGCAAGGTTCGTCTTCAGCGCCTCCGGAGAAAAACGAGGAACATGGGAACGGAAGTCCGATGAATCGAACTTCGTATTCTCGTCCATCTTCCCGGTGAGGAATCCGGCGCCTAAAGGACTGAATGGAACAAAGCCGATGCCGAGCTCTTCAAGCGTCGGCAGAGTGTCCTTTTCAGGTCCGCGATACCAGAGCGAGTATTCGCTCTGAACAGCAGTGACGCGCTGGACGGCGTGGGCGCGCCGGACGGTCTCCGCGCCTGGCTCCGATAGGCCGAAATGTTTCACCTTGCCTTCGGCGATCAGGTCTTTCAGAGCTCCCGCTACCTCTTCAATCGGAACATTGGGGTCAACACGATGCTGGTAAAACAGATCGATACTGTCCACCTGCAAACGGTGGAGCGACTTATCGGCAACTGCTTTGATGTGCTCCGGGCGGCTGTTCAACCCACCGCGACGCTCTCCTGTCGTCAGATCCAGATCGAAACCGAACTTGGTTGCGATGACGACCTGACCTTTGAATGGAGCGAGGGCCTCGCCTACGAGTTCTTCATTGACGAACGGACCGTAGACCTCGGCCGTGTCGAGAAGGTCACGCCACGTTCGACGGCGGACCGAATGAGCGAGAATCATCTCCCGCTTATCGGCTGGCGGCCCATAGTTGGCGCTCATCCCCATGCAGCCCAGTCCGAGTGCCGAGACTTCGAGAGTCTGTCCGAGAATACGCTTCTGCATTACTTCTCTCCGCGATGCCGCATGCTCCCTTCGATCGCGCAGGCCATGTCTATCGGACATAGCGGGAACAAGGCCGATCTAATCTACTCAGGTGGCCTGCTGCTTCACTCAGGTTGCCTGCTGTGCTTTGCGCTCGATGCGGCAACGGGACCTTCACCGACCGCCATCCCGCAGCCTTCGCGGCCGTACTCCCACCTCCGCCATCCTCGAACACAGGGTCTCTTCCGGCTTCACTCCAAGCAGGCCGAGCGGCCGTCAGAAAGGGCTCCGGGTCGGGCTTACCCTTCGCGTACTCGCCCGCACAGACAAGTGCGTCGAAGCGAGCTAACAGTCCGAGAGCGGAGAGTGAGGCTTCCACCGAATCGCGAGTGCTTCCAGAGACGACGGCGAAGGGAATCTTTCCGTGCTGGTCCTCGATAGCGCCAGCACCTCGGGGATCGCTTTCAGGTCCTCGATCATCTCGGTGTAGTACTGCTCTTTCACGTGCGCAGTGTGATCCACCGGCATCGTCAAGCCATGCTCCTCGTTCAGCGCTGAGATGATGGCGCGCACCGGCATGCCGCCCCAGGCGTAGAAGCGCTCCTCCGGGGAACGGGCAGCCCTGCTCGCCGAGCGCGCGCCTCCACGCCACGTAATGCAGCGGCATCGAGTCGACGATGGTTCCGTCGCAGTCGAACAGGTAGGCTTTGAAATCGCCTTCGGGAATTTCCAGTTTCATGCTCAGGGTTCCTCTGGTGCCTTGGGTGAAAAGAAAATACGGGGATCTCTCCACTACGCGAACGATGAAACCGTTCGCTCCGGTCGAGATGACAAACTCTATGTGGTCGAGATAACAACTCTATATCCGGTCGAGATGACAAACTCTATCTCCGGTCGGGCTGACAACTCTATATCGCCGCCGAGATGGCTCAATAGCCGTTCTCGAGCAAAAATTCTGCCGTCAGCCAATTCGTCGTCGGCGTTCGCGACTCTGCTGCCGTCGTCGGCTCGACAGTCGCCTCTGCGGTCGCAGCCGCTGCCGCCAACTGCTGCGCGGCGTACTTCGACAGCACATCCGTCTCGATGTTCACCGGCTCACCTGCCATCTTCGCGTGCAGGTTCGTGCTCTTGTACGTGTGCGGGATGACGGCAATCTCGATTCGCACCGAGCCATCCGGCTCCGGCTGATGAATCTTCGCGACGGTCAGGCTGATGCCGTCGATCGTGATCGACCCCTGCGGGATCACTTGCGCAGCCAGACTGGCTGGAATCTCGACCGTCATGCGCCAGTCGGTCGAGTCTGCTTCCCCGCGCAACGGCACCAGCGAGATCAGTTTTCCCGTGCCATCGACGTGCCCCTGGACCACGTGGCCGCCGAGCGGCGAACCCGCAGGCGTGGGCAGCTCCAGGTTCAGCAGCGCTCCGGGCTGCAGGTTGGCAGAGGCTGGTCCGCTCGATCGTCTCCTGCGCGAGGTCGGCGGCAAAGCGGCCGGGATGCGCCTCGGTGGCGTCTTCCATGTCGAGCGCGGTGAGGCAGACGCCGTTCACGGCGATGCTGTCGCCGATCTTCCATCGGCCTGCAAGCTGCGGCGCGGCGATCACCAGCCGCATGGCACCCGCAGTCGACTTCGTGGCGAGCAGCGTTCCCGTCGTCTCGATCAGTCCAGTGAACATGCATCTAGGGTAACGTGAGCCGCGGGGAGGTGTCCGGGACTACGGATTCGCAGTTCACCGATCCGAGCGCTCCGGTCGCGGCATCGCGAACAACAAATCTCACGCGTTGAGTGAACGGCGGAACGACCATTGGGAACGTGAAGCTCACCTGCGAGTCCGCTCGTGATGACATCGCTCGCCGCCAGCTGCTGCCGCATCTCCGCCGCGTGCTGCGCGGTCTCCTTGCCCCTGTTGTTGTAGCAGACGGCGAGGATCGTCACTTCCGCCATCCGCGACCCGCCGGGCTGCTCCGCAAATTTCAGGTCGTTCGCATTCACCCTCACGGAATAACCATTCTTTGCGCGCTTCGCATCGGCGTGCAGCGCCGTGTAGGGCATCGTTGTGCGCGCCGCGCTCATCAGGTCATACTTCACGTCGTTGGCCTGCTTTGCCTTCGGCGCGAGCGCAACGCGTGACACCGGAGCCTCGCTTGTGAAGTATCCTTCACGCGTAATCACGCGCAGCCCGGGAACGTTCACCGCCACCTTGATCTTGCGGAACGGCTGCGCTGCGTCACTCTCGCCGCTCGGAACATAGGAAAGCGTGTAGTACTCGGTCCCTTCCTGCGAGACCTGTGCCACCTGCGCGTCCAGGTCGTTGCGCCCGCCGATCATGCGCCCGCCCGTGTTGTCGGCGAACGTGTTCATGCCCATGTTGTCGCCGAAGTCGCCGATATCGCTGCCGGAGGAGCTCACGTTCGAGGGATCGAGCGTGTCGTCGGTCGGGTCGTCGGCTTTGAGTGGGCCGCCCGGATCGATGATGTAGAGGGTCACGCGCGCCTGCAGCATCTTGTCGGTGACCTGCTTGATCTTCGCGACGACCTTATCGTGGTCCATCTCGCTCATGTGCGTCAGGTCATAGGCCTTGTTGTAGCCGGTTCCGACCCAGATCACGTTCTTGCGTCCCGGGATTCCCGCGACGCTCTGGGCGATCTGCAGCATCGCCCCGAGCGTCTTCACCAGGCCGTTCTCGGAACCGCCTGCGCCGCCGTTGAGCGTGTTGACGATCTGTGTGAAGTCGAGGTCGGCGGTGTGCTTCTGCACGCTTTCGAGCAGGTCGGCGCGGCTCTGGGTGTAGTCGTGCAGCACGACCATGCGCGAGTAGCCGGCTGCAACGAACAGCGTGGGCACGGGCAGCACGGCAGGCTGAGCTTTCAGGTACTTCTCCATCATCTGGCGCGCGTAGGCGCAGTTGATGGAACGGCGTGTCCACCTCGTCGAACACCAGCACGTTCACCGGAGCCTGCCCGATCTTCGGCAGGTCTGCGACGCTGTGGACTACAGCGTCGTTGTCCCGTCGATCCCCCGGCGCAGCTCACTGAACCGCATGCTCCCCTGGCCGAGCCGGTCGATCACGAAGACGGACCACTTATCACGCACCCGTGCAGGACCTCCCGCGCCCGGCATCGCGACAGCTGCGGCTGCCGGGTACCGGTTTCCGCAGGCGCGGGCAACGACCCGGGCAAGGACGCGGGCAACGACGCGGGCAACGACGCCGGCACCGACCGGCGCCCCAACCAGGCGCGACGCATCGGCGTCCGCCCGCATTGCCCGACCGGTAACCGGCTACTGCCATGTAACTAGGATACAGGCTTAACGGAAAAGCTTTAAGCTTCAAACAAAAGAACTTGACGCTTCAAATAGTTTGTGGTTACTATTGGGAACCTAAGCACGGTTAAGAACTACACAAGTACAGCACCATAGGAGAGGCCATGAGCACTGTTGCTACCGATATCTCTGGCTACATCGCGGGTACATGGGCGATCGACCCCATCCACTCCGAGGTCGGCTTCAGCGTCCGGCACATGATGGTGAGCAAGGTCCGGGGCAAGTTCGAGAAGGTGGAGGGCACGTTTACCACCGGCGCCGACCCGCTGCAGTCCACGGTCGACGCCGTCATCCAGCCGCCAATCACCACGAAGCCACAGCGACCGCGACAACCACGTCCGCAGTGAGGACTTCCTGCACGTGGAGAAGCACCCCACCATCACGTTCGACTCCATTGCTGTCCGCCAGGACGGCGACGACTTCCTGGTCGACGGGAACCTCACGATCAAGGAAGTCACCCGGCCGGTCACCCTCACGCTGGAGATCAATGGCTTCGGCCCGGACCCCTACGGCGGCTCGCGGGCGGGCTTCTCCGCGAAGGGCGAGATCAGCCGGAAGGACTTCGGCGTGAGCTTCAACGGCGTCATTCCCGGCACCAACGGTGCGGTCGTCAGCGACAAGGTGTCCCTCGACCTCGAGATCGAGGGCGCTCCAGCCTGACGCTCCGGAAACTTCACTTCATGGTGGCGTGAGTGTGGTCGCGCGAGCGCCCATGGTGGCGCCACCGTGGCCGTTTGCCGGGGTCCGGGGGCCGGGCCGCGGGGCAGGCCGTCCTAAGATTGCGCTACCAGGCGATCCCGAGCATGA
>CAVZMD010000007.1:0-58615 GCA_963776265.1 uncultured Acidobacteriaceae bacterium | reverse complement strand
GGGCCAAGCACAGCTACATTTCAGGAAGGGATCGCAATTTCCGAAGAAGATTTGAAGAGACCGCGAGGACGGATTAATGAATCAGCGAGTCGCCGAGCGGGTGAATTACGCTGTGGATTTCTTCTTTTTCGCTGAGCTCAAGAATCTGCTGAAGCTGGAGGCGCTGCAGTTTTTCAGCCACGGCCATGAGCACAAAGAGATTGAGGGAAAGGGATTCCCGGGACGCCATCTCTTCGGCGCGGTCGCGCAGAGCGGCGGGCAGGTGCAGAACCACATCCTGTAGTCCCTGGTTCTCGGCGCCATCGGCCTCTCCTTGCGAACGATCGTCCGCAAGGAAAAGTATCGGTCGGCTCGCGACACCGTTCCAATGGCACGATGGTGTAACGCCCAATGTCCGATCGTCGTGAGCCGGTATCTTGTTCCGCCGCTACCGGCTCATCCAGCCACCGTCCACCGTCAGAACGGTGCCCGTGACGTAGTCGCTGGCTGCTGATGCGAGATAGACGGCTGCTCCGGCCAGATCCTCCGGCTTGCCCCACCGCCCGGCCGGGATTCTCTCGAGAATCTGGCGGTTCCGTACCGGGTCGGCCTGAAGGGCCTCGGTGTTCGTGGTCGCAAAGTAGCCGGGAGCGATCGCGTTCACCTGAATGTTATGAGCTGCCCACTCGTTGGCAAGCGCCTTGGTGAGCTGCGCGACTCCGCCCTTGGAAGCCGCGTAGGCCGGAACACGGATGCCACCCTGGAAGCTCAGCAGGGAAGCGATGTTGATGATCTTGCCGCCAGATTTGCGGGCGAGCAGATCGCGACCGACCAGCTGCGAGAGCTGGAAGACGCTCGTGAGATTGACCTGCAGCACGCGTTGCCAGTCCTCCAGCTTGAACTCCTCCGGCGGCGTCGCGATGAATCGTGCCGGCGTTATTCACGAGGATGTCCACGCGGCCGAAGCGCTGCTTCACTTCTGCGAACAGCTTCTCTGCGCCGCCGGTGTCGCCAAGATCGGCCTGGAACGCGGCGGCGCTTGCGCCGATGGCTTTGGCGGTGTCGATTGCGGCGCGACGGTTTCCATGGACAGCCACCTGCGCGCCTGCCTGCGCGAACGTTGTGGCGATTGCCGCGCCGAGTCCGCTGGCTGCGCCCGTGATGAGAGCGACACGGCCATCGAGACGGAAGAGATCAAGGATGGAAGAGGACATGGTTCTCCTGGCAGTTCGAATCGCCATTGAATAGCGCTCGATGTAAAGAACAGACTACGGCAAACACAAGTGGAATGTCCGGCGGAGGCTGAGGTTTAGCTCTTGCGCTTTGCGCGGACGTGCGGGTTCCGATGTTGACGCCAGAACTGGGCCCGTTGACTCGCGCACGATGAGCTCGGGATCGACGCGGAAGTGTCTCCGGCTGGCGTTCGCGCGCGATCTTCTTCAGCAGCGTTGTTGCGGCGAGTTCGCCCATCGACTGCAAGGGCTGGCGGATCGTAGTGAGGCTGGGAACGTAGAAGTTCGCGGTTTGGATGTCGTCGAAGCCGATGACCGAGACGTCATGCGGAACACGAAGGCCGCCGTCGTGCAGCGCACGAATGCAGCCGATGGCCGAGATGTCGTTGAAGCAGACGATTGCGGTGAAGTCGCGGCGGCGCATGAGCAACTGCTGCGTCCCGGGATAACCCAGTTCCGGCGACTGCATATCCTTCTGGAGATGCATGACGAGATCTGGCGAAACGCGGAGGCCGAGAGTGCGTGCCACCTGCAGCGTCGCACGCCAGCGCGTGTTTGAGTCCGAGCTGAACTCCTGCCCGCGCATGAATGCAATCTTTCGGTGACCAAGACGGAAGAGATGACCGAGCGCAAGCTCCGCAGCGCGTGTGCTGTCGAGGACGATGTTGGTGACCCCCGGCCAGGGGGGAGTGGGAGGCGACGGCGACGGTGGGGGCGGGGGGTGTTTCGTTGAGGTGGGTGTCGATGGCGAGGATGCCGTCGACGCCGCGGGAGTGGAGGATGCGGGGGTATTCGGCGATGAGGTCGGCGCGGTGGCGGTGGTGGGCGGTGAAGAAGAAGTATCCCTCGCGCATGAGGACGTCGGCGGCGCCGGAGAGGACCTGGGAGTGGTAGCCCTCGCCGAGCACGGGAATCAGGATGCCGACGGTGAGGGTGTTGGTGCCGCGGAGGGAGCGGGCGATGAGGTTGGGGCGGTAGCCGAACTTGCGGGCGGCGGCGCGGACGCGCTCGCGAGTGGGTTCGGGGATGGAGCGGTTGGGGGCGTTGTTGAGGACGAAGGAGACGGTCGCCGGAGAGAGGTCGAGGTACTCGGCGAGCATCTTGAGGCTGACGCGCGCGCCGGGAGGAGGTGAGGATTTCTCTTTCGGCATGTCGGGGGTAGTGTACCCCTCCCCCTTACTTTTTGCGCAAAGTCTTGATGGAAATAGACTTAGCGGTGGACTTCGAATGCAAAGTCTTCAATCTAAAGCAGTTGCTCGCAAAGTCCTGATCTCAGGTGACTTAGAGACGCCGAACTGGCCGGCGAGTGCAGGGTCGCAGAGAAGTCTCTACTTCTATTGTAAAGGGGTTTGTCAAGTGGCTCTGGCCTCGATCGCCGGAGCCCTAGGCCGCGTCAGGCTGTTGATTCAATGAGCGGGGCGCTTGTAGGCATTTTGAGGCGGGGTTCGAGGATGGCAATTCAGGCGCTTCGTCCTTCGGACTTCGCTTCGGCCTTCGGCAGAGCGGAAGGCGTCTTCGACGACGGCGCTTGCGGCACGGAGACCCAGGCTAAAGCCTGGGGCTACCAGCCGTGCCCCTTCACGATTGGTGACTCGACGAAGACGGTGCGGGCGTGGTCGTTGTCGAGGCTTGAGACTGCTCGGCATGTCGGGCATGGGCAGGGGCATACCCCGCCCATCGCGATGATGCCGCGATGAATGGGGCACCCAGAATGTGGTGGTTCGGGGATGAGCGGGCCACCCGTCCGAACTGCCTAGCGCGGTGTTGGGACGCGTTCGGGAACTACTGTAGGGTGGCTTGCCTGCCAGGCGAGGTTAGATTGAAGGTAGTGTCTGAGATGCTCGTCGGGTTCGGCAGGGACGTGTGCCTGGAGAATGGCTCGGCTTTTGTCACTGTCGGTAAGTACAAGGATCTGCATTGCCCGCGTTCGTTGTACAACGTTTGAACTCTTTAGGGCTTCGGCAAGCGCTGGCAGCGCCGGTGGGCCGATATCGTAGAGGGCGCGCGCGACAGGATCGGCGAGGAGCTGAGTGCTGACGTACAAGCCGCCTACCATGTGAATTGGATGGGCAAGAAGAGTTACCAATGCAGGGATTGTGCTCTCGAGCTTCAGGGCGCCAGCCAGCTTTGCTTCGCTTTCCATGACGGCGTCATTCCGTGCGGCCTGGAGCATCGAAGGGAGCACGCGACCGAGACTGGATCGCACCTGCGGGTCGCGGGAGCCGGATGCGATCAGTTCGCTTCGTGCCGCGTCGGTGGTTGCGGGACTCGCGAGGCGGGAAAATTGTTCCGAGGTCTGGCCGATCGCAAGAGGAGCGAGTACGAGAAGGCACGGCAAGACGAGCCATTTCCGATGTCTAGTCCGACCCATAGCCTTCACTCGATTTTATGTTCTACCGGTCTGTGTTGTTGAGTGGTCGCGCGGGAAGCATCCTCGTTCCCACCCGTCCGCTTCGCGTACGGATGGGGCACCCGAAAGTTGGTGGTGGTTCGAGAATTCTAGGGGTGGGCCAACCGCCGGAGGTTAGTTCTTCGGCGGTTGGGGGAGAGTTGGTCGGTGAGGTCGTCGTGGTTGGGCCTTGAGGACGGGGGTTCGTAGTCGAAAAGGGGTGAACGCCCTGGTTAGACGGGCACCCTCGGGGTCCTTCGACTCCGCTTCGCTCCGCTCAGGATGACCGGCTTTGGTAGCGAAAGGGTTGGGCGGTAGTGGTGATGTGAGCGGCGTGGGTGTTCCGCAGAGCCGCGCGTTAGAGAGGTTTGTGAGATGCGAACGAGTGCTAGAAGTTGAAGACGCCGGTGAACTGCAGGGAGTAACCCTGGAAGGTGGAGCGGTCGGCGAATTCTTCGAAGAACTTCATGCCGAGGTTCAGTCGCTGTTTGGGGAAGGTGACCTGGGAGGCGGCGCCGATGGAGTTGATGGCGTAGCGGTCGGCGGCGAGGGAGGGTGTGATGGAGGGGCCGGAGTGGGCGGTGGTCTGGCGCGCCTCGTAGCCGGTGACGCCGAGCTGGAGCCGTAGAGGAGAGTTGGCGAAGGTGAGGTTGCGGACCAGCGAGTAGTCGAGATCGAAGGTCTGGCCGGGGTGGGTTTGCGTGCCCTCCTGCGTGGTGTGGAACTCGTACATCTCGAAGGTGGAGAGCGCCCAGTGTTTTGGTCGTGCGTGAGCGAGAAGGTCTGGCCGGAGGAGATGGCGTTGGTCCAGTAGCCGGAGCCGACGTTGTTGCTGGCGTCGGAGGCGTAGCGGCCGGTGGGCGCGAGAAAGCCGTAGAGCAGGCGAATCGAAACGCGCTCTTTGTTCCAGCCGAGAATGAAGGGCACGTAGTAGGAGTCGGCGAAGCCGGCGCCGCCGCTGATGTTGCCGTGAATGTCAGTTGTGAGATCGTTTCCGGCGAAGGGCAGCGTAGCTAAGGCCGAGTAGTTGGCGCCGCCGAGGATCTTGCGTTTGCTGACCCAGATGATGGAGTTCATGTCCATCAGCACGGTGTTGTTTCCCGTGACGGGCTTGGTGTCGCCGTTCTGGTCCTTGGATTCGTTGCGATAGTAGAAGAGCAACTGGTTGGAGTAGGTGAAGCCGGCGCGGGAGTGATGCCGGAGTTTGTGGAGGTCATGCCGAGGGGATAGACGCCTCTGCTTTGGGCCTGCGCGGGGAAAGGCGACAGGAGCAAGAGGATTGCAAGAGCTCGCGTGCAGACTTTGTTTGGCGGAGCCGGTCGAGCGGAGAGTGTGCATGCTTTCTCCGCGGGCCTATTTTGTGGCGAGGTTCTTCCAGAAGCGCTCGAGGCTTTCGCCGCCACCGAAGAGCGAGGTAAAGATGGTGGAGTCGGCGAGCAGGATGTCTCCAGGGCGATCGCTGGCTGGCGGCATCCAGAGGAACATGTTGAAGGCGGTGTTGCCGGCTTCGATAAACGGGTGTGGATGCGAGGTGTCGACGGGTTGCTGGGCGAGGAGACGGATGCTGTCGCCGTTGTTGGTGGTGAGCGCGTAGTGGGGCAGATGCGGATGGAAGTTGAAGGTGGCGACGCCGTCGAGCCAGCCGCGCGTGTCGAGACCGTCGGTCTTGATGAGCGGCTGAAGATCTCTGGTGCCCTTGAGGGTTGCGGGCCGCAGACCCCAGCGGTTCTCGACGGGGACGTTGAGACCCTTCATGAGTGAGCGTGTGTATTTGCCGAAGCGCTGCTGGCGGGGAACGAGAGGATCGCCGTGGTGCGCGTACTCCAAGGCACGCTCCTTCAGGTCCGCTGACATTCCGACGTCATGGTGCGGGCCGATGATGAGGCAGGTTCCTTCACGCTTGAGGAAGTTGCGGAGCGCTTCGATCTCCTCGGGCGCTGCCTCCTGTTCGGTGACCATGTGGTCGAGACCGAAGACCATGAGTGTGTCGGTGTCGTCGAGGATGCGCTCGTCGATCGGGAGTTTTTGTCCTGCCTGATCGATGCGTTGATAGACGGCGACGGGATGGCCGGTGGTTTCGCCGACAAGCTTCTGAAAGTTGAGCAGGCTGAGATGGAAGAGCTCGAGCGTGCCGGCGATTCCCTGAAGGAACATCTGTTGTGAGTATTCGATTCCTTCGTAGTTCGGCCAGGCGACGCGGCGAACCTCGGTCATCGTGGAGAAGCGATTGTCCATCTCGGTGAGATCGCGATTCGATTCCCAGGGATAACTCCACGTCCAGTAGACGCTGAATCGGCGCTTGCCTGGCGTGTAGGGGCGCGGGACCTGAACCTGGTTGTAGGTGCGTGCGCGGGTCTTTAGTTGTGCCATTGGAGTTCTCCCTCGTTCTGAAGAGAATTGCGAGTCTGCGGATCTGACGCGAGGTAGCGCAGAGCGCGTATTCCGGGAAGAAAGAAGTAAGCTCCGCCTCGAATCGTGGTGAATGCGGGCAGACCTTTGATCTTCTTTTTGATCGGGCGTTTTGGAATTGTGTAGTCGAAGGTGCCGTCCTGTGTGCCGACGAAGGGATCGCGCTCGTTGCCGAGGTTCTTGAAGTTCGGATCGTTGGTCCATACGGCCATGGCGAACTCGAATTGGCGGATGAGGCTGGCGCAGCCGACAAACGCTGCGATGCCGCGCTCGACACCATCGTCCGGAACGCCTTCAGGCAGCGCGGGACCATAGGTGCCGCCGCGACGAATCATCTTGTGACGTTCCATTGACTCGGCGGTGTCGCGTGGATTCATGCGGCGCATGTGCGAACCCACGGGGCAGCCATATCCGTAGGGGTCCATCTTTCCGTAGTTGAACTCGTTGGTGCGCTGCGGGTCGGCGGCGAGTTCTGGATCATCGTTGTGGGGACAGAGAGTGAGCGGAGCTCCGCTGCGCCAGCGACCCATGAGTTTTGCGGCGACGAGTTCCTGCTCTTCAGGAGTGTTGCCGTTCCCGCGAAGGAATTCGCGAAACACGCCGACGTGTTCTTCCATGCGCAGATAGGCGATGTAGCTTCCGTTGCGCGAGAGGATCTCGGGCTGCGGTGCGACTGGTGTGTAACCACTCTCATCGACGTAGCCTATGAAGAACTCACCAGCTTTGGTGGGCTTTTCCCAGCCGCATGTCGCGCCGGGATCGACTCCTTCGATGAGTGGATGAGAGAGGCGATCGCGATAACCGAAGTGTTCGTGCGGGTAGGTGAAGGGTGGAATTGCTTCGAGATCCAGGGAGGAGAGGACCTCGACTCCATCGATCTGATCGAGGTAGCGAGCGTGCTCCGTCCTGCAACGCTCGCGTTCCGGAACATCGCGCGCAAAGAGAATGGCGATGGCGTGCAGATCGGGACTGGCGAGATCGCCCAGCCAGTGATCGGGGTGATTGGCGCCGGTGATGCCGAGGATTTCGGCGCGCGCTGCCAGACCTTGCTTGAACTCGTCGGGGAAGGTGGACAGAGAGTCATCGTCGAGGCCGAGCGCGCGAAGGCCGTTCCAGGTAAAGGCGAGAGTGACCCAGCGGGCGTCCGGAGAGAGTGTGCCGACGGAGCCTGCGGTTCCAACTTTGTCGATGAGACCGGACAACCAGGTGCGGCCGGCGGCCGGGTCGCGAAAGGTGAGGAACTCGTAGCGAGCGGCGAGCGCCGGCGTGCGTGCCAGAAGGAAGTGCTGGATGTCGTTCGTTTCGAGGGTATCCATCTCGAGCCCTGTCAGCTTTGTAGTGGCTATTGCATCTGGTCGAGCATGCCGGAGAGCGCGGCCTTCACCTTCAGGGCTTTCTTGATTTCGTCCGCGCTGACGAAGGGGTACTCACCGTATTCGAGGAAGCTTGGAAACTGGTGCTCGCGGAAGAATTTGACGACCGCGGGCGTGTTCGTCTTCCAGTCTTCAGGGAAGCCTTCAAGATTGGTGAAGACAGTGGTGATTCCTGTTTCGATGAAGAGAGCGATGGCGTCTTCGAGATATTTGTCGAAGTCGGTGTCGAAGATTCCCTGATACATGAAGTGAAGGCCAGAGCCGACATCGAAGAGGATCCAGCGAAGATAGTGAAGCTTCAGCGGCGCGAGGACATTGGGAGCGCCTTTGACGGCCTCTTCGATCTTGTTGCCGTAGTCGCGGATTGCCTGCTCGCGGCCGGGTTTGACCTTGCCGACGACTGAGAAGCCGTAGCAGGCGGGCGTCTGCGGGAAGATGGGGCCGTAGCGTCCCTGCTCGAGTTTGAAGTAGCCCTCTTTGGGGATCGCCATCGCGGCGGGATGTTCCCAGGTGTTGTCTGCCATGTTGTTCTCCTTGAAGTTTGTGAGACTTGAGGCGGTACGCGACGTGTGTCGGCACAGTCGAGCGTAGGGAAGGGATAGGGGGAGGGATACTGTCACTTTTTACACGTGAGGGTTTTTGCAAGTGGATGGGCTTGACATATATGCCTATATAGGAATATACAGTTGAGTCATGGCACGAGCTGCGACAACGACGGATGTCTTCAATGCGGTGGCGGAGCCTCGGCGGCGGGAGATTATTGCGCTGCTGAGCAATGGGCAGGAGTGGGCGGTGAATGACGTGGTCGTGCGGATGCGGATGGCGCAGCCGGCAGTGTCGAAGCACCTGGGCGTGCTGCGCAAGGTTGGGGTGGTGACGACGGTGAAGCGTGGGCAGCACCGCATGTACAGGCTGGAGGCGGCGAAGCTGAAGCCGATTCATGACTGGGTGAAGACGTTCGAGCGCTACTGGAGCGACCAGATCAGCCGCATCAAGGAGCGCGCGGAACAGAAGGCGATGGACAGGATTACGCGTGAGAACGAGACGCGTAAGGACAAAAAATAAAAGGAGAGCGAGATGTCAGCAGCGATTACGGAACAGACGGTGAACATGCTGGAGATCGTGAAGGAAGAGGAGATCGCGGCGCCGATGGATGTGGTGTTCGAGACGATCCTGGAGCAGATGGGGCCGCTGAATGAGCGGGAGCCGGGCGAGGCGATGCCGATGACGCTGGAGGCGTGGCCGGGCGGGCGGTGGTTTCGCGACCTGGGCAATGGCGCGGGGCACTGGTGGGGAACGGTGCAGGCGATCAGGGCGCCGTCGCTGATTGAGATTCATGGGCCGCTGTTCATGTCGTATCCGGCGAGCTCGAATATTCAGTACAGGCTGAGGGAAGAGAACGGCGTGACGAAGCTGAAGTTTACGCATCGGGCGATGGCGTGGATTGCGTTCGATCCGCAGATCAAGGAGCAGCAGTGGAGCAATGTGCAGCACGGGTGGGGAAGTTTGATCGAGAGGATTGCGAGGGCGTCCGTGAAGAAGTAATGCGGATGTGTGATGAGGTTTGTAAATACTGCTGAGAGGAGCAAGGCGATGACGGGACACAGTGTGGTATCGCAGAAGGAGTGGCGGGATGCACGGCTGGCGTTGTTGGCGAAAGAGAAGGCTCTGACGCATGAGCGTGATGCGGTGGCGAGGGAACGGCAGCGGCTTCCGTGGGTGCGCGTGGAGAAGGAGTATGTCTTCGCGACGGAGCATGGAAGGCGGACGCTGGGGGATTTGTTTGGCGACAAGAGTCAGTTGCTGATCTATCACTTTATGTTTGGGCCGGAGTGGGAGCAGGGATGCCCGTCGTGCTCGATGGGCACGGACACGATGGATGCCAACTATGCGCACCTGACTTCGAGGGATGTGGCGTTTGCGATGGTGTCGCGGGCGCCGATGGAGAAGATTGCGCCGTTCAAGAAGAGGATGGGGTGGACGGTACCGTGGGTGTCGTCTAGTGACAGTGACTTCAACTTTGATTTTGGAGTGTCGTACACCAAGGGCGATCCGAAGGAGAGCAAGTGGTACAACTTCGGCACGAGCAGTCATCCGTCGGATGAGGGGCATGGGATGAGCGCGTTCTACAGGGATGAGGATGGTGCGATTTACCACACGTACTCAGCATATGGACGCGGTGTGGAGGGGGTGCTGGGCGTGTATGCGTTGCTGGATATGGCGCCGAAGGGCCGCGAGGAGGATGCGCTGCCGTGGCCAATGGCGTGGGTGAAGCACCACGACCGGTATGAGGCGGCGAAGCTTGCCGAGGCGTGCTGCGCGGGCTGAATCATGCGGCTCAGGGCTGAGGAGCAGGGCGATGAACTGCTGTCACACAGAGACGGAGCGGAGGCCACGGCGTGGATGGTGGCGCAGTGCGAGTGGATGCGCGAGCTCAGGCGCGTTGCTGGTGCTGCTGCCGAAATGCCCGATGTGCATTGCGGCGTATCTTGCGCTGTGGACGGGAGCGGGCGCGGCGATGTCGATCGCCACGCGCCTGCGCCCGTTGCTGGAGATTGTGTTTGTTGCTTCGGCGCTGTTGCTGATCGTGCGGTGTGTTGCGGTGCGAAGAGCTGAGAGGCGATCGGTCCAGGTGAACGCGGTCAACCGATAGGGAAGGTGGCGAGCTGCACGGAGAGGACAGACAGGACCCAGGCTTCAGTGCGCGCGTTGATGGCAGGACAGGCAGGTGCTGCCATGGGATTGAGGCGGCAAACTACCGCAGCGTTGTTGTTCTGTACGGTGTTGACCTTGTTCAGGGTGCTCTCGGTGATGATGATGTGCTTGCGCGTGGCGATGGTTTCGAAGAGATAGCGGTCCATGTAGGGAGTGTTGAGCGCCATGAGCAAGGGGTTGATATGAATGAATCCTTTGCGGTTGACGATCATTCCGTCGAAGCGATTTTTGGGCACCAGGTACGACATGCTCATGTCGTGGTTCCAGCCCTGGGGCTTGCCGCTGACAGCATCGAGCTCAAGGCGAACGCTTGTGGGCTGCAGCTCGGCATCGGAGTTGACCATGGCGAGGTCGACCCGGAGGATGATGTCGCCGTTGCTCAGAGATGCAGTGCAGCCTTTGTTGTCGGGCTTAAGAGTGGCATTGGCGGGGACGACGATGGTGGCGCCGGAGGGGAGATGCTGATAGACGTCGAAGGCGTAACCGGTGGGGTTTGCCTGGAAGTAGTTGAGGAGTTGCATGAGGGCGACGGCGTCGTCGGTGGTGGCGGCGATCTGTTCGAAGGCGGCGGTGCGGATCTTGGTGAGCTCGATGCCGGAGCAAGTGACGGTTCCGAGGTTGCGGGTTTCGGTTTCATAGGCGAAGAGACCGGCGGAGCTGATGCCGGAGCTGGCATTTTGTGCAGTGTGGTCGGTGGCGGACTCGGATGACGAGGCGAGGCCGTGGAGTTCGGCTACGGGGACGCCCCAATTGATGCCGACGGCACCATTGTCGAGGCCGCCGTCGCCGATGGCGACGACGTGGCCGGCCTTATTGAAGATGGGAGCGCCGGAGAGTCCGGAGAGTAGATGCCCTTCGATGGGGGTGATCTGAAGCTCGAGGCTGGGGAAGCCAAGGTCGGCAATGTGGCGCTGGAGGGTGGTGTCTGTGACGATGTCGCGGAGCTTGCTGCTGCCATAACGGAGATCCAGGCGAGTGCTGGTCATGGTCTCCATCTGGAGCGCATAGCCGAGGGTTGCGAGATCAGTGTTGGCAGCGACGGGGCCGGTCTCTTCGGCGAGAGCGGGGGCAGGTGGAGCGTTGTCGATGGACAGAAGAGCGAGGTCAGAAGCGCGGCGAAGTTTAACGATGTGGGCCGCGCGATCGACCCTCTCCTTCTCGTAGTGGACGGAGACGTTCTTGCAGCCGGCGACGACGTGCCATGCGGTGACGACGCTGTTTTGGTTCTGCCAGATGAATCCGGTGGCGAAGCGGTTTCCGGGGCACTGGCTGGCTAGGACTCTGAGCACAGATTTAGCAACGGCATCCATCTCTGAGCCCGAGATGGCCTGGCCTGAGCCCAAGGTGCGGGAGGTGAACAGAACGATCATCGGCAGCAGAGCGAGAGCTTTGATGCGCATCGTGTTCTCCTTTCATGGGCAAAGGAGTTTTCTTGGGGAGGCCAGGGCCGTGCCGCGCTGACCTGCGTCCAACTGCTCCACGTAATTCGCGTAAGAGGCCCATGCGCCACCTTGCAGGCGCATTGCATTGATCTGTTCCTGCTGGTTCTTGTAGCGGTCGGAGTTGAGGAGACCGCAGGGATCGACTTTGCCCTCAGAGGCGAAGAGAAGGCTGGAGGCGCTTGCTGCAGATGGGCCGGTGTCCTTGGCCTGCTCGACGGGTTTGCTGCCGTTGACCGTCAGGCCGGAGTCGACGTAGGCGACCCAGGCGCGCGCATCGTCGGGAGAGTAGCCGACGTCGGTGAGCTCTTTGACCTGATCTTTGATGGGAGGCGAGAGCGAGTGATGCGCGCGAACCCAGACGGAGACGACGAGCGCGAGAGAGCAGGCGAAGCCAAAACCGGCGAGACGCCATGCGGTGGGCGGCGGTGTTGCGGAAGCGTCGTCTTTCGATGAGTTGAGGCCGAGGAGGATGAGCAGGCCGCCGGCGACGGCGCCGACTACGGTAGCGACGACGTGGGAAGAAGAGAGGCCGACGAGCAGGCCGAGAAGCAGACCAATACCTGCTCCGGCAAGGAGTTGAAGCACCATGCGCCACCTCAGAACCGGCACTCAGAGCGCTTTAGTGCGGCAATGGTAGCACCAACGGAGCGGCAGAAGGCGAAGGTTCTTTGCGGCAAAACATATCGCTGTGAGACACGGAAAGGTGCTCGTGACGGGACATGAACGCTGTGCGACTACTGCCAGCCGCCACCGAGCGCGGAGTAGAGCTGGACGAGGGTGAGGGCTTCGTTCTGCTGCGCGGTGACGAGGGAGAGCTGCGCGTTGAAGAGGTTCGTGTCGTTGGTGAGGACCTCGATGTAACTGGCGGCTCCGCCCTGGTAGCGAACGCGCGCGAGGCGTGTGGCGTCCTGCGCGGAGGCGACGAGCTTCTGCTGCTCGACGCGGGTGTCGCGGGTCTTCTGGGCAGCGATGAGCGCGTTGGAGACATCACGGAAGGCGCCGAGGATGGTCTTCTGGTAGTTGAGAACGAGCTCGTCCTTTTGCGCTTTGGTGAGCTCGAGCTGGCCGCGGAGCCTGCCGCCGGTGAAGAGGGGTTGGGTGATGGAGCCGGTGCCGAGAACAACGCCGAGGAGGTTGGCGAAGTTTGCGCCAGCGGCTCCTCCCTGGCCGCTGAGGGAGAGCTGCGGGAAGAACTGCGCGCGGGCTACACCGATGTTCGCGTTGGCGGCCATGAGCTGCGCTTCGGCCTGCTCGATGTCCGGGCGGCGTTCGAGGAGCTGCGAAGGAATGCCAGTGGGAAGATCGGTTGGCGGGGGCGCGAGTGCAGAGGGATCGGAGTGGGGGACGGTGCCGGGCGTCTGGCCGAGGAGCAGGCGGAGCTGGTTTTCGGTCTGCTGGATCTGTTGCTCGAGTACGGGGATCTCGGACGTGGCGGTGTAGAGGAGTTGCTCGGCCTGGCGAACGTCAGAGAGCGGAGCGGCGCCGCCGGTTTCGAGTTTCTGGGTGAGAGACAGAGAGTCCTGGCGGGCCTTGAGGGTGTCCTTTGCGACGGCGAGCTGGGCGTCGAGCGCGCGGAGCTGGAAGTAGGTGGTGGCTACCTGCTGGACGAGGGTGACGCGCACGGCACGCTGTGCCCACTGCTGCGCGAGAAGCTGATCGCGCTGGACCTTGGTCTGGTTGCGGTAGAGGCCCCAGAAGTCGGGGGTCCAGGAGGCGGCAAGCCCGAACTCGACCGGTGGGCTGGTTAGTACGGTGGTTGCGGCGGAGGAGATGTTCGTCCCGGCCCCGGCGAGTATGGCGTTGACCTGGGGGAACTGCTGTGAGCGGGTGATGCGGACCTGCTGTTGCTGCTCGAGGATGTGCTCGGCGGCGATGCGGAGGTCGTAGTTGTTGGCGAGCGCAGTGTGGATGAGGTCCTGGAGTTCGGGCTCATGGAAGATGGTGGCCCACTGCTGATCGCCGATGGAGGTCTTGGGGTCGGAGGAAATGTCGGCGTTGTCTGCGCCGCGGAATGCGGGCGGAGCAGGGACGTTGGGTCGCGTGTACTTGGGGCCGACGTTGCAGCCGGTGAGGGTGAGGAAAGAGATTGCTATGAACGCGGCGAGCGATTTGGACATCGAGGTCGAAAAGTGACGAATGGTATGTGCGCGACGAGCGGTCTCGGGGTTCTTCGACTCGCTATGCTCGCTCAGAATGACAGCTTCCAAGTCGGAGCTGCGCGCTTGGCTCAGAATGACAGATCTGTTGGCAAGCGACATCAGGCGGCACCTCCGTCGTCGGAGTGAGGACCGGCGTGAAGGTGATCGTAAGGTCCTTCGTGGAGTGCGGCGGCGGCGGCGAGGGCTTTGGGGTCGGCGTCGTGCTTGGAGTCCATGGTGGTGCCTTTGCCTCCGCGGCGGAAACGGTGCGAGATGTACTCGACGACCGAGAAGCTGACGGGGATGAGGAGGATGCCGAAGAAGGTGGCGAGCACCATGCCGCCGATGACGACGGTGCCGAGGATACGCCGTGAGACTGCGCCCGAGCCGGATGCGAGCCACAGCGGCAAGGCAGCCGAAGATGAAGGCGAAGGCTGTCATGACGATGGGACGGAAGCGCAGTCGGGCAGCGCCGAGCGCGGCCTTGGCGATTGGCTGCCCTTGCTTGTAGTTGGTGACGGCGAACTCGACGATGAGGATGGCGTTCTTCGCGGAGAGGCCGATGAGCATGATGAGGCCGATGGTGGCGAAGATGTCGTTCTCAAGCGAGCGCATCGCGATGGCGAGGTAAGCGCCGAGGATGGCGACGGGCGTGGAGAGCAAGACGCTGAAGGGAAGCGACCAGCTCTCGTACAGCGCGGCGAGGATGAGGAACGTGATGAGGATGGAGAGACCGAAGACGACCCATGTGGGGACGCCTTGCTCGGCGGCCTGTTCCTGATAGCTCATGCCGGAGTAGTCGAAGCCCATGCCGGCGGGCATCGTCTGGTGGAAGACGTCTTCGATTGCGTGGCGGACCTGGCCGGAACTGTAGCCGGGGGCGCCGGTGATGTTGAGCTGCGCGGCGGGGTACTCGTTGTAGCGCAGGATGAATTCGGGGCCGGTGATCTGCTTGACGTGGACGAGTGAGCCGAGCGGCACCTGACTGCCGTTATTGCTGCGCACGTAGAACTGATCGATGTTTCTGATGTTGGTGCGCGAGCTGCCTTCGGCTTCGACGTAGGTCTGCCATTGACGGCCGAAGCGGTTGAAGTAGTTGACGAGGTAGCCGCCCATGAACGTCTGCATGGTGGTGTAGATGTTGCCCAGATCAACCTGCTGCTGCGATGCCTTTTCGCGATCGACATCTGCGTAGAGCTGCGGCACGGCGGGCAGATACGACGGGATGGCGGCGGCAATCTCCTTGCGCTTGGAGGCGGCGCCGAGGAAGGCGTAGAGGTTCTTCGTGAGGAAGGCCGGGTCGTCGTTGCCGGAGCGATCTTCAAGAATCATGGTGACGCCGCCGGAGGTTCCGATGCCGGGGATGGCGGGCGGCGGGAAGTTGAAGGCGATGCCGTTCGGTGCTGCCCATCAGCTTGCGTTGCACGCTCTGCTGGATGGCCGCGAGTTGCTGATCGTGCGACTTGCGCTGGTCCCACGGCTTGAGCGAGACGAAGAAGAAGGCGGTGTTGGTGCTCTGCGTGAGAGTGAGGAGCGAGAAGCCGTTGACGGCCACGACGCCCTGAATGCCTGGGGTTTGAAGGAGTGCATTGGTGATTTTCTGGGCGGCTTCGTCGGTGCGCTGCAAGCTGGAGGCGTCAGGGAGCTGCAGGGCGACGTACATGTAGCCCTGATCTTCCTGGGGGAGGAAGCCTGTGGGGAGTTTGGCGCCGATCAGGACGTCGAGCAGAGCGATGACAGCCAGGCCAAGCATCGCGATCGTGGATTTGTGAATGAGTACGTTGGAGGTGCGAACGTAGCTGTCGGTGGTGCGGCCGAAGAATCTGTTGAACCAGTCGAAGAAGCGTCCCAGCGGGCCGCGCTTGCGGTTGGGGTCGCGCGGTTTTAGCAGAAGCGCGGCGAGCGCAGGGCTGAGCGTGAGCGCGTTGAAGGCGGAGATCAGAACAGAGATCGCGATGGTGATGGCGAACTGCTGATACAGACGGCCGGTGATGCCGGGAATAGCCGCGGTGGGAATGAAGACGGCGGCGAGGATGATGGCGACCGCGACGACAGGCCCGCCGACCTGCTTCATGGCGGTGACGGTGGCGTCGCGTGGTGTGAGCCCGGTGTCGATGAGGTGCTCGACGGCTTCGACGACGATGATGGCGTCGTCGACGACGAGGCCGATGGCGAGCACGAGGCCGAAGAGCGAGAGCGTGTTGATGGTGAAGCCGAGCGCAGGGAAGATGATGAAGGTGCCGATGAGCGAAACGGGCACGGCCATCAGCGGGATGATGGTGGCGCGCCATCCCTGCAGGAAGATGTAAACGACCATGATGACGAGAGCGAGCGCGATGAACAGCGTGACGACGATCTCGTGGATGCCGGCGGTGACGGCCTTGGTCGTGTCGAGCGGAATGTTGTAGCTGATGCCGGCGGGGAACTGTTGCGGCGAGCTCGTTCATGCGCTTCTGGACGAGATTCGCGACCTCCACGGCGTTGGAGCCGGGGAGCTGATAGACCGCCATAATGCCGGACGGTGCGCCGTTGTAGCGCGCGGTCAGGTTGTAGATCTGCGTGCCGAGCTCGATGCGCGCGACGTCGCGGAGATGGAGGATGGAGCCGTCGGCGATTGGAACGGAGGATGATGTTGCCGAACTGCTCCGGCGTAACGAGGCGGCCCTGAGTGCGCACGGTGTAGGTGAACTGCTGACCGGTTGGCACGGGCTCGCCGCCGATCTGGCCGGCGGGATAGACGTTGTTCTGCGTGGAGAGCGCGTTGATGACGTCGGTGGCGGTGACGCCGAGCTGGGCCATCTTGTCGGGCTGAACCCAGACGCGGATGGCGTACTGGCCGCCGAAGATCTGTACGCGGCTGACGCCTTTGACGCGCGTGATCTCGTCCTGCAGGTTGATGATCGCGTAGTTGGTGAGGAAGTCCGGGCCGTACCTGCCGTTGGGCGAGTTGAGGCTGATGAACAGCAGCGGCGAGTGCAGCGACTTGAGAACAGTGACGCCGGCGACGTTGACGATCGGAGGAAGTTGCGACTGCGTCTGCGAGACGCGGAGCTGCGAGAGAACCTGATCAGTGTCAGGGTTGGTCTTGACGTCGAAGTCGACGTAGAGCGTGGCCTGGCCGTTGTTGGCGTT
Source organism: uncultured Acidobacteriaceae bacterium (assembly GCA_963776265.1). Classification (GTDB taxonomy): domain Bacteria; phylum Acidobacteriota; class Terriglobia; order Terriglobales; family Acidobacteriaceae; genus Granulicella. The sequence goes on along the minus strand of CAVZMD010000007.1, from coordinate 41,806 downwards.
GACGGACTGCATGTAGAGCATGTTGTCGACGCCGTTCATCTGCTCTTCAAGCGGCGTGGAGACGGACTGCTCCAGAGTCTTGGCGTCGGCACCGGGGTAAGTGGCCTGGACCTGGATCTCGGGCGGAACGATGTCGGGATACTGCGAGATGGGCAGGTTCAACATCGACACGAGGCCGATGACGACCGTGAGAATGGCGATGACGATGGCGACGATAGGCCGCCGGATAAAGAAGTTCGAAAGCATCGTGCGTTACCTCGCCGTCGCTGGGGTGGTGTCTGGTGTGGGCGGGGGTGGCGCTGGATGTGGAGAGACAGGTGCACCGTCGCGAAGCTTCTGGAGATTGCTGACGATGACACGCGCGCCGGGCTGGAGACCGGATTCGATCACCCAGTCCTGGCCGTGTTGCGGGCCGAGCGTGACGTTGGTGACGTGAACCTTGTTGTCGTCGCCGGCGACGTAGACCTGCTCGATGCCCTGCAGCTCCTGCACGGCGGACTGGGGGACAAGGATGGCGTTGCGGAGAACCTGAGTCTGCGCGCGCACGCGGCCGAACTGGCCGGGCCGAAGGACGTTGCCGGGGTTGGGGAAGGATGCGGCGATGCGAATGGCGCCGGTCTGCTGATTCATCTGGCGGTCGACGAAGATGATGCGGCCGGTGTGCGGGAAGACTGAGCCGTTCGCGAGCGTGAGAGTGAGCGGAAGGTTCGAAGAGGCGCGAAGGAGATCGGCGTTGCTCTGGCTGGTGCGCTTGATGAGCGAGAGGTACTCGCTGTCGCTGATGGAGAAGTAGACCTTGATGGGGTCGAGCTGCGAGACGGAAGTGAGGACGGACTGCGGGCCGACGAGGTTGCCAACCTGCGTGGTGGCCTGGCCGGCGACTCCGGTGATGAGCGAGCGGACCTGCGTGAAGCCGAGGTTGAGCTTGGCGTTGGCGACGGCAGCCTGAGCGGCGGCAACAGAGGCTTTCGCGGACGGCAACGGAGGCTTGCGCCTGCGCGGCCTGCTGCTTCTCGTTGTCGAGCTGGCTTTGCGCGATGGCGTGCTGCTCGGCGAGCGGGGTATCGCGATTGACGTTAATCTGCGCGAGCTGAAGTTGCGCCTGAGCCTGACCGACGGCGCCCTGGGCCTGGCCGACCTGTCCTTCGGCCTGTTGCAGTGCGGCCTGGAAGGGGCGAGGGTCGATCTCGAAGAGGACCTGGCCCTTCTGGACGACGGAGCCCTCGCGGTAGTCCTGCTTGATGAGATAGCCGGTGACCTGCGGCTGGATGTTGGCATTGACGAAGCCGTCGAGGGTGCCGACCCACTCGTTGGAGACGGGGACATCGGACTGCTGGACGGTGACGACATCGACGGGCATGGGGCCCATAGCGCCGGCGGCGGCTGCAGGCTGCGAGTTGTTGCAACCGGCAAGGAGCGCGATCGCGAGAGCAGCGGATGCAGTGAAAAAGATGTGGGCTCGACGGGTGGCTTGCAGCCCATCAGGTCTTGTACGGCTCATCCAGTACCTCGCTGGACACGCAGAGCGTGACGAATTCAGGAGCTATAGATTCCGCGGAGCGGGCATCGATGCAAAATTTTGCGTGTGCAAAAGCCGGGCGCCAGAGGAGTTACGGCTGAACCTGTGGCTTTCGAAGATTTTGTGGCAACTGACGCGTGGGCTTAATGCACGGTCGTAAACAGGTTAATCGAGAGACTGGCGGCAATGCTCGCGAGGAGCGCGAGGGGCATGGCAAGGAGGCCCGCTTTGAGGAAGTCGAGGAAGGTGACGTTGAGGCCTTCGCGGCGGAGGGCGAGCAGCCACAGGATCGTGGCGAGCGAGCCGGTGACGGAGAGATTGGGGCCAAGGTCGATCGCGATGAGGGTGATGTCGCGGAGCAGGCCTTGCGTGTGCGTGAGGGTGAGGGTGTTGGCGGCGATGAGGCCGAGCGGCAGGTTATTGATGAGGTTGTTGGCGATGGCAACGGTGAAGCCGACAGCAAGTGCGGCGACGGGTGCGGTGAGGTGCTGTGCGGCGAGGAGAGCGTGCTTCGTGAAGTTGAGTGCGCCGATGCTCTCGATGGCTTCGACGAGGATGAAGAGTGCGGCGACGAGAGCGATGGTGCTCCAACTGATTTGTTTGAGGAGGGGCACGGGGCTGGAGCGGGTGCGGATGAGGAGGACTGTTGTGATGGCGATTGCGGCGACGAAGGTGGGCAGGCCGAGGTCTTTGCCGAAGGCGGAGGCGGCGAGCAGAACGGCGACAACGAGTGCGAGGCCGCCGAGGATGAGCTTGCCGTTGGTGGTGAGGTTGACGTGATCGGAGGAGGCGTCGACGACGGAGGTGAGGTCGCGGCGGAAGTAGAGGCGAAGGACGATATAGGTGACGAGGATGGAGAGCAGCGACGGCAGAAGAAATGCAGCGAGCCAGCGACTGAGCGGAGGCATGCCGTAGTGAAAGACGACGAGGTTCGCGGGGTTGGAGATGGGGAGGACGAAGGAGGCGGCGTTCGCGATCATGGCGCAGGCGAAGAGGAAGGGCAGGGGGTTGACGCGGGCGCGGCGAACGGAGGCAAGGACGGCCGGGGTGAGGACGATTGCGGTGGCGTCATTGGAGAGACAGACGGTGACGGCGACGCCGGCGAGGTAGAGCAGAGCGAAGAGGCGCGTCTCCGAGCCGCGGGCGTGGTGGACGGCGACAGAAGCGATCCAATCGAAGAGGCCTTGTTCGCGGGCGATCTCGGAGAGGAGCATCATGCCGGCGAGGAAGAGGTAGACGTCGGTTCCTTTGGCAATGGCGCGGCCGGCGAGGGAGAGGGGGATGAGGCGGGTGAGGACGAGGAGCAGCGCGCCGGCGCCGACCCAGTAGACCTCGGGGATGTTGCGCAACCGGAGAAGCATCAGCAGGATGCTGGCGGCGACGATCAGGATGAGCAGGGTGTGCGCGGCGAGCGTCGGCATCCTTGCGGCTTTCCTCCGGTGGGAAACGTATCAGGCGTATAGATGCATTGTGGGGGCTTTTGCCAATTTGTGGGAAGCGGACAGAGAATGGATGCAGATTCTCTGCTTCAGATGAGGGGGAGATGATGGCGAAGGTTACGGAAGAAGGCGCGGAGAAGAGTCCGGCTGCCGAAGATCAGGAGAAGGAGACGCGGTTCAGCCGACGGTCGTTTCTCACTGGACTAGGTGCGACGGGTGTGGCGGCGACGGCGCAGCCGCTGATGGCCGCGGTGGCGGAGGCCAGGCAGACGAGCGAAGAGGCTGCGGAGCCGGGAACGGTTCCGCTGACTTTGCGGGTGAATGGCGTGGAGCACAGGCTACAGGTTGAGCCGAGGGTGGCGCTGCTCGACTGCCTGCGCGAGAACCTCGATCTACCGGGGACGAAGAAGGGATGCGATCACGGGCAGTGCGGGGCGTGCACGGTTCATGTGAATGGGCGGCGCGTGCTGAGCTGTATGAGCTTTGCGGTAATGCACGCGAACGATGAGATCACGACAATTGAAGGATTGGGATCGCCGGAGAAGATGCATCCGATGCAGGCATCGTTTGTGGAGCACGATGCGTATCAGTGCGGGTACTGCACGTCGGGACAGATTATGTCGGCGGTGGCGGTGCTGAAAGAAAACGTGGGGCCGACGGATGATGACGTGCGGCACGCGATGTATGGGAATATCTGCCGCTGTGGGGCGTATCCGAATATTGTGGCGGCGGTGCAAGCAGTGCGGCGGCTGAGCTAGAGGTTCCTGGAGGCGAGCATGGAACAGTTTGGTTTTGTGAGTGCGAGGAATGAGGCTCAGGCTGCGGAGGCCGCGGCGCGAAGCGCGACGGCGCAGATCGGAGCGTCGGTACGGTACGTGGCCGGCGGGACGAACCTGGTGGACCTGATGAAGCTGGATGTTGAGCGGCCAAAGCAGGTGGTGGACATCAATGCGCTGGAGCTGAGCAAGATTGAGCCGTTGAATGGAGGGCTGCGGATTGGCGCGCTGACGCGGAACAGCGATGTCGCCAACAATGCGACGGTGAAGCGCGACTACGCGGTGTTGAGTGAGGCGATTCTGTCGGGAGCCTCGCCGCAGATTCGGAACATGGCGTCGACGGCGGGGAATCTGCTGCAGCGGACGAGGTGTCCGTACTTTCGGGATCTCGCGCACAAGTGCAACAAGCGCGAGCCGGGAAGTGGATGCGATGCGATGGAAGGACACAATCGCATGCTGGCGATCCTGGGGACGAGCGAGCATTGCATAGCGACGAATCCTTCGGACCAGAATGTAGCGTTGATGGCGCTGGAAGCGACGGTTCAGATTCGCGGAGTGAAAGGCGAGCGCAGTGTGCCGATCGCGGAGTTCTATCGGCTTCCAGGGACGACGCCGCATATTGAGACGGTGCTGGAACCGGGCGATTTGATCACGGCTGTGACGCTGCCGGCGCCGGTGGCGGGCGCGAGGTCTGGGTATCTGAAGCTGAGGGACAGGGCGGCGTATGAATTTGCGCTGGCGTCCGCGGCGATTGTGCTGAGCGTGAGCGGCGGCAAGGTGACGCATGCGCGAGTGGCGCTGGGCGGTGTGGGGACGATTCCGTGGAGGGCGCGCGAGGCGGAAGCGGAACTGCTCGGAAAGCCGGCAACGCGCGAACAGTTTGTGCGTGCAGCGGAGGCGGCGCTGAAGGATGCGAAGCCACGGTCCGAGAACGGATTCAAGGTGGAGCTGGCTAAGCGGTGCATTGTGCATACGCTGACAACGGTGAGCGTGGCTTGAGTGTCGCGCGGATCGCGAAGGAGATAGCGATGCAGGACAACGGAGCGAAGCAGGCTGAGGTAAGGACAGAGTTCTCACAGGTGATTGGAGCGGCGCTGCCGCGTGTGGATGGTCCGGTGAAGACGACGGGACGTGCGCAGTACGCGGCGGACTTCAGTTTCCCGGGGATGGTGTATGCGGTGCCCGTGGGGGCGACGATCGGGAATGGAAAGATCCGGTCGATGGATACGTCGGCCGCGGAGAAGATGCCGGGTGTGGTGGCGGTGCTGCACCAGGGGAACATCGGGCCGCTGTTTCATATTGCGCCGGGGTCGCATGCGGGATTGGGCGAGCAGCGGCAGCCGTTCGAGGATGACATCGTTTCGTACTGGGGGCAGTATGTGGCGCTTGCAGTCGCGAAGACGCTGCAGCAGGCACAGGCAGCGGCGGCGGCGGTGCGCGTGATGTACGACGCGGAGAAGCCGAATGTGTCGGTGAAGCTGGACGACGCCGATGTGACAACGATGACGATGAGCAAGCGCGGCGATGTGAGTGCAGCGTTTGCGAGCGCGCCCGTGAAAGTGGATGAGACGTATGCGACGCCGGTTGAGGTTCACAACCCGATGGAGATGCATGCGACGACGGCGGTGTGGGATGGGAAGGGGTTCACGCTGTACGAGTCGACGCAGGGCGTTGTGACTCATCAGAACACGCTGGCGCAGGTTCTGGGCGTGCCGAAGGAGAACGTTCGCGTGATCTCGCGGTATATCGGCTCTGGGTTTGGCGGGAAGCTGGATCCGTGGCCGCACTCGGCGATGGCAGCGGCTGCGTCGCGCAAGCTGAACCGGCCGGTGAAGCTGATGGTGACGCGGAAGATGATGTTCTGCGATGTGGGACACAGGCCGCGGACGCAGCAGCAGATGAGGCTGGGGGCGACTCCGGATGGGAAGTTGGTGTCCCTCGAGCAGAACTACAGGAATCACACGTCGTTCCTGGGGAATTTTCATGAGAACTGCGGAGAGGCGACGCCGTTTTTGTACAGCACACAGAATTTGCAGGTGACGTCGGGGATTGTGAAGCGGAATGTCGGAACGCCAGCGCCTATGCGCGGGCCGGGCGCGGTGCCGGGGCTGTTTGCGGTGGAGTCCGCGATGGATGAGCTGGCCATCAAGCTGAAGATGGATCCGGTGGAGCTGCGGCTGAAGAATGACACGCTGACGGATGAAAGCAATGGGAAGCCGTTTTCGTCGCGGCACCTGAAGGAGTGTCTGCAGGTGGGTGCGGAGAGGTTTGGATGGTCGAAGCGGACGCCGGAGGTGGGGTCGATGCGGCGCGGCGACACGGTGCTGGGTTGGGGAGTGGCTGCGGCATCGTGGGGCGCGTGGAGGGGTGGATGTCAGGCGACGGTGATGCTGAAGGCCAATGGAAGTGCGACTGTGATGTGCGCAGCACAGGATCCGGGGATGGGCACGTACACGATCCTTGCGCAGATTGTGAGCGACAAGACGGGCCTTCCGGTGGACAAGATCGACGTGCTGCTGGGCGATTCGAACTTTGTGCCGGGTGCGACATCGGGTGGATCGACGCTGACCGCCACGGTGATGCCGGCGGTTGCGGATGCGACGAACGGGGCAGTGCAGATGGTGCTGGCGATGGCGACGCGGCCGGGTGGAGCGTTTGAAGGAAAGAAGCCAGCCGAACTGATGATGAATGGTGGAAGTGTGCACCTGAAAGCCAATCGGCAGACCGCTGTTCCGTTTTCCGATGTGCTGCGCACGGCGAAGGTGAGCTATGCGAGTGCGGATGGGAAATCAGGTGGGTTGGGATCGGACACCAAGGCGAGGGATTATTCGACGCATTCATTTGGCGTGCAGTTTGTGGAGGTGGAGTGGCAGCCGAAGATTGCACAGCTGCGCGTGAGCCGAGTAGTGAGCGTGATGGATGCGGGCCGGATCATCAACATGAAGACCGGGACGAACCAGATACAGGGTGGCGTTGTGATGGGTATCGGCATGGCGTTGCTGGAGCAGGCGATCTATGACCCGCGCAATGGGCATCCGATCAACGACAACTTTGCGGATTACCTGGTGCCGACGAACGCGGATGTGCCGGCGATCGATGTGCACTTCCTCGGGATTCCGGATCCGATGATGGGCGAGTATGGCGCGCGCGGGATCGGCGAGATTGGCCTGGCTGGTGTAGCGCCCGCGATTACGGCGGCGGTATATCACGCGACTGGCGTGCGCGTGCGCGATCTGCCGGTGAGGATCGAGGATTTGCTGAAGTCGACGGTGGTGTAACTACTGGGCGGGCGTGTGCGGTGTGGCGTCGCCGGGCGTGTGCTGATCGGCCTGCTGGCTGATTCCGTTGTCGGCCATCGCGGGTGCGATGGGGATGCCGAAGAGTACTTTGACGGCGATCTTGTCGGTGCCCATCGCGGCGGGGTCGAAGTACCAGTGGGTGAGGCTGGCGATGATGGCTTCGTTGAGGCGTTGATCGGGTGACTCGAGGACGTGGAAGGCTTCGAGTTTGCCGTCGGGCTTGAGGTTGGCCTGGATGACGACGAGCCGACCGACGTTGGCGGCGACGAGTGCGGGTGGGAGCTGTGGGAGGCGCTCATCCTGCGGGAGTGGCGGTGTGAGCGGGACGCCAGGGTGTGCGATGCGGGCATCGCGTGAGGCGCTGTACTGGAAGCTCCAACGCGCTTTGGCGCCGAGCTTCGAGAGGTCGAGGTAGACGGTGTAGACGGGGCCGCCGGTGAAGACGCCGTAGTCGCGAACGGCGCCGCCGCTGCCGCCGTTGGAGAGGATGGTCAGGCCGTAGGAGCCGCGTGGGTCATTGGGGTTGACGTTGGCCACGGAAGGTTCGGACCGAAGGGCGCCGTTGCCGGAGGTAGTGCCACCGACGATGGTCATGCCGGAGAACGGAGCGGAGCCATTGCCGCCGGCGGGAGAGTTTCCGGTGCCATTGCCCATGCCGGCGCCACCAGCATGACCGGTACCGCTGCCTGTGCCGTTGCCCAAGCCTGTGCCATGTCCAGCGCCGGCACCAGCGATGTTGGAGGTGCCAGTGCCTGCGCCATTGCCGTGCGTGCCTCCGGTGCCTGCTCCGGAGGAAGACTTGGAAGCTGTGCCTTTGCCCGCACCGTTGCCTGAGCCAGCCACGCCGGAGCCGCTGACGCCGGCGGAACTGGAGGAGCCGCCGGTGGTCGGAGCCTCGGGAAGGCTTGGACTGGCGGTTACTTCAAAGCGACCGTGGATTTCGGCGGCGGGAATGTCACGCTCCGCAAGTGTGGATTGAACCTCGATGGCGTTGACGACGAGGAGATTGCGGGAGTCGGTGCCTCCAGCGGGCGTGGCGGTGGAAGGTGGGCTGGGCGGACTGCTGGCGGCGAGTTTGGGCGCGGCTGGCTTGGTGGCCGCAGGTGGCGGCGTCGGCGGCTTCGGAGGTTGGAAGGTGCGGCCTGTGGTGGCGTAGGCGGGGATCTTCGGTGAATTGACGAGTTCGGTCGCAGAGGTGAGTGGAACGGTGTCGACGTTGGCGGGGTGAACTTTGGGCAGGGTGGGCTGGGGCGCGGGCGCGGGTGTCGGCGGGGCAACAGGTCTCACGACAGCGCTCAAGGTGGGCGCCGTCAGCGAGGGCACGCGCTGCGCGGGGGCCATTCGAACCATGCTGGGAACAGGAAGGGTTGTGGCTAAACGCGGCGGGTGCGGAATGTCAGGCTGCAGAATGGTCTGCACGGGGTTGGTCGCGTCGGGAGTGTTGGAGATGATGTGTTGCCGGCGCTGATGGATGAGCGGCATGGAGGAGGCACTCGAAGGCCCATTACGACCTGGCGCCGAGCGTGATGAGGCGGAGGCAGGCGATGAGGCAGAGGCAGAGGAAGATTCGAGTTGAGGAAGTACCGGAGCGTCGTCCTCGTCGCGTTGGAGGTCGACGCGCTGAGTCAGTTCGCGACGGAGTTGTGGGCCGTCGATGGTGACGGGAGCGAGGCCAAGTAGAAGAACCACGACGATGACGACGACGTGCGCGGAGGTAGACGAGGGCAGCGAGCGCACAGGCAAGCCGGTAGCGTCCGCGAGCTTCGGCGTGGAGAGTATCGGACGTGGGCTGTCTAGAGGCACAGAAGAGGTCCGGGTGTGAGTGCACTGGCCGGCGCGAGATTGCGCAAAGGAGAAAGCGTCAGCACGAGCCAGTGACGAAGGCTCGACGTGCTGAGGGCCAGCGGCAGAAGAGGAGGCGTGACCAACGCGAATACAAACGGATGGTGGCCGAACTCACTTCCGCGGCGGCGATGAGCAATCCTAGGCATTGCGCAGGCCTCGCAGATAAGGGAGCTTTACAGATGGGCTAAGTCTAGTCCTGCAAGGGGGAATGTCAACGAAAAAGGCGGCCAGCCTGTGTGTTGTAACAATGCCAAGGTGAATCGTGTGGAGACGCAGGCTGGGAGTTGTTGATTAATTATGGCTTGCAAGTATCTCGATATAGAAGCGGGGCGAAATATTGTTGTTCGGGCGTAGGTGGCAGCTTAGAATTCCGGTACGCCGCGGAAGCAAACGGAGCAGGACGTGGCGGCACCGTTCTTGTGTGCACGGCGAGGAATGAATGAGCTCCGTTGCGAGCGTAACTGTAACTCCTGAGAAGGTAGCTCCGGTGGGCCGACTATGGTGCCCGTTTCACGTGACCATTGCAGCGACGATTGCGCTGCTGACCTTCTTCTTCTGCGGGCAGTCGATTGCGGACCCTGACATCTGGTGGCATCTGAAGGATGCGCAGATACTGGTGCAGCAGCATCACTGGGTGCGTGTGGACCAGTTTTCGTACACGGTCACAGGCACGCCGTGGGTGAACTCCGAGTGGCTCTCAGAGCTTGTGTTTTATGGCATCTGGAAGCTGCATGGAGTAACGGCGTTGTTCTTCGGCTATGTCGTGATCGTTGAGCTGATGATGGTCGGGATTCTCGGCGCTGGCGTATCGCGCGAGTGACTCGATCAAGGCTTCGGCTGTAGCGACAGCATGGGCAGTAGTGCTCGCGGTGGTGAACTTCGGTCCACGGACGATTCTGCTGGGATGGGCGTGTCTTCTTGCCCTGATGTTTGTGCTGTGGAAGCTGATGAAGGACGGCGATGCGCCGCTGTGGACGGTGCCGCTGATCTTCTTGCTGTGGGTGAATCTGCATGGCTCGTGGTTGATTGGGTTGATTGTGTTCGGGATCGTGGTGGGGAGCGGATTTGTCTCGGGCACATGGGGCAAGGTGGTGGCAGAAAAATGGACACCGGAGATACGCCGCAAGCTGCTGATTACAGCTGGCGCGATTATTCCGGTGCTCTTTGTGAACCCGTACGGCTATAAAGAGGTCTTTTATCCGTTCGATCTCGCGTTCCGGCAAAAGCTGAACGTGTCACACGTGGTGGAGTGGGCTTCTGTGAATTTTCATGAGCCGCGCGGCAAGTTTGTGTTTGCTTTGCTGCTGGCGCTTCTACTGCTGGCGTTGGCGGGCCGGCGGCAGTGGAAGCTTGCAGAGGTCGGGTTGGTCGGCTTCGGTCTGTATATGTCGCTGACGTACGTTCGGTTTCTGTTTCCGGCAGCGATTCTGATCGCACCGATCCTGGCGCGGCAGATGGATTTTATGCCGGCATACAACAGGAAGGCGGATAAGTCGTGGGTGAATGTCGCTGTTCTCGGCGGCACTGCTGGCGCCGATTGCATGGCACTGGCCGACAGCAAAGATTCTCAACGACGATCTTGCGAAAAAAATGCCGATCGGCGGCGCGCACTACTTACAGATACATACCGCAGCGGGTGAGCGCGTATTCAACCATTACATGTACGGCGGGTGGATGATCTGGAGTCAACCGTCGATACCGACCTTTGTCGACAGCCGGACGGACGTTTTCGAGTACAAGGGCGTGCTGGCTGATTACCTGGATGCGATTGGGTTGAAGAATTCGCTGGCGATCGTAGATCGTTACCACGCGAAATATATCTTCTTTCCATCTAAGGATGATCCGTTTACCTACCTGATAAGACACAGCGACGGGTGGCACGTCATCTATGACGATGGGGTGAGTTGTGTCTTTGAGAGAAATCAGAGTAAGGGCTAAGAAGCTACAGGCGCGAGTTGAAGTTGATCCCCCAACTGCGTCCGTAGCGGTGATGGTTCCTGAAGGAAGCTCGAGTGCGCTGGATGCCTTCCAATTGATAGCAGTGACGCGAAAGGGCCGCATCTCCCGATAGGCCGCGAGCACGCGGTACTCTCTGTCGAGTAGTAAGACATCAATAGCAAAGCGCATCCAGAGAGTATGAACTCCGTTGGATGGGCGAATGAGGAGGCCGTGGCCGGGTGTAAGAGAACCGCGGCCCAGCAGGCCCACGAAACGTGTGAGCGTCGTATCTGCAACTCCAATCCGGTTTCCCAGGACGGACTGGCGAACCGGATTGGAGATGCTCAGGAACTCCCGCGTTCGTGGACCCATGGTGCGTGGCGGCTAAACTTTGCGCTTGCGGCGCTGAATGAGAACAAGAAGGACCACGACGAAAAGAACTCCTGCAACAACGCGAATAATTGTGGGTGTATCCATGCTTTCTCCTATTTCAAGGTAGATAAGACAGTTGAGGGATCGAGTTAGAACAGCGTTTGCATATTTCGAATGATGCTAAGAAATGCAGGTGCGAGTAAGACGATAAACATACTAGGGAAGATAAAAAATACAAGGGGGAACACCATTTTAATGGTCGTCTTTGCGGCCAGCTCTTCTGCTTTCTGACGACGCTGGGTGCGCAACGAGTCAGAAAATACCGCAAGTGCCTTTGAAATTGGGGTGCCAAACCTGTCGGTCTGAACGAGCATGCTGACGAAGGAGGAGATGATCTCGAGCTTCGTTCGCTCGGCCATATGCCGCCAGGCTTCGATGCGCGGAGTTCCGGCCCGCTGCTCAAGGCTGATGAGATTGAACTCGTCGCTGAGGTCGGGATGGGTGTCGTTGAGTTCTGCGCCGACGCGCATGAGTGCCTGGTCGAGTCCGAGGCCGGCTTCCATGCAGATGGCGAGCAGATCCAGAGCATCCGGCAGACCGAGGCGGACGCGCTCGCGACGCTGACGGATAAGTCGCGAAACAAAGAGGTCGGGCACGTAGAAGGCGAAGATTGTGCCGATGATGAACCAGAAGATGACGTCCTCGTGGATGAACAGACTGACGAGGACGGCGGTGACCGCCGGAAGTAGAAGCCGTACGGCGTAGAAGATCTCCACGTGGAAGGGCTGCCGGAAGCCGGCCAGTATGAGTTGCCGGGTGGCGCTTGTCGTATCGGTGATACCGACGGCATTGCGGAGACGCTCGGTTGCGGAGCTAATCTCGGTGAGGATGGCTGCAGGCCGAAAGGGCGACGTGGTGGCAATCGGTTTGATCCCTTGAACGGCGTCAAGGAGACGTGCTTCCGCAGAAGAGCGCCGCTCGAAGATGACAATGAGCAGCGTCGTCGCGAAGAAGATAGTGAGGCCGGCGGTGATGACGATGTATAGCACAGTTACACCTTAATCTGGATGATCTTTCGGATGACCAGAATGCCGAGAAGCATAAGCACGCAGCCCGCAATTAATAAATGTTGACCAGCCGGTTCGTTGATGAGGGGCGCCGTGTAGTCGGGGTTGATTGCAGTGAGAGCGAAGAACATGAAGATGGGTAGCAGGCAAAGAATCCAGCCTGTGAGGCGACCCTGCGCGGTGTAGATGCGGATCTCTCCCTGCAGGCGGATGCGATCGCGAAGCAGCGACGTGGTTTTGTCGAGGACCTCAACGAGATTGCCGCCGGTTTCACGCTGAATGAGCATGGCTGCGACGAGAAAACGAACGTCGGGGACGGGGACGCGCTCGGCGAGATTGAGCAGAGCGTCTCGCAACGGAAGACCGAGGTTCTGCTCTTCTGAGACGCGGCGGAATTCCTTGCCGACGGGATCTGCGATCTCCTGACCGACGAGGTCGAGTGCGGCCGTCAGGGAATGACCGGCGCGGAGAGCGCGCGAGACGAGATCCATAGCGTCGGGGAGAATCGCTGAGAACTTCTGGAACTGGCGCTTTCTTTTCAGGTAGAGGAACGCAATACGGGCTGAGAAATGCGACCAGCGCGATGATAGGAGCTATCGCTCGATTGAGACCGAAGATGAGGCTGATCCAGTAGGCGGCGACGAAGCCAACCAGAGATCCGATAAGGAGCACGCCGACTGTCCAGTTGAGGCCGGCTTCGACGATGAGCTTTTCGCAACCTGGCTGCAGGTCTGAGATTGCCGAAGAATCGATTGAGCCAGGGGATCGTGCTATAGGCGTCGTGACGGAGGATGTCGACTTTCTGCGCGGCATTGGCGCTGGCGCGGCCCGCAACGCTGTGCAGGCGGGAGTGCGCGAGCTTCTCCGCGCGCGTGGGTTGCGTAAACATCGCAACCACCGCGAAGACAATGACGAGGACGACGACAAACAGTAGAAGGAGAGACATGGTGGTGAGGGTTATACATCGACGACGTGGTTATAGATATCCATGGGTATGTTGATGCCCGAGGCCTGAAGCTTTTCAAGAAACTTTGGAACGAGACCGGTGGAGCAAAAGCGGCCGAGAACTTTATTGTTGGGGCCCAGGCCGCGCTTCTCGAAGCGGAAGATATCCTGCAGGCTGACGACATCCTGAGACATGCCAGTGATTTCCGAGAAGTGCGTCATGCGCCGCGTGCCGTCGCTCATGCGCGAAACCTGAATGATGATGGCGACCGCGGATGCAATCTGCTGACGGATCGCTTTTTCGGGAAGGTTCAGGTTGGCCATCATCGACATGGTTTCCATGCGGGCGATGGCGTCGCGTGGACTGTTGGCGTGGATGGTAGTGAGCGAGCCGTCGTGGCCGGTGTTCATGGCCTGAAGCATGTCGAGTGCTTCTTCGGAGCGGACCTCGCCGACGATGATGCGATCGGGACGCATACGAAGGCAGTTGACGACGAGTTCGCGTTGTTTGACCGCCGCCGCGGCCTTCGACATTGGCAGGACGGCACTCCAGTCGGACGACGTGATGCTGTTTGAGCTGAAGTTCGGCAGAATCTTCGACGGTGACGATGCGTTCGGTATCAGGAATGAAGCTGGAGAGCACGTTGAGCAGTGTCGTTTTTCCGGCGCCCGTACCGCCGGAGACGACGATGTTAAGGCGCGCCTTGATGGCGCCCTGCAGAAGTTGCAACATCTCGCGGAGTGATGGTGAGGTTGCGGAGAAGATCTGCGGCCTCGAGCGGTGTGGTCCCGAAGCGGCGGATGGAGACGATGGGGCCATCGACCGCGAGCGGAGGAATGATGACGTTGACGCGCGAGCCGTCGGCGAGACGGGCGTCCACCATCGGCGACGATTCATCGACGCGGCGGCCAACAGCGGAGACGATCTTGTCGATGATGTGCATGAGGTGCACCTGGTCCTTGAAGGTGACCCCGGTCTTTTCAAGGACTCCGGCGCGCTCGACGTAGACGGCGTTGTGCGTGTTGACCAGGATGTCGTTGATGGTCGGGATCCTGCAGCAGCGGCTCAAGCGGGCCGAGGCCAAAGACCTCATCGAGCACCTCGCGGCAGAGGCGATCCTTTTCCACCATGCTAAGTGGGGTGTCGAGCTGCGTCATCAGGTCCTGGATGACGGCGAGGATTTGCTGGCGCGCGCGGAGGTCCTGCAGATTGCGCAGCTTTTCAAGGTCGATCTTGGCGAGCATGTCGCGGTGCAGAGCGGATTTGATTTCCTGATAGACGCGACTGGAGACGCCCTGACGTGGAGAGTCATTGCCGCGAGCAAGCGGAGGCCGGCCGAAGGATGGCACCACTTCATTTATTGAGCCCATGTTGACCTCCCTGCAAGCGGGTGTATGCGCATCGGCTTATCCAGAAATACCCAGGACATTGAAACGGGAACGTGCCTGATGAATTCGTTTCTCAGTACTGTCATCCTCCGAGATGTCGAGTGATCCATTCAGACGCAGAGTCCACTTATTAATGCCCTGCATAAAGTCAGACCTGGACTTGACCGGAACCGGGATGCCGGTCGCGATCGCCTCGGTGAGTTCCTGCTCGCTGTTCGGGATGATGAGCGAGACCTTTCTGTGCAGCGCTTTTTCAATGTTCTCCACAGAGAGTGGGGCTCGTTTGGACCACCGATTGAGAACCACCTGCGACTTGGAGACCGGGTAGTTAAGTCGCAACAGGTAATCGAGGAAGCGCGACGTGCTGCGAATGGACGGCAGCTGTGGCGTGGCGATGAGATTGAACTCGTCGCTGGACTCGAGAATGGCCAGATTCTGTTCGTCGAAGCCGCATTGGGTATCGACGACCACGTAGTCGTACATGCGAAGGAGGAAACGGAGCGTCTGTTGAACGGCCTCAGGCGTTGTTTTTGGCGTCATGCCAATGCCTTCGGGTGAGGCGAGAACCTCAAGACCACTGGCATGTTTGAGGGCAAAGCCCTGGAGCAACTCCGCGTCCATGCGGCTGAGGTTGCAGGCCAGCTCGTAGAAGCCGTAGTTATGGTGCTCAAGACCAAGGTGGAGAGTCGCTTCTCCCAACTCGGGATGATGATCGATAAGAAGCACTTTCTTGCCGCGCTTCGCGAGAGAGTATGCGAGATGGACCGCGAGAGTCGTGGTGCCGACGCCACCTTTGACTCCCATCAGCGTGATGAGCTTGCCTTGGACCGCTGAGACGAGCGAGTCACGCTTTTTGCGGAAGAGCTGAACGAGAGCCTCCTGGACGCGGTCGGCCAGCAGCGGTTTCTCAAGATACTCGGTACAGCCGGATCGCATCGCGGCGATGATGGAGTCGGAGTCCATCCGATTGGAGACCGCGAAGATGGAGATCGGAGTGAGCATGGTCCGGCGCAGGTACTCGACCGTCTCGAGCGCCATATCGCGGTCTCGATCCAGGTCGATGAGGCAGACTTCAGGATGGATCTCCCGCAGCGAGCGGATGAGAGAGGCATCTTTCTCGCCGAAGTACTGGTGAAGAGAGGCACCAAAGAGAAAACCAGGAACAGACGCGATGACGCGTCTGATGAGCTGGACGGCCGAGTCGTCCAGATGAATGGCCAGGACGGGTATGCCCTGAGCGTTTTCCGAGTTCGGTGTTCCGAACGAATTAGCCACGGTATATTTCCTACCTCTGTACTATCGGTGTGGCCGTTCCTGGAACCTGATGAGAACCAGGGAAGTGCTGGTCAAAGCGATTCGGATCAAGGGCCGGGATAACGGGTTTCGGCAGCAGCGGTACTGCCGTTGGGATGCCGAGCGGATCAATGATCGTCGGAGTTACGACAACGAGGAGCTCGGAGGACGTAAGGTTCTTCGAATGCGAGTGAAAGATCTGGCCCAGGATGGGAATGTCGCCGATTCCGGGAATCTTGCTCATCTGGACCGTCGTGTTGGAATCGAGGAGCCCGGCGATGCCAAAGCTTTGACCGTCTTTCAACTCAACGGTCGTCTCAGCGTGGCGAGTGGAAATTGCAGGGACCGTAAAACCGGAGATCGTGACCGCGTTTCCGTAATCGAGCGAACTGACCTCGGGCGCTACCTTTAGACGAATCGAATTGTCGGGCTCGATGGTACCGGTAAAGTCGAGTTTAATGCCGTAGGGGCGGAACTGGATGGTAACGGCCCCTGCGCCTCCGGCGGAAGTTCCCTGAACAATAGGATAGGGGAATTCACCGCCAGCGAGGAAGTGTGCGGGTTCGCCGCTGATGGCCATGAGATCGGGTTCGGCGAGGATCTGCAGGACATTCTTTGACTCGAGATCCTGAATCGCGACGCCAAGGTTGAGGTCGGGGCGGAAGAGAAAGATGTTGAGCAGACTCGAGACATTGAAGCTCGAAACCGTTCCCTGAGAACTTCCGCCGGAGGTGCCGGCAATTGCGCCCGCGCTTGTCACCCCACCAAACTGTTGTGTCGTGATAACGCCGGGAGTATTGGCGGCGCCAGTGCTGATGATGTTGATCCCGAAGGTGTTCATCTTGCCGCGATCGACCTCAGCGAAGCGGACCTTCAGCATGATCTGCTTGCCATGCGGTGGTACGTGGACGAGGATGGCGTCGACGACTTCCTTGGAGTAGTTCTGGGCCATCTTGTAGACGTTGTCCGCGATGTCCTTGTCGGTAACAGTGCCTGAGATGACGACGCGGCCTTCTTCAGCCCGGGCCTCGATGGGCTGATTGGGGTAGGTCTGCTGCAGGGCGTCACGGAAGCCGGCGATGTCGACATCGGCGGAGACCTCCAGCATGCGGGAGCGACCTTCTTCATCCCAGAAGACGACGTTGCTGGAGCCGGCGCTTTTGGCGGTAATCACAACCTGGTTCGGCGAGGTTGTGGTGCTCTCGACGACCGTCGGATTGCTGACGTACACCTTGCGGAGCCTGGCCTGCATGGTGACGATGATGGAGCGGCCGACGAGGATGTGAACATTTTCGGTTTCCGCCGATGTCTGTGCCGGCAGGGCCTGTACGGTCGCAGGCGCGGGCGCCGGCGTGGGTGTCTGAGGCGCGGCGCTGTCCTGCGACGACGCAGGCAGTGCGACGCAAAGTGGAAGTGCAAGGGTTAAAGCAAGCCCAGCTCGAACGTGCATATCAGAGTAGCCTCATCCTGTCTCGACTAAAACTTTGTGACCGTGTGTTTCTCTCCTTCAATCGTTTCTACTGTGTAGTACTCAGGCGGCCGGGGAGGCTTTGGAGGAGCAGCGGCCGCCACATGCGGCCGGGGCTCCGGAGGAGCCACGTCTGCCATCAGCTGCGAGGTCATGACAGGCTTCTGTTCGGGCTTATTCTGATCGGCGCCATTTCTGAGAACAAATTGGACGGAACCCTGCTGCGTCGCGAGTACAAGCTTCTGCGCGTCCCGCGGACTGAGGAGCAGGGTGACGACGTTGACGGTCTGCGGCTTGCCCTTGGGGTCCGGTTCGAGTGTCTGTCCTGCAGTGAGGACATCGACGTCCTGGAGGATGGTCTGGGTCAACGGCGCGGGGGCGTTGTCCGGGCGGAAGGTGAGGAGAACATCGACATGAGAGCCGGGATAAAGAAATCCGGCGACGCCGACGACGTCATTGGAACGAATCGAGATGGCACGCATGCCATCGGGAATCTTGACCGATAGCCCGTAGCCGGAGCCGGCGGCAGCTAAATCGTTTTCGACGAGAGGCTGGTTGGCATTCACGGGATAGATCAGTGAGCGGCCGACGACCTGGTCAGGCCTGGAGAAGGCTCCGGCCAGCGGAATAGAAGCAGGCCAGTCAACGATCTTGAGATTCTGAGGAGTGAGTGCCGTACCCGCTGCTAACTGATCGATAGCGGCGACTACACGAATGGTGACTGGAGCGGCGGACCGTTGGTTTCGAATACGCGAGTAAAGAAGATACGTTGCGCCTGCGGAGAGAACGAGGGCGATGAACAGGGCCAACGAGAGCCGACGAATATCCATGGATTTAACCCTTCCAAACCGTCGAAATCAGGGTGCCGACTGCACCTGCAGCAATGGCAAGGCCGTAGGGCATGCGCACAGCCTTAGCGCTGGACAGATTCAGCTCGGGATTCTCGCGCAGACCGTTGGACGCGTGGAACCGAATGAGCGAGGTGATATTGGTGAAGGTAGTACGGTATCGCTTGAGAACGATGACATATCCCAATGCGATGAGACCACCAGCCAGAGCACACACGATGAGAGCCATTCCGGCGTTGTGATAGCCCACCCAGGCGCCTACGGCGGCCATGAGTTTGACGTCACCGCCACCCATCGCATGAATTACAAACAGCAGAAAAAAAACGCCTCCGCAAAGAACCAACCCGAGGAGACCCTCAGATAGACTGCGCCAGCCCAAGAAGCCGAAACGAACTATCAAAGCGGCGAGCATCGCCGGATAGGTGAGCCGATTGGGAATGCGACGGGAGGTCACATCGAACCAGGCGCCGAGAAGCGCTACGAGAACCGCTCCATCGAGCAACCAGATGTGCATTGTGTACCCCTTGCCACGAGACCCACATTCAGAGACAGCGTAGACCTGCCGGCCACATGCGATGGAACATGCGCGACCGGCAGAGTCCAATCAGTTACTAGCCAGCGGTAGCGCTGCTCAACTGGTTGCCGATGGAGCTGAACGCGTTGTTGATGTAGTTGGCGACGGTCTTCATGCTGGTGATGGCGCCAAGAGCGATGAGGGCGCAGATGAGCGCGTACTCAATCAGGTCCTGACCGGATTCGCTCTCATGAAGACTGGATACGAGGGTGCGTAGATTCATGGTCGGTTCTCCTTGGGAAAATAAAAGCGTACGGATATTCAGTTGTAGTCATTCATAAAGCGAGCCCGATCGGTCGAATCCACAATCGTTCGTCCGCAGTAGCGAAAAAGGCAAGGACGCGCACACGTAGCCTGCGGAGTGAAGGTTCGCCTCGAGTCAAGCTCGCTGCGTGTCGCCTGGCCGACGTAAAATCCTTCTTCCTTATCGGCTATCGTGCCGTTACAAGTATCAGCCGACACATTCTGTGTCAATTCATTTTGGTAACTTTGGCCTCAGTTACCACACTTTGGTAAGATTCACGCCAAAGGTAACCAAACCACATCAGTCGCCGATTGTACCCACGAAACAGGTAAGAAACCTGCAAATTATCTCACACGGAGTGATTTGCGTTCGTTTGGAGCCAAGGTGACCCGACGTGATTCCTGACCGGGAAGTCGAAACCTCATCGTGGTTACTGTGGTACGCGATCCCGACGAGAGACTCGAGGAGCTCCCTCGAGGTCGGTGATCAATCGAACGCAGCCTTCGATCTGTGCCACGGGCTTGTTGTCGATGCGCAGCTCGGCGGAGTCCGGAAGGTAACGGAGCTCCGCGATGACGCCACCACGGCCCAGAGAGCGTGCGGAAGATGCCGTTCTGCGCAGCGGGACAGTCCGGGCGGACGTTCCAGTGAAGTTCATCGTCCTGCCGTCGCACCCCGGCGAGGCGCCACGTGTAGTCGTAGAGCACCAGCGCGCAGGGTGAATAGCTGGCGGAGCCGGATTGTGTGAACTCGCCGGTGAGTGGGTCGAGCTGCTGCCGGAAGGATGGGTCGCGGACGATAGCATCACACCACTGCTGCATCATGTGCGCGAACTCCGCGGAGCGATGGTAGTGGTCGAACCAGCGGCCGGCGCGAAGCGCAGTGAGTGCCTGCGATGGGCCTCCCCAGGAGTTGCGCGGGATGGGCCGAACGAAGGTTGGGTCGTCGAGCGCACTGGAGGGAAGTGGGTACGGCGCCCAGAAGGCGTGCGGGTTTCCGAGCTGGCGGTTCCAGAGTGTATCGAAGAGGCGTTGATCGACGACGTGCTCGCCGCAGATGCGCGTGACGATATCGCAGTTGATCTTGACGTAGTGGTTCTGGGCGTCGAGGTCGTAAAAGGCGGCGTCTTCGGCGACGTAGAGCTTTGAGAGGATGAGTTTGCGGAGGGCTTCGGCGCGGTCGAGCCAGTGGTCGGCGTCGGAGTTCTTGCCGAGGGCGCGAGCCATCGCTGCAAGGGCGATGCGAGCGCCATACGTAGTGGCAGAGAGATCAGGGCAGAGGCGTGGCAGCGTTGGAACAGGAGCGCATTTGCGTGCGTCCTTGTCGGGGCACTGACGTGGCATGCCGGCCCAGCGCGGGCTGTTGTCCATGCCCGTGTCGTAGGTGCAGAAGCCTTCGATGAGGCCCGTGCCGCGCGTATTGCGGTAGCGCATGAGCCAGGCATCCCAGCGCGAGCAGGCGCTGTAGGCGGCCTCGAGGAACTCGGAGTCGCCGGTGGCGTGGGCGAGCTCCCATGCGGTGGCGGCGATGGGGACGACCATCTGGATCTGGCCGAAGCCGGTCTCGGAGCGCTTGTTGTTGGCGGGAAGCTGGCCGTCCTCGTGCTGCAGTGCGAAGAAGGTCATGTGCGTGTTGCGTGCGACGTCGGGCCGGAAGAGCGAATAGACGAGCGACTCGTGCGGGCCGCATTCCTGCCAGATGCCGGCGTACTCGGCACCTTCGATGAGGACGGGGCCGGGGAAGTGCGGAAGGACCTGGACGTTGGCGGCGAGGATTTCAAGGGCACGGTCGTACGCGTGCTGCCACGCGGCGTTTGAGGTAGAGAAAGACGGGGCAGTGCTGGAGGGCGTGGTGGATTGTGCGAGTAGCGCGAGCGGGCGCATGGCCGGAGCGAGCGCGGCAAAAGCGCCGGACTTCAGGAGTTCGCGGCGTTGCATACGGGTGCGGGGGCGGGTGCGATGGACGGAGGTTCGCCAGAACGAAGCAACGTGGCCGCCCAGGAGGAGACGTCGGCGGCGAAGGCATTGGAATCAGCAGGCGAGACGCCTTCGAGTGCGGCGAGTTGCACAGCGAGGTTGCCGATGGTGGAGCTTTCTGGTGCACCGCGCCGGACGGGGAGCCCCGTGCGCTCGGCGGTGAGGCGGCACAGGAGGTCGTTGCGGCAACCACCACCGACGACGACGATCTCGGTGGGCTGGTGTCCGGTGTGGCGGCGCAACTCTTCGAGGGCGCGTGCGTAGGCTGCCGCGAGGCCATGAAAGATGAGTGCGGCCATTCGGGCGGCGCCCGCCGGTGACTCGTCCAGCGGCGCATGACCTTGTGTCCGGAGTTGCGCGTTGATGCGCGAGGGCATGTTGCCGACAAGGCCGAGTTCGGGGTCGGCGACGTCAAGCAGGGCGCTGGGCACGGGTTCGAGCGAGGCGAGGCGGACGAGCTCTTCGATGGTGAAGGAGGTACCTGCCGCGGTCCAGGCGTCCATGCACTGCTTCAGGAGCCACATTCCGTTGACTGCCTTGTGAAAGCAGATGCGGTTGCCGATGGCGCCGAGGTTGGTGAAATCGTCGGCGAGCGCCGCAGGCGAGTTGCAGGGCGCGGCGAGGAGTGCGCCGATGAGCGACCATGTGCCAGAGCTGATGTAGGCCCAGTTTTCGGCATGCGTGGGAATGCCGGCGATTGCGGATGCGGTGTCGTGACAGGCGGGAGCGATGAGTTCGGTATCACGCAATGCGGGCAGATCCGCGAGCGGACCGCGGAGTTTGCCGAGACGTGTGCCGGGTTGAGTGAGCTTTGCGGCGCGGTTCAGATCGAGGCCGGCGGTGGTGAAGATCTCGGGGCTCCAGTCGCGGGTGGCGAGATCGATCAAACCTGTGTGAGTGGCGTTGGTGTATTCGGCGAAGGGCTGGGCTCCCCAGCGAGTGAGCATGTATTCGGGCAGATTGAGCCAGCGGGTGCCGGGTGGGAGCTTGGCCGCGTTGTCCGCGTAGAGCTGATAGAGCGTGTTGAGGCGTGCAAGCTGAATACCGGTGATCTCGTGCAGGCGCTCGGGCGAAATCTTTGTATGGAGTTGCTGCTGCGCGGCAATGGTTCGTTCGTCGCGATAGCAGAAGGCGGCGGCGAGCGGACGGTTCTCAGCGTCGACGCGGACGTAGTCGACGGCCCAGCCATCAACGGCAACGGAGCGGATGCCTTCCTCAGCGAGTGCGGCAGCGCGGCGGAGGCCGTCGTCGATGCCGGATTCGATGGTGGCGAGCGGCCAGCGGAGGCCGTCGTCTTCGATGGGGCCGTTGGGGAAGCGGTGGACCAGCGTGATCTCGGCCGTGTCGCCGCGCCAGCGAAGCAGGGAGACGCGGCAGCTTTCGGCACCGAGGTCGACCGCGACGAGCGCTCGCTTGTCGTTGGGAATTCGCGGAACTCTCGGAGCTCGGGGAGCTGCCTGACTCACCGGAGATATGCCTCCACGAGGCCACCGTCGACCGGGATGAGGTGACCGGTGGTGCAGCGCGCCAGCGGCCCCGCAAGGAACATGATGGCCTCGGCGCAGTCCTTGGGGTCAATCGGCTGGTGCGTGAGCGTGCGGGTGGCATAGAAGAGCGCCAGCGCGTTGCGTAGATCATCATCAGAGCCGGACTCGTCGAAGGGGAGGTTGTACTTCTTCAGCGAGGCGATGACGCGGTCGCGGGGGAACATCGTGGAGCCCTTGACGACGGTGGCGGGGCTGATGCCGTTGACTCGGGTCTTAGGCGAGAGGCTGACAGCGAGCTCGCGGACGAGATGGCTGAGCGCGGCTTTGCTGACGTCGTAGGCCTCGCTTCCGCGTTTGGCTACGACGGCATTGGCGGAGCTGGTGAGGACGATGCTGGTCTCGAGTCCCTGCGCGTCGAGAACAGACTTCAACTCGTCGGCGAGCAGATAGTTCGCCGTGACGTTGACTTCGAGCGTGAGGGCCCACTGCGCGTCGGAGACGATGCCGTCGGGTGAAGACGGGAAGAGCGCGGCGGTGTTGATGAGCATATCGATGCCGCCATAGCGGAGGATGGTGGCGTCAAGCGCTGCGCGAATGGCGGCACGGTCTCGGATGTCGATCGAACAGAAGTCGGCAATCTCGCGGCCGTACTTCGCTTGAACCTCCTTGGCGACAGCCTCAGCACCCTTGACGTCGCGGTCGGCGACCATCACATGTGCGCCCCGCTCCGCTGCAAGGAGGGCGACCTCGCGGCCGATGCCGCTGCCTCCGCCGACGATGAGGGCGATCTGGCGAGCTGAGCTGTTTCTCAGCGGGCTGGCGGCGGATCTTCGCCTCTTCGAGCGCCCAGTACTCGATGCGGAAGGCTTCGCTGGGCGGAAGCGCGACGTAGTTGTCGTGCACAGTGAAGAGGTCGGACGGGATGCGGGCGGAGGCCTGCGGAACTCCATCGCAGGGCTTGCCGTCGCCAAGAGCGCCCGCGCCCTGCATGACGCCGATGGCATTCGTGTAGAACTCGCCGGTGATACGGGACTCAGCCTTATTCTTGCCGAACGAGAACATGCCGATGCCGGGGACCAGAACGACGGTTGGGCTGGCGTCGCGCTGCTTGGGCGATTCGGGCAGCGCGTGCTTCGTGTAGTACTCGGCGTACTCGGCGCGATAGGTCTCGAGCGCGGAGTCGATGAGCGCGGGGAGTTCGGTGGGCTCGTCGGCTGGGTTCCAGTCGACGAACAGCGGGCGGATCTTGGTGCGGATGAAGTGGTCAGGGCAGCTGGTGCCGAGGTGTGCGAGTTGCTGAGCCTGGGTGGAGTTAACGAACTCGAGAACCTGCGGCGAGTCAGTGTAGCGTGCCGATGAAGCGCTGCTGGTGCGAGACGGCTCCGCGCAGGCGAGGCATGAGCTTTGCGGCGATCTCCCTGCGGTCGTCACGTGTGCAGGCACCCTCGCCGCCAAAGCGCTTGTAGTTTGGGCGCGCGGCGTGGCGTTCGATGAACTGGCCGATCTGATCGATGATGGTGATCGTATTCAGGTAGCACTCGCGCTGGGTCTCGCCCCAGGTGAAGAGGCCATGGCCGCCGAGCACGACACCGTCGCAGCCGGGCGTCTCGGACACGACCTTGCGGAGCATCATGCCGAGCTCAAAGCCGGGGCGCTGCCAGGGAAGCCACGCGAGCTTGTGGCCGAACTCTGCATTGAACTCTTCCATGCTGCTGCTTGCCGTTGGCTGAAGCCGCGAGTGCGATTGCCCAGTCTGGATGCAGGTGATCGACGTGCGGGAAGGGAAGAAAGCCGTGCAGCGGCGTATCGATGGAGGCCGCGGTGGGGTTGTTGCCGAAGGTGACGAGCGGATAGAGCGCGACCATGGCGTCCTCTTCGTCGACGCCGCGGTATTGCGTTCTCCAGCGCGAGCAGCTTGTCGAGATAGAGCGTCGCGAAGCCGGCGCGCTTGATGCTGCCGAGGTCGCCGCCGCTGCCCTTGACCCAGAGCACAAGCTTCTTCTGGCCGTCGACGGGGTCGACGGTTTCGAGCTTCGAGCTGGTGTTGCCGCCGCCGAAGTTGGTCAGGCGGAGGTCGGAGCCGAGCAGGTTCGAGCGGTAGCGGAGAAGTTCCGGGCGCGTCGAGCGTTGTCGCAAACGAATCGTCCCACTTGTCTTCTAGAAAGTTGAGCTTGGCTGGCGTAGTGGCTTGGGGCATAGAGAGCTCTCAGGAGGAAAATCCCAACCATTGTCACACACCGAAAGGCAATAGAGCAAAAGTTTCGTATTTGAACTTCACTGAAAACTGGAGTTCATGTTGTCCAGAATTGCGCGTCGGGTGACGAGCCGGTGTGTGACATAGTTATACGGCGCAACGGTCTGGCCGCGAAGCAAAGCAAGGCCAAGATTCATCAGCGCCGGTCCGTAACTGTTGGTCTCGTGGGAGACAGATCCAATCATCGGCGAATTGCGATGACGCATCTCTTCTACGGCGTCGTGGATGCAGTCCTGGCCGACGACGGCGACGTGACGCTCGCGCTTAAGTTCACGGGCAGCATCGATGGCGCCCAGAGCGCTGGAGTCATTGGCGGCGGCGATAAGAATGTGCTGTCTCGCGAGGATGCCGCTGGAGGAACTCGGAGATCACCTTCCGGCTGCGTTCGCGAATGCCGCGGCCGTCGATGCGGACAAATGCCTCTACCGGGAGATCGGGCAGCGCCGAGCGGATCGCCTCGAAGGCTCCGGAGACGCGGCTCTGAACCAGAAGGCCCGCTTCAGGGAGATCGAGACCAATCGCCCAGTCCACCTTTCCGTCCCACTCCGCGATGGCATATTGCGCGAGCGCTTCGCCGGCGGTCATACCGACGCGATAGTTGTCGACGCCGAAGAACGTAGCATTCGGGTGCGGGAATGTCGATCGCAATCAGAGGGATTCTGGCAGCGGCGATGCGGTCACCGATGATCGGAGCCACCTCGTGCTCGACCTGGAACTCGATGATGAGATCGACGCCGGCGTTGATAAACTCCTCGGCGTTCTTGATGGCGGTGGGGCCGTCGTACTTGTTGTCGAGCACCATCAGGTCGACACCGCAGGTAGCTGCGGCTTCGACGAGACTATTGGTGACTTCGACCGAGAACGGCATGTCGGCGCTCTGGCCGGCGAAGCCGAAGCGGAGCTTCTTGGGCCGCGAGACATGACGATAGGTTCCGTCCTGCGCCTGCGAGATATAGCCGCGATGGGCAAAGGTCTTGAGAACACGGTAGACCGTGGTCTTGGAGACCCGCGTGCGGCGGTGGATGGCCTCGAGCGTCAGCGGCTGGTTTTCGTTTTGCAGCAACTCGAGGATGTCGAGTGCTTTGGAGAGAACGGGAATCAGGTAAAGGCGGGGACTGGATTTCGCCACTGGAACTCCTGAACTGAATTTACAGCTCAGAATGATAACGTTTCGCTATTGAATCCGAAAGGAAAGAATTTCGGAGAATCATCAGGCATATGTGGCAGTTGACTGACGATTGCGCTCGCGGCGATCCCGGCTGATTCGCTCAACGTAGCCACCCGATGCGAGCTCCTGGAGAGGGTCAGCGGCCAAGCCGCGGCGCTCACGCCAGGCGCGGATGGCGGGACGCACGTCGGTCCAGAAAGTGGAACGGAAGCACTCTTCGGCCTCGACGAGCCGGCAGGCGTCCTGGAGTTCAGCGAGCCGATTGAAGTCGATGAGCGCGGCACGAGCGTAGAGCTCCTGCGCCGTAACCACGCTCTGAACCATGGCCTCCATCTTGCCTTTGAGGTTGTGGCTCTGATCGATCATGAAGGCGGCAGAATCGCGACGTTGCCCCGGCCGAGAGAATCTCAGCAAAGATGCGGAAGAGCTGGTACGGATCGATCGATCCGAGAGTGAGATCGTCGTCGGCATACTTCCGGTCGTTGAGATGAAGGCCGCCGAGTCCGTCTTTCGCGATGCAGCCACGCGATGATCTGTTCGATGTTTGTGCCCTGGAGGTGATGTCCGGTGTCGACGAGCACCTTGGCCTTGGGACCCGAGGCCTGACACAGGAGCATCGCCATGCCCCAGTCGGCGATGTCGGTGTGATAGAACGCCGGCTCGAAGGGCTTGTACTCGATGAGCATGCGCTGATTCGGGCCGAGCGCCGCGTGGGTTGCGGACATCGCCTCTTCCATCCAGCCAATGCGGCGGCGAACGGATTGTGTGCCGGGATAGTTGGAGCCGTCGGAGACCCAGATGGAGAGATCGCGGCTCTCGAGTCCCTTCGCGATTTCGACGGAGTCGAGCATGTGCTGAACCGCCATCTGGCGTATCTCAGCGGAGGGGTTCGCGATGGAACCGAACTTGTACTCCTGAGCCTGAAAGAGGTTGGGATTGATGCTGCCGGCGCGGACGCCGTGCTCGCGCTCGAGTGCGCGGATCACGGGGATATCGTCGAGCCCCTTGGGCATGTCCCAGAGAACGTGAAGCGCGACGGTGGGAGTGATGCCAGTAAGGCGAAAGACTTCGCCGGCGTCGGCGAACTTCTCAGCTGTGGTGGTGGCGGCGGCGTCCTGGATGAACTTGCCGAAGCGCGTTCCGGTGTTGGCGAAGCCCCAGGACGGAATTTCGATACGGAACTGATCGAGGGCTTTATCGATCCGCTCTATGCTCTGGTCCTTCATATTTTCCACCGGTACAGTCGAATGAGGAATTCAATACCTATTGAAACTGCAAGCTTCGCTGATTTTTGTGCCGTTGTCAAAGGGTTTCGTGATGCGTGGGTCAAATGGCGTTTTGGAGCAGAAGAATATGAAGGTGACGAGGGCCGTGGACGCCCTTGATTCGCGTCATCTCGATGTCGGCTGTGGCGGACGGCCCGGAGACGAATGTGAGCGGCAGGGTCGCAGCCTCGTCGAGGCGCGCGAACGCCTCAGGCACTTTAGTGACGACGTTGCCGGCGCTAAGGACGCAGACATGGACGTCCGGCACAAGCGTGGCCGCACGGCGGCCCTGCCCGGAGACGCCTTCCAGAATAATGGTTCCGGTTTCGGCAATGGCGAGAGCGCCAAGTGTGACGGCAGCGTCGAAGCGGTCGAGCTCCGCGGGCGAGAGGTTGTGATCGAGTGTGACCTCGAAACCATCGGGGAGGAGATGGGCGGGGAAGTCTTCAGGAACGAGGATCCGGTGGGCGTTATGGTGCTGCAATGCATGTCGAATTGCGGATGCGGCCTCATTAGGTGTGCAGGAGACAACGTTCGCGTCGTAGTCGATCAGCCGCTCGGTGAGGAGGGCCTGGGCTTCATCAGCGGAGAGCGAGGAGTGTTGGCTGTACGTGCGCGGAATCTGCGCGTAGTCGGATTCGGCGTGCGGGAGATCAGTCGCCTGCCCATTCGCGGATCGGATGGCGGAAAGAATGGCAGAGCGCGCGTCAGCCGGCATGCGAATCGCCTTTGGAGGTGAAGGCCTGCGGTGTGCGGTCGCGCTGCTCCCACCACTCGCGGAAGGTCTGGGGGGAAGCGCGGCCAGGTCTCGGGACTGCGTCCATCCGCCGAGCATGCCGGGCAGCCAGTGGATCCAGGCTTTGCCGGTGCTGTCTTTGCGGGTCAGGGGGCGATCTGCGGTTCGGGCAAAACGCTGTGCGGCGCGGAAACGCGATTCGCTCTGGAAGACGCGGCTCATGATCTTCATGGCTACGGCCTCAGGACGGAGGGCGCCGAGGCCTTTAGAGTCGTTTTCTACGACCCGATGCCGCAGGTGAACGAGGACCTCCGGAATGTTGATGCGGACTGGGCAGACCTCGTAGCAGGCTCCGCAGAGTGAACTGGCGAAGGGAAGACTGCGCGCGTGCTCCATCTTCTGGAGTTGCGGCGTGAGGATGGCGCCAATGGGGCCTGCATAGACGCTGCCATAAGCGTGGCCGCCCGTCTCGCGATAAACCGGGCAGATGTTCTGGCAGGCTCCGCAGCGGATGCAGTTCAGTGTCTGGCGGCCTTCGCGGTCGGCGAGCACGCTTGTACGCGCGTTGTCCATCAGGACGACGTGAAAGGCGCGCGGGCCGTCATTCTCATAGACTCCGGTCCAGATGGAGTTGTAGGGATTCATCCGCTCGCCGGTCGCGCTGCGGGGAAGAAGCTGGAGGAAGACTTCGAGGTCGCGGAAGCGCGGAATGACTTTGTCGATTCCGGCGACGGTGATGAGCGTGCGAGGCAACGTCAAGCACATGCGACCATTGCCTTCGCTCTCGACGATGCACACGCCACCCGTTTCGGCGACGAGAAAGTTGGCACCACTAACCGCAGTTGGTACGCGGAGGAACTTTTCGCGAAGGAAGAGACGCGCAGCGTCGGCGAGGTCCTCAGGTGAGTTGCCAAGACTCGGCAGATGCATCTCGCGCTGGAAGATCTCGTGAATCTGCTGACGGTTTTTGTGCAGCGCGGGGACGACGATGTGCGAGGGCTTGTCATGACCGAGCTGAATGATGAGCTCGGCAAGGTCGGTCTCGTAGGGACGAATGCCCGCGGCTTCGAGTGCGCCGTTGAGGCCGATCTCTTCGGTGGTCATTGACTTGATCTTGAGGATCTCGGCTGGGCTTGGAGCGATACGTTGTTCGGCGGCGATTGCTTCCTTCGCGAGCCGGACGACGATCTGGCGCGCCTCTTCAGCGTCGCGTGCCCAGTGGACGACGCCGCCGGCTCGCGTGCAGTTCTGTTCGAACTGTTCGAGATAGGCGTCGAGGTGAGCCATCGTGTGCTCGCGGATGTGCTGGCCGGCAAGCCGAAGCTGCTCCCAGTCGGGGAGCTCCGCGACCACACGCGCGCGCTTGTTCTGAATGACTGAGGTCGCGTGATGCAGGTTCTTGCGGAGCTGAGCGTCGAGCAGGAGATTGTGCGCGGCCTTTGGGAAGGCGGGCGCGGTGCGCGGATCGAGCAACGGTCCGCTCATCGAGAACCTTCCTGTTCGCCTGCGAGGATCTCGGCGATGTGCATCGTGCGAACGCTGCATCCGCGGCGATGCAGGCCACCGTGGATGTGCATCAGGCAGCTGTTGTCGCAGGCAGTGACGATCTCAGCGTTGGTGCTAAGGACGGCATCGAGCTTCTCATCCAGCATGGCACTGGAGACGTCGGGATTTTTGATAGCGAAGGTGCCGCCGAAGCCACAGCACTGCTCGAGGCCGGGCAACGGAACAAGATCGATGTTGCCGACGGAGCGAAGGAGCGACGCCGGTCCATCGCCGAGCTGGAGAGAACGCAGTCCGTGGCAACTCGCGTGATAGGTGACGCGATGCGGGAAGATCGCATTGAGATCGGTGATGCCGAGGCGCTTCGTCAGCAACTCGGAGAACTCGTAGACACGAGGAAGAAGTGATTCAACCTCCGCCGCTCAGCCCGGTGTATTTGCCTGGCGGCTTCAAGTTGGCGGGCCATGGCTGGATAGTGCTCGCGCATGTGAGCGACGCAGCTGGAGGACGGGACGACGACGGCTTCGGAGTCGCGGAACTGCTCGACGAAACGTGGAAGCAACGGGAGCGCTTCGTCCCAGTAGCCCGTGTTGACATGCATCTGGCCACAGCAGGTTTGACCGGCAGGGAAGTCTACGGTGTGACCGAGGCGCTCGAGCACGCGCACAACAGCCTGGCCTGTTGCGGGGAACAGGGTGTCGTTGTAGCAGGTGATGAAAAGCGAGATGCGCAGGGACGCTCCTTGACCGGCCGCAATTTCAATACAGATTCTATTTCACAACGCTGTACCGGGTTCTGTAGGATGTTCTGTACTTTTCACACCTCGGCTCGCGAAGCTACGGAGATGGAGATATTGTGGGACCGAATCCGTTTGTTGGACTGATTTATCACTGGATCGGCGGGTTCGCTTCCGCTACCAACTTTATTCCCTTTCGGCAGATCCGGCGCTGGTCGTGGGAGGTGTACTGGATTATCCAGGGATTCGCAGCGTGGATCGTCGCACCGATCGTGCTGGCGAGCATCTTTGTGCCGCATGTCTGGCCGATGCTTGGACAAGCCTACAGAGAATATCCCCGGAGCCTCCAGTATGCGTTTCTCTTCGGTGTGCTGTGGGGCGTCGGTGGTATTACGTTCGGCCTTGCCATCCGCTACCTGGGAATCGCTCTGGGGTACGCAATTGCCCTCGGACTCTGCGCGTTCTTCGGGACGCTCGTGCCGCCATTCCACAATCGTGTTCCACCCCTGAATCAGCGTGAGCTTTTTGTGATGGCGCATTCCGCATCCGGCAAAGTGATTCTGCTGGGCGTCGTGGTATGCGTGCTCGGGGTGGCGGTGAACGGCGCGGCTGGCTACTGGAAGGAGCGGGAGCTTACGCCGGAAAAAAGAGCGGAAGCGGGCGAGCGCGACTACAACTTCGTTAAGGGAATCCTGATCGCGATTCTTGCAGGCTTCATGAGTTCCTTCTTTGCCTTCGGTTTGACAGCGGGCAAGCCTCTCGGTGACATCGCCAAGGCGCAACTGCTTGCGTCAGGACACCTCGATCTCTGGCAGAATCTGCCGATTCTCATCGTTGTTCTGTGGGGCGGATTTCTGACGAACTTCGTCTGGTCGGCGATCCTCATCTTCCAGAACGGGTCGGTGCGTCAGTTCGCGGGAGAACCAGGTAGCAATCCCATGCGCGCGACAGCAACCACTGGCGAGACGCTCGCAGAGTTTGATCCGACGAATCCTGCCCATCGCCGACTTTCAGGCGGAGCGCTGTTCGGGAACTACATGTTTGCGGCGATGGCTGGCGTGATCTGGTACTTCCAGTTCTTCTTCTACTCGATGGGCCAGACGAAGATGGGCAAGTATGACTTTTCGTCGTGGACGCTGCACATGGCATCGATCATCATCTTCGCGACGCTGTGGGGATTAGTGCTGCACGAGTGGCGAGGGACAAGCCGCACCACGAAGCTGCTGGTGACGGTCGGGTTGGCATCTGCTCATTGGTTCGACGGTCGTAGTCGGCTACGGTAACTACCTGAAGGTGCAGGAGACAGCGGTGCTAACGCTACGCAGCGCTGAAGTGACGGCCTGTCCGAATTTGCTCGGCGTGCGATATGCTGTAAGCAGTGAGGCTGATCACACAGTTCGTCGCGCCGCCGAGGACTCCATCACCTGATTGCGATTGCAATCTGTGCGCTGATGCTGTTCTTTGCGGTTGGCAGCAAGGTGGCAGCCTATCACTCAAAGGAACTTGCGGCGCGGTCGATTGCTGCAACGAAGGTTTGGCAGGCGAAGCATGTCGCCAGCGACTTCGAGGCTGGCGTCACGAACGTCACGCTGCAGACGGCTGTCGAACTCGTCCTTCTGCTGAGCCTGTGTCTTGTAGTAGCTGAGCCAACGCTAGAGCGTGAGCGTTCCGATTGGCATCCGCCGATGGAGAACTTTGCGGCACTGGCGATGCGACCTCCGCCCATCTTCTAAACGGCACGTATAGGCCCTCCGCTCGATATACGCGGAGAGCGCCTCTGTCATCGGCTCTGAATCCAGCAAAGCGAGTTCATCGATGTGTAAGCCTCTTGTCCATGCGACGGGGTTTTGCAAAGGCATGCTGCCTTTGGCGTGTTGTTTTCTGTTGATGATTGGTTGCCACGATTCCGATGTGCCCCACGACAAGGCATTGGCGCCGGTTGCGCCGGTCGCAGTAGTTGGGCGGGGCCAACTCGCCAACAATCTCAACGTGGCTGGTGAGTTCCTTCCGTACCAGGAGGTCGAACTGCATGCGAAGGTCGCTGGCTATATCAAGCGGATCAATGTCGACATCGGCGACCACGTAAAGACCGGACAGGTGCTGGCGACCCTGGATATCCCTGAATTGCAAGCGCAGGTTCAGGGTGCAACAGCGGGCGTTCGTCAGACGCGCGAGCAAATCACGCGCGCAAAAAGCGAAGTGCAGCAGGCGCAGGCGAACTACGATGCACTGCACGCGGAATCGCAACGTCTGCAACAGGCCGCGAAGACCCAGCCGGGCTGATTGCGCAACAGGAACTCGACGACGCGATGGCGAAGGACCAGGCCGCAGCGGCACAGGTAGACGCTGCGAAATCTGGTCTGTCGGCAACCGAGCAGCAACTTGGTGTCTCACAGGCGGATCAGCTTCACTATTCGTCGCTGGCGGACTACTCGCGAATCACGGCGCCGTTCAACGGTGTCGTGACATGGCGCTACGCCGATACGGGAGCACTGATACAGGCGGGCACGTCGAACTCCGGTTCGATGCCAGTGGTCAAGCTGGCGGAGACTGACGTGCTAAGACTGCGGCTGCCCGTACCGGAGTCGCTGGCACCGTTTGTCCACGTGGGTGACACGGCACAAATCCAGGTGCAGGCGCTGAATAGAACGTTTTCGGGAAAGGTGACACGAGATACGGCTGCGCTCGATCCTTCGACGCGCACGTTGCAGGTGGAGATTGACGTCCCGAATCCGAAGAGTCAGCTCGAGCCGGGAATGTACGCGCAGGTTACGCTCGACATTGAGCGCGTGGGAGACGCGCTCGTGGTCCCAATCCAGGCAATAGACCAGAGCGGCGGGCAGCCGGCGGTGATGCTGGTCGACAGTTCGAACCACGTGCAGCGTCGCGTGGTGCAGGTGGGGATCACGACCTCGAATCGCACAGAGATTCTCAGCGGGTTACAGGCCGGCGACAAGGTTATCGCGACGAATTTGTCTTCCTATCGAGCTGGGGAACTCGTTCAGCCGAGGATCGATACGATGACAAGCTTCCATGAAACGGAGGCGCAGTAGATGTCCAGCTTTGCGCTTCGCTATCCGTTCTTCATCATCATGTTATGCCTGGTGATCGGGGTCGTTGGCTCTACGACAGTTGCCCGGATGCCGGTTGATCTCTTTCCAAACATCAACATTCCCGTTGTGGTCGTAGCGACGTTCTACAACGGCATGCCGCCGGAGCAGATCGAATCGAACATCACCGATCCGTTCGAACGCTTCTTCACTCTTGGCTCAGGCATTGATCACATCGAGTCGAGATCTCTCACCGGTGTATCGCTGATTCGTGTGTATTTTCAGCCGGGAACAAATCCGGATTCCGCGGTCGTCAACAATCTCCAACCTCGCGATGGCGCAACTCAGAAGGTTGCCACCCGGGCACATTGCCGCCGGTTGTCTTGAAGTTCGATGCGTCGTCGTTGCCAGTGTGTCTGATCACGCTGAAAGGCGAGGGACTCAACGAGACGCGCTTGCATGACATCGGGCAATTCACCGTTCGCAACCAGATTGCGAATGTTCCAGGTGCATCTGTGCCACAGCCGTTCGGCGGTAAGTATCGGCAGATCCAGGTTTACGTCGATCCGGTAAAACTTGAGGCGCACCAGTTGAGCCCGATGGACGTGGTGCGTTCGCTGAATTCGGCAAACGCAATTTTGCCTGCGGGCGACGTCAAGATCGGCCCAAAGGACTACAACATCTACACGAATGCGCAACTGCCTACAACGGAGGAGATCGACAGGCTGCCGCTTCGTACAGTTGGAAACGGGCAACTCCTGATCTCGGACGTTGGATACGCAAAGGATGCAAATGCGATCCAGACGAACATCGTTCGCGTGGACGGACAGAAGTCTGTCTATCTCCCGATTCTGAAACAGGGCGGGGGATCGAACACGATTGAGGTTGTGAACGGCATTCGTGAGGCATTGAAACACCTGCTCGACGTGCCGAAAACCTTGGTCACGCGTGTGGTATTCGATCAGTCTGTCTTCGTAAAGACTGCGATTCGGAATCTGGGATCCGAGGGTGGGATTGGCCTGGTGCTGACCGCGCTGATGATTCTGATCTTTCTCGGCAATATGCGCGCGACGGTTGCAGTGATGTTGTCGATCCCATTGTCGGCACTCGCTGCGTTTCTCATCCTGAACATGATGGGAGAGACAATCAATTCAATGGTGCTGGGTGGCCTCGCGCTGGCCTTCTCGCGATTGATCGATAACTCAGTCGTCGTGTTGGAGAACATCTTTCGACATCTCGAAATGGGCAAGTCTCCGGAGGAAGCCGCGGAGATCGGCGGACGTGAGGTTGCACTACCAGTGCTGGCTGCGACCTTTACAACATCAATTGTGTTTTTCCCCGTCGTTTTTCTTTACGGCGTCAGCCGCTTCTTGTTTATAGCGCTCGCATTGTCGGTTGTGTTATCGCTGTTCGCGTCGTACTTTGTAGCGTTCACAGTGGTGCCATTGTTCTGTGCGAAGTTCATCAAGAATACGCATCACGAGGTCGGACACCACAAGGGAGGCAATCCATTTCAACGGTTTGTTCGGTGGTTCAATCGCCGTTATGACCGGTCCCTGATGCACTATGACCGTGCGGTCGGTAAGACACTGCTGCGACCTGTGGCGACGACCATCGGAGTGCTGGGGATCTTTCTCTTCTCGCTGGGACTCTACCCGTTGCTCGGCCTTTCGTTTTTTCCGCGTACGGACCCTGGCCAGTTTGTGATCAATGTGAAGGCTCCTGCAGGAACTCGCATCGAACTGACGAACGAGTACATAGCACGCGTGGAGCAGGAGATTCGGTCGGTCATTCCAGAGAAGGATCTCGGAATGATCGTCTCGAACATTGGTATTACGCCGGATTTTTCGGCGATCTACACTCCAAACTCAACGCAGAATACTGCGTTCGTGCAGGTGTCGTTGAAGGAGGGGCACTCGAAATCGAGTTTTGCGTACATGGATCTCGTGCGCAACAAACTAAGGAACGACCTGCCAGAACTCTCAACTTACTTTCAGACCGGCGGCCTGGTCGATGCTGTAGTGAACCTTGGCCTGCCTGCGCCGATTGATATACAAGTTGGTGGCAATGATCTGAAGGAAGCCTTCGATACGGCGACCTCTCTTGCCAATCAGATACGAACGGTGAAGGGTGTGAGTGATGTCCTCATCCCGCAGGACATCAATTATCCCGGTCTCCAAGTCGATGTAAATCGCGAGATGGCTGGTCGGCTGGGGATTACCTCGCAGTCTGTTATTGACAACGTCATCACGGCGCTTACATCGAACGGAATGATTGCGCCGAGTTACTGGGTCGACCCGAAGACAGGCAATAACTATCTGCTGACCGTTCAGTATCCCGAGACGGCAGTCAAATCGCTGACTGACTTCGAGCAGATTCCTCTGAGCGCGAAGAACACGGGGATGAGTGCGGAGAATCCTACTGAGCCTAACGCTGATCGCCCGCTTACGACGAACCTCGGTGCGGTGACGAATATCTCGCAGATCAACACGCCGACGGAAGTGGACCACTATCAACTGCGACGCGTGATCGATATTTACGTGTCGCCGTCGAGCGAGGATCTGGGTGGCGTCGCGAGTCGCGTCGAGCGTGTGCTAAAAAATGCGCACATCCCGTCGAATCTGGTGATATCGGAGCGCGGTTCGGTCGAGGGCATGAGGAGATCGTTCATGAGCTTCGGCATCGGGCTCATTCTCTCCATCGTGCTTGTGTACCTGATTCTGATGGCGCAATTCTCTTCGTTCATCGATCCGCTGATTATCCTTCTGGCAATTCCGCCCGGGATTACCGGAGTCATCCTGTTTCTGCTGGCAACAGGGACCACGCTGAACGTGATGTCGCTGATGGGCGTGATCATGATGACCGGAATCGTTGTCTCGAATTCGATTCTTATCGTCGAGTTCACACGAGCGCTGCGCAATGAAGGCATGCCGATTCGCGAAGCAGTAGCCATGGCGTGTCGGGTGCGTCTGCGGCCGGTCTTGATGACCTCACTGGCCACGATCATCGGTATGGTGCCGATGGCGCTCGCCCTCGAAGCAGGCAGTGAGCAATATGCGCCGCTGGCCCGTGCGATCATTGGGGGCCTGACTGTCTCAGTGATCGTGACCGTGTTTGTCGTGCCTGCCGCGTATCTGTGGGTGCATCGCAAAGAAGAGCAGCCGCCTGCGGAATCACCGATGGAGGCTGCATGATGAGGATGGTCTTCAACTTTTTCTTTGCAAGCTTAGTGGCTGTTTCCATACCTATTGGTGCGCAAACATCGACTCCGGTGACAACCAACAATGGAACACCGCCGTCCGCGCCGACGACGCCGTTGCCCTCTGCGCCGTCAGCACCTATCGTTGCACCGGCTCCTGGTACCGCGTTGCCAGGATCGCAAGCAACGACGCCTCCAGCGCCGCCCGTTCAGCAGCTTCCGAATGGACTCACTACGCCGATTGTGCCGCCAAATGCGCCGTCGTTAACGATTGGACAAGCGGAGCAACTCGCGCTCCAACATAATCCTCGCGTGACGGTTGCACATCTGTTAGCGCTTGCACAGGGGCAGGTGACGCGTGAACAGCGCGCGGCGGAGCTGCCGACGCTTGCTGGAAATATGACTGCGGTCGGGGCGGATAACGGCACACGTATCACCGCAGGCGCGCTGAATAATCCGGTGCTTTATCAGAGAGCTGCGGCTGGCGTTACGCTGAACCAGCTCATCACGGATTTTGGACGTACACGAAATCTCGTCACACAAGCCAGTCTGAATGCCCAGGCGGCCCAGAACACATTGATCGCGACACGTGATGATGTCGTGTTTGCCGTGGATGACGCTTTTTACAGGGCCCTGGGAGCCCAGGCACTGATTCAGGTTGCGTTGCAGACGGTGAACGCTCGACAGGCTACAGCGAATCAGATTCAGGCACTGGCGAACGCCCGGCTGCGTTCCACCCTCGATGTGAGCTTCGCCAACGCGCAGCTCGCGCAGGCTCAATTGTTATTGCTTGATGCCCGGAATCAGAGTGTAACGGCGCAAGCCGATCTCGCAGCTCTTCTAGGGGATGAGCGAAGCACGGTCTATCGGCTGATCGACGAAACGCCGGCAACGCCGCCTGCCGCGCCGGCCGAGGCCGGGCCGCTCGTCCAACAGGCATTCGCGCAGCGGCCGGATTTGAAGAGCCTGCAACAGCAGGCGGATGCCGCGCATCACTTCGCCACTGCAGAGCGCGATCTTTCTCTTCCCACAGTTACGGCCCTTGGCGCGGCGGGCGCTGCACCGTGGAGAACTGATGAGATTCCGAGCGCAGCCTATGGTGCAGCCGGCGTCAACATAAACATCCCGATCTTTAATGGGTTTCTCTATTCAGCACGCACGGAAGAGGCGAAATTTCGCGCAGGTGCGGCGGATGCCCAAGTGCTGCAGCTGCGAGACACGATTGCGCGTGACGTGACGACCACGGTTCTGCAGGCGCAGGATAACTTCAACCGCATCGCTGTGGCGCAGCAACTGCTGTCTCAGGCGAATTCGGCACTGTCGCTGGCGCAGACTCGCTACCAGCTTGGGCTGTCGTCCATCGTTGAATTGAGCGACGCGCAACTGCTGCAAACGCAGGCGGAGATTGAACTGGCAAATGCGCGGTACGCCTACCAGGGTTCGCTGAGCGCGATTCGCTATCAGACGGGACAGTAGGGACGATGCGCTCTTCGGGGGGCGCAAGAAAGGAAAGCCTCGGCAACGATCATTGCCGAGGCCGAGGAGGAGACAACGGTTTAGAAATTGATGTGGCCGGCGAGCTCAAATGCACGGGGCTTGTTCGAGGCGCTGCCGATGGTACCGAATGAGGTAGAGCCGGCGCTCCAGGTTGCGCTCGGGTTCGAGAAGAGGGTGTGGTTGAGGACGTTGAAGGCGTTTGCCTCGAAGACAAAGTCCATTTCTCTCCAGATCGGGATGCTGCGACGCAGGCCAGCATCGATATTCCACTGAGATGGATTGCGCAGCGCCAACGCGCCGGTGCGAGGCGTGTTGCCGATCAGGTTCAGGAGCGTCACTCCGGCCGTTTGGTTGATGTTCACGGGCTTCTGGAAGGCGTTTACGTTGAGGTACTGCACCTTGCCGAGGTTCGCCGCGGTGCGGCCGCCAGGACCGCTGCCATAGCCGCCGTTTTGACGGGCCATGCCGGGAGCGAAGCCGGG
This sequence comes from uncultured Acidobacteriaceae bacterium, assembly GCA_963776265.1. Classification (GTDB taxonomy): domain Bacteria; phylum Acidobacteriota; class Terriglobia; order Terriglobales; family Acidobacteriaceae; genus Granulicella. The sequence goes on along the minus strand of CAVZMD010000007.1, from coordinate 3,437 downwards.
AGCGATATCCGGCATGCACTGACCCTGCAGGGGTGTTGTGCATCCGCTGTAGGTGATCTGCACGGGCGTACCCGCGGCGTAGGTGTAGATGCCCGAGAGCTGCCATCCACTGACCAACGCGCTCACGAAGCCATTGCCGCTACCCAGGCTGTGGCCGCGTCCGAAGGGCATCTGCCACACACCGAAGGCATGGATAACGTTCGGCGTCGCGACAGTGGTTTCGCTTCGGTCGATGCGGTTTTGCTTAAAGGAGGCGGTGGTTCCAGAGACAGAACCTGATGGCAGATCAAACCCATCGCGGAACGGACCGTCATCGCCAACGTTACGCGACCAGGTGTAGTTGAAGTTGAAGGTGAGCCCGTGAGCCATGCGCTGCTGCACGGTGACCTGCAGGGAGTTGTAGCTGAAGTTGCCAACGTTGCCCCAGGTATCCGATACACCGGAGTACTGCGGGAAGGCTACGAGTCCCTGTCCGATGGTGGCGGTTGTGTCGCCTGCGGTAGCAGCAGCCTGGAAGTAGGCAGGAATGCTGAGTCCGCTCATCAGGCTTTGTGCCTTAGCGACGTTAGCCGGTGTTGCCGGCGCTAACAGCAAGGCATTTTTGCCGGTTGTATCGGTCGCCGCGCCGAGTCCGACCAGGTACTTGGGATTCAACTGGTTGATCCAGTAGCCACGCGCGTTTCCGGTACCCGTGTTCGTGGAGTTGATCAGGTGGTGACTCTGGTTGCCGACGTAGTTGAGTGCCAGCGTCATGTCGTTCGTCAGAGCGCGCTCAAATCCAGCGTTGTAGAACATGAAATCCGGTGCGCGGGCGGAGAAGTGCGGGTCGGCGTAAGACATGCCGGCCGGGGTGACGACCTTGCCCGCGCTGTTCACGTAATGACCCGTGTTCAGGATCTGCGAGGCGGCGCTGGGTGTGGGCGCCGCAGGATAGGTGAAGCCGAGAGCTGTATTCGACTTCCCGATCGACTGGAAGTAGGCGCTGTTGTTGAGATAGAAGGAAGGACCTGCCCCAGAACCCGTGGTGACTTCTGCAGGAGCTGTCGCCGTGGTGTTGAAGCCAAGCTGGCCGGTGCCGTTGAATGCGCCACCGCGGCCGCCGACGCCGCCGCCCTGCGAGAAGACGCGTCCTGCGCCAATTCTGAATACCGTCTTGGCATCCGTCTGGTAGGTGATGCCGATGCGCGGTCCCCAGTTATTCCAGTAGGTCGGCACCGGTGTGCGGCAGTTGCAGCTGACTCCCGAACCACCGTAGTTGCCGGCGAACTGAAGAGCGCCTGGCGTGCCGGTAGCCGGGTTCGTGATGTTGGGGTTCATGAAGCTCCAGCGGTCCTTCACCTCGTGATAGGGCGGCAGGTAATCCCAACGGAGACCGGCGTCGATGGTCAGTTTGGCATTCACCTTCCAGTTGTCCTCGGCGTAGGGTGCGACGGTGAAATAACGTCCGCCGACCTCACTGACGGGTTGCAGCCCGAGCGTAGGTGATCCACCGACGGCTCCGAGCAGGTAGCTCGCATAGCCGTAACCGGTAGCCGTTGTTGAGATGGCGCTGCCTACGTATTGCGCTGTCGAGTTGGCGTTGTAAGTGAAGCCGAGGACGCCGGTATAGGTGGACGGGTTGGCGTTGTTGATCTGCTGCCACTGAATGACAGTACCGAAGGTGAGCGAGTGTGCTCCCTTGACCCATTGCAGGTTATCGACGATAGCGTAGTTGTTCGGAGTGGTGAGCTGGGTCGCGACCGAGCCTCCCGGTCCGGTGGTCGTACCGGTCCAGTACTGCTGCGCGGTTCCAAACTTCGTGGTGGTGCTGAAGGTGGCACCCGGGAACTCTTCGCCGGCCTGGCCCGCCGGGAGGTTCGTTATGCCGAACTTGCCAATGGCGTAGGTGGGTGAGCCCTGGGTCGTGTTGTGAATGTTCTGATAGAAGCGGGTGTAGCCGTACTTCAGCTGATTCACAAGCGAGTTGCTGATTGTGTATGTGTCTTCAACATCGAAGACCTTGGGGTAGATGTTCGCGAAGTCGCCACCGACGTAGGGAAGCGGAAGATAGGGCGAGTTGAAGTTGTTCAGATAGTTGACGGTACCCATCGCGCCAACCGTGGAGAGGCGGTTCCTGGGACTGATGTCAAAGTCAACGCGCCAGTCGTAGAGGTGATTGTCGAATCCCGAGGGAGAACCGGCGCTGTAGTTGCCTGTCAGAACGTTCGGGTTTGTGGGAGCAGGAATCCACTGCTGCATGCCCTTGGCGATGGGCGAGATGTAGTTGGAGGGAATGACGTTGTTTGTGGGTACGCCGTTCTTGAGGCCCACGAAGGGGCAGCGGGTGTTCGCGGCACCGCCGCAGCTGTTGTTCGTCGGGTCGAAGAGGAACGCGGGATTGTTCGCGCCAGTGCCTGTGAGTCCGCCCGAGCCCACGCCGCCATTCAACTCGGTGAAGTCTCCGCTGAGCTCAAGGGGTGTGGGGATGGTCATGGACACCGGGTTGTTGAAGGTCCGGCTATGGAACTTGTCGTAGGAGAAGAAGAAGAAGACGCGCTTCGTTCCGGGAACATGGCCGCCGATTGTGATCGCTAACTCGTTCTGGTGGTCGACGGGCTTTGTGGCTCCCTTGTTGAACTGCCATGCGTCGAAGGCTGTGTTGCGAACGAAGTCGGCAACGCTGCCGTGATACTGCAGGCCGCCGGACTTCATCGTGAAGTTCATGGAGCCGGCACCTGAGTACTCGGCCGGCGGCGTGCTGGTGACGACCTGCATCTGGTCCACGGCGTCCACCGAGATGGATTGTGAGACGAGCCGGTTGTCACCCTGCTGACTGACGGTCTGAGCCGGAAGGCCGTCGAGATAGAGCTGACCGAGATAGTTTCCGGTACCGCCGATCAGAGGCAGACGGGCACCACCCTGGGCACCAGGAGCGAGGCTGCCGAATGCTGTCGGGTCGCGCTGCGCGTTGTTCATGGTCAGCGGGAGATTTGCGTACGTCGTGTTCTCGATGGTCAGGCCGAGCGTCGCGTTGGTGGTCTCAAGCTGAGGAGGCGCCGCGGTGACGGTAACCTCGGTGGCTGCCCCGCCGACCGAGAGCGTGAGATCGAGAGGAGTCATCGCAAGGGCGTTAACCGTAAGATTCTTCTGCGTGACGGTGTTGAAACCCTGGGCCGTCGCAGTGACGGTATAGGTGCCGGGGATGATGGGAGAGATGGTGTATAGACCAGCTCCCGTCGTTTCTCTCTTTGTAGAGATTCCGGTACCGATGTTGGTTGCGGTCACGGTTGCACCGGGAACAGCGGCTCCCGTGGAATCACTGACGGTACCCTGGATACCGCCTTCACCGCCGGTTTGTGCCCATGCCGTAGGCGTAAGGCCAAGGCAGAACAGAAGCAGAGAAAGGAGAGACAGTTCCCGGAACCCGTTAGCAATACGATGAGTCGAAGGCTACATAA
>CAVZMD010000006.1:0-32288 GCA_963776265.1 uncultured Acidobacteriaceae bacterium | reverse complement strand
GCATCGACGTGGCGCGAATCATTCGGATTGAATCGCGGGCTGACCGCAAGCGCGAGTATCTGACCGGTGTGCGGGTCCTGCACGACGACGGTCCCATGCAGCGCCTTCAGCTTGGCGACCTGTTCATCGAGCGCACGCTCGGCAATGTACTGAATGTTCGCGTCGATAGAGAGGACGAGGTTCTCGCCGGGCATCGGCTCGCTCTCTTCAGAGCCCATCACGTGGCGCTTCGCGTCGACGGCTGTGAGCTTATGGCCGGGGACGCCGTGCAATTCCTCGTCGAACTCCCGCTCGAGGCCGCCGAGGCCGTTGTCATCCGTACCGACGTAACCAAGCACGTGCGCCGCGAGATCTGCGTCAGGATAGAAGCGCTTGAACTCTTTCTGGAAGTAGATGCCCTTGAGGTTGAGGGCCCGAACGCGATCGGCGATCTCGGGCGTGACCTTGCGCGCGACCCAGGCGAAGTTGCGCGAATCATTGAAGCGCGCAAGCATCCGCGGATCGGTAGTGTAGTGATCGAGTGGGTCGGTGTGAACGATCTTCGAGAGGATTGCAGCGTCGCCGGGGCGGTTCTCGCCGAGTTCGCTGGGGACCGCATAGATGCTGTCCACGAGCACCGTCATTGCGAGCTCGCGAAGGTTGCGGTCGTAGAGCACGCCGCGGCGGGGGGCGACCTCAAAGGTGCGTTGCTGCTGATTCAGCGCGCGTTCGACGAATTCGCCGTGGCGCACGACCTGCAACCAGAAAAGACGAAGGCCGATGGCCGCTGCCCAGAAGCAAAAGAACATCGCCACGTAGACGAAACGAACCCGCCGGATCGGCGCGGTCATCGTCTGACGTGGCGAGGACTTCATGATTCGGTTTCCTGTTGGGTGGGAGCGAGCTCCAGGGTGTGAACGGCTGTGTTAATGCTACTGGACTTGTTACTGAATTACGCCGAAGCTGGGCTTCTGCGCCTGTGCAAGAACGGGGGCGACACCACCAGATCCGTCCGGCCGTACGACCTGTCCCGGAAGCGGGGTGCTGAGACCGAGCTGCTTTGCGATCTGATCGATGCGGCCAGGATCGCTGAGCTGCGCCTCAGAGAGGCGAAGCTGGCGGTTCTGCTCGCGAAGCTGTTCAACCGACTGCTTCTGCGCTTCGACGTTGTAGCCGACTTCAATCGCAGAGAAGTGCTGCCACACATAGACCATCGTGAGCGCGAAGAGCAGCGTCATCACCATGGTGAATGACCGCATCTCACGGTGACGCTCGGGGTCATCGGCCTTCACCAGGCGTGTGTTGTCGAGGTGCTTGGTGAAGAACATTTCGGGCGCGGGACCCCGGCGGCGCGCGCGCTGTGTTTCAAAGAGCTCGCGATTGCGCTCCGCAACGCTGACGGTGCGGTTGTGAGTTCGCCGCGTCTGCATCTGTTCCATCCCCTGCCCTGCCATCGCCATCGTCGCCATGTCCGCCTCCTTTCAGAGCAGCTGTCGCTGTTCTGTTGCCCTCTCCACATCGCAAGAATTACCCGGGCCGGGGTTGCGATAGAGGAAGGGACTTTTTGTTGCGGGTTGTCTTTCGCCTGAAAGCACGGCAGGACAACCCCGGCCCGATCTCAAATTTTCTTTGCAGCGCGTAACTTTGCGCTGCGTGATCGCGGGTTCCGGAGCGACTCCTGCTCCGTTGCCACGACCGGTTTCTTTGTCAGCAGCTCGAACTGGCCTGCCTTCGCGCCGTCTCGCAGCGCATCCTTTACAAGCCGGTCCTCGAGGGAGTGAAAGCTGATCAGCACCAGCCTTCCGCCCGGCTTGAGCAGTGATCCCGCGCTCTTGAGCAGCGATTGGATCTCCTGCAATTCGTCGTTCACACGAATTCGAAGCGCCTGAAAGGTTCTTGTCGCGGGGTGTATCTTCTCGCCTTTTATTGGCGGGGCGACGGCCGAAACGACTCGAGCAAGCTCTGCTGTTGTCGATATCGGCCGCGCCCGCACAATAGCTCTGGCGATTCTCCGCGACCTCCTTTCCTCTCCGAATTCGTAAATCAGGTTGGCGAGCTCTTCTTCGTCCGCCTGATTTACCACCTGTTCGGCCGTCAGTTCGCTGCGCGGATCCATCCGCATGTCCAGCGGCCCTTCGGCCCGAAAACTGAATCCTCTGTGCGCCTCATCGAGCTGCAGGCTGCTGACGCCGAAGTCTGCGAGCAGACCATCGAGCGTGCGCGGCGCGATGACCTCTGCGACCTCCGAGAACGCCCGGCTGACGTACTCAACCGTCGGCATCTCTGGGCCGAGCTCTTCAGCCAGCGCCGCGAGCCTTGCCTGGGCCTTGCTCATCGCTTCAGGGTCGCGATCGAAGGCGATCAGCTTGCCCTTGGCTCCGAGCCTCCGCGCGATCTCTGCGGAGTGTCCGCCGAGCCCGAGCGTTGCGTCTGCGTAGACGCCGCCGGGGTGCACAGCGAGGAATTCGAGACTCTCTTCTAAAAGAACCGGTACATGCTGCGGTCTTTCCATCTGCTGCCGCCTCATGCGTCCCACTAAGGGGCCGAAAAACAAGGGACCTGAAACTTACAAACCAACCACTCCCAGCGACTCGATGTCTTCGTCCGTGGCCGGGTTCTCGGTGATCTGAGCCCTGAGCCTTGCATCGTTCGCCACAACCAACTTCTTCTCGATGCCCATCACCGCAACATCGCCGACCAGGCTTGCCGCATCGCGCAGCAACTGCGGAATCAGCAGTCGCCCCTGGTCGTCCATCCTCACCACCTGCCCGTAGTAGTTCGTTGCATCGAGCAGTCTCTTCTTCGCTCCACTCGCCGGCAGTTTCGCCAGCGACTCTTCAATTGCTTCCCAATCCTTCAGCGAGTGGATCTCAGCCCGCTGACCGTCCCGGCTGGTAATGAAGCACTCCCTGCCCTGGGTCTCCAGTGCGGCCTTGAACTCCGACGGGACCTTTAATCGGCCCTTTTCGTCGACCCGCGCTGGATGATTGCCCCGAAACATGCCAAGAACCTCAATCGGTACTCCGTACAGAAGCTGGGAAAAGTAAACTTGAGGAGGTCGAAATCGTTCCTTGGTCCTCTTTTTTCTACTTTTGACCACTCAACTCCACTCATCGTGCAGCGCCGACGGCCTGTGTAAAGCCCTAATTTGTCAGTTAGGCCGCAGTTTTCCTCGCGTTTTGTGGAAAACCGGGCCTATTGCGGAAGAAATTTTCGAGCACCACTAGATATGGTGTTGGCCTCGTCGAGTCTTTACCAGATGCTCACTTGCCCAAACGGGCCATGGTGAGCTAGCGAAATTTAGGCGAAAGTACTGACCTGGGTCAGGAGACAGCCAACGGCAGTTTTCCTGCGACGGTCACGGCGAAGCAGCCAGACGAGATATCCAAGCACCAGCGAGGTTGACCAGCAGCAGCGTAATTCGCGGCAGGGTGAACTCCTTATATAGCTCGAAGCATTCCAGCGGCAGAGCGAGCGCGGTAAGGGTGACCGTGAAATACTCCGCCCAGCGTTTTTCGAGCATGAGCCCCGTACCCTCCACCAGACAGACCGCAGCGTAGCTGAAGGTGATTAGGCTGAAGCGGCGGAGTTCCTTGGCGCTGATCACATCCGCCTTGATCATCAGCAGACCGATCAGGTGGTTCTCCGGGTCGATTTTCAGCGCGTCAGCAACACGCAGAACGACACTGGCGACATCGTGGTGCAGCAGTTTGAGCGCTCCGACACCCAGCGCAATCGACAGTAGTGCCTTGGTGAGCTTGAACAGGCCGATCAGCAATAGGCCGCGCCTGTGGTCGGAGTGCAAACTCCACCACGAGCCCCTGTCGCGGGCCAGCGATGCAGACCGTTCGATCTGCTCGTCCCTGCTGATCTTTGTCTCCAGCATTCGCTCCGCTTCCAGTTGATGAGTCCTCGACAGCTTTGTCAACGCACGCCGCCGCCCTGCGGTTCCGTTCGATCTGAAGATTCTTGCAATCCAGTTGCGCAGTGCACTCGTAGAGAAGATGGACGTTCTCGATTGCGGCCGCACGAGGACGCAAAATCCAGAATCTGAAACGAAGGAATGGTTATGAAGAAGATCATGAGGAACCTGCTTGCGTCGATGACGGCCGTAACTCTGGCCGTTGCCTGTCTCACCGCCTCTGCACAAAAGGACCCGGATGTCGGCGGCGCGCCGATGTATCCGCAATAAGACCATCGTGCAAAATGCGGTGAACTCACCCGTTCATAAGACGCTGGTTGCGGCCGTCAAGGCAGCGGGCCTGGTAGATACACTCAACAGCCCCGGGCCTTTCACGGTTTTCGCGCCGACGGATGATGCCTTTGCCAAGCTGCCGGCAGGCACGGTCGATAACCTCGTACAACCGGAGAACAAGGCGACGCTGACAAAGGTCCTGACGTATCACGTCGTGCCCGGAACCTACAGTACGGCGAAGTTGATGAAGGAGATCAAGTCTGATGGAGGCACCCTGAAGCTAAAGTCCGTTGAAGGCAACGAGCTCAGCTTCACTATGGCCAACGGTGGAATCAAGATCACCGACGACAAGGGTGGATCGGCGATGATCACGACCGCAAATGTTTATCAGTCGAATGGCGTGATCCAGGTTGTGGATTCGGTCTTGATGCCCTGAACCGTCCTGAATCATGTTGAGGGACAGCGAACCCCAGCGCTGTCCCTCTTTCGTATTCCAAGGTCTCTTACATCTCCGCCCACTGGCGCAGCAGGTTGTGATAAACGCCGGTGAGTTGCACCGAGGTCTGCTTCACATCCGCCGCTGCAGCGTGCTCCGAGCGCGCGAGCCGCTGGATGCTCTCGTCGAGATCGAACAGCAACGTGCGCTGCGCATCCTGGCGGATCATGCTCTGGATCCAGAAGAAGGAGCTGATGCGGTTGCCACGTGTGACCGGCTCGACGCGATGCAGGCTCGTCGCGGGATAGAGCACCATGTCGCCCGCGGGCAGCTTTACGCTCTTCTCTCCGTAGTTGTCTTCGACGATGAGCTCTCCACCGTCGTACTCCTCGGGCGGCGTGAGGAACAGCGTCGCACTGAGATCAGTGCGAATTCTTTGCCCCGTCGTGATGAGCTGGCGTATCGCCGTATCCACGTGCGTGCCGAAGGTCTGGCCGCCGGCGTAGCTGTTGAACATCGGCGGAAAGACCCGCAGTGGAAGCGCCGCCGACATGAAGCGCGGCGAGCGTGCGAGGCCGGCAAGAACCAGATCACCGAGTTCCTTCGCTACAGGCGAATCCTCCGGGATCTGCGCGTTGCGCTTAACCTCCTGCGCCTGATAGCCGGCGGTCACGCGTCCATCGGTCCACTGCGCCGTCGCAAGTTTCACGCGCGCGACCTTCACCTGCTCGGGCGTCAGCACCTTCTCAATCGTGATGAGCATCGTTCGTTCCTGACTAATTAGAAGCGGAAGTTGGCCCCGATCAGCGCGCTCAGTCCCGCGCCCGGGATGAGATGGCTGGGATGCGGCTGGTCAATATAGAAACGGTTGAGCAGGTTGTAGACATTGGCCTGCAGTTCGATTTTGTCGGTAACCGGCCGCCTGAGCATTGCGTTGAAGACCCAATAGCCAGGCACCTGCTTCATCGCCGTCGCGAGCACGGGGTAGCATGTCGTCGCCGTCGCTCCGCAGGGCGCCGAACCGGGAGCGAAACTCTGCGCTGGACCAAACGCCGTCGGGACGAACGGCACGGTAGAGCTCGCTGTGCGCGCGGCCACATAGTTGCCGCCGAGCCCGGCGTTCAGACGCCAGAAGAGATTGCGCGTGACGAACGCATTGAAGGTCTGCCTTGGCACGTTCGCCAGCGGATAGCCAACAGATATGGGAAAGAACTTCGAGTACGTCACTGCGCTGTCGAAAGGTACGCATAGCCGACGATGAGATCCGTGCCTCCGTGGAATCGGCCGACAGCGCTTGCCTGCACGCCCTTCACCAGCTGATTACCGGCGAGCACGATGTTGTTGGAGTTCGTCGGGTCAGTCTCGCGCGCGTTGTCCTTCGTTGTGTGGAACCATGCGCCCTCGAGTTGCAGGCGCTCGTGTACGAGACTGTACTTCGCTCCCACCTCATAAGTCTCGTTCTCCTCCGGCGGCAGGACGCTGGTTGCGACGCTCAGGCTTAACGACTCGGCCGATGGATTGAAGCTGGTGCCGTAGTCGAAGTAGACGCTGCCGTGAGAGTTCGGCTTGAAGACGAGTGCAGCGCGGTAGCTCGGCTGCCGCACTGTCTGATCAATGTACGGAACAGGCGCGGTCAGCTTGGCGCCGGCGACGTTCGTCGGTGGTGCGTAGAGATTGAACAGCGTGTTGAAGTAGTCCCAGCGCACGCCACCTGAGAGCTCGATGAAGCGGTCGAACTTCACTGTGTCGATGAAGTAAACGCCCGCACTCTTCGACTTCACATGCGTCACGGATGCAATGTACCCGTTGCCACTGAAGGCATCGTGCGGGTTCGGCGTGACGAGATTCGTCGACGGCACGGAGTTGACGTTGTTCTCCGTGTAGCTGTACTTTGTCGGGTTCGAGATCTCCTGACCGCCTTCAACACCTGCCGCAAGATCGTTGCGAACCCCGGCGATCTTGAACTGCGCAGTCACCTCGGTCTGATCCCACAGCTCGCCTTCCACGCTCTTCGTGCGAAGCTGGTTGCGGTTCACCACAATCTGCGACGGCGGTGTGGCGAAGGAGTAAGGGCACGGTTTCGAGCTATTCACAGCGCTCGTCGGCAACGCGGCCACATATCCGCCCACCGGCACACTCACACTGGCGTTCGAACAGATCTGTGGCTCGGTGATCTGCACGTCGCGCGGATAGTTGGCCCAGCGCCCAATCGTGTGTACGTCCACGTTGTTTGCAAAGGTGTGGTTCGCCTTCAGCGTCACGATGTCGTCGTTTGTGCGCAAATGGTTCGCGTCCGGGAACCCAAAGTAGGAATGCCGGTTGACGCCGGGTGCGAGCTGATTGAAGAACCATGGCAAGCCGTAGTCCGGCGTATCGCTCTCGGTAAAGTGGAAGTAGCTGATCGTCAGCCGCGTCGGCTTGTTCATGCCGAAGGTGATCGACGGCGCGACGCCGTAGCGGCGATTCTCCGCGTACGGACGCCCCGCGACGCCACCTTCGGTTCCCATGGCATTCAACCGAAAGGCCGAGCCGCCAGCGACATTGTCATCGGTTCATTGATGTCAGCCTCGATACGGCGCGTGGCGTCGGTGCCAAACTGCGCCCCAACGTGCACAAACCTGTCTGCTGCAGGAACCTTGCTCTCCTGGTTGATGACACCGCCCGTGGAGCCGCGCCCGAACTGCACGCCGGCAGGACCTTCGAGCACTTCCACCTGGTCATAATTAAAGCTGTCGCGATAGTAGCTGCCGAAGTCGCGAATGCCGTCCAGAAATATGTCGTTGCGCGCAGTAAATCCCCGGATGGTGAGATTATCCCCCTGCGCCCCGCTTTCTCCCGCAGCAATACTTATTCCTGGTACGTTACGAACGGCGTCGGTGAGAGTACGATTCTGCTCATCATGCAGAACAAAATCAGGGATCACAGCCACCGTCTGCGGTGTGTGCAGCAGGTCCTCGGTGAATTTTCCGATCGAGACGGCCGCCGGCAGCTGTGCCGTCACATCAACGGAGTCGGAGTGCTGAAGCCCAATCGGATGGCATTGTCCGCGTTCTCGAAGGTGCAGTTGAGGCCAGTGCCCTTCAGCAGTTCACGGAGAGCGCTGTCCGCCGTGTAGAGCCCCTGCAGACCAGGCAGTGTGAAAGGTGGCCAGCTGAGCCACGGGAATCGCAACCTTAACCGAAACACCGCTCTGTTGCCGGTAGGCATCGAGCGCCAGTGTCCAGCGTGCCCGCCACAATGTGGAATCCGCACAAGCGTCAATTGTGCCGGGGCCGACGCCTTGCCGCCGGCATCCGGGGTTTGGAGCGGCAAGGGCGTCCAACTGGCTCGTCACCGCACAGGCCGTCATGGTAGCCAGCGTCAAAAGGCTGCGGTGTCTCATATTCTTCCTCTTCACTTCGACTCCAAGGATCCGTCCGCTCGTCTCCGACGTGCGGCATCGCATATCAGACTTGTATAGTCCTATATCAAAATACACGATATAGGACCGCTTTAGATCTAGATTAGAATTTTCCTGTGCGGTATCCGCTTTTGAGGAGTTTCCCGGAGAGATGAGACATCGTTTTCGCACAACCCAGTGGCTGCCGTACCCCGTTGAGTTGGTGTTTGCCTTCTTTGCGAATCCTGCAAATCTGCCCAAGACTCCACCCGATTGGCAGCAGGCGCGGATCGACGAGATCGAGCTGACACCCTGCTTCCTGGAGTGGCAGATCGCCGTCCGAGCGACCGATTGCGGCAGGCCGAGGTACGCGGATCACGCTGAGCTTCCGGCCAACCCGTTTGTCGCCGGTTCGGCTATCCGTGGGTCGCGCTTGTCGAAGACTTTCACTGGAACGAGCGGTTCTGTGACCGCCAGCTTGAGGGGCCCTTCCGTTATTGGCGGCAGTGCCATCGGATGCAGGAGTGGCAGTCAGAGAGGACCGGTGAGTACGGCACGCTGCTCATCGACACCATCGAATACGAGCTCCCGTTCGGCACGTTCGGCCATTTTGCGAATCGCTTCGCTGTACGCAGGATGCTTGACGAGCCTCTTTCCAGCACCGCCATCGCCGCGCTGAAGAACTGTTGCGTGAGATCAACGAAGGTGTGGAATCCCACGCGTGAAGGTTCCTGGCGGCGCAAGCGATTTCCGGCATGGGGGCTCAGTCATATCTCGCGAGCCGTTCGCGAAAATGCTCTCATGCTGCGAGATGAGATAATCGGCCGTGCGCGCGGCCAGCGCCTGGATCGTGAGTCCGGGGTTCGCTGAGCCCTGCGTCGGCATCACCGATCCGTCCATCACGAACAGATTCGGCACATCCCACGTACGCCCGAACTTGTCGCAGACTCCGGCGTCAGGTGTCTTGCTCATGCGGCATGCACCCGACCAGATGCGCATAGCGCGACTCCTGCACGACCTCCGTCGCGCCCGCCGCCCGCATGATCTCCATCACCTTGTTCTTGCCGAACTCGATCATCTTCTTATCGTTCTCTTTAAGCCTGAAGGTCACCTGCGCCACCGGCAGACCGAAGCGGTCGCGCGCATCGTGCCGTCCGTCGCGTCCATCCGCGAGTTCGATGCGGTTGTCCTCCCACGGCAGGATCTCGCCGAGCAGCCCCAACGCCGACCAGTGGTTGTAGTCCATCATGGCGCGGCGCATACCCCAGCCCCACACGCCCTTTGGCGGCCATCATCTGCTTGGCAAACGCGATCGGCAGTGGACCGACGGTCTGCACTGCAAAGCCGCGCGCGAAGTCGCGCTTCGGATCGGTCTCGTAGAACTCCTCCGTAAGTGCATGCGCGGGCGGCGCCTTGTACATGCGGATCAGATCTTCGAATCGCCCGAGAATCACGTTGCCCGCCTGCGCCATCAGATATTTGCCGAGCGTGCCGGATGAGTTCGCCAGCCCACGCTCGTGCCCCGGGCACGCGGAATTCAGCAAGCAGTCGCGGTGTTTCGATCGCATATCCGCAGACGATGACGGCGCGTGCACGCTGGAAGTCGTTCCTTGCCTTCTTCGTCGAAGTACACAACGCCATCCGTCCGCCCATCCTTGCCCAGCGACACCCGAGCCACCATGCAGCAGTCGCGAATCTCCGCGCCGTTCTTCAGCGCATCCGGCACATGCGTCACCAGCGTCGAGGCCTTCGCACCCACCTTGCAGCCCTGGATGCAGAAGCCCCGATAGATGCAGTGAGGCCGATCACCATGCGAGGCCGAAAGAATCGCCACCGGTCCGCCTGCGCTCACCGGAATGCCGAGCTTCGTGCAGCCGGCGATCAGAGTGTCGCCGACGCCGCCCATCGGATGCGGCGCATACGGATGTCCATGCGGCTTGCCCCACGGGATACCACGCAGGTCCGGCGACGGGAATCTCCTGCTCGAGCAGTTCGTAGTACGGCTCGATGTCCTCATACGTAATCGGCCAGTCTGCGCCGACGCCGTCGCGTGTGTACACCTCGAAGTCCGAAGGATGAAAGCGCGGCACAAACGCCGCCCAGTGCACCGATCCTCCGCCAACACCCCTGCCGCTGTTGTTCGCGCCGAGCGCCAGCGGATGCTCGCCGCCGGTGATGCGCAGGTCGTTCCAGTAGAGCTTGTGCGAACCTGCTTCGTCGGAGACCCAGTCGCGCTCCGTGTCCCAGAACGGCCCCGCCTCAAAACCGACGACCTTGAAGCCGGCGCGCGCCAGCCGCTGCAGCAGCACGCCGCCCGCAGAGCCAACGCCAACAATAGCGAAGTCGATCAGATCATTGTCGTTAAATCGTCGCTGGGGAATCTTGATCTGCTGCATGGCGCCGAGGCGATGCACGCCGTCCTTCGGCTTTTCGAAGGCTCCTCCCAGCGGCGAATTATGGCTCGAACAAACTCAATGCGTACCTGCCTGTCCTGGGTGGACCTGATGTTCTCTTGCGCCCTGCGTGCAGCTCTTCAACATCGCTGATGGAGTCCGCCGGCGCCTGCCAGTCGTAGCGCTGCTCCTCCACCTCCCACGGCTCGGGCTCGCCTTCTTCGAGCCGCATGTAGCCGCGCGGGTACGCAGGTCCGCCGAAGCCAATCTCATCCCACGCCCACGGGTGCGCGTAGTAGACCGCAACAACATCCGTGACGAGCAATCGTCCAGAAGCGCTCGATGTTCATCCGTTTCCAGAGCTCCTGCGCAGCCTGCGGCTTTGCCTGGTGGATAGACTTCAGAATCTCTTCCTGCTTGCGCACATCGAGCTCATGAAATGCACAGCCGTGCAATGTCTGCGCCATCTCCTCAAACGCGCGAGCCGCTATACGGTATGCCTCCTGATCGGCAGGCATGTCTTCGAAGCGATAGCCCTCAAGACGGTTCTCGTGCAAACGCTCATCAATACTGGGCAGAATCGGAATCCGCCGCTCGTCGGTGCGATCATCCTGCGGGAGAATACGATCCACAACTGCATACATCGTGCGGGCTTCGTCCGGTGTGAAGAAGCGAATCGGCTTCTGCTTCGACACACGCTCCTCCACAACCTTGCGCGTAGCCGCATCCCAGTAGCGCTTCTGCTTGAGCGTGCTGAAGCCCGGATAATAGCCAGGCTGCTCGCGTTCGGACAGCGCACTGCCTGTTGTGGGATTCGTCAGAGGCTTTCTCTCGTTTGCTGTCCTCACCGTTCCCTCCGCATCAGGTAAGCCATCATGCCCAGCAAACCACACGCGGCAAACAACAGCGGCGCGAAGATCGGCGGCCCATAAAGAATGTTGTAGAGCGGCTTCTTCTCTCCGCCGGACCGCGCGAGGATCCCGCGAATGTGATATCCGAACCCCACAGCGCCGTCCAGCATCAGCACGGCCGAGGCCAGCGGCAGTAGCGTGTTTGCAATTCGTGTGCTCCTTCGCGCACCAAGCGTCGCCGCCAGCATCAGCGGTGTCAGAAGAATCGGCGACCACTGTACCTTGTATTTGAAGTTGTCCTTGTAGTGCGAGTACCAGCTTTCCATCCCCGAGCAGATCGTCCATAGTGCCGCAACAAGACACAGGTGCCGCTGAAATCTTCCGTTGCGAATGTCCTCACGAAAGTCCTGCTTGCGAAATCGCGCTCGTCAGTTCGACCACGTGGCTGCGCACCCTGCCAAATCTGTCGAGGTCTTCTTCGGGCTGCAGATATGAAGCGATGACGCCCAGATAAGCACTGGTTCCGAACAGCAGCGGCGCGAATAGGGGTGGGCCCATCACCACGTTCGTCACCGGCATGCGCCATCCGCCCGGCTTGCGCGCAACTCCGCGAATGTGAAAACAGAATCCGATTGCACCGTCGGCGAGCGTGATGTAACTCAGCCATCGCATCCACGTTGTCGCCGCACGGCGGTTGAAGATCGCCACCGTCGAAGCAATCGTCGAGAGCGCCACCAAGCGTCACCGGGGTGTACATCACCGGGTTCGAGTAGCTCCCCTTGTAATGCTCATATCCCACCTCCAGCGTGCTCACCAGGCTGCTGCCCGCCACCAGCAGCGCCATCGATCGCTGAAAGCATCCATGCTGAATATGATCGAGCGCTTTCGTCGCGGGCGCTTGCATAAGCTTTGGAAGAGTCTTTACCAACGCGCGCGGTGAGGTATTCGAAAGGTTCATCGCGCGCTCCATGCCACCGGCTTACACATCATTGCGATACCGCTCCGCGTCCGAGTGCTTGAACTCCAATCCCATCCCCGGCCGTGAGAGGTCCGGGGACATCACGCCGTTCCTCGCGGCACGGAATCCGTCAAATAGCATGCTCTCGATACGTACGTGATCATGAAAGTACTCAACATGCCGCAGCGGACGCGCCGCGCACGCAAGATGCAGATGCGCCGAAGGTCCGCAATGCGCTGACAACGGTAGCGGATGTGCATCCGCTATCGCGGCCGCATCCATGAAGCCGGTCACTCCGCCGCATCGCGTCGCATCCGCCTGGATGACATCTACCGCTTCGGCTTCAATCATGTTGCGCAGGTACATGGCCGTCCATCCGTACTCACCCGCTGCAATGTCCATCCCGGCAGGCGCGCGATCGCGAAGAAGCCTTAAGCCTGCAAGATCATCGGAGCTCACGGGCTCCTCAAACCATGTCACGTTGTACTCGGCCGCAAATCGTTCGGCAAAACTGAGCGCCTGCTTTCGCGAATACGCTCCGTTCGCATCAACAAACAACTCGGCGCTGTCGCCAATCGCCTCGCGCGCGATCTTCACGCGACGCAGGTCATCCTCGGGATGTGTCCCGATCTTCATCTTCACCCGTGGAATTCCCTCGCTTACCCATCCACCAAGCTGTCCGCGGAGCTGATCGTCGGAGTACGTTGTGAATCCACCCGAGCCATAAACAGGAGCACCTTCGCGCATTTTCCCCAGCACGCAGCAAAGCGGTTTGCCTAGCAGTTTCGCCTTCAGATCCCATAACGCGATATCAATCGCGGAAAGTGCCGTTGCCGCAATCCCGTCGCGTCCATAGTTACGTTGCGCCTTACGCAGCTCGGAGAACAGCGCATTCGTATCAAAGGGGCTCCGTCCTTCGACATGTTTCTCCATCAACTCGCGCGCTAAGGGCGCCGCCAACTTATGCGAGTAGGTGTAGCCGATGCCCGTCGCACTCTCGCACTTCATCTCCACCACGATCAGAGTTGTGGAGTCCCAAGCGAACGTACCGTCCGCCTCCGGCGCGTCCGTTGGAATCGTGAAGGCGGCCGCATTTGTCCCTGCGATCTTCGGTTCAGAAGAAATCACACGACCTGCCGTACCGTGTCGCTTGCCGCCGTCAGCGCAATGCGCATACGGTTCGGTTCGCCTTTGATCAACGCCTCCGAAAACTTCACCGCTTGCTCAGGACGAATCTTCGCCGGCAGCATTGCCGTGAATTGGTCGACGACAGCCTCGATGACCACAGGCCCAGGCATCGCCAGCGCTTTGTCGAACTCCTGCCCAGCCGTCTTCTGATTGTCGATGCGCACACCGCTTGCGCCCACGGCCTTCGCCAGCGCAACGAAATCAATCGGAAACAGCTCGCATTGATATTCAGGATTTCCCTGGAAGACCATCTGCTCCCACTTAATCTGTCCGAGCGTGTTGTTCTTGATGATCACGACCTTGATCGGCAGCTTGTATGCGACTGCCGTGATGATCTCGCCCATCAGCATCGTGAAGCCACCGTCCCCCACCACGGCGATGACCTGACGCTCCGGAAACGCAACTTGCGCGGCGATGGCATACGGCAAACCACACGCCATCGTCGCGAGGTTCCCTGAACACGAATGCATCTGGCCCTTCTTCGCCTGCATATAGCGTGCCCACACCGTCGTGTTCGTGCCGGAATCGGAAACTATGATTGCGTTCTTCCTTCGTCCGCTTCGAAAGCTCCCAACCGACAACCTGCGGCTTCATCGGCATCGCCGGATTGGTGCCTTCCTTCTCTACTACCGCATTCCAGTCCTTCATGCCCTTCTGCGCACGATCCAGAAACTTCCGGTAGCTGTTGCGCTTGAGCATCGGCAGTAGCATCTTCAGCGTCTTCTTCGAGTCCCCGACCAGTCCCACCTCGACGTCGTATCGCAATCCAATGCGCTGCGCGTTCGAATCAATCTGCACACACTTGCAGTCGCCAGGCTTCGGCATGTACTCGATGTACGGATACGACGTGCCGATCATGATCAGCGTGTCGCAGTTCTCCATCACCTCTTCACTCGGCGCCGTCCCCAGCAACCCGATGCCGCCGGTCGTGTAAGGCGAATCGTCCGGCACACAACCCTTGCCAAGAAGTGGCTTCACAATTGGCGCCCCCAGCAACTCAGCAAGCTGAACCAGCTCATCACCAGCATGCAAAGCGCCCTGGCCTGCAAGAATCGCAATCCGTTTGCCCTTGTTGATCACCTCCGCCGCAGCCTTGACATCTTCCATCGGCGGTATATTCCCACTGACCGCGTTGCGCGACGAGGTGTGATGGGGCCGATTGCGTTCTGAGCGATCGTGCTTCCCGACCTCCGCACTCTGCACGTCAATCGGAATGGTGATGTGCGCCACCTGCCGTTTCTCGATGGCCGACCTTATCGCAAGATCGATCACCGGCTCCATGTGCGGTGCGCTCATCACGCGGTTGTTGTAACAAGCGACGTCCATGAACAGTTTGTCGAGTTCAACATCCTGCTGCGAATAGGTTCCCATTACGTCGTTGAACTGCATGCCCGTAATCGCCAGCACCGGCTGCTGGTCCATCTTCGCGTCGTACAGGCCGTTCAGCAGATGAATTCCGCCTGGACCTGATGTTGCGAGACAAACGCCGAGTCTCCCAGTGAACTTGGCATACGCACACGCCATGAAGGCAGCCGACTCTTCATGGCGGACATGGATGAAGCGGATCTTCTTCTGCGCCTTGCGCAGCGACTCCATCACCCCGTTGATTCCATCTCCGGGCAGGCCAAAGATAGTATCAACACCCCAGTCAATCAACTTCTCGACAAGCACATCGGCCGCAGTCATCCGTCGCTCCTTCAATGGAGCCACACTCAGGCCCCTAGCGGGATAGACGCCCTGCCGCCGAGCCGGGGTTTGCTAGGAAGGCGGATATACGGTGACCGGACCAAGTTTTCGCTGACCTTTTCCAAAATATTTTTCGATTGACGTTGCGCAATGTTGGATTATGCTCTGAACATCGGCCGAATTCATCGTTCTGAAAACATCCCCGTCAGGAGATAGCACGGGGCAACCTGCAACGATTCGCTCTCGCGCTGATCCGCTCCCGCTTGTGTCCAACGCGGCTCTCTCATATCGTTTTCAAGACATTCCCGTTCAGGCCCATGCGGCCAGGTCCCGCTGTATCTATGTAGTCCTTCGTGCACCTGCAGGAGCCGGTCCCCATGATGAGCAGACGTTATCGTTATCTCCTTTCGTTTCCACTCCTCATCGCTCTACTGGTGACGGCCTTCGCATCACATGGCCAGCAGACCCTCGGCGGGATCACAGGCACGGTGACTGATCCTTCGGGCCGCGCACTCCCCGACGTCGAGGTCAACGCCGTCGCGCAGGACACAAAGCTAACGCGGAACACGCGCTCCAACGCGCAAGGAGCCTACACGCTCAACGATCTTCCGATTGGCTCCTACACCCTCACGTTTCGGCATGACGGCTTCACGGCGCAGCGCTTTCCCAGCATCGTCGTTCAGGCTGACCGCACCCTCACGATTCCCACGCAGCTTGCGGTCGGCGCGGTCAGTGAATCTGTCACTGTCGACGTAAACCCGCTGCTCAATGCCGTCGACACCACCAACGGTTACGTGCTCGACAAGCAGCAGATCGAATCCATACCGCTGCCGACCGGCAGCTTCACAGGCGTCGCCATCCTCTCTCCCGGCGTCAATGCAGAACTCCCTGGCGGTACCGGCGCCAATTCCGGTCTCGGCAACCAGCCCATATGGGCCAACGGTCAACGCGACACATCCAACAGCTTCTCGATCAATGGCATCGACGCCAGCAATCTCTTTAACGGCAAGAGCACGAGCCAGGTCGGCTCAGCGCGCGTCATCAACAGCACCGGTGTCTCTACCAGTCTCGGAGCCGGCGGTGTCATTCAGTCTGTCGCTTCCGTCTATCTCACCATCGGCAACGCCATCCCGACGCCCGCGCCGGAGACCGTACAAGAGGTCCAGGTCAACGCGTCCATGTACGACGCGCAGCAGGGTTCCACCTCCGGCGCTCACATCTCACTCAGCACGACTTCCGGCACCGACAAATTTCACGGCACTCTTTACGGTCACCGCGGAACCAACTGGATCAACGCCGCGCCGTTCTTCTTCAAGAACGACGACAACATCCCTGACAATCAGAAGAATCCCCCCTTGCACCGCTGGATCGCCGGCGGAACTCTTGGCGGCCCCATCATTAAGGACAAACTCTTCGGCTTCGTTGCCTACCAGCATCTCCACGTCTCTGACCAGGAGATCGGCGACGGCTTCCTCGATGTTCCTGTGGGGCTCAACGACACGAACCGGACGGCTGCGGGCTTCGCCAACGTCGTGAATAACTCATTCTGCTCACCCTCCGATCAGGAGGAGTTCGGCTGTTCTCCTTTTACCGCCGGCCAGATGGATCGCACCGCGCTCGCGCTCTTCAACTCGCCCGCACTTCCCGGCGAGTCCGGCAAGTGGCTCATCCCCAATGATAGCGGCGTCACGCCCACGCCCACGCATCCCTACAACGCGTTCCTTCCCGGAACCGGACGATTCAAGGCCGACCTGGCTGTCGCGAACATCGACTACAACGCCACCGCGAAAGACACCCTCTCGCTGAAGTACTTCTACCAGCACGATCCGACTATCGCACCGTATGCTTTCTCCAGCGTTCCGGGCTTCACGGAACATCTCGATTCCGGTGCTCAGGTCTTCTCCATCATCAACACCTATCTCGTGAAACCCACTCTCAGCACCACGGAGACCATGGGCTTCATTCGCGAGAAGAACTGGGCCAACAACGAGCAGGCCTTCGGTCCCTCCAGCATTCCCGGGGGTTCTCTCGGCACGGTCGCGATCAATACCTTCGGCTCGACTTACTTTCCGGGCGTCTCTATCTACAACGTGCTCGGCGACTATGGCGAAGGTCTTCCTTCACCCGGCATTCTGAACATCGGCCCGAACGCGGAAGGCCAAAGCTCCAACACCGGTGTCTTCCAAAACCGCTGGCAGCCGAAGGCCGATGCCATCTGGACGCTCGGCCGCCACACCGTGAGCTTCGGCTTCAGCTACAGCTACACGCAACTGAATACCATTGACCACCGCACGAACGCCGGCACGATCGCAACGGATGACTTCAGCCAGTTCGCACAAGGCCAGGTCACTCCTGGCAGTTCATCAACCGGGTTCTACGTCTCCTCATTCCTGCAGGGCAACGCCAATCGCTACTATCGCGCCAACCAACTCGGCAATTACGTGCAGGACAAGTTTCAGATCACGCCGCGCCTCAGTCTCACAGCCGGTATTCGCTATGACTGGAACGGCGGGCTAAGCGAGAAGTACGGCCGTCTCTTCAACTTCGAGCCCAGCCTCTACCAGTACAGCGCCTCCAGCGACACAATCGTGAACTCGGGCCTCATCATCGCCCACAACAACGCCAACGGAACTCCGGGTGTCAGCAACACCACGCTCACCGGACGTCAGTGGGGAATTGGCCCACGCCTTGGCGCCGCGTGGCAGCCTGAGAGATTTCACGGCAACGTCGTCGTGCGCACCGGCTTCGGTATGTACTACGACCGCGGTGAACTCTTCAGCTACTTCTCGCCCGGCTACGCAATCGGCACCGTCACCGGCGGCCCCTTCGGCGTCAATCAGCAACTCCCGTTCGTCACTGCGCAAACCTGCCCGAAGAAGACTCAGTATCTCTATGAGGGCTATATTCCCACCTGCGGCGGCGCCGGTAACGGCGGTCCGCAGGACGCCATCATGGGCAATCTCGCGAACCCTTACGGCTCCGTCCAGACGCCGCCTCCCGCCAATCCGCAGGCCTCTGACCTGAACAGATATCTCCCCAACATCACCGCAATTGGGGACTACGGCCAGCCCGTCTCACTTGGTGTCTATGACCGCACCAACAAGCTGCCCTACACCTACAACTACACGCTCGATATCCAGTGGCAGCCGCGTAAGGATCTTGCTCTCGAGCTTGGATACGTCGGCAACCTCGGCCGTCATCAGGTCATTCCGGTTCCCTTCAATCAGCCCGGCATTGCCAACCCCACCAGTCCCATTCACGGCGAGATCTACTCGTACGGCTACACGGTTTCAAACGACTTCGTCCCCATCGACCTTCCCAACGGCCAGCCCTACCGGCAGGACTACGAAGGCGGCAACGTCGATCACCGCGTTCCTTACATCGGCTACGCCGCGGAATCCATCTCCTACAGAGCCGCCGGCATCGACGCTTACAACGCACTCACCGCACATCTCGAGAAGCGCATGAGCCATGGCATCCAGATCGCTGCCTCCTACACTTACTCACACGCGCTCGATGAGCAGAGCGGCCTCGGCCTCTTCTACAACGGCAACAATCCGCTGAACCTGCGCGACGGCTACGCCTCAGCCGACTTCGATCGAACGCATGTCATCAACTTCAATTACGTCTTCCAGATGCCTGACCTCATCCACGAGCACAATCTCGCCAGCTACTTCGCGAACGGCTGGTCCCTCGTCGGCCTCACCGTTCTGCAGAGCGGCCAGCCCTACAGCGTCATCGACTTCTCCGGGGCTGTCGGCAGCGTCTACTACTCGACCGCCAACGGTATCACCAACCCCATCGTTCCGCTCGTCAACGGTTGCACACCGCAATCGGCAAAGACCGGTAAGTCGGGCGCATTCGGCGACGAAGCTCTCAGATCAGATTGTTTCGGCGTTCCGCTCATCGCCCCCGGCGCCTTCAGCGGCGGCATTCCATCCAATGATCCCTACGAAACCGACTTCACCACCGGCCAGCGCAACATCTTTCGCCAGGCATTCCAGCGTCGCGCCGACGCGTCCATCGTCAAGTTGACCAAGTTCAACGAGCGCTACGCTCTCAAGTACACCTTCAACGTTTACAACCTCACTAACACCTCCAGCTTCGACGTCCCGGGCAACGAGGTTTCGCAGAATGAGTTTTACAACGGAGCTCCGCAGGAAGGCACGCCTCCCAGTGAGTTCTACAATGCGCCGTACGGACTCGGCGTCGTCGGCCATACCATCGGCAGCGCGCGCCAGATCCAAATGTCGCTGCAATTCATCTTCTAACTGTTCAGCCGATCGCGGTGTTCTCTCACCAGCCGCAGAAACTCCAGCAACGCCGGACCCTCACGCCGCGGATCCCACACGGCCGCCAAACCCGCCGACAACGCACCCGCAAACGGTCGAAACACCAGCCCGCGAATTCGCAGCGTTCTCACTCCCGAAGGCACGAGCGCGATTCCCTCACCCGCCTCGACCAGTGTCAGCACACCGGACCACGTTCCCGATGTATTCACAATCTGCGGCGAGAATCCCTCCGCCGCACACACCGCCACAATGCTGTCGAAGAACTCTGTATTCGACCGCCGCTCCGCCAGCACCAGCCGCTCTTCCGCGAGATCCCGCACCTTCACCGTGCGCTTTGCTAAACGATGGTCGGGCCGCATCGCCACAACCGCAGGATCGCGAAACAGCAACTCCGACTTGAATATCTTATCCAGCGGTGGCTGCATCGGCCGCGTCAGCGCAACATCGATGTTCCCCGCCTCCAGCGCGCCAATCTGCTGCGTCGCATGCATCTCCATCAGGGACAATCGAATCCCCGGCCGAAGCTTGCGAAACTCACGAATGATCCGCGGGAAGAACCCAGCCGTTCCCCACATAAAGAAACCGATGGCCAGCGTGCCCACCTCGCCATGCGCCGCCTGGCGCGTGACATCGATCGCCCGTTGCGCGGCCTCCAGCGTTCGCCGAGCCTCTTCCAGAAACACCTGCCCCTGCGGAGTCAGTTGCAACTGCCTGCCCGAACGGTCCAGCAGCGCGCACCCCAGTTCCTGTTCCAGGTCGCGAATCTGTTCGCTGATTGCCGACTGCGAAACGTACAGCCGCCGCGCCGCAGCCGTCATGCTGCCGAGCTCTGCAACTGCCTGAAAGTACCGCAGATGCCTCAACTCCATAACTCATCCTATCGGTTTTTCCGATACGAGCAGCCGGAAAGAACTGCGAATCCCGGCCTCAATCCATGATGTCCTTTTAACTGGCACCACTCTCGTCTTCAGGAGCTGTCCATGTGGATTGTGCGCCTGGCCCTCAACCGGCCTTACACCTTCATTGTGCTGGCGATCCTTATTCTCATCGCCGCCCCTGTGGTGATCCTGCGCACGCCCACTGACATCTTCCCCACCATCAACATTCCCGTCGTCTCCGTCGCCTGGCAGTACACCGGCCTCAGCCCTGAGGAACTCGAAGGCCGCGTCACTACGCCCTACGAGAAAGCCCTCACCACGCTCGTCGACAACATCCAGCACATCGAGTCCACCACGCTCAACGGTCAGGCCATCGTCAGGGTCTACCTCCAGCCCGGCGCCTCGCTCGACACTGCAAACGCACAGGTCTCCGCAGCCTCCGAGTTCATGCTCAAACAGCTGCCACCCGGCATCCTGCCGCCGGAGATCATCAATTTCTCCGCCTCGAGTGTTCCGATCCTTCAACTCGGTCTCTCCGGTCAGGGCCTCTCCGAGCAGCAACTCAACGACTACGGCGTCAACTTCATCCGTCCGCAGCTTGTAACCGTCCCTGGCGCCGTCTTGCCCAACGCCTATGGCGGCAAACAGCGCTCCATCATGGTCTATCTCGACCCGAAGGCGCTGCAGGCAAAGGGCCTCTCGCCCTCGGATGTTCTCAACGCGATGGCGCAGCAGAACGTCGTCGAACCTGGCGGCACTGCCAAGATAGGCTCCGCAGAATACGACGTCCGCCTCAACAGCTCGCCGCCCACAATCCAGGGCCTCGCCAACATACCTATCAAGCAGGTCAACGGCGCGATGGTCTACGTGCGTGACGTCGCCACAGTCGCCGATGGCTCTATCCCGCAGACCAACGTTGTTCGCCAGGACGGCCACCGCGGCGTTCTGCTCAGTGTTCTCAAATCCGGCTCCGCCTCCACCCTCTCTGTCGTCAAAGGTGTACTCGGCCTGCTTCCGCGCGTCGAATCCAGCCTTCCTCCCAGTCTCAAGATCACGCCCATAGGCAACCAGGCGATCTTCGTGCGCGCCTCCATCGACGGCGTCGTACGCGAAGCCATCATTGCCGCCGCGCTCACCGGTCTGATGATCCTGCTCTTCCTCGGCTCGTGGCGATCGACGCTTATCATTGCCATCTCCATCCCACTCTCAATCCTCACATCGATCATCATCCTCAGCCTCATCGGGGAGACGATCAACATCATGACGCTCGGCGGCCTCGCGCTCGCCGTCGGCATCCTCGTCGACGACGCGACCGTCACCATCGAGAACATCGAGCGCTATCTCGAAGAAGGCCACGACCTGGAGAGCGCCATCCTCGAAGGCGCATCGCAGATCTCCGTCCCCGCGCTCGTCTCCACGCTGTGCATCTGCATCGTCTTCCTGCCGATGTTCTTTCTCTCCGGTGTCGCCCGCTTCCTCTTCGTTCCGCTCGCAGAGGCCGTCGTCTTCGCGATGCTCGCCTCCTATTTCCTCTCGCGCACTCTCGTGCCCACACTCGCGATGTACCTGCTGAAAGCCCACGATCATCACGCGCCGCTCTCGCAGAATCCCTTCGCACGCTTCCAGCGCCACTTTGAGCGCGGCTTCGAGCGCCTCCGTTCCGCTTACGCCGTCCTTCTCACACGACTTGTCAGTGCACGCAAGCTCTTCATCCCGATCTTTCTCGGCTGCTGCGCGCTCGTTCTGTTGCTGATCCCGTTCCTCGGCCAGAACTTCTTTCCGTCATCCGACAACGGCTCCTTCATCCTGCACGTCCGCGCTAAAACCGGCACGCGCATCGAGGAGACCGCGCGTCTCTGCGACGAAGTAGAGAAATCCATCCGCCAGACCGTTCCGCCGTCGCAGATGGACACCATCCTCGACAACATCGGCCTGCCCTACTCCCCGATGAACACGCAGCACGCCACCAGCGGCCTCTTTGGCGCCGCCGACGCGGACATCATCGTCTCGCTCAAAGAAGACCACCGGCCCTCCGCCGATTTCATCCGCGAGTTGCGCAAGAAGCTTCCCACCGAATTCCCCGGCACCACCTTCTACTTCCTGCCCTCCGACATCGTCACGCAGATCCTGAACTTCGGCCTGCCCGCGCCCATCGACGTCCAGATCGACGGAACCGACAGCGTCGGCAATCGCAAGGTCGCCGACCGCATCCTCGAGCAGATTCGCCAGGTACCCGGCATCGTCGACGCCCGCCTCCAGCAGCCCGACGACTACCCTGTCCTCAACCTCAACGTCGATCGCACCAAAGCCGAAGGCGGCGGATACACCGAGCGCGACGTAGGCTCTTCCGTCCTCAATATCCTCTCCGGTTCCTCGCAGCTCACGCCGATGTTCTTCCTCAACGGCCGCAATGGTGTCGTCTACAACATCGTCGCGGAGAGCCCGCAGTACCGCATCCAGTCACTGCAGGATCTCGAAAACATCCCCATCACCGCCTCCGGCGCCACCCGCCCGGAGATCCTCGCCGATGTCGCAACTCTCTCGCGCTCATCCGAAGTCCCCGTCGTCACGCACTACAACATCCGCCGCACGCTCGATGTCTACGCCAACGTGCAGGACCGCGATCTCGGCTCCGTCGCGCGCGACGTGCAGCGCATCATCGACCAGAACAGCGGCGCGCTCACCCGCGGCAACTTCGTCCGCATGCGCGGTCAGGTCGAGACGATGAACAGCTCGTACATCGGCCTGCTGCTTGGCCTGCTCTTCTCCATCGTGCTCGTCTACCTGCTTATCGTTGTCAACTTCCAGTCGTGGCTGGATCCCTTCATCATCATCACCGCTCTGCCCGCAGCCATCTCCGGCATCGTCCTCTTCCTCTTCTTCACGCGCACTACGCTGTCCGTGCCTGCTCTCATGGGAGCCATTATGTGCATGGGGGTTGCGACCGCGAACTCCATTCTCGTCGTCTCCTTCGCCAAGGACCGTCTTCTCGAAACCGGCAACGCCATCCGCGCCGCCATTGACGCCGGCGCCACGCGCTTCCGCCCCGTTCTCATGACCGCGCTCGCCATGATCATCGGCATGATCCCCATGGCACTTGGTCTTGGCGACGGCGGCGAGCAGAACGCTCCGCTCGGTCGCGCCGTCATCGGCGGCCTCACGCTTGCGACCATCGCCACACTTATCTTCGTTCCCACTGTCTTCGCGCTCCTCCACGGCCGCAAAGACCGTCAACCCCAGGAGCCCGCGCAGGATTCCGAGCAGGTCTACGCATGAGGAGTTCCATGGCGACCGACACCAATACCGATATGACGACGCCCTCCGTAAGCTACACCGAAGCCGCAGTCCCGCCGCACGCCTCCGACGCCGTCAACGTAGCGCCTCGCGCATCCAGGGGCCCGTGGATCGCGCTCGCCATCGTAGCTGTGCTCCTCATCATCGCCATCATCTGGGGTATCGCCGCACGCTCCGCAGACGAGCATCGACTCACCCAAGCCACGCACGCTACCTCTGAACTCACCGTCGCTGTGACGCATCCCATCGTCACCGGCGAGGCTGGCGAGATCGCTCTCCCCGGCAACACGCAGGCCTTCAACGACACACCCATCTATGCCCGCACGAACGGCTATCTCAAGAAGTTCTTCGTCGACATCGGGCAGCACGTCGCTCAGGGCCAGCTGATGGCCATCATCGAAACACCCGAGGTCGACCAGCAACTCCAGGTCGCCGAAGCCGATCTCAAGAGTGCGCAAGCGAACCTCTCGCTCGCCGACACCACCGCGCAGCGCTATCAGAACCTCCTCAAGTCGGACTCCGTCTCGAAGCAGGAGACTGACGTCGCCATCAGCGGAGCAGCCGCCAAGCGTGCCACTGTCGAAGCCGCAGAGGCTAACGTGCGCCGCCTGCAGCAACTTCAATCCTTCGAGCAGATCTACGCTCCCTTCTCCGGCGTCGTCACCGCGCGTAACACCGATATCGGCGACCTCATCAACGCGGGCTCCGGCAGCGCCCAACCCAAAGACCTCTTCCGCATCGCCGCCACCGGCAAGCTGCGCGTCTTCGTCGCCGTGCCCGAAATCTACGCACCCGACATCCACGACGGCGACACGGCCACGCTCACACTCGACGAGTATCCGGGCCAGCAGTTCACCGGTCGCGTCGCACGCAACTCCAACGCGATCGACATGGCCTCGCGCACCCTCAATGTCGAAGTCGATGTCGACAACCCGCAGAACAAGCTGCTCCCGGGCGCCTACGTCTTCGTGCACTTCAAGCTGCCGCAACAACAGGCACAGCTCTCCGTTCCCGCGAACGCCCTCCTCTTCCGCTCTGAAGGTCTACGCGTGGCAGTCGTAAGCAACGGCCGCGTGCACCTGCAGCCCATCACCATCGCCAAGGACAACGGCGCGACACTCGAAGTCGGCACCGGTCTGAACCCCAGCGATCAGATCATCCTCGATCCCGCAGACTCCATCGCGGAGGGCCAGCCTGTCCGTGTCGCGGCGCACGAAGCCGCCAACGGAGCGGCCGCCCAATGAGCCGACGCCTGCTCCAACTCGCGCTCATTGCGTCGCCGCTACTCATCGCCGGCTGCCGCGTTGGGCCGAAATATGTCGTCCCCAACGTCCCCGCGCCTCCGGCCTACAAGGAAACCGGACCGGACGCATTCAAGGAAAACACCAACCCAGGCAGCACGAACTGGCAACAGGCCCATCCCGCCGACACCATTCCACGTGGCACATGGTGGACCATCTTCAACGACGCCGAACTGAACAAGCTCGAGCCGCAGGTCGAGACCGCCAACCAGACCCTCGCGCAGGCCGACGCCAACCTCACCGCCGCGCGCGCCGAGATCCGCGTGCGCAACGCCGACCGCTTCCCTACCGTCGGCACCACTACCTCGATCAGCGGCGAGCGCTACTCCGACAACAAGCCCTACTTCAACCCTGTCGGCACCAACAATAGCTACGCAGATATCCAGCTCCCTATCGAAGCTAGCTACGAGGTCGACCTCTGGGGCGCGATTCATCGCAACATCGCCGCCGGCCGCGAAGAGGCACAGGCCACCGCCGCCGACCGCCAAAGCGTCCTGCTCTCACTGCAAGCCGAACTCGCACTCGACTACTT
Organism: uncultured Acidobacteriaceae bacterium; assembly: GCA_963776265.1. Classification (GTDB taxonomy): domain Bacteria; phylum Acidobacteriota; class Terriglobia; order Terriglobales; family Acidobacteriaceae; genus Granulicella. The sequence goes on along the minus strand of CAVZMD010000006.1, from coordinate 6,926 downwards.
CAACCTCCGCATCGACGATGCGATGCAGCAACTCCTCAACGACACCGTCGCGCAGTACGAGCACGCCCTTCGCATCACCACCGACCGCTACAACGGAGGCATCGCCGTCAAGAGCGACGTCACACAAGCGCAGACGCAGCTCGACGCCGCACGCGTTGAAGCCTCCGACATCGGCATCGAGCGCGCGCAATACGAGCACGCCATCGCCAACCTCATCGGTCAGGCACCCGCCTCACTCACCATCCCCTACTCGCCGCTGCCGATCGACACGCAGCCGCCCGTCATCCCCGCTGGCATTCCATCCTCTCTGCTCGAGCGCCGCCCCGACATCGCTTCCGCCGAGCGCCGCGCCGCCGAAGGCAACGAGGCCATCGGCATCGCGCAGTCCGCCTTCTATCCGTCGCTCAACTTCAACGCCGCCGTCGGCCTCGAGAGCACCGCGATCAACTCGCTCTTCAGCCCTGGCAGCGTCGTCTACTCACTCGGCCCCATAATTGCGCAAACCTTCTTCGACGGAGGCCGCCGCCGCGGGCTCAAAGAGGAAGCCATCGCCGTCTTCGATCGCGACTCCGCGACTTACAAACAGACTGTTCTTACCGCCTTCCAGCAGGTCGAAGACAATCTCGTAGCGCTGCGCATCCTTCAGCAGGAAGCCGCACAGCAGCGCTCCGCCACCGCTTCCGCACAGGAGTCAGAGCGCATCTTCAACAACCGCTACGTCGGTGGCGTCGACACCTACCTGCAAGTCATCACCGCGCAAACCACCGCACTCAACAACCAGCGCAATGACATTGACATCCTTCGCCGCCGCATGGACGCCACCGTCCTGCTCGTCAAGGTACTCGGTGGCGGCTGGGATCGCTCACAACTCCCGCCGTCCTAGAACGGGTGATGCTTGAGATGTGCTGCCGCCTCTTAGTACCCACTAACGACTAACCACTAACTACTAACCACTCCGACCCCGTGCTACCCTCTCAACGAATGAGCACGCGCCTCACCCGTCGCAACTTCCTCGCGCTCTCCGGTGCCGCGATCTCCTCACGCGTCCTCCCCGCACAAAATCCCACCGCACGCATCAACGTCGCCGACGCCGAGCGCCCGCGTGTCCTCGCCGAAGCGCCACGTGCGCTCGACGCACCCGATCATCACGATCACCGCTGTCACCGTGCCTCACGCGCCCGCCAACACCTTCGTCTCTGAAGTCGAACCCGAGCGCGGTGTCTCCGATCCGCATACCAGCAACAAGCTCTTTCGTGCACACGCAACCGCCCTTCGCAACACGTCCGCAACCGTCGCCTGTCTCTCCGCTGCCTACCTCCTCACAAAGGACGAACAATACGCTCGCCGCGCCGGCATGCATCTCCGTGCTTGGTTCGTCACCGAGAACACGCGCATGCTTCCCGCCGGAGATCTCGCTGGCCGCGAGTACGGCTCCGAAGCTGGAACATCCACCGGCATCAACGACCTCGCCCCACTCGCCGAGCTCATCCGCTCCACCAGCTTCCTCGTCGACTCGCAGGCCCTCGCCGAGGACGAACTCGACATCATGAATCAGTGGTTCCTCGACTTCGCCGCCTGGCTCGACACCAACCGCACCGCCAAACTCGCACGCGATACCAAGGACCACCGCGCTTCCGCCTGGCTTCTTATCCGCTCCGCCATCGCCCGCGCCACGCGCAAGGATCAGGACATCGAAGATTGCCGTAAGCGTTTTCGCGCTCCCACACTCCGCAATCAGATCAACGAAAACGGCATCTTCCCGCAGGAGGTCGCCACACCCAACCCCTATCGCAACACACTCCTCAACTTCGATCTCCTCGCTGGGGCCTGCCAACTCCTCGCCTCTCCCTTCGATCTCCTCTGGGATTACGACCTCCAGGACGGCCCCGGCATGCGCATCGTCGCCGCGCATCTCTACCCGGTCATCCTGCGTCCCGAGAAGTGGAATTACATGGCCGACGCCGATCACTTCATCGAGTTGCCCGGCCCGCGCCCCGCGCTTCTCTTCGCCGGCCGCGCCTACAACCGCCCCGAGTACGTCGACCTCTGGCGCAAGCTCGACGCACTACCCGTCCCCGCCAACCTCGCCGAAGCCTTCCCCATCCGCCAGCCGCTTCTCTGGACCGAACGCGCCGCCCACGGCCTCTAAACTTCACCCACAAACGAAACGGCCCACACCATCGTGCGAGCCGCCGTCGATATCACTGCCGACTAACTACTAACCACTAACTACTTGCTTCCCCGAAACTCCCGCACAATCTCCAGATACTTCTTCGCGCTCTCCGTAATCTTCTCCGGCTTGCCCTCGGACATCGCCTTCGTGTCCACAAGGTCCGCACCGACACCCAGCGCAAACGACCCAGCCTCCAAAAACTCCTTCGCCGTCGCCAGCGAAACGCCGCCCGTCGGAATCATCTCCACCTGCGGCAGAGGTGCCTTGAGCGACTTCAAATACTTCGCTCCGCCCAACGCGCTCGCCGGAAACACCTTGATCACATCCGCGCCCGCCTGCCACGCCGTCACAACTTCAGTCGGCGTCAGCGCTCCCGGCAGCACCGGAATCGAGTAGCGATGACACATCTCAATCGTCTTCAGATTCAGCGCCGGGCTCACCACAAACTGCGCGCCCTCCAGCATGCACATGCGCGCCGTCTCCGCGTCCAGCACCGTACCCGCACCAATCAGTATGTCCGGCCGCTCCTTCGTCAGCCGCGACATCACGCGAATCGCACCCGGCACCGTCATCGTGATCTCGAGCACCGTCACGCCGCCCGCAGCAATCGCCGACGCAATCCCCAGCGCCTGCTCCTCGCTCTCGGCACGCAGCACCGGCACCAACCCAATCTCTCGTAGCTTCGCAACAATCTCTTCCTTACGCATCTTTACTCCTGATCTCTAACTCTGTTTTCTGATCTCTATCTTTACCGCTGCACTCTCGCGCCGCCGCCCTTCATCAGGCGCTGCACTTCGTCGAACGTCGCCATCGTCGTATCGCCCGGCGTCGTCATCGCCAGCGCTCCATGCGCGCATCCGCAGTTCACCGCCCAGTCCGCGCCCTTCTCGTTCAGAAACCCATAGATCAGCCCCGACGCAAACGAGTCGCCTCCGCCCACGCGATCGAAGATCTCCAGATTCGGGCATCGGCCTCGCCTCATGAAACGCGCCCTCGTAGTAGCAGATCGCGCCCCAGTCGTTGATGCTCGCCGTCTTCGCATGCCGCAGCGTCGTCCCCACCGCCTTGAAGTTCGGATACTCCGCCACGGCCTTCTCGATCATCTTGCGGAAGCTCGCGCTCTCCAACTCGGCCAGCGTGTCGCCGACGCCCTCAATCTCAAAGCCCAGCGCCGCCGTAAAGTCCTCTTCGTTGCCGATCATCACATCGACAAACTTCGCCAGCTCGCGGTTCACCTCGGTCGACTTCGCCTTCCCGCCAATCGCCTTCCACAACGAGTCGCGATAGTTCAGGTCATAGCTGATCATCGTGCCATGCTTGCGTGCCGCAGCCATCGCCTCGCGCGCCACCTCCGGCGTCGTCTCGCTCAGCGCGCAGAAGATGCCGCCCGTGTGAAACCACCGCGCACCTTCCTTGCCGAAGATCTGCTCCCAATCAATATCGCCCGGCTTCAACTGGCTCACCGCCGTATTCCCGCGGTCCGAGCAGCCCAGCGCCGCGCGCACACCAAACCCGCGCTCCGTAAAGTTCAGCCCGTTGCGAACCGTCCGACCCACGCCGTCATACTTCACCCACTTCACGTGCGATCTGATCCACGCCGCCCTGCAGCATCAGGTCCTCGACCAGCCGGCCGACAGGATTATCCGCCAGCGCCGTCACAATCGCCGTCTTCAGCCCGAAGCAGCGCCGCAGTCCGCGAGCGACGTTGTACTCGCCGCCGCCCTCCCACACATCGAACCGCCGCGTCGTCGCCACGCGCACATTGCCGGGATCGAGCCGCAGCATCACCTCGCCCAGGCTCACCAGATCCCACTTGCACTCTTCCTTTGGCCGCAGCGTCAGGCTCTTCGAATCAGCAGTCTTCGCGCTCATGCGGGCAACTCCTCAGAAACTTGTGTGAAATGGCAATCGCCATCTATATCTGCAACCGGAGACACACCGCTGTCTCGCACGCACGATTATCGCTCGCAGCACGTCACCGTGCACGACGCCCGACGCAGAAAAAGGGCACGGCCTCAGCCATGCCTCTCTCCGCTTCCTCTCTGAGTATGCTTTAGTCGATCGAAATCTTCCGCAGCAGCCGGAAATCCGACAGCATCTTGCCCGTGCCCAGCACCACGCTGGCCAGCGGATCATCCGCAATCGAAACCGGCAGCCCCGTCTCCTCGCGAATGCGCTTGTCGAGATTCTTGATCAGCGCTCCGCCGCCCGTCAGCACAATGCCGCGGTCCGAGATATCCGCCGACAGCTCCGGCGGCGTCCGCTCCAGCGCCACGCGAATCGCATTCATGATCGTCGCAATCGACTCGCCCAGCGCCTCACGAATCTCCGAGTCCTCAATCGTGATCGTCTTCGGCACGCCCTCGATCAGGTTGCGGCCCTTGATCTCCATCGTCAGCGGCTTGTCCAGCGGATACGCCGACCCCAGCTCCATCTTGATCTGTTCCGCCGTGCGCTCGCCGACCAGCAGGTTGTACTTGCGCTTCAGGTAGGTCATCACGGCCTCGTCCATCTGGTTGCCGGCCATGCGCACACCGACCGCGAATACACAATGCCCGCCAGCGAGATCACCGCAATGTCCGTCGTCCCGCCGCCGATGTCGACGACCATGTTGCCGCCCGGCTCCGTAATCGGCAGCCCCGCGCCAATCGCGGCCACCATCGCCTGCTCGACCAGATGCACCTCGCTCGCCTTCGCGCGATACGCCGAATCCATAACCGCGCGCTTCTCCACCTGCGTAATCTCGCTCGGCACGCCGATCACGATGCGCGGATGAACCATCATCTTCCGGCCATGGGCCTTCTGGATGAAGTAGTTCAGCATCTTCTCGGTCTGCTTGAAGTCGGCAATCACGCCGTCCTTCATCGGCTTGATGGCGATGATGTTGCCCGGCGTGCGCCCGAGCATATCCTTCGCCTCCTTACCGACCGCCTCCACCTCGTTCGTGATGCGGTTCACGGCAATAATCGAGGGCTCATTGACGATGATGCCCTTACCCGCCGCATACACCAGCGTGTTGGCTGTGCCGAGGTCGATGGCGAGATCGCTCGAGAACAGCGAGAAGATCGACCGCATATTGCTCACGCGCGAGGTGCGCGATGAATAGTTTTTCGATGACATGAACCTGATTAATCCTGACCAGACAGTGTTTGTCATCCATATTGTACTGGGCGGAATCTACCGCTGCACATGCACTTTCGTCGCAGTCCCCTCTACAACACTGCCCCGATTCGCGTGTCCCCAGCGAGCTAGCTCGCTGGTGCGAGCGCCTACCCACCCGCCGCCCCATCGCGCGATCCCGCCCCATTCGGTACGATACTCAGGCGAGGTCTTCAGCAAATGATTATCGGTGTCCCCAAAGAGGTTAAGGATCACGAAAGCCGCGTCGGCATCACCCCCGCCGGCGCCAAGGCCCTCACCGAGGCCGGCCACCAGGTGCTCGTCGAGCACAACGCCGGCCAGCTCTCCAGCTTTCCCGACGACGATTATCAGACCGTCGGCGCCGAAATCGTCGGTCACGCCACCGACCTCTGGCGCGCCTCCGAGATGATCGTCAAGGTCAAGGAGCCCGTCGAAAAGGAGTACCACAACTTCCGCGACGGCCTCGTCCTCTTCACCTACCTCCACCTCGCCCCGCTCAACGAACTCACCGACATCCTCCTCAAAAGAGGCGTCACCGGCATCGCCTACGAAACCGTCAAAGACCGCGCCGGCACACTCCCGCTCCTCACCCCCATGTCCGAGGTCGCCGGCCGCCTCTCCGTCCAGGTCGGCGCCGCCTACCTCGAAAAGGAGCACGGCGGCCGCGGCGTCCTTCTCGGCGGAGTCCCCGGCGTCCCTCCCGGCAACGTCTGCATCATCGGCGGCGGCATCGTCGGCACCAACGCCGCCAAGATGGCCCTCGGCCTCGGCGCCAAGGTCACCCTCGTCGACCTCAACCTCAACCGCCTCCGCGACCTCGACGACATCTTCAACGGCCGCGTCTTCACCCTCGCCTCCAACTCCTACAACATCGAGCGCGCCGCCCGCGAGGCCGACCTCCTCATCGGCGGAGTCCTCATCCCCGGCGCCGCCGCCCCCAAGATCGTCACCAAACACATGGTCAGCCGCATGAAGAAAGGCGCCGTCATCGTCGACGTCGCCATCGACCAGGGCGGCTGCATCGAGACCGCCAAGCCCACCACCCACTCCAACCCCAGCTACGAGGTCGACGGCGTCGTCCACTACTGCGTCACCAACATGCCCGCCGCCGTGCCCAACACCTCCACGCTCGCGCTCACCAACGCGACCTTCCCCTACGTCCTCAAGCTCGCCAACCTCGGCGCCGAAGCCGCCCTCAAATCCGACCCCGGCTTCGCCGAAGGCCTCAACACCTACAACGGCAAGCTCACCTACAAAGCCGTCGCCGACAACCAGAACCGCGAGTTCACCCCGTCGCCTCGCTCCTCTAACGACCAAACTCGCTACTTCAAAACTCGCCACTCGAAACTGAACGGAACATTCCTCCCAAAGACCAGGCGAAGCCGTCATCAATTCTCCGTGGGCACGCGGTCCACGTGGTCAATGACCACCATCTCCACCGGCACCCTCGCCGGCTCGAGCCTCAACCCCAACTGCTCCTGCACCGCCGTGAAGATCGATGGCAACGACGAATCCATTGCACTCAATGGAGCAAAATCCAGCCTCACATCGAAGCTGCCGGTGACACCTGTGTCATCCTTCACCGGCTGCTTGAGTGCCAGCGTTAACATTG
>CAVZMD010000005.1:0-144567 GCA_963776265.1 uncultured Acidobacteriaceae bacterium | reverse complement strand
CTCGTGAAGGCCCTCGAAGCCGCCATGGCGCAGGACCTCCAGACCCTGCCCTGGATGAGCCCCGAGACCCGCGTCGAAGCTCGCAAGAAGCTCGACGCCATCGCCGACAAGATCGGCTACCCCAATCAATGGCGTGACTACTCCACACTCGAGGTCAAGCGCGACGACTTCTTCGGCAACACGCAGCGCGCCGTCGGCCTTCGAGCGTCACCGCAACCTCTCCAAGTTCGGCAAGCCCGTCGACCTCACCGAGTGGGGCATGACGCCGCCGACCGTCAACGCCTACTACCAGCCCTCGCAGAACAACATCAACTTCCCCGCCGGAATCCTGCAGCCGCCGTTCTATGACGTCAGCAAGGACCCGGCCGTGAACTTCGGCGGCATCGGCGTCGTCATCGGCCACGAGATGACCCACGGCTTCGACGACCAGGGAGCGCAGTACGACCCCAAGGGCAACGTCCGCATGTGGTTCACGCCCGACGATCTCGCGAAGTTCAAAGACCGCAGCGAGTGCTACGCCAAGGAGTACGACGCCTTCGAGGTGGCCCCCGGCCAGAACCTCAACGGCCATCTCACTCTCGGTGAAAACTCGGCCGACAACGCCGGCATCCGCATCGCCTTCCAGGCCCTTCAGAACACGCTGAAGGAAGAGGGCGCGAAGGCGGAACCCGGCTACGTCGACGGCAAGCGTGACGGCTACACGCCCGACCAGCGCTTCTTCATCTCCTTCGCGCAGGTCTGGTGCGGCAGCGAAACCCCGCAGGCCGCCATCAACCAGGCCAAGACCAACCCGCACTCCACTGGCGAGTGGCGCGTCAAGGGCACCGTGCAGAACTTCGACGAGTTCGGCAAGGCCTTCGGCTGCAAGAAGGGCGATCCCATGATGCCTGCCTCCGGCGGCTGCCGCACCTGGTAGTCAGGAGTGAATAGTGAGCAGTGAATATAAGATGCAAAAATCACTCACCCAAAGCCCCGGACTCGCGCCGGGGCTTTGCTTTTGTCTTTGCCTTTCTTTTGTCATTCCTGAGCGAATCCTTCTCGACCCAGCCCCGGCGTAACTCACGGCACCCCTTATTCGCGCTAGCCCTTGCCTTTGCCGTTGCCTTATTCACTATTCACTACTCACGATTCACTCCCCACGGTTCACCCCCACCCCGAAACGCATCCCGTACCCACCCCCAACCGAAACCCCGTCTACGTAAATTGGCAGAAATAGACCTTCGCCACTACAATCAGACGAAGGTTTGTACTCTTTCCAATATTGGTTTTTCCCCGAACGCCGGCCGTCGTTTGCCGAGCAACGTCGGGGATGAAGGAAGCACATGAAGTTGAGTTGGTTCGGCCGGCTGGCTCTGGCCCTGTTTGCGTCATTGGCTTTGGGACTTGGCATGTCGGCATGTGGCGGTGGCACCATCGCCTACCTCTGGGTTCTAGGTCAGCAATACAACCAGATTGCCTCATTCAAGGTGGACGATTACACCGGCAATCTCACCCAGACGCCGCATCAGCCCTTTGCGTCTCAGGGTGCAAACCCTGTCACGATTCTCGTCAAGGCTGGCGGCCGCTTCGTCTACGTCCTCAATCAGGGCACCAACGACACCCCCACCTCCGACAGCGGAGACGCTGGCGTCGCCGTCTTCTCGGTCGGCGGCGACGGCACCCTCAACTACCTGCAGAGCTACCACAGCCAGGGCTTCCAGCCCGTGTGGATGCAGTTCGACGCCTCGAACTCGTATCTCTACGTGCTCGACAAGTACTCGCCGAACTACAAGAACTCCGGCAACGGTTCCATCACCGCCTTCTCGATTGACCCGACCACCGGCCGCCTGACGCTCGTGCTCAACACGCAGTCGGTTCCGCCCAACAGCCCGGCGCCCACCTACTGGGAGGTCGGACAGAACCCGCTCCAGATGAAGCAGGCCGGCAGCTGCGTGTTCACGGTCAACTCCGCCGACCAGTCCATCACGCCCTACAGCCTGGGCAGCGGCGGACAGCTCGTCAACGTCACCACCGGAAAGATCGCCACCAATGCCAATAACATCTCGTCGATCAATGGCAACGGAAGCTACGTCATCCTGACCGACAACGGCAATAACACGATCCTTCCCTACTCCATCGGTGGAAGCTGCACCCTCAGCCTCACCCTTGGTGGTGTCACGAACAACCAGCCCGGCACATCGAATCCGACCTACTCGTTCATCTCCAGCAACAACAAGTACCTGTACGTTCTCAATCAGTCGACGACCAGCACCACGGTGACCCAGCCGTTCAGCTCCATTACCGGCTTCCTGCTCCAGAACAACAGCCTCCAAAACTCCTACATCACCGGCTCGCCGTTCACTGTCGACTCCGGCCCCGTCTGCATGGTTCAGGACCCGACCAACAAGTACATGTACATCTCTGCTCATAATTCGGGTCAGGTCACGGGAAAGAAATACGACGACACCAGCGGCGCGCTCGAACAGCTCGCCCGCGGTTCCACCTTCAGTGCCACCGGTCTCGCCCAATGCCTGGCCATCAGCGGTGCCGTCGACTAGGAGCCTTTCCGTGCCTTTCACCGATCCTCAATCTTCGAATCATCCGGCTCCGGCCGAAACTCACACGGCGCCGCTTAGTGCGCCGGTGCAACGGAAGCAAATGACGTCTAAAAAGGGAAGCAAATTGATGTACAAAAGAACGCTCCAGGCTGCGATGGCGGCAGGTATTTCGGTAGCCATTGGGCTGGGCGCAACGGCCTGCAGCCGCGACTACGTAGCGGATTACGTGTACACCGTCTCGGCCTCCGGTCCCAATATCAACGCCTTCGCCGTCGACTATCAGTCCGGCATCCTGACCCAGGTCACCGGTTCACCCTTCCAGACCGGCTTCAAGCGCGAGACCACCCTCGTCGCCTCGCCCGACGGCAAGTTCCTCTACGTCCTCTCCGGCCCTGAGGACTCCGCAGTCGAGGTCTTCGCAGTCGGTACCGACGGCAAGCTCTACGGCCAGAAGACCTACACCCTGGTTGGCGGAACCTACCCCACCTCCATCGCAGTCGACTCCGCAGGCAAGTTCCTCTACATCACCTTCACCTACCAGCCGGGCTTTACTCCCGTCTCGCCCGGACCCGGTGGCGTCACCATCTTCCCCGTCACCGGTGATGGCACGCTCGGCACTCCGGTTTCCAGCAACGGCCAGCCGTTCCTCGCCGTCGGCAACAAGCCGGTTTCGATTACGGTGAGCCCGGCCATCTGCTCGCCCACCCCGATCATCGCCTCGAACACCGCCTGCACCGGAGCCAGCGGCGCCGGCCACCAGAACGTCTTCGTCTTCGTCGTCGACCAGGAGCCCGCGCCCAACGCGACGGTCCTCGGGTACGCGCAGAACACCTCCACCGGCGCGCTCACGCCGCTCTCCGGCACAAAGTTCAACACCACGCTGAAGACCTGGCAGGGCTATCCCGCCGGCGTTGCGCCGAGCGCCATCGCCTCCGATCCAACCGGCCGATTCGTCTATGTCACTGACCAGACGGCCAACCAGATCTACGGCTATAAGATCGACAACCAGATCTCCGGCAACCTCAGCGCACTCGTCTCGAGCCCCTACGGCACCGGCCTCTTCCCGGTCCAGCTCGTCATCGATCCCCGCGGCAAGTACCTCTACACCACCAACTACAACAGCGGTACGGTCAGCTCCTTCGCCATCGATCAGGCCAGCGGCTCGCTCAGCGGTGTGGCCGCTGCCGGCAGCTTCACCACCGGCACGCGTCCCAACTGCCTCACCATCGACCCGGCGCTGGGCATCTACCTCTACACCTCCAATTACCTCGACAACACGGTCTCCGCCGGCCAGCTCAGCCCCAACACGGGCGCGCTGCAAGGCGTAGCGAACTCTCCGTTCACGGTCTCGTCGCTGCCGGCGTGCATCGCCTCCGTTCCCAACGGGCCGCACTCCTTCCAGCTGGCAAACCCATAAGCAATACGTTCCCCGACGACAAGCGCTCCGGTTCGCCGGAGCGCTTCTCTTTTATGCTCCAATAACCCTATGTCTCACGCTTCCAGCTTCACTCTGGGCAACGTCACGCTCGGCGGAGGCCCGCTCTTCCTCATCGCCGGCCCCTGCGTCATCGAGTCCGAGCAGCATGCCCGCCGCATGGCCGACGCCATCCAGCGCATCGCCTCTGACCTCCGCATCCCCTACATCTTCAAAGCCAGCTACGACAAGGCCAACCGCACCTCCATCCACAGCTTCCGCGGCCCCGGCATCGCAGAAGGCGCGCGCATCCTCCGCCTCATCGCCGAGTCCAACCGCCTCCCCGTCCTCACCGACATCCACACCGCCGAACAGGCCGCCGAGCTCTCCGACCGCCTCGGCCCCGTCGACGCCATGCTCCAGATCCCCGCCTTCCTCTGCCGCCAGACCGACCTCCTCATCGCCGCCGCTCAGGCATGCGCCACACCCAACCGCGCCATCAACGTCAAGAAGGGCCAGTTCGTCGCTCCCTGGGACATGCGCCACGCCGTCGAAAAGGTCCGCGAGTCCGGCACGCCCGCAAATCCGGTGCATGTCACGCTCACCGAGCGCGGCGCCTCCTTCGGCTACAACAACCTCGTCGTCGACATGCGCTCCCTGCCCGTCATGCGTGCCATGGCGCCCGTCGTCTTCGACGCCACCCACTCCGTCCAGACGCCCTCCGCGGCGAACGGAGTCTCCGGCGGTCAGCCCGAGTTCATCCCCGTCCTCGCCCGCGCCGCCGTCGCCGCCGGCATCGACGGCATCTTCCTCGAGGTCCACGACAACCCCGCCGAGGCCAAGTCCGACGGAGCCAACGCCCTCCACCTCAACCGCCTTCAGCCCGTCCTCGAGACACTCCTCGCCATCCACGCCGCCGTCCCAACCGCCTGACCTCCTCGCTCGTCGTCCTGAGCAAGCGTGCAAGTCAGCCCCGTCATTCCTAGCAAGCAATCAAAATCAAGGTCCGTCATCCTGAGCGAAGTTCGGCGCCACAGCGCCGAACGAAGTCGAAGGACCCCGAGGATCTCGGCCTTGCGACGACAGCTCGTTGCTTTCCATCGGAAGCCGTCCGCGCAAAGCAAAGCCCCCCGAAAAAGGGGGCCTTTACCTCAATCCTCTTGAATCGCTACTTCGTTGAGACCTGAACGATCTGCAGCGTCGGGATCTTCTGGTCCCAGTTGTCGCTAACTCCTTCAAAGATCAACCGGAAGTCAGCTCCCGCACCGGGAGCCAGCGGCGCCGCGCTCAACGGCTGGGTATCCACATACGGCTGCCGTGTCCGTATCACCGACACCGGCGCGGTCAGCGTCTGCGGCGTCCCGCCATCCACGCCAAACACCGCCTGAACCGTGGCGCCCGTCACCGTCTGGTTGCCGTGGTTCACAATGTGACCGTCCAGATAGGTCGAGCGCCCGCCCGAAAGGCTCTCCGACTGGCTCGGCTGCAGATTCGTCAGCTCCAGGTTCGCCGCATACGCCGCGCCCCCACGCCGGACCAGCCCCACGCCGCCCCACCACAACCAGCGCCACAATCGCAATCACCACCACCACCGCCGCAATCGAAACCGCGGCTGTGGGGAAGCTCTTCTCCCGCGGCGGCTCCCTGAAAAGGGGATCGTTGCCGAGCGGATCGCGAGAACCGCCCGAACCGGAAGAAATATTTGTCTCGTCAGGCATCACGAGCGATTCTATACTGCACCATATCTCTCAAGAGCTTTCTTGGTTCGGCTTCACTTTGGCGGAGAAACACGTCGAACCTCTGGAGTACCTTAGGGCGAGGTCCTTGATGTCCAGGCAGACCAGCTCCGCCAGTCTTCACATCCTGCAGCCGCGGGCTTCCATTCCCGGCGGCACGCGGGAGGAGCGCGAACGCGACTTCATGCGCGAGCAAGGCCCCTTCCTCATCCGCACCGAGCTCGAGCGCATCCGCCCCACTCCTGTACCAAACACACTGCTCAATCGCATCTGCCAGGCCGTCGACGTCCTCTTCAACCGCGGCCACGTCTACGTCGAGCGCCGCCACCGCCCCTAACTAACCTGACAATTCTCCAGTAGCCATGAATCCGGGTGGCCCATCCTTTCACGAAGTGAAAGGGTGGGGTATCGCGCGTTAAGACGCGCGAGAAAGAATGCTCGTCAGGACACCTTAGCCGGGTGCCCTACCCTCGGCGCGAACCGGGATCCCCGGCGAACGTTCTTTGTTCGCTGGGGTGGAAGCGACAGGGTGGGGTATCGCGCGTTAAGACGCGCGAGAAAGAATCCTCGTCAGGACACCGTAGCCGGATAACCCCGAGCACGGGAACGCACTCGCATCTCGCATCTCGAAACTGATAGCCCAACCCTAACCGCCAACCGCGCACCGGGTGCCCCACATCTCGCTTTGAGACATGGGTTCGCAGGATTCCCGCTCGCGTCTCGAAACTGTTAGCGCAAACCTAAGCGCCAACGGCGCGCTCCATACCAGCCTGGGGCGAAGTGCGACAGCACGCAGCCCCAGGATCGAGGCAAGAAGAAATCAAGAGGGCTGAAGGCCCGATCTATAGATCGGACCAGATCCCAGACCCGCACCGGATTCTCACCGCGCAGAAACATCTACGCGAAGCTCGCCCGCTTCACCTTCTGCCGGAAGTCCTCGCCCGCTCATCTCCACCACCACGCACATCTCCTGCAGCCTCGACCGCATTCGCTCGCCAATCGTGCGATCGCCCAGCGTCTCCTCGCGCAGCGCCGCGACGTGCACCGCTCAACTGACGCCTCCACCCTCGGTGGCGAACGCCGCTTCGCATAGTTCGTCGTGATGATCGTCGTTCTGCGGTCGTTGCTCAGCGCGTGTTCAAAATGTGCGCCACCGTGTCCCACACCCCATGTAACTGGTCCGTGCTTCGACGCGCCCAGTTCATCGAGCACCAGCACCTCCAGCATCGAATACCGGCTGCAGCACCTCCAGCTCCGTCACCTCGACACTCCGGTTGTACGCTGTTCTGCACCTGCTTCAGCAGGTCGCGATAGTCATAGAACAAACCCTTCGCTTCCGCGCTCCGTGATCAGCGACTGCAGAGATCCCCACCGCAAGGTGGCGTCTTCCCCACCCCGATCGACCCGGTCAGCAGCAAGCCGCGTGCTGCACTGTCGGTGATGCTCGCGGTGTCGAAGTTATGGCGCGCACGAAGTGCCTCGCCTGGATGAGCGCATGTCGCTCGAGCAGATGCGACTCTCCGATTGCCACCGTAGCTCGGCACATACTGCATCCAGCCTGCAGTGCGCATACCGCTGTGGGATCCGTGCCGTCGCATCTTCGCACGAGTCGCCGCTCGGCCCTGCACTCGCAGGGCTCAGCCACACGTAACCCGCCGGCGCGCTCCACCACGCGCAGCCCCGAACCCTCACAAATCGGACAAACATCAGCCATCGGTCTCCCCAGTATCGCAGCCTCCGAGGCGACTCCGTTCATGTGCGAATCTCGGCAACAAAGAGGAAAGGTCACCATTTAAGAGTGCATACCCTGGTATGCATAACTCTTTTATCTAGAAGACTTTGCAGACAGCACATTTTGCAAGTCATTGAAACCAGATACTTTGCACGCACTGCCGAACTTGAAGTCCACCGCTAAGTCCAATCTTCTGAAGACTTTGCGCAAAAAGTGACGGGGGAGGGGGGACCCTCACCCAGCCGCAAAATGCTAAAATGAAAGCAGCACCTGAAGGCCCGGGAGTCGGGCCCCAAGCTCGCAGCGCGACAGGCACATCGATGTCAGGAGTTGAACTTTCCGCCCTGGCAAGCGAACCGTTCTGCGGCGGGTTAGCTGAAAGGATTCACCCAATGCCCAAGGAAGCCATTCACCCCAAGTACGAGAAGACCAACGTCCGCTGCGCCTGCGGCAACCACTTCGAGACCCGCTCCACCCACAAGGGAGACATCGTCCTCGAAATCTGCTCTGCCTGCCACCCCTTCTTCACCGGCAAGCAGAAGCTGGTTGATACCGCCGGACGCGTCGAGCGGTTCCGCCGGAAGTACGCCGCCTCCGGAGCCGGCAAAGCCGAGGCCGCCGCGAAGTAAGCGGATGGCAGCAAAAACAGAAGGCCTCCCAATCTGGGAGGCCTTCTCTCTTCTCTCGCATTGATCTAGTACGGTCGCCAGTATCGCGGACCGCCGTAGTACATCGGTGGCGGTGGAGCGTAGTACATCGGCTGCGGAACGTAGTAGGGCTGCGGTACATACACCGTTTGCGGCGCCGACTGCACCACAATCATCTGCGGTTGCGGCGCGGCATACGCCTGCTGCTGATACTGCGGCTGCGGTGCATACTGCTGTTGCGCAGGAGCATACTGCTGCTGTTGTGGCGCCGCGTATCTGCTGACCGAACGCCTCATCCGCAGTCATGTACCCCTGGTCGATCATAGTTTGCCTTGTGCTGTCTCGATAGCCGCCGTGCGCCGCTCAATCAGTGCCGGTTGCTGGTAGTCCTGCTCAGCCTGCGATGGAATGCCGAAGTCGTCGAGCACCTTCAGCGTCAGCTGCGTCTCGGCCTTCAACGTTGGCCGTGGGCCACGCCGCGGAAGGTTGATGAAGTCGATCGGCCACAACACTGGAATCAGCCACTCGATCGTATCGCGCACAGGATGTCCTGTGCCGTGAATGCGCCCTTCCTTGTCGACCGGATACTTTGGCGTCGCTACTACGCGAGCGTTGATGGGAACGTTCGTGTCCGGCTGAATCATCAGCCGATCGAACCGCAACTCCATCCACCCCTTACCGACGAAGTGCCCCGGATCCTTGTATTCCTCGAAGTGTCCGATGAGATAGCTTCCGTACGGAAAGACCACTCGGCTGTACGCTTCGGTGTGCCCGAGCGTGCACATGACCGGATCGCCAATGTCCATCGTCTTCGATGAAATCTTGGGTTCGGACACAGTGCATTTCAGAATCGAGCCTGCGGGGACAAGCTGCTCAGCCGAGGCGATAGAAGGGTTAGCGAGAAATGCGGTGCCAGACGCTGCAACGAGAAGGAGAGAGAATGTAGAGAGGAGCTTGCTCTTCATGGGAGACCCCGGAGAACTACGCGGGCTCATCGTTCAAGTCCGGCTGATGTTGCGCCTGCAACATAGCGACGCTCAACTATCGAGTGCGCCGGCCTCCATCAAACTTGCGGTGGAAGCCGATATCGAAGAATTCCACAATCATGCGCTCGTTGTATTTGAGGGTCAATATTTAAAGTGCATTTTGGGCCTGACAAAATTGCATCGAGACACGTCTATATCGCATGCGGATAGACCGCTAACATCAACACAATTCAACTGCTTCGCGCTATTGACGTTAGCCGACAGAATCTCTCATCGCCGCTCGGGTTCGGCGAGGAACCGTCACGCAAGATATCCTCGAATCAGAGAAAGTTGCTGTGGATAAAAAGTGGACATCGACGATTGAGCGCGGCATGCCGACGCACGCAAGCGTCCCTGCAGAGCTGCATATCGGCAACGTGCGCATCGCGCCGGCGACCGTCCTTGCGCCGATGGCCGGCGTGACGGACACAGTCTTTCGCCGCTTCATCAAGAACGCGTCGTTATATTCCTGCCGCCAGCGCCATATTCTGCTGCGGCGCCATATTCTGCGACTGGATCGATCGGTGGCACGAGCGACATCGACGTCGAGACCTCCAACGAGATCTCCGGCTGCGGTCTCATCATGACCGAGTTCACCTCCGCCGACGGCCTGAGCCGCATGCGCGAGACGAAGCGCAAGCGCTATCTCACGTACTACGACGATGAGCATCCGATCTCCGCGCAGATCTTCGGCTCAAACCCAGAGACTCTCGCAGAGAGCGCGCGCATCTGCGAGGACGCGGGCTTCGACCTTGTCGATCTGAACCTCGGATGCCCTGCGAAGCGTGTCGTCAGTTGCAACGGTGGCAGTGGACTACTGCGTGATCTGCCGGCAATTCAAAAGATCTTCGAGCGTGTGCGCGCGGCAGTAACGATCCCGTTCACCGTGAAGTTCCGCATGGGATGGAACGATTCAAACATCGTGTGCGTGGAGCTGGCCAGGATGGCTGAGGACTTCGGTCTAAACGCCGTCGCACTGCACGCTCGCACACGTGAGCAGGGTTACTCCGGCGAGGCACGCTGGGAGTGGATCGCCGCCGTGAAAGATGCCGTGAAGATTCCCGTCATCGGCAACGGCGACATCCGCACGCCGGAAGATGCGGTCGCAATGATCGAGACAACGCGCTGCGACGCTGTGATGATCGGCCGCGCGGCGCCTGCGAATCCGTGGATCTTCCGGCAGATTGCGCAGTACACCGCTACGAAGCGCGCCACCGGAACCGGCGTGTACCAGAAGCCGACCGAGATGGATCGGTATCGCATGATCCGCGATTATTTCGAGCGGCTGCTGCACGAAATCGCGGAGCATCCCGAGGTCGTTGCGCCCGCAATCACCGATGAGGCCAAACGCCAGAAGCGCAACCATGAGAGCGCGCAGCGCGATGCCATCGGCAAGATGAAGCAGTTCGCGAGCTGGTTCACGCACGGCGTTCCCGGCGGGGCAACGCTGCGGCGCGAGATCTTCGAGGCAAAGCGCGGCGCGGAAGTAATGGATCGCATCGAACGCTTTTTCACGGCAAAGATGGATGAGCCGGCGGAACAGCCGCCTCTCGAGCCCGACGATGAGTTGAATGCTGCGCCAGCGTGGATGGGCTAGCGAAACGCTAGCCGTTACTTGACTGCACTCTCTACTTCGTTCCACTCGCTCTCGCTGAGATGAAGATCCGCCGCCTTGAGGTTCTCTTCAAGATGCGCAACCGAACTGGTTCCTGGAATCGGCAGCATCACCGGCGAACGATGCAGCAGCCACGCAATGGAGAGCTGCGCGACAGACGCATTGTGGCGCTTCGCAATCTGGTCGAGCTTGCCGCCGGGCTTTGCAAGTTTGCCCGCAGCGACCGGGAACCACGGGATGAAGCCGAGCTTGTGCTTCTCGCAGTAGTTCACAATGTCCTCACTCTTGCGCGTGGTGAGGTTGTATTCGTTCTGCACGCTGACGATCTCGACGATCTTGCGCGCCTTCTCGATTTCAGCGACCGAGACTTCGCTGAGGCCGATGTGTCGAATCTTTCCCTGCTCCTGCAAGCGCTTCGCCGCGCCAAGCGACTCTTCAACCGGCGTCTTCGGATCGATGCGATGCAACTGCCAGAGATCGAGCCGTTCAACCTTGAGATGTCGCAAGCTCATCTCGACCTGCTGAATGAGGTATTCTGCGCGGCCGACAGGCGCCCATTTGTCGGGCCCCTGGCGCGTAAGACCGGCCTTCGTAGCAATTACCAGGCCACGCTTGTACGGCGCGAGTGTTTCGCCAATAAGAATCTCGCTCACGGCCGGACCATACGAGTCCGCTGTGTCGATGAAGTCGACGCCGAGCTCAACGGCACGGCGCAGCACGCGCTTACTCTCTTCGCGATCCTGTGGCTCGCCCCAGATGCCCTTCCCCGTGATGCGCATCGCGCCGAAGCCGAGGCGATGAATCTCCATGTCGCCGCCGAGGCGAAAAGTCGTTGCAGTCTCCGTTGCTGTGGCCATGGCAAATTTCTCCTTGCGCGGTTCGATGCGCAAGCGGCTGTGGAGGACGCAGAGGATTTTTGTTGCTGAAATATTTCGGCCGGAATGTCTTTGGAATCAACCTCTGCCGCCGCTCCTGCGCCATACGACCCGGATCTGCTGGCGCCAGCGCTCGTCGAGCGCGAGCAGGTTCCATTCAACCGCAGGCGAGAGATAACGCAGCACAGTCTCCGTCGCGGGATGAATATGCAACGCAGGCGCAACAAGATACAGACGCGGCTGCAGCGGCGAGAGTTCCACTCCGCGGAAGTAGCCGTGGCGTTGAAACTCGCCGAGCCCCGTGTTCGGGTCGGCGGTCTCACGATGATGATGTCGCACGCGAATCCAGTAGTCGAGGCCCTGCAGAGCAAAGTGCAGATCATCCTGCGCCTTGAGCTCAAGCACCGCAAGCCGGCCGTCCGCGGTTACTCCGAGCAGGTCGAGCATGCCGCGATCGCTCGCACCGGCGATGGCGGGGACCTGCGTGTAAACGTGTTTCGGATCCAGATGCGGGAGCACGCGCGAGGTGCGAGCATTCGTGTCACCGTCCGGCAGCGGCTCACGATCAACACGATTGCCGCGCGTGTCTGGATCGGGATCATTTGCAAACAGGCCAGTAGCCTGCGCTGTTGCGAGAGATCGCGTGTGCGCAAGATTGCGCGTGAGCGGAGCGAGATCGTGGCGCAACACAGACTCCAGCCAGCGCTCCGGCGCTGCGCGATAGAGTGGGTCCTGCGTGGGATTCATCGCAGATGCCGCTGCTCTGCCGCGCAGTGGAAGGCGCGAATGTGCTGGTCCCGCTGAGGCCGAACCGATGCGGCGATGCGGCGGGACGTTGGTCTTGCGCTCAACGCGCGGTGTTGCCCGCCGCCGCTCGAAGAGCTCAGTGACGCGGGCGCGAATTTCTTCGCGAGTTGCGGGCTCGAGCGGCATCTCAGCCTCGCCGGTGCCGAAGGTAATCTCAAGCGTGTGGGCGAAGCTGCCCGGCGCGAGGCTGATGCGCGCTCGCGCGAACTCCAGCCCATGCAGCAGGAATGCAAGCTCGGACGTGCTGCGCAGACGATGCTCTACACGCACGTGATCGTGCTGAGGCACAAGTTCCATGACTTGCTCAATGGCGCGCGAGAAGCGCTCTGCAGCTGCACTCGAGTCGGGATGATGCACCAGCCGCGTGCGCAGATTTCCTGTGTCGGCAAGATCGCGCTCTATCAGCTCTTCACTCGGCGCCTCCAGCTCGAAGATCTCCCACTGCGCGGTGTCCTTGTTGAGCCATGCCATGCGCGAGAGCGTGAGCGCCGCGGCGCCGCGCGGCACGACAACTTTGAGTCCCTGGTACAGGCGGCGTCCGCCACCCTGCTCGCGGCAGTGATGCAGCCACAGGATGCCCAGCGTGAGGATGCCATCGACAATTGCCGTACTCTCGTGCTCGCCGACGCCGATGACGGCCCACGCCTGCGATCCGCGCACCAGCATGCCGCGTGCATACGCGGGACCAAAGCTGCGCTCGAGGTCCATCGCTGTGCGGAAGCCTTCGACGTTCCAGTCCGGGAAATTGCGCGCGAGAACTCGTTCAAGCAGCCGCTGATAGCGCGTGCGTGCAGCATCGCGTGTTGTCGGTGTTCGACGCTCGCATGCGCTTACGAGTTCAAGGGTCTTAAGTTGCCCGTGGCCGAGCCGTTTCGCCGAGAGACGCAGACCGTTGGCGCGCGCTGTGGCAGCAACGATGTTGCGCACCACGTTGCGCTCGTCGTTCCAAAGATGCAGTGAGCACTGGCCGTGCTCCGTCGAGAGCGAATGTCTTGCATTGCGCAGATCGAACAGGACCTTGCCGTCTTCGAGCACGGCAGCCTCAGCGTGTTCCGCAAGGAACCCGGTGATGGCAGCAGCAATTTCTTCAGGCGATTGCGAAGCGGAGTTGTCCGCGGAAGGGGCCCGGTGCGGAGGCATGGTTGGAGCGTATCACCCGTCGTACGGCTAAGGCTCTACCACCCCTGTTGTGCGCGCAGATGCGTAATGTGCGCCACATGATGGCGACTATGCCACGCGTAGAGCAGCGTCACCACATCGAGCCGTTGTACCCCGCGCTCGCTATGCTTCCACGTGCGGTTCCACTGCGAATCATTCATCGAATTCAGCAGTGAAACCCAGCGCGCGTGCACGCCGTCAAGAAGATCGAGCGACCACTGAATGGGCATCTTATGATCTGGCAGTTCGGCGAACGCGGCTTCGTTGTAACCGGGAATCTCCGGCGTATCCTCAGTAAGCGCGCGGCAGAGGCGATGAAAGGCCGCCATGTGTGAGTCGGCCAGATGGTGCACAACCTGCCGCACCGTCCAGCCATCTTCGCGATACGGCGTGTCGAGTTGCTCTTCATTCAGCGATCGGATGGCCTCGCGAAGCTGCTCTGGCATCTCTGAGATAGTGAGGATGGCATAACGGCGGTCCTCAGCTGTAATGCTCTGGGGTGGAGCGAATGGGCCGATTGGATAACGCGGGTCGCTAGCTGATTGTTCGTTGGTCTCTGGCATAGGCTCTCGTGCGATTGTAAAACGCTGTCGTCGACATGACGCTACTCTGTTGAGGATAAGGATCCGGTGAATGATGCTCAAGGCTAGCTTGAATCTTGTTCTTGCGGCCGCGATCGCAACCTGCGGGTGTTCGCGCGGGAGCTCCGCGCCGGCCGCGATCTCGACGAGCCATCCAGCAACTACAAGTCAGTCTTCTGCCAGCGCGAACAGCGTGACTCCGCGACCGGGCGAGCCGTTCGTAGGCTTCGACCGCAATGATTATCCCGGCGACGACACGATGTCGTCGATGCACAAGGTCTTCAGCTTTACGGGATACTGGCTCACCAATCCTCCGGGCGAGAACGCGAACACGTGGACCGGCAAACGAGCGCTTCTGCGGTCACAGGGTTGGGGCTTCCTGGTGTTGGCGAACGGCAAACTCGACGCGGAGATTTTGAAGGCGAAGAAGAGCGGCACCTCGCCGGCAGCACTGGGTAAGAGCGACGCAACGCTTGCAATTGCAGCCGCCAGACACGAGGGCTTTCCTGCGCAGACGATTCTCTTCCTCGACCAGGAGGAGGGCGGACGATTGCTCGATGAGCAGGCGGCCTATCTGCTGGCCTGGACCGAGGCTGTCGCGGCTTCCATCTATCGTCCGGGCGTGTATGCGAGCGGGCAACGCGTTCAGGACGATCCGGGGGTGTGGATCGACACGATCGAAGATATTCGTGCTCGCGTGAAGAAGGGTGGGCTGCATGAGGTTGCGATCTTCGACGCACTGGACCAATGCCCGCCTTCGCCCGGTTGCACGATTCACGCCAAGCCGCTGAGTGCTGCACCGGACCTGAACCTGACGGCGTGGCAATATTCGCAGTCGCCGCGACGGCCGGAGATCACGCAGAGCTGCGGCGCGACCTACGCGGCCGACGGCAATTGCTATGCGCCGGGCTTCCCGCAAGTATTTCTTGATATGGATGCTGCCGATTCAGCCGATCCTTCGCATGGACGCTGAGAAGTATTACTGCGCGTAGAATCGCAAGATGGTGGCAGCTTCAGACCCGTTCCCGAATCTCTACGATCACAACCGATACTTCTTTGAAACTCTTGGTCTGAGCGAGCGCCTGCTGGAGCGCTGTCTCGGCGAAGCGTTGAGCGCAGGCGGCGACTTTGCGGACCTGTACTTCGAGGCGGTGACCTCGACCTCGCTGGGCATGGACGAGGGCATCGTAAAGACCGCCGCGCAGGGTGTGAGTGTAGGCTGCGGCGTGCGTGTGCTCAGTGGCGAACGCACAGGCTTCGCCTACACGGACGATCTGAGCGCGGAGCGGCTGCTGAAGGCGGCGCGCACAGCTGCGCTGATCGCCAGCGGACCGCAGACAACGCGTGTTGCGGGATTTCAGCAGACGCGCGCGCCACAACTCTATCCAGTTGCTGGTTCGTCCGATGCGGAGATCAGCGCGAAGCTGGAGCTGATTGCGACGTGCCGATCGCGCAGCGAGAGCGTTCGATCCTCGCATTGTGCAGGTGCGCGCCGGGCTGAACGATGAATTGCGGAGAATTCTCGTCGCCGCATCCGACGGCACCTTTGCTTCGGACACGCAGCCGCTCGCGAGGCTGAACGTCGCGGTGATTGCGAAGGATGAACACAACACCGCACGTGGCTCCAGCGGCGGTGGCGGACGCGTTACGCTCGATTTCTTTACCGGCTCAAAGAGTCCAGAACACTTTGCGACGGAGGCCGCGCGCACCGCAGTGCTGCAGCTCGGCGCTGTCGCTGCACCGGCGGGTGAGATGGAGGTTGTGCTGGGGCCGGGGTGGCCGGGTGTGCTGCTGCATGAAGCCGTCGGGCATGGGCTTGAGGCCGACTTCAACCGCAAGAAGACGAGCGCGTTTGCGGGGCTGATCGGACAGCAAGTGGCGTCGAGCAAGGTGACCGTGGTGGACAACGGAACGATGCCGGGCGACGCGGCTCGCTGAACGTCGACGACGAAGGCAATCCAACGCAGGAGACGGTGCTGATCGAGAACGGCATTTTGCGCGGCTACCTGAGCGACAAGCTGAGCGCGCGACTGATGGGCATGCCGAATACTGGCAGCGGACGTCGTGAAAGTTACCAGGCGATTCCCATGCCGCGCATGACCAACACGTACATGCTCGCGGGCGAGGACGATCCGGGCGACATCCTCCGCAGCGTAAAGCGCGGGCTCTATGCGGTGAACTTCGGCGGCGGACAGGTGGACATTACAAACGGCAAGTTCGTGTTCTCCGCGAGCGAGGCCTACCTGATTGAAGATGGCAAAGTGACGGCGCCGGTGAAGGGCGCGACGCTGATCGGCAACGGGCCGGAGTCGCTGAAGTATGTGTCGATGGTGGGCAATGATCTCGCGCTCGATGAAGGCATCGGCACGTGCGGCAAGAATGGGCAGAGCGTTCCGGTCGGTGTGGGCATGCCGACGGTGAAGCTGGACCGCATGACGGTGGGTGGAACAAGAAGCTAACGCCTACAAGGCGCTCTCGAACGCGGCGGCCAACTTGGCGTGGCCGCTGTCGTTGGGATGAATGCCGTCGGCCATATCTTTCGTCAGATCGAGAACAGATTCGCAGTGAACAACCGTGACCCACATACCATCGCTCGCCAGCGCTGCAGCGAGCTGGTTGAGCGCATCATTGTGGGAAACCTCGAAAGTGTTGAAGGAGGAACCGGTGGACTGCGGCAGTAACGCGACCATCAGGCGGGGAGCGCCGGACGTCGAAGCGTACTGTCCACTGGAGACTCCGGCCCACTGAAACGAAAAGAAGCCGCCGCTCGTTCCATTCGTGATTGTGACCGTATGCGTGCCCGCGGCTCCGAGCGGGATACCCAGGGCAAAGATTGTGTCATTCAAGCCATTCACCGTGGCGATGGCATGACCTGTATTCACGATGCTCGAGAGAGTCGCGACAGGATTTCCATCCAGTTGCACAGTCGCTGTTCCGCCGTTCACCTTGCCCGCATCGAAGACGCGATAGGCGATGTAGAGCGTGCGGCCGGCAACGGTTTGCGTGACCGGAAAGCTGAGTGAGGCACCGGCCGTGTTTGTGGCAACGCCGACGTTGAGGTCGCTCGTCCATGCCTGCGACACCTTGAGAGAAGATCCGAGAACTTTGTCGCTCGCTGGAAGAGCAAGCCATGAAAGCGCCGCGGTCATCGCATTGAGATAGTTGGGAAGACATCCCGTCTGTCCTGCACAGACGAGGAGGTCGTTCGTACCCACCATCACGGTATACAGCTGCTTCGCGCCCAGTGCGGGCACGGCATTCGGCATGATCCAACCGCGGACGGTGTCGGCGGCCTGATCGCCCGAGCGGCATATATTCTGCGCCGTGGTGCCGGTCAGGGAGCTGTCAAAGAGGCCCGCGTATCCGTGGTTCGACCAGATGTATCCCTGGGCGCCATCCTGCGTGGCGTAGTACCCGCACGTAATGGAAGCGCCAAAGTTGGTGACCTGCGCGTATTTTGGACCCGCGGGAGCTGTGGGAGCTGGGGCAGTCTGTGTGGGAGATGGAGTCATGGCCGCGCCTGCGCAGCCCATGATCGCGAGGCACAGCGGCGGGGCCAGAGCAATAGCGCAATGCCGGGAAATACTCTTCAGTCGGAGACTGCGTTCGCATACGCACCGCGAGCCCTGAGACAATGGATCGCGATGGACCGACAGAGACATAAGCTCGAGCATACGGAGTTCGATGCGTCCGCCAACAAACTAAAGTTCCTCGCTGAAGTAACCGTGGAACGGGCACTTAAGGCGGGGGCCATGGACGCGGAGGCGGTGGCCTTCGAGGCAGATGAGTTCTCCGTACACGTGCGCATGGGCGAGGTGGATGAGCTGACGGAAGCAGGCTCGCGGGGGATGGGGTTGCGGGTCTTCTTCGAGGCCGAGGATGGGCAGCGGACGGCGAGCACCTCGACCTCGGATCTGTCGCAGGATGGAATCGCGCGGCTGGTGAGCGGAGCCGTGGAACTGGCGAAGGTGACGGGTGTGGATCCGTTTGCAGGTCTGCCGGAGCGCGAGGCATTTGGTTCGCTGGCAGTCGATGAGCTGGCGCTGTACTTCGACGACATCGACAGTGTTCCTCCGGCGGAGCGGATTGAGATTGCGAAGCGTTGCGAGGCCACGGCGCTGGCCGTGGATACGCGCATCCAGAACAGCCGGGGAGCGGGGTTCGACCTCAGCACGTCACACCGGGTGATGGTGAATTCGCGAGGCTTTGCAGGCGAGTACAGAAGGAGCTACTGCGGCTTTTCGGCGTCGCCGATTGCGCAGGATGCGGGCGGAGCGATGCAGACGGGGTCCTGGTACTCGAGCGCACGGACGCCGCGGCTGCTGGAGTCGCCTGAGGAGATTGGGCGCATTGCAGCACAGCGGGCGTTGCGTAAGCTGGGCGCGCGCAGGGTGCCGACATGTCAGTGCGCGGTGGTATTTCCGCCTGAGGTGTCGCGCGGGCTGATGGCGAACCTTCTGCACGCGGCGGATGGAGATGCAATCTACCGCAATGCGTCGATGTTTGCGGGCAAGCTGGGCGAGCAGGTCGCGGGTGAAAACATCACCCTCGTCGACGACGGGACGATGGTCTTCGACCATGTGCTGCCGGATGGCTCGACGTTACGTGCGGGAGGATTCGGGACATCGCCGTTCGACGGAGATGGATTGCCGACGCGCAGAACTGTTGTTGTCGAGCGAGGTGTGCTGAAGGAGCTGCTGCTGAACACCTACACCGGGCGCAAGCTGAATATGAAATCGAATGGGAAGGCGTCGCGGGGGTTGGCGGGGGCGCCGGGAATTGGCGGCGGGAACTACTTCCTGGAGCCGGGAGAGCTGACCCAGGACGAGATTGTGGGGGATGTGAAGCGGGGGCTGTTCGTGCTGAGCACGATGGGATTCGGCGTGAACCTGGTCACCGGCGATTACTCGCAGGGCGCGAGCGGGCTGTGGATTGAGAATGGCGAGCTGACGCATGCAGTCGAGGAGATCACCATCGCCGGGAACCTGAAGGATATGTTCCGGAACGTGAGCGCGATCGGGAACGATCTTGAATTTCGGGGCGCGGGCGCGGTGCCGACAGTCCGGATCGAAGGGATGACGATTGCGGGGAGCTGACACGAGCTCAGACCCCCTCCCCGCCAAATTTGCGCAAAGTCTAGATGACAAATGAGATAAGGGTGGACTTGTGTCCAAACAGCCACATGGGTGTGGTGAAACGTGCTCAGGCTCAGGGCCAGCGCGAGGTTTCGACGGCGGCGCTCCAGGCGGGTTTGGAAGGGGGCTGCGGACCGGGGAAGGCTGCGACGGGCGGCATGGGCGCGGGGGCGACAGCCGCGGGAAGATAGTCGCTGTGGTCGAAGCCCCAGGCGTCGGGAATCTGCCAGTCGGCGTGGAGGTTGGACGGCGGCGTAATGGCCGGTGAGGGGCCTTCGCGGCCGATGGCTTCATGGATGTAAGGGGTGCCGCGGGAGAAGAGGCCGCTGACAAAGTTGCCGGCGGGAAAGGCCCACCGGAGCACATTGTCCGAGCGTGAGGCGAGCAAAGAGATGCTGCCGACGCTCTTGGCGGCGTTGACGTACTCGCCGCCAAGACAGGTGTTGTCGATGGCGCCGGCCATGACGAGCAGGCGGCGAGCGGGGCGGTTGAGGCCGGCGATGGTCGAAAGCACGACGCGCGCGCCGAGGGAGTGCGAGGCGAAGGAGAGCGACAGCGCGGAGGTGAAGTTTTTATTCAGGAAGGCGGCGAGCAGGTTGCCGGCGGCCATCGCGTCATTGCCTTCGACGGGATAGTCGACGACGTGAATCCAGCGCGAATCGCCGGGCCAGAGCATGCCGATGGGGACGGCATTGCCGAGGTCGAGAAGCGTTCCCCAGTTGCTGATGGATTGGAGGCCATCGCTCTGGTTGACGTTGAAGCCGTGGGTGATGAGCAGCACATCGCGGCCACTGATGGCGGCTCCGAGTTCGCCGAGCGAGCGAATTGTGTTGGTCTGGTCGAGCACAGTGATGGAGTCCGCGCTGCCGACTACGCCGCCGCCGACCGGCAGAGCTCGCGTATTGAGGAAGAACATGGCGGGCCTAGCCTTTCAGCTTTCCAAGCGAGTCGGAGGCCGTCTGGATGGCGTTGGCGATGTCCTTGGCCATGGGAGCGAGCGGCGTGGCGATGAGGCCGATGATGATGATCTCCCAACGCGGCAGCGTTGTGGAAAGCGCACGGTTGCCGAGCCAGGCGAGGACGATGGCGAAGATGCAGGCCAGAACCTTGCACCAGTTGCGGTAGAACTGGTCGGCTCTTTCATAGGCGCGGTCGATGAGGGCTGAGAGCGCGAGATCGAAGCGGCCGAAGGCGTCCGCCTCAGGGTTGGTGAGGGGCTGCATGGCGGCGAGTTTGGCGGCGACGTTGGCGAGAGCGACGGGGTCGACATTGGTCTGCGCGGCGAGCGCGGCCGCGGTGGCGGGATTGAGGTGCAGCTTGATGAAGGACTTCGCGATGGCCTTCTGGGCGCCGGGGTCCATGCCGTTCATCCAGTTGGCGAGCAGTGTGTTAAGGATGTCGTCTGTGCCGAGGCCGGAGCCCGATTGAGCGTTGGCGCCTGCGGGAACGGTGCGCGCGATGAGTTGCTTGATGTAGCCGAAGCCGGCGCGGCTGATGCCGCCGGAGAACGCTTTGGTTGAGTCGACGAGACCGGTGGCGGCGGTTCCGAGGGCGCCGACGGCAAGGACGGCCTGGGGCGTACTGATGGCCATGCGATTCCTCCAGAAGACAGCGTTCGCTCTGCAAGTCTTTCGGGGCCGGTGCACGAATGTTGCGCGAGTTGGCGAGACATTAGTCTTCGCCGGGAGGCGAGGTCAAGCGGAATTTAATGCCCAGGCGCCGAGGCGAAACTGGAGAGGACATATACTTTTGCACTGATGTCGCGTCAATGGACTTTCTACACACACTTGTTCGGTCTCACGACCGCCATCCTACTGGCAAATAGTGCCGTTGGCCTCGATGCTTTCGGCCAGGCCGCTCGCGCCGAGCTTCCCACGGATTGCGCTGCGTACGCATCTGTTCCTCTTCCGGCCGAGGCGGACAACGTCGCTGTTCCAAACGAATATCCGGCGTGCGCTTCGTACCGGTCTTATCGTGGCATCGGTCGACCGGTGAGCTACTCGGCGGCGCGCGCCTGTGCGTGGCAGGAGCGGCTTGCGCAGAAGGCAGGGCTCAGACAGAACCCGAAGGAATCCACCGCATGGGTGGTCGGCGGTTCGCTGATTCTTGCGGACATTTATTTCAACGGTGCGGGAGTGAAGCGCGATGTTCCGCTGGCGATGCGGTTCGCCTGCGAGTTTGAAGAAGGCGCCGCAATGTCAGCACTGCCGGACATCGAGAACCTCAACGGCGCACGTCCCGCGCATGGACCTTTTGAATTCTGTGACTATGCGCAGACGACATTCACAATGAACTTCTGCAACGGATATGCGTCCGAGATTGCGGACGACCGCCGGAGCCGGTATTACGGATCGTTGAAATCGAGTATGAGTGCGGAACAGCAGGGAGCGTTTGAAAAACTGGTGGCTGCTCAGAATGCATACGTCGAGGCGCACGGGTCCGAGGTGGATCAGGGCGGCACGATTCGCGCGATACGAACGATCGGCTCAGAGGAGATTCTTGACGATCTATTTCATACAGAGCTGGTTCAGTTCGAGCGGAAGGAGTGGCCGGTTTTGTCTGACGAGCAGATCAGAGGGGCTGAAGCTTCCCTCCAGCTCCAGTATGGGAAGACGCTGCGGGAATTGCGCTCGCGGAAGAAGGAAGACGTCTATGAGGGTGCCGTGACAGCGGGCGAGCTTACGAGTGTGGAGAAGATCTGGGAGAGTTACCGCGAGGCGTGGGTTGCGTTTTCGCGGCTTCGGTATCCGGAAAAGGTGGATGCGATTCGCGCGAAGATTACGTTGGATCGTTATCGTCTCGTGAAGACGATCTCGTGAAACGCGTTCGGGCTGAAGATCGTACCTGAGGGGCTAAAGCCCGGTTTCGTCGACGCGCCCAACGGCACGGCTGAAGCCGTGCCCTTAACACAACGATCGCCCACATAGAGAAACCCAGGTCCACAAGGGACCTGGGCACCCGGCAGAGCGGGAAGGGCGTTACTCGACGGGCTGGTTGCGGCGGGGGCGGCGGTTGGCCTGGAGGATGCGTTTGCGCAGGCGGAGCGATTTGGGTGTGACCTCGACGAGTTCGTCGTCGGCGATGAACTCGATGGACTGCTCGAGGGTGAGCTGCTTGTAGGGGACGAGGCGGAGGGCGTCGTCGGAGCCGGAGGCGCGCATGTTGGTGAGCTTCTTCTCGCGGACGGCGTTGACGTCGAGGTCGTTGTCGCGGGAGTGCTCGCCGATGATCATGCCCTCGTAGACCTCGACGCCGTCGGGGACGAAGAGGACGCCGCGGTCCTGCAGGCCGTCGAGCGCGTAGGTGGTGGTGGTGCCCGGGCGGTCGGAGATGAGGGCGCCGGTGGGGCGCTGCGGGATCTCGCCCTGAGTAGGGGATGTAGCTCGTCGGCGATGGAGTTCATGACGATGGTGCCGCGGGTCTCGGTGAGCATTTCGTTGCGGAGACCGATGAGGCCGCGGGACGGGACTTTGAATTCCATGCGGACGCGTCCGGAGCCGTGGTTGGACATCTTCACCATCTCGCCCTTGCGCGGTCCGAGGCGCTCGATGACGGTGCCGACGAAGTTCTCGGGGATGTCGATGGTGAGGAGCTCGGAGGGCTCCATGAGCTGGCCGTCGATGCGCTTGGTGACGATCTCGGGGCGCGAGACCATGAGCTCGAAGCCTTCGCGGCGCATCATCTCGATGAGCACGGAGAGCTGGAGCTCGCCGCGGCCGAGGACCTTGAAGGTGTCGGGGGAGCCGGTGTCTTCGACGCGGATGGAGACGTTGGTGAGGAGCTCCTTGTCGAGGCGCTCCTTGAGGTTGCGCGAGGTGACGTAGCTTGCCTTCGCGGCCGGCGAAGGGCGCCGTTGTTGACGGAGAAGCTGGATGGCGATGGTGGGCTCGTCGATGGTGATGAGCGGAAGCGGCTGGGGGTTCTCGATGTTGCGCGAAGGACTCGCCGATGGTGATGCCGGGGATGCCGGCGATGGCGACGATGTCGCCGACGGTGGTCTCGGTGGTGTCGTCGCGCTTGAGGCCGTCGAAGGTGAAGAGCTTGGTGATCTTGACGGTCTGGAGCGAGCCGTCGAGCTTGGAGACGTTGACCTCCTGGCCGGTCTTGAGCGTGCCGTTGAAGACGCGCGCGATGGCGAGACGGCCGAGGTAGTCGGAGTAGTCGAGGTTGGTGACGAGGATCTGCAGCGTCGCCGTCGGCGGTCGCCGTGTGGCGGCGGGGATGGTCTTGAAGATGAGCTCGAAGAGCGGCTGGAGATCGGTGCCGGGCTCGGCGAGGTCCATGGTGGCGGTGCCGGCCTTGCCGTTGGTGTAGATGACCGGGAACTCGAGCATGGACTCGTCGGCGTCGAGGTCGATGAAGAGGTCGTAGACCTCGTTGAGGACTTCCTGCGGCGCGGGCGTCGGGACGGTCGATCTTGTTGATGACGACGATGGGCGTGAGCTTGGCCTCGAGGGCCTTGGAGAGCACGTAGCGGGTCTGGGGCAGCGGGCCTTCGGAGGCGTCGACGAGGAGGACGACGCCGTCGACCATCTTGAGGGCGCGCTCGACCTCGCCGCCGAAGTCGGCGTGGCCGGGGGTGTCGACGATGTTGATCTTGGTGTTCTTGTAGTGGATGGCCGTGTTCTTGGCGAGGATGGTGATGCCGCGCTCTTTTTCGAGGTCGTTGGAGTCCATGACGCGCTCGGCGACGGCTCATTGGCGCGGAAGGTGCCGGACTGGCGCAGCATGGCGTCGACGAGGGTGGTCTTGCCGTGGTCGACGTGGGCGATGATGGCGATGTTGCGGATGGGCTGCGATGCGGTGCTCAATGGAGGGAAATCCTGTCGTATGAGAATGGCTATGGGTTCAGCGCGCTGCGGGGGTTCAGCTGCAGGCCGGCGCGAAAAGAACGCAACTTATCAAGTTTACCGCAGATGGGGGTCCGGTACGGCGGCCGGGGTCCTGGCTAAGTGAAACTTCAGGCAAGATTTCCGCGTCCCTTGTGCGAGTTTGCGGCTAGGATGGGTGCGAACCTTTCCGAACGGTTTGGATGGGTTCGTCGGGAGGAGTTTTTCTATGAGGCTGAAGATGGGAATTGCGGTCGTGATGATGGCCGCATTTTGTACGCTCGCCGCGCAGGAGCCGAGCGGAGCGTTTGAGGGACAGATTCCCGTGAACTGCACGCTGAAGAAGGGGCTGAGCTCGCGCGATGCGAAGGTAGGGCAGGAGATCGCCGCGGTGACGGAGAAGCCTACGACGATTAATGGCGTGGCGATTCCACGCGGATCGCTGCTGACCGGACATGTGGTGGATGCGACACCGTTCAAAAAGGGCGAGAACAGCGGGTCGCTGACGATTGTGTTCGACAAGATGGAGCCGAAGAAGGGCACAGCGTTCCCGGTGGAGGCGAGCCTGTACCGGATCGCGCTCTCAGAGAATCAGATTCTGGGTCAGAAGTCCGACACGGATATGGGAATGCGCGGCTCTGCAGCCGAACAGCAGACGACCTCGGCGGTGCGCGGGGGCAGCGACAACATGGAAAACCACGTGACTGGAATGCAGTCGGGGGCCGGAGCGCCGGTGCATGTGGTGAGCGCGATTCCGGGTGTGGCGCTGTCGGCAGTGGCTGGCGGAGAGAAGTCGGGAATCATGCTCGCGCCGAAGGATGACGTGAACCTGGCGGGGAGCACGGAGATGGTCATCGGCGTGAAGCCGAGGTAGGCTCGCGAGAGACGCAGCGGCCGGAGCGGAGTTTCGCTCCGGCCGCAGTGTTTTTGTGACCTATACTGACGGCTACTGACGGCGGAATTATGGACGAGTTGGCGGTGAATGGGTCGGGCGGTGCGCTTGAGCGGATGGCGCTCGGGCAGTATTTGCTCGACGGCGCGTACGACGAGATGTTTGCAGCGGAGAAGGAACTGCATCCGCACTACTCGCCGCTGGTGGAACTGCTGACCAGCTTGCCGCAGGAAGAGATTCAGCGGCGCAAGCAGGAGGCGGATTTGAGCTTCCTGAACCAGGGCATCACGTTTACGGTGTACGGGCAGGAGGAAGGGACGGAGCGGATCTTTCCGTACGATCTGCTGCCCCGCATCATCACCGCGGCGGAATGGGCGCGCGTGGAGCGCGGGCTGACGCAACGCATTACGGCGTTGAACCTGTTTCTGAAGGACATTTACAACGAGGGGCGGATTCTGAAGGACAACGTCGTGCCCCGGGAGCTGGTGTACTCGTGCCCGCAGTTCCGGAGGCAGATGTGCGGCCTGCAGGTGCCGCGCAATGTTTATGTGGCGATCTGCGGGACGGACCTGATCCGGCTGGAGAATGGTGAGTTTGTGGTGCTGGAGGACAACCTGCGCGTGCCCTCCGGCGTGAGCTACATGCTGACGAATCGGCGCGTGATGAAGCGCATCTTTCCAAGGCTGTTTCAGCAGTACAACGTGCGGCCGATTGAGAACTACACACAGGTGTTGCTGGGGACGCTTCGATCGTTGGCTCCGGAAGGACGGCCTGAACCGAACATCGTGCTGCTGTCGCCGGGCGTATTCAACTCGGCCTACTTCGAGCATGCGTACCTCGCGCGGCAGATGGGCATCGAGCTCGTGGAAGGCCGCGACCTAGTGGTGCACGACAACGTCTGCTACATGCGCACGACGAGCGGACTGCGGCGCGTGGATGTGATCTACCGGCGCGTGGACGATGACTTCATTGATCCGCTGGCGTTTCGTGCGGATTCGATACTGGGCGTGGCGGGGCTGTTCAATGCGTATCGCGCGGGCAATGTGACGCTGGCGAATGCATTCGGAACGGGCCTGGCCGACGACAAAGCGCTGTATGCCTTTGTGCCGGACATCATCCAGTACTACCTGCACGAAGATCCGATTCTGCAGAACGTCAAGACGTTTCTCTGCTATCTCGACAAGGAACGCCAGCATGTGCTGGCCAACCTGGACAAGATGGTGGTGAAAGCTGTGGGCGAGTCGGGCGGATACGGCATGCTGATTGGACCGCATGCAACGCAGAAGGAGCGCGACACGTTTGCGGAGAAGATCAGGGCGAATCCGCGAAACTATATAGCGCAGCCGACGATCAGTTTTTCTCGCGCGCCGTGCCTGATTGGAGATGAGCTGCAGCCAAGGCATGTGGACCTGAGGCCGTATGTTCTGTACGGCGACAAGGTGACGATTGTGCCGGGCGGATTGACGCGCGTGGCGTTGAGAGAGGGATCGCTGGTGGTGAACAGCTCGCAGGGCGGCGGGTCGAAGGACACGTGGGTGCTGAGCGAATGAGGCGAGCGGTCGTTGCGGCAGTGATGGCCTGCATGTGCGCGGGAGTGCTTCTCGCCCAGAACGGCGCCGACGAAAAGCCGCGGATGGTGATCATCGATCAGGATGCTGCGGGACCGGGCGGGTCAGACCAGATGGCGATGATGGTGCTGCTGCAGTCGCCGATGGCGAAGGTGCTGGGCATTACGGTGGTGACCGGAGATGCATGGCGGCCTGAAGAGGTGCAGCACACGCTGCGGATGCTGGAGATCATTCATCGCACGGATGTCCCGGTGGTGCCGGGCGCGGTGTTTCCGCTAGTGAGAAATGAGGCGGAGTCGATGGCGGCGCAGGCCTTTGTGGGGAGCTCGCCGTGGTATGGCGCGTGGACACCCGGGCCGAAATATCACTCCGAGATTGTGGTGCCCCCGCTGCAGGAAGGTGCACCGACGACGAAGCCGCTGGATGAGGACGCTGCACATTTTCTGATTCGACAGGTGCACGCCCATCCGCATGAGGTGACGATCTACGCCGGGCGGGCCGCTGACGAACATCGCGCTGGCGATCTCGATCGATCCGGAGTTTGCGCAGCTGACGCAGGGCATCGTGATCATGGGCGGAAGCCTCGCGCCGCGAACGGATGACCCGGAGTTTGCGACGCATCCAAGGCACGAGTTCAACTTCTGGTTCGACCCGGAGGCGGCGCACATCGTGCTGCGCGCCGCGTGGCCGCGAGTGGATCTGACGCCGGTGGACATCTCGGTGAAGACGTTGTTCTCGAAGCAGATGATGGCGGAGATTGCGCAGTCCCCTTCTCCAGCGGCGCAGTATGTGGCGAAGTACACGACGGAGTATCACTACCTGTGGGATGAACTGGCGGCAGCTTCGTGGCTTGATCCGAAGATCATTACGCGCGAGCGCGTGCTGTATGTCGACGTAGACCTGACGCGCGGGCCGGGCTACGGCGATACGCTGACGTGGACGGATGCGAATCGTCCGAAAGACCGGCAGCTGCAGCGAGTGCATGTGCACGAGGACCTGGATGCGCCGCGGTTCTACAAGATGTTTGTTGAGTTGATGAAGGCGCCGCCGCGCCCGCAGTAGCGCGCAGAATCTTTAGGGGATCCTGATCAGGTGGAGTGTAGAGTAGATGAAATATTCCAGCGCGGCCGGAGTCACAGTTTGGGCTCCGGAGCTGAAGGGCTTGGACGCGATGCTCTCTCGTGTGGCGGATTCGCTGTACTGGATGGCGCGTTATCTGGAGCGCGCCGAGCATACGACGAGGCTCGTGGATGTAAACCTGAACCTGATGCTGGATGAGAGCTCGACGAGCTCAGAGCACAGATGGGTGCGCGTGCTGCATGCGCTGGGTCGGCCCAAGCGCGTGAAGTGGGACGGGAATCCGTATGGGCTGGCGCGCACGCTGACCTTCGATACGGACCATAAGTCGTCGGTGCTGTCGTGCATCCTGGCGGCGCGGGAGAATGCGCGGCATGTGCGTGAGCAGATCTCGACCGAGCAGTGGCACCGGCTGAACTCGCTGTATCTGGAAGTGACGCGGCCGGAGGTGAAGGCGATGATGCAGTCGCCGACGGAGGCAGCGAGTGAGGCGCCCGCCGCGTTCCTGCAACAGGTGCTGGAGGCAGTGCATCAGTTCCAGGGCGTGACGGATTCGACGATGACGCACGGCGAGGGCTGGCACTTCATCCAGGTGGGGCGGTATCTGGAACGCGCAATGGCAACGGCGATGCTGCTCGATGCGTACCACGGAGATCTATGGACGAAGCGCGATCGCGGGCCGGTGGGCAATGAGTACCTGGAGTGGATGGGATTGCTGCGCAGCGCGACAGCATTTGAGGCGTACTGCAAGGTGTACACGGCGGACCTGACACCGGAGAGAATTCTGGAGTTCCTTCTGCTGAATGCGGAGTTCCCGCACTCGTTGCGGTTCTCCGTGGAGAACATGCAGGCAGCGTTGCGGTCGATTCAGGAGCGCAGCGGAGGAGCGCGCGCGGAGGCGTTGACTCGGCTAGCGGGACGCATGCAGGCCTCGCTCGCGTATGTGTCGGTGGACGAGATCCTGGATCGCGGTGTGATACCTTACCTGCAAAATGTCCAGGGCGAGTGCAATCAGCTCCACCGCATGCTGTACAGCATTTATGTGGATTATTCAGTGCAGTCCGCTCTCGCCGATGCGAGGCGATGAGGCTGCGCGTGCTGCCGAGCGCGAGCGCAGCATGAACTACTTCGTCCGGCATCTCACGAAGTTCTCGTATAAGAGCGAGGTAAGCGAGAGCATCATGGAGACGCGGATGCATCCGCGCTCGGACCAGAATCAGCGCTGCCTGACGTTCCAGCTTTCAGTGACGCCGAGGTGTCGCGTTTTCAGCTATCGCGATCATCATGCGAATCATGTGCATCACTTCGATATTCCGGGACCGCATACGCAACTGGTGATCGTGGCGGAGTCGCAGGTGGAGACGCAGCCGCAGATCGAGGTGCCGGAGTCGCTGCCGAGCGCGTCATGGGAGGAACTGGACCGGCAGGTGGCAGAGGGTGACTTCTGGGAGATGCTGCTGCCGAGTGAGTTTGCAACGCCGACCACGGCACTGAAGGAGCTTGCGCGACATCTGGATCTGAGGCGCAGGGATGATCCGCTGAACGTGGTGCATACGCTGAATAAGCAGCTGTATGAGCACTTCGATTACAAGCCGAATTCGACGAAGGTGGATTCGCCAATTGATCACGCGCTGCGCAGCGGTGCGGGTGTGTGCCAGGATTTTGCGCACATCATGACAACGCTGTTGCGGACCGAGCTGCGGATTCCCTGCAGGTATGTGAGCGGATATTTGTTTCACGGCGGCGGAGCCCACGACCGCTCGGAGGCCTCAGCGACGCACGCGTGGGTGGAGGCGTTTCTGCCGGAGCTGGGTTGGGTCGGGTTCGATCCGACAAACTGCCTGGTGACGGGTGACCGGCATCATCCGCACGGCGATTGGACGCGACTATGCGGACGTGCCGCCGACGCATGGAATCTTTCGCGGGCGCACGAAGAGTGAACTGACGGTGGCGGTGCAGGTGACGCAAAGCGACGGCGCGCTGTCGATTGACCGGGAGATGCCCGTACCGGAGGAATGGTCGGTGCTGGTGGAGAAGGCGCAGGCGCTGCCGGAACAGCCGCCGGCGCCAAAGCGGCAGCATCAGCAGGCGCAACAGTAACGCGTTCGGAGCAGAGCCGAGGCGAGCGTAGCGCGACTAGAATCCATCTGAGTGAGTGTGGGCTTCGAGTTCGAGCGGCGCGTTGAGTTCACGCCTGACCGTGCGAGCGAGATTCTGCGCGAGATTCCGGCGGCTCCGGGTGTGGTGTGCCTGCGCGGCGCGGACGAGCAGAGCCAGCCCTATCTGACGCGCGCCGCCGATGTGCGGCGCAGGCTGAGACGGCTGCTGGATTCGCCGGATGCAGTGGACGAGCAGGGGCGGCCAGTGCTGTCGAAGCGGCTGAACCTGCGCGACCGCGTGCGGTGGATCGAGTGGACTCGGACTGGCTCGGAGTTCGAATCAACTCTGGTGTTGTATTGCGCGGCGCGCGCGAGCTTCGGACCGGCGGAGGCGCGGAGAAGGTTGCGGCTGCATGCGCCGTTTGTGCTGCGGATGGCGATGTCGAATGAACATCCGCGCGTGTATGTGACGAACCGGATCAATAAGAAATCTTTGGGCGAGTCGTATGGGCCGTTCCCGTCGCGTGCTGCAGCAGAGCGGTATTGCGAGGCGGTGCTGGATCTGTTCAAGCTGCGGCGCTGCTGGGAGGATCTGGAGGTTTCGCCGGATCATCCGGGCTGCGCGTACGGCGAGATGAAGATGTGCATGGAGCCGTGCAAGGGAGCGTGCACGCGCGAGGAGTATGCC
The DNA here is from genome assembly GCA_963776265.1 of uncultured Acidobacteriaceae bacterium. Classification (GTDB taxonomy): domain Bacteria; phylum Acidobacteriota; class Terriglobia; order Terriglobales; family Acidobacteriaceae; genus Granulicella. The sequence goes on along the minus strand of CAVZMD010000005.1, from coordinate 114,152 downwards.
GCCGAGGCGGCAGCGGGTGAGGGCGTTTCTAGAGACGAACGGCGAGTCGATGCTCACGGAGTTGGCGGCCAAGCGTGAGGCTGCGAGCGAGGCGATGGACTTCGAGGGCGCGGCGGCAGTGCACAAGCAGTGGGAGAAGGTGAAGGCTGCGACGCAGCTCGCGGACGAGATCGTGCAGCCGCTGATGAAGCTGCGCGCGCTGATCGTGCAGGCCGCGGCGCCGACAGCGGAGGAGAGTGCGCGCGATGCGGCGAATGTGTTCGCGTTTGAGCAGGGACGCATCGTGGGACCGGAGCGGCTTTCGACGCTGGGCGTGCGCGCGGTGCGCGAGCAGACGGCGGTGGGGAGTTCGCTGTTCGCGCAGCCGCTGATGATTGCGGCGGTGCCGCTGGAAGAGCGAGTCGGCGGCAGTGAGGAAGTTAGCGGAGTCTAGGTGCGCGTTCTGAGTCCGGAGGAGCGGGCGCGGCTGGTAATTGAGCGGCTCGAGGCAAGGGGGCGCGAGGCGGGTGCGCCTGATATCGACGAGCGCTGCGATTATCTGGCGCTGCTGCGCCGGTGGTACTACCGGCCGGAGAACAAGCGGGCGGGCGCGATTCTCTTCCCTAACCCGGACGGCGGGTGGCCGGTTCGGCGGCTGCTGAATGCGGCGGCGAGAGAGGCGCTGGGACCTCCGCGCGAGGCAGCGCCGGTGGACCGTGAGGCCGCGAAGGAGATGAAGACGCGCGTGCTGCACGAGGGGCGCGAAGGTGTGGAGCGGGTCGTGCCGGTACTGCCGAAGAGGAAGCGTGGTAGAAAGGCCGTGCTGCCGACGGATGTTGTGGAGGGCGCGAGTGAACCATAGGAAGTTCGAGACCGAACAGATGTGGGGAAAGTCCAGCGCCGAGTCTGAGGAGATTTCGACATGACCAGGCGCTGGGCCAGACTTCTCGCACCTGTGGCGGTGTTTCTCACAACTGCGCTTTGCATCGTTTGGTTTTACGGGCTCGTGAACAGCGGCCCCTTGTTTCCTTTCCTGAACTACAGGCAAGAATCGCTGGGCGTGATTGTGACCTCAGCTGTTGCCGCAGCAGTCACGAGTCTTTGCATCGCTTTTGGTTTTGGCTCAGGCTCAAGAACACGACTGAGGGTGGCATTACGCACGGGAATTGCCACAGTCATCGCATTGATTGCGTATGGCGTCCTTGGCTGGAGGACGCCGGCAACAACACTCCTGAATCCAGCTCCGTTCTTCGCCGAGACAAATTGGCTGACCTTCGTCTGCGAAGTTGCACCAGCTATGGCATTCTTTGCCAGCCTGATAAGTCTGCTGCTCCCACCGCGCAGAAGGCCCATATCGGAGACAGCGTAACAAATTCGAAGCGCAGTGCAGAATGGTCGGCTCGACGAGGAAGAGGGTTGAGCCCGCAGGGTCCGCTGCTACACTGTGCCTCAAATGGTTGAACTGGCATTTTCGATTCTGGCGGCGGACTTTGCGCACCTGGCGGATGAGATCGCGCGGGCGGAGCGCGGCGGCGGCACCATCGTCCACGTCGACGTGATGGACGGGCACTTTGTGCCGAATATCACCTTCGGGCCGCCGGTCGTGGAAGCCGTGCGTAAAGTAACCAAGCTGCCGCTGGACTGCCACCTGATGATCGAGGACCCCGACAAGTTCATTCCTGACTTCGCCAAGGCTGGCGCGGACATGATCAGCGTCCAGTGGGAGACCTGCCCGCACCTCAACCGGACGCTGCAACACATCATCGACCACAATGTGCTGGCCGGGGTGGTCATCAACCCAGCCACGCCCGTCGACTTCCTCATCGAGGTGCTGCCGATGGTGCATCACGTTCTTGTGATGAGTGTTAACCCCGGTTTCGGAGGGCAGAGGTTCCTTCCGCGCTCGCTGGAGCGGATTGCGCACCTGCGGCGGCTGCGGCACGAGATGGGGCTGAACTTCCGGATCGAAGTGGACGGTGGGGTGGCCGACGACACCGTGGAATCCGTCGTGCGCGCCGGGGCGGACATGCTGGTGGCCGGGTCGGCGATCTTTGCCGGGGGCAAGGCCGAAGAAAATGCCCGGGAGTTCCTGCGGATTGCTCGCCGGGGCTACCGAGGTCTCCGTCTAACGAAAAAGCCGCTCTTGTGGCTGAGAAGCCGTTTCTGAGGCCCCGCGGCGAGTCCCCAGAGGAAGGGGGCCTTCGCCATTTAGAGGCTTGTCCCATTTAGAATCGTAGGACGTCCTGGTGCGCCCCGCGCCCGGGACAGATCGAGGGTTTTTCATGATGGAGCGTTACCTTTCTTCTCCTAGCACGACACGTCTCGCCGTCGGCGTGATGGCAGCAGCCCTGGCACTGACAGGGTTCAGCGCGCGAGCGCAGGTCACAGGAAGTTCGCAGACGACGACAGATGCGCAAGGCCACCCGCAAGAGTCGGCCACGATGACTGTGACGAAGCCTTCAAAGAAGGAGCGCGTCTCCAAAGACGAGAAGGTAAAGTCCACCAAGGACACGCGCGCCGAGGCGAAGAAGGAGAAGAAGCTGAATCCGCTGGCGACGCAAGGATGCCGACCTGCCGGATAAGCAGCTCTACGACAAGGCGCTGGCGCAGATCAAGAGCGGCCACTTCGATGTCGCGCGCCTGGACCTGAATACGCTGCTGAGCACCTATCCGGATTCGCAGTACCAGATGCGCGCGAAGCTGGCGATTGCCGACGCGTGGTATCGCGAAGGTGGATCGGCAGCGCTGGCGCAGGCGGAGCAGGAGTACAAGGACTTCATCACGTTCTTCCCGAACGCTCCTGAGGCCGCCGAGGCGCAGATGCGCGTAGGCGATATCTACTTCAAGCAGATGGACGTTCCGGACCGCGACTACTCCAAGGCAGAGCACGCCGAGGAGGAGTACCGGACGATGCTGAAGCAGTACCCGGATGCTCCGAAGGAGATCCTGGCCGAGGCCCAGCAGAAGCTGCGCGACGTGCAGGAGGTTCTGGCGCAGCGCGAGGCAGACATCGGCGCTTTCTATGCCTCGCATGAGGACTGGCCCGCCGCGCTGGCACGCTACGAGACCGTTCACAAGACCTATCCGCAGTACAGCCACATGGACGATGTGCTGATTGGCGAGGGCGACGCGTATGAGGCGGAGGCGAAGATTGCGCGCGGCGCGACGGCCTGCACGGCGAACCTCCCGCGCGGAACGCAGTGCCTGCCGGAGGGAACGAAGTCCGCCCTCGAGCAGGAGTACGACGGCAAGGCTGCCGCGGATTATCGCGAGGTGGTGTTGAAGCACTCTGCAGCGCCGCACGCGGAGTTTGCCAAGGAGCGGCTGGCAGAGATGAACCAGCCCGATCCCGACGCCCACGGCTGAGGAGGTGGCGGCGAGCGAGAAGCTGGAGGGCAGCCGCGCGCAGTACACGATGCAGAAGCGTCTGGCATTGCTGGTCCTGCGCAAGCCGGACACCGTGACTGCGGCGCAGGTCGGCGATCCGCCGCTGGAGGACCCGCCGCCGGTGCTGGCACCGGAGGTCTCCAAGGAGATCCTGGCCAGCTACAGGGCTGCGTTGAACCCGGGCGCCCCGGCGAACGCAGCGGTGAAGACCGCGACTCCCGCGATTGAGCCCGGCAAGAACGAGGTCCCGCCGCCACCGACCAGCGCTCCTGATTCATCGGCGGCGCCGGCGTGACTGCAACGCCGACGTTGTCGGACGTGCCGGCCGCGGGTGCGAGCAACACCGAAGGCGCCCCGAGCGAAATGACTCCGGCGTCCTCCAGTGGTGCGTCACCGAGCGGGACGGGAGTTGGAGTCGAGGTGCTGACGCCCGGAGTGGTGAACAGCGGCGCCGGTGCCGCGAGTTCCCTGCCTGCAGCCACCGGCGCGGCAGACCCGAACCTTGGACTGAAGGCTGTCGGGCCGAAGGATAACTCGGCGCTCCCGGCGGTAGAAGCCCCGGCTCCGGCCCCGGACCAGGTGAACGACGTGGCGGACACGAAGCAGCCGCCCGCCCAGACGAAGCCCGCCGGTCAGAAGAAGAATCCGAAGCCGGCCTACGATAAAACTGACGAGAGCTCCAGCACCCACAAGAAGAAGAAGGGCCTCGACAAGCTGAACCCGTTCTAGCGGAGAGAACAGAAATCAGAGAACAGATATCGAGAGGGCTCCTGCGGGGGCCCTCCGTTTTTTCGATCTCTGGTGAGGTCAGTCAAACTGCCCCACTACCGATCCCTGATTCTGTCTCTGTTCTCTCTTCCCCTGCTACCCTTAAAGCTTATGAGTTCTGAGCTGCCGAAGGCATATGAGCCTTCCCTGATTGAAGAAAAGTGGGCGAAGTTCTGGGTGGAGCAAGGGCTGTTCCGCGTGCCCACGCCACGCGAAGGCGAGGACGTAGGACCGCGCTTTGTCCAGCTGCTTCCGCCGCCCAACGTCACCGGCCGTCTGCACATGGGCCACATGCTCAACCAGACGGAGATGGACATCCTGACGCGGTGGCACCGCATGCGCGGCGAGACGGCGCTCTGGCTTCCGGGCACGGACCACGCGGGCATCGCGACCCAGATGATGGTGGAGCGGCAGCTGGCGGCCGAGGGCGGGCCGAGCCGCGCAGAGATGGGACGCGACGCCTTCACCGCAGCGCGTGTGGTGCTGGAAGAAACAGTACGGTGGCGCCATCACGGAGCAGATGCGCCGCCTCGGCGCGAGCGTCGACTGGTCGCGCGAGTACTTCACCATGGACGACCGCCTGAGCCGTCGCAGTGAAGGAGGCCTTCATCCGCCTCTGGGAGCAGGGGCTGATCTATCGCGGAGCCTACATCGTGAACTGGGACCCGGTGCTGGCCACGGCGGTCTCGGACCTTGAGGTGGTGCACGAGGAGCGAGTCGGCAAGCTGTATCACATTCGCTATCCGTTGGCGGATGGAACCGGTTCGATCACCATTGCGACGACGCGGCCGGAGACGATGCTCGGCGACGTCGCAGTTGCCGTGAACCCGAATGACGAGCGCTATCACGCGTTCCTCGGCAAGACGCTGATTCTGCCGTTGAGCGCCGCGGCCGGTAAACCAGACCGTGAGATTCCGGTTGTCGCCGACGAGTGGGCGAACCCCGAGTTCGGCACCGGCGCGGTGAAGGTGACGCCCGCGCATGATCCGAATGACTTCGCCATCGGCCTGCGGCACAATCTGCCGCAGCTCTCCATCATGGACGAACACGCGAAGATCAAGCTGCCAGGCTCGCCGTATGACGGGCTTGACCGCTTTGTTGCGCGTGAGCGCATCGTCGAGGACCTGCGCGCGAGTGGAGCGCTTGTCGACATCAAGGATCACCAGCACGCGATCGCACTCTCGCAACGCACGGGTGAAGTGATTGAGCCGCGGCTTTCGATGCAGTGGTTCATCAAGATTCAGCCGCTGGCCGACAAAGCGATTGAGGCTGTCGACAAGGGTCACATCCGCTTCACGCCGGAGAACTACAAGAAGACGTACGACGAGTGGATGCGCAACATCCACGACTGGTGCATCTCTCGCCAGCTGTGGTGGGGCCATCGCATTCCGGCGTGGCACTGCGGAAAGTGCCCGGGCATCACTGTCTCGCGGGAAACACCAGAGGCATGCGAATACTGTGGCTCTTCAGAGATTACGCAGGAGACCGACGTGCTCGACACGTGGTTCAGCTCCGGCCTGCTGCCGTTTACATCGCTCGGATGGGACGGCGATAACTCGAAACCGACAGCCGACCTCGCGGCGTTCTATCCGACCGATCTGCTCGTGACCGGTTTCGACATTCTGTTCTTCTGGGTCGCGCGCATGATCATGCTTGGCTGCCACTTCATGCTGGATGTGCCGATGCCTGATGGCATCGCCGCGTTCGCTCGCCGAGTCGGTGCCGTTCCGTGAGGTCTACATTCACGGTCTGGTCCGCGATGCCGATCGGCAGAAGATGTCGAAGACCAAGGGCAATGTCGATTGACCCGATCGAGGTCATCACGAAGTACGGGACGGACGCAGTGCGGTTTACGCTCGCATCGCAGGCGTCGCCGGGCACCGACATCGCCTTCAGTGAGGCGCGCACCGAAGGTTACCGCGCGTTCGCAAACAAGATCTGGAATGCCGCGCGGTTTGTGCAGATGCAGATCGAGCGTCGCGAGCGAAGCACGGCTACGAGCGTTTCGCTGTCTCTCCCGAAGGACCTGAGGACCGCGACCCTCTCGAAACGAGATGGATCATCGCGCGGCTCACCCGTCGCGGCGAAGTAAACAGCGCTCTTGTCAACTATCGCTTCGACGAAGCTGCGAACACCGTCTATCAGTTCTTCTGGGGCGAGTTCTGCGACTGGTATCTCGAACTCGTTGAAGCTGCGTCTGGATTTGCGGCTGCGAAGAACGAAATGACCGCAGCTGACATTGAATGCACTTGGCGAGCGTCCTTCGAGACTGCCTTGCGGTTACTCTCGCCGTTCATGCCGTTTCTCACGGAAGAGCTCTGGCACGCGCTCTACGCGGCGATCGATAAGCGCCCGGCGAAGTCCATCGCACTGACGCGGTTTCCGCTGCGCGTCTGACTTCGCAACGGACGGATCGAAACGCAAATGCGTCGGAGGCAATGCAGACGATTCAGGGAGCTCATAGTCACGCGTACGTGCGCTCGCAAAGATACTCGGTGTTCCGGAGAAGGAGGCGCACCGATTCGCGTTGCACTCGGATGGCATTACGCGCTGTCGCAGGAGAATCGCCGACATGCTCTCGCGGCTTGCGCGCGTGAGTGACTGTCGAGTTTGCACCGGAAGCGCTTACTGGCAACAACGTGCGCTCTGCGCCCAACTTTCGATGTTGCGGTCGTCTACGAACGGCAGATCGATGTCGCCGCTGAACGTGAACGGCTGAATAAAGATCTGGCCAAATACGACAAGGGTCTGCAGGCGGCGGAGAAGCAACTGAACAATCCCGGCTTCGTGGCGAAGGCACCCCCGCACATCATCGACGGCCTCAGAAAACAGGCAGCGGAGACGATTGCGCTTCGAAAGAAGGCGCAGGACGCGCTCGACTCGCTCCCTCCTCTCTAGGCAGCAGCAACCGCCTGCAAGGGCAATGTGTCGCTAATCGGATTCGCTTGAGACGTTATCCTCAGAAATTTGCGATTTCCACATTTCTTAGTGACATACAAATTGATGTTCCACGGGGAACATCCCGTTCCACGCAAGAAGGGCGCCGATTCGGCGCCCTTCTTCTGTGACAAATGAAGAATCCTAACGATTCTTGTTTCCAACGTGAGACTGATCCATCCGGCTGATTCTGCGGTTGCTCTCTTCCTTCATCTCGACACTCCGAAGGTCTCCGACCGGTTTCGTATGCGCGCGCATTGTCTGGTTTCGCATACCAGCCATAGGCATATTGCCTTTTTCGCCTGTTGCATGACGATCCACGTCCTTCATCGCCATCTCATTGGCTTTGCTGTGAGTCTTCGACATAGGTGCTTCTCCTTAAGGTTCGTCATCACTGCTTCGCCTGTTGCCCACAGGACCGTCGGGGTCTATCTGGGTGTTCACCGGCTCATCACCGAAGTCCTGAGCCCCGTAGTCGTAGTCGGTGCCACCGTCGATGTTTTGCGGCTGCATCGACTCACGTCTGCGCTGTTCGATATTAATCCCCCACCCCTGTTCATGCGCATACTCGCCGGAAAGTCCGCGCGAATGCTTGCCGAATCCACGCGGCTCGGCAGTATTGTCTTGCCGTGGTGACTGGTCTGCCATCATCACCTCCTGCTGCTTAAGACGATGCACCGGGCACAGACGTTTGCCACTATTTTTTCTGCGGGGTTCCCGGCGGAAGCGATGTTTGATCGACCGCAATCGCCACATTTTCGTGCTTGATGTCGAGACGCAACCTGTTGAAGAGACTCATGTAGACGTTGGCGATCCAGATAAGTGCGAACCAGGCGACCAGATAGCCTCGCCATCCTTCAAACAACATCTTGAAACGAAAGATCCAAAGGGCCAGCGCAGCCACGTAATGCGAAAAGCAGTATTCGCAGGTGAACAGGTAAAAGAATTTTCGTTTCGAGACGGCGGTTGCCTGCTCGCTCTTGCGCTTGCAGAACTCGCGGGGCTCGCGAAAGACCTCTTCGTGTGTGACGGTCCAGGCCACGCACGCCACGGGCAGCGAGAGCAGTAGCAGAATTGCCGACTGATGGAGGAGAGGAACAGAAAGTTCTTCGATCATCGCGTACACCGGCCGCCACCCGCCAGCCAGCTATGTGAGATGCAGGTACCATCATGAAGAGCATGGAGATACAGCAAGAATCGGATGCGATCGACGCCGGGGCGATAGAACGCGCGATCGAACCGCTGGCCATCGGCGGTCCGGTGACCTGGCTTCCGGTGACGGGTTCGACAAATCAGCTCGCGGTTGAGGCCGCACAGGCTGGCGCGAAACGTGGCATCTGGGTGGCTGATGAACAGACGGCGGGCCGGGGACGCGGCGGTCACTCGTGGCACTCGGCGCGTGGCGATGGACTCTACGTCAGCGTATTGGTTACGCCGGAGCTTCCGCTGGACCGCGCACTCTGGCTGTCGCTCGCGACGGGCCTCGCTGCGCAACAGGCGATCCTGGCGACGACGGGAATCAGGATCGATCTGCGCTGGCCGAACGATCTGCTCTGCGGCCTGCGAAAGCTCGGAGGGATTCTCGTCGAGAGCTCGGTCGCGAACGCACGGCCAACCGAAGCTGCCGGCCTGCGATATGCGGTGCTGGGAGTCGGCATTAATGTGCATCATCGGTCGTTTCCGCCGGAGATCTCCTCTCTCGCGACTTCGCTGGAACTCGAGGGAGCGCACAATGTCAGCCGGAAGACATTGCTCATCAGCTTTCTGCGAGCGCTCGATCGTGAACTGGATCAGCTTGACCGCGAGCACGCCGGGCTGGGCAGCGGCCCGAATCTGCTGAAGCGCTTTGAGGAGGCATCCTCCTGGGTACGCGGGAAGCGGGTCCAGGTTCCGGAGGAGGGCGGATATACTGGCCTTACTGCTGGTTTGGACACCCGTGGCTTTCTCCTCGTCGATAGCGACGACGGCATGAGGTGGACTGTGCGCTCTGGCGGAGTTCGTGAGTTATAAAAGAGACCGCGGAAGTTGAGTTCAGAGGTTTCCGGAAGACCAATCATGCTGCTGGCAATCGATGTGGGCAACTCGAACACCGTGATGGGACTCTTTCAGCTCGCGAGCGACAACGGACCTGCGTCGCTTGCTGCGGACTGGCGCATTACGACGCCACACAAGCAGACCCCCGATGAGCTGGGCGTGCTGCTGCAGACACTCTTCACCATGCGCAACATCAAGATGGAGGATGTGAACGGGGTTGCGATCGCCTCCGTTGTTCCGCCACTGGATGCATCGTTGCGGCGCGTGTGTGAGCTCTGCTTTAAGGTCAGGCCGCTCTTCGTGGAGCCCGGCGTCAAGACGGGACTGCCGGTGTTAACCGACAACCCAGGAGAGGTCGGTGCGGATCGCGTCGTGAACTGCGTGGCTGCCTTCGACATGGTCGGCGGACCGGCGATTGTCGTGGACATGGGCACTGCGACGACCTTTGATGCTATCTCCAAGCAAGGTGCTTTTCTCGGCGGAGCCATCGCGCCGGGGCTCGGCATCTCGGCCGATGCGCTGTTTGCGCGCGCTGCGCGCCTCACTCGCGTTGAGATCAAAAAGCCCACAAAAATCATCGGCACAAGCACCACGGACAACATCCAGATCGGCCTGTACTACGGCTACATCGGCCTGGTCGATGGAATCCTCGAACGGTTGATTCACGAACTGGGACCGGAGACCAAGGTCATTGCTACGGGTGGGCTCGCAAAACTTATCTCTGCCGACAGCAAGTACATCTCGCGGGTAGACGAGATGCTGACGCTGACTGGCCTGCGGCTGATCTGGGAGCGAAATCATGATCGGCAGCGGCGACGCAATGAGCACAAGAACGAGAGCGAGAAAGTAAACTGAGGAGCGCGAGGAGTCGCATGGCTCCATGCTGCGAACCTCTATGCAGAATTACTTTCACTATTTCACGGAGATTGAAGATCGCTTCAACCGCAGGCGCGGTTCGCTGCTGCTTCTCTCAACGCTGGACTGGGCATTGATTGAAAGCTGGCGCGAAGCGGGCGTTCCGCTGGAGGCAGTGCTGCGCGGCATCGACTCTGCCTTTGACCGATATGAGACGCGATCGACGCGGTCGAAGGGCCGGCTGCGCAAAGTAAACGGGCTTGCGTGGTGTGCGCAGGCTGTCATGACTGCTGCCGAAGAAATGGTGGAGGCGGCGACCGGAACCGCTCCGCAGCCCAAGGCCACCACGCATTCGAGCGGCTTTGAGAACGAGCGCGTCGCGGTGTATCTGAAGCGAAATGCGGATGCAGTTGCTACTGCAAGCGAGAAGACGTCGAACGAAGCGCTCTCTCCGATCGCTGCGCGACTTCGCGAGCTAGCGGCAGGCATGCATGAGCCGGACGCGATGCCGCTCGAAGATCTGGACCGCATCCTCACGATCCTTGAAGAAAAAATGGTTGACGGCGTGCGTGCGAACGCCAGCGAAGCAGATCTGGTAGCGCTGCGCCAGCAGGCGGATACCGAGCTCGCGCCGTTCCGTTCGAAGATGAGCGCGGTGCAACTCCGCCAGGTGCAGCAGCAGTTTCTTACGCGCCGTTTGCTGCAGATGAACTCGCTTCCGCGGCTTAGCCTCTTCTACATGAGCGTCGGCGAATGAAGCCGGTTCAGCTTCGCATCGAGCGTGTGGTGTACGGAGGGTTTGGACTCGCGCGGTCGTCCGGCACTGAATCTGACTCGCAAACCTCCGCGTCATTCGTTCCGTTCACTCTTCCCGGTGAGCTCGTCGAAGCGATGCCTTCGGGTTCCAAAGATGGAGCGCAACTGCTCGGCATATTGGAAGCTTCGAGCGAACGGGTAGCAGCCCGGATGCCCGCACTTCGGTGTTTGTGGAGGATGCCATCTTCAGATGGCGAGCTATCCGGAACAACTTCATATCAAAGAAGAGGTCCTGCGCGAATCGCTTGTGCGAGCGGGCGTGACGGAGGTTCCAGAAATTGTTAGGCACGCGGCAGAGCCGTGGCATTACCGGAATCGTATCCGCTTGCACGTGATTCGCGAAGAGGGTGAACTTCGGCTCGGATACCGCGAGCGTGCGAGCAATTCGATTCTGCCAATCAGTACCTGTCCCATCGCTGCACCGATCCTGTGGCGAGCCGCCGAGGCGTTGCAGGAAGGCGCCGCGCAGAATGCCGATATGCGCGGCTGGCTTGAATCCGCTGCGGAAGTTGAGCTCTTCTGCAACGCCGATATGTCTCGGCTGCAGATTGCACTTCTGTGCAAAGAACCGAAGGTCCCCTCAGCCGCGAGCTTTCAGAGCGCGTTCACTCGACTTCAGGGAGAGCTTCACGGACTCGCAGGAGCGGGAGCGTTGCGGATTCATCCGCGCACGGCACAGGTACAACAGGAGCTAGCGAACTGGGGCGCGGCTGGGCTCAATTACGAAGTCGCTGGAGAACAATATTGGGTTGCACGAGGCGGCTTCTTTCAGGTGAACCGCTTTCTCCTGCCAACGATGGTCGAACTCGTCTGCGCAGACGAGCGAGGCGATGTTGCATGGGATCTCTTCGCAGGTGTAGGTCTCTTCGCCCGCATTCTGGCTCGTACCTTTGAACAGGTAATTGCTGTAGAGGCGAACGCTGCCGCAGCCCGTGAACTTGCTTCCTCGTTGCAGCGTATTGGCGAAACAGCATCGCGGCGTCGCGGCCGTGATTGCGGATTATCTTCGCAAGGCCGTGTTGCAACGTGAGCGTCCCGAGCTCATCGTGCTCGATCCACCACGCGCCGGTGCAGGCCTCGAGGTTTGCCAGCTCATCGTGCAGATCGCTCCGTCGCAGATTGTTTATGTATCCTGCGACCCGGTCACTCTGGGGCGCGATCTTGCGGCGCTCCAATCGAACTACAAGATCGAGTCGCTTCATCTCGTCGATCTTTTTCCGCAGACGTATCACCAAGAGGCGGTAGTGAAACTTCGCCGCCGCTCGTGACACACTAAGAGGACACTCCCGAGAGATCGTGGAGCTCTTCTCATGCAGGCAGTCGGGGCTCGCAAGCACTGGATGGACTCGCCGCCGGCAGTCGATCCTCCGCAACTGCGTGGGGCTCCGATGCTGGCCGCGGCGCTCTGCTTCGCAGGCGGCGATCTTCTCGCATGCCGCTGGCAGCCTCCCGCGCTGCTGATCGCTGCACTGCTGCTTCTTCTTTTGCTCTCGGTCGCAGGCCTGCGGTGGGCTCGCCGCATCGCTGTCCTCCCGGTGCTCGCGCTCTGGGCTGTTGTCGGTTGCACGTGCGCGCAGATCGAGTTGCCGATTTCGCGCCAGCCGCAGCTCACCAGCTACGCCGACGGCCTGAGTCGTACAGTGCGGGGTCGCATCGTTCGCGTGCGCGAGCTTGCGCCTGAGAGTTCGTCGCCCGACCAGGTGAACGATCAGCCGTGGGCGCTCGGGCCTGGCGCATGGGAGCCGATCAGTGGAGAGCCGCGTCGCTCCGTCGATCTCCAGGTTGAGGCGGTCGAAGAGGTGACACCTGATGTCTCCACGATGCGGCCCGTCAGCGGAGGGGTTCGCGTCACGCTCATGGACGCCGCTCCTCTGCTCTCCTGCGGCGACGTGATCGAGATTCCGATGCGCCTTCGTGTGCCGGATACCTATCGCGATCCGGGCGCGTGGTCGTACTCTGACTATCTGCTCGGCCAAGGGATCAGCGCGCTGGCAACTGCGCGCACACAGCGACTTCGCGTTGTTGGTCATGTTGCGCGCACGTGGAGCTGCGAACTTGCCTCCGCGCAAAGTTGGGCTGCGAAACGTCTCCAGAGCCTGAGCGCAGGTGCCGCATGGGCGAGGACGCCAGCGTGGATGCGACTCGATCGCGGCGACACCGCGATGCTGAGCGCTATGCTTGTCGGCGACCGCACGCAGCTCACGACCTCACTGCGCCAAGGCTTCGAGCGCACCGGCACGTTTCATCTCTTCGTCGTCTCGGGGCTGCACGTCGTGCTGATTGTCGGTGGGCTTCTGTGGCTATTGCGCAGATTGCGAACACCAGAGGGCCTCGCAATCGCGATGACGTTATGCGCGGGCTTGGTCTTCGCGCTGTTGACCGGCTTCGGGCCGCCTGTTCAGCGTGCGCTCGGAATGACGGCAGCGTATCTGCTCGCACGCTGGCTGGGGCGCGACACCGGACCTCTGAACGCGCTTGGCATCGCAGCGGTGGTGATCCTTGTGCTCGATCCGCGTGCGTTGTTCGAGGCCAGCTTCCAGATGACGACGCTGGTCATTATCGCGGCGGCGGGTCTTGCCCGGCCAATTGAGGCGCGCAGCTTCCAATCGCATGCACGTGCGCTTCACAACTTCGATACGATAGCGCTCGATGCGAACATACATCCGCACGCAAGCCAGATGCGCGTGCGCCTGCGTCTTTTCGGCGGTCTCTGCGCGGCATTGATTCACCCTCGCCTGCGCCGTCTTCCGCTCTGGACAGCTCTGGCCAGCTTCAGCGTTCTCTCTGCGATTCTCTTTGGTCATTGCCGTTGAACTCTGCATGACGTTGCCGATGGCGACCTACTTTCATCGCGCGACGCTTCTGGCATTGCCCACAAACCTGTTGCTGGTGCCGGTCATCGCAGTTCTCCTCGCGCTGACAATACTGACCTTCTGCACCTCGCTGGTCAGTCTGTCCATGGCGCGCATACCCGCCGCCTGTACAGCCGCGCTCATTCATCTCACGCGGGCGGTCGTCAGCCGCATGGGGCACTTCAGCGCCGCCGATATCCGCGTTCCTGCTCCATCGTCGCAGTCCATTTTGCTTGCGTGTGCGGCGATTGCACTGGCGTGCGGCGCGTTGCGGATGCGTTCTCGCTTGTGGTTGGCGGCTGCATGCATCGCATTGATTGCCGCGCCAGTTGCAGCGCTTTGGCCGAATTCTCCGCTTGTACATCGTGGGCTGCTTGAGGTCACGGCAATCGATGTCGGCCAAGGTGACTCGCTGCTCGTCGTCTCGCCTGATGGAGGAACATTGCTCGTAGACGCGGGAGGCCCGGTTGGGCCAACTGCCTCCACTTCGCGTTGGGATGTCGGTGAAGAGGTCGTCGCACCGTACCTGTGGTCGCGTCACATTCGCCGGCTCGACGCCGTAATGCTCACGCATGCGCACAGCGATCATATGGGCGGTATGCCTGCGGTTTTGCGCGACCTGCGGCCGCGCGAGCTTTGGATAAGCATCGAGCCGGGCAATGCTCCGGCGATGCGCGATCTGCTCGCCGAGGCGCGGACACTTGGCATTACCGTGCGCCGCTTTCACGCAGGTGATGGATTTGACTGGCGCGGGCTGCATGCGGCGGTACTTTCGCCCGAGCTCGGATACAACAATCCGGGCGCTCCACGAAACGACGACTCTCTTGTGATGCGCCTGGCATACAAGCGGGGGAGTGTGTTGCTCGAGGGCGACGCCGAGTGGGCGAGCGAGGTGGATATGGTTCTGAATCATCGTGTTGCGCCGTCGACTCTGCTGAAGGTCGGGCATCATGGAAGCAAGACTTCAACCGCGGACGCGTTTCTAGCCGCCGTTTCACCACGCGATGCGGTAATCAGCGTCGGCACCCATAACACCTTTGGTCATCCGCGATGGGAGGTGCTGAATAAACTTGAGCAGGCGCGCGTCCGAACCTGGCGCACCGATCGCGAAGGCGCCGAGACGTTCCTCATCTCTGCGGATGGCGGCATCTCGGAGCTCTCCGCGGCGTCCAATCCTTAGGCCCGCAGCGGCAACAAGGAGTGTGAATTGAGCAAAGCAATCGAACCGCAGTCCAACGGCGACACACCTGTCCCTGGTCTTCCGACGCGCCCCTCTCTCCTCAACGAGAATGCTCTTGAAGAGGCCAAGCTCATCCGACGCATGCAGATGATGATGAACATGGTGATGCAGGTCATTGCGCAGGACGGCACATTGTCAATCGAAGACGCGTCGCAGATGATCGCCGATGCACGCGCGGCTGCGCTTGCGATGTTTCCAGACAAGGAACTGGCCTACGATCTCATCTGGCGTCCGCGCTTTCAGCGATTGATGCGCGAGCGCTTTCGACTGATGTAGTGGTTGGGGCTCAAGTGGATGGCTCTCAAGGGACGCGGACGGGGCCGAGCAGCGGAGTCCTCACGGGCGCAGCCACGCCAATGAACTCTGTCAATGTGTTGCTGCCGTAGTTCGAGACCCAGATATTTCCCGCCGCGTCGATTGCCAGCGAATAGGGCTCGAGCAGTTTTGCATCCGCTCCCCATCCGGTGCCAGGCGAGAGCAGCGTCCCGTGAGTCGCGCTTGACGCGCTGGAGAATTCGGCCAACGCAGGACCGCGTTCGCTCGCAACCCATGCGTTGCCGCTGCCATCGACTGCAATCGCGCGCGGCGCGTTCATTCCGCCGCCGGTATATCCACCGCCTGAGAGCACGCTCCCCGCGGAGGAGACGAGGCCGACGCTGTTCGCGTAGAAGTTGGCAGACCATACGTTATCCTGGCCGTCGACCGCGACGCTGGTGGGCCCTTGCCCCACGACGTAGTCCGTGAAGCCCGAGCCATCAGCGAGCACGCGGGTGATCGTGTTGCTCGACTGATTCGCGACGAAGGCGTTGCACTTCGAGTTCGTTGCAACAGCCGCGGGAAATTCGAGATTTGCGGCTGTGTATCCGGCCGCTCCTGACAACGGCGTGCCGCTCCCATTCAGCAAAGTGACGTGCGAGTTTCCATAGTTCACCACCCACGCGACGCCGCTGGTATCAAATGCAACGGCAATGGGAAAGTTCAGACCGCCGCTCGTGTACTGTGCGGGCGAGGCTCCGGCACTGTTAAACAGCGTGACCGATCCAAGGCCGCTGTTGACGCTGCCTGTGCTTTGCTCGTTTGCCACCCACATCGTGTCATTCACATCCACGGCTCCGCCATAGCTGTTTAGCAGTCCATGACCGCTGAGACCCGAAGGAAATGCCGGCGTACCGGTATTCGAGAACAGGCTCGCTACTCCAAAGTAGTTCGCCACCCACACGTTCCCCTGCGAATCGATCGAGAGTGAGGATGGCCCGTTCATTCCGCCGCCGCTATAGGTGGCAAACAACATCCAGTCGCTTGGAGCTGCGCTCAGAGACGGCAGATACGCGGTCGACGCACTGCTTAGACCGTAGATCGTCGCGACATTGGTCCCGGGCGCCTTTGCAATGGCCAATGCGGCGTCGAGAGTGTTCGAGGGAGCTGAGCCGCCGATGGCCGTCGCAGAAAACAGCTGCATGCACGCTGAACTGGATGCGCCACTCGATGCAGTACACGCGTTCAGAACATTCGCCAATGCGTTCAGCCGCGAGTTGGGCGCTGTGCCATTCGCGGGAAACGAAGCGCCGGGCTCCTTGCCTGTTGCGATGTTCACGAGGTTCGCCGCTGTCGCGGCCGCGAGGATGATGCCGTTGCTGTTGGTCGCCGTCGCTCCTATCTGCGCTCCCGTCGCAAGAAACGGAGCCATTGCCCAGGCAGCAGCAACTGTCGTTGCCTCGTTCACCACAACACTTGCACCGCTCTTCACTGCAGAACACTGTCCCAACACCGCAGTCATCACCGCCGCATTGTTCGACGTTCCAGTCGAGCCGGCCGATCCTCCACGCGCCACCAGGTACAACACCGAATTGCTGTAGGGACAGAGACCACCGGTCGCGATTGTGAAGGCACCGGTCGAATCCGTTGTTACAGGTGAGCTCAGAAGGGATATGGGTGCAGATCCATTGCCCGTGGCTCCTGCGGCATACAGCTGCACGCTCGCAGCCACCATCGGGAGAGTACCCGAGCGCACGGTGCCGCCGAAGCTCGCGACTGCATAGTTCTTTGTAGGTGCAGGTTGAGAAGGGCTCGTGACATTTGTTGATTTGCAGTTGTTGGGCTCGGATGAAACTCCCGATCCGCCTCCGGAGCCCGAGGTCGTAGACGAACCTCCGCAACCCACCAATGCCAACGCAAGCGCAGCCGGCGCGGCGAAAGCAACACCGCGGACAAGCACGGAACACCTGTCACTCAAACTCATCTCAGCGCTGGCGATAGGGTTTCGTGAATTTGGCAAGATCAACTCCGGAGAGAAAACTTGTGAGGCTCTGTGTGAGCTCGGCGCGAGCTTGTGTGGGGCTCAGAAGGACGTCGGGGATTTCTGCGCGCAGCAGAATCGGGATCGGACGTTCAGGATCCTGCGTCAGCAAATCGTGCGCCGAAGGATGGCTGTAAATCAGACCGAAATGTGTGCGCCCCGTCGATGACTGATTGCATGCCGAACCCGTGCAGACCGTCGCCGCCTCGAGATACTGCGTCGCCCCGTTGTTGAACAACGAGGCGCTGAGGCTTGTCTCGCCGGTTGCGGTCGGCAACGCAAGCGGACCGTGCCATAACCACTCTTCGCCGCGCGTGGCATGACAGATCAACGTGTCATGCGCGCCAAGCGAAGGCGACACACCGATTGACACCGCAGGGCCGCCGCTGGCCTGCGTGTACTCTGCCCAATGGAAGACGATCGCACCGGTCTCGAGTGTCTCGTTCCACTCGCGTTGCAATTTGTAGTCGGCGACGCGCGCCGGGAAGACGCCAGTCAGCTGATTTTGTGCAGTTGACGCGCTTGGCGTCCGCATCAGCGCTCGTGCGTAGCTCACGCTACCCAGCCCGGCGAGAACCGCGAACGCGACGCAACGGGTTGCGAATGACCGGGGCTGTGAGATCTCGCTGGAAACGGCGTACGGCACGGCCGGTGATGGCAGTCTGAGATCACGCTGCGGACTCCAGCGCAGCAGGATGTTGAACAGCAGCACAGTTGCGATAAAGAAGAGGCATGCGCCGAGGATGTAATCTCCCATCGCCGCGTGATTCTGCAGCCACGGATAGCGAAGGGCGATGACGTAATACACGACCAGGCCGCAGAGCCGCACAAAATTGAAGACGTATCCAAGAATTACTGCGCCAGCCGTGAGGAGCAACCAGCGGCGCAACCGCAGACGATAAAGGTATCCGGCGACCAAAGCGATGAAGCCCATGGTTATCGCTCCGCGAATGCCATTGCACCCAGGCGCGATGAACATTCCGAATTTTGGAGTGAACATCAGACTCAGTTGATCTGGCGTGAGCGGCTGGCCCAGAGCATGCGCGAAACTGCGCGCGATGACTGCTGACGCATGCTGAAGCGGAAGATCGATGTATCGGTTGAAGTAATGCGGCACGGGATTGACGAACCACATCAGCGCGACGGGAAACCATGCAGCGCGCAACAATCTTCTGCCACCGAACAGAAGAACAAGCCCCGCTGTGTATGCCACCGCGATCAGCGAGTACGGCGGAAGGATGATGGCCCATGAGGCCGACAGAACCATCTCAATGACGGCGTGATCCCGCACATGGACGACGGCGATTGTCGCCGCGAGAATCCCAAGCCCCCACCACGAACCGTCGGTCTCCCAGTGGAGTGAGCGCCACGATCGCAGAATCAACACGAGGCTGACGATGGGAATCAGACCGCCGATCGACTTCAAGGGATCGGTCATCCACATGGCCCACAGAGTGGTACAGGTCGAGCTGATCGCAAAGAGACCAGCGATGCCCAGCAAGACCGCGACGACAACTCTGAAAACAGTCCGCAGACCATCTGCCGCTCGCTCTTCGCGCACACGCGACCTGTCGGCCGCCGTCAGAGGTGCTGTGGACATATCTCAATTTTAGGCGGTCAGAGATGACACGCGAAGCGTTCCTCGTGCTTCGTCGGCAATATCTGAATTCAACGACTTACGCGCCGTGGACGGAAGCCTGCCGTTCGGAATGTCCGGAGAGCTCCGCTGCGCGGGCCTCCGCGTAGGCCGCGGCCCCCAGCAGGGCGCAGGCGTCGTCGAGGATAACGCGCACCGGAATCGTCTCCAGCAGTGGTGAAAGCCGTCCCTTATCAATGAAGGCCTGCATGAACCCGCCACTCGCCAGGAATTTCAGAATCTTCGGTCCGATTCCGCCGCCGAGATATACACCGCCGAGTGCGAGCAACTTCAGCGCAAGATTTCCGGCCTCTGCGCCGTAGGCTGAGGCGACAAGCTCGATGGCCTTCACGCAGATTTCACTCGATCCGTCCTCGGCACAGGCGCCGATCACGGCGTTCGGATCCTCGGTCTGCATGCGCTCGCGCAGCCACGCGGGCTCATCCATCCTCTGGTCGTCTCGCAGGAAGGCATAGACGTTTTGAATGCCAATTCCGGAGACGACGCGCTCCGTGCTGACGCGGCCGTTCAACTGGCGCCGTAGATAGTTCAGCAGCGCAATCTCCGTGTCGGTCCTGGCCGCGAAATCGCCGTGGCCACCCTCTGACGGAATGGGCAGATGACGCCGCAGGATCGGGTCCCAGATCAACAGGCACTCGCCCAGTCCTGTGCCCGCAGCGATCAAGCCGCGGTGCCCGACCGAACTCGCGTCGCCTGGATGCAGAGTGAAGATCTTGTCGTTCGAGAGCTCCGCGATGCCGTAACCATTCGCCTCAAGATCGTTGATCAGGAAGATGTGATGAATCCCAAGCGACTGCTGCAACTCGCGCGCATCCAGCGTCCACGGCAGATTCGTCAGCTTCAGGCGGCCGTCGCGCACAGGCCCGGGGCATCCGAAGCAGCAGGCGATGATCTGGTCGCGGACATCCGGTTGTCCGCTCTTTTCGGGCGAAAGAAACACCTTCACGACATCGTCGAGACAGGCGAACTCGGTGGCCGGAAACTTTTCGTCGCGAACAGGCGAGAGCTTTCCCCCAACGAAGCCATATAGTGCCAGATGCACCTTCGTCCCACCGATATCCCCAGCCAGAATCATGCGCTCTCAGCTCTCCTGTGCCGCTAGATTTCCAGCGTGCCGACGCGGTATCCCTGTGTTTCGGCGACCGCGCTAGCCGGCGGCAGCTTCGCCGCCGCATCCTGATCCAGCAGAAAGAGAAGCTTACCATTCGCAGGGCGAATCAGTTGCGAGGGCAATCGTTCCGGATCGCGCGGCCCCGTCAGCACTTCGGCCACGACATCGGTCTTGCCTGGTCCTTCAACCTCGAACGCAACCTCTGCCGCCTGATTGATCACAGGCCACGTCAGCGTGATCCGCCACGTATCCTTCTGCGGAACGTGATTCGCGACAACGAGACGTCCCATTTCGTGGAGCGCCTCAGTGTTCGGGAAAAGCGATGCCGTGTGTCCGTCGGGACCCATCCCGAGCACGACCAGATCGAAGGCCGGAGACTCCGCACCCTCCAGCTTCATCACGTTGCGCAGCGTGCTCTCGTAGCGCGATGCCGCCTCCTCCGGATCGAATTCGCCTTCCATGCGAAAGACATTCGCCTCGGGGATAGGCACCTTCGTCAGCAGCAACTCGCGGCATACACCGTAGTTCGACTCCGGATCGTTCGGCGGAACGCAGCGCTCGTCCACCCAGAAGAGCTGCAGCTTATCCCAAGGCACTGTTGCGAGAAATGGCTGCGCTGGATCAGAGAGTAGCTTGAATGTAGCGTTGGGCGTGGAGCCACCGGAGATTGCGATGCGCGCGATGCCGCGCGATGCAACTGCCTGCTCCACCTTGTTTGCAAACAGACGGGCGGCAGCGAGCGCCATGGCAGCGGCCGAAGGCCACACCTGATACGTGACAGTCACGGGACGAGCCATAAATCTCTCAACTCTCGAATCGTTGTGGTTCAGATTTGCTACCTGGTGTGCCACTTGCGGCCGTCGCGTGCCAGCAGTTCATCGGCGCACTTGGGCCCCCAGGTACCCGCCGCATAGTTCGGGAAGTCCTTTGGCGGATTCGCCTTCCAGGCATCGAGGATCGGCGTCATCAAGGCCCACGTCGCCTCTACCCCATCGCGGTGCGCGAACAATGTTCCATCGCCGAGCATCGCATCCAGCAGCAGGCGCTCGTACCCATTGGCCGAACTCTTCCCGAATGCCGCGGCGTAGCTGAACTGCATCTCGACGTTCTTCACGTTCGTTGTCGGCCCGGGTACCTTCGCGCCAAAGACCAGCGCAATTCCCTCATCGGGCTGGATGCGAATCTTCAGCACGTTCGGGCACACCTGGCTGTTCGTGTTGTTTGTCTTGAACAGATGCAGCGGCGCCTGCTTGAAGGTGACCGTCACCTCGGTAACGCGCTTCTTCAGCCGCTTGCCAGCGCGGATATAGAACGGAACGCCTGCCCAGCGCCAGTTCTCGATGTTCAGCTTCATTCCGGCGAAGGTCTCAGTTGTCGACTGCGGGTTGACGCGGTCCTCCTGTCGATACCCGATGACCGGCTGGCCATCGATGATGCCAGGACCGTACTGTCCCCGCACCGTATCAGTCACGGGAATCGGGTCGATCGCGCGCCATACCTTAAGTTTTTCGGTGCGCACCGCCTGCGCATCGAAGCTGTCGGGCGGCTCCATCGCGACGAAGCTCAGAACCTCCATGACGTGGTTCTGAAGGACGTCACGCAAGGCTCCAGCCTTTTCATAGAAGGGCCCGCGGCCTTCGATGCCAATCGACTCCGCCGCCGTAATTTCAACGGAATCAATATAGTTGCGGTTCCAGATCGGCTCGAAGATCCCGTTGCCGAAGCGGAAGACCAGGATATTCTGTACGGTCTCCTTGCCGAGATAATGATCGATGCGGAAGATCTGATGCTCGGTGAGCACCTGGTTCAGTTCATCGTTCAGCTTGCGCGCGCTCTCCAGGTCCGTGCCAAACGGTTTCTCGATGATGACGTTGATCCACTGACCCTTCTCCTTGGCCTGCGTCATCTCGTGTTTCGCAAGGCGCTGCGCGATGTCGGCGAAGTACTCCGGCGCGACCGCCAGATAGAACAGCCGGTTGCCCTTGGTTCCGTACTGCTTATCGAGATCGGCAAGAAATGTCTTGAGCTTCTCGAAACCCTCGTCGTTGTCGAATTCCGTCGCGAAGTACTTCACGCGATCCATGAACGGCTTCAACGCAGAGTCGCCGCCGTCAACGCCGCCACCTTTCAGGATTCCTTCCTGCATATCGGCGGAAAAGGTCGCGGAGAGATCGCGCCGCGCGACGCCGACGACGACGAAATCCTTTGGCAGCAGATGCTGTTGCTCCAGGTGAAACAGCGCCGGCAACAGCTTGCGCTTCGTCAGATCGCCTGACGCGCCGAAGATCACCACGATGCACGGCTCTGGAATTCGCTCTTCCTTCAGCCCACCGACTTCCTCGCGCTCCGTGAGCGACTGTCCGACTTCCTCTACCATGGTGGCCATACTGCCTCTCCTTCTCTGTGCAGAAACCTTTGCATCCGCGCGATCGTTTTGTCGCGCCCTCGCGTGCTACAGCTTCTTTACAGCGTGCCCGCCAAATTCGTTGCGCATGACCGCCAGCATGCGGTCGGTGAAGTTGTTCTCTTCCCGCGAACGCAGCCGCCGAATCAGCGACTCTGTAATCACAGGGGCCGACACGTTCAGATCGATCGCCTCAAACACCGTCCAGCGCCCTTCACCCGAGTCCGGAACGTATGCCTCGAAGCCTTCGAGCGTCGGGTTCTTCTTGAGCGCGTCCGCAGTCAGATCAAGCAGCCATGAGCGCACGACCGAGCCGTACCGCCAGATTTCAGAGATCTGCACGAGATCCAGATGCAACGGCGTCTTGGCCTTCATGATCGAGAAGCCCTCAGCATAGGCCTGCATGATGCCGTACTCGATGCCGTTGTGCACCATCTTCACGAAGTGCCCGGCGCCCGACGGACCCACATGTCCCCAGCCTTCATGCGGCGCCGGGGCCAGAGCCTCGAAGATCGGCTGAAGGTAGTTCACCGGTGCATCGTCACCGCCGATCATCATCGAGTAGCCCTCGGTGATGCCCCACACGCCGCCGGACGTCCCTACGTCGACAAACTCAAAACCGTCCTTCTTCAACTCATCGTGACGCCGCTGCGAATCCTTGTAGTTCGAATTGCCGCCATCGATGAAGATGTCGCCCTTCTTCATCAGCGGCTTCAGCTTTGCGATCGTCTGGTCCACGGGATCGCCTGCGGGAACCATGATCCAGATCGCACGCGGCGACTCCGTCAGATTCTTTACCAGGTCCTCAAGCGAGTTCACGCCCACTGAGCCTGCATCGTTGAGTCGCTTGACGGCATCTGCGGAGAAATCAAACCCGACAATCTTATGGCCTGCCTTGCGGAGACGCTCCGCCATGTTGCCGCCCATCTTGCCGAGTCCGATCAGTCCAAGTTGCATAAAAGTCCTTCCTCATCGCCGGGCCTCGCCCGGTTGCCTTCGCGTTGATATGCCTCTTAGAGAGTAATCCGAAACCCGGTCAAGGGGAAAAACGGCGCCCGGTAACGGCTCAGTTCACGCCTACGGAAAGTCCGCGCCTTCTGTCGTCGCCTGCCACCGGTTCGAGTTCCTCGTTCCAGTCCTCCAGCCGCTTGCGGAAGCGCGTCAGCGCCAGCTTTCCTAACAGCAGATGTTTCGGCGGATTCGGGTCGCTCACCGCCGCAACCACAGCCTCTACAGCACGCTGCGGGTCTCCTGGCTGCTTGCCGGACTGCGTCTGAAAATATTCGCGCGTCTTGCCGGCGGTCGGCTCGTAGTCCGAGATTCGCTTCTTCGCCTCGATCCCTGAGCGGCCCAGAAACTCAGTACGGAACGGGCCCGGTTCTACAACCATCACGTGCACGCCGAGCGGCGCTAACTCTGCGCTCAGTGCCTCGGACAGTCCCTCTACTGCGAATTTCGTCGCATTGTAGTAACCCCATCCCGGCGAACCAATCAGACCTCCGATTGACGAAAAATTCACGATCGCGCCCGAGCGCCGCTCACGAAACTGTGGCAGCAGCGCCTTCGTCACATTGATCAGACCGAAGAGGTTCGTCTCAAACATCGGCATGTACTCGGGCTCAGTAACCTCTTCGACAGCGCCCGCCACGCCATAGCCCGCATTGTTCACCAGCACGTCAATGTGGCCGACCCGCGCCAGTGCGTCGGCGACGGCCTTGTCGATGCTGTGCTGCTGCGTCACATCCAGCTCCAGCGTGACGACATTTCCCGCATGATGCTTTACAAGGTCCTGAAGACTCTCGACTCTTCGCGCGGTCGCCACGACCTTCGCGTCCAGCGACAACAGATACTCAGCCAACAGACGGCCAAAGCCGCTCGAAGCACCGGTAATGAACCAGTGCCTATCCTTCTGCGCAATCTTTACCGAGGTGCTCATACTTCATCGGACGCACGGCACTCCCGCTGCGATGCAGAATGAGCAAAATCAGTTCGACATCGCCGCAAAATCGGCTATCCGACCACCCTGCGTAGCCAGTTGTGAGGGCCGATACACTGACTCCAGCCCGTGAACGAACTCTTTCCCATCCTCGATGCAGCACTTGCTTCCGCGGCTGAACGCTCCGGCTCGCACCTCGCGTGCCGGCCCGGCTGCCATCAGTGCTGCGTCGGTGTCTTCGCGATCACGCCGCTGGATGCTGCCGCGCTCCGCGAGGGGCTTGCGGCCGCCCCGACTGACGTCGCCGAGCGGATCCGTGCGCGAGCGCGTGCTTCGCGTGAGCGTTTGGTCGCCGCCGGCTTCCCTGGTGACCCGGATACCGGCATCCTCTTCACCGAGCCGCATCACGAGGAGGCCTTCGAAGAGTTCGCCAACGACGAGCCCTGCCCGGTGCTCGACCCGGCGACAGGCACCTGCGATCTCTACGCTTCGCGACCCGTGCAGTGCCGCACGTTCGGTCCGCCGATGCGCGATGAGGACAACCACCTCACCGTCTGCGAGCTCTGCTTCACCAACGCGACCCCGGAAGACGTCGCCCGCTGCGAAATGGACCAGAGCTGGCGACCGCTCGAAGATGAACTCATCACGCAGGCCGAGTCAGATCCTGCGAACGCCGGTCCCACGCTGATCGCGTTCGCGCTTACGCGGTGAGTTCGCGCACTCCGCCTTCACCAGCGACGAGTGCCCTCTCCGCCATACCGAGGAACAGTCCATGCTCCACGACACCGACGATGGAGCGTATCTCTGCCGCTGTTTCTTCCGGGTCTTCGATGACGCCGCAGGCACAATCGAGGATCCAGTTGTTCTCGTCCGTGAGCACGGGCGCAGTTCCGGCGCCTGCCCCGTCCTTCTTCATGCGCAGCTTCGGATTCAGGCCAAGCTCTGCGAGGCGCGGTTCGACCAGCGGCCGCGCCATCTTGATGATCTCGACCGGCAGCGGAAACTTGCCCAACTTCTTCACGATCTTCGACTCGTCGACAACGCAGACGAACCTGTTCGCCGCGCTCGCGACGATCTTCTCCCGCAACAGCGCAGCGCCTCCGCCCTTGATGAGATACAGTCCTGCGCCCGGCTCGACCGCGACTTCATCCGCACCATCCACATAGAGATCGAGCTCCGGCAGCTCCTCGAGCGTGACGACCTCCATGCCGAGCGAGCGGCCCAGTTCGGCGCTGGAATCACTCGACGCGACGCAACGGATCTTCAAACCGGCTTTGACGCGCTCACCCAACGCCTTGATAAACATCACGGACGTCGTTCCCGTGCCCAGGCCGACACGCATACCGTCTTCGACCATCTCCGCTGCGCGCTTCCCTACCAGTGCCTTGGCTTCATCCTGCGTCATTCCACCATGTTGCCACGATCCGGTCGTCATTGCTGCTGAGTGCTTCGTACCGCTGTCTTACTGCTCCAGTCGCCATCCGATTGCTGCATCGGCACACGACGCCGGTTCATCGAATCTCCAAGTCGAAATGACAAGGGTCCGGGCCTTCAAGGAGTACCGATGGAAAGCATCACCCAGACTTCGATTTCCGCATTTCCTGCCTGCATTGAGAACTCCTGCGAGTTCGTTCAGGCGCTGATGAACTTGCAGCGAGCCGCACAACTCATTACATCCACCCTCGAGCTGGACGACGTGCTGGACCGCGTCGTCAACGACCTCGCCTCCACGATCGGCAGCGTAGAGGTAAGCGTCTGGCTGCGTGAGCCTGGCACCGACGATCTGATCCTCAGCGGCGTGCATGGATGCAGTGTCAACCGCAAAGGCTCGCGCATGAAGTTCGGTACGCGCGGCATGGCCGGATATGTGGCGTCCACCGGCGTTATGCGCTATGCGCCGGACGTCCGGATCGATCCCTACTACATCCCTTGCGAGCCGGAGACGCTTTCGGCTGTTTATCTCCCGCTGGTGTCCAATGGAGAGGTCATCGGGGTCTTTGCCGTCGACCACTCCGAGCTCGACGGATTCAGCGAGGACCAGCTCCAGATTCTTCAGGCCCTCACCGGCCATATCACCGTCGCCATCGAAAACGCCCGCCTGTTCAACGAGCAGCGTCTGCTCCACGAGCGCATGCACAGCGAAGCCGAAGAGGCCCGCACGATTCAGCAGGCGCTCATTCCCAAGTCATCGCCTCTCATTCCCGGCTTCAGATTTGACAGCGCCTGGCAGCCTGCCGGTGCCGTCGCGGGCGACTGGTTCGACTGGATCGAACTCAGCTCCGGCCGGCTCGGCATTGTTCTCGCCGACGTCAGCGGCAAGGGCATGCCCGCTGCACTGCTGATGTCCGCTACGCGCGCCACACTCCGCACCCTCGCGCGCCTCAACCTCTCGCCCGGCGAGACCCTCAAACAGCTCAATCGCATGCTGATCGCCGACATGCCGTACAACAAGTTCGTCACCATGATGTACGGCGTGCTCGAGCCGCGATCGCGCGAGATCACCTTTGCCAGCGCCGGTCATCTTAGCCCGCTGCTCATCAATGGCAGATGCGAGTTCCTGCCTCTCGACACCGGTCTTCCGCTTGGACTCGCGGCCTCTACCTATCCGGAGTACACCGTCCACCTGAAGCCCGGTACCCAGGTGCTGCTGTACTCCGATGGCATCACTGAGGCGATGAATCGCGACGAGGAGGAATACGGCCCTGCACGCCTCATCGAGCACTTCCTTCGGCCCCAAGCCTGTGTTGACGCTCTCTTCGAAGAGATCCAGCGCTTCTCGGTCGGCTCGACGCACACCGACGACGCGACCGCCGTACTCATCACGAGCCGTTGACGCTGGATAAGAACAAGAGGACTGGGGCTCACCCCAGTCCTCTTATCGTTTCCAACTGCCAGATGCTTACTTCTTGACCAGTTTCTTCGCAGCCTCGACCACATGGCCGGATGAGATGCCCAGCTTCTCCAGTGCAATCTCTCCCTTCGCCGATGCGCCGAACCTGTCGATGCCGATGGCGACGCCGTCGCGGCCGATGTACTTGTACCAGCCCAGCGTCGCGCCCGCCTCGATGGAGATCTTCGGCACGCCGTGCGGGAAGAGCGACATCTTGTACTCTTCGCTCTGCTCCTCGAAGATCTTCCAGCTTGGCATTGAGATGACCGTCGCGTTGATGCCTGCAGCCCTTGAGGTCGTTTGCCGCCTTCATCGCAACCTCAACCTCAGACCCGGTCGCCACGATGATGATGTCCTTGCCGAACTGCTCGAGCACATACGCTCCCTTGCGGCAGCCCTCGAAGACCTTGTACTTCTCTGCATCCAGCACAGCGATATCCTGCCGCGTCAGCGCCATGAAGGCTGGCGACTTGCGCTCCACCATCAGGCCCCAGCATGCTGAGGTCTCGTTTGCGTCCGCGGGACGGAAGTCTGTCAAATCCGGAATCGCGCGCAGCGACATCAGTTGCTCGATCGGCTGATGCGTCGGGCCATCCTCACCCAGACCCACCGAGTCGTGCGTGAAGATGTAGAGCGAGTGCGAACGCTGCAGCGCGCCCATGCGGAGAGCCGAGCGGCAGTAGTCGGAGAACGTGAAGAAGGTCGAACCGAAGGGGATCACGCCACCGTGCTCCGCCATTCCGTTTACGGCAGCCATCATGCCGAACTCACGCACACCGAAGAAGATGTTGCGTCCCTTGGGGTCGAGGTGGAAGTTGTTCGAGTCCTTGAAGATCGTCTTCGTCGAGCTTGTCAGGTCGGCCGCGCCGCCGAACAGCTCCGGCAGCACAGCGCCCAGGTTGTTCAGAACCACCTGGCCTGCGTTGCGCGTCGCCATCTTCTTCTCGGTTGGGAAGGTCGGCAGGGCTTTCTGCCAACCTTCGGGCAGCTTCTGCGCGGTCGTGCGCTCGTACTGCGCTGCGAGCTCCGGATACGCCTTCTTGTACGCATCGAAGCGCTCCTGCCAGTCGGCGACGGCCTTCTTGCCCTTGTCCACAGCCGTACGCCAGTTATTCAGCGCGGCCTCAGGAATCACGAAGCTCTCGTCCTCGGGGAAGCCGAAGAACTTCTTCGTAATCTTCGTCGCTTCCTTGCCGAGCGCTTCGCCGTGCACCGACTTCGTGCCGGCCTTCGGCGCGCCGTAGCCGATGATCGTCCGCACCCGAATCAGCGAAGGCTTCGTCCGCTCCATCTTCGCGGCTTCAATCGCGCGGTTCAGCTCTTCGAGGTCATTGCCATCGGAGACAAACTGCACGTGCCAGTCGTAGCCGTGGAAGCGCTCCGTGACGTCCTCGGTGTAGCTCAGGTCCGTCGGGCCGTCGAGCGAGATCAGGTTGTCGTCGTACAGCACGATGAGCTTGCCAAGCTGCAGCGTGCCGGCCAGCGAGCAGGCCTCGTGCGAGATGCCTTCCATCAGGTCGCCGTCGCCGCAGAGCACGTAGGTGTAGTGGTCGACGATCTTGTACTGGTCGTTGTTGTACACGCCGCCCAGGTGCTTTTCAGCCATCGCCAGGCCAACGGCCATCGCGAGACCCTGACCCAGCGGCCCGGTCGTCACCTCAACGCCATTCGTCTCAATCGCCTCCGGATGGCCCGGCGTGTGCGATCCCCAGTGCCGGAACTGCTTCAGCTGCTCGAGCGGCAAATCGTAGCCGGTGAGGTGCAGCACGCCATACAGCAGCGCCGACGCATGCCCGTTCGAGAGCACGAAGCGGTCGCGGTCCGACCACAGCGGCTCGGTCGGGTTGTACTTCATAAACTTGTGGTACAGCAGGTACGCAATCGGCGCGCAGCCGAGCGGCGCTCCCGGATGTCCGCTATTGGCCGATTCCACCTCATCGACTGCGAGAAGTCGCAGCGTGTTGATCGAAAGCTGATCGAGCTCGGCCTGATTGCGAGCGTCAAGAGTAGCTGGCTTTTCAGTCATTTCTGTCCTCAGGAAGGGGGTAAAGTTCGCAGGCACGGCTGCGCTGGGGTTCGGGAATTCACAGATCCGACACTCTTTCCAGTGTACTCGTCCTGAGCCGCACGCCGCATCAACAGCCCTTCACAGGGCCCCGCTAGTCATCGATTTTCCGCCGATCTCAGTGCCGTTGTTGCTGCTGAGGAGGGCCATTCCGCTGCGGCGCCGGCTCGCTCCGTGGCGGCGATGGCGGAGCAGGCGCCGGGTGCGGCGCAGCCTCGCGCATCTGCGGCTCACCCGCGGGCCGGTTCTCCCGCAGATTGTTCAATTGCTGCGGACTCAGCGGACGGCCCGGATCTGTCGTCTGAATCGCCTGCCGCTGCTGGTCGAAACTCGGCCTTGTCGGCGGCGGCACTGCGCGGTTGTAGAGCTGCTGCTGCGGGCCCTCGTTCTGCATCTCTGCCCGCGCAGGCGCGCCCGGCCGCGGGAGCTGTTCGGTCCCGCGAACTGCGTTCGGCGCCTCGCCACCCTTGATCGCCATCGGCTGCGCGGTCTGTTGAGGTTGTGCTCCGAGAGTGATAGCGCCCGGATAGCTGGGAGGCTTGGGCCTGCTCTGCGGCGGCGTTCTTGTGGCAGGAGCGGGCTGGCTCGGGTTCACCTGTTGGGCCGCCTGCTGGTTGGGCGGTCCGCCGTGAACGGGAACGTTCGGATAGGTGGACTGAGTCGGATGCACGGGCGGAGGCGCCTGCGGCTGCGGTTCAGGCGCAGGGTTGTTCTGATGAGCGGTCGATTGGCTGCCAGCCTGCTGATTCGCTTCACCCTTTTCCGAAGGATTGTTTCGATACTCGATCTGGTTCACCTGATTCGGCGCCTGTGAAGCGGCCGGTTCCTTGTTGCCCCTTCTCTCAACCGGCGCAGGCGGCCCGCCGGTCTGCGACGTTGTCACCTGGGGCAGGAGACTCTCGTTCCGAATTGGCTGTTCCTGATGCGACGTCAATGTCGGCCGTGCAAGGTGCGAAGGAAATGCGTGCGCCCGCGCTGGCGCTACCATCGTCCGCTCCGGTGTCACCATCGGATGCGCAATCATCGGCGCAGACGCCAACTGCGCTGCCTGCAAATGCACCTGCGATGACCGCACGGGCTGCCCGCTGGCGAAGCTGGCCTGCGAGACCGCAACCGTTCCCGCCGCACGGTTCTCAAACTGCCGCCGCGAGCCCAGCGGGTCCACATAAACATTGCGGTTATCGGTGTCGTAAACCGTGCGCACCTGGTTGAAGTTGCGGTTGTAGAGATTGCTCGCGTTGACGCGGTTCGTGTACAGCGTGCTCGAGTGATACCACGGAGCGTAGGGCTCGTTCGGTCCCAGCGGGAACCATGCCGTGGCACCGTTGCCCGGATGCACAAACACCACCAGCGCCGGCGCGTAGACCGGGTGCACAACCGGCGGCCCCGGCACCCATCCCCACCGTCCGCCGAAGACCGCCCAGCGTCCATAGTGGAACGGCGCAAAGCCCCAGGGCTCGGCCTCGATCCACGTCCATCCCCACGGCGCAACCCAGGTCCAGCGTCCATAGCAGTACGGCTGCCAACCAGCCGGAACACTAGCCGGGAACCACACGCTCCCGTAGTCCTCTTCCGGCAGCCAGCTCCCATACTGTTGCAGCTCGGCGCCGCCCACGGTATTCGCGTTCAGATAGTTCTGCTCAGCTGCCTCGCCGGCCTCGTACGCCTGGTCTCGCTGGCTCGAGAACGTGTCCAGCGCATCGCGGACCTGCGGTCGCGACACCCACTGCCCCGCCACCGGGTTTACTCCCGACAGCCGCAATGCCTGTCCCTGGCCCACCGTCTGCTGCAGCCCGTTCCCGTCAACCTCTGCCACTCCCGAAAAAACCGTAACCACCGTCCACTCGCCGTTCGGGTCCACATCGACGCGCACGTCACCCGTCGCCAGCACCGTCACGGCGACATTCGGAGTATCCAGCTCCGTAGTCGATCCGGGCTCCAGCACATAGGCCCGCAGATGCACGCTCCCCTGGCCCAGCCCAAACTGCGCCAGCGTGTCGCTCATCGCCGTCACAGTCAGGTCAGTGGTCTGTGCCATGCGCACCGCGAGTTGCCCACCCTGTATCTCTGCCAGGGAGTCGTAATCGGTCCAAAGACGATCGCCCGTCGTCAGCGGATAGTTCACCTCGGCGGGACTGAACTGGTCTACGCTTGCCGGTTCGACCGAGACATTCCCCTGCGCCACACTCAGCCGCGCCACCACCGTCGGCGGGTCCGCTGCCGGCGACATCGTCGAGTCCACATTGTCCTGCGCGGCGGGCGGGTTCCCCTGGCCCGCGTCCGCCTGCTGTGCGCGCGCGCTCATCGACAGCGCCAACCCCAGCGCGGTCAACGCCACCGAACTCCTGAAGGCCCTCTTGCTCCATCCCCTGCGGCTCATAACTGTCCTCCCGGCCTGCGGCGCGGCGCTTGAAGTGTAACCCCGTCTGCAGCAGAAAGACGCGCCTTTCCCAATCTCCGCACGTCCACCCGCCTCCTCGCAAAACCCTAACCGACGGAACCACTTGCCTCTCCGCGGCGTATCCTTCCATGAGCCGGGGTGTTCTCCGGCTAAAGCTGTTTGCCGAGGTCCCTAGGATCATGAACCCGCTGAACCGGATGAACTCGCTTCGACTGTCCGTTCTCGCCGCCACCGCCTGCATGCTTCTCGCCGGCTGCGATATCTCCCACAGCAAACATGGCCACGGAGATAACGTCCAGATGAGCACGCCCTTCGGCTCCATGCACATCAAGACCGACAAGGACGCCAACATCGCCGGCATCGGCCTCAGCACCTACCCGGGCGCCGTCCCGGTTAAGGAGCACGACGGCAAGAAGAACGATGCCGCCGACATCAATCTCAACTTTGGAGACTTCCATCTCGGCGTCAAGGCTGCCACCTTCCAGACCGCGGACTCGCCCGACAAGGTCGCGGCCTTCTACCGCAAGGACATGGCTCACTACGGTGACGTTCTCGAATGCCGCGGCAACAAGGCCGTCGGCCAGCCCACGCGCACTGCTGAAGGACTAACCTGCAACGACGACCATGACCGTCACGAGATCCACGTCAGCGACGACGAGAATGAACTTGAGCTCCGTGCCGGTTCGCCGGAGCACATGCACATCGCGGGCATTCAGGCTAAAGATGGTGGTACGAAGATCGGCCTCGTCACGCTCGACCTCCCCAGCCACCACGATCAATCCGACAGCGAATGAGCCGGCTGCATTGCGGCCCGCGCACACCTCGCGTAGCCTCAAACTGTGCCCCCACATCATTGCCCTCGCTGTCACGCTGCGCTCCTCGAGGAGCATGAGGGCTCGCTCATCTTCTGCTTCAACTGCGGCGCACCACAGATAACCGTCTCCGAAGAGCTTCTCTCCGAGGCGCAGAAGCAGCGCGCAATGCTGGACTCCGGTCTCTCCGGGGTGCTGGACTCGCACCCCGACGCCATCGTCTGGCCCGCGGCTATCCGCTACGCCGCACTGGCCGGAGTGCTCGCCGCGGCTCTTACATTGGTCTCGTTCGCCCTTCCACCGGTCATCCTGCTCGCCTGGTTCTGGGCCATCGGAGCCCCGGTCGTCGTCCTGGGCGTCTACAACGCGAAGATCCGTCCCGCTCAACTCCGCGCGGGTTTCGGAGCCCGTCTCGGCGTGCTCTGCGGCCTCGCCATCTTCTTTGCGATGTCTGCCATCAACGCCTGCGGCCTCGTCTTCGCGCGCTTCGTCTTTCACAGCGCCGCGCAGATCGACAGCCAGCTCGCCGCCATGTTCACGCAGCTGCGCACGACGATTCAGCAGCAGGGCGGCCCTGCGCAGGCGCCTGTGCTCGCCTGGCTCAACATCCCTGAAGACCGCCTCGGCCTGCTCCTGCTGATGTCTGCCTTCGTCCTCATCATCTATCTTGGACTTTCCGCACTCGGCGGCGCCTTTGCCGCTCTGCTGCGTTCACGCGCCGAGACGAAATAGCGGGACACGCTGCTCGCACGCTCCCGCACGCTCCGCTGCTATCATCATGGGCAGTTATGAGTGAAGCCTCCACCCCAGCAACGAACTCCGACGCCACACGCCCGCCCCGCCTTCGCGAGAAGGGCCGCCTCATGTCCTCTTCGGAGATCGAACGCACCCTCGTCCGTCTGGCGCATGAGATCGTCGAGCGCAACAACGGCGCGGCCAACATCGGCCTCGTCGGCATCAAGCGCCGCGGCGTGCCGCTCGCGCAGCGCATCGGCAAACTCATCGAGACCATCGAGCGCCAACCCGTCCAGACCGGTGTTCTCGACATCAGCTTCTATCGCGACGACCTTTCCACGCGGGACGTCCGTCCGGTTGTCGAGAAGGGCGAGATCGGTTTCGACATCGAAGGCCGCGACATCATCCTCATGGACGACGTCCTCTACACCGGCCGCACCATCCGTGCCGCGCTCGATGCGCTCTTCGACCACGGCCGCCCCAAGAGCGTCCAGCTCCTCGTCCTCATCGACCGCGGCCATCGCGAGCTTCCCATCGAAGCACGGTTCATCGGCCGCATCGTCCCGACATCGCGCCGCGAGATCATCGAAGTCAAGCTCCGCGAGATCGACAACGACGAGCAGGTGCTCCTCGTCGAGCTCGTCGAAGACTAACCACGCGCGACTCTCAGCTTACGGGTGAATCACCTTCAGCCCAAGGTGCTTCTCAAACGGATCGAAGTCGCGATCGTTGTGCAGCAGCTCGTA
This sequence comes from uncultured Acidobacteriaceae bacterium, assembly GCA_963776265.1. Classification (GTDB taxonomy): domain Bacteria; phylum Acidobacteriota; class Terriglobia; order Terriglobales; family Acidobacteriaceae; genus Granulicella. The sequence goes on along the minus strand of CAVZMD010000005.1, from coordinate 80,231 downwards.
GCCCTTCGCGAATGCAGTATGTCGCGATCAGGCAATCAATCGTGCTTCGAATCGTAATTCCCCTGTTTCCGCAGAGTGCGATAATTAGTCCGCAGCGAACAATCGCCAGCATCGCTCCGCCTGTTGGGTAAACGGGAACCGCTAGAAGCTCGTTTCCGAATCAGAGAGAACGAATCGTCCTCGCGAATTCCCTGCAGCACCTCGCAAAGAATCAGATCCGTCAGTGCTAATCCCTGGAGTCGTCAGGTGTCTGTCCAGCCACAGCAGTGTGCGTTGGATCGGCCTCCCAGGATATCGACCCAGACCGTCGTGTCGACAACGATCATGCAGCTCTTCGTCTCGCGATCCCCGACGCCTTCGTCTTCACTTTTCGTTTCTCGGCCCACTTCATCCCACTTGTTCTTCGTGCGCGACCAGTCGAGATCGCCATCCCACTGAATCCTTGCCGAACCACTTCCGGATTGCTTCCTGCCCTTTGATCTCGCACCAGCATCTGGAGAGCCTCCTCTACAACAGCTTTCTTAGTCGGCGCTCCGCTGGCCTTCATCGCCTTCGCTCATTAGCTTGTCATCGATCTCTATATTCGTCCGCATATCCTCACCTTCGATGTGTAAGACTATCAAAATTATGTGTATCGCTTCCTGAAAACTTGGTAGCTAACAATGAGCACCCAATCCTCAACCCGAACCGGTTGCCGCCGAAACACCGGAAGGCCTGCCCCTTCCCGCACCCAACGCGCCCGAACCCCTCAGCATGGGCGCGGTGCTGCGTATCGCGCCGCTGCGCCGTCTCTGGTACGCGCAGGTCGTCAGCGTCTTCGGCGACTTCCTCGCGCTCTACGCCGTGATGACGATCGTGACCTACAAGCTGCACGCCACACCGCAGCAGGTCACCGGCATCCAGATCGCCTACCTCGCGCCCATCGCCGTGCTGGGCACCATCAGCGGCGTCTTCGCTGACCGCTGGCCCGTCAAGGCCACCCTCGTCTCGAGCGATCTCACCCGCGCCGCACTCTGCCTTCTGCTTCTTCTCGTGCACTCCATCACGGGCTTCTATCTCGTGCTCGCGTCGATCAGCGTCGTCTCCAGCTTCTTCTCACCGGCCCAGGGCATCGCGCTGCGCTCTGCAGTTCCCTTTCATGGCCTCCGCTCCGCCAACGCCCTGATGCAGCAGGTGATGTTCATCATGCGCATCATCGGCGGTCCGATCGCCGTCATGATCGTCACCATACTTGGCGTGAGAGTCTGTTACGTCGGCGACTCCATCAGCTTCGTCGCCTCCGCCTCACTCATCGCCTCTGTCGCGCTCACCATCCCCGCTCGCGCAGTCATGGCGAAGGCAACTGGCGACAGCCAGCGAACTCAGCGGCATCCGCCGTATCCTCGCCGACATGCGTGAAGGCGCCAACTTCATCCTTCACCACGCCGCGCTTCTCTTCGTCATCACCGCGCTTGCCGCCGGCATGTTCGCGCTCGGCTGCTTCGCTCCGATGATCGCCGTCTACGTGCGCGACGACCTGCATGCCTCGCAAAAGATCTTCGGTGTCACCAGCGCCATGATCGGCATCGGCCTTCTCGCCGGCATCAACGTGCTGACTGCCGCCGCGAAAAAGGTAAAGCACACCTCGCTGGTCTACTTCGGTCTGGGCGGCATGGCTGTAGGAACGTTTGTGCTCGCTGCCATCCCACGCCTCGCCACGACCATCCCTGCGCTGATCCTCGTCGGCTTCGCCGCCGGCGGCATCATCGTGCCCTCGCAGACGATGATCCAGGAGGAGACGCCACAGACCATGCTCGGCCGCGTCGGTTCAACGGTGATGTCCTTCGTCTTTTCCGCGCAGATCGGCGGCCTTCTCCTCAGCGGCGTGCTTGCCCAGCACACCAGCGTGCGCGGAGTCTTCCTGCTCAGCGGCATCCTTCTGGCCGTACTCATGCTCGCCGGCAAACTTTGGATGGAGCCCAAGCCCCATCAACCCGTAGCCGCTGCAGCGAGCTAGCGAGCAACCTCCGCCAGCGATTCTCCCGCCGCGGCCAGAATCATCTCGACCTCGCGCCGTCCAATCACTGCTGACACAAACGCCGCCTCAAACTGGCTCGGTGGCAGCCACACGCCGCGCTCCATCATCGCTCGATGAAAGCGCCCGAACGCCTCTGTGTCCGATGCGTTCGCCGACGCAAAATCTCGCACCTCTGACGGCGTGAAGAACCACGTAAACATGCTGCCCACGCGGTTCGTCGTCAGCGCAATACCCTGCTCCGCCGCCAGCTTCGCCACACCCTCGGCAATCGCCGCTGACGTCCGTTCCAGCGTCGGATAGATCTCGTTCTTGTACGCCAGCAGGTGTGCAATCATCGCGACGCCCGCAGCCATCGCCAGCGGATTCCCGCTCAACGTCCCTGCCTGGTATACGGGCCCCAGCGGCGCGAGCTGCTCCATCACATCCGCCCTCCCGCCAAACGCCGCGACCGGCAACCCGCCGCCAAGAATCTTGCCAAGTGTGGTCAGATCGGGGGCACCATTCTCGCCCAGCTCCTCCGCGAACCGCTCCTGCGCTCCGCCCACCGCCAGCCGGAAGCCCGTCATCACCTCGTCAAAGATCAGCAGCGCTCCATGCTCCCGCGTCAGCCTTCGCAGTCCCGCAAGATAGCCAGGCGCCGGCGAAATCGTTCCCGCGTTCCCCACCACGGGTTCGACGATCACGCAGGCGATCTGATCCGGGAACGCTCCAAACGCATCTTCCACTGCCTCGAGATCGTTGTACGGCATCGCCAGCGTATGCATCGCGGTCTCCGGCGGCACGCCCGCCGAGCCCGGAATCCCAAACGTCGCTACACCGCTGCCGGCCTTCACCAGCAAGGCATCGGCATGCCCGTGATAGCAGCCTTCAAACTTGATGACGAACGGCCTGCCGGTGAATCCGCGTGCCAGCCGGATCGCGGACATGCACGCCTCCGTGCCCGAGCTCACAAACCGCATGCGCTCCATCGAAGGAAAGCAACGCTGTACCAGCTCCGCCAGGTCCGACTCGCTCGGTGTACTGGCGCCAAACGACGTCCCATGTTCGGCCGCGCGCTTCACCGCAGTCACTACCGGCCCGAACGCATGCCCCAGCAACATCGGACCCCACGAGCCGAACAGATCCAGATACCGGTTCTTGTCCGCGTCGTAGAGGTAAGCTCCCTCCGCCCGAACCACCATCGGCGGATCCCCGCCCACAGCGCGAAATGCGCGGACAGGTGAGTCCACTCCGCCCGGCAGATACCGGTTTGCTCTCTCATTCAGGGCAGCAGATCGAATCTTTGACAGCGGCATTCTGCGCCAGTATACGGTCTACGAACAAATTCGCCTTCGTTACCGAAGCCCACGTCCCGCAACAGGTACCGGCGTCAAATAGAGCAGGAATCCGAGCGCAAGAATCAGCGCCAGGAAGTAGACCATCGTTGCGGTGTGCGGCTTCTCCGGCTCGTCATTTGTGAAGCAGCGCCACAGCATCCCCAGCCCCACAAACAGGAACACCCACTGAATGTGCGCTCCGGTCGACCCGGTATTCATATCGCTGTTCAACGTCAGCCCGAAGAACAGGAAGCACGTCAGCGCAATCAACCCACGTTGCACGCGCCCCAGCGCATACGTCGCCTGCGCTCCATCAAGCCCAAGCACCGGAACCAGGTTGAACAGGTTGATCCACGCGCCCACATTCGCCAGCACGAGGAACAGTTGGTGCACTACGCCTTGCGTGCCCCAGGCAACGGCGAGACATCCCAGCGCTGCCACAAGACCATACAGCGGCCCAGCCAGCGCAATCGCTGCCAGTTGGTCCACCGTCACGCCCATGCTGTACCAGCGCACATACGCGCCGAGCCCCGGAAAAAACAGCGGCAGATCCGCCTTCAGTCCACGCCGCTTCACCGCGACATAGTGACCCATCTCATGCACGAAGATGGCGGCGGTAAACCCCAGCGCAAACTTCCAGCCGAAGATCGCCCAGTACAGCCCGAAAAAACCGAGAATACCCAGCAGGAACTTCAGCTTGAACAGCAGGAAGATCGCCGACTTGATCTTGATCAGAAACAGCGCGATCGGCGCAAAGGGACCCAATCGCCTTGTCCACTTCGCCTTACGGTCCTCTTCGGCCTTTAGCCGCCCGTCGATCTGCGCAATATGCTGGTGAATCCCCGCCGCCTGCTCCGCATTCTCCGGAAGCCACTTCAGCGTCGAGCGCCACCGGTCCCTCGCCTCCACCCACTTTCCCTGCTGTTCAAACTGCTGGGCTGAGCCTGCCAACTCACGCAAATAAAGACCATAGGTCAAGGTGTTGCAGTCCGGACACGCCAGCGTGCCATCTGGAAGCCAGTGGCTGCAGCTCGGGCAGCTATGGATCTCGGGTGGTGGGGCGGGCTCGGAAAAGGCGGTTGCCGTCGACATCAGAGTTCTCTTTCTATTCTATGAGACTCAGTCGCAGCCCGGCGGTCGCACGGCCCCTTCCCGCTCCCCTGATGCTGAGTCCGGCCCACCGCCGCAACCCGCTGCTCCATGCAATCGGTTGCATACCTGTACGTAAAATTTGCCAATAAAATCGCATGCTTTCGATACTTCGATGACACGCGAACAGTCGTAGCCCGAAGCGAATATTTTTTTGAAACCCCGGTCTCCTGTCGTATTCTTAAAATTTCGCCAGCAGGCAGGTTTGGAGGTGTATCTAAGTGGCAGAGGTTCGTGTGCAGGAAGGCGAGCCCCTTGAGAATGCACTGCGCCGTTTCAAGCGCAAGGTGCAGACGGAAGACATCATCAAGGAGGTTAAGCGCCACTCCTTCTACCTGAAGCCGGGCGAGAAGCGTCGCGTAAAGGAAGCTCTAGCTCGCAAGCGGAATCGCAAGAAAGTCCGCAAGGAGCAGGACTAACCCACGCAGTTTGTGGTGCAGCAGGGATCAGGCGAAAGCCTGGTCCACATCAAGAACTCGACGGTGAACGGGGCGTCTCGGCGCCCCGTCGCCGCGAAAACTCAGGGAGAGCCGCCGACTCCTGCGGCATCCTCAAGATTAGGTGACGGGCCCCGCTGCAAAAATTCGCAATTAGGCTTGAACACGCGTCCTGGGGATCTTCACCCTTGAGTCTGGACCTCTGGTAACGTTTCAGCCCTATCCCGCAGGACTGGGAGAAGGCGCAAATGGAATTCACGGACCGCATCCTGAAGTGCTCGGACTGTGGCAACGAGTTCATCTTTACCGCGGGCGAGCAGCTTTTCTTCTACGACAAGCAGTTTAAAAACGACCCCAAGCGTTGCAAGCTCTGCAAGGCCAAACGGGCTGGCCTGGGCCGCACCGCGAACCCAAACGGGGCCTTAACCCTTCCGTTGTCGCGCACCGAAACCCGAACGAAATGTTCGGCTTGCGGCGTCGAGACGACCGTCCCCTTCAAGCCTACCCAGGGCCGGCCGGTACTCTGTCGCTCCTGCTTCCAGCTCAAGCGAGTTCCTGCCGGCGTTGCTGCGGTCGCGCAGATGGACTCGCCCGCTACGCAGGTCGCTGCCGCCGTCGACCAGGTGCTCCCCAACACGGACACCCCGCCGCCGGCCGCTGCAAATGCGCACTCCACCATCGGCCTGCTCGCTCAGACGCCCGCCCTCGTTGAGAATCCCGACGCGTCTTCGCTCGCCGAAGCTCCCCGCGCATGAGTTCATATGGCTCACCCATCAGGCTCGTGTAGCCTGATGCGGTGACGCACGTCTCCTCGCACCCCGCCGTCCCGCCAGGCGACGACTCCCTGATCCGCGCCCGCCACTCCCTCGGCGACCTCGAACTCACCCTCTGCACCGACGGCACTTTCCTCCTCGATGGCGGTGCCATGTTCGGCGTCGTCCCCAAGACGCTCTGGAGCCGCCGCACGCCGGCCGACGCAAACAACAACATCCTCCTCGGCCTCAACTCGCTCGTCATCCGCCTGCCCTCCGCCCTCGTTCTCATCGAAACCGGCCTCGGCAACAAGCTCTCCCCAAAGATGCGGGAGATTCCGCAGAACCACGAACTCCTTCCTGCCTCACTCGCCGCCGCCGGCATTCGCCCCGAAGACGTCACCCACGTCCTCAACACTCATCTTCACTTCGACCACTGCGGTTGGAACACCACCCTCCACTCCGACGGCTCCGTCATGCCCACATTCCCCAACGCACGCTACTTCTGCGCCGCCGGAGAGCTCGCGCACGGCCGCCTGCAGCACGATCGCGACCGTGTCAGCTATCTCAGCCCAAACTACGATCCGCTGCTCGCCTCGGGCCAACTCACCCTACTCGACCCGCACGGCCGCGGCGGCTACACCACGGGCGACCATCGCCTCCGCAATCCCGAAGCCCCCGACCTTCCAGCTCCCACCATCCAGACCAGCCCCGAGATCCTCCCCGGCCTCACCGTCGAACCATTCCCCGGCCACACCGCCGATATGCTCGCCATCCACATCGAGTCGGGCAGCCAGCACGCCGTCTTCACCGGCGATCTCTTCCCCACGCACAACCACCTCGACCCCACCTGGGTCATGGGCTACGATCTCGACCCGGTCCGCTGCATCGATGAGCGCAAGCGCCTCCTCGCGCGCGCCATCCCCGAGCGCTGGCTCCTCATCTTCCCGCACGACCACCACGTCCCCGCCACGCACGTCGGCCTTAACGACAAAGGCCGCCCCGTCGCGGTGGACGAGCGTTATTAATGCTGCATGGATCCGCTGGACGCCGCCGTTGAACCCAGCGGCACGCCGACCTGCTTCACTGCCTTGTCGACGACGTCATACAGCAGCTGATCGTGGTCCGTCTTCGCGATCTGCTTCAATTCAGCTCGCCGAACTGCTCTCCCTTCTTCTCCGTATTGGGCAATTGAAGACCGCGCTTCTGCGCCGACAGCACGGCCAGCTGCGTCACCATCTCGAAGAAGGTCGCTTCGTTTTTTCCGCTCATGATCCAGGCGTCGTGCACAGAAGCTGTGATCAGCTGCTCCGGCGTCCAGGTGACCGGGCCGGCGGTCATGTGCTCAGCAGACTCTGGACGGAGAGGAGCTGTAGGTTTCGGCTGCTGCTGCTGCGCCATCGAGAAGGCCGGGGTGCTTAGGATCAGGCCGGCAGCCAGTGCCGCCGCCGAAATCTTGCAATGTGTTCTCATGTTCGTTCCTTTCGTTCATCGGAGTGCTCTGCCGCGACCTTCATCACGCCCTAATACGGGTAGTGTTCGCGGCGCTCATTATTCTGGTGGGCCTCGCCGACCACTGCGCCGATGCCCGCACCCGCCGCACCGCCGATGAGAGCCCCTTTGGCGCCCCCGCCAAACAGCGCTCCAAGGACTGCGCCGCCGGCACCGCCGATGAGAGCGCCTTTACCCGGACCAATGCCGCCCTGATGGTAATAGCCGTCATCGCCGTGATACCGCCGGTCATAGTCCGTCATACCGGTCACGTCGATCGTGGCCGTTGTAGTCGCCGCCGCGGCCACCCTGGTATGCGCCGTTGTAAAACCGACGATGGTGATCGGCGTTGAGTGATATCCCCACTGATCGTAGTGATATCCCTGTCCTGTCCTCGACCCCACGCGGTGCTACCATTGCCGCAATCAGCGGAACCGCACAGCACCGCCGCCATTAACTTCTGCATAGCTCACTCACTTTCCCGCACTTCGCCTCGTGCGCAGACCTCAACTAGGATGCTGCGAAGCCAAGATCAGTAAGTCGCTGCCCTTCTATTCTGTGCAAAGGACTTCCCTGAGACCTCTCCCTCGGGGGACTCATCCAACACCGCATGCCTGACACCTTCTCGCACTTCGACTTCAACGCCATGCCGAAGCCTGACGTCTACAAGCTCCTCGCGTCGGTCATCATGCCCCGCCCCATCGCCTGGGTCATCTCGCGCGACGCTGCCGGCAGCCTCAACGCCGCGCCCTTCTCCTTCTTCAACGTCCTCTCCGCCGACCCGCCGCTCATCGCCATCAGCTTCTCCGCCGCCCCTGACCGCGAAGGCAAGGACACCTTCTCCAACATCCGTGAGCACAATGACTTCGTCGTCAACCTTGTCCCCGAAGAGCTCGCGCCCCAGATGAACATCACCGCCACCAATGCACCGCGCGGTACCGACGAGACCCAACTCGCCGGGCTCGACCTCACACCCTCCGCCCTCATCGATGTCCCGCGCATCGCCGCCTCACCCGTCGGCCTCGAGTGCCGTCTCTTTCAGACCATCGATCCCGGCGGCTCCAGCATCATCGTCCTCGCCCGCGTTCTCTACGCACACGTCCGCACCGAAGCCTTCGCCAACCTCGAGCGCCTCTACATCGACCCGCACAAGCTTCGCCTCATCGGCCGCATGCACGGAGCCGGAGGCTACTGCCGCACCACCGACATCTTCACCATCGACCGCAAATCCTGGCCACTCGACGAGTAGCTAAATCGAAAGACAAACGTTTTTCTTTGCACTGATACCCTCCCACTGATATGCTTCCTCCTTCACCGGAGAAAGCCGCTTGCGAACCCGCTGGGTGCTGATCGTAGTGCCCGCCCTCATCCTCATCTTCTGGCTGCAGATGCTGCACGCAATCCGCGGCCAATCTCTCACATGGGACGAGGGCGACCACATCTTCGCCGGCTACGAGAGCCTGAAGACCCACGACTTCGGCCTCAACCCAGAACACCCGCCGATGGTCAAAATGGTCGGCGCGCTCCCACTTCTTCCACTCGACCTCAAAGTTCCCGCCATCGGCCATCGCTTCTTCAAAGACGAAGCGTATATGGACGGCCGCGAACTTCTCTTCCATAACGGCCCTGCCGACGGTGGCCACTATGACTCGCGCACACTTGTCTTCCGCGCACGCCTCTTCGCGTCCGTCTTCTCCCTGCTCGCCGCCACGCTGGTCTTTCTCGGCACGACGGAGATGTTCTCGCTCACCGCCGGCCTCATCGCGCTCACGCTGTTCTGCTTCGAGCCCAACCTCGTCGCACACGGAGCCTACGTCACCACCGACATGGCCGCGTCCTGCACCATCTTCGCAACCATCTACGCCTTCTGGCGCTGGGTGAAAGTGCCCTCCACCGCCCGCCTCCTCACCGCTGGCCTCGTCGGTGGCGTTGCGCTCGCGGCAAAGCACTCCACCATCCTGCTCGCACCGATGCTGCTTCTCCTTGCTGCTGCCGTTCTCTATCACCAGCGACGTCGGGATCCCACCGGGCTCGCACCGCGCATCACGCTCGCCTCGCATGATCACCGCTCTCGCAGTCATCACCGGTGTTGCAGTCGTCGTCCTCTGGGCCTTCTACGGATTCCGCTACAGCGCGCGCCCCGCCGGCCTCGCGCTCTCGCCCTCACTCGCCGACTACGTCAGGCCGCTCGCTCCCAACGAAGCCCACGGCATCCTCCTACTCGCGCACTGGCATCTGCTCCCGGAAAGCTACCTCTACGGCCTCGCCGACGTCCGCATCATGGCCAACGACATGCCGAGCTTCCTGCTCGGCCGCGTCTACGCCCACGGCACGTGGATGTACTTCCCCATCGACTTCCTCATCAAATCCACGCTCTCCATGCTCGCGCTTCTGGCGCTCACCCTCTTCGCCATCACGCGCCGCTGGCTGCGTCCCTCGCTCGAGCTCGCCTTCGTCCTTATCCCGCCCATCCTCTACATGCTCGTCTCCATGGGCTCGCACCTCAACATCGGCGCGCGCCACATCCTTGCCCGTCTATCTCTTCTGCTGCATCATCACCGGAGCCGGCGCCGCCGCTCTGCTCCGCGCGCAGCGAACACAAAAACGCCGAGAGCGCTGGACCCTCGCCATCATCGCCCTGCTCATCTTCCACATCGCCACCACCGTTCACGCCTCGCCCAACTACATCAGCTACGCCAACGAAGCCTGGGGCGGCCCCACGCAAACCTATCGCTACCTCTCCGACTCCAATACCGACTGGGCCCAGCAGCTCATCGCCGTCTCGGCTGAGCTCCGCGCACGCAATATTCAGCACTGCTACATCGCCTACTTCGCCACGCCCTTTATCCTGCCCGCGGACTACGGCATCCCCTGCGAGCTCATCCCCACTCCTGACTCGCACTTCACCCGCACCTCGCAGCCGACGCCCGCAATCCTCGTAGGGCCCGTCCTCATCAGCGCCGGCGATCTCAACGGCTTCGAGCTCGGCTCCAGCGCCCTCAACCCTTACGAGTCCTTCCGCTCGCTCCATCCCACCGAGTTCATCCAGAACGGCGTCTTCTGGTTCGACGGCACCTTCACCGTCCCGCTCGCCTCCGCGCTCCCGCACGTCGAGCTCTCCACCGCCGCCCTCAAGCGCCACGAACATCCCGCAAGCCATTGCCGAAGCCCAGCAGGCCGAACTACTCGCTCCCGGCGAGATCGAACCCGAAATCGTCCTCGGCGATGCCCTGGCCGCTGCCGGCCACACCGGCGAAGCCCGCGCCGCCTACACTCGCGCAGGCACCAGGATCGAAACCATGGAGCCCGACGCCCGCCAGATCTGGCGCCTAAAGCTCTCGCAAAAACTCGCTGCTCTATCCGCGCACTAATCCCGGCATCACCCGCCGTGCCCCTCGCACTTCATCACACCCATAAACTCGCGCCACGGCCCCACCGCGTCGCGATACTGAAGCGCCATCACTCGTGAGATCTGGTGCAGATGATTCAGATCGTGCGCGGCCCACGTTGCCAGCAATTGCGCCAGCGTCACCTCTCCCAACGCCGGGTGTCTCCCACGCATCGCCAGCTCCTGAGACCCCAACCCCCACGATCGCACCTTGCGCAGATTCTCTGCACGGACCTCGGCAAACTTATCCAGCACCTCTTCCAGCTTCATCGACCGGCTCTCATAGATCTCACCCCACCGGTCGAACGGCGGAAACTGCCGCACCTCGCCGCCCGACTCGAGAATGACCCTCGCCCGAGGCACCCAGTCATCGTGCTCGCAATGAATCAGGTGCACCACCACATCGAACGCGCTCCAGGTCCCTTCCCCCTCATTGCTGCGCGTCCACTCTTCCGGCAACCCCCGCAACATCGCGTCCAGCGCCCCCGGCGTCCGCTCCAACACGGCCATCGTTTTGTCCAGGCTCTGCTCCATCTCTCACCTCCCTCGCCGGCAATTAGACTCGCCACACCTGTCTCCAGACGCACGAAAGCCCTGCCGGAAGCAGGGCTTTCTAAAACCTCGCCGCAAAGCGGCAAAGACTACTGCGCGACCGGCTCGATCGACACAAATCGTCCATGCTGTCCGCGGTTCTGAAACTTCACCACGCCGCTGATCTTCGCAAACAGCGTGTCATCGCTGCCGCGGCCGACATTCTTGCCCGGCTTCAGCGGTGTCCCGCGCTGCCGTACCAGGATCGACCCACCCGTGACCGTCTCGCCGCCAAAGCGCTTCACGCCCAGCCGCTGCGCATTTGAATCACGTCCGTTTTTGCTGCTTCCAAGACCTTTTTTATGTGCCATCGCTCTGCCTCATCGCGAGACCACCGAAGCATCCGCCCCGCGATCTCTAATCTCTGATTTCTGATCTCTTACTTCTTCTCAGCCTTGAAGCTCTTGCCGTTCACCTGGATCTCGTTGATCTTCACCTCAACGAAGCTCTGGCGGTGGCCCTGCAGCTTCTTGTACTGCTTCTTCCGCTTGTAGTGGAAGACCAGGATCTTGTCGCCGCGGCCCTCGCCGACGACCTCGGCCAGCACCTTCGCGCCGCCCAGCTCCTGCTCAAACTTGCCCTCGTCGCCGCTCACTGCCAGCACATCCGAGAACTCCAGCGTGCCATCGTGCTCGCTCTTCTCGATCCTCAGCGTGTCGCCGGGAGCCACCCGGTATTGCTTGCCGCCGGTACGAATGACTGCGTACATAACTCCAACCTCTCGCGGGCTGCGCGCACTTGGGCGCCGCCCAGAAATCATCGTCGATAAGCTCTTGTATCGATGTCAGGAGGCGCTTGCCATCGCCAGCTCCGGACCGCGCTGCCAACCCTGAGCGTCACAACCGCTACGCCGAACCAGCCTCAGCAGCCAGACAAACCAGCCACTTCGCCGAACTTATTGAGTTTACCCTAGAATCCCGCCCGGAATCAACCTTGGCCCTGTTGCATGCCACCCGAACCGCCTAAACAGCAGAAAGGGCGGCAGCCGAAGCCACCGCCCTTCCAGGTTTCGTTCAACCTTGCCGGTTAGAACTCCAACCGCGCTCCCAGCTCGAACTCCCTCGGCGTGTACAGGAAGCCCGAGTTGTTCGAGCCCGACCGCGACTGGAAGGTCGTCGGAAGGTAGTTCAGCTGCACCGGGTTCGTCGGCGTCGTTCCGATCGTTCCGCTGCTCGAGCCGAAGTTGTACGCGTTCTGGTTGATCTCGCTCGTGGTGAAGTTCTGGTGGTTGGCCACGTTGTACATGTTCGCCTGCAGCAGCAGGTTGAACCGCTCCGTAAAGCGGACTCCCTTTTGCAGCCGGATATCATCCACAATCGCGCGCGGCACCTGGTACGTGTTGATCCCCAGCAGCGGGATGTAGAACACGCTCGGTGCGCCGTTCCACGATGAGTTCAGCGCCGCGGCCGAGTTGAAGCCGCTGCCGATATTTCCTGAGAACGGAAGTCCATTCTGCATCTGGAACGTGTTGCTCACGTTCCAGTCATTCGTCAGATACTTCAATGCGGTTCCCGAGTGCAGGTTCGGGAGGTTGTAAATCACGTAACCGACAAACCGGTTGCCCACGTTGAACTGCGAGATACCGTAGTTGTCCCGTGCCGACGCATAGGGATTCAGCCAGTTATTCGTGCTCGTCGTCGAGCTCGCATTCTGGTTGAAGTCCAGCGCGTGCGCCCACGTATAGTTCGCATCGAACTGCAATCCGTGAGTGGACCGGTTCAGAATCTCGAACACCAGGCCGTTGTAGCTCGAGTTGATGTTCGAAATCAGCTCCGTAATGTTGCCGAAGTTCGTGTTGAGATAGCCGGTCGGATGCGTGCAGGTTGAGCTCGCCGTGCAGGTGCCGAACGTCGGCACTGCCGCGGTCTGTCCGCCGAGAGGTCCATTATTGATCTGGATATACTCCGTGACCTGCGGCGGCGCCAGGTTCACATCCAGGTAGTTCGGCAGTTGGCGGCCCAGCGCCCCCAGGTAGCTCACCTGGAAGATATTGCCCTTGCCCAGATTCTGCTGCACCTGCATGTCGAGCTCATGTACCTGCGGGTTCTGCAGATTCGGCGCCAGGTAGAACGACGCCGGCTTCGTACCCGAGCCAGCCGCCAGCGGGAACGGGAACTGCGGTGTGGCGCTTGAGGCCGTCGGCTTCAAACTGGCTGTTCCGAACTGTCCGTTCGGGCTGCCCGAGCCAAACTGAATGCTCGCCACCACGCCGTTCAGGACACGCCCGTAGTACAGGCCATAGCCTCCACGCAGCACCGTGTTGCCCGAACCGAACACATCATACGAGAAGCCGATGCGCGGTCCGAAGTTGTTCTTGTCGCTCGGAGCATTCGTCAGACCCGCGTACGGAACGAACGTGCCCGTCGCCGACGTCAGGTTCGACGGAGGCGCCGGCAGCGACTCATAGTCGTAGCGCAGACCAAGCTCCAGCGTCAGGCGCGGAGACACCTTCCAGTTGTCCTGGATGAAGCCCGCGTAGTCCATCGTCGACATCGCGAACTGCGTCGCGCCGAAGTACTGGAACATCGACGAGTAGCAGCCATAGGTACCTACACCTGAGGTCGTGGCGCTTCCTGCCGCGCCCGAGCTGTTGCAGGTACCCTGGTTCGTTCCGCCCTTCGTCCCCAGGTCCGAGAGATAGTTCGTCAGCGAGCTGTAGCTGTAGTCACCGTAGTAGTACGGTGTCTGGTGCAGCTGATCCGCGTTGTGCACGAAGTCGCCGCCCATACGAAGGCTATGGTTGCCGAGCTGGTAGTAGAGGATGTCTTCAACCTGCCACTTCCACTCCGACGGATACGCAATGCGGTACGAGTAGTACGGCGATCCCATGTTGAAGCCGATGGACGTATTCAGGCCAATGTACGGAATCGTTCCGCCCGGACCGTTCGCTGCCGCGCCGGCTACGCTTCCGCCCTTCGCCACCAGGTTGTTCAGCGTGTACTGGCTGTAAGGCTGCTGTGCTTCGTCGTTCAGCTCGCGGCCGTACTGGTACAGCACCTCGTTCACAAGCCGCGGTGTCAGCTGGCTGGTCCACTTCGCAATGCCGTAGTCCAGCTTCACAAAGTCCATGCCGAAGGCGTCCACCGAGTAGTTGCGCCGTGCTCGCCGTCTGCACATCCGCCCGGCGCATCCCAGCGCAGACGGTTGTACAGCAGGCTCACGCGGTTCTTCGAATTCACCTGCCAGTCCAGCTTCGGAGAGTTGATCTCCTGGTAGCCAGCGCGCGGCACGATGCCCAGGTCCGACGTCAATCCAGTCGGTCCCGTGACACCGTTGTTGTAGTACGAAACCGCATTCGCATACGAACCCAGCTTCAGGCGTGCCGCCAGCGTGCAGACCGAGCTGTCCAGCGAATTGTGCGGCAGCGTTCCCGTTCCGCTCGTTGTCGTGTTCAGGTAACCCGTCGTCTGGTTGCAGTTCGCTTCGATAGTCGGCGTCGAAGAGTCCGGCTTTTCCAGAAAGGAACCGACCGTGCTTCCATCAGGGGCGCCGTAGTTCTTCGCGATCGACACACCCGGATTGATGTGCGTCAGCTGGTTGTACGTGTAGAACCAGAACAGCCGGTCCTTCAGCAGAGGTCCGCCCGCGGAGAAACCATAGATCTTGCGCAGATCCTTGGGCTTCAGAGGATGTCCGTTCGCGTCGATCGATCCCGGCACATACGCTCCGAAACCGCGATCGAGATCGTTGAACGTCACGTCGCCATGAATCTGGTTCGTTCCACTCCGTGTGACCGAGTTGATGACACCACCGGCGGCGCGACCGTACTGCGCCGAATACACACCCGTGTTCACCGCAAACTCGCGCATCGAGTCGGCCACCGTCGAGTAGCCCTCACGCGTACGCCCGCGCTCTTCGGAGAAGTACGCCTGGTTGTCGTCCGCGCCATCGACCTCGACGTTGTTCATCAGCGTGCTCATGCCGCGGATGCTCACCAGGCCGAAGCCGTTCGAGTCCGCCACCACGCCCGGCGTCGTCATCGCCAGCGCCGACCAGCGCTTGTTCTGGATCGGAATATTCTGCAGCGCCGTCTGGTTCAGCGTCGCCGTCATGTCCGGCGTCTCAAAGTTCAGCTGCACCGCGTCTGCCGACACGCTCACCGTCGTCGACTCACTGCCCGCCTTCAGATGCGGAGACAGCGTCGTGATCTGGCCGACCACCACACCTACAGTGTTGTCCACCTCGGTGCCAAAGCCCTGCGCCGCAATCGTCACCGTATAGGTGCCCGGGTCCAGCAGCGGAGCCTTGAAGTACCCGCTCGTATCGCCGGTCAGGTGAATATCAGCATTCGTCCCGGTATTGTGCACCGTTACCGTCGCGCTCGGAATCGCCGCGCCCGATGCATCCATCACCGTGCCCGCGATGGCTCCCTGAGTTGTCGACTGGGCCATCCCCACATTGGCCATTAATAGAAATGCAGAACAGAGCAGGCTTAGCCTGCTCAGCATCGTGTTGCGTCTCATAAGGTCTCCTAAAAGTTAGCCATCGCAGTCAGCTCTGTGTAAGCCCGGAGTTCGACCGGGGCAGCTACACCTTGCCTTGGCTCGTCAATCATGGCGTCCCGGCGCAAAAGTCCTTTGCAAACGTCCGGGCGCAGTCTTTACTCTTCGATGGCGCCTAGTGTAGCAACGCGATATACAACTGAACATCAAAAAATGACAACAAAATCCCTGAAAGCCGCGGTTCCGTCCCCTATATTCCACAATTTTGACCCTTTGCGGTAACTAAGTCGTTAACCGACATACCACGGCTCGTCGCCGGGCCGTTTCCCGGTCCTCCGCTAAACTCCTTAAAGAGCTCCTGAGGACCCACCTCCGCCCCAATGTTCATCGACGAAGCGCACATCCGAATCAAAGCCGGCGACGGCGGCAATGGCTGCATGGCCTTCCGCCGCGAAAAGTTCGTCCCCCGCGGCGGTCCCTCCGGCGGCGACGGTGGCCACGGCGGCGACATCCTCATGCGCTCCTCGCTCTCCCACAACACCCTCATCCACTTCCGCTTCAACCCCGAGTGGAAGTCCGAGCGCGGCGGCCACGGCCTCGGCTCCAACATGTCCGGCTCCGCCGGCGAACCCACCGTCCTCAACGTCCCCGTCGGCACCCTCGTCTACGACGAAGAAACCGGCGAGCTCATCCACGACTTCACCCACGCCCGACGAAGACGATCGTCATCGCCCGCGGCGGCCGCGGCGGACGCGGCAACCAGCACTTCGCCACCATCCACCCACCAGGCCCCGCGCGAGCACGAGCTCGGCCGCCCCGGCGAAGCCCGCAACTACCGCCTCGAGCTCCGTCTCCTCGCCGACGCCGGCCTCGTCGGCTACCCCAACGTCGGCAAGTCCACCCTCATCTCGCGCCTCTCCGCCGCCCGCCCCAAGATCGCCAACTACGCCTTCACCACCCTCGAGCCCAACCTCGGCGTCGTTCAGGTCGGCGACCCTCCCTACGAGCAGTCCTTCACCGTCGCCGACATGCCCGGCCTCATCGAAGGCGCCAGCCAGGGCGCCGGCCTCGGCACCCAGTTCCTCCGCCACATCGAGCGCACCAGCGTCCTCGTCCACCTCGTCGACGTCTCCGACGCCTCGGACGCCATCGAGGGCAACGCACGCCCCGATCCCGTCGAGGACTTCAAGATCATCACCGCCGAACTCAAAGCCTTCGACCCCGCCGTCGCCGCCAAGCCCACCATCCTCGTCGCCACCAAGGCCGATGTCGCCAACCCCGACAAGCTCAAAAAGCTGAAGCGCCTTCGCCTCGCGCCGCAAGCTGCCCTTCTACCACCATCTCCGCCGTCACCGGCGAGGGCATCGACAAGCTCAAGTACGCCATCGCCGAAGCCGTCGCCCAGCACCGCACCCACGAGCCTGCTCCGCCGCCTGAGCCCGCACTTTACAAGAAGCCCAAACCCAAACCGGCCTACCCTCCACCGCCTCCCAAAGCGAGCGGCAGCAGAACACACTAGCGTTTCTAATAGCGTCCGAGAGGAACATCTCCTTTGCCCGACGATCTCAAAAAGAAACGCTGCGCCTGGGTCAGCATCGACAATCCGCTGATGCTCGAATATCACGATCGCGAATGGGGCGTTCCCGTCCACGACGATCGCAAACACTTCGAGTTTCTTATCCTCGAAGGCGCACAGGCAGGCTTGAGCTGGTCGACCATACTCAACAAACGCGAAGGCTATCGACACGCCTTTGCCGACTTCGATCCCGAGAAGGTCGCACGCTTCACGCCGCTCACGACTCGAAAAGCTCGCACTCGATCCCGGCATCATTCGCAACCGTCTGAAGATCGAATCCTCCGTGAAGAACGCACGCGCCTTCCTCAAAGTCCAGGAAGAGTTCGGCAGCTTCGACACCTACTGCTGGCGCTTCGTCGACGGAAAGCCGAAGCTCAACAAGTTGACGTCCACGCAGCAGATCCCTGCAACCTCACCCGAATCCGACGCCTTCAGCAAGGACCTCAAAAAGCGTGGATTCAATTTCGTTGGTTCAACGATCATCTACGCCCACATGCAGGCCGTCGGCATGGTGAACGATCACCTCACCGACTGCTTCCGCTACCGCGAGCTTCGCTAGTCTGCCCAGCGAATCAATAGCTGACGCGCACGGCAAACTGCGCCACGCGCTCCTCGGCCACCGTCGCCGTGATCGTGCCGAACGCCGTATTTCCCACCACACCATTCGGCTGCGCAAACGCCGGCGTATTCGTCACGTTGAAAAGCTCCGCGCGAAACTCGAGATCCGTCCTCTCGCCAATCGAGGTGTGCTTGATAAGCGATAGGTCGAGATCACGATACCCCGGCCCGCGCACCGGATTGCGCGACGCGTTGCCAATCGTGAACTGCGGCGCAACCGCAAACGCCGGGCTGCCCTGGTAGCTCGTCGCCACCGCTGGATTCGCATTATTGAACCAATGCTGCGGAGTGCGCTCATTCATCGGAATCGCGGGATTCTTCACATAATTTGGCCGCGCCGTCACAAATCCAGCGAAGCTGTTGAGGTTCGTCGCCTGCGTCACGGTCACTGGCATCCCGGACTGCGCCGTATAAATGCTGTTCACTGTCCATCCGCCGAAGATCCGATCCTCTACCGGCCCCGACGCAAATCGATGATTGCGCCCCGCAGGCAGCGCATACACCACGCTCACCGCCTCCACATTCGGCATGTCGCCGCTCGAGCTGTCCCGCTCCAGGTACGGTCGATACACATCCGCCGCAACCAGGCTCGACGAGTTCGGCGAAGAGAACACCGTCGACGAAAACACACTCGATGCATCGTCGATCAGCTTCGAGTGCGTGTACGCCACCGTGTACGAAAGCCCTCGCGACAAGCGCTGCTCCGCCTTCGCTTCGAACGCGTTGTAGTTGGTCGTGCCGGAATTGTGGCGGTAGATCGCCACGTTCTGGAATCGCGGATACGGCCGCAGCAGCTGCGCCGCAGCCACCGTCTTGCCGCCAATCGAGCTCGACGCCGGAATCTGCCCGTAGTACGGATTCGTCACCTGCCCGGTCAGCGATGCGGGATTCGTCAGCCCCGTCGCAAGCTGCGCCGCCGTCAGCTGATTCAGGTCCGAGTCGGGAATACCCACGTGCACAATGTGCGAGCCCACATACGCCACCTCCACCGACAGCGAGTCGGTCAACGCGCGCTGCACCGCTGCATTCCACTGCTCCACGTATCCCGGGCCCGCGCTGCGATCAGCCGTATACACGCTCTGCCCCAGGCCCGCATCCGGCGTCAGCGCCACCGGCGCAACCGTCGGCCCGCTCGCCAGCGCAAACGCAGCGTTCACCGAATCCTGCGTCTTCTGCTGCACATTCTGAATGAACGGAAACTGCGGCGTCGTAAACGGAGTCGTGATGCCCGACTGATCGATAAACACGATCCCGAACCCCGAGCGGATCGCCGTGCGCGGCGTCACCGCATACGCCACACCGACGCGCGGCGAGAAGTTGAGATAGTGCGTCTCGCGCGCCGATCTCGGATATCCATTGACGCCAAGATAATCGAGCTTCTGCGTCGTCAGGTTGAACACTGCTCCCTGGTTGTTCTTCTCCGTCGACGGATTGTGAATGTCCCACCGCACTCCAAGATTCGCCGTCAGCTTCGGCGTCGCACGCCAGTCGTCCTGCACAAAGAACGCCTCAATGTGATCCCGCGGCCGGACGATCGAGGTCTGCAGATCGATCCCGAACGTGTCCACCTGCCCCAGCAGGAAGCTCGCAAACGCATTGCCGCCCGTCGCCGCGCCGCTCGCCTGCGTGTCCGTGCCCGTATTTGTAAACGCAAACGATCCCGTAGGACTTGGCGGCGCAACTGCATTCAACTGATACCACCGTATGTCCGCACCAGCCTTGATCGTGTGCGCTCCCCGATTGAACAGCACCGTGTCCACCAGTTGATACACGCTGGTCTGATAGTTCGAGAACGCCCCGGCCGGCGCGCCGATCTGCCCGAATCCGTTCGAGAACGTAAACGTCGGTACTGCATTATTGAACGCCGCGTTCGCCGGAATACCCGGAATCCCCAGCTCGCTCGACGCGGTCCCGCTCACGGTGTTGCCGCTCAGATAATTCGCCCGCCGTGTGTACCCGATGCGCGCATCGTTCAAGAGATGCGCAGTAAACGCATGCGTCTCATTGACCACAACCTGCTGCCCCAGCACATTCGATAGCCCCGTCACATTGCCCGTGCCCAGCACCGAGCCCGAGATCGCTCCACTCCCATCCGGAAACGGAGTCACCGGCTGCTCCACTTCGTTGTAATACGTGTAGCGCGCGAACGCGTGATCGCCCGTGCCATGTGCGAAATCGAGCCGGAAATCAAACTGATTCTGATGATCGATGTCATTGGCCGTTCGGCTGTAGTTATTCGTCGTCGCGTTCGATGTCGGCAACGGAATCCGCGCCAGCAGCCCCTGCGCTGCCGTATCAAACGGCACATTAATCGTGTTATTCGGAAACTGCTCGCGCGTGTAGACGCTGCCGTTAAACACCGTCGTCGCCGGATTGTAAATTGCAGTCGAACCGAAGTTGCCCGCGCGCTGCGCCAGCGTCGGCACAGTCGAGATGCGCGTCACCCCGATCGCCTGCTTGATGCCCTGGTAGTCGCCGAAGAAGAACAGCCGGTCCCGCAAAATCGGCCCGCCAATCGTGCCGCCATACAGATTGCGCCGGTACTCGGGTTTGCGGCCCGTCGGCGCAAAGTAGTTGCGCGCGTTCAGATCCTCGTTGCGCAGATATTCAAAGAAGCTGCCGTGAAACGCATTCCCTCCATAGCGCGTGCTCACGTTCACCACGCCGCCATTGAAGCGCCCGAACTCCGCGGAAACGTTGTCCGACTCAACCGCAAACTCCGCGATGTCATCCAGGATCGGAAAGAACGCCACCTGTCCCGGCTCCGGCTGCAGCGCCGAGATGCCGTCGAACAGATACTCGTTCGTGCGCGGACGCCCGCCGTTGATGCGCGGCAGCAGCGTGCCCGGCGGCAGCTCCACGCCGGGAGCGAGTTGTGTAAGGCTGACGAAATTCCGCGAGTTCAGCGGAATCGCCGCAATATGCGTCGCCGGAATCACCATCTGAATATTCGAAGTCTGCGACTGCAAAAGCGGAATCGCGGAATTCACTTCTACGTGCTCGCTCGCCCCTCCGACAGCCAACGTCACGGGCAGGTTGACGGTACCACCGATGTTGACCACAATGCCGCGATGCATCTCCGTGCGAAAGCCCGCTGCCCGAATCTCCAGGTCGTAACGTCCTGGAACAAGCTCAGCGAAATTAAAGAACCCGTTAGCGTCGGCCGCCGTTGTAAAGGCCGCCCGTGTCGACTGCTGCGTCAGCTGAAGCTGCGCGCCCGCCACACCAGCCCCGGAGGGATCGCGAACCTGCCCACGAAGTTCACTGGCAACCTGCGCGAGGACCGACGACGACCACAAGAGCACGAAATAAACCGCGATCACAATGCGATACACGTACGCCCTCCGGCAAAAAACTGCACGGTATCACGATTCTAGTCGATTTTTGATATCGTTTCTTTGTGGTCGGTCCGCTGAGCTCTATGACTGACGCGAGAAGGCCCGGGCAATCGCCCGGGCCTTCTTGGCTTGACTCAGTTCAACGACTACTGGGCTGTGATCGTCACGCTCCCTGTCGCCGCCGACTTCACAAAGTTCGCATCGCCGCCATAGCTCGCACTCAACGAATGCGTTCCTACGGCCAGCGTGCTCGTCGTGAAGCTCGCCGCGCCATCCACCAACGCCAGCGTCGCCACCGTCGTCGAGCCATCCTTGACCGTCACCGTTCCACTCGGCAGCAGGCTCGTCGACGGATAGCTCAACGTCGCCGTGATCGTCACCGGCGTGCCACTTACGGCAGTCGCAGGATTCGCCGTCAGCGCCAGCGTCGTCGGAATCTGCGTCACCGTCAGCGCCACCGGCGTCGACTGCGACGATGTCGATCCCACCTGCCCCGTAAACGACGCGACGACTTCATACGTGCCCGGTGTCAGCGAGTCGGTCTTCACCGTCGCTCTCCCCAGCAGCGTCGGAGCCGATCCGATATTCATGCTCCCAGCAGTAAACTGCACCGTTCCCTCTGGCGTGCTGCGTCCGGGCCCGCCCACAAACGCCGTCAGCGTCACCGAATCACCCGCCATCACGCTCGTCGCCGAAAGGCTCAGTGACGTGTTCGAATCCGCACCCTTCGCCACCGACACCACGTACTTGCCGAACGCGAACGCCGGGATAGTTGCTGTCGCCCGAGTACTGCGCCGTCAGGGTATGTATCCCCGCCGACAGCGGTTTCAGTTGCACCATCACCGTCTGCATGCCGCTGTTGCTCGCCCCTGCCAGCGTCGCAGAACCCACCTCCCTTGGCAGACCGAAAAATGAATCGTAGATCGTCACCGTTCCCGTCGGTGGCGTCAGCGCCAGCGACGCATTCGGATTCGTCGCCAGGTTCGCGAGATACGTCTGGTACGACACCGCGCGCGTCGTGTACACCTGCACCGGAATCACCGGCTTCGTCCCGGGATCGATCTGCGCCGGCCCCGGAATCAGCTCGCCTGCAATCGGCGCAAACGCATTCGTCGGACAACTACGCGGCGCATTGCTGTTCGAGATATTGTTGTTCACCGTCACGTCCGAGCCAGTGTTCAGGAACTGTACGAAGTTCACCGGGCCCGGCCCCACCGTAATGATCGCGTCCGACGGCGTCGTCTGATGGTACTTGTTGACGAAATCACTCTGCGTGATGCCGTCCACCACAACGTTATCCAGCGTCACCTCCGTCGGCACCGTCGAGTTCGCTCCCTGGATAATCACCTGCCCCACCGTGCCCGGCGCCGTCTGCGGCACCGAGTGCAGGTTCTGCACCAGGATGTCCTTGTACCAGGGCAGCGACGCACCGGTCGTCACGACCCCAGAATTGAACGGATCGAACCAGATGGGATACCGCACATTCAGTGTGCAGATGTTCTGATACGTCAGGTCCTGAACCACTCCGCCCTTCGACGTAGTGCTCTTGATGTGCACCGCCGTCGCATTCGAGTCCGTCGCCAGCCCCGACCACGTCAGGTCCTTCGCCAGCAGATGCCGCACGCCGCCCAGCGTCGTGCTTCCAATCGACAACCCATGTCCGTTGCCGAACCAGTTGTTCTCGACCGTGTAATACGAGGCGCCCGGAAGCTTGTTTCCTCCAATCGCCACCTGGTCATCACCATCGCTGATGTGCGATTGCGTAATCGTCACATTCGTCCCATAGTTCGGGTCGATGCCATCGGAGTTCCGCGCATCGAACGGCGTCACAATCCTCACGCCCCACGCCGTAAAGTTCGTCGGCACATCCATGAACACATGAAACATCGGCGAGTTCATCAGCCGGATCTTGTACACCGTGAACCGGTCGACAATTCCGCTGGTCCCGTTAATCAGCCGCGGATTGTTCTGGCTTCCCCCGTTCACATTCGCATCGTTCGCAATGTCCCACCAGCTCTCCGGTCCCGGCTGCCCATTCAGCAGCATCTTCATGTAACCGCGCCCGTCGATCGTCCCGTAGCCCATGATCCCCGAGCCCACCGTCTTGTTAATGTTGATCACCGGATTGCATCCCGTACCGAGCGAGTCGACCGTGCCGCAGGTAGTGGGTCGTAGCATTCACGTCATAGTCCCGCGGATTGCGCGACGCATACAGCGTCACACCCGCATCCACCAGCAGCGTCACGCCGCTGGGAATCGTGATCGGTCCGGTCAGGAACGCATCATTCGTCCCTCCCATCGCCAGTTCCACTGCCTGCCCCGCCGGGACACCCATTCATCGCCGCCTGAATTCTCGGCGAGTCCAACTGCGTCTCGCTCGAGATCGTTCCCGGTGTCGTTCCCGACGCCAACTCCGCATTCAATGTCGTGCACACAGCTGGTATGACAGGTTCCAGAACATTTCTCTGATCCTGCGCCTCGGCTACGCTCGCAATCAGTAGCCCTGTGACGACACACAGCACTTGCCTTTGAAGACAACGCATACGGCATCTCCTGAAATTGGGTGCATACAGCGCGGGAAATCATACTCCCGCCCGGCCAGATCTGGCGCCTCGGCCCGCAGAGAATTCCGTCTCATGAAACCGCCGCCCCGGCCACGGAAGGACCCCACAGCCTGCCTGACAACCGCCGCAAAGCACAGCGGCGATAACCCCAAAAACAACAACGCGAAGTCCCGGCATCTCCGCCAGACCTTCGCGCCTCTTGTTTCCGTCCTTCTACAGTGCGGCGCTCATCGCCGCCCGCTGGTCAGCCGCCCAGGACCGGGTGCCACAACGCCACACCCAGCATGCACGCGACCCCAAATGCGATCAGAAACAGCCACCAGTACCGGTCAATCCACCGTGCCTTCTCATGCGACGCCATAATCTTGTCCCACTCTCCTTCCTACAAATCCTAACCGACACAGCCTCTCACTCCCAAACCCGCCATCCTCCAGCTCAGCGCCGCAGATTGAGTTCACAACAAATTCACACACGCGCAGCTTCCTCTCGGCCACCATGTTCGAGTGAACGTCAACCTTCGTCTTCCTCTTCACGGGGCGCTGCTCGCCGCGACGCTCTCATTCTCTCTCCGCGCCGACAAGCCCGCCGCGCACGATCACCTCGCCGGCAACACCGTGCTCATCGTGCGCCACGCAGAGAAGCCTCCACTCGGCCGCGAACTTACACCCACAGGCGAAGCCCGCGCCGCCGCCTACGTTCGCTACTTCGAGCCCTTTCACGACGCCGGGCTCAACCTTCGCGTCAACGCACTCTACGCCGGCGCCGACTCCGCCGATAGTGTTCGACCGCGTCTCACGCTCGAGCCGCTCAGCCGCGCCACCGGCCTCCCGCTCGACAGCTCCGTCAGCACGAAAGAGCCCACTGCACTCGTCACGCTACTGCGCACGCAATCGCATGGTAACCATCCGCTCGTCGCCTGGCGTCACGGCTCCATTCCTGCTTTGCTTGCCGCCTTTGGCGCGTCTCCTGCATTACTTCCAGAGAACAAGTGGCCCAACGATACCTACGACTGGGTGATCGTTCTCACCTTCGATTCTGCCGGACAGCTTCATTCCGAGCGTCTCGTAAAAGAGAACCTGACGCTGCAGTAAACAGAGTTTTTATCGCGCCTTTACATCTATTTCACGACAGGTTTACTCGTCGCGGCGCGACACGCCTCATCTTTTAAAGAACCGAAGACAACATGGGCCCGCTCGCTGAGGCACTCACGCAAACCTGCGTGATTCTTGGCCCTGTCTTCGTGTGTCTCCAGTACAAAAAATCTTTTTCACGACTAAGGAAGCCATGAACGCACCTGAGTTCACACCCGCCGGCAAGCGCCCGCATCTCACAGCGCTCGCATTTCTCATCTTCCTCTTCGTCTCCGCGACATCGCTCGCCCAATCCGCCGGCACGCTGCACATCACCGTCACCGACGCCACCGGCGGCCTGCTCCAGAAGGCCACCGTCACGGCGCGCGACAATTCCGGCGGTCATACCGTCACGGCCATCACTGATGAGCAGGGCCACTTCACGGTCTCCGGTCTCGCCCCCGGTTCTTATACCGTTCGCGTCTCCGCGCCCGGCTTCGACCCGCAGACGAAGTCTTCCGTGCAGGTCTCCGCCGACACTCCGGAACTCACCTTCGCGCTCTCCATCGGCTCCGCCAGCGACAACGTTACTGTCGCGGCCGATCCCACGCACTCCGTGGCCGACGCGCTCGCTCCGCTGACTGCAAAGCTGGACGAGACCTCCGCCCACACCGAGATCACCACCGCCTTCATCAACAACTTCACCTCGCCCGTCTCCGACTTCGGCGAGCTCGTGCAGATGGCGCCCTCCACCTTCACGCTTTCTTCAGACGGCGTAGGCCTCGGTCAATCCAACACCTACTTCCGCGGCTTCCCTGACGGCGACTACGACATCGACTTCGACGGCATCCCCTTCTACGACACCAACACTCCAACCCATCACTCCTGGGCCTTCTTCCCATCGCAGGCCGTCGGCAGCATCGATATCGACCGCAGCCCCGGGACCGCGTCCACCATCGGGCCCACGCCCTTCGGCGGCTCCATCCATCTGCTCTCGCGCGATCTCTCGCCGGTCAACTCGCTTCGCTTCAGCTTCTCCGGCGGCTCCTTCAACACCTACCTCTACGACGCCGCCTACGACTCCGGCCCCTTCGGCCCCGGTAAAAAGCTCAACACCGAGATAGACGTCCACCACTTGCAGTCACACGGCTATCAGACCCTCAACAACCAGCAGTACGACGCCGGCGATATCAAGCTCGAGTACCGCCTCTCCGACAAGACCGTTCTTAGCGGCTTCTCCGAGGTCGTCTGGGTCAATGCCAACACGCCGAACTTCAACGCCACGCGCTGCCAGATGTATGGCGTCACCTCATCGGCCTACAACTGCTTCGTCTCCGGCACCACGCTCTACCCCTACACCGGCGCAGGCATCAACTTCCTGCTGACCAACAACTCCGATCCATACCTCTATCTCAATACGCAGTACAACTACTACCACGTGCCCACCGACTTCGAGTACGTCGGCCTCCACAAGGAGTTCACGCACAACCTCATCTTCGATTTCAAGCCCTACACCTACAACTACGACAACTCCGAGAAGTACTCGAACGCCACACCGATTACTGACCAGACCACCATCAACGGTTCGAAGACCTACCTCGGCATGGCGATTGCGCCCTGCAACGTTCCCGTCACTAAGAAGAATGTCGTTGCCATCCCCTGCGGCGTCGACAAATACAACAGCTACCGTAAATACGGCGAGACGTCAGAGATCTCGCAGGTCTCGAAGTTCGGCATTCTCCGCGCCGGCCTCTGGTACGAGTGGGCCAACACCAACCGCCACCAATACCCTTCTGATCCACTCAATCACTGGGCCGACCAGCTCCTCCCGAACTTCGCCGAAAAGTACGTGTCAAACTCCTACCAGCCCTTTGCCGAGTATCAGTGGCACGTCACCAACCGTCTCGATCTCACGCCCGGCGTCAAGTTCGCCTACTACACGATCGGCACCCAGCAGTTCGCCGATAACGGAAAGACCATCGGCTGCCTCGTGCCCGGCGTCTGCGATCCCAGCAAGAACTCGTTGATCAACCCCAACGCCTTCGTCAATAACGGCGGCAGTTACTTCGCCACTCTTCCCTCTGCCACCGCGAACTTCCGTCTCCGTTCCAACATGTCGGTCTATGGACAGTTCGCCCAGGGCAGCATCGTTCCGCCTTCCAAGGTCTTCGACTACAAACAGAACACCGATGGAACGCTGCTCCCCGTTGCTGCGCTGCCGAAGCAGCAGAAGAACACCACCTACCAGACCGGCACCGTGCTCATCTTCAAGCGCATCACCTTCGACGCCGACTACTTCCACATCCACTTCGACAACAGCTACTCCTCAACCACCGACCCCACCAGCGGCGAGCCCCTCTACTTCGCTCAACCGCCGTCGGTCACTCAGGGCGTCGAAGGCGAGAGCAACATTCACTTCACTCGCGGTCTTGGCGCCTACCTCAACGCCAGCTACGACCACGCCGTCTACACCGGCTCGCAAACCGTCAGCTGCACCGCCGGAACAGCGGGCTGCACTTCCACAACACCGAAACTCACCGTCAATGCGCCCGGCGGCCTCTGGATCCAGCAGACGCCCTCCGACGTCGAGACCATCGGACTCACCTACCAGCACGGCCCATGGGACGCCGCGTTCTTCAATAAGCGCATTGGCGTTGAACGTCTCGACAACGGCGCCTATCACAACCAGGGCACCATCGATCCCTTCAACGTCTCAAACATCTTCTTCAACTACACCATCCGCAGCGGCAGCCGCTTCAACGGCACGAAGCTCCGCCTCAGCGTCAACAACCTCTTCAATCAGCACTCCATCACTGGCCTGAGCTACAACAACAGCGCCGTCGCGGAGAACATCTCTGCCAACGGCACGACCTACGCTCATCCCTTCGACGGTTCCACTGCAATCAGCGGACAAGACAACATCGGCGTCCTTGCCGCCCGCAGCATCATGCTGACTGTCACCTTCGGAACCTCATCGAAGCGCTAAAAACTGCACGTCGTCATTCACCATCAAGGCTCTCTCGTCCCTCGAGAGAGCCTTTTCATTTCGCAAAAATCAGTATTCGCCACACGAAAGTTCTCTTTCGTCATAGCCGATATCTACAAAATGGAATCTCTATAGGTCATTCGTCACTTCACGCCTTCCACTCGTCCCTCACGGTCGTTTGGAAATTCATTTGCATACAAAAAGCTTGCTCCGCTCCGTAGAGTGACGTTGAGAGAGTTCGCTTTCCTGCAGCCCTCCGCGCACCGTGGCGAGAGACTATCAGGAGGCCTCCCCGTGATGAGACGTTCCTTGTCGAATCTGCTGTTACTCATCCTTTTCCTATCTGCCACAACTTTCCTCATCGCCCAGGACAAATCCTCAATGACCGGCGTCGTCACCGACGCATCCGGCGCGCTCGTCCCCGACACCACCGTCGTGCTCTCCAATCCGCACACCGCTGTCTCCTTCACCCAGACCACCGACAGCAAGGGCTCCTACCGCTTCACCAACATCCCGCCAGGTCAGGGTTATCAGGCAACCTTCACGCATGATGGCTTCGCGACCACCCAGATCAAAAACCTTGACCTTGAGGTCGGCACCCCGCGCACGCAGGACGCCAGGCTTCAGGCCGGCGCCGCCCAGACCATCGAGGTCTCCGCCAGCGGCACCACCGAGACCATCAACACCACCGACGCCTCCGTCGGCAACAACATCTCCCCGACGGTCCTCAATGAGCTCCCCGTCCAGGTTCGCGACTCACCCTCTGCTCTCTTCACGCTCCAGCCCGGCGTCACCAGCGGCGAAGCAACAAATCTCACTGGATCACGCACCGGCTCTGTAACCGGCGGCCGCGTGGATCAGAATCAGGTCACCGTTGACGGCCTTGACGTCAACGATATGGCTACGGGTCAGTCCTTCTCCATCATTGGCAAGGCGCCCGTTGATGCTATGCAAGAGTTCAAGGGAACCGTCAGCGGCTTCACCACCGACAGTGGCCCCGGCGGCGGCGGTCAATTCAATCTCGTCACCCGCAGCGGAACCAACAAGTTCCACGGCGCCCTCTTCGAATACAACCGCAACGCTGCCCTCGTCGCCAACTCGTGGTTCGGCAACAACAGCCACATCGCCAAGCCCAACTACATCCGCAATCAGTTCGGCGGCAGCATCGGCGGCCCCATGTTGCCGCATGACAAGGGCTTCTTCTTCTTTGACTTCTACGACTCGCGCATCGTCCAGTCCGCGCTCGTCAATCGCACCGTCCCGCTCGATAACTACCGCAACGGCAACATCGGCTACATCTTGAACTCCCCGGGCTGCTCCCGCACCAGCCGCCAGGACACCCAGCCGCAGTGCATCGGCTTCTACACGCCGGCGCAGGTCAAGACACTTGATCCCGCCGCTATCGGTAACAGCGCTCCGTTCTTTGGTCTCATCGCCTCGCGTTACCCGCACGTCAATAACGCCGCTGGAGGCGGCGACGGCGTCAACACCGGCTTCTTCACCTTCACCACCCCCGAGCCGGACAACGAGCAGAACTACGCCGTCAGGCTCGACTTCAATCTCACCTCCAGGCACCGGCTGTTCGCCGTCGGCACCTACAACCGCGAAGACGCCACCCAGTCGGCTCCGGAGTTTCCGCAGGACGGTCTGACCGCCCCCTTCTTCGATCGCAGCTTCCGCTGGTCGGTCGGTGACAACTGGGCCATCGGAAACAACATGGCCAACTCACTCGCCATCGGCGAGACGGTCCAGTCCTATCAGTTCCCGATTAAAAACCTCAACGCCAACGGCACCAACCTGCTCCGGTTCAACGGTGGCGTCACCAACCTCATGTCCAACGCCTGGCTCTCTCCGGTCAACGCGTCGGGGCGCCGCATTCCCATCCCGCAAATCTCGGACAACTTCCAGTGGTTGAAGAGCTCCCACAGCCTCTCCTTTGGCGGCTACTTCAAGCTCATTACCTCCGCCGACCACACCATCCTCGACTACAACCAGGCGGCTGTCGGCCTTGGAGGACAGACGCTGGGCCTTAGCGCCAGCCTGCGGCCTGCCAACATCCTCTCTACCTCCGGTACGGCGACCAACGATTGGGACACGGCCTTTGCCGCTGCGCTCGGCCGCGTAGGCCAGGTCGACCAGCAGTTCAACTACAACTCCGCCGGAACAGCCCTTCCCCTCGCTACCGGTGACCAGCGTCGCTACCGCTACTACCAGACGATGATCTACGCCGGCGATACCTGGAAGGTCACGCCCTCGCTCACCCTCTCCTACGGCGTCAACTGGCAATACTACTCCGTTCCTTACGAAACCAAGGGCCTTGAGTCCGTCGCTCAGATCGTGCCAGGCTCAGGCTCGCCCATTCCCTTTACCTTCGACCAGTACTTCAACACACGCGTCGTGCAGAGCGCAGCCGGTACGTCCGGTGCCTCCGCCGTTCCGTTCATCCAGTACGTCCTCGGAGGCAAGGCCAACAACGGTCCCGCTTTGTACAGTCCGCAGTGGAATAACTTCGCTCCGCGCTTCGCCTTTGCCTATAGTCCCTCATGGGATCGCAAGACCGTCCTGAACGGCGGCATCGGCATGGTCTACGACCGCACCATCATCAACGCGGTCCAGTTCCAGCAGGACCAGAGCTCCTATCTCTTCCAGCAATCCATCACCCAGGCCAACGGCGTTCCCCAGAATCCAAGGGCATCGCTGGCCACCGATCCTCGCCTCATCGCCAACGCAAACTACGTCGCACCTGGTCCTCCGCCGTCGCCGACACGTCCGTTCCTTCCCTTCGCGAATACAGCGCAATGCGACTCCCTTGGCCTGGATCCACCGTGCGGCTTGGAGAACGGCAGCGCCTTTAACCAGATGATCGATTCGCACCTCAGGACGCCGTACAACATCATCGCGAACTTCGGCATGCAGCATGAGTTCGGCGCCGGCTTCGTGCTGAAGCTCGGCTACGCCGGCCGCTTCGGCCGTCGGCTCCTCGGGCAGACAGACGCGAACCAGGTCCTCGACTTCAAGGATCCAAAGTCCACTCAGCTCCTCTCCCAGGCCTTCGCCAACATGACCACCCAGGTCCGTGCCTGCAACCTCAACTGCACCGCCAATCTGCCCGCTCAGCCCTGGATGGAGAACGTAGTGGCTCCCGGCATCGGTCACGCCGAAGGCTACCCCAACAACACGTCCTTCCTTGCCGATAACATCAGCGGCCTGGTCTTCAACGGCGACTTCGCCGACTACATGCAGGCAATCTCCAGCTTGACCGACTACAACGTCGGCATGGCGTCACAGTTCTCCGAGAACACCGTTTACACCAACAAGGGCTTCTCGAGCTACAACGGCCTGCTCGTGACGCTGCATGAGAACACAACGCACGGACTCAGCTTCGACGCGAACTACACCTTCTCCCACTCCATCGACAACGTCTCGATCATCGCCAACTCCCCCGCATCCACAGGCTACGGATTTATCTGCAACCCACTGCTCCCCCGCCAGTGCCGTGCAAGCTCGGATTTCGATGCCACCCAGATCTTCAACGCATGGTTCACCTATGCGCTGCCCTTCGGCCACGGACGCCAGTGGGCCTCAACCATGCCTCGCTGGGCGGACGAAGTCCTCGGTGGATGGAATGTGAGTTCCATCTTCAACCAGCACACTGGCTACGCCTGGAGCACCGTCTCGAACGCCTTCGTTCCCGGCTACTCCAATGACGCCCAGCCCTTCTTCAACGGCCCCAACAGTGACCTGTATGCGCACGTCAACAAGAGCGCCTCGGGTACGGTCAGCCTCTTCTCCCACCCCTCTACCATCGCGAGCGAGTTCAGTGGTCCTGTCGGCTTCAACTTCGGTTCGCGCAACATCATGCGCGGCCCGGGCTACTTCGTCATGGACTCTGGACTCGACAAGGTCTTCGATATCTCCCGGGATCGCAACATCGCCCTGAAGTTCCGTGCCGACTTCTTCAACGTCCTCAACCACGCCAGCTTCGCGACACCGGTGCCACCTGCAGGCAACACCGACTTCACCAACGCAAACTTCGGTGTGCTTACGACAACGACCAGCACGGCCCGCATCGGCCAGCTCGCCCTTCGCCTGGAGTTCTAACCAGCTCTACTTCGCCCGTCCAATCGACGGTGCTTACTCGAGCCTGCCGCGACAGCGGCAGGCTTTCTTTTTCAATCACCTGGCGCAGTCCAGTTACACACGTCACCATCAAATCCGAGCGCACCCCATCCCACCTTCAACCCTATGATTCCAGATACTTTACAAGCAAGTTGCCTGGAATCAATACTTTGCACCGCAGGTCCACCCCTAAGTCCAATTTTCTGAAGACTTTGCGCAAAAAACTGGCGGGAGGGGGGACCCTTACCGCTTCTCGCGAAATCGATTCGCTGTCCGGAACTCCTCGCGCAGCTCCGGCGTCCGCAGGTTCTCCCGCACATGCTGCAGCCGCTGCTCCAGCGCCGCGATCGCCTCGGCAATCGGCTCCGTGTTGGTCATCGCCACATCGCGCCACATGCTGTAAGGGCTCGCCCCCAGCCGCGTCGTCTCCCTGCAGCGCCCGCCCGCCGATCGCCTGCACCGCAGCCATCCCCTCCGGATCGCCCGCAAACGTCTCCTCCAGCAGCGCAGAGAGTGCTGTAGACAGCATCTGCGGCAGATGGCTCACCCACGCACACACCTCATCATGCCTCTCCGCCCCCATCTCCATCACCCGCGCCCCAAACCCCTCCACCAGCCGCACCCACTCCCGCTCGACCTCCGTCCTCTGCTCGTCCATCGGCGTGAACAGCCACGCCGCCCCCCGGAACAGCCCAGCCTCCGCCAACCCGGCCCCCCCGGCCTCCTTCCCCGCCATCGGGTGCCCCGCCAAAAATCTTGCTCTGTCCGCGGCTGATTGAAGAGCCTCCGCGCGCGCTCCACAATCTCGCGCTTGGTCGAACCCACATCGGTCACGAGCTGACCCTCGCTCATCACTGGCGCGAGCCGCTCCATCCAGTCCAGGATCGGCAGCACCGGAGTCGCCAGCACGACCACATCCGCAACGTCACGCTCGCAGCACCGCCTCGCGGCTCTCAAGCGCCCGGTCGATCGCACCCATGCGCAATGCAGTCTCCAACTCCTCTGCGCTCGCGTCCCACCCAATCACTTCGCCAGAGAACCCCTCAGCTGACTTCAGCGCCAACCCAATCGACGCCCCGATCAGCCCCGTCCCAACAACCAGGACCCTCACTGCTTCGCCTCACGCCGATGCGTGAACGCCCGCGCGTTCGGCCCCCGGTAGTCCCCGGCCACATGTCCATGCCCGCGCAGCACATACTTGTAGGTCGTCAACCCCTCCAACCCCACCGGCCCCCGCGCATGCAGCTTACTCGTACTGATACCCACCTCGGCGCCGAAGCCGTAGCGGAAGCCGTCTGCGAAGCGTGTCGAGACGTTGTGAAACACACCGGCAGCATCAACCTCTTGCAAAAATCTTTCCGCAGCCTCTGCATCTTCCGTGAGGATCGATTCGGTGTGCGCCGAGCCGTGTTTGTGAATGTGATCGATCGCTGCATCGAGCGAATCGACAACTCCCACTGCGAGCTCTGGCTCGCCGTACTCGCAATGCCATTCAGCGACGGGTCGCACTTCGCTGTTCCCCCCGCGGACGCGCTCATCGCCGTAGATGACGACTCCGCGATCGCGCAGGTGCTTAATGAGCTTTGGAAGAAACTCTCGTGCGACGTCACGATGCACGAGAACGGTTTCGACGGCGTTGCAGGCTGCTGGATAGTCGAGCTTGGCATCGTCGATCACTCGCAGCGCAAGCTCCTGGTCTGCGGCGCGATCGACGTAGATATGACAGATGCCTTCGGAGTGGCCGAGCACGGGAATGCGTGTGTTTGCCTGCACGTACTCGACGAGAGCTTTGGAACCGCGCGGAATGACCATATCGACGAGATCATGCATCGCGAGGAGTTCGGTGACGTTTTCGCGTCCGAGCACGAGCGAAATCACATCTCCGTTCACACCTTCGCCTGCAAGAGCATCTCGCAACACGCGAACAATCGCCTGCGCCGTGTTCTCGACTTCACGGCCAGGTTTAAGGATGACGGCGTTGCCGGATTTGACCGCGAGTGACGCAATTTGTGTGACCGCGTCGGGACGAGCCTCGAAGATAACTGCGAGCACACCGAGCGGAACAGATCTCTTCTCCAGATGGAGGCCGCTCTTCGTCATTCCGCGCGAGTGCGAAGTATAGGGATCAGCGTCATCGAGCTCGATTGCATCGAGTTGGCGGTTGAGCGGATCGGGCAGTGCCGCGACCGAACGGATCTGCTCGGTCATCTCGCGAAGTTTACTTTCAGTGAGTTTGAGACGTGAGAGCGTGCTCGCGGGCAGAGCGTCGTCTGGGCTTCGCGAGGTTGCACACTGCATGTCCTGCTGATTTGCGGTGAAGAGTTCCGTTGCAGACCGTTCTAGCGCAGAAGCCATCGACTGAATTACGCTGTTGCGCTTTGCTTCATCGAGCGACGCGAGTGAGCGTGAGGCTCGTTTCGCTGCCTCTGCAGTCTCGCGAACGCTCGTCGAACTCACCGCGCAACCTCAGCAGAGCGAGCAGCGGTGAAGCGAGTTCCGACCGACTCACCGGCGACGATGCGCTCGAGGACAGATGGCGTGCGGCCGTTGGCGATGACGACCTCTTTGCCGGCATTGAGTGCGATGCGCGCGGACTCAAGTTTGGAAATCATGCCACCGCGTCCGCGACCGTTGCCTCCGTGCGCGAGCTCCAGCACGCTCTCGTCGATGGAAGAGACGGAAGGAATGATCTTTGCGTGAGGCTCTGCGGGATTGCGGTCATAGAGGCCATCGACGTCGGAGAGCAGGACGAGCAGGTCGGCGTCGATGTGCGTGAGCAGCAGTGCAGAAAGCTTGTCGTTGTCACCGAAGAGGCGAGACTGTGTTCCGTTCGATGCCAATGATTCAACGTGCTCACCTTGCTCGTCGTTCACGCGAGCCGGATTCAGCGGGCGGTCGAGCTCCATCGTAGACACCGTGTCGTTCTCGTTGACGATCGGAATTACACCGAGCTCGAGCAGCGAGTGGAGCGTCGCGCGCAGATTGCCGTGGCGGACGGGGTCAAGGAAGTCGTCTTCGGTGAGGAGCACCTGCGCGATGCGACAGTCGAGACGATCGAAAGCATCGTCATAGAGCGCCATCAGTCGCGATTGTCCAATAGCCGCGCAAGCCTGCATTTGTTCGAGCGCCTTCGGGCGCGCAGTCAAACCGAGTCGCTCGACACCAAGCGCGATTGCGCCGGAGCTGACGACGAGAACGTCGATGCCGCGGCTGCGCAGCGCAGCGATCTGCTCCACAAGGCCGCAGAGCAGACCGAGCGCGACCTTACCGTCAGGACGCATGATGACGTTCGTCCCGAGTTTGACGACGATGCGACGCATGTTTGCCAAACGTACCTCAGGGGCTGAAGCCCCATCGAATTCCGAACGCCTATGGCACGGCTGAAGCCGTGCCCTTAACAAGACCGGTGAGTGCGCTACGCGTGGGCCGCCGCGACGGCCGGAGCGATGCTGCGGTCGACGACGGGAGCAAGCCTGCGCAGGCGCTCAACGAGCTCGGTGAGCTGATCCGGGAAGAGCGACTGCGCGCCGTCCGACATCGCCTTGTCCGGGTTCGGGTGCATCTCCATCAGCAGACCGTCAGCACCTGCAGCGACCGACGCGAGCGCGAGAGCGGGAACGAGGTCGCGCTTGCCGACGCCGTGCGATGGGTCGCCGAGCACCGGAAGGTGCGTGAGCTTCTTGAGCACGGGGATCGCGGAGACGTCCATGGTGTTGCGCGTGTAGGTCTCGAAGGTGCGGATGCCGCGCTCGCAGAGCATGAGGTCGTAGTTGCCGCCGGAGAGGATGTACTCGGCGGAGAGCAGAACCTCTTCGATGGTGGCGGCGATGCCGCGCTTCATCAGGCAGGGCTTGCGCACGTGGCCGAGCTCGCGCAGCAGGTTGAAGTTCTGCATGTTGCGCGCGCCGATCTGGAAGCAGTCGATGTACGGGAGCATGACCTCGATCTGCGAGATCTCCATGACCTCGGTGATGACGAGCAGGCCGTACTCGTCGGCGGCCTCGCGCATGATCTTCAGGCCTTCGACGCCCATGCCCTGGAAGCTGTAGGGCGAGCTGCGCGGCTTGTAGGCGCCGCCGCGAAGGAACTGCGCGCCGGCAGCAGCGACCTGCTTCGCGCTGAGGCGAATCTGATCGCGGCTTTCGACCGAGCACGGGCCGGCCATGATGACGACCTCTTCGCCGCCGACGACGACGCCGTTGGGGAAGCGCACGCGCGTGCCTTCGGGACGGAAGCCGCGGCCGGCGAGCTTGTAGGGCGACGAGATGCGGTAGGCCTGCGTGCACGCCGGCGAGCACCTGGAACTCGGTGACCTCAAAGTGCGCGGGCGTGCCGACGCCGGCGAGGATGGTCTGCGTCTCGCCGGTCGTGCGGTGCACGTTGAAGCCGAGCTCGACCATCCGCTCGATCACGGTTTGTATTTGTTCATCTGTAGCTCGGTCCTGCATGGCAACGATCATCACTGGATTCCTTCCCGCGCTGTCCGCATGACAGCGCCCTCTTGCGAATGTGTGCGCGAGTTGCGCGATGTGATCCTGGTGCGGCTAGCTCTTGCTGCCGGCGACAGGCTGCTGCTGCAGTGGCGGGAACGCCGTGGTCAGGACGCTGCAGCGAACGCATGATGTCCATGATGCGTTCGTAGATGTCCTGGATCTGCTCGCTCGCGAGCGGGCCTGGATTGGACTTGCGTGCGTGCTCAATGACCTGCTGCTCTCGCGCTGCGGCTCGTAGATAGCGGCGCCGCTGTTCGCGCTTGATCTCGCCGATGGCGATGGCGCAGGCTGCTCGTTCATTGAGCAGCTTAACGATCTGCTCATCCAATGCGTCGATTCGTGGTGCGCCAGTCGGCGATGTCCATAGTCTTTCCTCATGTTGATGATACGTGGTTGGTCGGCGGAGATCATGCGTGCACCTCGCTGGCGATCTCGTTTGCGTTGTGGTGCTGGGGTCCGCGCGAGCGAGCGGACGAAGGCTCCAACGGCTGCGGGCGCATCGGTCGGCCGGAGTCTTTTCGACGAGGCCGACGATGGCGCTGCCGACGACGGCGGCGTCGGCGAAGTGCGACATGGCTTCGACGTGCTGCGGTGTGGAGATGCCGAAGCCGAGCGCGATGGGGAGATTCGGTGAATTGCTTGAGGCGGCGGACGAGTTGTTCGGCGTCGGCGGCGAGCTCGGTCTGCGTGCCGGTGATGCCGACGCGCGAGATGGCGTAGACGAAGCCGCGCGAGTGCTCGGCGATGGCGCGGAGGCGGTCGTCGGGCGAGGTGGGCGCGGCGAGGAAGACGGGCGCGAGGTCGTTCTCGCGCATGGCGTCGAGGTACTCGGCGGCCTCTTCGACGATCATGTCGGTGAGGAGGACGCCGTCGGCGCCGGGCCTTCGGCGGCTTTGGCGAATTCTGCGATGCCCATGCGGATGACGGGGTTGAGATAGCTGAAGAGGATGATGCCGGCGTTGGGGCGGAGCTTGCGAATGTCGAGGCAGGTCTCGAGGACGTCGGCGAGGCGCGTGCCGCGGGCGACGGCGCGTTCGCTGGCGCGCTGGATGACGGGGCCGTCGGCGAGTGGATCGCTGAAGGGCACGCCGAGCTCGATGACGTCGGCGCCGGCGTCGATGGCGGCGATGGCCATGTCGCGCGTGGTGGCGAGGTCGAGGGTCGCCTGCGGTGAGGTAGATGACGAGGCCGGGTTTGTTGGGGAAGCTAGATTGGCATTACTCTCGAATCCGTCTCACGGTCTGAATACAGCGATGGCCTGAAGTCACATCGATACTGAGCGATAGAGCGACAGTACAACCAGCTACGACATCCTCATCGCAGTGGAACCAGCGGCGATTGCCTGATGAGAATAAGCACGTCCGCATACCTGCCTCGAAGTTGCTATGTCGGCTTGAGCTATCTCGGCGAAGAACGAGCTGCGTCAACAGTCGCGAAGTGCTCACTATCGGCGAAATTCGATCCGAAACCCGCCGAAGCTCAAGCTGCACCGACTGGACTTCCGCTCAGCCCGGTGCGCTCGTTTGCTGTCGCCTTCGTACCAGGCATACACGAGAGCGCAATCAATGCCAACCTGGCGAGATCAACTCTACAGACATCGAAATAGTCTGGACATCGTCATTGCGAAGACGCCGTGATTCGTTATGCTCAGAATTCATTAGCCTCGATCTCCCGATCCTTCGAGGTTCAGTCTCCCGCGTAAGAATGCCCATGTCTTTGTCGCCGCGGCCGGAGACGTTGACCATCAGGATTTTGTCGCGGCCCATCTTCGGGGCGAGCTTGATGGCTTCGGCGATGGCGTGGGCGGATTCGAGCGCGGGGATGATGCCTTCGGTGCGCGAGAGGAGTTTGGTGGCTTCGAGGGCTTCGGTGTCGGTGGCGGAGGTGTAGTCGGCGCGGCCAGAGTCGTGCAGCATGGCGTGCTCGGGGCCGACGGAGGCGTAGTCGAGGCCGGCGGAGACGGAGTGCGTCGTGCGCGACCTGGCCGGCGTCGTTCTGGAGGACGTAGCTGTAGGTGCCCTGCAGGACGCCGGGGAGGCCGCCGCGAGAAGCGCGCAGCGTGTTCGCCGAGAGCAGTGCCGCGGCCGCCGGCTTCGACGCCGATGAGTTCGACGTTCTTCGTCGGGGATGAACTCGTAGAAAGCTCCGATGGCGTTCGAGCCGCCGCCGACG
Source organism: uncultured Acidobacteriaceae bacterium (assembly GCA_963776265.1). Taxonomy (GTDB): domain Bacteria; phylum Acidobacteriota; class Terriglobia; order Terriglobales; family Acidobacteriaceae; genus Granulicella. The sequence continues at coordinate 41,712 of CAVZMD010000005.1, read as the reverse complement.
CAGGCGACGATGGCGTCGGGGAGGCGGCCTTCGTGCTCGAGGATCTGGCGCTTGGCTTCGCTGGCTGATGACGCGATGGAAGTCGCGGACCATCGTGGGGTAGGGATGCGCACCCGAGCGCGAGCCGAGGATGTAGTAGGTGGTGCGGACGTTGGTGACCCAGTCGCGCATGGCCTCGTTGATGGCGTCCTTGAGCGTGGCGGAGCCGGAGCTGACGCCGCGCGACCTCCGCGCCGAGCAGCCGCATGCGGAAGACGTTGAGCTCCTGGCGGCGCATGTCTTCCTCGCCCATGTAGACGACGCACTCGAGGCCGAAGAGCGCGCAGACGGTGGCGGTGGCGACGCCGTGCTGGCCGGCGCCGGTCTCGGCGATGATGCGCTGCTTGCCCATGCGTCTGCGCGAGCAGGGCCTGGCCGAGGGCGTTGTTGATCTTGTGCGCGCCGGTGTGGAGCAGGTCTTCGCGCTTGAGGTAGATCTTCGCGCCGCCGAGCTTTTCCGTGAGACGCTTGGCGAAGTAGAGCGGCGTGGGGCGTCCGCAGTAGTCGTGGAGCAGGACGGCGAGCTCGGCCTGGAAGGCGGCGTCCTTCTGCGGCCTCGGCGTAGGCGTGCTCGAGCTCGACGAGCGCGGCCATGAGGGTCTCGGGGACGTAGCGGCCGCCGTACTTGCCGAAGCGCCCGGGTGTGGACGCTGCGGGCATCGGTACCGGGCTGGTGAGGTGTGTAGTGCTCATCTTCGTGCTCAATCCTCGTTGTTGCCTGAACCTAAAAACGAAAGCCGCGACTCTTATTGAGTTCGCGGCTCGGGGCTTTTTGATGCAGTCTGCTGAGGTTCTTCGATTTCAGCAGAAGTCAGTCCGCCGCGGCCGCTACTGGCCACCAGTAGCGGTACGGAAAAGCGAAAAACGCGATGGACGACGGACACATCGTTTTTTACGTTACACCCGCCGTTCAAAAAAACGCAAGGGTTGCCCGCAAGAAATGTTTATTGAGTGCATCTGGTGCGGGTTCCGGGGGCATCGCATGAATGGGTCGCAATTAGAGAAGACGACCTCGAAGACGAATTTGCAGGATGGCATGACTTCGATTTTTTCAGGAGAAAGAACGATGAAAAAGCTCATGGGACAAGTTGTTGTAGCAACGATGCTGCTGTCGCCGCTGGGCATGCTGGCGCAGCACAGCTACCAGTACGAGCATGCAAAGCACGTACAGGAAGAGCATGACGCCCACCACCACACGAAGGCCAAGATCGTTGGCGGATCGGCAGCGGGCGGCGCGGTCATCGGTGGACTGATGGGTGGCGGCAAGGGTGCGCTGATCGGCGCTGGCGTGGGCGCGGGCGGCGGATTGATTGCCAACCACGAACGCAAGCAGCACGACATCCACAAGCGCGAGCGTTGCGAGAATGAGGGCCGTTGCCGCTAAAGAAGCGAGAATGGCCGAACCAGGTGCGCGCGGTCGGCACGCGTCCGGTGCGCTTTTTGGTCGCCTCGACGAATTCGGCCACATGCGGCACGCCCGGCTGGTTCCAATACCATTCCATGACCCAGGCGCCGATCCGCGCCTCGGGCGGCAGGCCTTCGAGCGGCTCCATCTCCTGCTGCGCGCCGGCGAGATGCACCTTGTTCTGCAGCCCGAACTGCACCGCCTGCTTGAGGGCGTTCAACATGTCGTCGCCCTGAACCAGGAAGACGATGACGTCGGGGTTCGCCGCCTGCGCCTTGATCAGATAGGAGGAAAAGTCCACCGTGCCGAGCGGCGTCAGGTCGCCGCCGACCCTCTCGCCGCCGAGCGCCGCGATCGCCTTGACCATGCCGGCTTCCAGCGTGTGGCCGAAGGCGTAGTCGGGCGTGATGTAATAGAACTTCTTGCCGTATTCCTTGACCAGCGCGCCCGCGACCGCGTTGGCCTCCATCTGCGTCGTGTTGCAGACGCGGAACACGTTCCAGTGGCAGCTCTTGCCAGTGATCGCGTCGGTGTGGCCGCCGGGCACGATGTGCAGGACGCCCTTTTCATTCGACACCTGCGCCATGGCGAGCGCCAGCGCCGAGTTCACGTTGCCGAGCAGGAAGTCGACCTTGTCGCCTTCGATCAGCTTGCGCGCCTTCTGCACGGCCGTGCCCGCGTCGCCGCTGGTCGAATCCTCGACGACAAGCTCGACCTGGCGGCCGAGAATGCCGCCCTTGGCGTTGATCTCGTCGAGCGCCATCTGGCAGCCGATCAGCTCGTTCTTGCCCGGAGCGGCGTAGGTGCCGGTCAGCGGATTGTCGAGCCCGATCCTGACCGCGTCCGCGGCGCGCGCGCGGATGACGAACGGACTGGCGAATTGAGCGGCGGCGAGCGCCCCCGCGTGATTTGACAAGTGTGCGGCGGCTCACGCCGGCGCGCCAATTGGACTTGGGCAAGCTTCTCTCCCTTGTTCGAGGTTGACTCCGGCTCGGCGCGAGCGCCCGGCCACGATCCTGCGGGTTGTCGATCGTACGACACCTTCGCTCGAGTGGTTTGGGACGTCAAGCTAACTGGCGCAGCGAACCGAGATTACCCATTAGTCTAATATTAGGCGCACGTCGAAGTCATTTGCGACTGGCGCAGCGACCGCGTCAGCCGCCGAAGATCACCTTGCGGAAGCGGACGCTGGCGATGGTGAAATAGACGACCCCGATCGCGAACATCGCGACCAGCGGACGCCACACGAGGGTGATATCGGCGCCGCGGAACAGCACCGCCTGAGCGAACTGCACGAAATGCGGCGTCGGGCTGATCGTCTGAATGAAATATTGCAGCCAGACCGGCATGCTCTCCATCGGCGTGGCGCTGCCCGAGAGCAATTGCGTGACGATCAGCACCGGCATGGCGAGCAGACCGAACTGGCCCATGGTCGTCGCGAGCGTGCCGAGCATGATGCCGAGCGCCGCCACGACGAGCGCATAGATCGCAGCGCCGAGCAGGAACAGAAGCAACGACCCGTTGATCGGCGAGCCGATCCACCAGTGCACGACGAATTGCAGCGACAGCATCGCTGCGACCAGGATGACGAGGCCGTTGGCGATCATCTTGGCGAGCATGATCTCCGACGGCACGACCGGCATCACCAGCAGATGCTCGACCGTGCCCTGTTCGCGCTCGCGGATCAGCGCCGCGCCGGTGAGGATGACCGTCGAGCAGCGTGATCTGGTTGATGACCTGCGTCATCGCCGAGAACCACGCCGTCTTGAGGTTCGGGTTGAAGGCGGCCCGCACAACGAGATTGATCAGACCCCCGGTCGCGCCCTCCCGCCCGGAGATGAACCTCTCGATCTCGTTGGCGATCGCCGTGTTGAGGTAGCCTGCGCCATTGCCAGCCTGGGCGACCGCCGTCGCGTCGACATTGATCTGAATGCCGGTCTTGCGCTGGGCGCGGACGTCCGCCTCGAAGTTCGGCGGAATCTCGACCACGAACAGGAGCTTGCCCTGATCCATCAACGGGTCGATCTCGGAAGCCGTGATGTGCACCGGCGGCTGGAAGGTCGGCAGCCGAAGCCCCTCGGCGATCCGCCGCGACAGGTCCGAGCCGTCCTCGTCGACGATGCCGACCGAGAGATTGGTCGCCTCGGTTACTGCGCCGGTGGCCACCGTGTTGACCGAGATGCTGAAGGCGTAGACGACCAGGATCGAGCATCGTCGGGTCAGCCCGGATGCTTCTCAGTTCCTTGATGACCAGATGGAAGATGTTGACGACATGGTCGACGAAGGTGAGCGGCTTCACCTCCGCGAGATGTGGGGCCGGCGGCGGCGAAGACGCCGTCATCTCAGGTCTCCTGCTTGCGAAGCAAGGCCAGCGACAAAGCCAGGAACACGAGCGCGATGAACGCGATCGCAGCAATGTCGCGCCAGAGGTCGGCGATGCCGAGCGCCTTGGCGAATACGCCGACCGAAACCTGCTGGTACCAGGACGAGGGGAACGACAGGCCGATGATCCTCGCTCCGCCCGACAGTGACGAGACCGGCGCGAGCATCCCGGAGAAATTGACTGCCGGCACGATCGAGAAAATCGCCGTCGCGAAGACGGCCGCGACCTGCGTCCGGGTGAAGGACGAGATCAGAACGCCAAACCCTACGGTTGCAATGACATAGACGATCGTTCCCACGAGCAGCACGAGGAACGGTCCCTTCGGCGGCACGCGGAAAATGAAAATCGCGATCATGAGCAGGGCGAAGAAGGCGATCATCGCGACCGCGATATAGGGAAGCTGCTTGCCGATCAGGTACTCGAGCCGGGTGATCGGCGTCGAGCGGAAGTTGGCGATCGAGCCAGTCTCCTTCTCGCGCACGACCGCGATCGCCGACATGATCGCCGGGATCAGGCACAGGAGCAGCATGAAAATGCTGGGCACCATCGCGTTCACGCTGAGAAAAGCCTGATTGTAGCGAAAGCGGGTCTGGATATCGTCGGAGTTCCAGGCATTGGGACTGCCGGCGCGGTGCAGGCTCCGCTGCAACTCTTCCCCTTGCTTCCGGATCACGCGGGTCACGTAATTCTTCGACGTCTCGCCGCGGAACGTCATCGCGCCGTCGACTGTCGCGTCGACCTCCGGCGTCCGGTTGTTGAGAAGGTCTCGGCCGAATCCGGGCGGCACTTCAACCACGATCTGTGTATTCCCGCTCCTGAGGCGCCGCTCCATATCGTCCGGCGTCTTGATCGGGGGCTGGACCGCGAAATAGCGCGATCCGTCGAAACCCTGAAGCAGCTCGCGGCTCTCCGGCGTCTCGTCCTGATCGAAGCTCGCGGTCTGCAGGTTCTCGATGTCGAACGAGATGCCATAGCCGAAGGCGAACATGAGAATGATGGGACCGACGAGCGCGAAAGCGAGCCGGATCGGATCGCGCAAGAGTTCGACAGTCTCGCGCCGCGCGTAGGCCCAAAGCCGGCCGATCTTGAAGCGCTTCGGCCGCTCGGGCGCCGCGACTTCGGCGACGGCCGGCGCGAGCGCCTCGGCCTTTTTCGACATGTCGATGCCCGCGGCTTCCGCGAGATAGCCGACGAAGCAGTCTTCAAGGGATGAGCTGCCGCGCTCCTTGACCAGCTCCTGCGGCGCCCCGACGGCGAGCACCTTGCCCGCGTGCATGAGCGAGATGCGGTCGCAGCGGTCGGCCTCGTTCATGAAATGGGTGGTGACGAAGATCGTCACCCCGTCGTCGCGCGAGAGATCGATCAGCGTGCGCCAGAAGGCGTCGCGCGCGATCGGGTCGACACCCGACGTCGGCTCGTCGAGGATCAGAATCGAGGGTTCGTGCAGCACCGCGACCGCGAGCTGGAGGCGCTGCTTCATGCCGAGCGGCAGGCTGTCGGGGCGAGAATTGACGACCGACCTCAAATCGTAGCGATCGAGCAGCTCCTCGATCGAGGCCCGATCTTCTCATTCGGCAAATGGTAGAGTTCGGCATGCAGCATGAGGTTCTGCGCGACCGTCAATTCGCCGTAGAGCGAGAAAGCCTGGGTCATATAGCCGACGTTGCGCCGCGCCTGCATGTCGTTCGAACCCATCGGCTCGCCGAACAGCTTGCATGTGCCGCTGCTTGCCGGCAGAAAACCGACCAGCATTTTCATGGTCGTCGACTTGCCGCAGCCGTTCGAACCGAGGAAGCCGAAGATCTCGCCGCGGGCGATTTTGAAGCTGACATGATCGACGGCGACGAAATCGCCGAACTGGCGGGTCAGCCCCTCCGCCTCGATCGCCGGCGTCTCGTCCGGAGAGGCCACGCGCGGACGCACCACCACTTTCTTGTGCAGGGCGCGCTTCGCCTCGGGCATCATCGCGATGAAGGCGTCGTCGAGATTGGGCTCGCCCGTCTTGGCGAGCAGTTCCTTCAGCGTCCCGGTGGCGATGATCTTTCCGTCGTCCATCGCCATCAGCCAGTCGAAGCGCTCGGCCTCGTCCATGTACGCGGTGGCGACCATCACGCTCATCTGCGGCCGGCGCGCGCGGATCGAGTTGATGAGGTCCCAGAACTGGCCGCGCGACAACGGATCGACGCCGGTGGTCGGCTCGTCGAGGATGAGCAGGTCAGGGTCGTTGATGAGAGCGCAGCAGAGGCTCAGCTTCTGCTTCATGCCGCCGGAGAGCTTGCCGGCGGGCCGGGCCTCGAACTTCTCGAGGCTCGTCGCCGTCAGCAGCTCGTCGATCTTCGTGCGGCGCTCGGTTGCGGACAATCCGAACAGTCGGCCGAAAAAATCAATGTTCTCGAACACGGAGAGCGTCGGGTAGAGATTGCGGCCGAGGCCCTGCGGCATATACGCGATGCGGCCGCGGATCTCGCGCAATGTCTCCTTGTTGGCGATGGTCTTGTCGAAGACGAAGACCTCGCCCGCCTGAATCGTCTTCACCCCCGCGATGAGCCCGAGCAGAGTCGACTTGCCGACCCCGTCCGGCCCGATCACGCCGACCATGATGCGTGAGGGAATGTCGATGCTAACGTCCGCGAGCGAGACCGTAGCGCCATAGCGATGCGATACGGCCTTGACCCGAACGACGGGCTCGCCAGTCATTTCGCGTCGGGCGCCTTGGCCTCTGGATTGGCCGCGGCCGGCTCGGGCGCCTTGGGAAGCTTGACTTGCAGGTCGGCGGGCCACTCCACATCCGGCTTGGTGCGGACGAAGCCCAGGCCGCGGACGCCAGTCTTCACACGGGTATAGAACTGCTGAAGCACTTGCGCATCGATCTTCAGCTTGATGCGAAACATCAGCTTCGCCCGCTCGTCCGTGGTCTCGACGGTCTTCGGCGTGAACTGCGCATCGGCGGCGACGAAGCTGACGCTCGCCGGAATGACATAGTCGGGGACCGGATCAAGGATGATGCGCGCCTCGTCGCCGACCGCAAGGCGCCCCGCGTCCGCCGCGGGCAGGAAGATCGTCATGTAGACGTCGGTGAGATCGAGGATCGTCACGATCGGCGCGCCGGCGGCCACGACCTCGCCCGCCCGAGCCAGCTGATATTGAACGCGTCCAAGCCGCGGCGACACCAGCGTCAGATCATCGATGATCGACTGGACGCGATCGACCTCCGCCTCCGCGTTCGCGATCTGGGAGAGCGCCTGGTCGCGCTGCGAGGTGAAGCTCTTCACCGCGGCGATCGCCGAATCGTAGTTGCGCTTGCGCTGTTCGAAAACCTGCTTGGTGATGAACCCCGTCTTCATCAGCTCCTGGCCGCGCTCGAAATCGGACTTGGCGAACTCGAGAGCGCTCTGGCGAGAGGTGATTTCCGCCTCCGCCGACGCCAGCGCGTCATTGGCCTTCTGTACGTCGGCTTTGGCTGCGCGGAGCTGCGCCTCGTATTCCGGCGAGGTGATCCGGGCGATTGCCTGGCCCTTGGTGACGCTCGAGCCTTCCTCGACCGTCACTTCGGCCAGTCGACCCGGATATTTCGACGAGACGTCGACCTGAGTCGCCTCGATGCGGCCGTTCGACTTGACGATGCCATCCGGCAGCGTCTGGCCTCGGAGCCGGGCGATGAGATTCCTGAGGGGGCCCTGTGCATGCGCCGCCGGAATCCATGAGACACCGCCTCGTGGCGGCCCGCTCACAGAGAGAGCGCACGCTCCGAAGCCCAGCAGCACGGCCGATACAGCAACGCGCCGACGAAAGGTCATTCTGGGTCTGCTCCGCACGTTATCCGTACCCGACCTTATCAGAAGCGGGACTCGAAATCTTATAGCCGAGCACTGCTCCACTCGAAACTCGACGCAACGGCGAAGCCAGCGCTTTCGGGCCGCCCAACTCGGTCGGAGCCCCTGTCCTTATTAGGCATACAGGTGCATGATGTAAACATTGAAGCGGGAGGAGAACACGGCTGTGGCAAAACGTCCGAACAAGGCCCGGAAGGCCGAAAGCGACAACGCCTCGGAAACTCAAGACAAGTTAAGCGGCAAGGACTACGAGCGCGAACTCGCGCGTCTGCACGGGGAACTGGTCAAACTTCAGCTCTGGGTCGTCGCCAAGGGACTGAAGGTCGTGCGTCGTGTTCGAGGGCCGCGACGGCGCGGGCAAGGGCGGCGTCATCAAGGCGATCACCGAGCGGGTCAGCCCTCGCGTCTTTCGTGTGGTCGCGCTGCCCGCGCCGACCGAGCGCGAAAAGTCGCAGATGTATATTCAGCGCTACATGCCGCCATCTGCCTGCCGCCGGCGAAATCGTGATCTTCGATCGCAGCTGGTACAATCGCGCCGGCGTCGAGCGGGTGATGGAATTCTGCCCGATCGAGCAGGTCAAGCGCTTTCTCGCAGCTGACGCCAGCGGTGGAGAAAGCGATCGTCGAATCGGGAATCATCCTCGTCAAATACTGGCTGGAGGTGAGCGAGGAGGAACAGACCCGCCGGCTCGAGGCGCGGATCAACGATCCGACGGAAGATCTGGAAGCTGTCGCCGATGGACCTCAAGTCCTACAGCCGCTGGTATGACTACTCGCGCGCCCGCGACGACATGTTCAAGGCCACCGACACCTCATGGGCGCCCTGGTATGTGGTCCGCTCCGACGACAAGCGGCGCGCCCGGCTGAACGTCATTTCTCACCTTCTGGGTCAAATCCCGCATCGCGACCTGCCGCACGACAAGCCGATTTTGCCCAAGAGGCAGAAGGCTCACGGCTATATCGAAGCCGACTATCCTTACAAGGTCGTGCCCGAACGGGAATGGCCAGCCAAATAACGGCGCCTCTCAACTCTTTAACAGGACCCTGCAGCAGCCGCTGTCACATCGGGCACTTCAGATAAGTCACATTGAGTTCCTCGCCGCCGGTCGCGCTGTAGACGATCTGGCGCGCGGATTGGATCTTTATAGTAACGTCCATAGACAAATAGCCGACCGTGTCTCTGCATTCCGTTGTCGCGGATATCGTGTCCTTTGCGCGGCTGACCTTAAGGAGCCGGCACACGCTTGACGGGCCTTCGATTTCCCCAGGCCGGATAATTGCGGCTTGAGCAAACCTGTCGATAGGCTGCTTGAACGAGATACCCCGGCTCGTTCTCTCAAACAGTCGCGAGCAATCGGCTATCGAGGGTGTCCAAGCGCCGACCAACGCCGGGTTGATCGTGGCTGACTTTGCCCCCCTCCCCCCTGCCGCCAGCATCAGAACAGGCAATGAGCCGAGAATTACTGTTCGTCCGAGCGCGCCCATCCTGATTCCTTACGAGCCTGGCGAGAATTCTTATCCTATCTGTTAGGGCTGTTGGGCATAGCCATACGCGCAAGCGCTGCCTTGCATTGTCGTCCGACATCAGCCATCCGCGCTTTCATGCAGCCGCGGATTTCGCCCGCTTGCTTGACGCCGCCGCACAATCTCCGGATGTCGCCCTCGCATTCCTTTGCAACATACGCAACTCTCGACAGCTTGTCCGTGCAAGCGGTCGACAGCTCGGCGATGTGCGATGCGAAGCACCCATGAACTCGCGCCCCGCCAGGTCTGACGTGCCCGCACATTGCGCGGAGGTCGACCGCGCAGGCACGAACTGGGGAGCCACCGCCCATTGACCAGGTCTTGGTCGGGAAGGCGGATAGCGAAATCATGACAGCGACTCCGACTGCAACCGTGAGCATGGGCGTTCTCATGTCGATCCTCCCTCCGGATAGCCCACAGGCTTTCCCGCGCGACGGCGGCGTATTTGGACCCGAGCCCGGAACCCGTCCTGGCGAACGCCAACCCATGGCGCCGCCGGCAATCGATGGCAAGCCTCCCAGGCTCTTGAAATCAGCATCATCCCGGGGGTCGCGACCGCCGTCCCGTGTGCTCCGAGGCGCGAAGCGGTCGGACCGAACGGATCGCTCACCAGCGCTGGACGCCCATGAAGGTGTTGTGGATCGCCGACGGCTGATCGAACCGATGCCGGGTGTAGCCGTACGCCGGCTCGCGACGCGCGGGCCGGCCGTGAGGATAGAGCGTGAGCTGATCATGTCTCATAGGGACCTTGTGGCTGGGCGCGCCCTTTGGCTTGACCGGCGCGGACGGTCTGGTCTGGGCGACCGCGGCGAAGCCGGAGGCGAGCCCCGCGAAAGCTACGACCGTCAGAAGACCCGCGATGCGTTTCATATGGCTCGCCCCTCGATGGCTTTGTTCGCGGGTGCGGAGCGCCGCTGGGTTCGGACTTTAAATCAGAAAACCGGCTCGCCCGGCGCGATGTCGGCGACCGGCGAAAGCAGGATCACCTCCGACCGCATGTTCTTGGCCCCGAGAATCAGCACTTCCGACTGGAAACCCGCGATGTTGCGCGGGGGAAAGTTGACGACGCAAGCGACGAGGCGGCCGATGAGATCCGCCTCGGAATAACTGGTGATCTGGGCGCTCGACCATTTCCTGCCGAGCGGGCCGAAGTCCACTTCCACCTTATACGAGGGATTTCGCGCCCGCTCGAACGGCCTGACCGCGACGATGCGGCCGATGCGGATGTCGATCCTGGCGAAGTCGTCGTAGACGATCGGCGGCTTGTCCATTCAGCCCTTCAGCGCCTGCTGATGCGCCTTGACCATGTCGGCCAGACTCTCGAAGCGAAAGTCGTATCTGGGCGCCTGCTCGAGCGCGACGGTCGCGCCCGAGCCCTCTTGGCTGTGGCGGCGGTGAATCCAGCATGATGCGAGGCCAAGCTCGTTCGCCGGTCCGTGGTCGTGGAACAGGCTCTCGGCGGTGTGCAGGATGTCTTTCTCCCCGATCCCGAGCGTCCCGAGCTTGGCGAGCATGTAGTCGAAATTGCGCCTCGAGGGCTTGTAGGAGCCGCAGTCCTCGGCGGTGTAGACCGCATCGAAATCGACTCCGAGCTTTTCGTTGCTGAAGGAAAAGCTCTCGTTGTCGACGTTCGACAAAATGACCAGTTTGTACTGCCGCTTGAGATACTGAAGCGCGGCGGCGGAATCGGCGAACGCCGGCCAGTTCCGGATGGACCGACCGTAAGCCGCGCAGTCAGCCCAGCTTGCGACGACGCCCCATTCCTCGGCGAGGCGACGATAAACGGTCGCCAAAAGATCGCGATAGGGCTTGGCCGGAGTCTGGACTTGCTGCGAGGATTCGTGGCGCGCGTGGGCTTCGAGGATCTCGTTGCGCGTGAGCTTCCGAGGCGCGTTGCCGGTCAGGGGTTTGAGCGCCTCGATCATCCCTGATTCCCAGTCGATCAGCGTGCCGTAGCAGTCGAAGGTCAGGGCTTTGAAGCCGGTGAGTTTCGCCGGCGACTTTGCGCTCGATGGTGACGAATTGGACGATGTCATTGGGTTATGATGGAGCCAGACAGAATCGAACCGACGATCTCTTCAATGCCATTGTTAACCTAGTCTCCGCTAAGTGAAAACGCCAGTCGGTCGCGGTCGGCGACCATCCGGATTTGCAGCGGCCTGAAATAGTGAGCTATTGCGAAAACCGATGACCAGAACCAACCTGCGGCCAGCTCTCGCTGCCGCCCTCGGCTTCGCTGTCCTCGCAACCTTCCCGGCGGCGGGCGATGCGCCCAGGGAGCCGGATTCCTACCGGCAGAGCGACTATCGGGCGCCGACGCCTGCGAGCCTCAAGGGCGCGGGCGTGCTCTCAACCGAAGAGGCAGAGGCGATGTGGCGCGCGGGTGACGCTGCGTTCATCGACGTCCTGCCGCAGCCGCCGCGTCCCAAGACTTTGCCCAAAGAAGTCGTCTGGCGCGACAAGCCGCGGTTCGACATCCCCGGCAGCATCTGGCTACCCGACACCGGCTACGGCGAACTCGCCCCCGTCATGCTGGATTATTTCCGGCGCGGGCTCGACAAGGCGCTCGGCGGCCACGCGCGTCCGCTCGTGTTCTATTGCCTCAAGGATTGCTGGATGTCGTGGAACGCGGCCAGGCGGGCGCTGGCGCTCGGCTACAAGAACGTCGACTGGTATCCCGAGGGCTCCGACGGATGGGCCGCGGCCGGCCTGCCGCTCGAGAAGCGGACGCCGGAGCCGCGGCCATGAGGCGAAAGCGGATGAGGTGAAATCCGCCCCGCTTTTGCGCTAAGTGTGGGCATCTTCACACCAAGCGGGCGCCATGGCCGACCTCGAACCGATTCCCTATTCCGATGCCAAGATCCGCTCGATCCTCGAGCGGGTGCGCACGATCGCGCTGGTCGGCGCCTCGCCCAACTGGAACCGCCCGAGCTACTTCGTGATGAAGTATCTGCAGGGCAAAGGCTATCGCGTGATCCCGGTCAATCCCGGCATCGCCGGCAAGACCCTGCTTGGCGAAACGGTCTACGCCTCCCTGCGCGACATCCCCGGTCACGTCGACATGATCGACCTGTTCCGCAATCCGAAAGCCGCGCCTGGAATCGTCGCCGACGCGATCGCCATCGGCGCCAAGGTCGTGTGGATGCAGCTCGGCGTCCGTAACGATGAGGCGGCGAAGACCGCGGAGGCGGCCGGGCTCGAAGTGATCATGAACCGCTGCCCGAAGATCGAGTTCGGGCGGCTCGGGGGCGAATTGTCGTGGAGCGGCGTCAACAGCGGCATCATCCAGAACCGCCCGCCGGCGCCGCCGCTCGCGCGGCGGACGAAAAGCCGCCCGGCGCCCTCGGCCAATCTCGCTTACGGCTTCGAGACCCGCGCCATCCACGCCGGCGCCGCGCCCGACCCGACCACCGGCGCGCGCTCGACCCCAATCTACCAGACGACGGCCTATGTATTCGACGACGTCGACCACGCCGCCTCGCTCTTCAATTTGCACAATTTCGGCTACATCTATTCCAGGCTCACCAACCCGACCGTCGCGGTCCTGGAGGAGCGGATCGCGGCGCTCGAAGGCGGCCGCGCCGCGGTCGCCGCCGCTTCAGGACACGCGGCGCAGTTCCTCACCTTCTTTACCCTGATGGAGCCGGGCGACGAGTTCGTCGCCTCGCGCAACCTCTATGGCGGCTCGCTCACCCAGTTCGGCCTCTCGTTCAAGAAGCTCGGCTGGACCTGCCATTTCGTCGATCCGACCGAGCCGGAGAACTTCCGCCGCGCGCTGACCGAGAAATGCAAGGCGATCTTCATCGAGAATCTCGCCAATCCGGGCGGGGTCGTGGTCGACATCGAGGCCGTGGCGAAGGTCGCGCATGAGGCGGGCCTGCCGCTGATCGTCGACAACACGCTCGCCACCCCCTACCTCTGCCGGCCGATCGAGCACGGCGCCGACATTGTCGTCCATTCGACCACCAAGTTCCTCGCCGGCCACGGCGCCGCGCTTGGCGGCGTCGTGGTCGAATTGGGCAGGTTCGACTGGTCCCAGGGGAGCCGCTTTCCCTCGCTGACAGAGCCGGAGCCCGCCTATCATGGCTTGAGGTTCTTCGAGAATTTCGGTGATTTCGCCTTCACCATGAAGGCGCGCGCCGTCGCCTTGCGCGACTTCGGCCCGGCGCTCGCACCGATGAACGCGTTCCTCACCATCACCGGCGTCGAGACCTTGCATGTGCGGATGGAGCGGCATGTCGAGAACGCGCGGAAGGTCGCGGAATTCCTCAGCTCGCACCCGAAGGTCGCCTGGGCGTCCTACGCCAGCCTCGAGGCAAGCCCCTACTTCAAGCTCGCGCAAAAATATCTGCCCAAGGGCGCGGGCGCGGTGTTCACTTTCGGCGTCAAGGGTGGCTTCGAGGCCGGTGTGAAACTGGTCGAGGGCGTGCGCCTCTTCTCGCATCTCGCCAATATCGGCGACACCCGCAGCCTCATTCTGCACCCGGCCTCGACCACCCATCGCCAGCTCACAGAGAAGCAGCGCGCCGCGGCCGGCGCGGGCGACGACGTCATCCGGCTCTCGATTGGCCTCGAGACCGCCGAGGATCTGATCCGCGATCTCGACCAGGCGCTGGAGGCATGACGCTTCCTCGGCGCGGCCTCATGTTCCGCGGTCGCTGGGGGTCTGCCTCTCTCTGACGTCGCCCAGATCGCGCTCGAGGAAATAGTTGAGGAAGGTGCGGATCGCCGCGATCGCGCCAAGCCGTCCCACCTCGTCCCAACTCGTGGTGACCGCGGTCTCCAGAACATCGGCGGCGAGCTGGAACGTGAGGCCGGCGACAAGCCAGCGGCCGAGGCGCAGCCAGACTTCCCGTTCGTGGTGGCCGTCGGACGAAGAAAACATCGTCCACAAGCCCTGGAAGAAGGCTTCGACCGCGCCGACGACAATGAGGATCAGCGCCAGCCAGTCGATGACGTCGACGGCGACATTGGTCGCGAGAACCAGCCATTCTTTCACCGCGCCGCCCTCGCCCAGCGCGCAGGTCGATTGGCCTCACTGAGGCGCCAAAACCGCCTCCTCTTTGGGCAGCGTGGGGCCGCGCCAAACCGGAGCCGGTTTTGAGCGATTCCAAGCGGTTGCGGCGCCATTTCCTTCCGAGTCTCTCCCTACTCTAGCGCCAAATTATACACTTATACTATGTTTTATAAGGCAAATTGATTCACCGAGTTGGGGCGGAACGCCGCCCCGACAATATCTGAAAGTCCGCCTGCTCAGTGCATGCCGGCGGCGGTGTCGTGCATCGCCTTCAGGGCGTCGTCGAGGGTGAAGGTGTTCGGCTTCTGAATCGGCGGGAAGTCCTTGAAGGTCGCCGCCCACTGGGCGGCGACAGCTTGTGCGCCGTAGATCATGAAGACGCGGTGCAAGTACCAGTCGTAGTAGCTGTTCGACGTGATATCCGCCCGCTCGAAAGGATCGGTGCGAAGGTTGAACAGCTTCGGCACCCTGAGCTTGGTGAACGGCTCCGCCCAGACCCGCAGCGTGCCGGGGCAGCGCTGCTCCATGAACACCACCTTCCAATTGTCGTAGCGCAAGCCGAGCACGTCGCCGTCGTCGCTCAGATACATGAAGAAATTGCGCGGACTCTTCTTCTCCTTGCCGGTCAGGTAGGGCACGAGATTGTAGGCGTCGAGGTGGTTCTTGTAAGTGCGGCCGATCGCCTGATAGCCCTTCTTCAATTTCTCGATAATGTCGGGTTCGCCGGCCATCGCGAGGAAGGTCGGGAACCAGTCGTGGTGCTGGACGATCTCGTTCGAGATCTGGCCCGGCTTGATCTTGCCCGGCCAGCGAACCACCATCGGCACGCGGAACGCGCCTTCCCAGTTTGAGTTTTTTTCATTGCGGAACGGCGTCATGGCGGCGTCCGGCCATGAGTTCATGTGCGGGCCGTTGTCGGTCGAATACATCACGAACGTGTTGTCGGTGAGGCCGGCTTCGTCGAGAAAATCGAGCGCCTGGCCGACGTTCTTGTCATGGTCGATCATGGTGTCGTGATACGCCGACTGCCAGCGTCCTGCCTGCCCTTTGCTCTCGGGCTTGGTGTGGGTGAAGGCGTGCATGTGGGTCGTATTGAGCCAGACGAAGAACGGCGTGCCGGCGTCGTTCGCCTTCTTCATGAATTCCTTGGCGCGCGCGACGAAATCGTCGTCGCAGGTTTCCATCCGCTTCTTGGTGAGCGGGCCGGTGTCCTCGATCTTCTGCTTGCCCACCCTGCCCCAGCGCGGCTCGACGGTCGCATCGTCCTTATCCGTCGCGAAGGAGTGCATGACTTCGCGCGGCCCGAACGTCTTCTTGAAGTTCGGGAACTCCTTCTCGTTGGGGTAGTCTTCCTGTTCCGGCTCTTCCTCGGCGTTGAGGTGGTAGAGATTGCCGTAGAACTCGTCGAAGCCATGGTTGGTCGGCAGCATCGAATTGAGATCGCCGAGGTGGTTCTTGCCGAACTGGCCGGTGGCGTAACCCTGGTTATTCAGCGCCGCGGCGATGGTGATGAGCTTCTCGTTCATGCCGATCGGGGCGCCGGGAATGCCGACTTTCGAGAGGCCGGTGCGATAGACGCTCTGCCCGGTGATGAAGGACGAGCGGCCCGCGGTGCAGGATTGTTCGCCGTACGAATCGGTGAACAGCATGCCTTCCTTGGCGAGGCGGTCGATGTTGGGCGTCTGATAACCCATCAGGCCGTGGGTGTAGCAGCTCAGGTTCGCGATGCCGATGTCGTCTCCCCAGATGACGAGGATGTTCGGCTTGTCTGACTTAGGCTTCGGTGACTTGGGCATTTCCATCTCCTGTTGAAATCAAAAGCACCGCCTGACCCCGGGGCTCCGAGACTGCGGCGCGAAACGATCTTTCCAGCCTTAAGGCTATGCGATCTCCTATTCGAATGGTCCGACCCGAAATGCCAGACTGGCGATCGCCGCAACGCCAATGATGAGAAGAATGAGCGCGGTGATCAGCGTGAACGATACCGGAAAGCCGGTCTCGCCATGGACGAGCCCTTCCTGCCGCATCGACTCTCGCAAACGGCGTAGGCCGAGCATGAACTGAACGTGGTAGCTGATGCCGAGGACGAGCATCAGAATGCCCAGGCCGACAAGCGCCACTCCGAAGTTGCGCGGAGCGGCGGCCTTCTTGATGACATCCTGCTCGCGCAGCTTCTCGAACACCTGGGCTATGGTGAAGCCGAAGCCGATCAGCGAAAGGGAAGTGCGGATCACCGACATCAGCGTGCGGTCGGCGCTCATGCGCGTGCGCTGAAAGGACATGCCCGTCCGGCGCGACGAGAGCTCGGTGTTCACATCGAGCTTGAGATCGGGGCTCGCCATCGTCCTCTCGGCGGTTCAACGGGACGCGGGTCGGGCGACCCAATGACGCGCGAGGCGCAGGAAGGGGCCACGCAATAGCAAATAGGGGATAAAGGCGAGCAAAATTGCGATGGTCGCCGCTTGGGCCGGATAGAACGTGCCGAGCACCTTCCATTGGTAGATGATGTCCATGACGACGCCGAGAATGATAATCCTCGCAGTCGAGAGAATTCCCTCCCACAGACGTCCGCTGCGCCCCTGCGGCTCGTGTACGCCACGAATCAGGGCCCAGACGTACGGCCTGCGCCCGAGTTCGGGCGTCGTGAACTCCGTCGCGCGCCGCCGCAATGATCGCCATCGCCGGTTGCAGGATGAAACGGAACGTCATTGGACCGCCGGGCCGATCAAGGATGTCTCTCCAGAGTTGGCCGAGGCCCTCGAACGAGACGCCGTACCAGGAGACGCCGAGGACGACGAGGCCCACAAGGAGCGCCACGGCGACGCGCGCCGTAAAGACCGCGCTCTTCGATGGCCCATCGATCAACGCGAAGAGCCATTGTGAACGGCGCGACGGAGGGCGCACAAGGGCTTCAGCATCTTTCTCACCGAGACCGCGCCTATATTGATCGGAATTGATCGGGGCGGTTTTGGATAGTCGCTGTCCAATCCCGTGTCAAAGCGTCCCCGTGAGCTGCGCCGCGGCGCAACTCACCTCGCTCGCTCGGAAGTTTGAGGAGACCAGCTCATGTCAACCGCGGGTGACGGCGGGAAGATCTCAGCCGAGCGCGCCGAGACGGTGCGCGCCTTCTACGAATTGCATCCCTATCCCGCCCCAGTCGAAAGCCTCGAGAAACGCCTCGACCGCTACCGCGACCCGCGCCGGCGCCGCGCGCAGTCGCTGCTGCTGTGGCCGCTCGAGAAGCCGCGCGCGGACAGGAAGATCCTTGTCGCGGGGTGCGGAACGTCGCAGGCGGCCCGTTACGCGCTGACCGAGCGCGAGGCGAGCGTGACGGCGATCGACATCAGCGAGACGAGCCTCAGCCACACCCGCGATCTGCAACAAAAGCATGACCTGGGAAATTTGCGCCTTCGCCGGCTGGCGATCGAGCAGGCAGGCGAACTCGGCGAGACGTTCGACCAGATCGTCTGCACGGGCGTGCTTCACCATCTGAGCGATCCGGACGCAGGCTTGAGAGCGCTCCGCGATGTCCTCTCCGCCCACGGCGCCATGCACGTCATGGTCTACGCGCCGCACGGACGCGCCGGCCTCGCCATGATGCAAGCCTATTGCCGGATTTTGGAGATTGGCCCCCGCGACGACGAACTGCGGGACCTCGGCACGACGATCCGGGCGCTCGCCCCCGACCACCCGATTACCGGCGTCCTGAAACGGGCGAAGGATTTCGCTGAGCCCGACGCGCTTGCCGACGCGCTCCTCAACCCCCAGGAGCGCGCCTATTCCGTGCATGAGGTCTACGATTGGCTCGAACGAAGCGGGCTCAGATTCGGGCGCTGGCGCGAGCAGGCGCCTTATTTGCCGCAATGCGGGGCGATCGCCCGAACCCCGCACGCGGCGCGTCTCGCCGCGCTCATCGAGCGCGCCCAACACACCGCGATGGAGCTCCTGCGCGGGACGATGGACCGGCACGCCTTTGTCGCCTACCGCGACGATCGCGAACGGGAAGCTCAGCCGATCGCCTTCGACGGCGCAGCATGGCGCGACTTCGTTCCGGTTCGCCTGCCCTGGACGCTGATCGTCAAGGATCGGGCGCCGCGCGGCGTCGCCGCCGTTCTCATCAATCCGGCCCACACCTATCCGGACCTTGCGCTGTTCATCGACGAGGCTGAGGAGCGGGCGCTGAAGGCGATCGACGGCGAGCGCGCCGTGAGCGAGATTCTGCGAAGCGCCGGGATGAACGACGAGAAAGGCCGTCAGCTTTTCAAGCGGCTCTGGGAGCACGACCTGATCGTGTTCGACGCGAAGCGGCCCGCCTGAGCGGTCGCGGCGGATCAACTTCGCCCGGAGCGCACCACGCAGCGAAAGCCGACGTGGCTCGTCGACGTGTCGACCGGCTCGGCGTGCCGCGCCGCGGGGCGGTAGCGGCGGCAATAGTTCGGCGCGCACAAGTGCGAGCCCCCTTTGAGCACCTTGCGGGGAATGCGGATCTCGGGCTGGCAGGAATCGTAGCTCTCCCCTCCGGGCCCCCCGCGCGGGTTCTGCGGCACGCAGCACGCCTTGGGCGCGTCGGCTGGATGGCGGGTCGACCAGAAATCCGTCGTCCATTCCCACACATTACCGATCATGTCGTGGATCCCGTAGCCGTTCGGCGGGAACGACGTGACCGGAGAGGTGCGCTCGAAGCCGTCCTGTTTCAGGTTCTCGTGCGGAAACGCGCCCTGCCAGGTGTTGGCCATCGGCTTGTCCCCCGGCGTGAACTCCTCGCCCCAGGCGTATTCCGCCCCGTCGAGCCCGCCGCGCGCCGCGAATTCCCACTCGGCCTCGGTCGGCAATTCCTTGCCCGCCCAGCGCGCATAGGCCTCGGCGTCGCGATAGGCGATATGGACGACCGGATGGTCGTCCATTCCGCTGATCGACGAGCGCGGCCCATAGGGTCTGCGCCAGTCGGCGCCGAACTTGAACCGCCACCATTGCGACCAGTCCTTGAGATCGACCGGTCCCTTGGGCGGCGAAAAGACCAGCGATCCGGCTTTGAGCATGTGCGGCAGCGCGCCCGGATAATCCTCCGCCTTCGGCGCGATCTCGGCGAAGGTGACGTGGTTCGTCGCGTTGACGAACCTGCGGAACTGCCGGTTGGTCACCGGCGTCCGGTCGATCCAGAAGGCGCCGACGCTCACTCGGTGGACCGGCGCCTCCTCGGGATAGTGCCTGTCCGAGCCCATGCGGAATTCCCCGCCGTCCACGAAGATCATGCCGGCGAGGGGGTCGGCGCGCTTCGCCTCGGCGGGTCTCGCAAGCTCGCTCTGTGAACTCATGGATCGCCCTTGTGATCGGCGGGGTCGCGTAGATCACAGACATAGCATCAAAGTGGGGCGGTTTCATCGCCGAACGCCGGGCGCGAGGGCCAGGGAGCTTCGACGCCGCCAGCAGGCTTCCGAAAATGATCACATTGGCGCTCAAGGATAGCGCCTATATAGAGCAGTAGCGCGCCCGGTGACGGATCGTGTAGAAACGGTCCGATCTCCCTCCGCTCATTCTGCTCCAAAGGAAGTCCGACATGCCCGTTTCTGAGATTGTCATCGCCAGCGCAAAACGAACTCCGGTCGGCTCGTTCAACGGGGCCCTCGGCTCGACTCCCGCCCACGACCTCGGCGCGGTCGCGATCAGGAGCGCGCTCGAAGCGGTCAAGGTCGAGGCGGGCGACGTGGACGAGGTGATCCTCGGGCAGATCCTGACCGCGGCCGAAGGCCAGAATCCCGCCCGCCAGGCGGCGATGAAGGCCGGCGTTCCGCAGGAAAAGACCGCCTTCGGCGTCAATCAGCTATGCGGCAGCGGCCTGCGCGCGGTGGCGCTCGGCATGCAGCAGATCGCCAATGGCGACGCGCATATCATCGTCGCGGGCGGCCAGGAATTGATGTCGCTCGCCCCCCACGCCGCCTATCTGCGCAGCGGCGTCAAGATGGGCGAACTGAAGCTCGTCGACACCATGCTGCAGGACGGCCTGATCGACGCCTTCCACGGCTATCACATGGGCAATACGGCCGAGAACATCGCCAAGAAATGGCAGATCACCCGCGAGGAGCAGGACCGGTTCGCCGTCGGCTCGCAGAACAAGGCGGAGGCCGCGCAGAAGGCCGGCCGGTTCAAGGACGAGATCGCGCCGGTCACGGTCAAGACGCGCAAGGGCGACATCGTCGTCGACGCGGACGAATATCCGCGCGCCGGCTCCACCTACGAGGCGATGGCGAAGCTCAAGCCCGCCTTCTCCAAGGACGGCTCGGTGACCGCGGGCAACGCCTCTGGCCTCAATGACGGCGCGGCCGCCACGGTCCTCATGAGCGCGGAAGAGGCGAAGCGCCGGGGCCTGACGCCGATGGCGCGGATCGTCGCCTGGGCGACGGCTGGGGTCGATCCGGCGATCATGGGCTCGGGGCCGATTCCCGCTTCCCGCAAGGCGCTCGAGAAAGCGGGCTGGTCGGTCAAGGACCTCGAACTCGTGGAGGCGAACGAAGCCTTCGCCGCCCAGGCGCTCGCGGTCAACAAGGACCTCGGCTGGGATCCGGCGATCGTCAACGTCAACGGCGGGGCGATCGCGATCGGCCATCCGATCGGCGCTTCGGGCGCGCGGGTCCTGACCACGCTCCTGCACGAAATGGCGCGCCGCAACGCCAAGAAGGGGCTCGCGACCCTTTGCATCGGCGGCGGCATGGGGATCGCGATGGCGGTCGAGCGCTGACCGCTCCTCGCCTCAATCGGGCGCCGCCCTGACGCGGCGCCCTCCAAAATCCGGGAGGAAAACATGGCGAGAGTCGCAGTGGTCACCGGCGGCACGCGCGGCATCGGCGCGGCCGTCTCGAAGGCCTTGAAGGCCGCGGGCTATAATGTGGCGGCCAGCTACGCTGGCAACGACGAGGCGGCGGAGAAATTCAAGGCCGATACCGGCATCTCCGTCTACAAATGGGATGTCTCGAGCTACGACGCCTGCGTCGAGGGCCTGAAGAAGGTCGAGGCGGAGCTGGGCCCGGTCGAGGTCCTCGTCAACAACGCCGGGATCACCAAGGACGGCATGTTCCACAAGATGACGCCCGACCAATGGTACGCCGTCATCAACACCAATCTGAATTCGCTGTTCAACATGACGCGTCCGGTGTGGGAGGGCATGCGCGGGCGCAAGTTCGGCCGGGTGATCTGCATCTCCTCGATCAACGGACAGAAGGGCCAGCTGGGGCAGGTCAACTATTCCTCGGCCAAGGCGGGCGACATCGGCTTCGTCAAGGCGCTGGCGCAGGAGGGGGCGCGGGCGGGAATCACCGTGAACGCGATCTGTCCGGGCTACATCGCGACCGACATGGTGAAGGCCATGAATCCCGACGTCGTGGCGAAGACCATCGTGCCGCTCATCCCGGTCGGCCGTCTCGGCGAACCGGAGGAGATCGCCCGCGCCGTCGTCTTTCTCGCCTCCGACGACGCCGGTTTCATCACCGGCTCGACCATCTCGGCCAACGGCGGGCAGTATATGGCTTAGGTCAAACCTCAGTCTGCGTGCACGGCAATGATGCGCAAAATAGCGGTCGTTGCCCGGTTTTCGTGCTATTCTGTTTGGTGCGTGAGGACGCGCCATGAGCGAGACCCGAAAGATCGCGGCGATCCTAGTTTCCGATGTGGTCGGCTATAGCCGGCTCGCGGGCGCGGACGAAGATCGAACTCTGGCGCGGTTGCGCTCGCTGCGAAGCGATCTGATTGATCCGACAATCTCCGTATACCATGGCCGCATTGTAAAGCGCACCGGCGACGGCAGCGTCATCGAGTTCCGCAGCGTAGTCGATGCCGTGCGTTGCGCAATCGAATTGCAGAATGGCATGGTCGAACGCAACGCTGGTGTGCCGGATGAGCGGCGCATCCAGTTCCGCGTCGGCGTTCATCTCGGCGATGTGGTCGAGGAGAGCGACGGCGACCTGATGGGCGACGGGGTCAATATCGCCGCGCGTCTTGAAGGCATTCGTGAGCCTGGCGCTATCTGTCTCTCCGAGGACGCCTATCGCCAAGTGAAGGGGCGGCTCGATCTCGCGGTGATCGATCTTGGTCCGACCGAGCTCAAGAACATCGCCGATCCGATCCGGGTCTATTCACTGCAAGTCGGCGTCCCCGCCGTGGAGAAGCCGGCAATCCCAGCAGACCGCGCGAGGCTCGTGTCGCCAAAAAAGCGTTCGCGGCTCCCGATCCTCGCCGCCGGCGTCGCGGGGCTGCTCATCCTGATCGCGGCAGGGGGGTGGTGGTCCCTCAGCCAGAACCGGCCTGCGCCCGTCGCCTCAAACACGCCGCCGCTCGTGGCGCAACGTCTTTCCATCGTGGTGCTGCCATTCGCCAATCTCTCCGGCGATCCGGCGCAGGATTACCTCGCGGACGCGCTCACCGATGAATTGACCACCGCTCTCTCGCGCATCCCCAGCAGCTTCGTCATCGCCCGCAATACAGCCTTTACCTACAAAGGCAAGCCGGTCGACGCTAAGGCGATCGGCAAAGACCTCGGGGTGCGCTACGTACTGGAAGGCTCGGTTCAGCCGAGCGGCGGTCAGATGAGGGTCAATGCCCAGCTCATCGACGCCGACAGCGGCGCCCACATCTGGGCCGACCAATTCGACACTCCCCGCGCCGAATTGTTGAAGATGCAGGATGAGATCGTCACGCGTCTGGCGGTAGGGACGGCACTTCAACTCCCCCAGGCCGAGGCCGCCCGTCTCAAGCGGACGCCAGCGGCAAATCCCAACGCCGAGGATTTGGCGCTCCAATGCCAGGGCGGGTTGCTGAAAGGGGGATTTCTCGGCAAGGAAGCGGACGCGGTCTACCCTCTCTGCGAACGGGCGCTCGCTGTCGATCCCAACAATGACCGCGCTCTGGACATGTTGTCTTTTAAATTCTGGTTGCCAGTTGGGATGGGCGTCAGCGCTGACCCGAAGGCCGACCTCAAGCGGGCGGACGAATTGGCGTCCCGAGCGATTGCCCTCAATCCGAACGTGGACAGCCACCACAACGCTAAGGCCATGATCCTCTTGAACCAGGCGCGCTACGATGAATCGGCCGCCGAGAACGAACGAGCGCTCGCCCTGAACCCTTCCAACGTATTCGCTTTTATGGGCCTGGGTTGGGACTACTTCTATACCGGGCTATTTGATAAAAGCCTGGAATATTTTGACAAGGCGATTCGGCTCAGTCCGCGCGACCCCGCTATGGGGGTGTGGGCTGATTCGAAATCCGCGTCCTATTTCGCGCTGAAGCAGTACGATCAGGCGATTGAATGGGCCCGCCGGGCGGTCGTCCTCGATCCGAGTTTCGGTGCAGACCTTGTCGCGCCGTTGGCTTTGACCGGTCGTGAGGCGGAGGCCCGCGAAGCGCTGCAACAGTACCTCGCCTCCGCTTCCAGCGGACAGCCGAAGACGATCGCGGCGTGGAAAGCGTACAATGACCACTTCGTCAACGCGAACACCGATCCGCGCCTTCTCGAAGCTTTCGACCGCTTTTACGAGGCCGTGCGGAAGGCGGGGATGCCCGAACAATCAGCGCCGCGACGGGGGGCGCCCACGTCGCGGCAAACGGACATCCGCCTCCCGATCCGCTGTCCGGCTAATGTCAGTTGGTGAAATTGAATGGGTCAGCGACGACCTCCGCTTCACCGGCTTGACCATTTCGGCCAACGGCGGGCAGTATTTGGCGTGAGGCGGAGCGCAATCGGCCTAGCTGGAGGGAGATGACCCGCGTTTGGCGGTGCGGCCGCGCGCTCAAGTTTTCTCCCGTTGCCTCGATTGATTGAGCGCAGCAGGGCGCAACACTGCATCTTATCCATGAGACGAGGAGAGCCTGATGAGCGCCGCGACCCCTGCCATTCTTTCTTCCGATGAGATCGGCGAGGTGGCGACCAGCGCCTACATATACGCCTATCCGCTGATCATGATGGAAATCACGCGCCGGGTGGCCGTCAATGTGGCCGACGCCAGCCACTTCGGCAAGGCGCCAATGAATCGGATTGGAAGTCTTCCGGCGTTTCCCGACGCTACGTTCACGGATGTGGTGCGGCCGAACGCGGACACGCTCTATTCGTTGATGTGGTTCGACGTCTCGCAGGAGCCGCTCATGATCAGCGTGCCGGATTCAGGCGGTCGGTATTATCTCCTGGAGATGCTCGACATGTGGACGGACGTGTTCGCGTCCCCGGGCAAGCGCACAACAGGGGCGAACGCACAAACACTTGCTATCGCCGGCCCAGACTGGCGGGGCGACCTTCCGGCGGAAGCGATGCTTATCAAGAGCCCGACCGCGATTGGATGGATCATCGGACGCACGCAGACCAACGGCAAGGCGGATTACGACGCGGTCCATAAATTTCAGGCCGGGCTCGCCGCCACCCCGCTCAGCCAATGGGGCAGGCCGTACAAGCCGCCGCCGGGAAAGATCAATCCCGATTGGGACATGAAGACGCCGCCCACCGAGCAGGTCGAGAAGCTGAGCCCGGCCGCATTTTTCTCGCTGTTCGCCGAACTCATGAAACTCAACCCGCCGCACGCGAATGACTATCCAATTCTCCATCAGATGCGGCGGATGGGGATCGAGCCGGGGAAACCTTTCGCCTTCGACAAGTCATCCCCTGAGATTCAAAGCGCTCTCACCGAAGCCGGCCCGACCGCGTTGAAGAAAATCAAGATGCAGATTTTGAAGGCAGGCGTAGACCACCAGGGATGGCGCACCAACCTCACGGCGGTGGGGACCTACGGTGCGGACTATCTGGCTCGGGCCGGGGTCGCCTTTGCCGGCCTCGGCGCCAACACCATCGAGGATGCTGTCTATCCGACCGCGTTTGCTGATGCAGACGGAAAACCGTTCACGAGCGAGAAAAGCTACGTGCTGCATTTCGGCAAGGACCGGATTACGCAGGTTCGCGGTTTCTGGTCGCTGACGATGTACGATCAAAGGCAGGCCTTCGCGGCGAACCCGATCGACCGCTACGCCATCGGGGACCGCGACAAGCTCACGTTCAACCCTGATGGTTCGCTGGACATCTACATCCAGCGCGACTCGCCAGGGAAGGACAAGGAATCGAACTGGCTGCCGGCGCCGGCGAGCGGTCCGTTCACAATGAATATGCGCCTCTACTGGCCTAAGTCCGAGATTCTCGAGGGAAGCTGGCAGCCGCCGGGGGTGAGGCCCGCGATATAGCAGGCAATATTTGGCGTGGCGCCTGACCATGGGGGGCGACGGCCCGAGGTCCGACGGCAGGCGCCTGCGTGGCGCGCTCGCGACCTTTGTGTGATTCATAAACGCGGCGAGAGAATTCCGAACAAACCCCTCGGCCGCAGCCGCTCTCCGCGGGTCAGCCCTGCGCCTGCGCGTCATGCCGCGCCTCGACCTCTCCGACGATCGCGCCGAGGATGCCGTTGATCGCGAAATCCTTGGGCGTGTAGACGGCCGCGACCCCGCCGCCTTCAGCCTCTCCGCGTCGGCGGGCGGGATGATCCCGCCGACGACCACCGGGATCCGGCCGAGGCCCGCGGCGCGCAGGAGCCGGATCACCTCCCCGGTCAGCGCGACATGCGAGCCCGAGAGGATCGACAGGCCGACGCAATGGACGCCTGACCTGGCGCGCTCGACGATCTCGGCCGGAGTGAGGCGGATGCCGTCGTAGACGACGTCCATGCCGGCGTCGAGCGCGCGCGCCGCGATCTGCTCGGCGCCGTTGGAATGGCCGTCGAGCCCCGGCTTGCCGACGAGGAACTTGATCCGGCGCCCGAGCTTCAGCGACACGCGCTCGCACCTCGCCGCGCAGCGCGTCGAGGTCGCCCGGCTCCTGGCGCGCTTGCGGCGAAACCCCGGTCGGCGCGCGAAACTCGCCGAATTCGGCCCGAGCGCGTCGCCCCATTCGCCGGTGGTGACGCCAGCCTTGGCCGCCTCGATCGAGGCGGGCATGATGTTGACGCCCGCGGCCGCCGCCGAACGCAGGGCGCGCAGCGCCTCGCGCACGCGCTTCGGATCGCGGCCGGCGCGCCACGCGGCGAGCGCCGCGATCTGTTCCGCCTCGGCTCCGGCCGGCGGAATCAGGATCGAGCCTTCGCCCGCCGTCAGCGGCGAGGGCTCGGAATTCGTGAACGCGTTGACGCCGACGACGATCGCTTCGCCGCGCTCGATTCGCCTCGAGCCGGCGCGTGTTGCTCTCCACCAGCTTCGCCTTGAGAGCGCCCGATTCGATCGCCTTGACCACGCCGCCGCACCGCGTCGATCGAGGCGAGCTCGGCGATCGCTTCGGCCTTGAGCTTCGCGACCAGCGCCGCGATTTCCCGGCTGCCGTCGAAGATGTCGCCGAACTCGAGCAGGTCGGTCTCGTAGGCCATGATCTGCTGGAGCCGCAGCGACCATTGCTGGTCGAACGGGCGCGGCAGTCCCAGCGCCTCGTTCCAGGCCGGCAGTTGCACCGCGCGCGCCCGCGCGCCGCGCGACAGCACGACCGAAAGCATTTCGATGAGGATGCGGTAGGCGTTGTTCTCCGGCTGCTGCTCGGTGAGGCCGAGCGAGTTGACCTGCACCCCATAGCGGAAGCGGCGCTTGGCGGGATCGGCGACGCCGAACCGGTCGCGGGTGATTTCGTCCCAGAGCTCGACGAAGGCCCGCATCTTGGCGAGTTCGGTGATGAAGCGCATGCCGGCGTTGACGAAGAACGAAATCCGCCCGACGGCCTCGGCGAAGGCCGCTTCGTCCGCCTCGGCCGACCGGCGCACTCCCTCGAGCACCGCGATCGCCGTCGCCAGCGCATAGCTCAGTTCCTGCGCCGGCGTCGCGCCCGCTTCCTGCAGATGGTAGGAGCAGACGTTGATCGGGTTCCATTTCGGCGTCTCGCGGGCGCAAAACAGGATCAGGTCCCGGGTCAGGCGGAGCGAGGGCTCGGGCGGAAAGACGTAAGTCCCGCGCGCCAGATATTCCTTGACGATGTCGTTCTGGGTCGTGCCCTGGAGCAGGGCGCGCGGCGCGCCCTCGCCGTCGGCGACCGCGACATAGAGCGCCATCAGCCAGGGCGCGGTCGCGTTGATGGTCATCGAGGTGTTCATCGAGGCGAGCGGAATCCCCTCGAACAGCGCGCGCATGTCGCCGATATGCGAAATGGCGACCCCGACCTTGCCGACCTCGCCCCGCGCGAGCGGATGGTCGCTGTCGAGGCCGGTCTGCGTCGGCAGGTCGAAGGCGATCGAAAGCCCGGTCTGACCCTTGGCCAGATTCTGGCGATAGAGCCTGTTCGACTCCCGCGCGGTCGAATGGCCGGCGTAGGTGCGGAAGATCCAGGGCTTGTCGCGACCCGCCACGGTCGCTTGTCCGTTCGCCTCGGCCATGATTGCCTCGCTATGGGCGCATCCGGGCCGGCCTTCGCCGGCGCCAAAGGTTTTTGTGCGGGGCACAATTACAGAAATGACCCTGAGGGCGCCATGCCCGTAGGGCGGCGCGGCGTCAGGGCGTGGAATCAGCGATTGGAGAAGGCGCTCGCCGTCACGACCGCGATCAAGAGTCCGCTGGCGACCATGATGGCGGTCACATAAGGTTCATGGGCGGCATAGGGGTGAAGCCACCAGACGCGCACGCAGAGGCCCGCATAAGCGCCCAGCGTCGCATAGAAGGCGTTCCAGTAGGGGCCCATCCCCAGGCGCCCGACGATGTAGTCGATCGCGAAGCCGACGGCAAAGAACGCGACGGCCACGCTTAACAGGAACGCGGCAAAGTCGAAACCCTCAAGATTTTGAACGAATTGCCACAACGGCCAGTTCAACATTGCCGCAGGTCCTGTCCCGCCTCGGCCGTCCGGTGTCCGCGGCCGATTCCGCTTTGTTTAGGCGGGATTTCCTGCTTCGACGTAAATTCCATCGCGAACGGCGCGAAACCATTGACCAAAGCCGGATTGATTTTCCGGCGTTCCGGCGCAATGGTTGATTGTGCGGCGCAACAATGAAACCCGCTCAAGCCAGCCGCTAGGCCAGACCCGTGAGGGAGCCATGAACAGTCACCCCGCCGGCGCCGAGCCGCTCGCTCAGGCGCAGATCAAGGATCTCTACGAGATCGGCGAGATTCCGCCGCTGGGTCACGTGCCGGCCTCGATGTACGCCTGGGTCGTGCGCAAGGACCGGCATGGACCGCCGGAACAATCGATGCAGGTCGAGGTCGTGCCGACCTGGACGCTCGACAGCCACGACGTGCTGGTCCTGGTGATGGCGGCCGGCGTCAACTACAACGGCGTCTGGGCGGCGCTCGGCGAGCCGGTCTCGCCGCTCGACGTCCACAAGAACCCCTATCACATCGCCGGCTCCGACGCGTCCGGCATCGTCTGGGCGGTCGGCTCCAAGGTCAAGCGCTGGAAGGTCGGCGACGAGGTCGTCGTCCATTGCAACCAGGACGACGGCGACGACGAGGAATGCAACGGCGGCGACCCGATGTTCTCGGCGTCGCAGCGCATCTGGGGCTACGAGACGCCGGACGGCTCGTTCGCCCAGTTCTGCCGGGTGCAGGACCGGCAGCTGATGGCGCGCCCGAAGCACCTGACCTGGGAGGAGGCGGCTTCCTACACGCTGACCCTCGCCACCGCCTATCGCATGCTGTTCGGCCACGAGCCGCATCGGCTGAAGCCCGGCGACAACGTGCTCGTCTGGGGCGCCTCGGGCGGCTTGGGCGTGTTCGGCGTCCAGCTCTGCGCGGCGGCCGGCGCGAACGCGATCGGCGTGATCTCGGACGAGTCCAAGCGCGACTATGTGATGTCGCTCGGCGCCAAGGGCGTCATCAACCGCAAGGAGTTCAATTGCTGGGGCCAGCTGCCGAAGGTCAACTCGCCCGAGTACGCGGCCTACATGGCGGAAGCCCGCAAGTTCGGCAAGGCGATCTGGAACATCACCGGCAAGCGGGACGTCGACACCGTGTTCGAGCATCCGGGCGAGCAGACCTTCCCGGTGTCGTGCTTCGTGGTCAAGCGCGGCGGCATGGTGGTGTTCTGCGCCGGCACCGACGGGCTACAACATCACCTTCGACGCCCGCTTTGTCTGGATGCGGCAGAAGCGCATCCAGGGCTCGCATTTCGCCAATCTCAAGCAGGCCTCGGCGGCCAACAAGTTCGTGATCGACCGGCGGATCGATCCGTGCATGTCGGAAGTGTTTCCGTGGGACCGGATCCCGGTCGCCCACACCAAGATGTGGAAGAACCAGCACAAGCCCGGCAACATGGCGGTGCTCGTCAACGCGCCGACGACCGGCTTGCGCACGTTCGAGGACGTGCTGGCTGCGGCGCGCAGGTGAGCCAACGCGGGCGGACGCCCGATCCTGATGGATTGCCTTCCCTCTCGCCACCCGGTAAAGGCACGATTTCCTGAGCTTCTCCGCGTGCGCGGCCCTGCGACGAAGGCTTTAGTGGGCGCGCGCGGGGCCCGAAGCGCCGGCGTTGGGCGAGGCGAGAGCGAATGAGCGCAATGACCGCCGCGGAAGACCAGGACCGACGCAAGCGAGAGGCGGCCGGGCGCGCGGTCGAACTGGTGAAGCCGGGCATGAAGCTCGGCCTCGGCAGCGGAACGACGGCGCATCGCTTCGTCGACCTCGTGGGCGAAAGAGTTCGAAGCGGGCCTCGACGTCCAGTGCGTCGCGACCTCGGAGGCGACGGCCAGGCAGGCGAAGGCGCTTGGCGTTCCCCTCGGGACGCTGGATGAAATTCCGGAACTCGATCTGACGGTCGACGGCGCCGACGAGGTCGATCCCAGGCTCCGGCTGATCAAGGGCGGCGGCGGGGCGCTTTTGCGCGAGAAGATCGTCGCCGCCGCGTCAAAGCGGATGGTCGTCATCGCCGATTTCGACCAAGCTGGTCGCGCGCCTCGGCGCCTTTCCCTTGCCGATCGAGGTCGTTCCGTTCGGCCTCGCGGCGACGAGGCGTCATATCGAGCGCGCCTTCGCGGGGCTCGGCTTCACCGGGGCCATCCGCCTGCGCGGCGGTTCCTCGCCGTTCGTCACCGACGGGGGACACTATATTCTTGACTGTTCGCTTGGCCCCATCGCAGAGCCGGAAGCCTTGAGCCAAACCTTGTCGTCGATCCCCGGAATTGTCGAACACGGGCTTTTTATCGGCCTGGCGCGCGCGGCCATCATCGCAGGCGACAAGGGCGTGGAAGTTCTTGGCGACCTCAACTGAATCGAAGTCACGCTTTAGGAGTTGTTCATGCCCGCCCGCGCCGCAATAGCCAAAGGCCGTCTCGCCCTCATTCTGTTCGCCGCCTTGAGCGTGCCGGCAGGGGCGGCTGAAACGGCGCCGCCGGCGGCTCAAGCGCCCGCGGCTCCAGCGCCAGCCGCCGCGGCGCCCGCTCAGCCTTCGCCCGCCGCCATCGCCGCCGCGGACAAAATCCTCGGCGTCATCGGCCTCAGGGAGTCGATCGCGACCGTCGTTCCGCGCATGATGGCGGAGCTCGAGACGAACGTCACCCGGACGCAGCCGGAAATCAAAGATTCGCTGCGCGCGACCCTGAAGGCGATCCAGCCGGAGTTCGATCAGACCGCCAAGCAGACCTACGACCAGGCGGCGACGCTGCTCGCCTCGCAAATGTCCGAGAAGGAGATCACCGACGTTGCGGCTTTCTTTGACAGTCCATCGGGCAAGAAATATGTCCAGGTCACCCCGATCTTTCTTCAGAAGCTCTCCGATATCACCGGCCCCTGGCGCGAAAAGCTGTCGACCGACATCCTGGTGCGCGCCCGCCAGGAGATGAAGAAGAAGGGGGTTGATTTCTAGGCGCGGCGTTCGCGAACCCCGGCAATTCCGCTTTAGCGCAGGCACGAGCGACCGAGAGGTCAACGAATGGCGTTCGACGTCGATTTCTTCGTGATCGGCGCGGGCTCGGGCGGGGTGCGGGCGGCCCGCATCGCCGCCGGCCACGGCGCGAAGACGCTGGTGGCCGAGGAAAGCCGCATCGGCGGCACCTGCGTCATCCGCGGCTGCGTGCCCAAGAAGCTCTACGTGATCGCCAGCCGCTTCGCCGACGACTTCCGCGACGCCGGCGGGGTTCGGCTGGAGCGTCGGCGAGCCCCGCTTCGACTGGCCGACCCTTGTCGCGGCCAAGGAGAAGGAAATCACCCGGCTCAGCGACGCCTATCGCGACAATCTGGCCCGGAGCGGCGCCAAGCTCGTCGAACAGCGGGCGACCGTGGTCGATCCGCACCGGGTGCGGCTCGCCGACGGAACCGAGATCTCCGCCCGCCACATCCTCATCGCCTGCGGCTCGCGCCCGGCCATGCTTCCCGGCGTCGAGGGGCTCGAGCACGCGATCACCTCGAACGAGATCTTCGATCTCAAGGTCTTCCCGCGCCGG
Organism: uncultured Acidobacteriaceae bacterium; assembly: GCA_963776265.1. Taxonomy (GTDB): domain Bacteria; phylum Acidobacteriota; class Terriglobia; order Terriglobales; family Acidobacteriaceae; genus Granulicella. The sequence goes on along the minus strand of CAVZMD010000005.1, from coordinate 10,151 downwards.
CTTCTCGTGGTGGGCGGCGGCTATATCGCGGTCGAGTTCGCTTCGCTCTTCCAGCGCCTGGGCGCCGAGGTCACGCAGGTCATGCGCGCGCCGAACGTCCTGCGCGGCTTCGACGACGACATGCGCGACGGGCATGCGCGACGCGATGGCGCAGGCCGGCGTCGTCTTCCGGTTCGGCTCGCTGCCTGCGAGAATTGAAAAGCAGCGCGACGGCGCATTGCGGGTCACGCTCTCCGACGGCGCGGCGATCGAAGTCGATCAGGTCCTGATCGCGACCGGGCGACTGCCCGACACCAAGGGCCTCGGCCTCGAGGCGGCCGGGGTCGAGCTCAGCCCCGAGCACGGCGCGGTCAAGGTCGACGAGACCCTGACCTCGAACGTGCCGTCGATCCACGCCATCGGCGACGTCACCCACCGGATCGACCTGACGCCGGTCGCCATTCGCGAGGGGCACACACTGGCCGACCGGCTGTTCGGGCCGGGCGGCGCGCGCCGATCCGCTACGACACGATCGCGAGCACGGTGTTCGGCACGCCGGAACTCGGCGCGGTGGGGCTGACGGAACGGGAGGCGCTGCAACGGTTCCCGAAGGTCGACAGTCTACAAGACCGATTTCCGGCCGCTGAAGGCGACGGTCAGCGGGCGCGCCCGAACGGACGATCATGAAGCTCGTCGTCGACGCGCGCGACGCAGCGCGTGGTCGGCGCGCATATTCTCGGCAGCGAGGCCGGCGGAGATGATCCAGCTCGTCGCGGTCGCGATGACCATGGGCGCGACCAAGGCGGACTTCGACGCGACCATCGCCGTGCATCCGACCGCCGCCGAGGAACTGGTCACCATGCGCTCGGCCCATGCGCGCTACGAGGACGGCATGGAGATCCCCTAGCAGGGCGCGAGGGCGGGCCACGGCGAAGCGCAACCGGCGCGGCGTCGCTCCCATCTCGTCAACGACCGCACTGAACGACGGGGCCGTGGTCGGCGCGGCTTGTGAAAGCGGCGCCGTTTTGCATAAGGTCCTGGATGGAGAGAGGCGTCGCATCGGAGCCGGAGACAGGGCCGGATATCGGCGCGCTGGGTCAGAGCGCGCTACAGGCCCTGCGCGCCGGCCGGCTGGCGGAAGCCGAAGCTTGCTGCCGCCAAATCCTCGAGCTTGAGCCGCGTCGCTTCGAAAGCCTGCACCTGCTCGGAATCCTCTTGTCGCGGCGTGGGCTCCCGGCCGACGCCGTTTTGCAATTCGATCTCGCCCTGGAAGCGAATCCCGATGCGGCCGACGTCCATAACAATCGCGGCAACGCGCTCAAGGAACTGAAGCGGCTTGACGACGCCGTGGCGAGCTACCGGAGAGCGATCGCCCTCAGACCGCTGTTTGCGGAAGCTTACGTCAATCTGGCGAACGTGCTGCTCGCGGTCGAACGGTTCGATGAGGCGCTCGCGGCCTATGACCGGGCGATCGAACTCAAGCCCTACGCCTCGGCGATCCTTGGCCGCGCCGTGGCGCTTCTGAGGCTCGGGCGTCTCGACGACGCGCTGGCCGGCTGCGATCGCGCCATCGCGTTCGAGCCCAATCAGGCGGAAGCGCACAATGTTCGCGGCAACGTTCTGGTCGCGCTGAACCGCATCGACGGAGCCTTGACGAGCTATGACAGGTCAATCGCGCTCGACCCCGCCCGCGCGGAATTCTTCTACGATCGGGCGCATTGCCGGCTCCTGAATGGCGACTATCGGCAAGGCTGGGCGGACCACGAATGGCGCTGGCAGTCCAGGGGATTTCAGAGCAAGCGTCCGCCGATCGATGCGCCGCCCTGGCGCGGACAGAATTTGCAGGGGCGGCGGATTCTCGTCTTCCGCGAGCAAGGATACGGCGACATCGTCCAGTTCGCCCGATACCTTCCGTTGTTGCGGCAGTGCGGCGCCGAGGTCACCTTCCTCCTGTCGCCTCAGCTCCGCCGCCTGTTGAGCCCTCTGACCGCCGGCGTTGAAGTGATCAGCGAACTTAAGGGCGCGCGGTTCGATTTTCAGTGTGCGCTCATGAGCCTGCCTTTCGGGTTCAAAACCGATTTGTCGTCAGTGCCCGACGCGGTTCCCTATCTGAGCGCGGAGCCGGACTTGATTCGCCGCTGGCGGGAACGCATTGGGACCCACGGGTTCAAGATCGGCGTCGCCTGGCGCGGCAATCCGCAAGCGCTGGATAAGACCCGGTTCATCCCGCTGCCCGAGTTCATCCCGCTGGCGCGCCTGCCTCGCGTGCGGCTGATCAGCCTTCAAAGCAAGGACGGATTGGATCAGCTCGGCGATCTGCCCACGGACGTCAGCATCGAGACGCTGGGCGACGATTTCTGCAATGGCCCGGACGCGTTCGTCGATACGGCGGCAGTCATGGCCAATCTTGATTTGATCGTGAGCTGCGACACGTCGATCCCGCACCTGGCGGGCGCTCTCGGCCGCCCCGTTTGGGTCGCGCTCAAGCGCGTGCCCGACTGGCGATGGCTTCTCGATCGCGATGACAGCCCCTGGTATCCCACGGCGCGATTGTTCAGGCAGGAGCGACGGGGCGACTGGACGTCCGTGTTCGAGCGGATCGAGCGGGAGCTGAGAGCCTTGCTTGCCCACTCGGCGCCGGCCTGAATTCGAGCGGAGGCGGCAGGGACGCCGCCTCGCCGGGCGAAAGCGGCCGGATCCTCTTACGGTCCGTACGACTTCTCTTCTCTGAGGATCGAGCCCAGGAGCGCATTGATGTCGCGCTTGAGCTCAAACCGGCGATCGTTGCTCGAGTAGACGGAGCGCGCGAGGGCCACGAACGTCGGCCCGAAGTCCTGCCGCCTCTCGCACGCGCGAATGTCGTCCTCGATCGCCCACAGTCGAAGATTGACCTCCCGGAGTTCGTCGATGAGCGCAGCGAGCGCCTCCGAAGCGGGAACGTGAGCCTCGAAGGCCGCCCGGACAGCGGCGTGCTCCCTCTCGACATGGCCTCGTTTCTCGTGATCGCGTATCCGCCCTCGCTTGATCTCCAGGATCGTCAGCCTGTCGATCAATTCGCCGGGCGAAATTTCGATTTTGATCGCGTTCGACATCGGGAGAAGGCATCGCGGCTGTCTTCGCGGACCGCGAAAGCGGACCGGCCGAATGGTCGATCCGCCGCCGCGTTCCCGTCAAGCGCCAGGGCCGGCGGGCAACGAAGTTTTCCCGCTCGTCCCCCGCGGGAGCGGCCGTCCGCAGGCCGCGAACGCCGCCTGGCCTCTTGCCCATCAACCGCCGAACCCGCGATCTCACAGGAAGCTCTGCGGGTCGACGTCGACGGCGACCTTGACCCCGCCGCGCGGCTCGGGGGCGGCGGCCAGCAAGGCGCGCAGGAAACCTTGCAGGTCGGCCGCGCGCGGCGCCTTGGCGGCGAGGCGGAAGCGGTGGCGCTTGCGCAGGACCGCGATCGGCGCTTCCGCCGGGCCGAGCAGGACGATCTCGTCCTCGCCCGGCTCGCCGCCGAGCGGGGCGACCCGCCAGCCCTTGCCCGTCGCAAGGCCATGGGCGGCGCGCGCCAGCGCGCGGGCGTGCGCCTCCGCCGCGCCCTTGTCCTCAGCCGAGACGATGATCGCCGCCAGGCGCCCGAACGGCGGCAGGCGGCCGAGCCGGCGTTCCTCGGTCTCCCGCGCGTAGAACAGCTCGGCGTCGCCGCTGACCAGCGCCGCGATCACCGGATGCCCCGGCTGCCAGGTCTGCAGAAGCGCGTGTCCGGGTCGCTCGCCACGCCCGGCGCGGCCGGTCGCCTGGCGCAGAAGCTGGAAGGTGCGCTCGGCCGCGCGCGGATCGGCGTTGGCGAGGCCGACGTCGGCGTCGACCACGCAGACGAAGGTCAGAAGCGGGAAATTGTGCCCCTTGGCGACCAGCTGGGTGCCGATGATCAGGTCGGCGCCGCCCTTCGCCGCAACGTCCAGTTGGCCGCGCAAGGTCTCGATCCCGCCGGTGTCGGAGGAGAGAACGAGCGAGCGTATGCCGGGAAAGAGGGCTTCCGCCTCCTCGGCCAGGCGCTCGACGCCGGGTCCGCAGGCGGTCAGGGTGTCGGCCTCGCGGCACTCGGGGCACACGTGCGGCCGGGGCTCGGCATGGCCGCAATGATGGCAGACGAGCGCGGCGCGGAACCGGTGCTCGACCAGCCAGGCCGAGCAGTTCGGGCACTGGAAACGATGGCCGCAGGACCGGCAGAGCGTCAGCGGCGCGTAGCCGCGGCGGTTGAGGAACAGCATCGCCTGCTCGCCCTTGGCGCGCGCCTCCTCGATCGAGGCGATGGCGCGCGGGCAAAGCCAGCGGCCGCGCGGCGGGCCTTCGCGCCTGAGGTCGGCGAGCGCGATGTCGGGCAGCCGCGCCGGGCCGAAGCGGGAGGGGAGGCGGAGCCAGCGGTAGCGTCCGCTCTCAGCATTGAAGCGGGTCTCGATCGCGGGCGTCGCGGATGCGAGCACGATCGGCGCCTTCTCGAACCGCGCCCGCACCACCGCCAGGTCGCGGGCGTTGTAGATGACGCCCTCCTCCTGCTTGTAGGCGCCCTCATGCTCCTCGTCGACGACGATCAGGCCGAGGTCGGCGAAGGGCAGGAACAGAGCCGACCGCGCGCCGACAATCGCCCGCGCTTCGCCTTTCGCCGCCGCGGCCCAGACGCGCTGGCGCTCGCGCTCGCTGAGCCCCGAATGCCATTCGGCGGGCCTTGCGCCGAAGCGGCCCGTGAAGCGGTCGAGGAATTGCGCGGTCAGCGCGATCTCCGGCAGGAGCACGAGCGCCTGGCGCCCCTGCCGCAAGGCCTCGGCGACCGCCTCGAAATAGACCTCGGTCTTGCCCGAGCCGGTCACGCCCTCGAGCAGGGTCGCCGAAAACGCCCGGTCGGCGACGCGCTGCCTGAGATCGTCGGCCGCTGCGCGCTGGTCGGGATCAAGGCGGGTCAAACAGAAATCCGGGTCGAGGGCCGGGCTCTCCTCCGGGGCGAGCGGGACCGGGAGGAGCGCGCCGTCGGCGACAAGGCCGTCGATGACGCCTGGCGAGCACCCCGCGCTCGCGGCGAGGGCGGCTTTGGGCGCCGGCTTCCCGCCCCCGGCGAGCGCCGCGAGGACGCGCGCGCGCGCGTCGGTCATGCGCGCCGGCGTCTTTCCGGCGACGACGAAGCCGAATTTCGGCTGAGGCGCGTGAGCCGCCTCGCCGGCGCGGATCGCCATGCGAAGCAGCATGCCGCGGGGCGCGAGCGTCCACCGGGCCGCCCAATCGATAAATCCGCGCAAGGGAGCGCCGAGCGGGCGCCAGTCCAAAACCTCAGCGACCGGCTTGAGATTGCCGCCGCCCTCGCCCTCGCGCACAGCCCACACGACGCCGGTCGCGATGCGGGCGCCGAGCGGCATGCGCACGAAGGCGCCGGGCTCGAGCTTAAGGCCGGCTGGCGCGCGATAGCTGTAGGCGGTGTCGACCGCGACGGGGATGAGCACGTCGACCGCCGCCTCCGATGAGGCGCCGCCGAGGCCGAGCTCTCCGTCCGTGGTCATGGAGCGGCGACGAAAAAGCCGGCGGGGTCGCCGGCCCTGCCTGCCCGCCGCATGGGATCAGCGGCCGGCTTATTCCTTGGCCTGGCCGCTTCCTTGGCCGTCGCCCTGGCGCCCGGCGCGTCCACGCGCTCGGCGATGCGGGCCGACTTGCCGCGGCGGTCGCGCAGATAATAGAGCTTGGCGCGCCTGACTTTGCCGCGCCGCACGACTTTGACCGAGTCGATCATCGGCGAATAGACCGGGAAAACGCGCTCCACTCCCTCGCCATAGGAAATCTTGCGCACGGTGAAGTTCTCGTTCAGGCCCTGCCCGCTGCGCGCGATGCACACGCCTTCATAGGCCTGGACGCGGGTGCGGTCGCCCTCGGCGACCTTGACGTTGACGACGACCGTGTCGCCGGGCCGAAACTCCGGAATCCTGGCGCCGGGCAATTTGGCGGCGTGCTCGGCCTCGATCTCTTCGATGACGTTCATGATGACTGCTCCTGCCGTGTCGCCGGGGCTAACCCCGAGCGAAGCGCTTCGGCGCGCTGTTTTCAGTTGAGGCTGGGGCTCATATCGCAAAGGGAACGGAAAGTCGAGCGTTTGCAGCAGCGGGCGCTTCCAATCACAAAATGCTTCATTATTTCTAGCCCATCTTATGCATGACGGGCGATTTTGAGGCTGGCGGCCATGGCTTAAGCAGCTGGAATCGCATAGGATTCGGTTGCCAAAACCCATCCTTTGCGCGCCTTCGCGCCTGCCACGGCCACCATGACCGACGATATGATCCCGCTATTCTCGTTTCCAGCCATCCAGGGCAAGAAAGTCACAGCCGCGTTTGATGGCGGCCGGCTTTCTTCGGACGGCGGGGTGATGCTGCTGTCGATGGCGGAGCGACGCTTGGGGGTGGCCGAGCGTCTGGCGCGCTGCATTCCCGATCGGCGCGATCCCTCGCGTATCGCCCATACGATCGCCGACATGATCCGGGCCCGGGTGTTCGCGATCTGCTGCGGCTATGAGGACGCCGACGACCTCGACGTGCTGCGCTGCGATCCGGCGTTTAAGCTCGCTTGCGGACGGCTGCCCGACAGCGGGCGCGACCTGTGTTCGCAGCCGACCCTGTCGCGGCTCGAAAACGCATCGGGTCTGAAGGACGTGATCCGCCTGACCTATGCGCTCGTCGACCAATGGATGGCCTCTTACGCAATGGCGCCGTCTCGCGTCACGCTCGACATCGACGACACCTGCGACGTGGCGCACGGCCATCAGCAGCTTTCGCTGTTCAACGCCCACTATGGCGAGCGCTGCTTTCTGCCGATCCATGTCTACGACACGGAGAAGAGCCGTCCAGTCGCGGTGATCTTACGCCCCGGCAAGACGCCGTCGGGCATCGAAGTTCGCGCCTATCTGCGCCGGCTCGTGCGCCACATCCGCTCGCGCTGGCCTTCGACCCGCGTCTTGTTCCGAGGCGATGGACATTATGCCCGGCCCGAGGCGATGACTTGGTGTGAGAAGAACGACGTCGACTACGTGTTCGGCCTTCCCGGCACGAAGCCCTTGTCGAAGAAAGTTGACGAGACTGCCGACGCCGTTCGCACCGAGCGCGCCGTCGGCGACAAAGACGTCGTGCGCGGCTACGCCGAGACGCGCCACAGGGCCGGCTCGTGGCACAAGGAGCGGCGCGCCATCGCCCGCATCGAGGCCACGCGGCTCGGCCTCGACATCCGCTTCATCGTCACCAACCTCGACCACGGCTCGGCCGAATGGCTCTATGAAACTCTCTACTGCGCGCGTGGGCAGGCGGAAAATCTCATCAAGCTGCACAAGGCTCAGCTTGCCTCCGACCGCACGTCGTGCCGCTCGGCGCTCGCCAACCAGGTCCGCCTCGTTCTGCACACCGCTGCCTACTGGCTCATGCTCGCCGTCCGCGACGCCATTCCGAAAGAGCGCGATCTGGCCAAGGCCGAGTTCGCGACATTGCGCCTCAAGCTGCTCAAGATCGCCGCCCGCGTCATCGAAATGGCGAGCCGCGTCCGTCTGGCCTTCGCCGCCGCCTGTCCCGAGGCCCAGCTCTTCGCTTGCCTACCTGCCGCGCTCATGCCGCGCGGACCCTGAATGACGGGGCGCAAAAGCCCCTTCGCCCTGCCGTTTCCTCCAACGCGTTCAAAAGTGCCGGTCTCGATGCGGTGAAAACAACCGGAAGACAAACCGCGTTCGTCCTCAACCCGCCCAGACCGAACCCGACGGACCTGCTCGCGTCACGAATAGATCGGGCTAGCATCTTGGTTTGTCTCGTTTCCCGCTGCCCAGGATGCGTGGTCTGCGTTTGCGACGCCTGCAAGTACTCTTTCAGCCTAGCAGATATATAGCTATCTGCGGCGCTCTTCGGATCGTCTATGAGTTTCTGCGAAAGCGAGGAGTTTATCTCGCACCCCTATGTAATTAGGAGGCCCTCCCGATGCAGCCAGCAGATTGGAGGAAATAAGAGTTGTAATCATAGTATAGAAGTGTATAACGTCCCGTGCTAAGCGGGTTTTGCTTAGTTCAGTTTCTTTATAGGCTTTATCCAGAAAATTAAATACAACGTTCAATTTTTTCACTTCCGGGAGCGTCATTGCCGCCTTTTCATCCTCTCCCTTGCTCTTAATAAAACTCTTTAGGATTTGACCAGGCGCACGGTGCTTGCGGGTGCGACAAAAAGTACTATTTCGACCAAACGCTCCCACATTCGATCTACTTGCTGCGTGGCGTCATTTGCGCTTTGAACAAATTGGAGGGCTTGGAAAACCCGAGTATATGACGTCGACTTCTTTTTATACCGAATGTCTTCGTTTCTTTGTTCTTGAATTGCGACGTGCTTAAGAGCACTTTTCAAAAGAGGATTTTCTGCACCAATAGCCTTTACGATGTCAAATCGTTTGACTTTTTCTCCTTGTTGATTGATGTCAACAAATAAATTAATCACTTCGTCTAGCGATCCGTTTTCATCAAGATCTATTTCTATAGTTGGAACGGCGTACTCGCGGAAATCTCTAACCCATCTTATGCATGACGGGCGATTTTGAGGCTGGCGGCCATGGCTTAAGCAGCTGGAATCGCATAGGATTCGGTTGCCAAAACCCATCCTTTGCGCGCCTTCGCGCCTGCCACGGCCACCATGACCGACGATATGATCCCGCTATTCTCGTTTCCAGCCATCCAGGGCAAGAAAGTCACAGCCGCGTTTGATGGCGGCCGGCTTTCTTCGGACGGCGGGGTGATGCTGCTGTCGATGGCGGAGCGACGCTTGGGGGTGGCCGAGCGTCTGGCGCGCTGCATTCCCGATCGGCGCGATCCCTCGCGTATCGCCCATACGATCGCCGACATGATCCGGGCCCGGGTGTTCGCGATCTGCTGCGGCTATGAGGACGCCGACGACCTCGACGTGCTGCGCTGCGATCCGGCGTTTAAGCTCGCTTGCGGACGGCTGCCCGACAGCGGGCGCGACCTGTGTTCGCAGCCGACCCTGTCGCGGCTCGAAAACGCATCGGGTCTGAAGGACGTGATCCGCCTGACCTATGCGCTCGTCGACCAATGGATGGCCTCTTACGCAATGGCGCCGTCTCGCGTCACGCTCGACATCGACGACACCTGCGACGTGGCGCACGGCCATCAGCAGCTTTCGCTGTTCAACGCCCACTATGGCGAGCGCTGCTTTCTGCCGATCCATGTCTACGACACGGAGAAGAGCCGTCCAGTCGCGGTGATCTTACGCCCCGGCAAGACGCCGTCGGGCATCGAAGTTCGCGCCTATCTGCGCCGGCTCGTGCGCCACATCCGCTCGCGCTGGCCTTCGACCCGCGTCTTGTTCCGAGGCGATGGACATTATGCCCGGCCCGAGGCGATGACTTGGTGTGAGAAGAACGACGTCGACTACGTGTTCGGCCTTCCCGGCACGAAGCCCTTGTCGAAGAAAGTTGACGAGACTGCCGACGCCGTTCGCACCGAGCGCGCCGTCGGCGACAAAGACGTCGTGCGCGGCTACGCCGAGACGCGCCACAGGGCCGGCTCGTGGCACAAGGAGCGGCGCGCCATCGCCCGCATCGAGGCCACGCGGCTCGGCCTCGACATCCGCTTCATCGTCACCAACCTCGACCACGGCTCGGCCGAATGGCTCTATGAAACTCTCTACTGCGCGCGTGGGCAGGCGGAAAATCTCATCAAGCTGCACAAGGCTCAGCTTGCCTCCGACCGCACGTCGTGCCGCTCGGCGCTCGCCAACCAGGTCCGCCTCGTTCTGCACACCGCTGCCTACTGGCTCATGCTCGCCGTCCGCGACGCCATTCCGAAAGAGCGCGATCTGGCCAAGGCCGAGTTCGCGACATTGCGCCTCAAGCTGCTCAAGATCGCCGCCCGCGTCATCGAAATGGCGAGCCGCGTCCGTCTGGCCTTCGCCGCCGCCTGTCCCGAGGCCCAGCTCTTCGCTTGCCTACCTGCCGCGCTCATGCCGCGCGGACCCTGAATGACGGGGCGCAAAAGCCCCTTCGCCCTGCCGTTTCCTCCAACGCGTTCAAAAGTGCCGGTCTCGATGCGGTGAAAACAACCGGAAGACAAACCGCGTTCGTCCTCAACCCGCCCAGACCGAACCCGACGGACCTGCTCGCGTCACGAATAG
>CAVZMD010000004.1:0-60746 GCA_963776265.1 uncultured Acidobacteriaceae bacterium | reverse complement strand
TAAACCTCAATTTTCACCAAGACAAGTAGTAGACCACCAACTCGATTGCCTAGACACTCATCTGTGCCGGCCCTTGCTGAAATAGATTGACAGTGCGGCTCCCACCACGCCGAGCACGAGTGCAGACAAAAACCCGCGCGACCCTTCCCATGCCTGATCCCATTGCATGCTGACGCGGCGTTGAACTATCGGGTATCCATTGGGGCCTTCCACTGCAATATACGAACCAATTGGAATCGCTGTGAGGTACTTCATTACGATGAAGCGGGTCGTAATGAATTGTCGGCCGCCGTGGCCCGCACTGATCGGCTTCTTACCCACATATCCGATACCGTTCCCCCAAAACGTTCGTTTAGTTCCGTGCGGCGCGCAAGGTGGATTGTCCTTCTTCCATTGCTTGAGCTCATCGACGTCCTTAGCGCCTAGAGATCGCCTCGCCATCTCAGCATGTAATGCATTCGCCGCCTGGCTGGTGAGGCCTCCTTCTGACGCAAGCTCCAAGAGTGAATCATCAGGCAAGTTACGATATGTCTCGCTGATCTGTTGGGTTGTTGCCTCTGTTTCACTCACGTCTGGATCACCCCCGGATTAAACCTCTTCGCCTCCTTGATAAGTCTCATGCAACTTCCCTTCGACTGAGAACTGCGATGCTCACTCCAGTAACTAACGTCGTGACTGAAGACAACACCAAAATATACGGAGCTATTCGATAGGGCCACGGATGAGGTGCAAACTCATCGCACGGATCGTAACCGAGCCTCTCTTGCTGTTGCGCTCCCCAGCGGTCACCGTCGGGCGTGAATTGACAGTGCCGCAAGTCCTGAATCGTCGCCACAGCACACACGACAAGGCTCAGCAAAAACACAGCCATTCCGATTCGGAACACACGCCTCACGTCTGGATCACCCCCGGATTAAACCTCTTCACCTCCGGATTCAGCGCGCACGCTTCCAGCGCCGTCATCAGCACCTCGCGCGTCTTCGCCGGGTCGATGATCGCATCCACCCACAGCCTCGCCGCTCCATACCGCGGGTCAGCCTGCGCATCGTACGTCGCCTTGATCTCGTCGTAGATCGCCTTCTTCTCTTCGTCCGAGAGATGCTTCCCGCCGCGCTCCATCTGCTTCACGCGAACCTCAACCAGAGTATTCGCAGCCGAAGCCCCGCTCATCACCGCATACCGAGCCGTCGGCCACGCAAACACAAACCGCGGATCGTACGCCTTTCCGCACATCGCATAGTGCCCCGCGCCAAAGCTCCCGCCGAGTGATCACCGTTATCTTCGGCACCACACTCGTGCTCACCGCCGACACCATCTTTGCGCCCGCGCGAATAATCCCCGACCACTCCGCATCCTTGCCCACCATGAACCCGTTCACATCATGCAGAAACACCAGCGGCACCAGCTGCTGATTGCAGTCCATGATGAACCGCGCCGCCTTCTGCGCACTCTCCGTGTAGATCACGCCGCCAAACTCCGTGCGCTTCTCTCCCTGCTGCGGCCCCATCGCCACCGTCATCTGCTGATGCATCTTCTGGTTCGCGACAATCCCCACCGCGCGCCCGCCAATCCGCGCATACCCACACACCACCGTCCGCCCAAACTCCGCCTTGTACTCGTCAAATTCCGAACGATCGACGATCCGCGCAATCACATCGCGCACGTCATACGTATTCGTCGCCGCCTTCGCCGGGTCAGGATCCATCAATCCATACAGATCCTCCTGCGCATACAGCGGCTTATCGCGCTCCGCATCAAACTCCACGCGGCTAAATACCTCACCTGATCCCTGATCCCTGATCCCTGATCCCTGCCTCGAGCCAATCTTCCCCACCAGACTCCGCAGCCGCGCAATGCACGCCTCGTCATCCTTCTCCTTGAAGTCGACCGTCCCCGAAATCTCCGCATGCATCGCTGCGCCGCCGAGCTCCTCCGCCGGCGTCTTCTGCCCAATCGCCGCCTGCACCAGCGCCGGCCCGGCTAAAAATAATCCAGACCCCTCCGTCATCAGCACCGTGTCCGTCATCACCGGCAGATACGCCCCGCCCGCCACGCACATGCCCATGATGGCCGTAATCTGCGGCACGCCCAGCGAGCTCATCACCGCGTTGTTCCGGAACACCCGCCCAAAGTCGTCCTGGTCCGGAAACACATCCTCCTGCAGCGGCAAGAACACGCCCGAAGAGTCCACCAGGTACAGCGTCGGAATCCGGTTCTCCAGCGCAATCGTCTGCGCCCGGATCACCTTCTTCGCCGTCATCGGAAAGAACGCACCCGCCTTCACCGTCGCGTCATTCGCGATGATCAGGCACAGCTTGCCGCCCACACGCCCCAGCCCGGCCACCGCTCCCGCGCCCGGAGCCCCACCCCACTCGCCGTACATCCCGTACGCCGCCCACAAGCCCCAGCTCCGTCCAGTCCGAGCCTTTATCCAGCAGCAGCGCCAGCCGCTCCCGCGCCGTCAGCCGCCCCTTCGCATGCTGGGCCTCCATCGCCTTGGCTCCGCCGCCCTCGCGAATCCGCGCCTCTTCCGCCCGAACCTCCTCCAGCAGCCGAACCGTCGCCTCCCGATTCCTGCCAAACTTTGCCGCGCTCGTATCCAGTCGTGATTCCAGTACGTTGCCCGCCGAGTTCCCCTGCGCCATGCACTCTTCCTCGCAAACTTCAGAAAACTCGCGAAGGATAGCATGGCATCATGTCATACTGTCGGGCGCGGAGCGCTCACCATGACCACCCTCGCTGAAAAAACCGCAACCTGGCCCCAGGCGGAAGCCACCGTCGTATCCTCCGTGCCCCATTCCTGCGACTTCGCCGCCGGGGGCGGTCACGCCGGGCAGGAGTACTCCATCTCCTTCCGCTACGACGTCGGCGGCCGCCGCTACACCGGCGAGTTCGAGTGCAATCGCCCCTGGGAGATCGGCTCAAAGTTCTGCATCAGCTATGACCCCAGCGACCCCGAAACCAATACCATGTGCGACCACAAGGGCGACCGCTGGGTCTATTACATCCTCGCCATCGCCGCCATCCTCGCCTTCATAGCCTACTTCTGGGTCCGCTACTGGCGCCTCCACGTCTGAGCAGCATCAGCTTCGCACTTGCCTTGTTCCCTGCTGATCACTCCTCGAGCGCGCGTATACTTCTCTCGCATCCGACCCATGGCCACGACCGCAGACATTCTCCTCAAGCCCCGCGAAGCCGCAGCCGCCCTCGGCGTCAGCTATCCCACGCTCAAGCAGTGGATCCTCGCCGGAACCATCCACACCATCAAGACGCCCGGCGGCCATCACCGCATCCCCGAGTCCTCCCTCAAGCCGCTGATGAAATCCCGCCCCGCCACCGCGAACACCCGGACCTCGCGCGAACGCTTCCGCGCCGTCAGCGGCCGCAATCAACTCGTCGGCCAGATTGTCGAGGTCAAGATCTCCGGCCTGCTCGCCAAGGTCGTCCTCGAAATCGGCGACCAGCGCATCACCTCCATCATCACCTCCGACGCCGCCCGCGAGATGCAGCTCCGCAAAGGCCAGACCGCCGCCGCCCTCATCAAATCCACCGAGGTCATGATCGTCCGCGTCTGACCTCGGCTTGTCCCTCATCCAATCCACCGAGATTATGATGATGCGCGTGGAGTGAGGGGCCCCGATGAGCGACCGCCGCAGCCACAGATGGAAGCGAGCCCGAGCGACCGTCGAACTCTGCGAGCGCCGCCGCCGCCATCGCGACGGAACGAAGATCAACTCCCGCGAGCGCTACCGCTACGCCATCACCTTCAGCTATCCCGTCGAAGGCGACCTCTACCTCACCGACGTCGTCAGCAACAAGCCGCTCAAAGAAGGCTCCCGCGTCACCGTCCAGTACGATCCCATCGACCCGCGCCGCAACAGCCTCAATCATCCGCGCCGCGAACGCAAAGCCTTCTACATCGCGCTTGCTGCGCCGGAGTCCTCGTCCTCATCCTGCTTGTGATCGCGCTCTTCGGCCTCTAGCTGACTAATCGGTCACCGGATCACGCCCACGCGACGGCGTCATCCTGCGCAGCACAAACTCCTGCATCACATTCGCGAAGCCGTCGAACGCCAGCGCCGACAGCCCATTCTCCAGCGCCAGCATCCCGCCGCGCTCGCCGCCCGGATAGTACAGCCCCGAGATCGCGCTCGAGCCAAAGCTCCCCAGCACGTTCGAATACGCCGGCTGCCACCGCCCGTTGTCACCCTTGCACACAACCGTCGTCTTCAGCGCGTACCACGTGCGGCTCACCGTGCTGCCCGAGCCCTTGTAGAAGTACCGCGGGTCCTGCCGGAAAACCATCGGCAAAACCGACCCCGTCAGCAGAGTCCCCACGGTCGCGTCGGCCATCCCCGCGCCAAAGCGCTTGCTATATCCGCTCACTCCCTGCCGATATCCCGGAAACTGATTCCCGGCCTGCTCAAACCCCGCGACGATCGCCACAAAGCCCACGTTCGCCGGGTCCACCACCGTCCTCCACCCCAGCTCAAACTTCAGCTTCTTCGTCAGCGGCTGCGGATTCGCGTCGTACACGACGTAGTAGTTCGGCAGAACCCCGCCAATCCTCTGCGTCTCCTCCTGCCGCACCTGGATGCCCGCCATCTGCTCCTGCGTCACCGCGGTCACCGACATCACCGCACCCGCGCGCAACATCATCGGCTCCAGCTCCATCTGCTGAGCCGCATCCAGCGTGCCTTCACGGACGCCATCCACCATTCCCTGCTCACTCGCCGTCACGGTGAACGAGCCCGCCGGCAGAGCATCGAAGCAGAACCGCCCATCGCTTCCGCTCGCCAGCCGATGGCTCACCCCCTCAGCCATCAGCACCACCTGCGCTCCCGGAATCAGCGCTCCCTGCTCATCCTCAACAATTCCGCTCACGCGACCCGCACCGGCCCCCGTCGCGGAAGGCCCCTGCGTCCACCCAAACGCCGCCGCGGCCAGCATCAGCCCCACCAGCACGCTCAGCCGCGCAACTGCTCTTCCTAGTCGGCCCGCACGATTCACCCGCCCAGCCTATCCAGGGGGAATCACCAAAGCCATCACCCCTCCGTACAATCAGGTAATGACTCTTCGGCTCGCCCCCGACAGACGTGCTTCTGGTCATCGACATGCAGAGGGACTTCCTTCCCGGCGGTGCTTTAGCCGTTACCGGACGGCGACGCCATCATCCCCGGAATCAACGCCCTCGCCGCCCGCTTCCCCCACGTCATCCTCACCCAGGACTGGCACCCCCTCGGCCACATCTCCTTCGCCAGTGCGCACCCCGGCAAGCGCCCTTCGACACCATCGAGGTCGCCTACGGCACCCAGCACCTCTGGCCCGACCACTGCGTCCAGGGCACCCCCGGCGCCGAGATCGACCCCCGCCTTGTGGTCCCCAACGCCGAGCTCATCCTCCGCAAAGGCTTCCGCCGCGAACATCGACAGCTACTCCGCCTTCCTCGAAGACGACCACACCACACCCACCGGCCTCGCCGGCTACCTCCGCGAGCGCGGTCTCACGCGCCTCTTCCTCTGCGGCCTCGCCTACGACTTCTGCGTCGGCTTCTCCGCCATCGACGGCGCCCGCCTCGGCTTCGAATGCCACGTCCTCGAAGACCTCTCCCGCGCCGTCGACCTCCCCGGTACGGTTGAGAAAGCCAATACCCGCTTCCAGGAAGCGAATGTCTTACGACGGAGTTCGGATATGTTGGTCAGTACTCAAATATGACCAAACTCTGGGAACGTCTCCGCGGCTACGACAAATGGATAGAAACAACCGCAACCTTTGAATCAGCAGACGTCGAAAAGATCCCCCACGCTGATCGCTATGGAAACATCAGCTATACCTATGATTCCTACGACACAATCGCCTGGATCGATCAGAAGGGCGAAACTCACAGGACAGACTTTAGGGTCCCCGACGACTCTCCCATCTATCAGCTCGTTGATGGCAACAAAACCACCATTCGCTACAACCCCGCCGACCCCGACCGCTTCTACTACCCCGAACTGCTTCGCACCCGCATCGCCACTCTCACGAAAAGAATCGCCATTGGCGTTTTCTTCGTGGCGATCATCCTTCTATTGGCTTGGGTGCGTTTCTCCTGAGCTGCCCAGCCTTCAACAAGGAGCAGTTTCGCACCGGACTTGTCGCTGAGGCCGAATGCCTATGTCGCTATTCTACTGTTAGGACAGAGGCATCGTTCCAATGCCGAAGACCATTCAACCCGCGCACTCCACCTGGCCCGAAGCCATGGCCACCGTCACCGCCTGCAAGTACGAGTCCGGCGCCGGCCGCGCGCTCGCCTTCGGCCTCCCCACCACGCGCCACTTCCGCATCACCTTCAACTACTGGGCGCCCAACGCCGACGGCACACCCGAGCTCCACACCGGCGAACTCACCTCAGCCAAAGCGATGCCGCAAGGCACACTCTTCCCCATCCACTACAACCCCGAAACGCCCCACGAAACCACCCACTCCACCACAGCGCCCACGCTGACCCGCAACCCACTCCTCGTCATCGGCATCCTCGGCTCCGCGGTGCTCTCGCTAGCCTGGCTCATAATCCTCCGCGGCTGCCGGCCTTGACGCACCTGCCTTTACTGACCATCTAACTAACTCTGCACTTCCCCTTCGGCGCATACTTCACCAAAAACTTCTTCAGCGCCTCCTTGTTATATCCCTGGTCGATCTTGTGATTCGCCTCCAGCTCGCCCGTGTTCGTCTCCGCCTTCAGCACCTTCCCCGTCGGCGACAGCACATACCACGTCGGAAATCCCACCGGCTCCGGATACCTCTTCAGGAACGCCTTGTTCTCGTTCTCCTTCGACCAGTTCACATGCATCACCACATAATTCTTCTCGAGCAGCGCATTCAGCTCCGCATCCCCATGCAGCGTCTCCTCGAGCACCAGGCACCACTCGCACCAGTTCCCACCCACATCCATCAGGATGTTCTTATGCTCGGCCTGCGCCCTCTGCATCGCCGCCTGCAGATCCTTCGCCGGATCACTCGCCGGATTGAACGGCTTCTCCACCGCCCACGCCGTCGCACTCACCAAGATCACCGCCAACACCGCAACCCAACGCTTTACGCTCATTGGCCTCTTGCCTCTCTTTCAACTCGATCAGTTCGAAATATCGACCATACCAATAGCCCCACGAGAGTAAGGCCAGCGGCTATAGGCGCCAGAACAACTGCGATAGCCGATGCACCCAAACCGTTTTGCCCATCATGTGGATACTTCCAGTTAAGAAGCGGCAGAGAGATAAACCGAGCATACAAACGTGAGGAACCCAACAGCGGGAGTAACAACCACCATAATCACGATCTACGAATCCACAGCTTCGTCGACTGATCATACAACCCCAACTCCTCCGCCCGCGCCTGCATCGCCGTCAAGCAATTCCCAATATGCTCCTCCAGCGGAATCCCCAGCAGCTCCGCGCCGTGCGTAATATCCTCGCGCTTCACCGCCCTTGCGAACGCCTTATCCTTCATCTTCTTCTTCACGCCCGCGACCTCCACCTCCGCAATCTTCTTCGAAGGCTTCACCAGCGCACACGCCGTCAGAAATCCCGCCAGCTCATCGCACGCATACAGCGAGCGGTCGAGATGCGTCTCCGGCTTCACGCCTGAATAATCCGCATGCGCCAGAATCGCATGCAGAATCTCCTCCGGCCATCCGCTGCTCCCGCAAATAAGCGACGCCAACAAACGGATGCTCGTCCGGCGTCGGATGCTTCTCATAGTCGAAATCGTGCAGCAACCCCGCGCACCGATACCTCTCCGCAAACCGCTCCGCGTCCTCATCACCCAACCCCATCGCGGCCGCCTCGCGCACGCCATAGCTCTCCGTGCACGCCGCCACCGCCAGGCAGTGCTTCACCAGCGACTCACTCTTCGTCCACTCGCGCAACAACTCCTCTGCCTGCTCCGCACCAAACTCACTCATCTACAACCTCGCCTTACTCACTATTCACTAATCACTATTCACTGCCCTTCCTGTTTACCACCTTGGTTCAAACTCCGCTTTTCTGCGGCTTTTCTGCCTGAATCTTCGGCGATACCCCTTGACTCTTCCGGCACCGGGTGTCACAGTAGGCACATCGCTCACCTCTTTATCAGACGTGACGCGCTGCGGTGCCCCGCTCTGGCAGCCGCCCGCAACACACAATATGGCAACTGGAATGGCTCCTATCGCCGTCCCCACGCCCCAGCCACAGGTCGTCGCAGGTACTGAACGCGAGGTCCTTCGTTGCGAGCACTGCAAGCTCGTACAATTCCGCACCGCCAACGACGTCTGCCGCAAGTGCAAAAAGTCCCTGCTTCCTGAGCTCCCCAAAGTTCAGCCTATCGCCATCGTCGACGAGCCTGAAGCTCCGCGCGCCGAAGGCATTCAGGTCGCCGCTGCCGTGCGCGATCTCCGCCACGTCCGCAACCTTTCGCAGCGGCAGCTCGCCACGCGCATGAACGTGCCGCGCACCTACATCTCCAAGATCGAGAACGGCAAGGCCATGCCGACCCTGTCCTCGCTCGACCGCCTCGCCCGCGCCCTCCAGGTCGACATCTCCGCCCTGCTCCGCGACGCGCCCACGCGCCACAAGGACGAAACCGCCGTCCTCATGACCGACCCCTTCCTCGCCGAGATCGCCAAGTACACCGCGCATCTCACCACGACGCAGAAGTCGATCTTCCTCAACCACGTCCGCGAGATCGCGCAAGGCCGCGCTCGCAAGCTGGCCTAAACCAGCCAGCACAGCAGCACCGTCAGACCTCCAGGCGTCGCACGTTAGCCCGCACCCGCAGGCAACGTAGCGACGCCTCTCCGCTTTATTACCTTCCTTTCATCTTGGACACAGGCCCGAGATGCCGTCATCCTGAGCCGTACCGGGGTCCCCAGCGAGCGTTCTTTGCTCGATGGGGTGGCTAGGCGAAGGACCTCTGTATTTTCGCCTTTGGCACGGCAACCGCTGTCCCCTGCCCCCTCGCATCGTCTATCCTCATCAGAGCGAGCCGCACGTGCCTTCCCCGCAAACAAACCGCGCCTATCAACGCTCCAATAAGGTCCACGAGCTCTCTCCCGAGGAGCGCGCGGTCTACAACACCCTCGACCTCACGCGCCTTCCGCAGCACGTCGCCATCATCATGGACGGCAACGGCCGCTGGGCCGGCAAGCGCGCCCTCAAGCGCTTCCTCGGCCACCAGCAGGGCGCCGAGTCCGTCCAGTACGTCGTCGAAACCGCCTCGCGCATCGACGTCCCCTGGATCACCCTCTACGCCTTCTCGCTCGAAAACAATCTGCGCCGGCCTAAATCGGAAGTGACCTTCCTGATGAAGCTCCTCAAGGCCTACCTCGTCTCCAACGTCGAGCGCATGAACGCCAACAACATCCGCATGCGCTACATCGGCCGCACCCACGAGCTCCCCTCCGAGGTGCAGGACACCATGCGCTGGGCCGAAGCCGAGACCGCGAAGAACACCGGCACCACGCTCACCCTCGCGCTCAACTACGGCTCGCGCTCTGAAATCGTCGACGCCGTCCGCCGCGTCCTCACCGACCTCACCACCGAGGCCCACACGCGCGGCTGCTCCGTCGAAGACATCCTCGGCGCCGGCGCGCTCGATGCGCTCGACGAGTCGACCATCTCCAACGCGCTCTACACCGCCGGCATGCCCGACCCCGACCTCCTCATCCGCACCTCCGGCGAGCAGCGCATCTCCAACTTCCTTCTCTGGCAGATCGCCTACGCCGAGATCTTCATCACCGACCGCCTCTGGCCCGACTTCCGCGGCCTCCACCTCATCGAGGCCATCGCCGAATACCAGCGCCGCGACCGCCGTTTCGGCGGCCTAAGCGAAAACTCCGACGAGAAGACCGAGACCCTGCAGCCCGTCTCCGAACTCGAAACCGAAATCGCCAAAGAGCTGCAACCCCCACCCGCCCTCACCCGCCGCTAAGCCAAGCCAGAACCGCCCGCCAATCAACAACAGCCCTGAGCCGCTCCATGCCGTCATCCTGAGCCGTAGGCGAAGGATCTCTGTATTTGCACTTGCCGTTCTTGTTGTCATTCCCGAAGGGAATCTGCTTTTCGCCCGGATCACCACGAAAGCGGGTGCCCACCCTCGGCTCGCGAAGCGAGACAGGGTGGGGTATCGCGCATTAAGACGCGCGATTGCTTTTGCCGTTGCTTTCTTTCTGTCATCCCCGAACCGGGGTCCCCGGCTAGGGGTGGAGAAGGTGGCTCTGCTGCTGTTCTTGCCTTCACCTCTAGGTGGCCCGACCCTTTAGGGTCGGGTCTCTCAGACCCCACAAAAGAAAAGGGGCTTTAGCCACTGGGGGGAGCTTCCCCCAGATCGCGCCGCATGACAACTCTGAAACGCGCGCATGCAATACTCGCCGACATGATGCGCTGCGGCCTCAGTTCCTGCCTGAAGCTTGCCCTCCTCGCATTGGCTTCAACTGTTGCATTCGCCCAGCAAAAACTCCCGACGCCCGCCGCACACTACACCGGCTCCGCCTCCTGCCGCCCCTGCCACACCGCGCAATACGACGGCTGGAAACAGACCCGCATGGCCAACGTCATCCGCTCGCCCAAAGAGCACCCTGACGCTGTCCTTGGCGACTTCACCACACCCAACCCACTCGTCACCTTCACGCTCGATCAGGTCGCCTTCGTCTACGGCAGCCGCTACAAGCAGCGCTATTTCACCGAAATCGGCGGCGACTACTTCGTCCAGCCCGCGCAGTGGGACATCGCGAAAAAACGCTGGCTCCCCTACCACGCCGAAAAAGGCGCCGATTGGTGGGTCGCCTTCTACCCCGACTCCAACATGCAGCGCCCCACCGGCCCGCTCTGCGACGGCTGCCATTCCGTCAACTACAACATCGACACGCATCAGGTCACCGAGTGGAACGTCGGCTGCGAAAAGTGTCACGGCCCCGGCAGCCTTCACGTCGCCCATCCCACCCGCACGAACATCGTGAACCCGGCGCGCCTCTCAGCCTTCGACGGCAACGACACATGCATCCAGTGCCACAGCCAGGGCCGCCCGCTCGCTAACCCCATCGCCGGCAAGTACTACGACTGGCCCGTCGGCTACGCCCCGGGGAAACGTCTCGCCGACTACTGGCGCCTCGAAGAGCTCAAACCCGGCGTCACTGACTTCTACCAGTACGCCGACCTCACCGCTCACAAAAATCGCATGCAGGGCAACGACTTCGCCCAGAGCAACATGTACCACCGCTCCATCCGCTGCTTCGACTGCCACCAGGTTCACAGCCCCCAGAACCCCTCCGACCTTGTCAAGGTCGGCAACGCGCTCTGCCTCAACTGCCACACACCTGAAAATCCCGCCGGCCTCAAGGGCACCGTCTCAGAGCACACGCACCACGCCGCCAACAGCCCCGGCAGCCAGTGCACCGCCTGCCACATGCCGCTCATCGAGCAGACCATCAAAGACAACTACGTCGCCGCGCACACCTTCCGCTTCATCTCGCCCCTCGCCACCGAGCAGTCCGACATCCCCAACCCCTGCACCTCCTGCCACACCGGCAAGACCACCCAGTGGGCCCTCGACCAACTCCGCTCCTGGTCCACCACCTCACCCTGGCGGGTCGCAAACTGACGACACGACCCCTGAGACCTAAACTGAGGTGATGACTATCGACCGCCGTCGCTTCCTCACCACAGCCCTCACCGGAAGCGCCGCCGCCGCCACGCCCGCCTTCGGCCAGTTCCTCAACGCCCCGCGCCACGGCCTTCCCGGCACGCTCAAAGAGCGCTACGCCAAGCTCGACGCCATCCTCCAGCAGCCCGTCTTCAAGCGCGAGCTCTTCAAAGACCCCGTCATCATCCAGTCCGTCGAGCTCCTCACCCGCGACAAGCAATACATCTGCCGCGTCCGCTCCAAGGACGGCCACGAGGGCATCTCCGTCTCCAACGCGCAGCAGATGGAAGTCCTCTATCCCATCTTCACCAAGCGCATCGCGCCCTTCTTCATCGGCAAAGACGCCCGCGACCTCGAGCAGCTCATCCCCGCCTCCACCGTCTACGAGAACAACTACAAAGCCCAGGGCCTCGCCATCTGGGTCCCCATCGCCACCATCGAGTTCGCCATCCTCGACATGTTCGGCAAGATGGCCAACCGCTCCATCGGCCTCCTCATCAGCGACAAAATCTACAACCCCGCCATCTCCGTCTACCAGGCCAACGGCGAGCGCGACATCTCCGCCGAAGAAACCATCGAGCACCTCAAGCGCGACGTCGCCATCTCGCACGCCAAGGCCATCAAGTTCAAGCTCGGCGGCCGCATGTGCCACCCCGAAACTCCCGTCGGCCGCAGCGAAAAATTAATTCCGTTGGTCCGCGAAACCTTCGGCCCCGACATGATCATCTCCGCCGACGCCAACGGCTCCTACACGCCAGCCGAAGCCATCCCCATCGGCAAGCTCATGCAGCAGTACAAGTACGCCTTCTACGAAGAGCCCGTCCCCTTCGACTGGTACGAAGAAACCAAGCAAGTCTCCGACGCGCTCGAGATCCCCATCGCCGGCGGCGAGCAGGAGCCCTCCACCCACAACTTCCGCTGGCTCATCGCCAACGGCGGCCTCTCCATCGTGCAGCAGGACATGTTCTACTTCGGCGGCATGATCCGCTGCATGCAGGTCGCGCGCATGGCCGCGGCCTTCGGCAAGCAGTGCATCCCGCACATCTCCTCCACCGGCCTCGGCTACGTCTACATGATGCACTTCGTCTCCGCCATCCCGAACTCCGGCCCCTACCACGAGTTCAAAGAGTTCAATAACGTCCTCCCCTACCACTGCGCGACATCCACGCTGCGCAGCGACGCCAACGGCGTCATCAAGGTCCCCACCGGCCCCGGCTTCGGCGTCGACATTGACCCCGACTTCCTCGCGAAGTGCACCGTGATCCCCTGACGCATTTCTTTCGTCAGCCGGCCAGCTTCAATTGTCTGTCGGAGGATCAACGTGGTCGATCAAGATGACTTCGACGGGCGCTTTGGTGCGCTTGAGACGTAAGCCGAGCTGGTCGGGCAATGCGGTGAAAAGCGGTGGAGCGTCGCTGCCTGCTGCATCGGACGAGCCGGGTTGGGGAGCCGCGGCGAGACTTTGCCGCGTCCATCGAAGCGTGAAGTCGTAGAGCCCGCTGAGGCCGGTCTGGTTGACGACAGGACGGCCTCCCACTTCGGAATAACCCGCGAACCAGCGCGCGAGGTCATCCAGCGAGGCCTGCCTGGCAGTCATCTGGGCGGACTGGCCGCTGTAGAAGACCATGATCCCGTGGTGCACGTCCTCAGGTTTGGACGGCAGTTGAATGGGCCCGGGGCCTTCCTGTGCGATGGACTCCCGTTGATCTGTGCTCGCGACGAGGTGAGAGTTCGGTCTGGTGACAACCAGTGCATAGACGATGAGATCCCTGCTCTCAAAATGGACCTTCAGGTGAAAACGCTCCACGAGCAAGGACTGCAGCATGAGGCTGATCTGCTGCTTCTGCTGATCGCGGGACAGCTTTTGCCGGGCCTCAGCCAGGTCGCTGGGGATGCGGGCGACGATGTCGTAGCGCTTGGTGTCCAGCCATGCCGGACCGCCGAGCACGCGTTCGTTTTCCGCAGCCGTCCAGGGGATACCGTAAGCCTGCTCGATAAGGTTGCGGACCGTCACATCGGAGATGTTGACTTCTGCGGGAGATACGCTGGAGCGATGGGGCTGCGGCGAGGCGGGCTTGATGGTCGCTACTTCGAAGGATGGGAGCGGGTCACTCGCGTGGATGATCTGCGCAGCCGAGGCGGCGGCGAGCCCGGCGCATGCGGTAACGGCTAGCAAGAGACGAGTGCAATTCGCCTTCCAGAACATGCTGCAAGCCATGTTGCAACATACGCAGCCATGAGCCTGCGGGTTCTCTCCCGGATTTCGACCTCGCTCGTACCCCACCCTCCGACCTGTATCCTCTCTTCGGGATGAAACGCCGACTGATCCTCTCCGCTCTGCTCGCCGCCGCTCCGCTCTTCGCTCAAACGTCTTCACCCCTCGACGGCATCTGGCTCGGCACGCTGTCCTCCGGCGGTCACACCCTTCGCATCCAGTTCCACTTCCATCAGGAAGCCGCCGACAAGTGGACCTGCACTGCCGACTCGCTCGATCAGGGCGCGATGGGCATCCCCTGCACCATCACCTCCGCGGTCAACCCCATCGCCATCAACGTCGCCACCGTCAAGGGCAACTTCAACGGCAGCCTCACCGCCGACACGCTCGACGGCACCTGGCATCAGGGCGGTGACCTTCCGCTCACCCTCACCCGCCAAACATCTGCGCTCGCATCTGCCGTGCCGCCGGCTCCGCCACGTGACCCAGCCCTCCCGCCCGTCACCGCCGACAACCTCAAGTCCGTCCTCGACCGCGACCTTGCCGCCGCCCTCGAGCACGGCGCACTCGCTCCCTCGACGCACGCCGGCGTCACCATCGGTGTCGTCCAGCACGGCGTCCGCCACATCTTCGCCTACGGCACCGCCAAGCCTGACTCCGTCTTCGAAATCGGCTCCATCACCAAGACCTTCACCGCACTCATCCTCGCGCAGATGGTCCAGCAGCAAAAAGTCCGCCTCGACACTCCCGTCCGCGACCTGCTCCCACCCAACACCGTCGCCAAGCCCGACGGCCCCGAGATCACTCTCCTCGACCTCAGCGATCAGCACTCCGGTCTTCCGCGCATGCCCAGCAACTTCGCGCCCACCAACCCCGATAACCCCTACGCCGACTACAGCGCCAAGCTTCTCTACGCCGAAATCGCCAACCACGGCGTCGCCCTTCCGCCCAACGCCAAATTCGAATACAGCAACCTCGGCGTCGGCCTTCTCGGTCAGGCGCTCGCCGACCGCGCCGGCGTTCCCTACGCCGAACTGCTTCATCGGCAGATCACCGGCCCACTTCCACATGACCGACACCGCCATCACCCTCACGCCCGCGCTCGAGGCCCGCTTCATCCCGGGCTACAACGCCAGGCTCCAACCCGCACACGCCTGGGACCTCGACGCGCTCGCCGGTGCCGGCGCCATCCACTCCACCGCTGCCGACATGCTTACCTATCTCGAGGCGCAGCTCCACCCTGACCATCTCTCCTCCTCCACGCTCTCCGCACCCAACGGCAAAACCCTCCCCGCGGCCATCGAGCTAACCCACGTCGTCCACGCCGAAGCCGCCCCCGGCTTGCACATCGCTCTCAACTGGTTCCACATCGACAACACCGGCACCTACTGGCACAACGGTGGCACCGGCGGATACAGCTCTTACGCGGCCTTTAACCCCCAGCAGGACTTCGCCATCGTCATCCTCAACAACGTGAGCCCCGGCGAAAACTCTCTCGCTGACACCCTGGGCCCGCACATCGAGGAACGCCTCGAAGGCAAAGCCGCCGTCTCGCTCGCACCACGCAAATAATCGAGCACCTGCTTCCCTTTCCTCTCGCCCACCGACATTTCACTGACCGCACGCACACCGGTGCTACTATGACCCAACTCTGTACGGTTGGTCTCTCATGTTCAATGCGTCCCAGGCTCGGCGGGTCGCTCCACCTCTGTTGGATCGTGCTGTCAGCCGTCTCGTAGCGGCCTACACGCCCGCACGCGGCCAAACCCGCCTGCGCAAAGCCACCAGTCCGTGGCTCGTCGGCCATCTTCCCTGCGGCGCCTGGACCCGCGTCTCCGGAGTCGTCGACGCCGAGTGGCACTTCCTTCAAGGCATCGGCAAAGAAGACATCACCGCCGACTACCTCAAGCCCTTCCTGCATCGCGGAACTACCTTCGTCGACATCGGCGCGAACGTCGGCTACTTCACGCTGCTCGCCTGCACCTTCGGCGCACGCGTCATCGCCTACGAGCCAACGCCCTCCGTCTTCGCCCGTCTCACGGAAAACGTCGCCCTCAACGGATTCCAGGCCGACCTCGTCAACGCCGCCGTGATGGACGAGCCCGGCACCCTCTCCCTGCACCTCTCCGGAGACGACCCCGAAGCCAACAGCCTCTTCGGCACCGACGGCCAGTGCGTGCACGTCCCCGCCGTCTCGCTCGACGACGACCTCGCCGCCCGCGGTATCGACCACGTCGACATCCTCAAGATCGACGCGGAAGGAGCGGAGCCCTTCGTGCTCGACGGCGCCACCCGGCTTCTCAGCTCGCCCCATCCTCCGGCAATCCTCGTCGAGGTCAACGCCTTCACCCTGCACTGCGCCGGCCTTCAACCCTCCGACATCCTCTCCCGCCTCGAGGCGCACGGCTACCGCCACACCGAAATCGAAAACGCGATCTACAAAGGAAGCTACTGCGGCAACATCTTCGCCACCCGCTCCGCCTCCGCATAACGTCCGAACCTGAAGCACATGTGACCAAAGTTTTTCCTATCGCTCGCGTCTTCTCATCATCATCTTCCGTTTATCTCCATCAGGTCGGCAGGCACAGCTTCTAGCCACCGCACCTGAGGCCACTTCCGTGCAATCAGCGATTCGAAGCACGCTCCGCAGCATCGCCTTCGCACTCTCGTTCGCTCTTCTTCTCGATCAATTCGCGCACGCCGCCACACCGTCGCACCGGCTCACTGCCGCCTTGCAGCAACACGCCGCTATGCTCGTCGCGCAGCAGGCCACGCAAACACCGCCCGCTCCCATCCAGCGCCAGAACTCCGCGCAGACCGGCCCGTCAGCCGCGCCGCTCATGCCCGAGGCCCTCGCCCGCGAGCGCCTGCTCTCCGCGCACACGCTCTACCTCGCAAAGTCCACGCAGGACGCCCACTTTCCCGCCTCGCCTGACGACGCCTACAACCTCGTCCTCGCCAACCTCAAAAACTGGGGCCGCTATCAAGTCGTCGACTCCGTCGCTCAAGCCGACCTCGTCCTCCAGCTTCGCGACGCCGTCCACGCCAACGTCGTCGACAGCTCCGACAACACCGGCTCCAGCGTCTACTTCCTCCCCAGCTTCCAGCTCACCCTCGCCGACCCCGCTACCCTCTCTCCTCTCTGGACCGTCAACGCCGGCATCCCCACCTCCATCAAGAGCAAAAAGCAGGACGCACTCCTCGCCGCCTCCGCTCAAAACCTTGTCAGCCAGCTCAAGCTCCTGACCGGCGACACGCTCACCGCGCAGGACCAATCCGCTCTCAAGCAGACGCACACCTACCAACGCAATCACACGGCCTTAGCCGTCGGCCTCGTCGCAGCGGCTGCCGCCATCGGCCTCGCTCTCTTCTTCCTCTTCAAGCACAACGCCGAGCAGAACCAGGCCGACTTCTGCCGGCAGCACGGCATCTCGCCCTGCCCCGGCTCCTGACCTCTCGAGGCCGCAAACCCATCCGGCCGAACAGCACGGCTCTCGGCGCGTCGACCCAGCGCAGCGCCGAGAGCTGTCGCGCATACTCATGTTTCACGTCGACCAACTGCACGCGATCCGCCATGCTAAAGCGGATGAATTGTCGGGCGAAAGACAAATCCGGCTTCAAGAACTGACAGTTGTTTCGACCGGATATGCACTCCAACATCGCATCGTCTTCGCCTGAGACAAATTCATTCCACGGACAACCTGGGACAAGCCATGAAAATGCTAATGAACTTTCCCGTCCTGGTCTTCATCGTTTCGACTTCAGTCCTATCCTTAGCGACGTATCTGGGCAGGAGGATCGGGGCTAAGAAAGCTCCGGATGAAGACAGCAGCCGTCAGGAGTTCGATATTGTGATGGGAGCGACGTTGACTCTTCTCGGCCTCATCATTGGGTTCACGTTCTCCATGGCCGTCAGCAGATACGACCAGCGCAAGAACGATGAGGAAGAAGAGGCGAATGCGATTGGCACCGAATACCTTCGCGTGGACTTCCTCCCCGCTGCCCAGGCGGCCGAGACCAGGCGGATTCTTGAGGAGTACCTTCAGCTGCGCATTGCCTTCTATACATCCAGGAGCGCCGGCGACGTTCAAAAAATAAACGACGAAACCAACCAGCTTGAACAGCGCCTCTGGTCGAGCGTGCAGGTCCCCGCCGCAGCTCAGCCGCTGCCCACAATGGTCCCGGCAGTGACCGGTATGAATGACGTCATCAACACTCAGGGATACACACAGGCCGCATGGTGGAACCGCATACCAGTCTCTGCGTGGAATCTGATGATGATGATCGCGATTTGCTCCAATATCCTTGTCGGATATCGGCTTCGCCACGCCACGCCAATGCTCTTGATCACCTTGCCGGTCATCGTCTCCCTCTCGTTTCTTCTCATCGCAGATATTGATAGTCCCAGGGGCGGCATCATTCGGCTCCAGCCGCAAAACCTGGTCAGCCTCTCCCAATCCCTGGGACACCCAGGACAATGAGCGCGTCGAAGCGTCAACGCTCTCGCATTGCGAGATTCACAGTGACCCATAAATAGTCTTCCTTATTGCTTCTGGGTAACCCAAGGCTTTAGCCTTGGGCCTCTCCGCGCTGCCCGAAGCGCACCTCCGCTCTGCCGAAGGCCGTCGCGTAGTCCGCAGGACGAAGCGACTGAATTGCCTTCCTCCGTACTGCCGCAGATTCTGGCTCCCAAAGGCCATTCGTGCAAAACGAGCGAAAACCTCCGCCTCAATCTGGAAGGCGGCGACATTACCTAACCAGCTGAAAACACAAAGGTTCGCGCAACACGGAGAGCGGCGAAGACCGAAAGCCCTATGTCGATCGCAAACCATTGATTTCAGATACTTTATAGCTAACAACCACGAAATCAAGACTTTAGCATTTAGGTCCACCCTCAACTCTTGCATAATCAAGACTTTGCGCAAAATACACCAGGGTGGGGGTATCCTCTTCAGAGCACATGAAGCGAATCCTCACCGCAATCGTCCTGATCGTTCTTGTCGGCCTGCTCATCTTCTTCGGCAAGCTCTGGATGGTCACCCTCTTCGCTGCGGTGGTCGCTTTGCTCGCCTCCCTCGAGTTCCGCCAGCTTTCCGCCGCCGGCGGCAACCCCATCCCCCTCTGGTGGACGATCTTCGCCATCATCCTGTTTTTCCTCGCGACCTTCCTTGAACCGCAGGACACCATCACTGCTGTGGTCTTCTCCGCGCTTCTGCTCTTCGCCTGGAACACCTTCCGCACGCCGCTCGCCCGCGTCCTGCAGGAGACCGCCGCTGGCCTGCTGCTGCTCGTCTACATCGCCTATCCACTCACGCTGATCCCGCTCATCTGGAACCGCGTCGAGGGTGATGGCCTCGTCCTCGTCATCTTCCTCTTCCTCTGCGTCTGGTCCGGAGACATCGCCGCCCTTTACGTCGGCAAGCGCTTCGGCCGCCGCAAGCTCGCCCCCGAACTCTCGCCCAACAAGACCTGGGAAGGCGCCATCGCCTCCATCGTCGCCTCCGTCGTCATCGGAGTCGGCCTCATCCTCTACGGCGACTGGCTCACGCTGCACGGCTCCAGCTTCACGCGCCTCCACACCAACGCTCCCTGGTGGCAGTGGGTTCTCCTCGCCATCCTGCTCAACGCCGCTGCCCAGTTCGGCGACCTCCTCGAGTCCGCCC
Organism: uncultured Acidobacteriaceae bacterium; assembly: GCA_963776265.1. Taxonomy (GTDB): domain Bacteria; phylum Acidobacteriota; class Terriglobia; order Terriglobales; family Acidobacteriaceae; genus Granulicella. The sequence continues at coordinate 41,210 of CAVZMD010000004.1, read as the reverse complement.
TCAAGCGCGGCGCCGGCGTCAAGGACTCCGGCACCCTCCTCCCCGGCCACGGCGGCATCCTCGACCGCATCGACGCCCTCCTTCTGGCCGCCCCCGTCCTCTGGTTCGTCCTCGCCTTCCGCGTCTTCTTCGCTCTGGGCAGTTTCTAACCTGAAGGTTGAGAAAAGAGCCTTCAGCGTTTGAGAGAATAGCTAAGTGAAGAAGATTGCAATCCTGGGCTCGACCGGCTCCATCGGTCAGTCAACCCTCAGCATCTGTGAGTCTTATCCAGATCGCTTCCAGCCCATCGCCTTTGCATCTGGCACGAATCTGGAAGCGACTGTAGCCCAGTGCGAGCGCTGGCACCCGCAGCTCGTCTCGATCGCCACCGAGCGCCTCGCCGACCAGCTCCGCGCGCGCCTGAAGTCCGCCGGAATCACCAGCACTGAAGTCGTTCACGGCACCGCCGGAACCGTCCGCGTCGCCACACTGCCCGAGGCCAGCTTCGTGGTCTCCGCCATCGTCGGCGTCGCGGGACTCGAGGCCACTTACGCCGCAGTACTCGCCGGCAAGACCGTCGGCCTCGCCAACAAGGAGTGCCTCGTCGCCGCCGGCGACCTCATCCTCGCGGCTGCACGCGAACGTGGTGTGAGCCTTTTACCCATCGACTCTGAGCACAACGCCATCCACCAGTGCCTCCGCGGCGGCCAGCCCAACGAAGTCCGTCAGATCTGGCTCACAGCCTCCGGCGGCCCCTTCCGCAACACCCCACTCGCCGAGTTCGAACACATCACACCCGCGCAGGCGCTCAAGCATCCTACGTGGGTGATGGGTCAACGCATCACCGTCGACTCCGCGACGATGCTCAACAAAGGACTCGAGATCATCGAGGCCTGCCGTCTCTTCAACCTGCCGCCCTCGCAGGTGAAGGTCACCGTCCATCCGCAGTCCACCATTCACTCGCTCGTCGAGTACGTCGACGGCTCGATCCTCGCGCAGATCTCCGTCACGGACATGCGCCTGCCGATCCTCTATGCGCTCTCGTGGCCCGAGCGCATCGAGAGCGATCTGACCTTCGACATGGCCGCTCTGAAACAGCTCGATTTCCAGACGCCGGATCTCCAGCGTTTCCCGTGTTTACGCCTCGCTTATGAGGCCGCGGCCGCCTCGCAGGCGCACTGCATCGCACTGAATGCCGCCGACGAAGTCGCGGTCGCCGCCTTCCTCTCCGGTCGACTTTCTTTCCTCGGCATTCCACGTACAATTGAGTCTGTGCTTTCACTAACGTCGGCCGCCTCGCCCGCTTCCATTCCCGAGGTGCTCCAGATGGATCGAAGCGCACGTGCTCTCGCAGAACAGGTGATTGAGCAGCATCACCCGCATCTCATCACCCACTGAGGTCTTCTCTAACCCCTTATGCATCTTCTTTCGGTCCTTGTTGAGTTCGGCATCGTGCTCGGCATCATGGTGCTCGTGCACGAGTTCGGGCACTTCGCCGTCGCCAAGCTCTGCGGCGTGCGTGTGGAAACGTTCTCCATCGGCTTCGGTCCCCGTCTCTTCGGCTGGCGCCGCGGCGACACCGACTATCGTCTCTCTCTGCTTCCTCTCGGCGGCTACGTCAAGATGGCCGGCGACACGCCCGGCGAACAACCCACCGGCGACCCCGGCGAGTTCAACGCGCACCCACGCTGGCAGCGCGTGCTCATCGCGCTTGCAGGACCGATAGCAAATTTCCTTCTCTCGTTTGTGCTGCTCGCCGTCGTCGGCATGTTCCATCACGAGGTCGATCAGTATCTCGAGGGTCCTGCGATCGTCGATTATGTCTCGCAGAGCTCGCAGGCAGCCACACTCGGCCTTGCTCCGGGAGACGTCATCACGCAATTCGCGCAGGACAAGAATCCCTCCTGGGAACGCATCCTGATCGACTGCAACCTGCACATGAACGGCACCGTGCCGCTCGCCTTCACCCACAACGGCCAGCAGATCGAAACGACGCTGCGCGTTGCCACGACCAGCAACGACGCACAGTTCGACATCGATGATCTTCTATCGCTGGGCATCTATCCGGCGATGCAGCCGTCGCTCGGCGTGCTCAATGTCACGGCCGGCGACCCTGCAGCGCACGCCGGACTTCGCGCCGGTGACCAGGTCACGCAGATCGACAACCTGAAGCTGCACTCCGTCTACACGCTGCTGGCGTATCTCAAGGACCGCAATGGCGCGCCTTCAACCGTGTACGTAGCGCGCGACGGCCAGCCGCTGACCTTCAACATCACACCGCAGAAGCTGGATAACGGCCAGGGCGATGTGCAATATCGCCTCGGCTTCCAGAACGAGAACCCACCGGTGAAGGTAGTGAAGCTGCCTCTCGGCGCAGCGATGGTTCAGTCCTTCAAAGACAACAAGGACGACTCCACTCTGATCATCCGCGTGCTGAAGGGCATGTTCACGCGCCAGGTCTCTGTTCGCTCGCTCTCCGGTCCGATTGGCATCGCACAGCAGATCGACATCGCCACCAAGCTCGGCTTCTGGACGCTGGTGCGGTTGATGAGCACCATCTCGCTCAACCTTGGCATCTTCAACCTGCTGCCGATTCCGATTCTCGACGGCGGAATGATTCTCTTCCTTGCCATCGAGTCGATCATGCGCCGCGACCTCAACCAGGAGATCAAGGAGCGCGTCTATCAGGTCGCGTTCGTCTGCCTGATTGTCTTTGCGGTCTTCGTGATCTTCAACGACATCACGAAACTGCACCCTCGATAACTCGCGTTCTGGGTGGCCCATTCATCGCGCAAGTTTTCGCGCGATGAGTGGGGCTCCTGAGCGTCTCGCGCTGCCGCAGCTCCTCGGCAATCTCATTCGCCGCCGCGCGCGCCTCAGCCTCACGATCCACCGGAAAGCTGATGGCGCCGACGCGTGCGTGTCCGCCGCCGCCGTAACGCTCACAGATCGCTGCGAGGTTCGCCAGCTCGCTCACCGGCTTCTTCGTCCACGGATTCGTTCCCACCGAAACCTTGGTGCGGAAGCTCGACTTCGAGAGGCCCACGTTGTACGTTCCGCCCGGATGCAGGTAGTACGGAATGAACTTGTTGTAGCCTTCCGTCGGCTGATCCGTAATGTCGAACGTGATCACGCCGCGCTCGCAGGTTGCGCGCTCGCGAATCAGCTCAATATCCCTGCGGTGCTTCGCGAGCAGCGGCCCAAGCAACTCCTGCACAAAGGGTTGATCGAGCACCTGCTGCAACGGCATCGCGGTCAGCAGCGGAATGATGCGCTGGACGAGCGCGGAATCCTGCGCGCTCTCGATGACCATCGTCAGCTTCATCGCCGGCGCTGCCATCTCCACCGCGGACTCGGCGCTCTCGTACTTCGCGCCGTCGACAATGTCCGCCCAGTAGATCAGCTCCTTGAGCGGCGCGACATCCATGCCGAACTTCGTGCTCGCGATGTGCGCGATCCAGCTCGTGCAGCTTGTGTAGGTGGGATCGAAGAACTGCCGCAGCGCTTGCGGTCCCGGCGTGCCATCAGGATTCTTCTGACCAGCGCGGAAGCGCGCCTCATCCTCCGGCGTGAGAAACGCCGACAGATGATGATCGAACCACCACGTCACGCGCGGCGAGGGCGAGTACTTGAAGTCGACGATCGCATTCTCGTCCGCCTGCTCGAACCAGTTTTCGTCATAGAGCGAGCCAGCGCGATGCACGAGCCCCTGGTACTCGAACGCGTCGGCCGTGCCGATGCACTCGCGGTGAAAGCGCGTGAACAGCGAGGCGGAGCAAGCTCCGTCAAAACACTTGTCGTGGTAGAAGACGCGGCAGTTCAAACGATCAGGACCTCCAGCGAATCGGCAAGTCTTCAGGATAGACGAGGACCGGGCGATTTGCCGCGCGCCACCGTATGATGCTGCAAGCATCAAGAATTCTGACCAGAGATGGGCCATGACCGAACCCGCACCGACCGCAGGGACATCTGATCTCTCCAGTACCGCCAACGAGCTGCCGCCAAACAATCTGTTCGTCGGCCCGCACGGACTTCGTCCCTTCTGGCGGCTGCTGATCTATCTCGCAACTGTGATGGTTCCGATGATGCTGTATGTCGTTGCGAGCCACCTCGCGGGCGAAAAGGCTCCGCCCAATTCAAATGGGGTCCACGAGATTTCGCTGCTCGACTCCGCCGTCTCTGAGTGGCTGCTATTTGGTTTTGTCTTCTTTGTCACCTGGATCATGAGCCGCATCGAGGATCGCAGCGTTTTCGACTACGGCCTCGCGCGCACGCCGCGTCGCCTGCACTGGCTGCTCATCGGCGCGCTGCTTGGGCTGATCTTCCAGTCGCTGCTCGTGGTCGTCCTCTGGGGCACGCACCACCTCATCTTCGCCGGCATTCTGCTGCGCCCGCTCGCCGCAGTGTTATATGGGCTTCTATGGGCTCTCGTCTTCGTCGGCGTCGGCTTCTGCGAGGAGATTCTCTTCCGCGGCTACCTGCAATTCAACCTTACAGAATGCGTCGCGGGGCTTGTTCGCTGGCTCTCGCCCACCAGCCGGCATGCGGAGGCCATTGGCTTCTGGACCGCAGCCGTGCTCATCTCGTTCGGATTCGGCCTCTCGCATGGTTTGAACCCCGGCGAGTCGCGGATTGGCATCCTCTGCGCTGGTGGAGCGGGCCTGATGTTCGCGTTCAGCCTGTGGCGGACGGGCTCGCTGTGGTGGGCGATCGGCCTCCACGCTGCATGGGACTGGGCGCAGTCGTTTCTCTTCGGCGTAGCCGATAGCGGCAGCATCAGCGCGCACCGTCTGCTCTCCACGCATCCCGTCGGCGCGCCGTGGGTGAGCGGCGGCGTCCACAGGTCCGGAGGGCAGCATCTTCGTGCTTCCCGTGATGGCTGTGCTCGTGCTCATCGCCGCTCTCACGCTTCCCCGCACTCGGACGTCCTTCCTGGCTCACTCAACTCAGCAAGAAGTGCATCTCACGCCAGAGGTAAACTCAGCTGAAGGATGAGCTTGACGAACGATGCGACTGGAACGCCGCTTGAGCGGGAAGATGGCGACCGGCTCGCTGCACTGAGGCCGGAGCCCGACACGGAGCCGCGCCTGCTAACACGCGAGGACGTCGATCGGCGGGTCGATCCTCCGAGATTGGGGCAGAGGCCGAAGATTTCTTCGCAGACTCTTCCTCGCGTGCATCATCTTCATCGTGATCGCGGCCAGTCTCGTCATCGCCGGTGCAATCTGGTCGCGGCACGTGATGCACGCTGTGCTGCCGGCGATCGACGGCACACTCTCCGTCGACGGCCTGCGCGCGCCGGTCACGGTTGGTCGAAATGCGCAGGGCGTTCCGTCCATCCACGCTACCAGCATGGAGGACCTGACCTTCGCGCAGGGCTATGTTACGGCGCAGGATCGCCTGTGGCAGATGGATACGCTGCGGCGTCACGCTGCCGGCGAGCTCGCCGAAATTCTTGGCCCAGGTCTTGTCGTGCACGATGAGATGCAGCGTTATCTGCAGCTGCGCGCAGCAGCCGACCGCGCAGCAGCATCGCTTACTCCCGATCAGCTGCGCGAACTCGAGGCATACGCTCGTGGGGTCAATGCGTTCATCGACAGCCATCGCGATCGGTTGCCGCTCGAGTTTCATCTGCTGCACTACACGCCGCGGCCATGGACGCCGCGCGACTCGCTGCTCGTCTCACTCGTGATGTGGCAGGACCTCTCCACGAGCTTCCCGCACAAGCTCGATCGCGAGTTGTTAGCGCAGCACCTGCCGCAATCGCTGCTCGCCGACCTTTATCCTGTTGGCTCCTGGCGCGATCATCCGCCGACACAGCCGCCGACGGACCTCACCACGCCGCACGAGATTGAAGAGATTCCGCTCGACAAGACGCAGTCGCGGGTTGAACTTCCTTCGACCTCCGTCAGGCCCGAAGACCTCCTCGCTCTTACCAACGCATCTTCGAAGTGCGCCGAATGCCGCGCGGGCTCGAACAACTGGGCTGTGTCGGGCGCGCACTCCGCGTCAGGAAAGCCGCTGGTCTCGAATGACATGCACCTCGGCCTGCGCGTGCCGGACATCTGGTACGAAACGGGGCTGCATCTCTCGGCAACTCCCGGCGGAGCGCCAGCACTCGATGTCGTTGGATTCACGTTGCCCGGCCTGCCCTGGGTCATTGTGGGACGCAATGCGCATGTTGCGTGGAGCTTCACCAACCTCGGGGGCGATGTGCAGGATCTGCGCGTCGAACATACCCGCGGGTCGGCCTCGCATCTGCAGTACGAGCAGCCCGATGGCACGTGGTCACCGATGCAGCATCACACCGAACAGATCGTTGTGCGCGGCGGCCATAATGTCTCACTCGATGTCCTGACCGTCTCGCATGTAGCAGGCACGGCGATGATGGAGAGCCCGGTCATCACGCCGATGATCCCGTCCGAGCACCGCACGATCTCGCTTGCCTGGACGATCTACGACCCTGTCTGCGTCGATTACTCACTCTTCGCTGCCGACAGCGCGGCCGACGGTGCATCTCTCGTCGCCAGTTTCGCGAACTTCGGCGGCCCCTCACTCAACCTCATCTATGGCGACGACCAGGGCCACATCGGATATCACGCCGTCGGCCGCATCCCGATTCGCGGACCTGCGCTGCAACATCCGCGCGTGAAACCAACGTTCGTTCTGCCTTCACCTGAGCCCGAGTCTGAAGAAGATGAGAGCGACGAATCGATTCCATCGTCCACTGCGCCTGCGGAAACCGCTCCGCAGAAGCGTCCATCGCCGCAACCGAAGATCGACAACTCGCAGCCGCAGATTGCTCCTGAACAGACCGGCAGCTACACCATCGGCTCTCCTATCTCGCCGACGCCTGTCGATGCGCTCGATGAGTCGCAGATCTGGTCCGGCTACGTGCCTTACAACGAGCTGCCATCGATCGAAGATCCCACTTCTGGTATCGTCGCCACTGCCAACGCGCGCATAACAACCGACGACTATCCGTATGCGCTCACGGACGACTGGATCGATCCGTACCGCGTCGAGCGAATCTATCGGTTGCTCCAGTCGCACTCCACGATGGACACCGCAGCAGATGCTTCGGGTTGAACTCGATCAGCATTCTGAATTCGATCTCGTGCTCGCCCACAGGCTCGGCCTACGCTATCGATCACTCCTCCGCCACTACGCGCGGAGGCGACTCAACGCGACTGCGCCAGGCCGCCGACCTGCTGCGCACGTGGACCGGAGAGATGAGCGCAAGTTCGCCCGCCGCGGCCATCATTGCCGCGACGCACGACGATCTCTGGGTTTCAGTGCTCGCACCGCAGATTCTGGCGCATGACGGCGGATCGCGTACAGACGCTATACGATTCGCTCGGCTTTACTCCTGGGGCGAGAGCAACAGTGCGCTCGAAGCCCTGCTGGAGCACACACCGAAGCGCTGGCTTCCGCGCGGCGTCGCTAACTGGAACGACCTGCTCACCTCTGTCGTCGAACAAGGCCTCCGTGAGGCACATGCTCCGCACGACCTCTCGAAGTGGCAATACGGTTCCATCCATCGCATTGAAGTCGAACACCCCCTCTTCGGCGGACGCCCATATCTCGACTGGCTGCTAGGCTCGGCGACAGGAAGCGGAGCGCAGCCGGCCGGCGGCGACCCGACTACACTCGATGCCATTGGGGTCAGCTTCGGGCCGAGCGAGCGCTTCACCGCGGATCTCTCCGACGCATCTGCAACCATCGCCAACATCGTCACGGGCGAGTCCGGCAATATCAGCTCTCCCTGGTATCTCGATCAGTTCCAGCCATGGCTGCGCGGCACCACCTTCTCGCTCCCGCTCGAGAACGACCACGCGGAGCATTCGCTCACGCTGGTTCCTGCGCATTAATCGAGTCTCTTGCGCTTCATCCGCTCAGCTAAGCTGACTGCATGCGCCGTTCTCCGGCGGGCTTTGCGAGAGCATGGCCTGCAATTCTGCTTCCGCTGCTATCGCTTCTCGCCACGGCGCCGCTCATCGCGCACGGGTGCTCCTGCGGGCATGACTTTGAGTTCCATCTTGAGAGCTGGCTCGACGCCGCCGCGCAGATGCGCCACGGTACACTCGATCCCGCGTGGACGGTTACAGCAGCCTGGAATGCGGGCGAGCCACGCTTCCTCTTCTACCCGCCATTGTCGTGGATCTTCGGGGCTCTGCTCGCGCTGACGATGCCGCTATCCGCTGCGCCGATTGTCTTCACAGCAGTCGCGCTGCTCGGCGCCGGAATTGCAATGTATCTGCTCGCGCGAGACTACGCCTCTACCGTGGTCGCAATCCTTGCGGCCGCGATCTACATCGCAAGCCCCTACATGCTCTTCACCGCGTTCGAGCGGACCGCATACGGAGAGCTACTTGCAGCTGCATGGATTCCATTGCTGCTGCGCGAGGCGCTGCGCGAAGAGCCTGGCATCGCCGGCATCGCCGTACCGACCGCGCTGCTCTGGCTCACCAACGCACCCGCGGCCGTCATCGGCATCTATACGCTGACGCTCATCGCCGTTCTGCGGATTGTCGCTGCGCTATACCGGCGGTCGAGAGCAACCGCGCAGATGCTGCTGATTCGTTTCAGCGCCAGCGGTGCGCTCGGGCTTGCGCTCGCCGCCGTTCTACCTTTTGCCTGCTGCGTATGAGAGACGCTACGTGCAGGTCGCGATGGCGATCATCGCCAACATGCGCGTCGAGGACAACTTTCTCTTCGGTCACACCGGTGATGGACCGCACGATCGGGTGCTCCACACGGCGAGCCTCATCGCCGTCGGCATGCTCGTCGCCGCCGTCATCGCTCTCGTCCTGGCATTTGCTCTGTGGCGCAGGCGCCCGCGCACTGACACGGGCGACGTAACAGCGCCGCTCTCGATACTCGCCGCGTTTGCTCTCTGCATTGCCTTTCTCCTCACGCCGATCTCGCTCCCGCTCTGGCATCATCTGCCCGAGCTCGCATTCCTGCAGTTTCCATGGCGGATGCTTTGCGTACTCGGCGCCACGCTTGCGCTCACCATCGCGCTCGCTCTTCGTCGGGTTCCCGACACAAAAGCGTCGCTCGCAATTGCAGCCAGCACCGCGCTCGTGTTCGTCGGCAGCATGACCGCGTGGAACATCTCCGTCTTTCGCCAGGCATGCGAAGCTCTCGATCGTCCCTCGGTGCGCGCGCAACTCTTCACCTCGCACCACGGAGTTGAACCTACGGATGAGTACACGCCCGCCAACGCCGACAACGACGTCCTCCGCTGGGATGACCCCGATCATTGGCTTGCGATCAATCCTGCCGCCTTCGCACCCGGCACCGTGCCCAACCCCGCCTCGAACATCGTCAACTACGACATTCCGCCTCCCATCGATCAGACTGTGAGTGGCGTCGCTCCTCGTCATCTCGAGCTCAACCTCTCGCAACCCGAGACCCTCGTGCTCAACCTGCGCGACTTCCCTGCCTGGCAGGTCTTCCGTAACCGCGTGCTCGTGAGACAACATCTGCAACGCGACGACGGCCTGCTCGCCGTCGCGCTCCCTGCCGGTGTCTCGATCATCGACGTCCGATGGCATCGCACATGGGATCAGATCCTCGGTGACGTGCTCAGTCTTCTCGCGCTCCTCGTGCTTGGAGTGCTCCTGCTGCGCTCGCGTACAATCAGGTCTGACGCATGACCGCCGATGTGCTTTCGCTCTTGAAAACTGGCGCCGCGCTCGCAGACGACGCTCTCGAGCGTCTGCTGCCGGCCCCGACTATTGAACCTCATTCCATTCACCGCGCCATGCGGCATTCCACCTTTGCGGGCGGCAAGCGCCTGCGTCCCATTCTCTGCATGGAGGCCGCTCGCTGCGTCGCGCGTGAGCTGCCAGCCGCGGCACCCAGTCTCGGCGCCGCGATCGAGATGGTGCACACCTATTCGCTCATCCACGACGACCTTCCCGCGTTAGACAATGACGATCTGCGACGCGGCAAGCCCACGTGTCATGTGGCCTACGGCGAAGCCATCGCCATCCTCGCCGGCGACGCGCTGCAGACACTCGCCTTCCAGACGATCGCACAACTCGCTGCCTCGCCCGCTGCGCTCGTCGACATCGTGCGTGAGTTTTCCTTCGCCATCGGCACTGGCGTCGGCGGCGCGCTGCCACCCGGCATGATCGGCGGACAGGTGATGGATATCGAAGGCGAAGGCCACAAGCCGACGGCGGAGCTCGTCGAACGCATTCACCGCGCGAAGACCGGCGCACTCATCACCACGTCGATCGTGTGTGGCGGCCTGCTCGGCCTCGATCACTGCCTCTCCAACAACGCCGCTTCAAAGTTGCCGTGCACCTCAGCCGACGTCATCGCGCGCCTCCGCACCTTCGGCGAAAAGGCCGGACTCGCCTTTCAGATCATCGACGACGTGCTCGACGTCACACAGACGTCCGAGCAGCTCGGCAAGACCGCAGGTAAGGACACCGCCACCGATAAAGCCACATGGCCAGCCGTCTTCGGCCTCGAACGCTCACGCAAGGACGCCAACGAGCTCATCCAGGACGCCTTCGCCGCACTCGAGCCCTTCGGCTCTGCTGCAGATCCGCTCAAGTCGCTGGCCCTCTACCTTGTCGAGCGCACGCACTAGCCACCGGAGCTCATCATGCGCTTTCGCCCACGCCATTACATCCTCATCGTCATCATCCTCGCGCTTGGTGTGTACAACCTCGTGCGCATGCACCGTGCGCCGCAGCGCGTCATTGCGCCCACCAATAGCTCGGTGAGCGTCGGCCCGATCTCACAGTCGCCCGCATGGCAGGCATTCGACAAGGCGGCATCACTTCGCGACGCCGGCGACGATCAGTTTCAACCCGCGCTGCAACAGTTCAAGCAGCAGATCGGCACCGCATCCGCGCAGGAGAAGCCCGACCTCAACGGCTGCCAGACGTGGCTGCTCTTCTACCGCCAGAACGCGCACGCTGGCTCGCAAGACTCCTGGCGACAGCGCAGCACGCAGCATCTCAACAACTGTGTGAGCCACCACCGCGACCTAAGCAGCTAGCCTTTTCATCAATGACAGACGCTGATCTCGTCAACGCGCTCCGCGACTGCTACGACACGCTGCAGCAGCAGAACATCGTCAGTCTCGGCCTCGTGCAGCACGCAACTCTCGAAATCGATCGAGACGCCCCCGGCGCAAGCGTCCCCAGCGTGCCCGATCGTTACATTGCACGCATCACACTCCGCGCTCCCAGCTCCGACGAAGCACGCAATACGCAGCTTCGCGCTCAAATCGAGAATCGCATTGCGGGCCTGCCCGAGATCTCGCGCACCGAGATCGAGTTGCTTCCCGCACTCTTTCCTATCCTGGGTGGCCGGCTCTGACCATGCCCCCTCGCAAGCACGCTATTCATCCCTTCGACGTTGCACACGGCACTGAAACCTCCGGCCTGCTTCCCGGTTCCGTTATAGCGCGCGGCACAACCACCGATGCCGCCGACCTCACCGCCTACTATGGCATCGCGCCGAGCATTCTGCGTGCGCTGCTCGATCTCTGGTTGCAGCAGCTTCATCCGCTCGCACCCATCGAGCGCACCGTCTTCCTCGACGTCGGCGCCGGCAAAGGCCGCGCAATGCTCGTTGCCTCCGAATATCCCTTCCTTCGCGTCGAAGGCATCGAACTCAATGCGAAGCTCGCCAACATCGCGCGCCGCAACATCTCCCGCTGGGAGAGCACGCCGCAATCAGAGATGCTCGCTCCGCTCCTGCTGCACCAGGACGATGCAACGCGCATGCCGCTCCCACAGGAACCTCTGCTTGCACATCTCTTTCATCCCTTCGAAGATCGGCTCTTGCGCCGCTTCCTTCGTCACGTCGAGAAGGACCTCACCGCGCACCCGCGCCCTCTCGACCTCTTCTACGTGAATGCCGAACACGACTCGCTGCTCGATCAGCATCCTTCGTTCGATCGCATCTGGCTCGGGCGTGTGCCGATGTCCCCTGAAGACCACGTCGCCGACCTCGCTGCCATCGCGCAGCAGAAGGAATACGGCTCAACCGGCGACGAACTCTGCGCCATCTACAGGTTCAGAAAAGCTGGAACCAAATCGGCCCGCCGTACGTATAAGTAAGGATTCCCTTATAAATCAGCAGGATATATGGCCGTTAATCGGCCATGTTGTGCGAAATTTGCAATTTCCTCTGAACCGTCGGGAACCATCTCTACATCTCACGCGTATGGGTATGTGTACGAGGCAGTCGGATGCGACAGAAAAAGGTCAGCAACCAACGCCACGGGGCCCACACAATTTTCCGCCAGTGAATGTGACGGCTGAGTCAAGACCTCACCACCGCCCGCACTGATGACCACCACTACAACCCCGCCAGGGTTCAGCGCCGCAGCTACTGCGAGCGCCATGAGGAGACACGTATGTACGACCTTCTGATCGCCACCTTTGCCGTTCTCACCGTTTTCGTTCCCGCCTTCATCGGCATCCGCGCACGCACCAACTCCGACTGGAGACACGCCGCCTAAGAGCCCAACAAAACAACGTTGCAATCAGGAGCGCCGCCGGCGATGCAAGTTTCGCCCCCGGCGCTCGGCGTGTTTAAGGATTCAGTCGCGCCAGCGAACCATCAGCAGACGCTCTGTCTCGTTCTCTCCCATCGTGATCGTCACCTCGGCGTCCGCACGCGCCACCAGTGAAGGAAAGCGCTCGCCCCACTCCACCAGCACCAGCGCGTCCTGCCGGTCCATCATCTCCGAGATCCCCAGGGCCTCCAGCTGGGAGTCGTTCTCCAGCCGGTACAGATCCAGGTGATACACCGTCAGCTTACGGCCGTTGTACTCGTGCACCAGCGTGAACGTCGGGCTCGCAACATCGTCGGCCTCCGCCGCCCCCAGCGACGAGACAATTCCCTTCACCAGTGTCGTCTTTCCTGCACCCAAATCACCGCGCAGCAGCACCAGCTTCGGAGGACGCAGCAGCTCCGTCATCATCTCGCCCAATGCCAGCGTGCCGTTCGGGCTGCGCGTGCGCAGCCGCTTCTCGCGCGTGAATTCGGGCCGCGTGAACTCAGGCATCATGGCTCCCGATTCCCGAACGTCCGGCGAGCCCCGCAATCCATGTGAATCCATCCTCATCCTGCACCCGCGCACGAAACGCCTGCCACAGATGATTGATGGTGTCCGTTGCCAGCACCGTGTGCTCGTCCTGGGCCAGCGTCGCAAAGTCTGCGGCGAGCCCATGCAGAAACACCGCAGCTTCCACCGCCTCGCCAACGTGCTCCGGATATTGCGCGAGCATGCCAGCGACAATCCCTGTAAGAATGTCGCCGCTTCCGCCCTTCGCCATCGCCGGATTCCCTGTCGTGTTCACCGCGACGCGTCCATCAGGATGCGCCACGAGTGTTCGCCATCCCTTCAGCACCAGAGTCACACCGTTGTCGGTTGCGAAACGCCGCGCCAAACCCACGCGGTCCGCTTCGACCTCTTTCACGCTCAAGTCCACCAGCCGCGCCATCTCACCCGGATGCGGCGTCAACACAATGGTTCGCTTCTTGCGCTTCGCATCGGTCATGTTCGCAGCACGTTTCAACAATTCTGTTCGTCCCGCAAGCGCATTCAACGCATCCGCATCGATCACCATGGGCAGAGATACGCGCTCCACAAACGCACGTACGAACTCCGGTGTCGTTCCCTCCTGGCCCAGCCCCGGACCGATGCCAACCACCGTCATGCCCTTCAGTAGCTTCCCCAGCGATTCCTCGCCAAGCTGCTCCGAGCGACAAGCCGTTGGTCTCCTCCAGCGGCACACACATCAGCTCCGGTGCAACCGCGGCAACTGTCGGAAGCACTGATCGCGGAACTGCAGCCGTCGTCAGGCCCGCACCCGTACGCATTGCGGCGACGCTCGCCATCGACGGCGCTCCCGCCTTGCCCAGGCTTCCACCAACGATCAGCACATGACCGAACCTGCCCTTGTTACCGTTCACGTCGCGCGGAACCTCGGCAAGTCGTTTCGCGGTTCCCGTCCAACGTAATTCTGTGCTCGCCGGCATCGATTCCACGGGAGTGCCAATCGCCGCAACAACTATCGGCCCGAACGTGCTGCCCGACGTCAGATGACCAAATACATGCGCGTTCTTGGGTGCGACGAACGTTATCACCGCATCCGCGCGAAACGCCTGTGCGATACCGTTTTCGTCCGCAGAGGTTTGCGCGGTTGAATCTGCGTCCCACCCGCTCGGCAGATCCACCGCAACCACCGGTCGCTTCATCGTCGCAATCAGATCGCGCGCTGCGGCAGCCAATCCACGCAGCGGCGGTTTGAATCCCGTTCCCACCACGGCATCCACGATCAGATCTGCATCCGCGAGCGCCTCTCGCAGCGCCGCTTCATCTTGTGCTTCGACGAACTCGAGCCCTTCGGTCGCCTTCGCCCGCGCAAACGCAGAGGCAGCGTCTTCTCGCGCCTCCTCCATCGATCCAAGCAACACCAAGCGGACCGGAGTCTGCAATTCCGCCAGCAGGCGGGCCGCCACAGCTCCGTCGCCACCATTGTTCCCTTTGCCGCAAAGCACTGCGCACCGACAGACCGGGAAACCGTTCGCGGCAAAACCACGCTACTGCCTCGCCCGCATTCTCCATCAGTACGCGCACCGGCACGCCGCGCTCATTCGAGTCGCGATCTATGGCATTCATCTGCGCTGCGGTCAGAATCTCCATCCCGTCATTGTCCCCTAAATGAGACAGATGCAGGGAATCATGGAACGGCAGAGATTAAATGAATGTGAAAACGTTCGCCAGGGAAGCGAACTAATTGCCCGTCGCCGTCGTCATCGCGGACTGCGTCTGCTCTGGCTTGGGAGCGAAGTAGTTCCGCTCGTACATCGCGCGGTAGAACTCGCCCGTCAGTTCGGCAGCCTTCGGCCCAAAGGTCGGCCGTCCGCCCTCCAGAAAGACCACCGTGACGATCGGCCCCGTCGGCGCCTGAGCCATACGAAACAAACCAACCGTACCGGGTGCCGTTATTCGAGCACGTGCCCGTCTTCCCGAACACCGGGAACTGCACGAAGTTCTGCTGCAACGATCGCGCCGTGCCATTGCGGAACTCTACCGCTCCACGCATGCCCGGCAGAATCTCCGGAATCACATCCTGAATGTCGAGTTGGCGCTTCACCTTCGGCTCAAAGGCCGCAACATCTTCCGGAGTCTGTCGGATGCTGCAGGTAGTACAGCGTCCCGCCGTTCGCAATCGCCGAAACCAGCGCGCCCAGCTGCAGCGGCGTCATCGAGACGCTCTCGCCAAACGAGCACATCCTGCCCACACCACCAGCCGACTGCGGCAGTTCCACATCCGGATACACCCCGAGTTGCTCGCCCGGAATGTCATAACCGGCCAGCTCGCCCAGCCCGAAC
This sequence comes from uncultured Acidobacteriaceae bacterium, assembly GCA_963776265.1. Lineage (GTDB taxonomy): Bacteria > Acidobacteriota > Terriglobia > Terriglobales > Acidobacteriaceae > Granulicella. Next base: position 25,849 of record CAVZMD010000004.1, on the reverse strand, counting down.
TCGTTCGCGTAGTGCTTCACGCGCTCAAAGCCCATCGCGCGCCCCAGCACCTCGAAGTACAGGTTCACTGACTTCGCCAGCGCGTGCGTCAGATCCAGCGAATAATGCCCGCCCAGATTCACCGGCGTATCGGACTTGACCAGCCCTTCCTTCAGCGCCGCCAGCGCCACGGCGACCTTGATCGTCGAGCAGGGCTCTGCGCCCGCGCTCAGCGCCAGCTTCTGGTTCACCATCGCCAGGATGCGGCCATTCGACGGATCGATTGCCAGCACCGTGCCGTTCATATTGCCCAGTGCCTCCACCGCCGCCGCGCGCACCGTCAGGTCCTCACCTGTCGTCACATCACCCTGCGTCAGGTTGTCGGCAAAACTGCTCGTCGTGAACCGCTCGTACGGCCGATACACCAGCGACCGGCGAACGTAGCGCACATGTCCGTTCACAACGACACGGCGAACGGCCGTGTGCGTAGCTGCTGCGTGCGTGCGCGCCGTCGTATGCACTGCCGTCTTCGCAGCCGCATGCCCCTTCGTATGTCGAACAACGTGATGCTCGGTGGACCCGAACGCCAGACCGGCGCCCGCCAGCAGACTAAGAGCGATCCCTGTGACTCTCTGCTTCATGTACTCTCGCCTGCTCCTCTGTCTCGCAGTCGTTGATGAACTATTTCACCGGCTCCTGCGAAGGAACGCCGGTATGTCCAGCTCGTCTTCTTCAGAAGAGGAAGATCCTCCTCCAGCATACCCCGCGAAGCTCGGAACCTTCGCCTCGGGCCAGTGCGTCTTCTCCGGCTGCGCGACACTTTCGGTCTCGCGGTTGTCCCTCGCCTCACGAGATGTCTCCCATGAACGATTCTCTTGCCCAGGCCTCAGCTCCTCATTCGGCTTGCGGAAAAAGTCGTCGTCGAACACCGACGCAGGCACCGGAACCAACTCGGGCTTCGGCTCGGCTGACGCCGACGGCACATACGCTCCATGCATCCGTTCCGGCTCAGGCTCCCGGGGCGGCGTAATCCGCAGCGGGTCGTTCGGAACCCGCACAGGCTCGCTCGGCGTCACTCGCAGAGGTTCGCTCGAGGTTGCGCGCGGCGAATCAACCGGAGTAATGCGTAGCGGCTCCTCCACCCGTGCCGCTGGTGCGGGTGCAGGCGGCGGCGGGGGCGGTGGCGGTTGCACAGCAACCGGCTCGGGTGCCGGCACAACCGACATCACCTGCTCACGGCTCTTCTTCCGCGGAGCAGGCTTCTCCTGCACATCCGCAAGCCGCTCATGCTCCTCGGCCGATCCATAGATCTCGCTCGCAAACGGCGCCGGCGCCGGTGCAGGCGTTGCAGCAGGACGCTGCGCAATGCGCGGTGGTGGTGGCGGAGCCGGTGCCTCCACGCGGGAGGCCGGCAGCGCCGCCGTGCCCTGCAGCATGCGTTCACGACGCTGCGGCATCGCCTCGCGGAAGCCGGTTGCGATTACCGTGATCTTCACGTCGTCGCCCATCGATTCATCCTGCACCGCGCCGAAGATGATGTTCGCGTCCTCATGCGCCGCGTTCTGGATAATCGTCGATGCTTCAAACACCTCGTTCAGCTTCAGGTTGCTCGAACCCGTAATGTTGATCAGGATGCCCTTCGCTCCGTCGATCGCGCCGGACTCGAGCAGCGGGCTCGCCATCGCTGCCGCGGCCGCCTCCTTCGCGCGCTCCGGTCCGCTGCGCACCGCGGTGCCCATCACCGAATAACCCATCCCCGCCATCGTCGTGCGCACATCCGCAAAGTCGCGGTTGATCACGCCCGGAATCGTAATGATGTCCGAGATCCCCTGCACGCCCTGCCGCAGCACATCGTCGGCAATGCGGAAGCTCTCAAAGAAGCCCGCATCACGCGCCACTGCCAGCAGCTTCTCGTTAGGAATCACAATCAGCGTATCGACCGACTCGAGCAGCTCCTGCATGCCGCGCTCGGCCTGCATCATGCGCCGCTTGCCTTCGAAGCTGAACGGCCGCGTCACGACCGCAACGGTCAACGCGCCCATCTCGCTTGCCAGCGACGCAATCACCGGAGCCGCGCCGGTGCCTGTGCCGCCACCAAGGCCCGCCGTCACAAACACCATGTCGGCGCCTTCCAGCGCCTCAATAATCTTGTCCGAATCCTCCAGCGCCGCACGCCGCCCGATGTCCGGGTTCGCGCCTGCACCGAGTCCGCTCGTCAGCTTCACACCGAGCTGCAGTTTCACGGGGGCCTGCGAGCTCTCAAGGGCCTGGACGTCCGTGTTGGCCGCGATAAACTCCACGCCCTCCACGTTCGCCGCAATCATACGGTTCACGGCGTTTCCGCCGCCGCCGCCCACGCCGATCACCTTGATGCGCGCATTCCGCTGCGCTTCATCGTGGTAGTGGATGCGAATCGCATCCTCAGGCTGGTTGGACATACGCGGGCCTCCTCAGGCGATGGGGGTCGCCTGCTTTGATTCTGCATGAGGGAAGGGAAAACGCCCGGGCAAAGCGCGCTACCTCGTATCTTGTTGGATTCGTGCCGGGCCACAATTGCCGCCCGAACTCTCGCTCCAGAGTCCCCGGCGAACCTGTTCGCTGGGATGGTCTAGCGTGCTGTGTGGAACACCACGCCGACACCAATACTTTGGATGCTGTGCGTGCTGGGTCCGAAAGCCGCGCCCGCTCCAAGCTCAATCGCCCGGAGATCCATCCAGGAAGCCAGCGAGATATCAGCACCGGCGAACCCTTCAACCTGGGTGAAGTTCTGGTAATTCGACGGGTTCGTCTCCGCAGCATTCGAGCGCATGTACCCGAGCGACACCTGACCGTACGGATGCAGCCAGCGGAATGGCGTTTTGAATTCGCCACGCAAGCCGCCCAGCGCCGCATAATGGCGGATCTGGTCAACGCTCGAAGAGTAAGTCGTCGCACTTTTGTTAGAGTTCAGGACACTTCCTCGCACGTCAACACCCAGCCGGACGGGCCCCACCGAACGAAAGTCGTAGTAGCCGCCAAAGATAGCGCCGTATGGCTTCACCACGCCGCCGCTGGCCGAGCAGACCCCCTGCGGATCCTGGCAGGTAAAGCCGGTCATCCGCTCTCCCGTCACGACGCCGTACGCGCCGACCTGACCATGGGCTGCGATGGAGCTAAAAAGAAAAAAGAGAAGGGCGAGGCCAAAAGCCGTCCTGCAACGAAACATGAGCTTTATTCTACCTGCCAAATCTCCGGGAGCCGACATCTTCCCTGTTGCAAAACCGCTGCCTGCTTTCCATTGCCGCGCCCCATGGTCGAACAATTGATCAAATTATGAGTCGACAGCCCGGGTGACCGATAGTAGCCTCAGCTTCAAGCACCTCCAGGACACAAGGAAACAGACTCAATCTCTCGAACGGGTCCACCTCTTCTATGCTTCAGAAGGCCCTAAAACGTGCCCTTAAGTCGGCCCTGGCGCGACGGAATCAAGTCGTCGTCTCCACCATCAAAGACCTCGGCCGTTCCCGGCACCTCGACGTGCTGCGAGGTGAATACACAAACGAGTACCTCAGGCTCTCCCAGCTGGACCTCGCCATCAACGAGATCAAGGAACACAACATCCCGGGCGATATTGCAGAGGTGGGCGTCTATAAGGGCGCATTCTCGGCAGTTCTGAACCACGCGCTGCCCGACCGCAAGCTCTATCTCTTCGATACTTTTGAAGGGTTCGACACGGAAGAAGAACAGAAGGATCGCGAGGCCTTCGGAACACCGGCGCAAAGAGACTTCAGCGACACTTCCATCGAAGTCGTTCTAAGCAAGATGCCCCACCGCGAGCAGTGCGTTCCACGCAAAGGCCTCTTCCCGGCCACTGCCGCGGGGCTCGAACAATCTCAATTTTGCTTTGTCTCGCTGGACGCCGATCTTTACGCGCCCATCAGAGCCGGTCTGGACTTCTTCTTCGACCGTCTCTCCCCTGGCGGATTCATCTTCGTTCACGACTACAACTACGCAGAGTTCCCCGGTGCGAAAGCAGCGGTCCTGGATTTCTGGCGAACCCGTGGCGTTCCCTTCGTCCCTCTCACGGATGTGTACGGCACCGCCGTCTTCCGCAAATAGGTGGTCGATTCAGCCAATGAACGGTCTTTTCTTCGACGAGACAGCGGCTCGGCTCCGCGCTAGAAGCTCCCCGCAAAAATCGACTTCAGCTTCTGCCGCAGTCCCTGCTCCTCGCTCGCCTTCCTCACCTGCGTGCGATGCGTGTACAGCAGCATCCCGATCGCCGTCGAAAACTCCGGCTGCGCCAGCTCCGCCGGCATGCGGCTCAGCGGCACCGGATACCCAATCCGCGCCGGCACGCGCAGCAGGCTCTCCGCATGATCCAGCAGTCCCGCAATATGCGCTCCGCCGCCGGTGAAGACGCAGCCTGCGCCCATCGCCTCCAGCACGCCGCCGCCGCGCAGATTGTCGCGCATCATCATCAGCAGCTCGCGCGCCCGCGGCTCCAGAATCTCCGCCAGGAACCGCTGCCGCACCAGCCTCGCCGGCCCTCCGCCGGTCGCCAGGTCGCCGCCCACTTCAATCTCGTTCAGCTGCGGCACCGCCGTCACCACGCAATTGCCGTACGTCCGCTTCAGACTGCTCGGCCTCCTCCACGCTCACGTGCAGGCCAACGGCTAAATCATTCGTAAAGTGGTCGCCGCCAATCGGCAGCACCGCCGTGTGCGCCACCGAGCCCTCAAAGAACACCACCAGCTCCGTCGAGCTCGCGCCGATATCCGCCAGGCACACGCCCAGCTCGCGCTCATCCGCGCTCAGCACCGCCTCCGCCGAGGCCAGCCCCTCAAACACCGTGTCGACCACCTCTAGCCCCGCGCGGTTCGCGCACGTAATCACGCTCTGCGCCGCGCTCCCCGAGCACGTCGACATATGCAGGCACACCTCAAGCCGGTTGCCGACCATCCCCACCGGATCGTGAATCCCCGCCTGGTCGTCCAGGATGAACTGCTGCGGCAGCAGGTGCAGCACCTCGCGATCCGGCGCCAGTCCAATCGACCGCGCGCGGTCAATCGCCGACCGCACATCCTCCCGCGTAATCTCCTTCATCCGCGAGCCCATCGTGATGCCGCCCTGCGAGTTCATCCCGCGAATATGCGGCCCGCCGATACCCACCACCGCCGTCTCAATCGGCGCCTTCGTCCCGCGCTCCGCCGTCAGCGCCGCATCATTGATCGCCGACGCCGCCGGCCCCAGATCAGAGATCACGCCCTTGCGCATTCCGCGCGACGGCTGAATCCCATGCCCGCGATAACGCAGCACACCATCCGCCAACTCGGCCACCATCACGCAGCTCTTGGAGCTGCCGGCGTCGAGCACGGTGATCAGCGTGTCAGACTTCGGATTCATCGGTCACCGGCTCCGGCCGCGTGCTTCGCACGTGCCTCCTGGGCCCGTCGTGCTGCAGCCAGGTCAGCAAAGATTTTGCCATTCCCCGTCTGTTTTATTCCAGTAGAACTTACAGGCCTAGCCTTCGCCGGTACTGCCGCCGCATGAGGAACAGCCCTCGCCGGGGCCTTCGGAGCCTCCTCGACCGGTACCGTCGTCGGTTCCGAAGTCGTTGCAGACGCAGGGGCACTCGCATCGGTCGGAGCCCCCGCATCGCTCTTCACCGGAACGCCCGTCCCTGGCTGCATCTCCAGCACCACCTGCCGCTCGTACCTCATGTCCGCCGCGGCCAGCTTCGGATACTGCGCCTTCCACTCCGCCAGATGCTGTTCAAACTCCTGGTACCGGTGCAGAAAATCCTCATCCCCAAAGTGCACCAGGATGTCGCTTCCGCCGCTCGATACCACCGCCTTCAGATCCTCCGGGTTCGAAACATCCGCCTCGCTGATCGTGCTCGAGTTCTTCTTCCCCGCACTGTCCAGCTCCTGCATGAACCGCTCATAGATCGCCATCCGCGCCGCGCGCGTCGACAGCGGATCGTTCACCGAAAGCCCCGTCAGCACTGGAAACGAGTAGTGCGGATCACCCGCCGCATCCGGCGGCATATCCAGCAGCACGCCGCTCGGGTCGACCAATCCAATCTCGCTTCCATGCCGCACAAACGCCACCGGCGTCCGCTCCGTCACCGCGATACGCAGGCGGTTCGGCAGCAGCCGCATCACCGTCGCATGCGCCACCCACGGCAGCCGCTCCAGGTCGGCCCGGCGCTCGTTCAGCGGCACGCGAAAGATGTTCCGCTCCAGGTCCGCGCCAAAAACGCTCAGCACCGCAGCCCTTGTCACATTGTGGTTCCCCACAATCTGCACATCGGACGAGGTCGTCATCACGAACCGGCTGTCGTGCAGCAGCGCGCTCCTCAGCCCGGCCAGCCCGGCAAAGATCACGCCAACCACCAGCAGGAATCCCAGCGCAAACAGCCCGCGCCCCACCCAGCTCTTCGGCAGGCCTTTGCGGACCTTTACCCTGAACGCGCCGCTCTGCCGCCGAAACGCCGGCTCTTCATAGAGATCCGCGTAGTCTTCCGGATTCTCATCCTCCGGAACGCTGCTATAGCTTGCCTTCCGCGACCGGCGACGACGCGACGTCCCCCCTTCATAGGGAGAGTCATCCTCCAGTGGCGCCTCAAGCACCCCTGCACCCGCTGTCGCGCCGCGCTTCGAACCCATCTTCATCTCCGGCCAGCCCGAGCAGGGGCCGCGGACAAATCGCCTGACCTCAACTATACCGACCGGACCCGCGCGGAAAACCCACTCGTACCCCGGGGTATCCCCGCAGGAACTCACACCCCTGTGTCAGCGGCAACAATCTGGGTGGCCCATCCTTTCACGGTTTCATCGTGAAAGGGTGGGGTATCGCGCGTTGGTAGCGCGCGACCGCTTTTCGAGCCCGGACCAATCATCGGGTTTCTAGGTACCCCGAGCCTTCAGGCTCGGGTCTCTCAGGCTCAATCGAAGAAAGGGGCTTTAGCCTGGGTATGCATTACTTCACCACTCCCGGCGCCACCACCGTATTCAAGTACCGCACCAGCACCTCCCGGTGCCCCGCCCGGTACGCCGGATACCCATGCCGCAACCCCGCATCATGAAAGTTCAGCATCACAAACGGCTCCAGAAACCCATTCTTCCGCAGCTCGAGCATCGCCCGAATCCCCGGCTCCATCTTCGCCTGCGTCACCGTCCCAGCCGCCACCTTCTTCTGCACGTCGTCGAGCATCGCGTTCAGCGCCGCCATCTCCTCGTCCAGCGTGTGCACATAGCCATTCGGCGTGAACTGCCCGTTCGCCGCGCTCGCACCCGCCATCACCACCTGTCCCGGGCTCCGCGCTCCGTGCGCCACCCTCACCTGCTCATACACCAGCCACGACGAGTGCCCATCGCCCGTCTCCTTCTCCAGCGACGCATCCACCTTCAACTTCCCATCCGGCGTCGTGAACTCCGGCCGGTGCACCCGCACCACGATGAACGGCGTCTTCGTCGCTCCCGCCCACTGCTCCAGCTTCGACCACGTCCCTCCCGTAAACGGCTCCGCAATAATTGCGTCGACAAACTTGGCCTTCGCTCCCATCTTGTCGCCTGACGCCCACAGCGCATCGCCCCAGTACCGGTACGCCGTCTCACGGTTCGGGTCAATCGCGACCGCCTTCCCGAACCACACGCCGGCGTTCTTGAAGTCCCTCGACCGGAAGTACGAGTCGCCCGCGTTCAGCGCCGCCACGTACCACTGCGGATCAGCCTCCGCCGCCTTCACATACAGCGGAGCCGCCGCCGCAAAGTTCCCCTGTGCGAACGCCTGCTCCCCTTGCTGATAGAACGGCTGAGCCGCAACCGACCCCACATGCGTATATCCCACGGTTAGCGGAAGCGCTCCCATCGGCGCGTTGACCGCTGCTCCCACCGGCGTCTTCGACGCAGCGTACAAGGTCTGCACCAGCAGCGGACTGTTGTCCCCCAGCTTCTGCGCCCTCTGCAACTCCGCGATCCCCTGGCTTTGAAGCTCCGCCCGTTCCTTCGGGTCCTGCGTCACTTCTGCTCGTTCCAGCAGCAGCGTGCCGTGCCGCTCCGCAAACAGCGCAATCGTCTGGTCCTGCTCGCAGAGGTCCTCATACAGCGGCAGAGCCTCTGCATGCTTCCCGTGGACGTACGCCTCATCCGCCTGCAGCCGCTCCGCATCGAAGCTCGACTTATGCTGCGGCGCCGGCACCCCCGGCGGCAGCGCCTTAGTCGTCTGCGATCCCGGCGCCGCCTGCTGCGCCCCCACACTCACACTCAACGAAAGAAAAAACACCACACCCCAGCGCATATCGAGCACCCTCTCCCTGCACCACAGCGTTCTGATTTCCGCCTGAGTCTAGCATTTGGCCACGAATCGAGTCCCTACGAATCGCGAGCTTCTAGGTACCCCGAGGCTTTAGCCTCGGGTCTCTCAGGCCCGCCGAAAGAAAGGGGCTTTAGCCCCTGGGGTATGCCTTCCTCGAGCCGCCGCCAATCTCTCCAACACCACTACCCCCGCCTGCCGGGTGCCCCACCCTCGACGCGAAGCGGCAGGGTGGGGTATCGCGCGTTAAGACGCGCGAGGCCTTTCGCTCGAACCACCCCGAATCCGAGTGCCCCATTCATCGCGCGTCTTTTGCGCGATGGGTGGGATCAGACAATCTCTCCAGCACCACAGCCCCTGCCTGCGACACACTCCCCGCCCCCATCGTCAGAATCAAATCGCCCTCCTCCGCCCGCGACACCAATCTCCCCACAGCCTCCTCCACGCTCGCCGCATACTCCGCATTCGGAATCCGCCGAGCCAGCGCCTCACCCGTCACACCCGCAATCGGCTCCTCGCTCGCCGCATAGATATCCAGCACTTCGACGGCATCCGCCTCCCCGAACGCCCCCGCAAACTCCTCCATCAAATCCCGCGTCCTCGTATAACGATGCGGCTGAAACAGCACCAGCACGCGCTTGTACCCGCACTCCCTCGCCGCCTGCAGCGTCGCCCGAATCTCCGTCGGATGATGGCCGTAGTCATCCACCACCGTCACGCCGCGCTCTTTTCCCTTGATCTGAAACCGCCGGTCCACACCGCGGAATCCATGCAGAGCCTCCGCAATCTTCTCCGGCGCAATCCCCAGCTGCACCCCGATCGCCACCGCCGCCGTCGCGTTCAGCAGGTTATGCCTCCCCGGCACCTGCAGATCGAACGGCCCGAGCAACAACCCCTGCGCGTCCACCTCAAACGTCGCATGACATCCCGCTCGCGCCTCGCGCACACGCAGCCCAAAGTCCACACCTTCACTCACACCGTACGTGTAGATCTTCCGCGTCACCCTTGGCAGAATCCCCTTCAGCCGCGCATCATCCGCGCACGCCGTCACCGCTCCATAAAACGGCACCTTCTCCATGAACTCCACAAACGCCGCGCTCGACATCCTCCATATCGCGATACGCCTCCATGTGCTCGCGATCCAGATTCGTCACCACCGCCAGCACCGGGCTCAGCTTCAAAAAGCTGCGATCACTCTCATCCGCCTCCGCAACTAAATATTGCGAACGCCCAAGCCGCGCATTCGACCCCATCGCATCCACGCGACCGCCCACCACCACCGTCGGGTCCAGCCCTCCGCCCGCCAGCACCGCCGCAATCATGCTCGTCGTCGTCGTCTTCCCATGCATCCCCGCGATAGCGATGCCGTACTTCAGCCGCATCAGCTCCGCCAGCATCTCCGCCCGCGGAATCACCGGCGTCTTTCTCGCCCTCGCTTCCAGCACCTCCGGATTGTCCTTCGCCACCGCCGAGCTCGTCACCACCACATCGCACGCCCGCGCATTCTCCGCCGCGTGCCCCACATAAACCGTCGCGCCCAACCGCTGCAGCCGCTCCGTCACCGGGCTGCTTTTCAGATCCGACCCCGAAACCGCATACCCCATCGTCAGCAGAATCTCCGCAATCCCACTCATCCCAATCCCACCGATCCCGATAAAGTGAATCCGGTGCGACGGCGCAAACATGGCATGTTCCGGCAAGCTCATCTCCACAAATCCCCACTCCATTCTGCACGAACGAAGGACTCCGTCTTCCTGGCACGAATCCGGGTGCCCCATCTTCGCGTTCGCGCAGCGGACGCTAAGGTGGGCCCGCCTTTCGCAGAGCTGTCCTTGCTTCTAGACCACCGCCCAGAATTCTTCTCACCGACGCCGACCTAGTTAGCAGACGGCCTCTCGACACGATCAACAGCAAGCACATCGACCTGCGTCTTCTCCGGCGTAAGCTTCAGCCCCAGCTGCTCCTGGATCGCCTCGAACAAATTCGGTGCAGGCTCAACACCATCATCCGGCTTGGGAAACGCTGGCGGATGCCCGTTGAACATCGACTCATCCAGCGTGAACGTAACGTTCAAATCGTATCTTCCGGTCAAGCCCGTCTGATCCACCACAGGACGATCCAGAACAAGTGATTGCAGAAAATTTGTAAAAGCCGAAACGGGTGCGTTGTACGCAAACAACATCGCGCCAGTCTTGGCAGCCTGCATGCCGACGCCGTGCAGATTACCGTTCGGCTGCGTCGGCTGCAGCTTGGCGCCATCTTTTCCAACCGTGAGAACGAACGCCGACATCTCGCGTTTCTCATGATGGAACTTCAACTGAAAACGGTCCGCGAGCAACTTCCGGATCATGATTCGCACCTGGTCAGCCGTAGGAGTCCCTTCCACATCCGGCGTCGCGTCGATATCGTATCGATCCTTCTCGATCCAATCCGGAGCGCCGGTGATCTGCTTCATCTGGACGCTATACGCAAACATCATCAGGTCCGCCAACGAAGAGTTGACGGTTATCAGATGGCGCCCTCGAAACGTAAGCACCTGCATCGTTCCGCCGTCTTTGTCATTCGGCTTTATCGTGGCAACCTCAACCCCCGGCTCAGCGTCAGCGGGCATCAACTTGCGAGGCGCTGGCGGAGCCGGAATCTCCCACGCCGTCTCCTTCGTCGGACGCGACAGGATCAGCGGCAGAGGCGTAACGCCATGTGTCCACGTACCGGCAATCGTGTCATTGGCCGCGTTCAACTTGCCTTCGTAGGTCGTTCCGGTCAGCTCGACCGCGAACTTCACCGTCGAGCCATCCCGCGAGATCGAGGACACCCTGAATGGCTGTGCACTCTCATCAAGGCTGTAGAGCTTGGCCTGCAACCGCCCATCCTCTTTGCTGACGACCAGGATCATTCGCAAATCCTTGCCTGCCCTCAGCGTTCCCTGCCAGTTGCCGCTAAAGTCCTGGGCACACAGAACACCACCCATCAACACTCCCAGCGCCACGGCCAATCGCATCAACTTTTTCATAGAAGGTCCCTTTAGTCTGTCTGGAGTTTAGGCGCGGGTCGTTTGCCTTCACGCCAATCGCACCGATCCCAGTAAAGGAATCCGGTGCTATGGCGCGAACATTTGCATGAATATTGCTCCTTGTTACGCCCTACGACGCAGAAGAGCGATATGTGAAAAGCGAATCTGAGAGAGCAACTAAAAACTCTTGGGATGTTCAATAAACCACGACCGCAACTCTTCAATCTTTGCAAGAGCGTGGGGAAAGGCCACGATCGTCATTCTCACCAGTTCAGCGGAAACAGTTGCGTTCATCGGATGCACAGCGTCATTACGCTGTACTCGTATTGCTTCGCACAGCGAAATCAGATGAGCCTCTGAACCTTCAGCCACTTCGTAAGGAATATTCGATGCCTCACAGATAGACTTGCTGACTGCGTCCAACAGATCAAACAGCTTGCGGCGCTTCAGCAAAGCTTCCAACTTCTCCCGCCTTCTTGGGTCCGTGAAAGCGCAAAGAAGAGCTTCGGCCAAAAGGTAGATTGCTTTTTCCGATCCGGCGCCAAGCATCACCGCAGCAGCAAAGTATGCCCCGCGGTTGAACGCAACGAGCGACTCCGTAACGTATTGCTCGATCACCGGATCCAATTTAGGAACCAATCCCTTCAGAAGCACCAGGTAGCTATGCGCGTCCTCCGGAATCGGTTCGCTGCCATCGAACCAGCCGAGACCACGTTCGGTCACATTCATTCTGTAGAGATTCGGCGATTGGAGATAATCGTCAGGCGCGGCGGGCGCAATAAACCCATTTCTAAATAGGTAGAACCAAGACTCTACGGTCGCGTTCTTAATATCCATAGGAAACGCGTCGTACTGAAAGGTTCGGCCCGAACCCGCATGGAATTGAGACGTCCTGCAAACTCCGGGGACACCAGCCTCTTCTAATTGCGCCCACAAATGATCCGCGAAAGTGCGGTAATCAATGTTGCCGCGCGCCTGAATTCGGCGCACGTAGGGCAGAAGCCACTCTAATGTGTATTGAACTTCGCTCATCCTCAACCCAGCATAATGTGTCGGTTTCCAAAAGCCGTCCACCGCTTCTCCGCTATCCTCACCTCACCGATGACAACCACCCGCCGCCTGCTCTCTGCCCTGCTGCTCATCGCCGCACCCGCCTCGCCCAAACAACACCGAAGACCGAAACCCTCCTCGCCACACCCACCACCGTCGCCTGGGGCTATTACTCCTGCGCACGCCAAGCCCGCGCTCACCGTCCACTCCGGCGACACCGTCATCATGCAGACCGCCTCCACCTGCGGCCCGCCCGAGCGCCTCATCTCCGAAGGCGTCCCCTCAACCGAAATCCCTGACTGGCTCGGCCGCCTCTACAAAGAAGTCCCGCAAGCCGACCGCGGCCCCGGCGGCCACATCCTCACCGGCCCCGTCGCCATCGCCGAAGCCGAACCCGGCGACGTCCTCGAGGTCCGCGTCCTCAAAATTCAGCTCGACACCGACTTCGCCTGCAACGGCTTCGGCGCCGGCCGCGGCTTCCTCCCCGACGACTTCCCCTACGGCCGCACCAAAATCATCCCGCTCGACCGCACCCCCAAGAGCGGAGCCAGCCGCTCGCGCACTTCGCCCCCGGCATCACGATCCCGCTGCATCCCTTCTTCGGCTCCATGGGCGTCGCCCCACCCGAGTCCGCCGGCAAGTGGAACTCCGCCCCGCCCTGGATGCACGGCGGCAACATGGACAACAAGGAGCTCACCGAAGGCTCCGTCATCTTCTACCCCGTGCACGCCCCCGGCGCGCTCTTCGAAGCCGGTGACGGCCACGCCGGCCAGGGCAACGGCGAGGTCGACATCACCGCCCTCGAAACCTTCCTCACCGGCACCTTCCAGTTCATCGTCCACAAAGCCAATCCCAACGCGCCCCCAGACCAGAATCAAGCCGCGCGCCTCCTCTGGCCTCGCGCCGAAACCCCGCGCTTCTACATCGCCATGGGCTTCTCGCCCGACCTCAAGACCGCCACCGAGATGGCCGTCCGCAACATGATCACTTTTCTCTCCGAGCAAAACCCCGACGCCCCGCATCTCTCCCGCGACGACGCCTACGCCCTCATCTCCGTCGCCTGCGACGTCAACATCACCCAGCTCGTCGACACCAACGACGGCGTCCACGTCATGTGCCCCAAAAACCTCTTCACCAAGCCCTCAAAACCCTGAACCCTCCTTCATCCTCAGCGGCCACTGGATAAATCGAAGCCGCCCCGATTGACACTCACACGTATCCTCCCGGTGTAAGCTCTGGACAAACATTCCTGACAGGAGGCTGCATGGCTTCAGTTACTGGTTTTGGCGGAATATTCCTGCGAGCGAACGATCCAAAAGCTCTCTACGCCTGGTACGAGCAGCATCTCGGTCTGGTGAACGCCGGCGGTTCATTCGCCTATACCCCGCCGACGCAGCACCCCCAGGTCGTCTTCGCCCTGTTCAAACCAGACAATTCATACTTCCCTCCCGCACAGAAGGCGATGATCAATCTCCAGGTCGATGACCTCGACGGTGTGCTCGACCGCCTGATAGCCGAAGGGGTCAGCGTCGATCCCAAACGCGAAGCCTACGATTTCGGAAAGTTCGGCTGGCTCACCGACCCCGAAGGAAATCGCGTCGAGCTCTGGCAGCCAATCGCAAATGACTGATGCGGCGTGATCGCCCGCGTCAGCGAACCCGCACAATCTCGGTCGATCTCCTGCGCGAGTGACAGCCGCATCAACCGGCCCCCAAAAAATAAAACGAGCGCGGGGGACTGACCCCAGCGCTCGTTCGTCTTTCAGGACGACTGATCGTTTATCCGCGGCGCAACTTCCGGCGAGCAACCCCGGCCAAACCCACCAGCCCTGATCCAAGCAGCGCCAGGCTCGACGGTTCAGGGGTCGAAGGAGTCGAGGTTCCGATGAAGTTCTGCGGCGAATAATTCTGATACTGATCCGTGATCGACCCGCCGTCATACAGATAGAACGTGAAGTTGCCCAAAGAGCCGTTCGTATAGAACGGATTCGACAAATTCGTCGCTGCAGCTACCAGGGCCTGGGCAGCCGCATCGCCGCTGATGTTCTCCGAGGAGTCGAACACCTTCCACAAGGCCATCTGGACGTCCGTTGCATTGGTGCCGTTGTACTGGCTGTAGATATAGGCTTCTTCCTCATAAGAGGAAGCGAGCGGTCCCGTAAGGTTCTCTCCATTCACTACATTCACTCCCCAGCTCTCACCGGCTTGAATGAAATTCGTGTCGTTCATGCAGAACAGGAGCAGGTTCGTCGAACCAAGCGTCATGCTGTAAGGACCTATATTGCCGCCGCCGGGTACGCTATTAAAAGTGAGGGTGGGATCGGCTTTAGCGGTAAAAGAAATCAAAGCTAAGCAGACACATGGAAGAAGTGCGCATAGTTTTCTCATCAAGGATTCTCCTGACTACGTGTGACACGCGTCGACTTGCTGAAGTGCGTTTTTCGAACGCCTGACACATTTCGCAAGTTTGGTCAGGGCCGAATTCTGGTTGTGGCCGTTGCGGATTTTTATCCAGGGTAGGAATTCGCAGCAGCCCTGTTGTAGCCCTATCGGCTATGTCAACTCGGCCATAATCCTCCGGCCGGCTACGGTGAAAACCGATGATGAGTCTCGGTCTTCACGGGTTCTCTCACGCCCGACACACACACCCACAGAACGCAATCCATACCACTCTGCGGCTCTGGTCTCCGGGGGTTTGAGACCACATTGTCTGGCTAAACAGTATTCGCTGAATTGACCATATCGTTGAGTCCTGCGCTCGTCTATCGCCGAATGGTAATCATGCGAATGAGAGTAGTAACCGAGGATTCAGTGATCTGGTAACGCTCCCACGCATGCGGTGAATTACCATCGCCGATCAGTTTTGAGAAAGTCGCTTTGTGCAGAGTTAACTCCCACCTCCTCAACCGTGTTACATCCCTCCTGCGATCCCTCCCGCAACTCCACACTTCGACCTGTGTCTAATCAACTGAGTCCCGGCCCCGGCAACATTCAGCAACCAACCGGCCCGGAACTCATCGGTGACACACCCGCAAACCCTCATCAAGCGGACGGGAAGCGAGGCCACCACCGAGGGGCACCCAATGCAGATCAAGCGCACAGCACGCAATCTTTTTACAGCCACCGCACTCGCCGGGGCAGCCATCATCGCAACCGCACCCCAGGCCAACGCGCAATACTATCCCGCCCAACCCCAGGATTATCCAGCTCAGGCGCAGGACTATCCCGCCCAAGTTCAAAACTATCCAGTTCAGGCCCAGGGCTATCCCTCCGTCGGCATCGCTCCTCCCGCCATCCCCGTCTACGAGCAGCCCATGATCCCCGGCGATGGCTACATCTGGACCCCCGGCTACTGGGCCTGGGGACCCAACGGCTACTACTGGGTCGACGGCGCCTGGGTTCTCCCGCCCTATGAAGACGCTCTCTGGACCCCCGGCTGGTGGGGCTTCGACACCGGCGCCTACTTCTGGCACCCCGGCTACTGGGGACGCACCGTCGGCTACTACGGCGGCATCAACTACGGCTTCGGCTACTTCGGAACCGGCTTCTACGGCGGCTACTGGAACAGCGGACACTTCTTCTACAACCGCGCCTACAACCACTTCGGCGGCAACTTCCACGGCAACGTCTACGAGCGCACCTATGCCGGTTTCAACGGCCGTCCTGGCGGCAACAGCTTCAACGCTCACCCGCCCGCCCAGTACGCCACGCACAACGCCGGCTTCCACGGCTCCGCCATCAACGGCGCGCCGCACGGCACGGAGTCCTTCGCCAACCGCAACAACAATGGCTTCGCCAACCACGGTCAGCAGCAGGGCTTTGAAAACCGCGGCCAGCAGAACGTGATTGGAATCGCGGCCAGCAGCAGCCCGCAGAACGGCTCCGCGAATCGTGGTCCCGTGACACACCTACAACAACCGCGGTCAGAACTTCGGCGGCTCACAGCCCAGCTACCAGCACTCTGCCCCGCAGAACTTCGGTGGCGCACAGCCTAACTACCAGCACTCTGCCCCGCAGAACTTCGGTGGAGCGCAGCCTAACTACAACCGCGGCCAGCAGAGCTTCGGCGGACAACAGCCCCAGAACTTCAACCGCGGCGCTCAGCCGTCCTTCAACCGCCCGTCCGCTCCGTCCGGTGGCAACTTCAGCCACGCCCAGAGCGCACCCGCTCCCCACTACAGCGCCCCCTCCGGCGGAGGTTTCCACGGCGGCGGCAACCCCGGTGGCGGAGGCGGCGGCCAGCACGGACACCGCTAAACCGCACGGTTCAGGCTCTCTCCTTTAGCCCAATGCCCCAACCTTACGCTGCTCGTGGCGGAGGCTGGGGCATTGGATTTTCTCCAGTGTTTTCAGGAAGATACGACGGCGCCGCGGACGTGCCTCTGCTCGGAAAAGAGCAGCACTCCTGTGTGCTCTCAAGTTACTGATTCCAGATACTTTGGACCCAAACTCTTTCGATTCAAGACTTTGCGCTTGAAGTCCACCCATAAGTTATCTGGAATGAAGACTTTGCGCAAAATGGGGAGGGGGTACCCAATCACCCTCAACTTTACTTTTCGGGGCGCTTTGCCAGACGCAGGACCATTCCTGCAATCCTCTCGAGAGCTCCCGGTCTCGCAAGCCGCTTCGCCGCCGCTGCCATCATCCTCCGCCGATCGCCGTCGAGCAGCAGATCCACCAGCAACTGCTCCATCGCCTCCGGTGTTGCGTCCCGCTGCAGCAGCATAACCGCCGCTCCCGCGCCTGCCAGCACCTCCGCGTTCTTCCGCTGGTGATCGTCCGCCGCCGTCGGCAATGGCACGAGAACAGACGGCTTGCCCGCCGCGCACAGCTCCGCAATCGTGCTCCCTGCGCGCGCCAGCACCAGGTCCGCCGCCGCATACTCACTCGGCATATCCGTCAGGAACGCCTCAACCCTCCACCGCGCCGGATCCGCCCCGCTCGCCGCGTAAGCCGCCCTCGTCATCTCCAGATGCTTCGCGCCCGACTGGTGCACGATGCTGAGCCCCGGCACCTGCCGCATCAGTCCCGGCACAATCCTCGGCATCACGTCGTTGAACACCGCCGCCCCCTGGCTTCCCGCCGTCACCAGCAGCCTCGGCGCGGCACCAACCGGTTTCACCGGCAATTCAAAGATCTCCGCCCGCACCGGAACGCCGGTCACCTCGGCGTTGCGGAAGAACCTCGCTGTCGCGTCGAAGTTCACTGCCGCTGCGCTCACACGCTTGCCCAGCAGCTTGTTGGTCATCCCCGGAACCGCGTTCGGCTCGTACGCCAGCGTCGGAATTCCCTTCAGCACCGCCGCAATCATCGCGGGCCCGCTGGCATATCCACCAACACCGACGACCACCTGCGGTCGAAACTCCTTCAGCAGCCGCATGCAGTGCAGCACGCCCAGCGGAAGATCCCCGAAGGTCTTCAGCCTTGTCTTCAGGCTCACGTTCTTCAGCTGCCCCGAGCGCACCAGCTCCAGCCGAAACCCCGCCTCAGGCACCAGCTTCGTCTCCAACCCTCGCGCCGTTCCGATAAACAGCACCTCAGCCCCGTGTCTGTCCCTGAGCTCGCGCCCGATCGCCAGTGCCGGCACCACATGCCCGCCGGTTCCACCGCCGGCAATCACCACGCGAAGAAGCGAATCGGTTTTATTCACTATTCACTTCTCACTCTTCACTGGCTCTAATCGATCTCGCGTGTGACGTTCAGCAGCACACCCATGCACGCGAGCGTCACGAACACACTCGTTCCGCCCGACGAGATAAACGGCAGCGGAATGCCCTTTGTCGGCAGCAGTGCAATCACCACGCTCATGTTGAAGAAGGCCTGCACCAGGATTGCGGTCGTAAGACCGAAGGCCAGAAACCGCGCGAACGGATCAGTGGACAGGAACGCCGCCCGCAGACCGCGATAGCCAAGGATGCAGAAGGCCGTCACAACGCACAGCGCTCCAATGAGTCCCAACTCCTCGCAGATGTTGGCGAAGATGAAGTCCGTGTGCGGCTCCGGCAGGAAGAACAGCTTCTGGATTCCCTCGGTCAGTCCGCGCCCGAAAACGCCGCCCGAACCAACCGCAATCAGCGACTGCATGATGTGGAAGCCCGCGCCCCTCGGATCGGCCTCAGGATTCAGGAACGCCTTCATACGTGCTGCGCGGAATGCGACGTGAAAGAGCAGGTAGTAGAGCCCCGGAGCTGCCGCAGCAACCGCGAGGCCGATCCACTTCATCTGCATCCCGGCGAGAAACAGCATCGCCATCACGACGGCCGCGCAGACCATCGCCGTGCCGAGATCGGGCTCCTTGAGGATGAGCAGGATGTAGACGAGCGGCGGAATCACCGCAGGCAGTAACGTGTCCTTCACGTTGTCGATCGCATGAATGCGCGTCTGCAGAAACCACGCGAGGAAGAAGACGATGACCGGCTTCGCCAACTCGGACGGTTGCAGCGACGCAGGACCGAAGTGCAACCAGCGGTGCGCTCCGTTCATGCTGCCCCACGCGAAGACGCCGAGCAGCATCAGCGCCGTGACTGCCATCAGCGGAAAGATGAGTCTCGGGTTGTTGTACTTGCGATAGTCGACGCGCATCAGCAGGAACAACGCCATGATGCCGAGCGCGGCCCAGATCGCCTGCCTGTACACAAACGCGTACGGCGAGCCCTGCGTGGCCTTGGCCATCACGGCCGAGGCCGAGAAGACGCTGACCAGACCGAACAGCACCAGCAACAGGACCGTTCCGAACAACCACTTATCGACGCCGACGCGCTTTGCCATTCCCTGCCCTACTCGAGTGCGCCCACAAGCTGCTTGAAGACGCGGCCGCGATGCTCGTAGTTCTCAAACTGGTCGAAGCTGGAGCACGCCGGCGCGAGCAACACCACGTCGCCCGCCTTCGCCTCTTTCTGTGCCCAGGCGACCGCCCGCTCCATCGTTCCAGCTCTCTCTATCTTCACGACACCGGCGAGATGTGACTCGATCTTTTCCGCTGCCGAACCAATCGTGATAACCGCCTTCACCCGCGCGCGCAGCAGCGAAGACAGCGTGCTATAGTCCGAGTCCTTGTCTTTGCCTCCGAGAATCAGCCAGATACCTCCGGGAAAGGCCTCGATCGCCTTTGCCGTCGCGTCGACGTTGGTAGCCTTGGAGTCGTTGAACCAGCGCACGCCGTTGAGCTCGCGCACGAACTCCAGCCGATGCTCGACCGCATGGAACGCTGCGACCGTCCCGCGAATCGTCTGCGCATCGACACCTGCCAAACGTCGCTGCGCAGACTGCAGCCAGCACATTCTCCACGTTGTGCGCGCCCGCAAGCGGGATCTCGGCTACAGGCATAATCGGCTCGACCTCGCCGCCTTCCTTCGGGCGGAAGAGGATGCTTTCGCCGTGTACGAACGCGCCCTGCTTCACCTGCCGGCGCGGGCTGAACCAGTAGATCTGCGCCTTGGTCTTGGCGGCGACCAGTTTGGTCGGCTCGTCCTCGGCGTTCAGGATCAGGAAGTCCTCCGCGGTCTGATTCTCGGTGATGCGACTCTTCGCCGCGGCATACGCCTCGAAGCTGCCGTGACGGTCGAGGTGATCCGGCGTGATGTTCAACACGAGAGCGATCTTTGGATGGAACGTTTGAATCGTCTCCAACTGGAAGCTCGAGACCTCGAGCACGCTCCAGCTTTCTGGAGTGGATTCCGCGACCATGTCGACGACCGGACGCCCGATGTTGCCTCCAACCAGTGTCGGCTTGCCGCTCGCCTTGAGGATCTCGCCGATCAGCGTCGTCGTCGTGGTCTTGCCGTTCGATCCGGTGATGGCAACGATCTGCCCTTGCAGGAACTGGGCGCCTAGCTCCAGCTCACCGATAGTCGGAATCCCGAAAGTCCGCACCGTCGCAAGCTCGGGAGTATTCGACGGCACACCCGGCGAGACGACGATCAGATCCTGACGGCGGAAGGTCAGCAGCCCGTGGCTTCCTGTCTCGACCATGATGCCTGCGTCGAGCAGCGTGGGGAGTTCAGAGATCAATCCCGCAGGCCGGATGTCGCTGACCGTCACCTGCGCTCCACGGGCCTTGAGAAACCGCGCGGCTGCGATGCCGCTCTTGCCGAGGCCAACTACGAGTACACGCTTGTTTTTTAGTTCCATGTGTTCATTCGCGAAGCTGCCCCTCGTTTATCGCAGCTTCAGTGTGGTGAGCGCAAACAGGGCGAAGACCAGCGCCATGATCCAGAAGCGGGCGATGACCTTCGACTCCGACCACCCGCCGAGCTCGAAGTGGTGATGCAGCGGGGCCATGCGGAAGATGCGTTTGCCGCCGCGCAGCTTGTAGCTGCCGACCTGCAGCATCACGCTGACGGCCTCCAGGATGAAGACGCCGCCGATGAACGGCAGCAGAAGCTCCTGCTTGATGATGACCGCGACCGTCGCAATCGCGCCGCCGAGCGCGAGCGAGCCGACATCGCCCATGAAGACCTCGGCCGGATGCGCGTTGTACCAGAGGAAGCCGATGCTGGCGCCGACCATCGCTCCACAGAAGACGGTCAGCTCGCTCACCGCAGGCATTCGCGACAACTCAAGGTAGTCCGCGAAGACGACGTGACCGCTGACATAGGTGAGCACCGTCAACGCGCCAGCGGCGATGATGGTGCAGCCGATGGCGAGACCGTCGAGGCCGTCGGTGAGATTGACTGCGTTGCTCGAGAAGCTGATCACCAGCATCACGAAGATGACGAACGGAATGAACGCCAGCGGCCACAGATGCGGGATGTGGAGGAACGCATCGATGGTGAGGTTCGGCCGATAGTGCTTCATGAACGGCACGATGAGGCGCGTCGAGTAGAAGCCCTGGCCCTGCAGAACAATCAGCGCCACCGCAATGGTTCCGCTGACGATGAATTGCAGCAGCAGCTTCTGGCGTGAGGTAAGGCCGAGGTTGCGCTTCTTCGCAACCTTCGTGTAGTCGTCGGCGAACCCGATGGCAGCGAAGGCGATCGTCGCGAACATCACCAGCCAGACGAAGGGATTCGAGAGATCGCTCCACAGCAGCGTGGGGATGAGGATAGAGATGCAGATGAGCACGCCGCCCATGGTGGGCGTGCCGCCCTTCTTCTGGTGGCTCTCCGGACCTTCTTCGCGGATGTACTGGCTGATCTGAAACTGGCGCAGGCGGTCAATGACGAATGGCCCGATGAGCAGGCCGATGAGCAGCGCCGTCAGGCTTGCGAAGACGCAGCGAAACGTGACGTAGCGGAAGATCCGGAAGTACCGGAAGTAGGGAAAAAGCTTTTGATAGAGGAGCCAATAGAGCAACGAAAGCCGCCTCGCGCGCGTTTGGATGACCGTGCTGGCAGGCCGCGGTCCTTCGCTATCTTACGCTTGAAAGCTGCGTAAAACCGGGCCAAAACAGGCGGCGAACCAAGCTCGGCCCCTGTGCGAATGGGGCATTCGGCGGTCTACTCGGCGACCTATTCTTCAAGGGCTTCGAGAGCGCGCTCGAGGCGCACGCCGCGCGAGCCCTTGAGGAGGACAACGTCGCCCTTGCGGAGATTTTGCTCGAGCCAGACGCTGGCCTCGCCGGGACTCTCGACGAATTCAGCGGCGACGCCCTTGGCGCGTGCGCCTTCGACGATCTCCGAGGCGAGGCCGCGAACCCCGAGGACGCCATCTAGACCGGCCATCTGCTCGCCCGCGGCGCGGTGGAGGGCAGCGCCTTCGGGGCCGAGTTCGAGCATCTCTCCGGCGACGACGAAGCGGCGCGTGGCGGGTGTCTGGCGAAGCGCTTCGACCATCGATTGCAGCGCGCGCGGGTTGGAGTTGTAGGTGTCGTCGATGAGGCGAGCACCGTGGAATTCGAGGACGCGCCCACGCTTCTCGGTGGGTCGCATCTCTTCGACCGCTTCGCGGCAGGTGTCGATGTCGATGTCACTGAGCAGGCCGGCGCTGATGGCGGCGAGCGCGTTGAGCACGTTGTGGCGGCCGATGAGGTGAAGGTGAACATTGCGGCGCAGCTGTTCAACGGCGAGAACAAAGCGCGTGCCATCGAGGCCACCCTCGCGAATCTCTTCGGCGCGAACGTAGGCTCGCGCATTGGTTCCGTAGAGAAGAGCGCGCTCGCCCATGCCGCGCGCGAAGGCGGCGACGCGGTCATCGTCGGCGTTGAGGATGGCGTAGCCATCGGGCGGGAGTGCGGCGACGAGCTCGAACTTGGCGCGCGCGATGCCGGCGATGCCGTCACGGAAGAACTCGAGATGCACGGGTGCGACGTTAGAAACGACGCCCCAGTCAGGCTCGGCGATCTTCGCGAGCGCGGTGATCTCGCCGGCGTGATTCATGCCCATCTCAAGCACGGCGACCTCGTGCTGCGGCTCGAGGCGGAGCAATTGCAGAGGCACGCCGAAGTGGTTGTTGAGGTTGCCGGTGGTCTTCAGTACCTCGAACTGTTTGGCGAGGACCGCGGCGACGCACTCTTTCGTTGTCGTCTTGCCGGCGGAGCCGGTGACGCCGATGACGCGGCCGCCCCACACGCGGCGCACGCGATTCGCGAGTCGCTGCATTGATGCGAGCACGCAGTCGTCTTCGGAGTCCGGGACGCGGAGGAGTTTCGTTTGGTCGACGCCTGGGGGCACAAGCCAGCGCATGCTGACGACGGCTGCGATGGCGCCATTCGCGAGCGCCGACTCGACGTAGTCATGGCCGTCCATGCGCTCGCCACGCACGGCGAAGAAGAGCTCACCGGCGTTGACCGTCCGCGAGTCAATCGAGTAGCCAATCGCGGTGCGGCCCGGGTCGAAGTCGCCCTCGGCGTGCATCCAGTCGGCGATTTGTCCAAGGGTTAAAGATCACGCGCGCACCTCGGCAAGCTCCCGGAGGACCCGTGAGGCCTCCGCTACATCATCGAACGGAACGGTTCCTTCAGCGAAGACCTGTACCTTTTCATGTCCCTTTCCGGCGAGCAGGACGATGTCGCCGGGCTGCGCAGAGCGGATTGCGTGCTCGATGGCGGTACGGCGGTCCTCTTCGACGATAAGAGGCGTGTTTGTCTCGCGAACGCCCGGAATGATTTCTTCGATGATGGCCAAAGGCCGCTCGCTGCGCGGGTTGTCGCTGGTGACGATGACGAGGTCGCTGCCCTCGGCCGCGGCAAGGCCCATCTTTGGGCGCTTGGTGCGGTCGCGGTCGCCACCGCAGCCGAAGAGTGTAATGACACGACCACTGTGAATGCCGATGGTCTCGCGCGCGATGCTGAGGAGATTGCGTAGAGCATCGTCGGTGTGTGCATAGTCGACGACGACGCTGAATCCTGCGCGTTCGGAACCGGGGACGACCTCGAAGCGGCCGGGAACCTGCTTCAGTGTTGGAGTTGCACGTGCGACCTCTTCGAGGGTCAACCCGCGTGCGAGTGCGGCACACATCGCGGCGAGGAGATTGTAGACGTTCACGCGGCCGTTCAGCGGTGATTGAATCGGGACCGTTCCGCTGAGGGTGACGAAATCGAAGCGGGTGTCGCCAACTGCGAGGTGCAGGTTCGATGCACTGTGTGTTGGGTCCGGCGCATCGATCCCGTAGCGCATGACATGCTCCCCTGCGAAGGCATCAAGAATCAGCGGAGCGTTCGCATCGTCCTCATTAACCACGGCAACGCGCGGGGGCGGTGCACCAACTCCGGCGAACAGCTTTGCCTTCGCGCGCCCGTAAACCTCCATCGTGCCGTGAAAGTCGAGGTGATCCTGAGTGAGATTCGTGAAGATCGCCACGTCGACCGGCAGACCCCAGACACGTTCCTGCTCGAGAGCGTGGGAGCTCATCTCCATGATGGCTTCGGTGCAGCCAGCTTTCACGCCTTCGGCGAAGACGGCGTAGATATCGCGGCTCTCGGGAGTGGTGTGATCGGTCGGGCCGGACCTCGCCGGCGATGTGGGTCTCGATGGTGCCCAGCAGAACGCTCTTGCGTCCGACGCTGGCGAGAAGTTGTTCGAGGAGAAACGTGGTTGTCGTCTTGCCGTTGGTTCCGGTAACACCGCTGAGTTTGAGGCTGCGCTCGGGACGGCCGAAGACTGCAGCGCTCACCTCGGCGAGAGCGCGGCGGCCGTGCTCGACGAGGGCGATTGGCAGGTCGGGTCGATCGAGTTGAAGCCGATCGAATATCTCAGACGAATCCGTGACGATCGCTGCGGCGCCCTGCTGGAGCGCTGCGTCGACGAAGCGGTTGCCGTCGGTCGAGCCGCCGCGCATAGCGACGAAGACATCGCCTGGGCCAACGCGGCGCGAGTCATAGTGCACGCCCTGTACCTCAGCGTCGTGGCCGGCGGTCTTCAGCGACCGCAAGTCCGCGTTGATGTCGTTCCATCTCATCGGCCAGTCACCAATCGCAAGACGAACTCAACGCGCGAAGCGTACAACGATCTCGGTTCCGGGCGGCACCATCGTTCCGGCCGCAGGCATCTGCTCCCGGGCCAGGCCGCTGCCGAGGGTTTCGACCCGCAGGCCAAGTGTAGTCGCGCTCTCCACAACGGAGCGCAATGCGGAGCCTCGGAACTCAGGCACAGAAACCCGTTTACCGGCATCGACCACGACGGCACCGTTGCCGCGCGGCTGCACCGCCGGATCGATGTGAGCCGCATTGATCGCTTGCGCGTCGGCGATGTTCGTGTCGGGCATCACGGAAGTGGTATCACCGTTTGCGTGGAAGGTGGAGAGGACCTTATCCGGCAGTCCGAGCAGCCCCTTCTTTGGTGGGGGAGCGCTCGCTGCAGCGGCGGCGGCGCGTTCGTCGGCAAGCTGGTTCTGCTCCATCGCGGCTGCAGTTGCGGGCTGGCGCAGAGGGTCATCCGCAGGAAGGCTGTTGATCTGATCGAACATGGAGCTTAGATCCGCGCTCTCGTCAGGGACATCATCAGGCTCCACGTTGGCTGCGATCTGCTGCATCTGCTGCTTCGTCTTTAGTGGCTGATCGTGCGGCACACCGAGATACTCAAGCACCTGCTGCGCGACCTCGGCGAAGACCGGAGCGCTGGCGGCGCCGCCGTAATGCAGCGCCTCGCCACCCGCAGTCGGTGAGTCGATGACAACCGCAATCGCGATCGCGGGATCGCTGACCGGGGCGAAGCCGGCGAAGCTGGCGACCAGCTTGGTGTGCGAGTAGGTGTGAGTTGCGGGGTCGATCTTCTCGGCCGTTCCCGTTTTGCCGGCGGAGCTGTATCCATTGAGCGCCGCCAGTTTGCCAGTGCCTTCGACGACGATGCCCTGCATCATCGCCCGCATCTTTGCAGAGGTCATCTCGGTGATGACGCGATGCGAACCGTCGGGGAGGTTTGTGGGGAGTTGGAACTCGGGACGGAATGGCTCCGGTTTCAGACGAGAATCACCCTTCAGCTCGTCCGTCGACGCCAACAGAATATGCGGCGGAATGTACTCCCCACCGTTGGCGATGGAAGAGACCATCGTTACGAGTTGAATCGGGGTAACACCGATCTCTTGTCCGATGGCGAGCGAGAGGATGCTGGTCGAGCCCCACTTCACGATCAGT
>CAVZMD010000003.1:0-59644 GCA_963776265.1 uncultured Acidobacteriaceae bacterium | reverse complement strand
CGGGTGAGGAGGCGAAAGCCGATCCGCCGGTTGATCTCCATCAGCACGCGTCCCGGAACCCGTTCAAAGGCCTGCTGGGTCAGCTTGCTAACGATCGTGATTCCCGCCCGCTTGAGGATCACCCTTCAGTTGGCGGTCCCGCGGGCCACGCGGTGCGCCGGGGTGCCCGCACCCACCCTCTGGAACAACCCCGGCACCGACGCCGACAAGCAGCGTCCGCTGGCCCAGTTCCGCAGCTTCTCCACCGATTCGGCCGCCGTCACCGCCACCGGCACCACCTGTTTGGCCGCCTCCGCCAGCGGCACATCCAGCAAGCCGCCAGACGGCAACAACTCTTGATCTCCGCCCCTGTCCAATCGGGACTCCGGGGGAGTTCCTGCTGCGGCAATTCGGACGCTGCAGATAGATCTCCCAAATCCGGGCTTTTTCGGCGGTGGAGGGCAGGTCGCAGAAGAACACCCCGTCAAAGCGTTCCGCCCGGGAGAACTCCGGCGGGAGTTTGGAAGATGTCGTTGCTAGTACAGCAGACGAACACATCGCTGGAGTGATCGCTGAGCCAGGTCAGGAAGGTGCCAAAGAGCCGGGCCGATACACCGGAATCCGTCGTGGCCGCGTGGCCCCGGAGAGCGCCTTTCGGCTTCGTCGAGCATGCACACGCAGGGCGCCATGGCGTCGGCGATGCGCAGGGCCTGGCGGACGTTGCCCTCGGTGTGCCCACCAGCGAGCCCATTAGTGCTCCCACGTCCAGAATGATCGTGGGGCGGCCGGTCTGGTTACCCAAGGCTTTCGCAAAGGCACTCTTGCCCAGCTCGCGACGGCCCAGGAGCAAGAGCCCCCCGGCGCAGTGCTCGGTGGTGTACGTGTACTCACCCTGGACGGAGTCATAGGTCAGGTTGAGCTCGGTGTAGTCAACCGTCGAACCGCTTCCGGACAGCAGGAAGTCGATGCCCTGATTATCGAGATATAGCCCCGTGAAAAGGCCATCGTTGAGCTTATTGTCTCCCCCCAGGCCAGTGGCAAGCGCCCCAATGGTGTAGACATCCCCGCCGATGTTGACCGTGCCCGAGATGTTGTCAATCTGGGACTGGTTCGCGAACGGGAATCCCGGTGTAAGAGAGCCGGCGGTCGTAAACGTAATATCCGTCACCCCTGGGCTGCTGGCGCCGTTTGTGACCGGAGTTCCAAAGCAAGCGGGCCCGATAACAACACCAAAGCAGCCCGCAAACGAAAGTGAATAGGTATCTGCGTGTGCGGCCTGGCCGAATACGAAGCCGACCACAAGTGCACACAGAAGAAGCATCTTCTTCATTGCTTAAAAACCTCTTTTGAATTGAGTTGAGACTCGCAATATCAATAAGCAACCGCGATGCCAAATTTTTATGTCGCCTGTGGATAAAAAGTGCCCGAAAACCCAAGAAAACACAGGTAATCACCGACAGTAATGTGCAAGATTTTGCACGGCAATGGGTCGCCTTGGTTCCTCGCGCCATTACGGAAGTAGAATCTCCGGCCGATA
Organism: uncultured Acidobacteriaceae bacterium; assembly: GCA_963776265.1. Classification (GTDB taxonomy): domain Bacteria; phylum Acidobacteriota; class Terriglobia; order Terriglobales; family Acidobacteriaceae; genus Granulicella. The sequence continues at coordinate 58,128 of CAVZMD010000003.1, read as the reverse complement.
TACTTTCTCAGACACGAAGAAGAGTGAGCAGATGAGCAAGACGTTTTACATCGAGACCTTCGGCTGCCAGATGAATGCGCACGACTCCGAAAAAGTCGTCGGCACGCTCCAGCAGCGAGGGCTACACCCAGGTGGCGGACGAGGCCGATGCCGACCTGATCCTCTACAACACCTGCTCCATCCGCGACAAGGCCGAGCAGAAGGTCTTTCACCGGCTGAACGAGTACAAGCGCATGCAGGGCGAGGGCAAGCGCTTCGGCGTGCTCGGCTGCGTCGCCCAGCAGGAAGGCGCAGAAGATCTTCGAGCGCGCCCCCTACGTCTCGCTCGTCGCCGGTTCGCGCCAGTTACCGCAACCTGCCGGAGATGCTGGCGCCGGCTCGAGGCCGGCGAGACCCGCGTCACCGGGCTCGACGACCGCCAGACCGACGAGACCTTCGACACCGAGTTCACCGCACGCTCCAACCCGCACCGCGGCTACATCACCATCATCGAAGGCTGCGATAAGTTCTGCGCCTACTGCGTCGTGCCGTACACGCGCGGCAAGGAGCGCTCGCGTTCGTCGGCCTCAGTCCTGGCCGAGGCGCAGCGCATCGCCGCGGCTGGGCTACACCGAGATTCAGCTGCTCGGCCAGAACGTGAACAGCTACCGCGATCCCAGCGGCAAGCGCACCTTCGCCGAGCTGCTCGTCGCCGTCGGCGAAATCAACGGCATCCGGCGCGTGCGCTTCACCACCTCGCACCCGCGCGACTTCACCCGGGACATCGTCGACGCCATCGACGCCATCCCGACGCTCTGCGATCACGTACATCTGCCGGTGCAGTCCGGCTCAACCGACGTGCTGAAGGCCATGCAGCGCGAGTACACGCGCGAGTGGTACCTCGAGCGCATCGCCTGGACCAAGGCCGCGAGTCGCGACATCTCGCTCACCACCGACATCATCGTCGGCTTCCCCGGCGAGACCGACCAGCGACTTCGAGCAGACCATCACGCTGCTCGACGACGTGGGCTACGACGGCGTCTTCGGCTTCAAGTATTCGCCGCGACCCAACACGCCGGCCATCCATATGCACGACTCCATTGCAGACGAGGTCAAGGTGCAGCGGCTGGCTATCCTCAACGAACGCCAGCGTGAGATTCAGCGCACGAACTATGCAGCGTCATCTCGATCAGGTGATGGAAGTCATGGTGGAGGGCCACAACTCGGCGCGAGGCCAGGTCATCGGCCGTTCTTCGCAGAACAAGACCGTCAACTTTGAGTGCGACCACATCCCCGCCATCGGCAGCTACATCGATGTGCGTGTGACGAAAATTTTCCCGAACTCACTCGTCGGCGAGGCTGTGTCGGCGCCCGTCGCGCCCTCCGCCGCGCTCTTGGCCCATCAGGCATTGAACGCGCGCGTTCCGGCCTAGGCGAGTACACTGAGAGCGCGATGAATCTGCCAGGGTTCAAGCCGGAGCCTGAAACACAGCACACGTCCGACGCAGAGGTCGAAGTCCGCATCCGCGGTCTGATGATGGACCCCTCCACCCATCAGCCGATCGTGGTCCTCAACGATCTCGCCGGCGAGGTAGTGCTGCCCATCTGGGTCGGCCTCTTTGAGGCAAACGCCATTGCGCTGGAGATCGAAAAGGCCACGATGCCGCGGCCGATGACGCACGATCTTCTGCGCAACGCCATCCACGGACTGAACGCACGCGTCACCCGGGTCGTCGTCGGTTCACTGCGTGAGGAGACCTTCCACGCCACCGTCTGGATGGACCAGGCGGGCGAGATCATCGGACTCGACGCACGACCCTCCGACGCCATCGCACTCGCACTGCGCGCTGACTGCCCGATCTTCGTCAGCCGCCAGGTGCTGGAGCAGGCGAAGCTCGCCGCAAGCGGAGCATTGAACCCGACCGCCGAGGACCTTCGCCGCTGGCTCGAAGGGCTCAATGACGACGACATGGGCCGCTACAAGATGTAGTGCTGTCCCGCTGCTTTCTGAAACTTACAACCAGTTGCACAGCCTGGCGACGCGTCCCGCCCACTCATCTTCCGTCGGAAGATGCGGCAGCGCAGCACCGAGCTGAGCGCCGGTCAGAGTGTTGTCGATCGCCTGGCGAAGGCCCGCAAGCATCGCACTCTCCTTGCCATCGATCACAACGGCCCACGGTGTTCGCCCCAGGATGTCGCTGACGCCCGACTCGCGGTGCAGCAGCACGGGAATTCCGCGGCTGAGCGCTTCGATCGCGGGAATGCCGTAGCCCTGTACCGCCGGCATCAGGAACAGATGCGTCGTGTCGTAAAGATTTGCCAGCTCCGCGTCGCTCAGATAACCGTGGAACCGGACGCGCTCTCCGAATCCAAAGTTCGCCGCAAGCTGCCGCATCGCCTCCATCGCCGAGCCCTTGCCAACCACATCAAGATGCCAGTCCACACGCGCTGAGAGCGTTGGCGACTCGTGCTCAAGCTGTTCGAGCGCGCGCAGGATCCAATCGATTCGCTTGTTCGGCTCAATCCGCGAGACGCTTAACATGCGAAGCTCGTTCGTGACCCGCCGGGGCTTGAAAGCATTCGCCGAAGTCAGACCGCCCATGCGCGCGATGTCAGCGCGTACATTGAATTCACGGCTGCATTCGCCGCGCAGATATTCGCTCGTAACAATCGTGTGCCCGCCGCTGCGCAATCCAAATCCCGTAATCGTATCCGAGACACGCCGCGCAAGCCTCTGCTTGAAATTGAATCTTGTTGCATCCTCAAAGAGACTCGGCGTGTCATGCATCAGGCAGTGGAATCCGCGCATTCCCGCCAGCGTCGCATGCAGGGCGGGCTGATAGCCGGACATCAGTGGCTTCGGTGCCTCGCGCCGCTCGGCAAAATACCGGCGCATTGCCGCGACCTTCTTCGCCGCTCGCATCTCCGGCCGCAGCTCGATCACGTCCAACGGATGATCCGCAAACTTCGCCAGCCCAACATGATCAATGTATGTAACGACGTGGTTCGGAATCCCTTGCTGATACAACCAGCGCGAGAGCGCGAGCACGCTGCGCTCAGCGCCTCCCATCGCCTCAATCTCTGTGAGGACGATGACGCGCGAGTTGGCCGGCGGCGACGTTGGCATAGGTTCGCCTGAGATTAGCGAATCGCCAGCTCGTCGAGCCAGTCGAAGAACTCCGGGAAGCTGATGCTTGCCGCCTCAGCGCCGTGGATCGCCGTGTCCCCAACCGCTCGCAGTGCCGCGATGGAGAACGCCATGGCAATGCGATGGTCCGTTCCGGAGTCGATCTCCGCACCATGCAACTGCTGATTGCCCGGAACATCGAGTCCGTCCTCATGCTCGGTTACCTCTGCGCCCATCGCACGCAGATTCTTCACCACCAGCGCGATGCGGTCAGACTCCTTCACGCGCAGCTCGCGCGCATCGCGAATCCGCACGCCCTCCTCCGTATACGGTCCAATCGCGGCAATCACCGGCAGTTCGTCGATCAGTTGCGCCGACAGCGCCCCCGAGATCGTAATGCCCTTGAGCGAGCGATTGCGGTTCACCTGGATCGTGCCGATCATCTCGCCGTGCTGCTCCTTCACGTCCAGCACTTTGATGTGACCGCCCATCGTCGTAATCGCATCCAGCAGGGAAGCGCGCGTCGGATTCAATCCCAGCGCATCGAGCACCAGGTTCGAATCCTCAAACAGCAGCGCTGCACAAAGAAAGAACGCCGCAGAAGAGATATCCCCCGGCACCGTCGCCTCAATCCCTTCGAGCTGCTGCCCGCCCGCGATGTACACGCGGTCCTCGCGCCGCGCCAGCTCCGCGCCGAACGCCTTCAGCGCATGCTCCGTGTGATCGCGCGTCCGAATGCTCTCCGCGAACGACGTCGTCCCCTTGGCCTGCAGCCCTGCGAACAGCACAGCCGTCTTCACCTGCGCGCTCGCAATCGGCGCCTCGAAGTCGATGGCCTTCAGCTCACCGCCATGAATCGTCATCGGCGCATGGCCGTCCGTCAGCGTGACGCGCGCTCCCATCTGCTCCAGCGGCTTGCGAATGCGCTCCATCGGCCGCTTCGTCAGCGACTCATCGCCGATGAACCGGTACGTCCCCTGCTGCGCCGCAACCAGTCCCGACAGCATCCGCATTGTCGAGCCGGAGTTCCCACAGTCAAGATCACTCTTTGGCTGGTGAAATTGCCCACCCGTCCCCGTCACCTCAATCGTGCGCCCGTCGCGCTTCGTCTTCGCGCCCAGCGCCGCCATGCACGCCAGCGAGCTATGCGGGTCCGCGCCCGTCGAAAAGTTCGTCAACCGCGAGATCCCTTTCGCAAAGCCCGCGAGCATCGCATAGCGGTGCGAAATCGACTTGTCGCCGGGCAACGTCAGCGAGCCGCGCAGGCTGCGTGCCGGAGAGATAACGCGAGTGGTGGAGTTCGTGTGTGTCGCAGAAGGCATTGCGACTATTGTAGCTACCGTTTGCCCGTCGCAGTGCTGTACGCCAGCGCAAGGTCGTCGACCAGGTAGTGATACAGCCTCTCATGATCCTCCGGATCGCGATTTCGCAACACAGCCGAAGGATGAATCGTCGCCAGCACACGCTCCGCAAGCGGCGTGGAATGAATGTGCCCGCGCTCCTTCAGCAGCGAAAACTTCGGCCCCAGCATCGACTTCGCCGCACTCGCTCCGAGGCACAGAATCACCCGCGGCTTCACTGCATCGATCTCCGCCGCCAGCCACGGCCGGCACGCGTTCAACTCACTCGCCCGCGGCGTCTCATGAATCCGCCGCTTGCCGCGCTCCACAAACTTGAAATGCTTCACAGCATTCGTCACGTACACATCCGCTGCCTTGATGTGCAGCTCGTCCATCGCGCGCCGCAGCACGCCGCCCGCCGGGCCTACAAACGGCGCTCCCTGCTTGTCCTCTTCGTTCCCCGGCTGCTCGCCCACCAGCATCAGCTTCGCGCGGCTCGAGCCCGCACCCGGCACCACCTGCGTTGCATGCAGATAAAGATCGCAGCCCTTGCAGCGCGGCATCGCTGCGTCCAGGATCGGCAGTTTGTGCTCTTCCGGAACGAACTCAGCGGCGGTAGGGAACTGTGCGCGTGCCATAGAACCGTCTCATACACTGAGACGCCACGATCGCGCACGACGCTGTAAACAGGCTGCAGCTTTAGTGTCCCGCCGGCGTCTCCGGATAGATCCGAATGTCTTCCACCCCGCGATACCGCTCGGCGAAATCCATCCCGTACCCCACCACAAACCGGTTCGGAATCTTGAAGCAAACATAGTCTGCCTCAATCGGCACCAGTCTGCGGTCGGGCTTATCCAGGCACGTCGCAATCTTCAACGACGCCGGTTTATGCTGCAGCATCAACTGCCGCAGATAGCTCAGCGTCAGTCCCGTATCGAGAATGTCCTCGACCAGGATCACGTGCTTGTCTTCAATCGGGTTGTCGATATCCTTGATCAGCTTCACCTGGCCCGACGACACACGCGCGCGCCCATAGCTCGAGACCGCCACAAAATCGAACGTGTTGTCGACCGTAATCGAGCGCGCGAGGTCTGACAGGAAGATCGCCGCGCCCTTCAGCACGCCAATCAACACAATCGACTGACCAGCGTAGTCGGTCGAGATCTGCGTGCCGACCGCATGCACGCGTTCTGCGATCTGGTCGCGTGAAAAGAGTACTTCCATCTTCTGGGGCGGGACGTAGGCAGGCAAGGACATGATTATGCGTAGGGTAGCGGATTGCCGCGATGAGGAAAAGGCGGACACAACCGTACCTTCGCCTCGCCATGCGAAGTTAACGCTCCTCCGCCGATATACTGAAAGCTGCATGTTTCCGTACATCAACCTTGGCTCATGGCACATTGGAACCTTCGGTCTGCTGCTCTGGCTGGCGGCCGTTTGTGCCACGGTCGTTCTGCATTACAACTTCAAGCGTAACGGCGTCGACGCAGACGCCCTGAACGTCGTCGCACTCGCGGTCGTCGCTGGAATCGTCGGCGCCAAGCTCTGGCATGAGCTGCAAAATCCGCACGAACTCGTCGCCGCATGGCGGCAGATTCTGGTGCCCGGAACTGCGCATCCCTTTGAGGTTGTAAAGAGTTTCCTCTCCTGGTTTCAGGCTGGTTTCGCATGGTTCGGCGGCCTCCTGGCCGCAATCGCCGTGCTTATGTGGCAGGGAAGAGTGGCGCGCTTCAAAGGTCCGCTCGAAGGCACACAGGGAGAGCGAGTGGGCTCTCTGCGCATGCTCGATCTCGCTGCACCCGCTGCCGCCCTCGGCTATGGCGTCGGTCGCATCGGCTGCCTGCTCTCCGGTGACGGCGACTACGGCATCAACACCACGCTGCCCTGGGGCGTTCATATGGCGAAGGATGCTCTTGTGCCGCCCACTCCGCCCAACGCGCTCGTGCAGCCGACGCCTGTCTACGAGTTGCTGTTTTCGCTCCTTGTCTTCTGGATCCTCTGGAAGCTGGGCGAGAAGCATAAGCCGATCGGCTGGCTGACCGGAATGTATCTCGTGCTCAGTGGCATCGGCCGGTTTTTGGTGGAGTTCGTTCGGATCAACCCCAGGCTCTACTTCGGCCACACCATGTCCAACGCCCAGGTCGCAGCGCTCGGCAGCGTGGTGGCCGGAATCGTCGTGGTCGCATGGGCCGCCAAGGCGCAGTGGCAGTGGGCGCCCGCACTCGCGGCAGACCCGCGCACCTGACGGAATCTATCTCCATCCCACAAGCGCGGGTGCCCCACATCTCGACTTTGGGACGTGGGTCCCCAGGATCTCCCGACAACACAAGCGCCAACGGCGCGCCATATACCAGCCTGGGGCGAAGGGCACGCTTTTCAGTGCCCGAAGCCCCAGGTACAGGCCAACAAAAGACATCAGAGGGCTGAAGGCCCGACCCATAGATCCCCTCGCTACTCCTGAACTCGCAACTCATAACTGAACGGAACCATTTCATGAGTGGGCTACAACCCACGAGCAGCCTACAGCCGCTTCAGATAGGCGCGCGCCAACTCCAGCTCCGGGAACAATCGTTCCTCCGCCTGGAACTCGCGCGAGTGCACGCATCGGCGCCCTGCGCGCACCCGCACCGGATGCTTCAGGTGCAGCATCTCGTGGTACAGCAGATACTCGATCGCGTACCGCGGCGTGTTCGGCCGGTCGAAGACCCGGCTCACCACAATCGTGTTGTGTGCGGCATCGTAGTGCCCGAGCATGCGCTTGGCATAGTGCGCGCTCCATGTCAGCGTCGGCCGTCCCAGCAGCCCATGAAAGAAGCGCATGTTCAGCGACTCGAAGACCTCGTCGAGGTCGTACTGATGGCCCTTCGCAGAGAGGATGCGCTTCCGTCCGCGCTCCTGCCGGATGCGCTCCGCGTGCTTTGAGACTGCCTCCGACTGCGTATAGCGACGGTAGCGATCTGCAAAGTGAGGATGAATCGGCTTGCGGTACAGCTTCGCCAGCAGGATGTGCGCGATCGCCTGGTGAACCGTCTCCGGAGCATGTTCCAGCAGATCCGACAGCCGCACAATCAACCGTCCCTCGCGCAACCGGATTGTCGTGTTCAGGCTGGTGAACCGGCGGAACTTCACTTCCAGCGGGGGCATCGGCGCCCGCGGACGCAGCGCACGGTACTCGATCTCAAAGACGGAGATCAGTGCGGTAGATGCAGAGGGCAGAGCAGAACGGGGCACGCTGAGCTCAGATTAACATCTCTGCTCACATTCGCCGGCACTCGGCGGAGCCAGCTGAAAATGAGCCCAAACCACCTGCAAAGTTCGATAATCGCCTGACGGTCAGGCGTAATCCACAGAAAACTGCGTTTCCCACATTTCTTAGTGACATACAAATGAATGTTCCACGGGGAACACTCCCGAAACCTACTGTGGAACAGGGGAATGATCCGGGTCAGCGCGTTCCTTCTCCGTCTTCTCCGCATCCGGATGGGCCTTGAAATAGGCGGCCTGCTCGGTCTGCATCGTCGTCGCGATGTCGCGCATGTCCTTCAGCGAATCCAGCGCCATCTTGCGAACAATGTTGTACGCTCTGATCATCGGCCGGTGCTCGCAGCGTCGTAGACCAGCGTTCAATCGAGCTGACAAGCTTGGGCAGCGACTTGCGGATGTCGCGATGCTTGCTCTGATACTCGTCAAGATTGTCATTGAACTCATCGGCGATAGCCGCAAACTGATCGAGCAGATCGTGCATGTCCTGGTTGAAGCCAGGCCGCCGCGGCTTCGCCAGCAGATCGGTAATCTCCTGCTCGCGCGTATTGAGAATCTTCATATACGTCATCACGCGCTCATTCGGGACGTACGCCGCATCGCGCAGAGCCTCAATCTCTTTCTGGCTCATGGAGCTGTCTTCGTCCTGGGCGCGTACGCGAAGCCGCCGGCGCAAAGACGAGAAGAGCGCAGGCGGCGAGGATGAGCCGTCGATACCGTGCGGATTCGATTCATTTCGAGAAGATTACCGCGAGTACCTGTGTATGCAAATGGTCGACGCACTCCAACGTTGCCTGCATCGCACCGCGCTGACTTGCCCGAGGCCACATGGGCCATATCGGTCAGCCGGCGCGTGACATGCTCCAGCAGCAGTTCTGCGTTCTTCAGATGCTTCGCATTCGCAGCGGAAACCTTCTGCATCTTGGCGGCAACCGAATCGATGTGCGTGAGCGTCGTACTCGGCGTCCTGATCGTCACCCGCGGCGATCTCCCGGCCCGCGAGTTCCGTCAGACCGTGCAGCACCTCGGCGAACATGTAGCACTGATCGCGAGGCTGTGCGGCGTCCGCGCGCTGCTCCATCTGGAGCAGGGCAGCGGCATCGAGTGGGACCTCGTCAGGATGCGAGGCTCTTGCTGAATTTGTGAAGGGAAAGAGAAAGACGAGTGATACGAGTATTAGCCCTGCTTCGCGACAAATCCAATTCGGTGACCCGGATTGAGTGACCATAGCGCACCCCCTTTCGAGTGCAGCGATGCTCTACCTCTCGTGCTCCAGGGCGATAAGTCGGTGGCGCGCTTGAAACTCCTGATCGGGATATTTGCCCCCGGCCAGCGCCAGGAATGCACGATACGCTCGTTCTGCGTCCTTGTATTGATGCAACGTGTCATGCGCTGTTGCCTCAAGGAAGAGGGACGCAGGTGAGTTTGGGAGGACTGTAGCACGTTCATCCAACGCCTGCAAAGCCATGTGTGGGTCATGGTTTCGCGATGCGGCAAATGCAAGATGTCCAGCCGCTTCGCCCCACTCGGAGTCCGACGGAAAGCTCGACCTCATGGCAACCGCCTTCGTGAGCAGCGTCTCCGCCTCGGCGAAGTTCTGCTGCTGAACGAGGGCGCTCGCGAGATCGTCGAGCAGCGTCGGGTCCTTGGAATTCTGAGCCACAAGACTACGGAATAGCGGTTCGGCCTTGGCATTGTCACCTGTCAGCGTGTACAGGTGAGCCAGCAGGCGCGTAATCGCCGGGTTCGCCGCGGCCGCAGAATCCGAAGTCCGGAGCTGCTCGATCATCGGGATCGCCTGCTCCGGCTTGCCCTCCGCGCCGTAGACGGCGGCGAGCTGGGAGAGGAGGCGGGGGTCGGCGGGGTTGGTCTTGAGGGCGGAGGTGAGGAGGGCCTCGGCGTCGGCGGTCTTGCCCTGTGCGGTGAGGGCGTGGGCGAGGCCGGCGGTGGCGTCGGGGTCGTTGGGGGTGAGGGTGAGGAGGCGGCGGTAGGCGGCTTCGGCTTCGGGGAAGGCCTGCGCGTGCTCGGCGAGGTGGGCGCTGAGGAGGATGTCGGCGGGAGTCTCGGGGGTGAGCTTCAGGGCCTCGAGGAGCTCGTCGCGAGAGGCGTCCGGATCGGTGCGCTCGTCGAGGACGGCGAGGGAGCGCAGGGCGCGGGCGCGGAAGGCTGCGATTGGCGTCCGGCGAGGTTGCTGGCGGCCTGGAGCTCGCGGTGTGCGGCGTCGACGTTGCCGTTGCGGGCGTCGATGAGGCCGAGGGCAAGCTGCGGCTCGGCGAGCGAGGGATCGGCGGCGATGGCGGCCTTGTAGGAGGCTGCGGCTGCGGTGTCATCGCCGGTGTGCTCCTGCGCGAAGCCGAGGTCGTAGAGGATGTGGGCGTTCTTCGGCTGGGCTGCGGCGAGTGGTTTCAGCGCGGCGATGGCTGCGGCGTAGTCACCGCTCTCGAGGGCGGATTCGGCGGAGCGGATCTGAGGATTGATCGCGTCCTGTGATGTAGGTGAATCGGCCTCGCGGGTTCCGGCGGGAAGGTTCTGCGCTGTTGATATTCCTGCGGAGAGGCGGCGTTATGCAGGAGCGCGAAGGCGGTGAGGCTGAGGGGAAATTTCTGCATTCAGTGGTTAGACCCCCTCCCCCGTCAAAAGTGTGCAAAGTCTTCCAGAAAAAAGACTTAGGGGTGGACCTAAAGCGCGCGTTAAGTGCGGAAGCCCGGTAGCTGCAAGACCGGGCCAGCAGGGAGTCTCTCTACCTGTTAATGATAACAGGTGGTGTCAAGTTACCTAGGAGTAGTCGGGTCTTCAGAGGTCCAGGAGGTGGACGGGGGCGAGCGCGGCGAGAATGGCTGTCAAAAAACGCGCCCGATTTGGAAATAGAAACGTGCATGGCCATAGTCACCTACCGTTCCAGCGACTAAAACCGGGCCGAATATCGTGTTCACGAGAAGTCCACCCGCAACATCCATTGGGAGATTGCGGTGGGCTTGGGACGAGGGGAAGCTTGTATGTCTTCCCCAACTCCAATACCCCGAGAAAGTTAACCGAACTGCCCAAAAACGGTGGCAGCTTCGCCAACTCCCGAATGTAACCCAGTTGCCCTAGAAAATATTGGTCTGTAAGTAACTCATTTGTGCCCCACGCAACCAACTGCCGCGAGCCACCGAGGGAGAATGTCGGTAATCCAGTCTTGTAACCGTAGCTGCTGCCTCCAGCCGCGGTTACGAAAACAGATGACGGAGCATTCAAGCGGAAGAAAGCCTCAGACCTGTATCTCAGACAGTGGAAAGGGACCCGGGGCGCCTGGATTCGTGTTATATCCCTTTGTGTACATCAGCAGGCTGACGCCAGAGCGAGGGATGACGGGGTCGTCGAGTGTATTCAGCTGGTACTGGATCCTGACATCGCCGGTCGCTCCAGCGTTCGTAGGGAGTGCCGGCACGTTCCCGATCACTGGAGAGGCATGTTCATAGCCACCTTCGTAACCCAGTCTAAACTCGCCGGTCCTTCCGAACGAATATCCGGTATCGAGGCCTCCAAGCGCCTGACGTATACGGTAGCTTGCCTACTTGTGTGTTACTAGAGTAGACGTTAAATTGTTCGCTATTGACTCCCAGTCTGGGCGCAATGAACCAATTGCTGGTAGTTGTGAAAGGGTGGTAGTACTCGCTAGCCAATTCGTATTGCGATCCGAGAACGACGTCGTTGCGCAACTCCGAACGATAGCTTCCCACATCCATAAAAGTAATTCTGGCTCCAATACTGAAGAGGACATTGTTGTATTCCGAGCCGTCAATCATAATGAGAGGACGCACGATAGGGAGGCGCGTACGACTTCTGCTCAGCCTGAACCTGCAGACCCTGTTCGCCATTTTTCTCCGTCATCGAATATGTAGCCGTTGAGAACCGACCCATGCCAACGATGGTCATCATGTCCTGGTCGATTTTCTCTGATTCAACGGGCTGTCCTACCAGCGGAGACATCTGCTTCTCCATCGACGTTGCCATCTCAGGAGAAGTGGCACCGATGACCTGGACGAACCTGGGTATTGGTGCCGTCCTTCGCCGGGCGTTTCGCTTCGCGAGATAGTCCTCCCACTCGGCCTCGCTCACGGAAAAAGCGGACAAGACAGAGGCCTTGGAGGCGGCCGCGTCATATCCCAATTTGATAATGGCATCCGCCTTGTTGTAGTCCAGCGTTGAATATTTCTGCAGCGGGACCGTCACAAGGATGTCGGCCTGCTCCATCGAACGAACCACGTTCACAGCGGACATGACGGAAATGGATTGACCCAATACGCCGAAACTTGACAGGTTCGTGTCTGGATCCATCGGAGCAGTCTCCAGGTGGACTCCAATCACGATGTCAGCCCCCATCTGCTTTGCCAACGTCTATCGGAAGATTGTCGAGCAGGAAGCCATCTGCGAAGAGATGTTTTCCAGATCGGACCGGCGTGAAGAGGCCCGGTATCGACATGGTCGATCTCAAGGCAAGTGCGAGGGAACCGTCGCGGAAGACATGTGGCTTGCCGGAAACCAGATCGGTAGACACACAGGCAAACGGAATCGGCAGATCATTAAAGCTTGCTATCTCTGAATATGGAAGAGCAACTCTATCGAGAACCAGATTGACTTCCTGGCCTGTGTTGAACCCTGAAGGAAACTGCAACCCACCACGCAAACCAAATTCAAGTTGGCCCGGCACGTCGTGAGCGTCTTGCTTGCGTCGAAAAGACAGGTCCCGAAATGGCGTCACTCCACTCAGCACCTGGTCCCAGTCGATCCCGTTGACGAGTTGCCGGACCTCTGCGGGGGAATGTCCAGTCGCGTACAAACCGGCGACCAGACCTCCCATGCTAGTTCCCGCAACATAGCTCACGGGGATGTGGTGCTCCTCCATCCAAGTGATCACTCCAATATGCGCGAGTCCCAACGCGCCGCCGCCCTCGAGTACCAAGCCAAGCTTGGGTCGGGTCGTTGTGCCTTGCTTCGAAGGCTCTTGGGAATGGCCACAACTGCCAAGCGCCAAAGCACTGAGTAGCAGCAACCATCGCGCGGCTCGAATCGGCATGGCTTCCTTCCTAAGCAAAAACTATGTTCAACCTTGGACAACTGGGGGATTTCCCCTTCAATTGATAAAGGGTGACCAATTCGACTTCGCTCGGCCGCAAGGTCTTGTCAAAGATAGGCTCGATGGGGCGGTAGAGACGGAGAATCGTGCTCCAGCCTTTGCCGGGGCGGTTTGAATCCAGTTGCCGTCGTTCACACCTGCGGACTGTCTTGGCACGAAATGAATTGTTGTGGTCCCGCAGTCTCAGGGTTTACTCAATCGTGGACCGTCTGGATACTGAACCTTGTGACAGGTGGCACGGGTCCTCGCGCGGGCGTCATGCGTGCCTGCTTTTTGGTCGGATGACTCATCGAGGCGGCGATTCGTCGCGATATGTCGACTTGTGGGGAGCGACCGCGTTGCATCCGAAAACGGGCGGCCTTCGGTTCTTCTGTTGAATACGTAGGGCCAGGTCAGACATCTAAGGGGAATTATGTACAACGCAAAGGCTTACTCCGCTGCCAGTGCGACATCGCCGCTTGCTTCCACTACGATCGCGCGGCGCGATCCAACCGACACGGATGTGCAGATTGAGATTCTGTTCTGCGGCATCTGTCACTCCGATCTCCACCAGGTGCGCAATGAGTGGAGCGGGCTGATGCCGACGGTGTATCCGTGTGTTCCGGGCCATGAGATTGTCGGGCGCGTGACGAAGGTCGGGCTCGGCGGTAAAGAAGTTCAAGGAGGGCGATATGGCGGCGGTCGGCTGCATGGTGGACTCGGACGGGACGTGCCCGGAGTGCAAGGCAGGCTTCGAGCAGTTCTGTCCGAACTTCACGCTGACGTATAACTTTCCGGACAAGCATACGGGCGGCGTGACGTATGGCGGCTACTCGGACAGCATCGTGGTGGATGAGCGGTTTGTGCTGAAGGTGCCGGGGAACCTGGACCTGGCGGGCGCGGCTCCGCTGCTGTGCGCGGGGATTACGACGTACTCGCCGATGCGGCACTGGGGAGTGGGCAAGGGCAAGAAGGTGGGCGTTGTGGGGCTGGGCGGCCTGGGGCACATGGGCGTGAAGTTTGCGCATGCGCTGGGAGCGCACACGGTGGTGTTTACGACGTCGCCGAACAAGAAGGACGATGCGCTGCGGCTGGGCGCGGACGAGGTGGTGCTCTCGAAGGATGCGAACGCGATGGCGAAGCATGCGGGGAGCTTCGACTTCATCCTGGATGCGGTGGCGGCAGCCGCACGACATCAACGCGTACATCAATATGCTGGCGCGGGATGGCAACCTGACGCTGGTCGGCGCACCGGAGAAGCCGCTGCCGGTGAGCGTCGTTCGGGCTGTTGTTCAGGCGGCGAGAGCCTTTCGGGGTCGATGATCGGCGGCATTGCGGAGACGCAGGAGATGCTGGATTTCTGCGGCGACCACAACATCACGTCGGATGTTGAGGTGATTCCGATCCAGAAGGTGAATGAGGCGTATGAGCGGCTGGTGAAGTCGGATGTGAAGTACCGGTTCTCGATTGATATGGCTTCGCTGCGCGAGGCGTAGATTGGGACAGTAAGAAAGTTAAACCCCATCCAGGAGCGCCTGGATGGGGTTCCCCGGCGAGCCGGCCTCTGGGGATGGGCCGGCTCGCGAGCTTGGCGCGGGTTAGTGGAGCAAATTGAAAGTGTTGGTGGCGTCGTCGACGAAGCAGAGAGTGCTGATGTTGCTGAGTGGACCGATGAAGGAGCTGGCTGCACGTGCGAGGGAAGTTCCGCTGAAGATGAGCAACGTCAGCAGGGACAGCCCACGAACTCGGAGCACGACTGGTTGGGAGATTTCCATGCACATCCTCCTTGTGTGGGCGTAGCAACCGAAGCCGCATTCTCAGGGATACCTCTGCGGGCAGGGTGGAGTTGTCATTGAGATGTATGGATGTTGTCAATGCTGGGGCGCATTGTCGGCTATCGAACATTGCTGCGTGGCTTGCATTCGCGCATGGGGAAATCAGTTCTAGATTCCCTTGCAAGTTCTTGCGGTTTCTTCAATTCCGCTGGGAGGACCTGTCGATTTTCGGGGATAAATCGAAAGGGAGCGTTGGCACGCTGCGTGCGACTGACAGGAAACTGAATCCACAACCTGTGATTCGGGTTTCAAGTTAGTGCGCTCCAACTCTGTCGAAAGCTGAACAGAGCTGGAACGTTTCGGGACATATGTGTGCCACATTCCCACTGTCTTAAGGCAGTGACCGGAGGACACTCTTGCGTATACTCGCTTCGCTTGCCATTTTTCTCTTTGCTTTCACCTCGGCCCGGGCTGATCAGCTGATCACGAACGGCGGATTTGAGAGCGGGCTCACCGGTTGGACAGCAACCAGCAACGGTGACGGCAACTTCACAGCCAATTCGGGAACAACCACTCCGTTGACCTTCAGCGCTACCGTTGGAGCGCATTCCGGCACAAACTACGCCGTGAGTGATGACTACGCCGGATCCCAAACTCAAACGCTTACGCAGACCTTTACGACCCCAAGCAGCTTTTCGTCTGCGCTGCTCTCGTTCGCGATGTTCGTCAACGACATTGAAGGCGGGGATTTCGGCAGCTCCGGTCCGGGCGGGAAAGTCTCGCTACTTACCTCCGGGGGATCTCTCATTGCTGTTCTTTATGGGCCTATCGACACGTTTGAAAACCCGGCGGGCGCTCCGAATCCCTACCTGTTGTTCAGCCAGGACATCGCCTCGCTTCTCAGCGCCAATACAGCGTATGAGCTGCAGTTTTCGAGCGCGGATTCGTCAGGTCTGATCAATGTCGGTGTCGACGATGTTTCCTTAGTCACCACGGTTCCAGCGGTGCCAGAGCCGGCCACATTTTCTCTTTCCGCACTCGGTGGGCTTCTTGCGATGTGGCGGGCCTACAGAAAACCGAAGACTGTTGAAGCGTAGGATTTCGAGCTGACTCCACGAGTTGAGAAAGGAACACTAATGATTCTTCAGATCATCAAGAACCCCCTGCTCCTGATAGGAGCCGCAATGCTATCGAGTTCGCTGGCCTATGGGCAGGCGGCGATCGCCCCGGTTGTACCCGCAGACAGCGTTGGACCGGGCGAGTACCGCCCCTATTCCTGGGTGGTCATTCCCGCTGACGGCAGTGCAACCCTCAACCTTGTGCATGCTCCAGGGCAGCCCACGTGCAACAGCTCCAATGCTTGCTACTATCTCGAAGGCGACATCTGGACAGCGTATGGCTTGCCCCCGCTGCAAAACCGGGGCCACTACGGTCAGGGAATCACGATCGGCATCGTTGATGCTTATTACGATCCCCAGATTGCGGCAAACCTGCAAAACTTCTCGACATATTTCCATCTGCCACTGGGCACAGCCAGCACCACCATTAACTGCACCACTACACCGACGTTCACGGTTCTCAGTCAAACCGGAGGCTCGCCAAGCGGTGTCGGCTTCGATGTGGGCTGGGCAGAGGAAGCAAACCTCGATGTTCAGCAGGCGCACGCGATGGCGCCGTGCGCGAATATCCTGCTGATCGCGGGAAACAGCCCTTCGTTCGCTGATTTAGGCACCGGCGTGCAATATGCCTACGCGCATGCCGATCTGGTTTCGAACAGCTATGGAGCGAATGAGTTTGCCGGCGAGACCTCCCTGGATTCGCTTTATTCCGGCAGCCCCGTTCCTCTCTTGTTTTCATCCGGTGATGCCGGCGCGGTGTCACAGTACCCCTGCGCAAGCACCCTGACCACCTGTGTCGGCGGAACTAACCTGCTTACCACGGCGACCTCGTTCCGCACCCAAGAATCTGCCTGGGGTGAGACCAACGGAGGCACAGGAGGTGGCTGCAGCAGTCAGGTGGGGCGACCCGGCTACCAAAACGGCTTCCCCAATTCCATCTGCGGAGCTGCCCGTGGCGTTCCCGACGTGGCGGCTTTGGCTGACCCGTATACCGGAGTCATCATCGGTC
Organism: uncultured Acidobacteriaceae bacterium; assembly: GCA_963776265.1. Lineage (GTDB taxonomy): Bacteria > Acidobacteriota > Terriglobia > Terriglobales > Acidobacteriaceae > Granulicella. The sequence continues at coordinate 41,421 of CAVZMD010000003.1, read as the reverse complement.
TGGGCAGCAATATCGAGTCAAGCGCGGGCTTGTATTGCTGTATTGGAGGCACCAGTCTGGCTGCGCCTCTGACTACAGGAGTGCTGGCCAATGTGGACAACGCCCGGGTATCCGCCGGAAAGTCGAAATTGGGAGCGGGCCTCAACACTCTGCTGTACCAGGCAGCGGGCTATAGCCCCACGGGAATTTCCAGTCAGCCCGCACCGTACGGGAGTTCCTATCGCTCGTTCTACTTCGACGTGTACACCGGAAACAGTGGTTTCCCGGCGACCACGTATTGGGACCGGACGACCGGGCTAGGCGTTCCGGCGTTTGCTTCGCTCGGCAATTACTTGATTAGTACGGTGCCGTAATTTGCGTTGAAGCCTGAAGTGCGGAAGGGGCCGCTGTCGAAAGACGGCGGCCCTTTCCATTTGTGCCGTGAGACCTCAAAGGGGGACGGGCGGAGATAAGTCACGGAAAACGCTGCAAGGGAATGATCGCGAAGCTGAAAACCTGCGTCAAAGTGGATATCCGGAGCTGGATCAAACGGAGCGTTCATGAACGACGAGATCGCTTACAGACCCCTGGAGTGCCTGACGATGTTAGAACCTGGAAAGCTGCAACGAATGGCGACACGCTATTCAGAGATGGTGCGAGAGCATGCATATCTGGTGGGCCTGATGAATCTCGCGCTTCGGACCGGAGATACCAACCTGCTGGCGACGACGAAGAAACGGCTGGCGGAGACGGAGCGCGAGTGCAATGAATGCTCTTCGGCGCTGCGGATTCTGCAGCAGGAGCTGTTGAGCACGACCGCCAAGTACGACGAGGATAGAGGCGCCGTCGTCAGCGAGGCGTGCGAATACGCTACGGCGTAGACGACGTGAGGCGGCGGATAAGGTCGGCTTCGGCCTGGCGGTAGGGAGTGCCGTCGGTGTGGAAGACGTCATGGAACCAGATGGCGGGCGGGCGCAGGACGTAGGGGCGCTCCCATGAGTCCCAGGGAAGATTGGTCTGGGTCTTGCCGTTGACGAGGCCCCAGTTGATTGCGGCGACGTGGTAGCGCTTCGCGATGGGGAGAACGGTGTCGAAGGTGGAACCGGCGCCGCGAGCCATGTACTCGGTACAGAGGATGGGGCGGTTCAGAGGCTGGAGCTCCTTGATGCGGGCTTCGAAGCCCTCGGGCCAGTCGTAGTTGTGGAAGGTGATGACGTCGGATTCAGAGAGTTGAATCTTTGTGGTCTCGTTTTCTTGCGCGGGGTCGTGCCAGTTGTCGTGCCAGACGCCGCTGGTGAGCGGCTGGGAGGGATGCACGGAGCGAGCCCACTCGAAGACGCGCGGCAGGAGCTCGTTGACGCGGCGAACCTTGGCGACGGGATCTTCCTTGAAGCGGTGATCGTTGGTGTTGTCGGGCTCATTCCAGAGGTCCCAGCCGAGGACGCGGTCGTCCTTGGCGAAGGCGCCGATGACCCCGGTGACGTAGGCGCGGAGCTCGGGTTCGACGGCGGGATCGGTGAGGCGTGCGAAGCCGGGGCTCTGGACCCAGCCGGAGTTGTGGACGCCGGGGATGGGCGGGTGCTGCGGGCCGAGGTGCGGATTGGACTCCCAGCAGGAGTCGAAGAGCACGAAGAGCGGGCGGATGTGGTGCTTTGCGGCGATGGTGAGGAAGGTGTCGAGGCGTTTCTTGAAGCCGTCGGGGTCCTGCTTCCAGAGCTGGTCCTGCAGGAAGACGCGCATGGTGTTCATGCCGATGGATTCAGCGAGGCCGAGCTCGCGGTCGTTGATCGCGGGGTCGAAGGTCTCGGCCTGAAACATTTCGAGCTCGTTGATGGCGTTGGAGGGGATGTAGTTTGCGCCGACAAGCCAGGGCTGCTTTGCATACCAGGCGTTGGCCTGGGCTTCAGTCCAGCGCTGGGGCTGCTGTGCGAGCGCGGTGATGCAGAAGAGCGCGAAGAGCGAGAGGGTAAAGGCTGGGAGTGCTCGGCGGACCAGGTTCACGGGTGCGGTTGCTCCTTCGGGTTCGAGGAGCATTATCTCCGGAGCGGGCGCTGGATGGCGAACGGGAGCGGGATCATTCTTTGCGCGTGGCAGACCAGCGGCCGTCGGTGAGGCCTTCGATCTTCATGCGGCCGGTGCCGGAGTTGTTGTCGATCCAACCGGCGAGCGTCGCGGTGACGGAGCCGGGAAGCTGTGGCCATGTGCCGCTGACGGTGAGCTCGACGTAGCCGTCGCGCCATGTGCCGGAGACGGGCTGGTCAGGGCCGAGGTCGCCGGACCAAAGGCCAGCGATGGTGCTGCCCTGGCGGACGAGTTTCATGGTGCCGCCGAAGCTGCCGGCGTCGCCGTTGCAGGTGACGGTCCATGTACCGGCGATTTCGCCGTCGTTGGAGATGGGATCGGGCGCGGCGCTGGTGATCTTGAGATTGGAGAAGTAGGACTCCTCGCGCGTGTAGCCCCAGAGGCCGACGGCGCCGTCGAGGCTGTCGCCTTTGAGTCCGTTGATGATGAGGCTGGGGTTGGGAGAGTTGTTGATGAAGAGGCGCGCCTGGCGGCCATGCACGTCGATCTTGACGTGGGTCCACTGGTCGGGCTGGAGCTCGGCCCAGGATTCGTAGATGGACGGCCATTGGCGGCGAAGCTTTTCCCAGGGGAAGCCGGGTACGGAGATGTATTGCACGGAGTGGTTGCGCATGGCCTGGTCTTCGGCGTGCGAGTTGCCGGGACGAAGGTAGAAGAGCTCGAAGTGGGAGGCGTCCGCGGCGCGGAAGGCGATGCCGGTGAAGCCGGGCATGCGCTGACCGGGAGGGGCGGTGATCTTTGTGGCGATGTCGACTTCGATGGTGCCGTCGTGGAATTGAGAGCCTTTGAGGAGCGCAATGCCGGCGCCGTCTTCACCGGGGTGAGTGAGGCGGATGGCCTTGCGGCCGAGATACTCGACGGGCTCGGCGTGGAGACCCTGCTCGACGAGGTCTTTGGTGTCGGTGAGCGCGAAGGTCTGCGTTGCGGGAACGTTGGGGTCAGAGCTGTGTGCGGGAGCGGCAGTGAGTGGGCGGCGCGGCGAGGAGCAGCGCGCAGAGGATTATGTTCGGGCGGATCATGCGCAGAACGATACGGCGGCGCAGAAAAAGGAACAAGATTCCTGTGACAAACCCGCGGAAGATTGGGACGAGTGCGACGGAGGCCAGATGCGGCAATGCCGGGGGATGAAGATGAACCAGGCGTCCGAGAACGCCGGTGCGGCGTCCGTATAATCGCCGCATGTATACGCCGCAGGCTGGAATCTTCGCTCTGGGGACGTCGTCTCACGCGTATCTCGAGTTTGACGTTCTGGCTGCTGCGAAGCGCGAAGAGTTTGCTGCGAAGCTAGCCAACATCCATGAGCCACGCACGACGACCGGAGGAGTGAACTTCGTCATCGGCTTTCGACCGGAGATGTGGCGCGCGCTTGTTCCGAACGATATGCCATCGGGCGTGGAGGGTTTCAACAAGGACATCCAGGGCGTCGAGGGGTTCACGATGCCGGCGACGCAGCATGATGCGCTGGTGTGGCTGTCGGGTAGCGCGTATGACGTGATTTTCGATATGGCGCGATCCGTGGTGCGCGATCTTGGCGAGTTGGCGTCGCTGGCGGATGAGACCTCGAGCTGGCCTTACCGGCACGATCGCGATCTCACGGGATTTATCGATGGCTCGGAGAATCCGACGCTGCTGGATGCGCCGGCGGATGCACTGATATCGGAGGGCCAGCCGGGTGCGGCGGGATCAGTGCTGCTGCTGCAGAAGTGGAAGCACAAGGTGAATGAGTGGGAGGCGCTGCCGGTCGAAGAACAGGAGCTTGTCATCGGACGCACGAAACTCGATAGCGTGGAGATTGAGAACAAGCCGGCGTATTCGCATGTCGCACGAACGGATCAGGACGAGTTCGGAAATATCTTCCGACGGAACATGCCGTATGGAGTTGTCGAGAATCACGGGACCATGTTCGTGGGATTCAGCTCGGACCAGCGAAGGCTTTCGCGCATGCTGGAGAGCATGGCGGGGCTGGTGAACGGAACGCGCGATGCGTTGACGAAGTACACGGTGCCGCTGTCGGGGTCGTATTACTTTGTGCCTTCGGTGGAGAGTTTGCGAGGCCTGCGATCTACGTGAGCAGGTCCGTTCCCGCTGCTCATTTCGGCATGTATTGTGTCCAGACGTAGTCGCGATTTTTTGCGCCCTCGTGGCACTCTACACCGCATTTCGCATCGTGCTCCTGCGGTGGTTTGTCGCTGGTGTTGCCGGGCCTGAAGGTGTTCGAGGCAGGGTCGAGCTCGAATTCTCCGTAGCCCCAGCCGTGGCCGTCGGGAAATCTTTTGCTGTCCTTCACCATGAAATCGACGTCGTGCTGACTTACGGGCATGAGAGGCGCGCCGGGGTAGGCCTGATTCACTTTCGCATTCCAGTGGATCTTCGCCATCTTCGAGCCGTCGGGAAAAGGCTTGCCATTGACGGGGATGCCGGCTTTGAAGGCATTGATGATTTCGGGATTTCCGACGATGACTGCAATGGTATCGCCGCGCTGACTGGCGGCGATGACCTGCCAGCTTTCGTATCCTCGGAATTCGGAGAAGGCGAGCCCGCCGGGCACCTTCAGGGTGTACTTGTCCTGGGCTTGCCGGGCCGAGATCGCATCTCCCAGAACGACGGCGAGCAACGCCACAACACTCCCACTGATCAACGTGCTTTTGATCTTCATCCGTAGCTCCTCATCTGGTGGGTGAATAGACAGGCGACGGGAGGGTGCATGAATCGGGCACCCTCCACGATGTCAAAGTCGAAACGAAGTATCTGGATTCCGAAGCGAGGAGAATGCACGGCCTTCGCGGCTGTTGGCTCTCGGCCCTGCGGGCCCGTGGTGGATTGGATTTTCTCACATCTCGCTCGCGGCGAAGGAGCGCTAACTCGCGATGGCGTGGGCGAGCTTAGCCCACCAGCCCGGAGCGTCGAACGCCATGTAAGCGGCGCATGCCTGCAGGACGATTAATGCCGGCAGAGCGATGCGATAGATTGTGTGGACGCGGCGATTGACGAGAAGGTCGCGCACAACGCCGAGAAGGATGACGGCGTCGACGCCGGCGTAAAAGAAACCGCTGTGGTCCAGGTAGGGTAGCCGGCCGAAGGCGGCGGCGAGCAGGACACAGGTTGCGATGAAGATGAACCTGCGATGTAACTCGGGTTTTCTGCGCCAGTAAACGGCGAGGGTGAAGAGTATGGCGAAGCAGGTGATGTCGAGGAATGGGATGCTCAGAAAGAGCGCCGCGTCCGCCTCATGGAGCTGGTGGTTTTTGAAGTGCGCCATGATGACAGCGGTAGCGAGGCCGAGCGGGACCATGAAGGCGCCGAGCGCGGCGCCGAACCAGCCGAGGGATCGATGGACGCGAACGTTGTGCGTGCGCACGAGTGCCGACTGCAGGACGAAGAAGAGTACCCAGGTAGAGAAGGCCGCCGCATGAACCCAGAGGATGGACGGGCGCGGTATGTCTGCGTGCAGGAGGTTCCCGTTGACCGTGCGGCCAAAGCCGGCGATGACGAGTGCTACGGCGAGCAACGACATTGCAAAGTAGAAATATTTATCGATGAAACCGTTGCGCCCGGTGATGGCACGAGAGGGCCGCGTGACGACGGCTTGCGACGTTGACGCCATGGGTTCAAACCTCTGGGGTCTCTCTCTCCTAAAGCTCAGGGGATAGGCGAGAAATTATTTTTTGAAGACTGGCCTGGAGTTGGAGAAGTCTAGCATGCGGCGGTGGTTCCGCGAGCGGCTTTCGAGTGCGGGTTCGTACTGGCCCGATCGTCCTACATCCCACCCGTCCGCTGCGCGTACGGATGGGGCACCCGGCATTGGGGAGTCGAATTTAGCTGCGATCTCTTTCGAGCCTCGAATGCACATTGGGACGCGTGATGATCCTCGCAAATAGCCGGGCGCACCTCAGCGGCTAAAGCCGCGAATTCTGTAGGAGCGTTTGCGGCACGGCTGAAGCCGTGCCCTTAACAAAACCGGAACACCTCGGTTGCAGTGTGGATTATGTTCCCAGCACTGGTGCTAGCCAGTGACCGGTGTGCGAGTGGCGGTTGGCTGCGATCTCTTCGGGCGTGCCGATGGCGACGATCTGGCCGCCGCCTGTGCCGCCTTCGGGGCCCATGTCGATGACCCAGTCGGCGGACTTGATGACGTCGAGGTTGTGCTCGATGACGAGGAGAGAGCCGCCGCCGTCGATGAGCTTGCGGAAGGCGGCGAGGAGCTTGGCGACGTCTTCGAAGTGAAGGCCGGTGGTGGGCTCGTCGAGGATGTAGAGCACGCGAGAGGCGGCGCGGCGCGCGGCGGCCGTTTGGCGAGGATGGAGTTGAGGAGCGGACGGTGGCGAGATGCTGCGCGAGTTTGACGCGCTGGGCTTCGCCGCCGGAGAGCGTGGTGGCGGACTGGCCGAGACGAACGTAGCCGAGGCCGACCTCGTCGAGCACGGCGAGCTTGTCGACGATCTTCGGATGGCCGGCGAAGAAGTGAATGGCTTCGCGGACGGTCATGTTGAGGACGTCGTGGATGTTCTTGCCCTTGTACTTCACCTCGAGCACGGAGGCCTTGTAGCGGGTGCCGTTGCATTCTTCGCAGGGGAGCTCGACGTCGGCGAGGAACTGCATCTCGACGGTGACGGTGCCGTCGCCTTCGCAGACGTCGCAGCGGCCGCCGGGCACGTTGAAGGAGAACGAGCCGGCGGTGAGGTTCTTGCGGCGGGCGTCGGGCTGCGCGGCGAAGAGCTCGCGGATGGCGTCGAAGGCCTTGATGTAGGTGACGGGGTTGGAGCGCGGCGTGCGGCCGATGGGCGATTGGTCGACGAGTACGACGTCGTTGAGGAAGTGCGTGCCGGAGAGCTCGCGATAGGTGTTGGAGATGTCGCCGCCGTCGCCCTGGCCGAGGGCCTGGAGCGAGTGCGCGGTAGAGCACCTGGTGGACGAGCGTGGACTTGCCGGAGCCGGTGACGCCGGTGACGCAGCAGAGCAGGCCGAGCGGGATCTCGACGTCGACGCCGCGAAGGTTGTGGATGCGTGCGCCTTTGAGCGTGAGCTTTTCGCGGCCGGGTTCGCGGCGGAGCTTGGGGACGGGGATCTGCGCGCGGCCGGAGAGATATTTTCCGGTGATGGAGTTGGGATTGTTGCGGACCTCGTCGACGGTGCCGGCGGCGAGCAGACGGCCGCCGAGCTCGCCGGCGCCGGGACCGAGGTCGAGGAGGTAGTCGGCGGCGCGGATGACGTCGGGGTCGTGCTCGACGACGAGGATGGTGTTGCCGAGGTCGCGGAGCTCTTCCATGATGCGGATGAGCTTGGCGGTGTCGCGGGTGTGCAGGCCGATGGAGGGCTCGTCGAGCACGTAGAGCGCGCCGACGAGACGCGAGCCGAGCGAGGTGGCGAGCTGGATGCGCTGCGATTCGCCGCCGGAGAGTGTGGAGGCGAGGCGGTCGAGCGTGAGGTAGTCGAGGCCGACCTGCTCGAGGAAGTGGATGCGCTGGCGGACCTCTTCGAGGACCTTTCCGGCGATCTCCTGCTGCGAGGGCGAGAGAGTGAGCGCGTTGAAGAACTCGCGGGCGTCGGTGATGGTGAGAGCGGTGGCCTCGCAGATGTTTTTGGTGTCGCAGTCGCTGGAGAGCGTGACGGCGCGGGCTTCGGCGCGGAGGCGCTGGCCGCGGCAGTCGGGGCAGGTGGCGTAGCCGCGATACTTGGAGAGGAAGACGCGGACGTGCAGCTTGTACTTTTTGCGCTCGAGCGCTTCGAAGAAGCCGCGGATGCCGGGCCACGAATTGGCCGACTCGGCCGTCGTAGATGAAGCGCTGCTGGGCTTCGGTGAGGTCGTACCAGGGGATGTTGGTGGGGATGCCTTCGGCCTTGGCGGCGCGCTTCATCTCGGCGTGCCAGGGCGAGCGATACTTCGGTTTGGTCCAGGGGTCGATGGCGCCGTCGTCGAGGGACTTGGCGCGGTCGGGGATGATGAGGTTGGGGTCGAAGTCGATGGTGTTGCCGAAGCCCTGGCAGCGCGGGCAGGCGCCGTAGGGGTTGTTGAAGCAGAAGAGGCGCGGCTCGGGCTCGCGGTAGGCGCGGTGGCAGGTGGAGCACTCGAAGGCGGAGGAGAATCGCAGTGTCTGCGGGGCCTCGGAGTCTTCGCGCGGGAGCGTGCGGAAGACTGGATCTCGCCGGATTCGCGGTAGCCGGTTTCGATGGCGTCGACGAGGCGGGAGCGGATGTCGGGGGAGAGCGCGAGGCGGTCGGCGAGGACGAAGATGGGGCGTGCGGTTTCGTCGGTGCGCGAGGCAGCGGCGAAGTCGAGCTCGAGGAGAGATTCGGGGGTGGAGAACTCGACGATCTTGCCTGGGGAGGATGGGTCAGCATCGGCCTGCCAGAGGCGGTTGTAGCCGCGGCGGCGGAGTTCGGTGAGGCGCTCTTTGAGGGCGTCGGTGAGGTCGGATCGGGCGTTCAGTTTCGAGTGGCGAGGTTTTCGAGTTGCGAGTTTTTTTCGCGGCACGTTTGGGCTTCGGTTCAGGTTCGGTCGCCTCGGGTGCGAGCGCTGGTCCCTGCATGGGCTCGAGCTTGATCTCGCGGCGCTGGATGGGGAAGAGTGCGTAGACGCGAGTGCCTTCTGGTTGCGCGAGGACGCGGGTGACGATCTCGTCGACGGTGTCGCGGCGGACGATGCCGCCGCAGTGCAGGCAGGTGACGGTTCCGCAGCGAGCGTAGAGCAGGCGGAGGTAGTCGTAGATCTCGGTGGCGGTGGCGACGGTGGAGCGCGGGTTGCGCGTCTGGTTCTTCTGCTTGATGGCGATGGCGGGCGCGAGGCCGTCCATGTGGTCGACGTCGGGCTTCTCGATGCGCTCGAGGAACTGGCGGGCGTAGGCGGAGAGCGACTCGACGTAGCGGCGCTGGCCTTCGGCGTAGACGGTGTCGAAGGCGAGCGAGGATTTGCCGGAGCCGGAGACGCCGCGAGACGACGGTGAGGGCGTTGTGCGGGATGTCGACGTCGATGCCCTTGAGGTTGTGCGTGCGCGCGCCGCGGATGGTGATGTGCGACTGCTCGGTCAGCGTCAGGGTTCAGCTTCGTTGGTTCTGCAATTAGGGCCACACTCCATTATCGAGGAGATCAGGGTCACAACGCGAATGAGCCCGAATCGCGCTTCGCGCGATGCTCACTTAGCGTGCTTCGCACGCGAAGATGGGCATCCGGATGGTGGTTAGCGTTTCGCTCCGTGCTGGGGGCGCAGCATTTCGATGAGCAGGAGGCAGGCGCCGATGCAGATGGCGGAGTCGGCGACGTTGAAGTCGGGCCAGTGGTAGTGGATGATGTGGACCTCGAGGAAGTCGACGACGTGGGAGAAGCGCACGCGGTCGTAGAGGTTGCCGAGCGCGCCGCCGAGGATGAGCGCGAGCGAGAAGCTGATGAGCGAGAACTGGCGGCCGAACTTCCAGATGAGCCCGAGCACGACGATGACCGCGAAGACCGAGAATGCGATGAGCAGATTGCGCACGGTGGCGGGTGAGGTCGAGCCCTCAAAGAGGCTGAAGGCCGCGCCGGTGTTCAGCACGTGCGTGAGGCGGAAGACGCCGGGGATGATGGTGCGGGCGTGCCCCATGGGAATGTGGTGGATGATCCAGAGCTTGGACCAGCGGTCGAGGGCGATGACGATGATGGCGATGATGAGAGAAACGATGCGGGCGTCCCGCAAGCTTCCACGTGCGGGCACTACGCGGCCTCCTGAGTGGGTGGGAAGTTGATGGCGTCGAGGGCTTCGGCGCAGCGGGAGCAGACGGAGGGCCAGCGGGCATCGAAGCCGACGTCGGGCACGACGCGCCAGCAGCGCTCGCACTTGGAACCTGCGGCGACTTCGGCTTTGATGAGAATTGCGGCAGAGTCCTTTGTTGCAGCGACGGACTGTACAGTGGCTTGCGAGACGTTGAGGAACTCGGGCAGGGCGTCCTCATAGCGGCGAAGGACGAGGTTCTCGTCGGAGCCTTCGGTGACGACGATTGTGACGGCGGCATCGAGACCTTTGCCGATGGACTTGTTGGCGCGAAGGGTTTCGAGCTCGATGTTGATGAGCTCACGGATGCGGAGAAGGTGCGCCCAGTCCTCTTCGAGTCCGGCGACGCGGCCGGGAACGATCTCGGCGACGTCAGGGAAGAGTGCGAGGTGCACGCTGGGTTCGCGGCCTTCGAGTGCGGGCAGGATATTGCCAGACTTCGTCGGCGGTGAAGCTGAGGATGGGAGCGATGAGGCGCGTGAGGGCTTCGGCGATGCGCCAGAGCGCGGTCTGTGCGCTGCGACGGGCGGGCGAGTCGGGCGCGAGGGTGTAGAGGCGGTCTTTGACGACGTCGAGATAGAGCGCGCTGAGGTCGGTGTTGATGAACTCGTTGAGCGACTGGTAGGCGCGGTGGAACTCGAACTCGTCGTAGGCGGTGCGGATGGCGGCGTCGAGCTCGGCGGTGCGCGCGAGGATGTACTGGTCGAGCGGTTGAAGCTGGCTGAAGTGCTGTGCGTGCTGCGGTGGGCTGAAGTCGTAGAGGTTCGAGAGCAGGAAGCGGAGCGTGTTGCGCAGCTTGCGGTAGTTCTCGCTGACGCGCTGCATCAGGTTTTCGCTGGCGGCGACGTCTTCGCGAAAGTCGACGCGAGGCGACCCAGAGACGAACGATCTCGGCGCCGAGGCGGTTGGCGACATCGACAGGGTCGACGCCATTGCCGAGGCGACTTCGAGAAGGCGCGGCCCTGCTCGTCGAGCGTCCAGCCGGAGGTGATGGTCATGCGGTAGGGCGCGCAGTCGCGCAGGGCGACGGCGTTGAGGAGCGAGGACTGGAACCAGCCGCGGTGCTGGTCGCCGCCTTCGGTGTAGAGGTCGGCAGGGAAGCTGGAGCTCGGGTTCCTGTTCCAGCACGGCGAGCCAGGAGGCGCCGGATTCGAACCAGACGTCGAGGATGTCCATCTCCTTGCGGAAGTCCTTGCTGCCGCAGTTGCGGCAGGCGGTGTTCTTCGGCAAGAGGTCTCCGACCTGGCGCGCATACCAGGCGTCGGCGCCGTCGGTCTCGAAGAGTTTCACGATGGAGTTGTTGATCTTTGCGTCGTTGAGCGGCTCGTGACAGGTTTCGCAAAGGAAGACGGCGATGGGCACGCCCCAGATGCGCTGGCGGGAGATGGTCCAGTCGGGGCGCGTGGCGACCATGTTGGAGATGCGGTCCTCGCCCCACGTGGGATCCCAGGCGACGCGCTTGATCTCGTCGAGAGCGCGCTGGCGGAAGGTGGTCTGCGTCTTCTCTTTGGGGGAGAGGACGGGAGTCTCCATGGAGATGAACCACTGCTCGGTGGCGCGGAAGATGAGCGGGTTGTGGCAGCGCCAGCAGTGCGGATAGGAGTGCTCGAGATTGTGGCGGCCCATCAGCGCGCCGCGCTGGTGGAGGAGATCAATGATGATGGGGTTCGCTTTGAAGATGAAGAGGCCGTCGAAGGGCTGGCCCTCGTAGTTGCGGAACTTGCCCTGCGCGTCGACGTTGCAGGTGAGGGGAAGGTTGTACTTCTGGCCGGTGGCGAAGTCGTCGGGGCCGTGGGAGGGTGCGGTGTGGACGGCGCCGGTGCCTTGCTCGGTGGTGACGTAGTCGGCGAGCACGCCGAGGATCTGCGCGGTCGAGGAAAGGGTGGGCGAAGGTGACGCGGTCGAGCTTGTCGCCGTTGAAGGTTGCGATTTCGACGGCGTTCTTGAGGTCGCCGATCTCGTTGCAGGCCTCACGCGTGGCGTGCGGTGAGCTCGCGCGCAACGATGTAGACGTGCGTACCGTCGTCGAGCGCGACGTATTCGATCTCGGGGTTGAAGGCGACGGCCATCGAAGCGGGAAGCGTCCACGGTGTGGTGGTCCAGATGATGGTGTAGACCTCGCGTCCGGCGAGTTTGGGGTTGATGTGCTCGGGGCGGCTGGTGAGCTTGTAGCGCACGTAGACGGAGGGCGAGGTGTGCTGTTCGTACTCGACCTCGGCCTCGGCGAGGGCGGTGTGGTCGTGCCAGCACCAGTAGACGGGCTTGAGGCCTTTGTAGACGAAGCCCTTCTCGTAGAAGCCGTAGAAGGTTTCGGCGATGCGGGCTTCGTAGGGGAAGTTCATCGTGGAGTAGGGGTCGTTCCAGCGGCCGAGGACGCCGAGGCGCTTGAACTGTGTGCGCTGGAGGTCGATGTACTTCTGCGCGTACTCGCGGCAGGCCTGGCGGACTTGAATCGGGTTGAGCTCGAGCTTGCGGCCGCCGAGTTGCTCGTCGACCTTGATTTCGATGGGGAGGCCGTGGCAGTCCCAGCCGGGGACGTACGGCGAGTCGAAGCCGGCCATCGTCTTGGTTTTGACGACGAAGTCCTTGATGCACTTGTTGAGCGCGTGGCCGAGGTGGATGGCGCCGTTGGCGTAGGGAGGGCCGTCGTGGAGGATGTACTGCGGTGCGCCGGCGCGGGCGCGGCGAATCTGCTCGTAGAGGCCGATATCTTCCCAGGCGGCGAGGCGTTCGGGCTCGCGGGTGGGCAGGTTCGCCTTCATGGCGAAGTCCGTTTTCGGCAGATTCAGGGTGTCCTTGAGCCGCTTTTTGGTCTGATTTTCTGTGCTGGCGGGCTGCGTCGCAGCCTGGGGCGCGTCGGGCATGAACTCTCCGTGGCGCGGGATGCCTCAGGGAGTCTCCGCCGTGCATCTCGGCCAAACCTCTATTGTAAGGGGAGTGCGGAGTTTATCGCCGCGCTCTCGGGCGGGCGTGGATGTAAGCGCGACATCCTGGGCCTCGTCTACGTCTATAGGGAAAGCAGGAAATCCGGGACCCGTCTACAATTACAGTTCCGGGGTAGTGGCCCTCACGGACTTAATGTGGAGAGGCCGCGGAAAGCAACAGAGGGTTTCAAGGCTCTAATTTCGTCGTCATCATGGCCGATCTGAACGTTCTCCCGCCACAGTCCGAGCCCATCACTCCGGCCCCCGAGTTACGTCCGGCGAACGCAGAGTTGCACCTTGGCGGCGAGCTCAAGGAAGAGGGCATCTTTCAGTCGCTGATTGCGAATGTTCGCGACGCCTTCTTCGCGCCGAAGCTTCCGCCGCTGGTTCTCGAGTCGAAGCCTATCGCTGTGCCCGACCGCATGGCGGTGAAGCGCAGCCCAACTTCAACGGCTGTCGCCGTGGTGATCCACGCGGTTGTCATCGGGATCGATTGCATGGCTGATTGCCTCGAAGGTGCCGATGGCCGCGCCGATGAAGCTGGCGGTGACCTCGCTGTTGGAGCCTCCTCCACCCCCGCCGGTGATACCGAAAGATACGAAGATTGGCGGCGGCGGTGGCCAGCACGACCTCGGCCCGGTGACCCAGGGCCACCTGCCCAAACTGGCACAGACACAGATCGTTCCGCCGAAGGCCCCGCCGACGATTCCGCCCAAGCTGGCGGTTGAGCCGACGGTGGTTGTGCAGCCGGACCTGAAGCTGGCGGACAACAAGATGCCGGACCTGGGCATGCCCAACTCGAACCTGAAGGGGTTCTCGATGGGCAATGGCAACGGGACGGGCATAGGCTCGGGCGACGGCTCCGGTATTGGGCCGGGCTCGGGCGGCAATATCGGTGGCGGCGTGTACCAGGTGGGCGGCTCGGTGCGGCCGCCGATTGCGATCTATACGCCGGACCCGGAGTTCTCGCGAGGAAGCGCGCAAGGCCAAGTTCTCGGGCAACGTGGTGGTCTCGCTGATCGTGGATAGGGACGGCAGGCCGCAGAGAGTGCACGTGCTGCGTGGCGTCGGCATGGGGCTGGATGAGAAGGCGGTTGAGGCGGTGCAGCAGTATAAGTTCAAACCTGCAATGCAAAACGGCAAACCCGTCGCCGTCTACCTCAACGTCGAAGTGAATTTCCAGATCTTCTAAAGGGTAGAGAACAGAAAACAGAGATCAGAGATTGGGAAAGCGAGTGGCTACACGTTGATTGCTGTTCTCTGATCGCTGCTCTCTGTGATTTCGTCGAATGTCAGGTTTTCGGCGGGGCTGTGCATGCGCGCCTTCCAGTCCAGGAAGAGCATCCCGTAGCTTTCGGTTGTGCATTGATCGGGCCTGATGCCCAGCTGCTCGCGCATCGACTCGATCCACGCGGGCGGGCCCTCGAGCTCGGCATAGACGCCAATGGGTGTTTCATCCAGGAAGATATGGCCGGCGCCCGCCTCCCACTCTGTGCGAAATTTCTCGTAGCGAAAGACTGGTTTATAGCCGAGCTGCGCAAAGATTTCGGCGAGTGCTGCCGGGTCTTCAATCGAGCTCTCGGTTTCGATTCGGATCTTGTAGCGCGCGTCGGCATCGTTCGACGCCACGCGCTTGTGTGTCACGACTGAGCGGCCAGCGTAGTCGCGCAGCCGCAGCACCTGCCGGCGCACACGCAGGTCGCGCTCTGGTGTGTCATAGAGGGTGTTCGCCTCGAAGGTTCGCGGTGTCACCAGCCTCAGTCCCAGAGATTGCACTCTGGCGCGGAAACGGTCAATATCGACGACGGCAAACTTGAGCTCGATCTCAGGAGCGTGCATGCGCATCAGTATACGAGCAGCATGCGCCGCCGCGCCCAGATACGATAGGGGTAGATGCTGGAGACGTTCAGGTTACTGTCCTCCGAGCCGGCCGACATCGAGCGCGCCGCAGAGCTGCTGCGCGCCGGCCGGCTCGTCGCCTTTGCCACCGAGACCGTTTACGGCCTCGGAGCCAGCGCGCTGTCGGCAGAGGCTGTCGCCGGTATCTTCACGGCAAAGCAACGCCCCGGCTGGGACCCGCTGATCGTGCACATCGCCAGCGTTGACGATATTGACCGCATCGCGATGATTTCAGGCGAGCTGCGCAAGCGCGTCGAGGCGCTCGCAGCGGCGTTCTGGCCAGGTCCGCTTACGATGCTGTTGCCGAAATCGGCTGCGGTTTCGGATATGGTGACCGCTGGACGCCCGCTTGTCGGAGTCCGGGTTCCGGCACATCCCGCGGCGCAGGCGTTGTTACACGCGACGGGCCTGCCGATTGCGGCTCCCAGTGCCAACCGGTTCGGCCATACCAGTCCGACCACGGCCGACCACGTGCTCGCCGACCTTGGCGGGCGTATCGATGCCGTGCTGGACGCGGGCCCCACGCAGGTGGGTATCGAGTCCACTGTGGTCGATGTCACGCGCACGCCGATTGTGCAATATCGCCCCGGAGCCGTTACAGCTCAGCAGATCGAGGCGGTGTGCGGTGTGGCCGTCGAGGTTTACGTGCCGGGACCAGAAGAACGCCGGCCGGAGTCGATGCCGTCGCCGGGCGTGGGTATCCGCCACTATGCGCCGCGCGCGCGAGTGGTGCTGGTGGACGGTACGGCAGAGGCTGTGCAGCGCAAGGTGGCTGAGTTCGCGGGGCAGCGCGGGGGTGGAGAGAAGGTCGGCGTCCTCCTTCCCGTCGGCTGGCGAGCGCCGGAGAAGGCGATCGTTCAATCCTGGGCGGCGTGGGAGTATCCTGACCGCCTTGCCGCCACTCTCTTCGCTGGATTGCGTGCGCTCGACGGCCGCGGCGTGAACCACATCGTGTGTCCGTTGCCCGCGCCAGGGGGCGTCTATGACGCTATTCGTGACCGGCTGATGAAGGCTGCGCGCGAGAAGTAGCCAAACTACTTCATAATCGTGGCGCCCGCATGGAGTTCGCTGGTCTTGAAGAGGTACTTGATGCAGGCCTTGTAGATCAAGACGCGTTGGCGTCCTACGCGGAGCTTGATGACGCAGCGGTCATACCACTCGAGGAAGCCGTGAAGTTGTTCGCCATCCTCGAGCACGACGGTGAGGTCCGTCTGCTGTTGAATCTGTTTCTGAAAATAAAATGCCTCGGCGTGCGAGCTCTCGAGCGTCGGTGTGTTGTCCTGCATCGCGTGGGAGAGCGGATCTTCGGCGTGGGGATCGTGACGGCGCTCGCGGGCAGGAAGGCGCGGACGCACCAGCTTGCGTGTGCCGTTGAAGGTGTTTGTGTCCTCGAGGCGGATGGAATCGATGGCGTCAGTCACGCGGGAAGTCCTGTTCTGCAAGGGCCTTGGTTATTCCTGGACGCCAAAATACGCAACCTAATCCTAGTGTCCAGTCATTTCAATTAACTCAGATTTCACGTGTTTGGATGCAAAGACGCGGCGTGAGGTGCAATGGTTTCAGAAATGTGATGAACGGCTAAGATTGTCCACTCTCCAGTTGAAGCGCCAGCGCGTCCAAAGAGAGCGAACGCAAGAGGTTGCGTCTCATGCCAGTTTGTGCGGCGTCTATGGCGCGCATTGCCGACTCAATCCACGCGAACGTAACCATTTGGGCCATGCGCTCCAGATCTTTACGGCGGTCGATGTTGCGCACGCGGTCGGCCGCGCCGGATTGCAACATCAGAACATCCTCCAGCAGGCTCGCCAGTGCGCGCAGGAGGGCTGCCGTCTTGACCTGACCCTCTGCGCCCGAGCGATAGGTTTCGGTGGCGCGGAACAGGGGCGAGTGGTCGTTGGTCTTCTCCATACCTGCCAGCAGAGTGAATGCGTCGGCGCGCGCCGCGGTGTATTCCTGCAGATTGAAGGCCAGCGCACGCCCTGCGGTGCCATCGCTCAGGCGGCCGATGAGTTCGCGGTCTGTACGCGACCACTCTGGCCGCCGGGCCGCCAGCAGCTCGGCGATCTCCTCTGCCGGAAGCGCACCCAAGCGTGCAAAGGCACAGCGTGAGCGGATCGTCGGCAGCAATTCGCCCGGGTTCTCCGTCAGCAGAATCAGGTGGACATACGGCGGCGGCTCCTCGAGCAGCTTCAGCAGCGAGTTGGCCGCCTCCTTCATGAAGCTGGATGCCGTGATGATGAAGACCTTCGCCGGTGCTTCGGTTGGCAGATACTGTGCGCGGTGGATCACAGTGCGAATCTGGCCGAGCTTGATCATCAGCTGGGGAGGGTCCGGCGGAACGATGAGCACGTCCGGATGCGTCTGCACGAGAACGCGAGTGTCCTTCTTGTCAGTCTCGCGCATCTCGTCACGAGCGGTGACCGCTTCGTCTACGCGTGCGTCGAGATCCGCCGATTCGAGGATGCGCGTGCAGTTGCGGCAGTGGCCGCAGAAGCCGGCAAGTTCGCGCCCATCACTCGATTGCTCGCGGGGCTGCACCTCGCACTGCTGGGCCATGGCCAGCATGAGCGCCAGCGTGTACTTGCCGCTGCCGCGTGCGCCGGCAATCACCAGCGAGTGCGGCAGACGGCCTGCCGCGATCGCCGCGCGCAGGTTGTCGACGACCGCCGTATTGCCGAGGAACTCCGCGAAGCTGGAAGGGAAGGCCACTCCCTTCAGCCTATCGCAACGATGCGTGGATACAGCGGCTACGATCCCGGACGTGGCGGAGCCGAGGGATTGGCCGGTGGCGAAATCTCAGCCGCGAAGCTGCTGTACACACCGTTGTACAACTTCATCGCCGCCTCGTACTCCTGCGCCGCCTGCTGCGGCTGATGGTTCTTCGCGTAGAGATCACTCAGCATCACGTGCGTGTACAGCATCTCCGGCGCGAGCGACTCCGCCTGCTGACCCTCGGCAAGCGCATTGTCGACTCGTCCCTGCGAGGCCGCCGCGTTTGCCGCCGCGAAATGGCTCAGCGCCGCAAGCCGCGGAACTGTGAAGCTGCCGTTGTACACAAGGATTTCGCCCCACAGAACAGCGTCCGGCCTGACCCCGGAGAAAGCACTGTAGGGGTTGACCTCCATGGGTCCCCATCCCCATCCCGTGCGCGGCAACGACCCGATAAAGATTGGCCCCTGAATCTGCACCGGAACATCTGGTTGCGGTGACCTCAGGATGGCCGAGAAGACCGTCGGAAGCCGCTTGCAGGGCAAATGGAAGTACGAGAGATCCGCCGGCCCGTCATACGCCAGCCAGCAGCTCTGGATGTTGTGCTGGCGAATGTACTGCTGCATCGTCTTGAGTCCGCTGGCCCAGCCGGCATTCGAGTCGTTCAGAACCTCCCATGTGTGCTGAGGGCCGCCCCAAATTTCGTTTGAGTATGCGAGATACGCCGGGTAGGCGCGCAGCGATGAGAACACGTGCACGCATAGCAGAAACGTGACGACGACTGCCCATGGACGCGAGCGCTCCAGCAGCACAGCAGCTCCGCCGGCAGCGATCACGATGAGAAACGCGTACACGGGAAGAATGTGGCGGTGGCCGATGTCCAGGTGCGAGAACACCGCCGCGAGGAAATAGAGTATCGCCGGCAGCAGCAGAAAGATCAGCTCGCGCCGGTGATTTCTGCGCCACAATTGCGCCGCCGTGAGAGCCAGCGCCAGGAGCGCAAGAAATCCGAGCGTGCTCTTGATCAGAAAGGTGGACGGAAAATAGAACCACTTGCCGGTCGGATACAGTTTGCCGAAGACAAACGTCGGACGGCCTTCGTTGGTTAGCACTGCTACATCCGTCAGCCCGTACAGATAGGACTCCGGCAAGAGATGATGATGCTCGGAGAAGCCGATCAGCCCGGCCTCCATGGGCCGATGCAGCGTGCTCAAGAACGCATCGGTTCCAGGCTTTATGGTCGCGCCGCCGGGCCGTGCCGCATAGCGAAAGCCGTACACCGACCACAGCATCGCATATGCTGCCGCGCCCATCACCAACACGGCCACGCCAAAGCGCAAAGCCTGCCTTGAACGCGGAAGCACGTCATGCTCGCCGCGCGGAAGCAGCAGCGTTGCAATCGCGAGCAGAATCAGCAGTGGGAAAATAATCAGTCCCGAATGTTTCACGCACAGAACGAGCCCCGTCGCAACCGCACACACAATCAGCCGCGCCACTGTCGGACTGCGAGTGTAGCGATAGAACGCGTACACCGCGCCAAAGAGCGTCGCCGAGATCGCCATGTCTGTCGTCACCAGCGCACCGTTTGCCAGGATGTTTGGTTCAAAGACAAACAGCAGCAGCGCAATCACGGCCGCGACGTCGCCAAACATCTCCCGGGCACAGAAGAACACAAGGAGCGCGAGCGCAAATGTGAACACCGACATCGCCATGCGCGAGCGCAGCAGCATCGTGTCGGCATCGTGCGTGTACAGAAACGCACGCCCTCCCAACGCCGACGCGGCGCGAAAGTATATCGGGGGAGGAGGCTGCACATCGAGCCGCATCGGAAGCAGCGGAAGCGTCGCAATCAACTTCGCCAGCGGCGGATGCTCGGGGTTAATGCCGAAGTCGCCGTGTTTCCAGTACGAATAGCCGGCGTAGATATGCGCGCTCTCGTCGAAGGTCTGCGAGTTCTGTCGCACCGAGAAGAAAAGCTCGGCGAAGAGCACGATGAACAGCAGCGCGGCGGCAATCGTGAGCCAACCCCGCCGAATACGGCTGGAGAACATGGCAACACTCCCACAGAATGAGGGGCCGACTCAACTTTGAATGAGGTGGCCATCATACCGCACGAGCAGGCGATGCAGATGTATTTCAATCGACCATGTAGGTGCGAGCGCGAATGAAGGCGTAGTTGTCGATGTGTATCCAGCCCTGAAATGGGCGGTTTACGTCACCGATCGCCAGCAGGACCAGCGTGACAAGCAGGGTGAACGACGTGACCTGGAAGGCATGCAGCGCGGTGCTGCGCGCGCCGAAGGTTGCGGCCGAGAGTACGGTGACAAGACCGCCGGCGATGAGGACGGCCCAGAAGATTGGGGGAAGTTTGTAGGCCGCCTGCAGCATCCGGGTGCGGCGGTGCTCGGTGAGCGTGGTGAGCTGGGTGAGCATGTGGTCGGTATAGAGGACGGCAGTCTGCGAGTCAGGCTTGATGGTCATCACGGTCTTCCACATCGCTTCATCAATGACATGACTAGCTTCGGGAATTTTGTCGTCAGCCATCTGGGGCCAATCGTGGTCGATGACGGCGTCGGCGTAGGCGCGAGCGTCCAGCTTTAATTGGGTGCGCTGCGGTTCAGGCAACGCATCAGCCGTGTGATAGAGATCGCGAAGGGCGTTGGCTTCGAGGTCGACGTTGGCCTGAGCATCGCCGTACGCGGTCCAGACGGTGTAGAGCATGAAGCCCAGGATCACGGCATAGGTGGTGCCGACGACGGTGAGCTGCCAGCCGATGAGGTCGTTGTTGACGCTGCGCTTTTCCGTGGACCACACCCGGTTGAGGAGAGCCATGAAAACGAGCGCACCAGCGAGAGTGGCGAGAAGGATGAGAGCGTCCTGTGCAAGAGACAACATCGCAAGAGGATCCTTGGTGCGGATTTTTTACAAAGCCCGCACGTCTAGCTGATCAGTTGACTCTTTACGATATCTCACGGACGCGCCGACGCAAGATGGACAGTAAGCAGCTGTTGCGGGCCAGGGTTTCTCTTTGTCGCGTGATTCACGGCGTGAGGTTTCGCCGAGGTCAGCGTGGGCAGAGCTCTCCTGTGTCGAGAACGCCGGTGTTGGTGACGTACTTCATGCGGGCACGGTGGAGTTGCTCGACCTGAGAGGCACCGAGCGGGCGCGGGGAACCCAGCTGATGGCACGCGAGCGCGACCTGCGCGAGGTGTTCGAGGGTTTCCGTGCACAGGAAGGCCTGGAGGAGAGTGGCACCGCAGGTGACGGCGCCGTGGTTCTCCATAAGGATGGCATCGTGGGTGGGGATGAAGGGAGCGAGGCTGGCCGCGACTTCGTCGGTACCGGTGGTGGCGTAGCGGGCGAGCGGAACGGCGCCGAGCGTCATGATGGCCTCCTGGCAGAGGCTCTCGTCGAGGCCGCGGCCGGAGCAGGCGAAAGCCGTGGCGATGGGCGGATGGGAGTGGACGACGGCGTGGACGTCAGGGCGCAGATGGTAGATGGCGAGATGCATGCTGAGCTCGCTTGTGGCCTTGCGCGAACCGGCGACAAGGTGACCGCGAAGATCGACGATGACGGCGTCGGCGGGTTTGAGCAGACGCTTGGTCATGCCGGTGGGTGTGACGAGCAGACGGTCGCTATCGAGGCGAACGGAGAGATTGCCGGAGGTTCCGGGAGCAAAACCGAGGCGGGCGATTAATTTGCTGAAGCGCACCAGCTCGCGGCGCAATGTCTGTTCGTCTGCGTAAATTCCTGCCATGTCGATCTCCTGGTCTGATTGGGCCCGATGCGTCTGTATAGGGCTGGCGCCGGCGCGCGCGAAGAGACGGCGCTCCAGTAAGACGGGGACGAGGGCGAGAATCAGATTCGCAGGATGACGGATCGAAGGCCGGTGGAGAGGTGGAGACCCGGGGGCCTCTCCGACGAAAAGATGAGCAGCAATGGGGGAACGGAGAGCGGCATGGCGTCAGGGTCGCAGACCCTTGAGCTACCGTTGCGGCGGCGGAGGAGTTCGGAGACGCTGCGCCGGAAGTGTTGAGCGAGGACGAGGATAAGACAGAAGAAGGCGAGGAGGGCAAGCAGGCTGAGCTCGAAGTCCTGCCCGCCGCGAAGGAAACGATCCCAGGTCCAGAGATGCTCGGTGAACGAGGAGAGGATGAGCACGATGATGTTGAGCAACACGAGAGAACGACCGGCGCGCACCCAACCCTTCGGAACGTCGGAGACGGAGCGGAAGCAGGAGCGCCTGGAGTGCAAGGTCACGAGAGCCTCGATGAGGTCATTGTACTCAGAGGCAATGAGATGTGTCAGGGATCGCGACGGAGGAGAATGAGCCCAACGACGAAGAGGCTTGACGCGGCACCGACGAGAAGCAGGATTGCATGGCGGTAGGCGGCCTGCACGGCCGGCGGCGTGGCGCGCGTGGAGTCGAGACACTGTGCGCATCCCTGAGCGTGTGCGGACGTGGCAAAGATGAGAACGATGGCCATTGCGCCGACGAGCCAGGCCCACCTTAGCGCGCCATCAAACTGCGCGCGAAGATGGGGCACCCGGATCTGCAGATTCACTGTCCGTACTCGAGGAGTGCGAAGAGGAAGATCCAGAGGACGCCCATGGCGTGCCAGTACCAGACGGTGGCATCGACGGCGACCTGCCGGGTGGTGAGTTGGCGTGAGCGGGCGAGGAAGGTGAGCGCTGCGACCAGTGCGGCGATGCCGAGGAAGAGGTGAGCGGCGTGCGCGACGGTGATGAGGTAGAAGAAGTGGCTGCTCGCGTTGGAGTTGAAGAAGACGTGTTGTGCGGCGAGCTGGTTCCAGGCGACGTACTGGCCGGTGAGGAAGATTGCGCCGAGGGCCAGCGTGGCTGAGAGCCAGATGGCGGCGCGGCGCGAGGTGGGGCGGCCGAAGCCAAACCACTCGTCCATCAGGTCTGTTTCGCGGAACATGCTGCGGCGGGCGATCTCGGCGCTGACGGAGCTGACGAAAAGAACGGCGGTGTTCAGCCAGAGAATGGAGGGGATGGAGGTAGGCAGCCAGTCGTTGATGAAGCGGCTGTAGGCGTCGAAGTGGCCGCTGGTCTTGGCGACGAAGAAGACGCTGACGAGCGCGATGAAGAACATGAGGTCGCCGCCGAGGGCGAAGAAGAGGCCTACGCGGGCACGGGAGAGACGTTCGCGCGGGCCGCGGCGTCCCTGGGGGCGATCACTCCAGTTATCGCCATCACCGTTGCCGCCGGTACGCTTATCGGTTGGCGGACGCCGGCCGGAGCCGCTGTCGCCCTCACCAAGGTCACCGGGACGGCCGGGGCGCCGAGGCTGATAGATTCCCGGAGGTGTGAGGATCGTCGGCATAAAGCTGGTTGGATGCCGGAATCAGTACGCAGTTTCAGCTTACTCCCGTTCCGGGTTCGATGGCTGTGGAGCTTCCCACTGTGGGATGAAAGTGAGGCCGTCGTCCGAATAATGACACGGACGCTGATAGACGACCGGGGTCGGCAGGTCGGGGGAGGGTTCGAGGAGGGCATAAGGCGCCCACTCCATCGTGGTGGCCGACCACGGGTTGACCGTCGAGGCCGCGGGCGACCGCAGAGTGCGGACGAGGTTGACGAGGAAGAGGAGTTGAGTGAGGCCGAGAGCGAAGGCTCCGACGGTGATGTGCAGCTGGACGGCGGAGTGCGAGGCCAGGAGCGCCTGTGCCGGCGGGTTGAGGCCGGTGAGCTGCGCGTAGTGGCGAGGCTCGCCGGCAAGGCCGGCGAAGTACATGGGAAGAAATGTCGTGTAGGCGAAGATCAGCGTAAGCCAGAAGTGCCACTTACCGAGGCGCTCGGAGAGCATCCGGCCGTGTGCGAGCAGAGGGAACCAGTAGTACGTGGCGCAGAAGAGGCCGAAGACTCCGGCCATGGCCATGATGAGGTGGAAGTGGCCGACGATGAAGAAGGTGTTGTGCAGGTACTCGTCGAGAATGGGCTGCGCGACGATGATGCCGCTGAGGCCGCCGGAGATGAACAGCGAGACGAAGCCGAGGGCAAAGAGCATCGGCGTGCTGAGAAACGGGCGAGCGCGCCAGGAGGTCGCGAGCCAGCTGAGGACCTTGGCCGTGGCGGGCACGGCGATGGCGAGCGAGGCGGCAGCGAAGGCAGTTCCGGCGAAGGGGTTTAGGCCCGCGACGAACATGTGGTGTCCCCAGACGACGATGCCGAGCAGGCCAATGGCGAGCGTGGTCGCGATCATCAGTCGGTAGGCGAAGACGCGGCGGCGCGAGAAGTTCGCGATGACCATCGACGTGAGGCCCATGCCGGGAAGAATGGCGATGTAGACCTCAGGATGACCGAAGAACCAGAAGAGATGAAGCCAGAGGAGCGGCGAGCCGGAACCATGGCGGGAGAGAAGTGTGGAGTTGATGTAGTCAGCACGCGGGACGAAGAAGGCGCTGCCGAGATGGCGGTCGCAGAACAGAAGAACGATGGCAGCGAGGAGTACGGAAAACGCAGGGACTGCGAGCAGGCCAGCGGTGAACCATCCCCAGACGGTCAGCGGGACGCGACGCCATGTCATGCCGGAGCATCGAAGCTTGACGATCGTGGTGAGCATGACGACCGCGCCAATGGTGCCGCCGATGGCAAAGAGAGCAATGCTGGCAAGCCAGAGGTCCTGCCCGGCGCCTTCGCCGGGACCAGCGAGTGAAGTTGCGGAGAGAGGAGGGTAAGAGGTCCAGCCGGCGATGGGGCTGCCCGCCAGGGACGAGGAACGCGCAGAGCAGAACGATAAGCGCGGCTGCAGTGATCCACATGCCGAGTGCGTTGAGGCGTGGGAAGGCCATGCGGCGCGCGCCGATCTGCGCGGGAAGGATCAGGTTGCCGAAACCGGATAGTGGCGCCACCGTGAGGACGAAGAAGAGCATCAGCGTACCGTGCATCGTGACCAGCGCGAGGTACTCCTCGGGCAGGATGGGGCCATGCAGCGGGAGACTCCAGTTGGGCCACGAGAGATGAAGCCGCATCAGCCAGGAGAGGATGATTCCCGCGATGACAGCGACCGTTGCGATAGCGAGATAACCGAAGCCGATATTGCGATGATTGGTGGAGAAGATCGCCCGGGCGGCACGATGGACTCGCGCCGGCGAGTTGCGCAGTTTCGAGGGCGCACTCATGGGTGTACCTCGCTCGCTTGCGCCTGTTCCTGCTGATGGAGCCACTCGTCGAACTGCGCGGCGGGGAGGACGCGCAGCATTGCTTGCATCCGGTAATGGCCGAGGCCACAGATCTGTGTGCAGAGGATCGCATAGTCGCCGGGGGCCTGCGGCGTGAAGTGGATGTGCTGCGTCTGGCCGGGGATGGCGTTCTGCTTCAGACGCATCTCGGGGATGGCGAAGCCGTGGATCACATCGACCGCGCGAAGGGTGAGGTCAACCTCACGGCCTGCGGGAAGAACGAGCTGCGGGCGAACGATGTCATCGGCGCTGTGCGGATCCGAGGGGTCGAGGCCGACAGGATTGCCTTCGGCGGCGGAGACGAGATCGTTGCGCGCGTGACCGAAGGTGGCGTCGGCCCCGGGATAGCGGAAGTACCAGGCGAACTGCATGCCGGTTACCTCGACTTGAAGGGCATCCGGCGCGGCCCCGGTGTAGCGCTGAGTAGCCCAAAGGGAGTTGGCACGGGTGCCCAGGAAGAGAAAGGTTGCGGCGAAGGCTGCGAGTGGAAGGTACTCGAGTGTGAGCTTATGGATCGGCCGGTGCGCGCGGCGGTGAGAGAGCACGCCGACCACGAGCAGTACGTTCGCGAGCGCGAAGAGACCGAGTGCGATCCAGAGATTGAGGAGCAGGTGTGCGTCGAGCGCGTGGCCGTTCCACGAGCCATCCACGGGAAGGTGCCAGAAGCGAAAGGCTGGCGGAATCGCCTGCGTGGAGGGCATGGGGGTCATTGTAGTTTGGCGGCGAGGTCTTGAATCAGGTAGCGCGGTTCTCGCGCACGATGTCGAGGAAGAGCTGGTGGACGCGACGATCGTCGGAGAGCTCGGGATGGAAGGTGGCCGCGAGCATGCGGCCTGAGCGAACGAGGACGGGGTCGTCGTCTCGGGTAGCAAGGACCTCGACTCCGGGACCGAGACGGCTGATGCGCGGCGCGCGGATGAAGACCATCTCCATGGGGCCGCCGGGGAGAGTTGTCCTGGCGTTGAGGATCACGGAGTCGTTCTGGCGGCCGTAGGCGTTGCGCTGGACGTCGATGTCGAGCACGCCGAAGCTGCGCTGCGGAGGGTTGGTGACGTCCTTTGCGAGGAGTATGCAGCCGGCGCAGGTGCCGAAGACCGGCTTCGTGCGGACGAACTCTTCCAGGACGGAGTAGAAACCGGCGCGCTCAAGGTGCTTGAGAAAGGTGGTGGACTCGCCGCCCGGGATGACGAGGGCGTCGAGCGCGGCGAGTTCGTCGGGTTTGCGGATGAGGTGCGCGGAGGCGCCGAGCTCGGCGAGGCGCTTGGCGTGGACGTCGAAGGCGCCCTGCAGGGCAAGGACGCCGATCCTGGGGCTGTTTTCGCTCACTGGTTAAGGGTAGCAGCGTGGCTCAACCGGAGCGTTCGGCGTGCTGTTCCCGGTGCTCAGAACTCGAAGAGCCATTACCAGCCGCGAGTCTGCATGCGATCGCGCTCTTCGATGCCGGCGGCGGCGAGACCCTTCATGGTGCCGGTGATGGCTTCGCTGGCTTCGGCGACGATCTTGGGATCGTTGAAGTGCGTGGCGGCGAGCACGATGGCCTTGGCGCGGGAGACCGCTTCGGCGCGTTCTTCCTGCGCTTTGGCGATGGCAGCTTCGTAGTCTTTGTGGTTCGGGAAGGTGGTGCGATCCTTATCGACTTCGACGTCGAGTGGGGTGGCGCGCTCCTTCATGAAGATGCCAGAGCCGACAAAGACGGTCTCGGCGCCGAGCTGCATCATCAGAGCAGCGTCGGCGGGCGTGGCGATGCCGCCTGCAGAGAAGTTCGGCACGGGCAGCTTGCCGGCCTGCGCGACCATGCGAACGAGTTCATAGGGTGCCTGCAGGTTCTTGGCGGCGGCGTAGAGTTCTGTCTCGTCGAGGACAGTGAGCGCCTTGATCTCGCGAACGATCGTCCGCATGTGGGTGACAGCGTGAACGACGTCCCCGGTCCCGGGCTCGCCCTTGGTGCGAATCATGGCCGCGCCTTCGGCGATGCGGCGGAGGGCTTCGCCGAGGTTCTTGGCGCCGCAGACGAAGGGCGTCGTGAAGGCGTGCTTGTCGATGTGGTGCTGCTCGTCGGCGGGGGTGAGGACCTCGGACTCGTCGATGAAGTCGACGCCGAGCTCCTGCAGGACCTGCGCCTCGACGAAGTGGCCGATGCGGGCCTTGGCCATGACCGGAATGGACACAGTGGCCATGATCTCCTTGATAAGCTTGGGGTTCGCCATGCGGGCGACGCCGCCTTCGGCGCGGATCATCGCGGGCACGCGCTCGAGCGCCATGACGGAGACGGCGCCGGCCTCTTCGGCGATGCGCGCCTGCTCGACGTTCATGACGTCCATAATGACGCCGCCCTTGAGCATCTCGGCGAGGCCGGTCTTGAGGCGCAGCGAGGGCGTAGAGCCGTTAGGGTTGTGTCCGTTCTTTTGTGCCATAAGGTGACCTCGGCTGGCGTGGATGCCAAGAACCAGTTTACCGCGAGTGCCGGTCAGGATTCTGATATGGTGACGAGCTGTACGGTCGGGTCTGTCAGGTTCAGAGTTCTGTGTGGCGGCGGGTCGCACTGCGACTGCGCTGGACCCAACGGCATTCAGGGCAGGGAGGTGACCAATGCAGGCTACGGGATGGCCAATGCCGATTGATGGCGGTGCGTGGGCGCGGACAATCGCCGACGTTTACATGCTGTGGTTTACGTTCCTGGTGTCGTCGAATATCGTGGCCGCGTGCTGGTGGTTTGCGAGGGCGCCGGAGACGGTGGTGCGGACCATCATGATGTACGCCGGTGTGCTGGGCGATGATCGTGACCGATCTGCTCACCGCCGCAATGACGTTTGTGGTGGCGGCAACGTTGAAGCCGTGGGCTCCGCCAAGCTTTGGAGCGCTGATCAACGGCGCGGGAATTGCGAACGCGATTGTGGTGATCGCCTTCGCGGTGGTGTGGTATCTGGGCTGGTCGCACTGGCGACACCGCGAACGTTCAGCTGCGGGGTTTCGGCCGAAAGGCAGCTGAGCGTTCGGCGGCTGGAACGGGACCGCTGACTCACTGCATGCCCGGGCCACCCTGCGGCGGTGCGCCGGGGATCGTGATATCGAGCGGCGTGACTGGCCCGAGCTGCTTGAGCGGCGGCGTGATCTCGGAATCGTTGCCGACGACGACGATCGCGAGCTTTTCAGGCTGCACATACTTCTGCGCAACCCGCGCGACATCGGCTGAGGTCACCTTTTCGATGCCCGCGCGGTAACGCTCGAGAAAGTCCGGACGGGTAGCCATAGACGGCCAGCGTAACCTGCTGGCCGAGCACCTTCTCGGGCGAATCGTAGTTGAAGATGAAGCTGTTCAGCAGGTCGTCTTTCGCCTTGCGAAGCTCTGCTTCAGAGGGCGGATCGGTGCGAAGACGCCGGACCTCATCGAGCGTGGCCTTGGTGGCGGCATCGGTCGAAGAGCTCTTGGTGCCCAGTCCGACGGCGAAGAGGCCAGGGTGATCAAAGGCCGCGCCGAACTCTCCGCCGACGTCATAGGCCAGCCCGAGTTTTGTGCGGACATTCTGCACGACGCGCGATCCGAAGCCGCCGGAAAAGACCTCGTTCATCACGCTGAGCGCGTAGAAGTCCGGGTTGCGCTCCTCGGTGCCGAGGCCGACCATATAGACGTTCGACTGGTCGACATCGCCCTTGTTCGCGAAGTAGATGCCGGGCTTGGGCTCGTTGAAGTCGATCTTTGGCGCCGGGAACTGCGTGCCCTGCGGAATGGGCGAGAAGGCCGCCCGGAGCTTGGCCTCCATCTCGGGGATTTTGAAGTCGCCGATGACGCCGACGATGAGATTGGCACCGAAAACGGTGCGCTGATGCCAGGCCTTCAGGTCGTCGAGCGTGACGGCTGAGATCGTCGCGATCTCCGGGATGCGTCCGTAGGGGTTGGTTGGACCGTAGGCAATCTGAATCGCCTCGCGGCTGGCGATCGCCGAAGCGTCGTCGTTCCTCCGGAGAATCCCGGTGAGCTCGCTGCGCTTGGCGAGATCGAGCTTCGACTGCTGGAAGTTCGGGTGGAGCAGCATGTCCATCGCCGTCGCGAAGACCGAGTCAAAGTCCGTGGCGAAGCTGTTCCAACTCACATAGGTCGACGCCTGTGCACCGCCGGTTTCGACGCTGGCGGCCTTGGCGGCAAGCTGGTCGTCGAGGACATCGCCGGAGACGGTAACCGTGCCGCTCGTGCGCCAGGTGTGACCGTACAGCCCGACGAGACCGACCTTCTCGGCTGGTTCGTCGCGGCTGCCGCCGCGGATGCGGACGAAGCCGTTGATGAACGGCAGCTCGTGATCTTCGACGAGGAAGAGCTCGACGCCATTTGGCAGGGTGACGCGCGTGGGTTCGGCAGGCTTGAAGGCGCCGAGCGGCGGGATGGCAATCGACTTCCACGGCTGCGACCCAGGGCGGTTCTGCATGGGCTGCGCCGTCTGGGCCGGAGCGATGGCGGGTGTCAGCGTTGTCGTAAGCACCAGAGCGGCAAGGAATCGTAGCGAAGAGCGCGAGATCGTCATTGCGCACCTCCGTTGCCGGCCGGAGCTTGTGGCTTGGTGGGTGGCGGATTCGTGGACGGTGGAGGCGTCGTTGGTTTCGTCGGTGCGGCAGGTTTGGGTTGCGCGGGCTGCGCGGGCGTCGTGCTCGGCGGTGGAAGCGGCGTCGCCGCCGGTGCATTCGTTGCCGGTGGGGGCGGAGGCGCTACCGGCGGAGACGGCGGATGCGGCGCAGCGAACTCGATGCGCGCCGTGGTGCGGTTGGATTCGACGAAGGTCTGTTGCGCGACGCGGCGGATATCAGCCTTGCTCACGGCGTCGATCTTCTGCAACTCGCGGAACATCTCGCGCCAGTCGCCGTAGCGGGTCTGGTAGTCGGCGAGCATAGTGGCGAGACCTGCATTATCGCCAAGCGAACGCAGCAGGTCGGCGCGGGCTCGCGACTTGAAGCGCTCGAGTTCCGCGTCGGTCACGTCCGTGGTTTTCATGTTGTCGAGCTCTTTGTGAATCGCGGGTGCCATCTCCTCAGCCGTGTGGCCCTGCATGGGCACGGCGTAGAAGGCGAAGAGGCCCGGATACTTTACGCCCGGAAAGCCGCTGAAGCCCTCGGCAACGAGCGCGATGCGCTGGTCGCGAACCAGAGAGCGGTAGAGCCGCGACGTGCGGCCGTTGGAAAAGATGTCAGTGATTGCCTCGTAGACCGCATCGTCAGGCGAGCGGTAATCGGGCTTATGGTAGCCCTCGAGATAGATAGGCTGCGTCGCCTCGTGCATGACCACATCACGTTCGGCGGTCTGCTTCGGTTCGACGGTGGTCATGCCCTGGGGCGGCGGGCCGGCCGGGATCGTACCGAAGTATCGTTCGAGCATCGGCAGTGCGGTGTCGATCTTGAAGTCGCCGACGACTGCGACGACGATGTTCGACGGGCACGTAGTACCTCTTGTGGAACGCGTCGGCTTCGGTGGCCGAAACCTGCGAGATCTCGCTCTCCCAACCCACGCCAGGGGTGCCGTAGTGATGCGCCATGTAGGCAGCGGCCAGGAACTCCTCAATCAGGCGCCCTTCGGGCGAGGAGTCGACGCGCATGCGGCGCTCCTCCTGCACCACATCGCGCTCCTTGTAGAACTCGCGCGCTACCGGCCATCCGATGCGGCTGGACTCAAGATAGGCCCATAGCTCAAGACGGTTCGACGGCATTGACCAGAAGTACTGGGTCGTATCCTCGGCCGTGGAGGCGTTGATATCGGTCGCGCCGTTCTCCTCGGCAATCTCGGAGAACTGATTCGGGATGACGTATTTCTGAGCGGCGTCGACGGCATCGTTGAAGGCCTTTTTGAGGGACGCGAGCTTCGCTGGATCCTGGCCGACGCGCTTGCGGTACTCCGCGTCGTAGGCGGCGTAAGCCTTCTCCACGTTGTCGAGAGCAACCTTCTCGGCCGCATAGTTCGAGGTGCCGATCTCGGTGGTGCCCTTGAAGGCAATGTGCTCGAACATGTGCGCGAGGCCGCTTTGGCCGCCGGGATCATTCGCCGAGCCTGCGTTCACTTCCGTGTAGAAGCTGAAGACCGGGGCCTCGTGGCGCTCGCAGAGCACGAGTGTCAGGCCGTTCGGCAACACCTTGACCGCGGTGCGCCCCTCCAGGTTCTTCTCGAAAGGATCCTGTGCGTGCGACCGGAGCGGAAGAGATGCGATCAATGCAAGTGCGAGCGCTAGTGCAGTAAGGCGGGGCTTCAAGTTAGGCACGCGGGCGGAGGCCTCCTGTTGTCATCATAGACGTTACTTTTAAGTGTCTTGCGGATCGCGAGACACTAGGTATGCTGGTGGCGACTATTGAGGAGTATCGCTTGAAATCATCTAGTCTGCTTGCGATTGGAATGGCCTTCGCCTGCTTCAATGCGCAGGCGATCATCATGCGCCACGACGTACCGGAAGATAAATACAAGGTGGCTGCATCGGAGTTTCCGGCCCTCGTCGATCTTCCGATCGAGGGGCACGGCGTCCTGATTGCGCCGGCCTGGGTCGTCACCCTGGCCAGCGCCGTAGCGAATAAAGACATTCACGAGGTCACCATCAACGGCACCCCGCGCCCGATAGCGCGGATCGTCGTTCATCCCGGTTATAAGCCGACGCCGAGGGAATACTATTCGGGCGACGCGACTCCGCTGCTGCTCTTCGAGCGTGACCTGGACGACATCGCCATGATTGAGCTGAAGGATCCGGTCTCCGACGTTCCGCCTGCCCTGCTTTACCGCGGGGAGGACGAAAGGAATGAAGTGGTGGAGATCGTGGGCAAGGGAGCTACAGGAAACGGCCTCATCGGTCAGTATTCGACGTCGTCTTACCGTGGTGAACTGCACCGCGCCTTCACGCGAGTGGAAAGCGCCGATGGCCATTGGATCAAACTGCGGTTTGAGACCAAGCGCGAGGCCCAGCCGCTGGAGGGCATGCCGGGGAATGGTGACGAGGGCGGCCCGGTCCTGATGAAGGTGCACGGCACGTTGACCATGGTGGGACTAATGTGGAGGCTCTACGCCGCCGGAAACCTGGCGAACTATCGGTACTTTGTGTACGAAGATGAGACGTACGAGGTCCGCATCTCGCACTACGCTCCCTGGATGGACCAGGTAATGGCCGGCGAGTCGGGAAACTGATTTAGATCGTGGCCTGCGACTCTGGATCGACGACATGAGCATGCGCCATGAGCCAGTTCTGCGCTGTGAATCCGCTACCGCTGCGCGGCGCACGCACATAACTGCCATCGGGCTGCATCAGACGCGCCTTCGTGTCGTCGCGAAGGTAGGCCTCGAGGATCTCGTTGCGCAAACGATTGGCTGAGGGTTCGTCGACGACAGGGAAGACAACCTCGCAACGCTCGTACAGATTGCGCTGCATCCAGTCTGCGCTACCGGAAAAGATCTCCGGCGAATCGTCATTCTGAAACCAGAAGATGCGGCTGTGCTCCAGGAAGCGGCCGACAATCGAGCGAACACGGATGCGGTCGCTGAGGCCCGGGATACCAGGGCGTAACGTGCACATGCCGCGCACGATGAGGTCAATCTCGACACCGGCCTGCGACGCTGTGTAGAGCGCATCGATCGTCTTGAGGTCGACGAGCGCGTTCATCTTGGCGATGATTCGCGCTGGCCGGCCGGCCCTGGCATGCTCGGTCTCGCGCGAGATGAGCCCCAGGAAATCCGTTGCCAGCGTCACAGGCGCGACCATGAGGGGACGATACGCCTCGGGACCTACATCCCACTCGGCAGTCAGGTAGCGGAAGACGCGCTGCACAGCCTCGGTCAGTTCAGGCCGGGCCGTCAGCAGGCTGATGTCCGTGTAGAAACGCGCGGTCGTCGTGTTGTAATTGCCGGTGCCGAGGTGTGCGTAGCTCCGCAACTCACCGTCGGCGTCGCGACGCACCAGCAGCGCCAGCTTGCAGTGCGTCTTGTATCCGAAGACACCGTGGTAGACCTGCACGCCTGCGTCCTCAAGCTCCCGCGCCCAGCGGATATTAGAGGCCTCGTCAAAGCGCGCCATCAATTCAACGACGACCGTCACATCGATGGTTTGCGCCGCCTCCGTGAGCGCTCGGAAGATCGTTGAGTTCGCGCTGGTGCGGTAAAGCGTCTGCTTGATCGACACAACGTTCGGGTCCGTCGTTCCCGCCTCGATGAAGTTCTCGACCGCACTGTAGCTGTCATACGGATGGTGGAAGAGAAGATCACGTTTGCGAAGCTCGTCGAAGATGTCATTGGAGCCTTTGCTCAGCCGCCGCCTGCGCCCATGAAACTCCGGGAATTTCAGGTCCGGCATCTTCACTGCGTTATAGAAGTCCATCAGCCGCGAGAGGTTTACCGGCGCGTCCGTTTTGAAGACCTGCCATGGATCCAGCTCGAAGTTGAGGCTTAACCGCTCGACGATCTCCTCCGACGCAGCCGAGTCGATCTCCATGCGCACCACGTCGCCCTTGCGGCGATTGTGCAGTTCCTCCGCGACACTCTCCAGTACCGTGCGGCTCTCCTCTTCCTCAAGGTACAGGTTGCTGTTGCGAGTCACCCGGAACGCACCTATACCGAGCACGCGATACCCGCGAAACATGCGGTCGGCGTGCGCTTTGATCAGCTCATCCAGCAGTAAAAAATCATGCCGGCCGTTGCCGTTGGGCAGCGGGATGAGTGTCGGCAGCGAACGCGGAATCGTGATGACACCGAGCGCCGGTGGCGCGCTGGAACGCGCGCGGCGCTTCAGCCTCAGCAGGAGCGCGAGGCACAGTGCCTTGTTTAGCACGCGAGGGAAGGGGTGCGATGGGTCGATGGTTACCGGCGTAAGTAGCGGGTCAACCTGTTCGTCGAAGAATCGCGTCGCGAAGGCCCGGTCCGTCTTTGACAGTTGGCGCCACTGAACGATACGGATATGTGACGCCGCCAGCGCCGGCGCGAGCCGCTGGTTCCATGCGAGCGCCTGCTCGGTCGTGAACTGATGCAGGTGTTTGCGGAGCCGTTCAAGCCGCTGCACCAGCGTCAGGCCAGTGTCGTCCAGTGCCTGGAACGAACCAAGATCTTCTTCAATCTGCTGCAGCATGCCGGCGACGCGGATCTCGAGGAATTCGTCGAGGTTGCTCGCCGTGATCGCGAGGAACTTTACGCGCTCGAGCAGAGGGTTGGACGCGTCGTCCGCCTCCTCAAGCACCCGGCGATTGAACTCGAGCCAGGTCTCGTCGCGGTTCAGGTAGCGGCTTTCGGCCGCGGATGCAACTGCATCTGCCCGCGTTTTCCGCGCAACCGCCCGCCGTCGAATCGCTGTCGCTCCCGCTGCCATACCTCTTTCAAGGGTAGCTCATGGGGCGCAGTGCGCATGTAAACGGAAGTAATTGAATATGTTATCCAAAAGACGAAAGCCGCCAGTGAGGCGGCCTTTGTCTCTTTAATACAGGTAAGCGCGGCTGATTACTGGTGACGATACATGTGCCAGTTCAAGTACTTGCTCGCTGCCTCATAGATCGCACCGGCGGTGTGCGAGAAGTTTGCCGCGACGTGGTGTTCGAAACCGTTCTCGCAGATGTAATGCAGCAGTTTCTGCAGGTTAGGGATTTCGCAGACACCCGCACCGCCGAAGGTCGTCAGTGGGTCGTCGGTGAAACGGCCCTGGCCCACATAACCCGCAATCCGTCCCTCGAAGATCGATGGTCGAGAAGCGCGCGAAGCTCATATCTCCGGCCTTCACGGTGCCGTCCAGCGTACCGTGCGTGTTCTCCTTGCCGACGGTGCCCGCAATGATGAGCTGGTAGTCCATCTTCACGCCAGGCTTGAAGAAGTGCTTGGGAAGATTTGAGCAGTGGAAACATACAGCTTTGTTGGGGTCATCGCCGTAGTTGTTGTTCCAGTCCAGCAGCGCCGACGGCGTCTCGCTGGCCAGCGACAGCGCATGCATCGAAAGCGTGCCGAGCGTGTCCACCTCGCAGGCCGACGGAATGAGCTTCTCGCTCATCATCGACATCACGGTGCAGGGAACCACGCCGAAGAACTCCTCCATCGAGGTCCAGCACTGCACGGACGAGATGTCCAGCTCGTGCGAACTCATCCACTTGTCGATGACAACGCCGAGCTTCGACATCTTGATCAGCGCCTCTTCCGGCGTGCTGTTCGTCGGGATGTAGCTCTTGATGGCCGCGAGTTTCTGCTGTACGCCATCGTCGTTGTCCTTCAGACGCGAGATGCCGCCGAAGACCTCCGACAGGTCGAGCGTGTCCACCGTGATGCCGGAGCGCTCCAGCAGCTTCTCCGAATAGCGCACCGTGTTGAAGGCCGCAGGCCTGGCGCCAATGGCTCCGATGCGCAGGTTGCGGAAGCCGCGCACGATGCGGCACACAGCCGCGAAGGACGAGAGGTCAGACTTGAACTCGGCTGAATCCACCGCTTCGGTGTGCAGGGTCGTCAGGGTGTAGGGGATGCCGTACTGTTTTAGGTTGTTGCAGATCGACATCTTTCCGCAGAAGCTGTCGCGGCGGAAGGCGATACCCATCTTGCCGGGCGAGTCCGGCGTGGCCTGAATCAGCACGGGTACGCGCAGGTCCGCGAGGCGCAACGTGTCGGCAAGTCCGCGTTCTTCACCAAAGTTGGGCAGCGTAATGATGATGCCGTCAATCTCGTTGGCGTGCTTCTTGAAGAGCGCAGCGCAGCGCTTGGCGTCCTCGTAAGTTTCAACTGCGCCATGCGCAGTCTCTTCCGGCGAGAGCACAATCGGCTTGATGCCGGCGGCTTCGAGCGCGGCAACGATCTCAAGACGGCCGCTGGTGGCGAGGTGGCTCGGGAAGAAGCCGCGGTTGCCAACCACAACTCCCATTGTCATCTGTCTGCCCATACTGCTCTGCGCTCCTGGTTAGTGCGACGATGCGCCGCGTTGAAGATCTCTTTCGCCTTTGCCTAGGCGACATCCTTGTCGCCGGGGCGCGGACGGTAGCGGAAGGTGTAGAAGGCCCCGAAGATCAGGAGCAGCAGCCCCCACCAGAAGGTGGGGTGTAGCTCGTGCAGTACGGTTCCGGGCTCGATGACCGCCGAACCACTCCCACGCTCCGAACGGGAACAGCACGATCCCGTAGGCCAAAGTCATGATGCCGACGAAGAACCAGATGGAGAGCGACTCACCGCGTCCTGTGCCTTGTGCCATGGAAAACTCCCGCTCCTTGCATCTTATGCTGTCTTACGCCTTGTTTGTGGTCCAGAAATATCACGAGCCGGCAGATCGACTTTTGCTGCCTGTTTCCCCTACCAGAAAATAATGTTCAGCACGACGAAGACTGTTGCCACAATACAGGCCCAGAAGATCGGCTTCTGCCAGATGGTTGTAGCTCCATCGTCCGGAATGACGGTTGCCCCGTAAACGAGGCCGTTCAGTTCCGATTCCGGCCGCGGTTTCGTCATGTAGCTGACGATGACGGTAACGCCAACGCAGATCAACCAGCTCCACAGCGCACGGAACATGTCGTTCGCCATCGGCTGCGCGTCACGCGAAAGAGCGATTCGCGCTAATGCCTCGGCCTTGTGCTCCGCTGTGCCGAAGCTGGTGTAGATCCACATGCTGACTGACGACACTGTGCCCGCAAGAAGCCCCAGGAAGCCGCCCCAGTTCGTCGCTCTCTTCCACAGCATGCCCAGGATGACCGTGCCGAACAGAGGCGCGATGAAGAAGCTGAACAGAGCCTGCACGTAATCCATGATGGAGGCGGCGTTCATCACCAGGTAGGCGGTGCCGATCGAGATCAGCATGCCAATGACCGTCGACCAACGACCCATCAGCACGTAGTGCTTGTCCGGTGCGCGCTTGTTCATGTACGCGCCGTAGATGTCATAGGTCCAGACGGTCGAGAACGCTGAGACGTTGCCGGCCATGCCGCTCATAAAGCCGGCGACGAGGGCTGTAATACCGAGGCCCAGCAGACCCGGTCCGCAATAACGGATCAGCATCAACGGCAGCACCTCGTTGTAGCTGTACGGGTGGGCCGCGTCGACCTGGTTTTCACCGACAAGATGAATCAACTGATGCGTATGCGGATCCCGCAGGACGCCCAGCGCCAGCAGGCCCGGGACGATGACGATAAGCGGCACCGCCATCTTGAAGGCTGCGCCCAGCACCGGAGCCATCTTCGCGGCGCGCAGGTTGTGTGCGCTGAGCACGCGCTGAACGACAAGAAAGTCGGTCGTCCAGTAGCCGAAACTGATGATCGCGCCCAGGCCAAAGACAATGCCGACCCAGTTGATGCCCATCGGGTTGTCTTTGAAGTGGCCGAGTGTCGACCACATGTGGGTGTAGTTGGTGTTGCCGACGTTGACTGCGATCTGCGCCTTGAGGTTCGTCCATCCGCCGGCCTCGATCAGGCCGAGGATCGGAATCAGCGCCGCACCGGCCCAGATCAGGATGAACTGCAGCACCTCATTGATGATGGCCGAGCGCAATCCTCCAAGCATCACGTACAGTGCCACCGTCGCCGCGCCCACCCAGATGGAGAAATTGATGTCCCATCCAAGGATGACCTTCATCACCAGCGCCATGGCGTACATGTTCACGCCGGACATCAGGATCGTCATGAAGCCGAAGGAGACCGCCGCCAGTCCGCGCGCGCCTTCGCCGAAGCGCAATTGCAGGTAGCCCGGTACCGAGTGCGTCTTCGAGATGTAATAGAACGGCATCATCACGATGCCGAGGAAGAGCATCGCCGGAATCGCGCCGATCCAATACCAGTGTGTGGCCAGGATGCCGTATTGGTACGCCGAGCCCGCCCACCCCATCAGTTCCAGCGAGCCGAGGTTCGCCGAGACGAAGCTGAGGCCCGCAATCCAGGCGGTCATCTCGCGGCCCGCCAGAAAGAACTCTTCGCTGGTGTTCGTCGAGCCCTTTACATAGAAGCCGATGAAAACCACAACGGCGAAGTACAGAAGGAGGATGATGATGTCCACCGGCGATAGGTGCGTAAGTTGCCGGTTCTGAAGGAACAGCATCGCTGCCAATGACTGCATGGATCACCCTTGTTGCGGCCACGGACGCAGCAAACATCCGGGGCGGCTTTCTTTGTGCCCGCGAAGAATCTCCAATAAAGTACACGAGATAAAAGGCTTCGGGAACGCAGCAACTATACAGCATGCTTATCACGATTCACCAGCAGCAAGCGCACGGTATATCGCCAGACGAACCAGCCGTCTCTGACGTCAAAGAAAATCTTCTCCGGTGGCACACGGGACCGCCGCGGCGTCGCATACTGCGTCAAACAGAGGGAATCCGGAGGAAAGCATAATGAAGGCAAAAAACCTGTTTCTGGGAGCCGCGCTGGGAATGTTTGCTCTTGCCCCGGCCGCTGGTCTGTCCCAGACCGTTGGCCAGGACATGAAAAACGCCGGCCACGATACGGCCGACGCCAGCAAGAAGGTGGCTCACGACACGGCGAAGGGCACCAAGACGGCGGCAAAGGACACCGAGCATGGCACGAAGGTCGCTGCCCATAAAACCGCCGAAGGCTCCAAGACCGTGGCGCATGACACAGCCCATGGCACCAGCGTCGCGGCACACAAGACGGAGCAGGGAACCAAAACCGCCGCGCATGACACCGCGCACGGAACCGAGGTCGCTGCCCATAAGACCGGGGAGGCGGGCAAGACCGTCGGCCGCGACACAGCCCACGGTACAAAGAAGGCGGTCCACACAATCGACGGCAAACCGGAGAGCGACACGAATCAGCCGCGTTAGCGCTGGCTTCAAGGATGCTGCGCTGACGAGATAAGCGCCGGCTCCGCGACCGCGCGTGCTGCTTTATGCACGAAGATCAGATCCGAACAACTCGCCACGAGCGCGATCCAGAAGAGATCTGCGCCCAGAAGGTGCAGCACCTGTAACGCGACAGGCGCGAGCGCAACCATGTCCGCGACGCCGAGCGCAATTTGAAGCAACAACAGTGCGCCGATCCACAACGCGCCGCTGTGCGAAAGATGACGGCAGAGAACGACTGCCGCGACAAAAGCCAGTGCGGCCGCCGCCGGATGCATCCACCGCATATGCAACAGCAGCGGAGCGTTCGCCGCAAAGTCCTGTGCGAGCCCTTCGCGCAATGATGGCGAAGGGAACAAAGTATCGGCCAGCGCCGCGACCGATCCTGTAGCGCCGGTGAGAATCGTCAGCGCCAGCGTCACCCACGCAACAGTGCGCGACTGCGCCAGCCCTCTCGCAGCAGAGGAGCGCCTCAGCCACCACCACGTCAGAGTCAACGCAGCCAGCAGCAGCATCGTGTTGGTGAAATGAACGCACTGGACCACAGCCCGGGCGTCTGAAGTATTGCGGTCCACATACCCGCCCAGCACCAAAACCGCTCCCAGCAGCGCTTCCGTGACCAGCAGAATGCCCGACCACACCGCCGCCTTGCGCGCTCGGTCTCCACGAGGCGTTGCCACAAATGTCCACGAGATCAGCGCCGCAACCAGCACGGTGCAAATGCCGCTCATCGACCGGTGCGTGAATTCGATCATCGTGGCGATGCGCGGATGGTGCGGGAAGAAGTCACCATTGCAGAGCGGCCATCTGTCACCACAGCCCGCGCCTGAGCCCGTTGCGCGCACCACCGCTCCCCACAGGATCACCAGGATCATGAAGCCGAGCACAGCCGCGGCGTAAGCGGAAAGCGCTCGGGTTGTACGCCGCAGTTGCGCAGAACTCATGTTTTGATTGTACGAGCGCGCAATGCGCCGACGAGAGAGTGTGAACGATGAAGAGGTTCTTTGCGATTGCTGCAATGTCTATTGCCACATTCAGCCTGCCCGGCCAATCCTACGCACAACATCACAAGAGCGCGCCCGCAGACGCACCCGCGCCGAATGGGTACGATTACGCAAATCCAGAGGTCCAGCCGGCGAAGGAGACGCTCGATCTCAGCATGTACGCGCGCATCCGCGATGAAGGCCTGAATCACTCGCGCGTCATGGACTACGCGACGGCCCTGTTCGACGACATTGGCCCGCGTCTCACGGGCTCACCCAACATGGCAAGGGCAAATGCGTGGACCCGCGACCAGCTTGCCGCAATGGGCTGTTCAAACGCTCATCTTGAGAGCTGGGGCGACTTCGGCATGGGATGGCGTCAGATCGCGACCTCGGCCAACATGGCGAAGCCCGACACCGCAGTCTTCATCGCGCAGGCCACGCCGTGGTCGCCCGCAACTCCCGGCCTCATCACCGCCGACGTCATCGCCGTTCCGCCTCTTCACGAAGAGAAAGACTTCGACAAGTGGAAGGGCAAACTCGCGGGCAAGATCGTTCTCTACGGCCGCGCACCGAAGATCAATCCCAGCCCCAAGCCACTGCTTGAGAGCTACGACGCGGAGAAGCTGCAGCAGATATTCAACTATCCGCTCAACGGAGACTTCACGGAACAACACATCTTTCCCACCACGCCAGGCTTCTGGGCGGACGTCTTCAAACAGGTGAACTTCAAGGAACAGGTTTCGAAATTCTTCGCCGACCAGCACGCGGTTGCACTCCTCGTCTCCAGCTATGGTGGCGACGGCGGCATCATGAAGGACGACAACAATGAGGCCATGGGGCAGCGGGTCTACATGCCCGATCACAAGCAGCCGATCCCGTCCGCTGTGCTCGCGGACGAGGCCTTCGGCCGAATCTCACGCCTGCTCGACCACGAGGTACCCGTGAGTCTCGCACTCAACGTGCAAACGGAATTCACGGGCGATCACGAGCAGGGTTACAACACCATCGCGGAGATCCCCGGCACTGACCCGCAGCTGAAGGATCAGATCGTAATGGCAGGCGGCCATCTCGATAGCTGGATCGCAGGCACTGGTGCCACCGACGACGGTGCCGGCGCCATCATCGCCATGGAAGCGATGCGCATCCTCGCGGCTCTGCATGTGCAGCCGCGCCGCACGATTCGCGTCGCCCTCTGGTCCGGTGAAGAGCAGGGTGAGTTCGGCTCGCTCGGCTACGTCGATCAGCATCTCGCAACAGTTGGTTACGCCACCACGCCGGAGGAACTCGCTGTGCCGACGTTTCTCCGAACGATCACCGGACCCATCACACCGAAGCCCGACTATGCGCTCTTCTCCGGTTACTTCAACATCGACAACGGCGGAGGCAAGCTGCTCGGAATTTACGCCGACGGAAACGCGGCGATCGTGCCGATCTTTCAGCAGTGGATTGGTCCACTGAAAGACCTTGGCGTAACGACCGTCACAATGCGCCCCAGTGGCTCATCCGATCAGGACAGCTTCGACAACGTCGGCCTTCCGGGCTTCCAGTTCATCCAGGATCCGCGGGACTACGAGACGCGCAGCGTGCACACTAACCAGGACACCTACGAGCGGCTCTCGCCCGAAGACCTGAAGCAGGCAGCCGTCGTTGAAGCCATCTTCCTCTACGACGCAGCCATGCGCGATCAGATGCTTCCTCGCAATCCGTTCCCGCATCCGGAGCTCGAGAAAAAAACGGAGTCAGAGTTTCATGCCCGATGCTGCGAAGAAGTAGATTCGTGGCGCGTTACGCACGAGCACGCTGTTGAGCTTTGCTCAGCAGGCTTAGGTGATTTCGCCCCCACATGCAGATGGTCTCCAGTACCGGCAACAGCGTCATTCCATATTTCGAGATCGAGTAGCGCACACACGGCGGCACGGTCTTCTCCTGCCGGCGGACCAGGATGCCGTCCTGCACCAGCTCCTGCAAGTGCCGGATCAACATCCGCTCCGTAATTTCCGGGATGCTGCGACGCAGCTCGCTGGTGCGCATCGGCCCGTCCGAGAGCCTCCACAGAATCGTGCCCTTCCACCGCCCATCGATCACCGAAAGCATCGCGTCGATAGGGCACTGAGACATCTCTTTCTTTGAAACCGCCATGCCTCATTCTC
>CAVZMD010000002.1:0-30233 GCA_963776265.1 uncultured Acidobacteriaceae bacterium | reverse complement strand
CA
Source organism: uncultured Acidobacteriaceae bacterium (assembly GCA_963776265.1). GTDB lineage: Bacteria > Acidobacteriota > Terriglobia > Terriglobales > Acidobacteriaceae > Granulicella. The sequence continues at coordinate 30,231 of CAVZMD010000002.1, read as the reverse complement.
CCCAGATGTTCTTCACCTGGGTGGCGTGTTGCAGGAACCAGCGGCCTTCGGCCTGCGCGGGAGTTGAACCAGTCGATGCGTGGCCGTCGTTGGTCCAGACCTGCTTCATGTTGCCGATGGAGCCGAGCTTGCACCATGGCGGCTTCTGCGTCGCTCGCGGAAGCACCAGATGGCGTCGACGCCGTCGTGCTCGGCGAGAGTCTTGCCGAGCTCCGTGGGCTTGCCGGCGACGAGGTTCACCACGCCGCCGGGCAGGTCGCTGGTGTCGAAGACCTGGTAGAGATCGCCGATGAGCGCGGCGAGCGCTCGCTGGGCACGGCGACCACGGTGTTGCCCACGGCGATGGCCGGCAGCACAGCGAGAGCAGGCCGAGCAGCGGAGCGTCGTTGGCGCGAGGATGCCGATGGTGCCGATGGCCTCGTTCATGGCGATGGTGATGTTGCGGCCGGGCGGATTGTGGACCAAGCCATCGTACTTGTCGGCCCACGCGGCGTAGGTGAAGATGCGCTCGACGGAGAGTCGACCTCGACCGCCGGCCTGCTCCTCGCCGACGGCTGCGGCGAGCCTGCGGACGATTTCGTCGCGGCGCTGGATCAGGTTTTCGGCGATGTAGTAGAGGACCTGCGCGCGGCTGTGTGCGGCGGTCTTGGCCCAGCCTGAGGCGCTGCGCGGCGGCTTCGACGGCGTTGCGGATGTCCTTGCGGTTGCCGAGCGGAGCCTCGCCGAGGAGCTTGCCCTCGCGGCCATAGACGGGGAAGGAGTAGCCGGAATCGGGGCGGGCCTGCTTGCCGCCGATGTACTGCTTGACGGTGCGGTCGATGCCGACGCTGTCCGTCGCCGTCGTGATCCGTTCTCCGTCGTCGGGGGCTTCGACTTCGCGGCGACCTCGGCGGCGGCAGGCAGCTTGTGCAGCCACTTCGGCGTCGAGGTACTCGAGCATGCCCTCGCGTGCCGCCTTCGCGTCCGTAGCCGGATTCGCGATAGCCGCCGAAGCCGCAGGCGGCGTCGAACTGGTTGGTGCGAGTTGACCCAGACCACGCCGGCCTTGACCTGCGAGGCGAGGTCGAGCGCGACGTTGATGTTCTCGCTCCAGACGCTGGCGGCGAGGCCGTAGATGGTGTTGTTGGCGAGCTCGACGGCTTCGGCCGGCGTGCGGAAGGTCATCGCCGCGAGGACCGGGCCGAAGATTTCTTCCTGGGCGACGGTCGAGCTGGGGTGGACGTCGGTGAGCAGCGTGGGCGGATAGAAGCAGCCCGTTCTTCGGCATCGGGATTTCGGGCTGCCAGCAGGTGGCGCCTTCGGCGACGCCCATCGCACCATCTTGCGGATGCGGTCGAGCTGCACCGGCGACGATGGCGCCGATGTCGATGGCCTTGTCGAGCGGCGGGCCGACGCGGAGGGTCTCCATGCGGGCGCGGATCTTGGCGTAGAGCGTTCTCGGCGACGCGCTCCTGCACGAGCAGACGCGAGCCGGCGCAGCAGACCTGGCCCTGGTTGAACCAGATGGCGTCGACGAGGCCTTCGACGGCGGAGTCGAGATCGGCGTCGTCGAAGACGATGAAGGGCGATCTTGCCGCCGAGCTCGAGCGAGAGCTTCTTGGGCGACTTCGCGGTGGCCTTGCGGATGATGCGGCCGACTTCGGTCGAGCCGGTGAAGGCGATCTTGTCGATGTCCGGGTGCTCGACGAGCGCCGCGCCGGTGTTGCCGTCGCCGGTGATGACGTTGAGCACGCCCGGGGGCAGGCCGACTCTCATCGGCGATCTCGGCAAAGGCCAGCGCGGTGAGCGGCGTGAACTCCGCGGGCTTGATGACGACGGTGTTGCCGGCGGCGAGCGCCGGCGCGACCTTCCACGCGAACATCAGCAGCGGGAAGTTCCACGGGATGATCTGGCCGACGACGCCGACGGGCGTGTAGCCGCGGAACTCCTCGCCCGAAGCCATTCTCCGAGGTCGCCGAGCAGCTGGGCCCAGCCGGCGTGGTGGTAGAAGTGGCGCGCGACGAGCGGGATGTCGATGTCGCGGCTCTCGCGGATGGGCTTGCCGTTGTCCATGGACTCGAGCACGGCGAGGCGGCGCGAGTGCTTCTGCACCTGGCGGGCGAAGGCGTAGAGATAGCGCGCGCGCTGGTGGCCGGTGAGCGCCTGCCAGGCGGGAAGAGCAGCGCGGGCGGCTTTGACGGCGCGGTCGACATCGGCGGCGTCGGCCTGCGCGACCCTGGCGATGACTTCGCCGGTCGCAGGATTTTTCGTCTCGAACGGTGGCGGCGACCTTGGTCCACTCGCCGTTGATGAAGTGGCCGAAGCTGCGCTGGTGCGCGTCGAGCCACTTGTTCACTTCGCTCGGATCTTCCGGCGCGGGACCGTATTCCATCGACTGAAACTTCTCCACAATGCTGCTTGCCATCGGATTACCTCTGCTTCTTTGGGGTCATCGTCAAGACGAGATCGTCAACCCTATTGATCTCAATGGAACGACGACATATTTCCTTATTCAACTGCATGCACATTTCGGGGTTTCTCGCGAAATGGAAAACGCCCGTAAATGTCGCCGTTATCGACTCATCAAGATTCACTGGAGACATCACCGAACTTGCGTCGTCAAACGCTGCTCCTCCAATCGCCTTTTCTTTCATGTAAGGGAGTATCGCCTCCCCGTGGCAATCGTTGCTTATCAGCAACGAACGCTCGATGTGATCCGTCATGAACTCGGCGTGAAACTGAATCTCCTTACCGTCATATATCGATGGGTTTTTCGAGACTTCACATAACGATGTCTTCAAGGGTGGTTTAGGCGCCTCCCGGGACTGTGCCAATACTGGCATCCCAAGAATGCACCCAAACATGACGAGTGGCCGCATCATGCAATCGGGTGGCGATACGTTGCGCTGTAGCGGCCGGTGACGTGGTGCTCGAGCTGGCGTTCGATGTCGGCGAGCATGGAGCTGGCGCCGAAGCGGAAGAGCGAGGGCTCGAGCCAGGGGCGGCCGAGTTCGTCCTTCATGAGGGCGAGCCATTCGATGCGCCTGCTTGGCGGTCTTGATGCCGCCGGCGGGCTTGAAGCCGACGGCCATGCCGGTGCGTTCGGCGTATTCGCGGATGGCGCGGACCATGACCAGCGAGACCGGCAGCGTGGCGTTGACGGCTTCCTTGCCGGTGGAGGTCTTGATGAAATCGGCGCCGGCCATCATGCGACCACGACGAGGCGCGGCCGACGTTGCGCAGCGTGCAGCAGATCGCCGGTGCCGAGGATGGCCTTCATGTGGGCGGGGCCGCAGGCGTCCTTGAAGGCGGCGACCTCGTCGTAGAGGGCCTGCCACTCGCCGTTGAAGACGTGCGCGCGGGTGATGACGATGTCGATCTCGCTGGCGCCGGCTTCGACCGAGCGGCGAATCTCCTGCACGCGGGTTTCGAGCGGCGAGAGGCCGGCGGGGAAGCCGGTGGAGACGGCGGCGACGGGGATGCCGGAGCCTTCGAGGGCCTTGACGGCGGTCTCGACGAAGGCGTGGTAGACGCAGACGGCGCCGACGTGGAGGTTCAGGTCTTCGATGCCGAGGGCCTTGATGAGGTGGTCTTCGCAGCGGGCGGCGGGCCTTGGCGCAGAGGCGCTTGACGCGCTCGGCGGAGTCGTCGCCGGAGAGCGTGGTGAGGTCCATGCAGGCGATGGCGCGGAGCAGCCAGGCGGCCTGCCAGTCCTTCTTGACGGTGCGGCGGGTGCCGATGGTGGCGGCGCGGCGCTCGACGGCGCGGGTGTTGACGCGGACCTCTTCGACCCAGCTGACGTCGAGCGGGATGCGGTGATTCGGCGTGAGTTCGCGCCCGTGGAGGGCGATCGGAATTTCTGCGCTCGGCGCGTGCGCAGCGCTGTTATTCCCGTGCGCTAGTACCGTCTCTGTCTTCTTTGCTACCACTTCATCCGTCTTTATAGCCACAGCTCATCTCCCAGCAAAAACAACCAAGCCGGCCGAATCTCCAACAGGCTGCAGGTCGCTCCGGGACCAGTCGCTTGCCGTAATCGCCTGCGGCATAAAACAAGTCAAAACTTCGATCCGTTCGGCTTTCCTAAGTGTGTTTTTCAAATGCGTCGTGTCTCCAATCGAAGTGTGGAACATCCGGGGGGAGGCCCGGTTGTATGAAGCGGACCCGAGAGGGCGTGTTGGACCTGATGGTTTACTGCCCAACACGGCACGAAGGCGCGCTGTATATGTTTGGAACTAATTATCCCGTTGGGCGTGGCCATATCAAACCTTGATCACGCCTCCCATGAACGGATCGCTGATGCTTGACCGCCCAGTCTCTACGCGGCCGGCATAGCGTGTTACATGGTAAGGGAGGCCATGAAGGCTAACTCGAACGTCATACCATCCGCCGCTATTCCCGAGGTCGAACGCCACGGTCTGCTCGTCATGGGTGGTCTTTCTGATCGAAGGTGCGCCATAGGCACAGTCCTCGATCTCGACCGTCAATGGCTGAGCTTCACTGCCCGAAAGATGCAGGACGATGTTGCCAGTAGGCTTACTGCCAGCCATCTCGTAGCGGCAGTGAACTGGCGAAATAGGACTGTTTGCGTTTCCTTGAAAGGCGCGGAAGAAGCCATTCGGGCCGTGGACCTCAATGTGGTATTTCCCGTCCACAAAAGCATCCAGCGGCCAGCTATCGTGAACACTCTCTCCAGCGGCAACGGCGTACGAGAGGTTGCGAAGGCCTCCTGACTTGAAGCCGCGGAGGTAAACACTGAAAGGCGAACCCTTCGACCTCTTGCCAAACACCTGGTTCCCAACCTTGCACTCCAGAACAACATGCGTCGCTTTGCCGTTCGTAGAGTTGAGGGTCGCCTCTGCATACAGTTCGTAAGGCAGCGCGCATGAGGGACGGGTACCTGGCTCCTGGGTCCCCATCAGCGACGCCAACTTTCCTTGCCGCGCTGCGGAGACCTCCGATGGGCTGAGCACGCGGAAATCCGACGGCGGCGGCTGAAACTTCGCTTTGTAGATGGTCTCCACATATGGATCGCGTTCAACGAAAGGGAGCGACTGGTGCGCACGCTCATCAAAAGGACGAAACACCGTCGTCAGGTCGCCTGAGATCGCGCGACGCCACGAGCTGACATTGTTTTCGCGCACATTGCAGCCAAACTTCGTATTTACGAAGTGCTCAAGAAACTGGTTGACCGAGGTGTGCTCGAAGAGTTGCGAGTTCACCCAACCTCCGCGGCTCCATGGCGAAGCCACCACCATCGGCACGCGAAAGCCAAGCCCAACCGGACCAGTGCGCGCCTCCGCGGGAGGGATGCCGTAGGCCAGCTCATCTTCGCGATAGACATATTCAGTCTCATAGTTCAGTCCGGGTGAAGCGTTGCCTGTGCTCACATCGCGCGGATCAGGCGCTGTATATGGCGGAACGTGGTCAAAGTAACCATCGTTCTCGTCATACGTCAGAATAAAGATCGTCCTCTTCCAAATTTCAGGATTCTGCGTGAGGATGTTCATCACCTCGGAAACGTACCAAGCACCGTACCAAGGAGAGATCGGGTGATCGGAAAAGTTCTCCGGCGACGCAAGCCAGCTTACAGTCGGCAACTTGCCATTCCGCACATCCTCGCGGAACTGGTGTAGTACATCACCCTTGGGCACCCAAGTCGTACCCTCCGGAAGTCTGCAGTTCCGTTAGTTGGTGATAGTGCGGATCACCGATATTCGTGACAAAGGCGCGCTCATGCAGCTCGCGCGCCTCGGGAGGTAGCTTCGTAACAACCCCTGGACCAAGCAGCGCATCCTGTTCGCACTGTGCGAGCGCGTTCTTCAGGGTGGCAAGATTGTGCGTCGGAACGGTGCGGTCTACCGGCCCCTGCGAAGTGTGACTCGCCTCTGCCTTCGCAATCTCCTTCTTGAGCTTAGCGATTGTCTCGGGCAACTGCTGTTGATAGCTCTCGAGGTGACGAACGTTGTACTGCGCGAAGAGCTCGAGATTATTGCAGCCGAAGTTCGAAAGCCACGCTTTCTCCTCCTCGCTCAATCCCATCTCCACGTGGCCGACGTCGTTCTGATAAAACTTCCAGCTAACACCATTGCGCTGCAGAATTTCCGGAAAGGTCTCCCAGTGCGAACCGCCGGGCGAGAATGTGTAGTTCCGGATGAAGGCCTTGGACTTGGGGTTTTGTTCCTCGCGAAGTGTGCCTGTCCAGAACATCGCACGGTTTGGCGTAGTGCTGGTCATTACACCGGAGAAGTTCTGGTCGCAGACGGTGAAGGCATCGGCCAGCGCATAGTAGAAAGGAATGTCCTCGCGCGTGTAGTGGCCGAGCGTGAGCGGCATGTCCGCATACTCTTTCTTGTGTGAGCGCTTGGCCTCAAGCCAGCCGTCATACAGTCCTCGGTTCCAGGCGTCCACCTGGGTCTCCCGCGCGTGCGGGAGATAGCTCATCCATGTCGCGCGCGTGTCGTGAATGTTCAGGCGGAATGGAGCGTAGGTTTCTCCCTCTGCGTTCGTTTGCAGCCACACGGGATTTCCGTTCTCCAGCCGCAGTGCACGGGGATCGTTGAATCCGCGAACTCCGCGCAGCATGCCGAGTGCGTGATCGAACGAACGGTTCTCCTGCATGAGAATGACGATATGATCGGCATCCATGTACGTACTATGGGGCGCGGGGTCAATGGCCAGCGCCCGCTGAATGGTCTCGGGGAAGATGCCGGAAAATCCAGCCGCGCTGGAAAGAACGACGGCACGTTTCAGGAAGTCGCGTCTGCTCTGCATATTTTGTCGTTCACTGCTTATTTGACGAACCGATTAGCTAAGCGGTTCGATCAAGTAGCCAAACGATAGGAGATTCGTGCGATGATTGTCAACGATTCGCAGTACACGTGGAGGCAGTGTGGCAACGATCTATGATGTCGCCAAGCGGGCTACCGTTTCGGTTGCTACCGTCTCTTCTGTCGTTAACAACAGTTCTTACGTAAGTCCCGAGTTGCGTTCTCGCGTTGAAGCAGCTATCCGCGAGTTGGACTATTGGCCCAATCTCATGGCGCGCGGATTGGCTAAGCAAAAGACTCTTTCGCTCGGCGTACTCGTACCTGACATCGCGAACTTCTTCTTCCCGGAGATCGTGCGCGGCGTGGAGGACAAAGCCAAGGCCGCGGGTTATACGATCATTCTCGGGAACTCCGACAATGACGCGGACAAGGAAGAGATCTATCTCAAGCTCTTTCTCTCCAATCGCGTTGACGGGATCGTGTTGGTGAAGGCGCCCGGGGCCCTGAAGCCTGAGTTGTTGCGCATGCTCAAAGTGAGCGGGATTCCCGTTGTTCTTCTCGATCGCGAATATGAAGAGCTGAAGACGGACACTGTTCTGGTGGACGATGTCGGCGGTGGCTACCTTGCCACACAGCACCTCATTGCGTTGGGCCATCGCCGCATCGCACTCATTCGTGGTGTTCCCGGCGTGAGTACAACCGATGGCCGCTATCAAGGGTATGAGAAAGCGTTGCGCGAGGCGAATATTGCCCCGGACGACGCATTAATCGGAACCGGTGACTACGGCATTGACTCAGGGTATGAGATCGGATTGAAGCTGCTCAAGGAAAAACCGACCGCCGCTTTCGTGACGAATTACATGATGACCATCGGCTTTCTAAAATCTCTCGATGAGCGGAAGCTGTCCACGCCACGTGATGTTTCTGTCGTCAGTTACGACGATTTCTTCTGGAATAGCGTCTTCAGCCCACGCCTCACCTGCGTTGCGCAACCCAAATACCAGTTGGGATACAAGGCTGCCGAGGTATTGCTTTCTCGCATTCAGAAAAAGCACAAGCGCAAACAAACCGTAGTGTTTGAAAACACTCTGCAGGTTCGCGCCACGACAAAGGCCAGGTGATAACTTGGTACGTCCAATCGAGACATTGCGACTCGCCAGCGCACACTCGGTTCAGAGTGACTCCACGTTTCCGTCGATGCTGATCGTCTGGCCCGTGATGTTACGTGCCCCCGGTGAACACAAAAATAGAGCGGCTGCGGCGACGTCCTCGGCTGTGACCATGCGGCGCAGCGAGATCTTCCCGAGATACTGTTCGCGCATATTGCTCTCGCCAACCTGTGCCTGTTCCGCGCGCGCGCGAATGACCCTATCCATGCGCTCGCCTTCTACGAAACCTGGTAATAGCGCATTGACGCGGATGCCGCTGGGTCCTAACTCGGCGGCAAGTGATTTCACGAGCCCCAGGATCGCCCATTTTGTCGCAGCATACGGCGTGCGCCACGCGTATCCCAGGCGACCGGCAACCGACGACATGCAGAGGATGTGGCCCTGTGTGGACTCTTTCAGCAGTGGCACGGCGAGACGCGCGAACCGATATTGCGCATTGAGATTCACGTCGACGGTCCGCATCCAGTCTGCTTCCGTGATGCTGTCGATGCCGCCCGTAGGCCCGGCGATGCCGGCATTGTTTACCAGCACATCCAGACCGCCGAACAGTTGCTTTTGTGCATCAAAGACAGCCTCAATCTGTGCCCCGTTCACAACATCTGCGTGCGTTGCTGTGATTGCTGGATTGCGCCGCGCTATCTCGGTAATGGCCTCGCGATCAACGTCGCAAACGTGCACCTTTGCTCCGGTTTCTACGAATGCCCTTGCTATCGTCGCACCAATACCTGCCGCTCCCGCTGTGATCAGGACGCGCAAGTCAGGGCAGGGAATAAGTCGTCTCGCAATACTCAATCGTGAACTCTCCCGAGAGATGAACTTATGTTTGTCAAAACGGCGGCTGTCAGGATCGCCTCTTGAAAGCAATGGCGTCAGGAGCAACTTCAGCAAGGTATATCACCACTCACCATCACCACGTCACACGAGAGGAACTGTCTCATCCGCATGCGCATAGAAAACAAAGTTGTGGTGACCTGCGCTGTAACAGGAGCCATTCATACCCCATCCATGTCCCCGTATCTTCCTGTGACAGCGGAAGAGATCTCCGCGTCGGCTCTGGAAGCGGCAAATGAGGGGGCCGCAATTGTTCATATCCATGCCCGTGATCCTGTGGACGGCAGACCTGACCAGAGTGTTCAAGGCTTCCAGCCGATCGTTGCAGCGCTGCGATCCAGCACGAATGCAGTGTTGAATATTACAACCGGCGGATCACCGTTCATGATGGTCGAGGAGCGAATTCGTCCAGCTGCGCATTTCAAGCCGGAGTTGGCCTCACTCAACATGGGGTCATTCAACTTTGGGCTTTATCCCATGCTGCAGCGGTTTCAGGACTTTCGCTTCTCCTGGGAAGCGCAGGCCCTCGAAGACAGCCGGGACCTCATCTTTCGCAACACGTTCCAGGACATAGAGTATGTGCTCGCCGTCATGCGGGAGCATGGAACAAAATTCGAATTCGAGTGCTACGACGTTGGCCACCTCTATAACCTCGCGCACTTTCTGGAGCGCGGACTGGTCGAGCCGCCTCTGTTCGTGCAGACGATCTTCGGAGTACTGGGTGGTATTGGAACTCATCCGGATGACGTCGAGACGATGCGACGCACCGCGGACCGGCTCTTTGGCGATGATTTCTTCTGGTCCGTGCTTGGCACGGGCAAAAGTCAGATGGAAATCGCAAGGCTGGCACTTAGAGAAGGAGGCTTCGTGCGCGTGGGGCTGGAGGACAGCCTGTGGATCGGCCCGGGCCAACTTGCCCAGTCGAACGCGGAGCAAGTGGCCATGGTGCGCGAGATGGTCGCTGAATGCGGCCGCACTCTGGCTACTCCTGACGACGCCCGTGAACTGTTGGGTTTGAAAGGTGCATCTGCGACAACTTTTTGAATGGAAGGAGAACAGATCATGTTGAAGACCTTGAACGTGCTCCATACGCCGGATCTGCTGCATGCCTTGGCGTCCATGGGGCACGGAGACGAGATTGCCTTAGTCGACTGTCACTTTCCGTCTGTCTCAGTAGCGCGCCGTCTCGTGCGTCTGGATGGGGCGAGCCTGCCCGACGCGGTTGCTGCATGCTTGCGTCTGATGCCCTTGGACACCTTTGTGCCGCATCCCGCGCTGCGGATGTTGCAGGTGCATGCTCCCGAGGAAGTCCCCGAGGTGCAGCAGCTCTGCCAAAAGCAGATTGATCTGGCCGAGAACAAGCAGGTGGAGATGCTCGGGATCTCGCGTGAAGAGTTCTACGTGCGCGCTCGCGCGGCCTACGCTGTTGTCGCCACGGGTGAACAGCGGCCTTACGGCTGCATCCTGCTGAAGAAGGGTGTCGTTCTTTAGACCCTATGATTCCAGCGGCCGAATCCGGGACGAAGGTCGGCGCTGCAGATGTAGGCAGCGCTTACGGCCGGGTGCGTTGGTATGTCTGCTTCCTCGTCTTTGCGGCCACCACCATCAACTACGTTGACCGCCAGGTGCTCGGTTTGCTTGCGCCATTATTGCAAAAGGCGTTGCACTGGTCGGAGTCGCAGTACGGATTCATCATCATGGGGTTTTCGATCGCGTATGCCATCGGATACGTCAGTTGGGGCCGCGTGGTCGATGTCATCGGAACCAAGGCAGGTTATGGCCTCGCTGTTCTGTTGTGGAGTGTGGCCGCGGGTCTGCACGCGCTCGTAGGCAGCGTTGCGGGTTTCGCTGTCGTGCGTTTTCTGCTCGGCCTGGGCGAAGCGGGAAATTTCCCCGCAGCTGTGAAGAGCGCGGTCGAGTACTTTCCGCCTGCGCAGCGCGCCTTCGCGATGGGCTGGATTAACTCCGGCATGAATGTGGCGGTTCAGCTCACGCCATTGTTCATCCCCTGGATGGTGCTGCGGTGGGGCTGGCATGCGGCGTTTCTCGCCACGTCCTCGCTCGGACTCCTCTGGCTGACAGCCTGGATCTTGTTTCCTTATGAGCGCCTCAAGCCAAAGGTGCCGGAACCGCAAGCGTTGCAGCGGATCCCTGTCATGTCACTCTTGGTGCGGCGTGAGAGCTGGGGCCTGTGCATCGCGAAGTTCCTCACAGACACAATCTGGTGGTTCTACCTCTACTGGCTTCCGAAATTTCTTGCCGCAAAATTCAACCTCACCATCATCCAGATGGCGATGCCTCTCACAATCGTCTATTTCTCCGCGAGCGCAGGGAGTGTGGGTGGTGGCGTCCTCGCGTCCGCTTTGATCCGTTGGCGTAACGTGAATTTTGGTCGCAAGACAGCAATGCTCGTATGTGGACTCTGTGCGTTGCCCGTCATCTTTACCACCGGATTTCATTCGCTTTCGTATGCGGTAGGCATCGTCGCATTGGCAGCTGGCGCTCACCAGGGTTTTTCCGCGAACTTGTTTGTGGCCCCGGCAGACATCTTCGCTCAATCGGAGGTCGCAACCGTTGCCGGAATGGCCGGTACGGCAGGCGCGCTCGGCGGAGTAGTGTTCTCCGTCTTCGCCGGCGAGGTATTGCAACACACCCACAGTTATCAGCCTCTGTTTATGGTCTCCGGAGTTGTCTACCTCATCGCGCTGTTTGCCTTCGATCGTCTAGCGGGGCGACTCCCGCAGGCTGCGCCACGCTAACCGCTCGGCAGCATTTCACCCATCTGGTCAACTCCCCCTAATCAGGAGCACTCATGCAAATGGTCGCAGCAACGGAAAGCCAATCGAGTGAAACCACAAGAGCCCGCGTCTTTCCGAAGGGCAATGTCTTGCCCTTCGTGTTAGTCACGGTCTTGTTCTTCATCTGGGGCATGTCGAACAATCTGACGGATATCCTGGTACAGCAGTTCAAGAAATCGTTTGAACTGTCGCCTTTACAGGCCCAGCTCGTCCAGACGGCCGTGTTCCTCGGCTACGCGTGCATGGCATTACCGGCAGCATTGTTCATGCGGCGCTGGGGATACAAAGCCGGAATCGTCACGGGTCTGTGTATCTTCAGCATCGGCACGTTTCTTTTCTGGCCCGCCGCGGCAATCGGACAATATGCTCCCTTCCTCGTCGCGCTTTTTTTTGTCGGATGCGGGTCTGCAACGCTCGAAACAGCCGCGAATCCGTTCATCGCCCAGTTTGGTGCTGTCGAAACCTCAGAGCAGCGCCTGAACTTCGCGCAATCGTTCAATCCTCCCGGGACGATTACCGGGGTAATCGTCGGCGCCTACTTCATTCTCTCCGGCATTGAAAACAGTCCAACGAAGGTGCTGCAGATGAAGACCGCCGGGACCTACGCCGCCTATCTGCACATGGAGATCATGCGGGTGGTGCCAACGTACGTGGTCATTAGCGGCCTCGTCCTTCTGTTCGCACTGGTCATCGGCCTCACAAAATTCCCGCCCATCCATCGCGAGCACGAAGACGGAGGTGACCACGGCCGCTTCTCTCAATTGTTTCGATATTCCCATCTTTGGGTCGCAGTGTTCGCCGAGTTTTGTTACTGCGGCGCGCAGTTCGCCACCTGGAGTGCCTACATCTTTTACATGAAGCAGTACACACAGGTGACCGAACGCTCAGCGGCCCTCTTTCTCACCGGAAATCTCATTGCGATGGCGCTTGGCCGATTTGTCTCCACATGGCTCATGCGCTGGTTTGATCCTGCCCGCATGATGTCGCTCTACGCTGTCATCAACATCGTCCTGCTCGGATACGGCATCGCTCACCCGGGGTTCACGGGCGCCATGATGATTCTGGCCTCGAGTTTCTTCATGTCGCTGATGTTCCCAACGATCTTCGCCATGGGCATCAAGGACTTGGGTCCGAATACGAAACTTGGCGGCTCCCTGCTCGTAATGTCGGTTGCCGGGGGCGGGGTGTTTCCTCCATTGCTTGGCTGGGTGGCCAAGCGCACCGGAAGCTACGCGCTCTCTTACACCGTGCCTCTCGTCGCATACATCGTGGTCGCACTTTACGGCTACTACGGTCGCCGGATGAAAATCTCAGACCAGCAACGCCACGGTGCCGCTTCTCCTCGTGGGGTTTAATTGTTCACGCTGCATACATTTTCAGCGCATCGGACCGTGAGCGCAGCTATGCCTCAATGAATTGTTCAGTTTGCGGCGATCCGGCACCGCCTCTACGGTAAATTCCGCTTCGAATCTATGATGCCGCCGATGCCGAATAAAGGATCCAGATCGTCTTGCGATTGACAGGGGTCATTCGTTTCTGGCACTGTCGTTACGCTCCAGAACAGTCCTGTTTTGTCTCACTGAAATGGCATGAATTAGCCCGCTTGGGTCTTCAGCGAAGCGGTTCAGCAAAGCGGTTTAGCAAAGCGGTTAGATATTTAGGGCACTGGAATCTACGCTGTGCCAGGTCATTGACTTTTGGAAAGGGCCGTCATGAAACCGGGAAAACTCTCACTTCTCCTGATATTCACATTCGTCTTCGTCATCCTCGTTACTGGAGGAATTCCAGCAAGTGCACAAACGAGCACCCAGGGCGCCATCACAGGCACAACGACGGACGCCAGCGGAGCTGTCGTTCCCGGCACAACGGTGACAATCGTCAATGACGCGACAAATAGCCGCATCGTGTTGCACTCGAACGCCAACGGTGATTTCTTGGCCCCACTGCTTGAACCTGGTTCGTACACGGTGACGTTCAGCAGCCCGGGTTTCCAGACGTTCATCGCCCAAAAAGTGCTGGTGCAGGTCAGCCAGAGCACGAAGCTCTCCGCGCAACTGCGCGTCGGAGAGACGAGCACCAGGGTTGAGGTGACCTCCGACGCTCCGCTCACCGACACTGTGTCGCCACAGTTCTCATCGAACATCAACAGCACGGCGCTCGAAAATATCCCGGTGAACAACCGCCGCTGGTCCGCCCTGGCGCTGATGACTCCCGGCGTGACCGTGGACACGGCTGGCTTTGGACTGGTGAGCGTGCGCGGCATCAGCCCGATTCTGAATAACGTCATGATCGATGGCGCCGATGACAACCAGGCCTACTTTGCCGAAGAGCGCGGGCGTACTCGCGAGGCGTACTCGACCTCCGGTTCGGCGGTGCGCGAGTTCCAGGTGAATGCAGGCGTGTATCCGGCCGAATTCGGTCGAGCCGCCGGTGGCGTGATCAACTCGGTGACCAAGAGCGGTACCAACCAGATCCATGGCGAAGTTTACTTCTGGGATCGCGAGAGCAACTGGAGTGCATACAACGCGCAATCCAAGGTCACTAATTATGTGAACGGCCAAAACGTCACCACGCCGTACAAGCCGGAGGACATGCGCAAGATTTACGGCTTCACTGCAGGCGGCGCGCTGATCAAGAACAAACTGTTTTGGATTTACACCTTCGATCAGCACGCGCGCATCTTCCCGATGTTGGGCGTGCCGAACAACCCGGCTGTGTTCTACCAGGTCCCGGACACGCTGGGCGCGACAGGCGACGCGGCCTGTACCGCAACGGGCTACCTGCCGACCTCCACGGCCGGGGTCACCAAGGCCAACACCACGCTCGACCAGCAGGTTTGTACCCTGGCCGCCCGACTCTCGAAGTCCGGTAAGACCGCGTACGGCAACGCCGTTACCTACTCGAATGCGGCCAGCCTCTATAACGCTGGCATTCAAGCTCTGAGCTCCGATCTCGGCGTTATCAGCCGCGCCGGTTACCAGGAGATCAACACTCCGAAGATCGATTGGCAAATCAACGGTAAGAATCACCTTAGCGTTCTCTACCACCGCCTTCGTTGGGATTCGCCTGGCGGCGTGCAGGCCAACAGCACCGGCGGCTACTCGCTGGACTCGACCGGCACGGACTTTGTGAAGCTGGACTATGGCGTGGGCAAGCTGGTAACGCTGATCAGCCCCACAATCAGCAACGAACTGCTCTATCAATACGGACGCGAACTCAACGACGAAGGCCTGCAGCCGTACACGCCCTATGACAAGGCCAATCTGCAGACGGCTGACGGAAACGTTCCGTACGTGCAGCTCTATACCACGGCTGGCGCTTACTTCGGCGCGCCCTACTATGGGTTCCGCCCAGCCTTCCCGGACGAGCGCAAGTGGCAGATCAGCGACGATCTGTACGTGAGCAGGGCACGGCACAATCTGAAGTTCGGCGTCGACTTGGTGCATAACTACGACCTGACCGATCAGGCGCAGTACTATGAAGGTAAGTTCACCTACAGCCTGAACTTCTCCAACTACTTCGCCGACCTGTACTCCAAGGGCTACAACGGCGGCACCTGTAACGCGACGACCTCACTCCTTTCTGTCGCGACGGCGACCGTCTCGGGGGTTGGCGCCTTCCCGTGCTACTCGACTTACAACCAGTCGTACGGTCCCACGTCGTTTGACTTCGCCACGCTGGACCAGGGCTACTTTGTTCAGGATGACTGGAAGCTGCGGCCGCGCCTGACGTTTCAGATGGGTGTGCGTTATGACTACGAGGCCATTCCGGCGCCACGCGCAAGCCTGACAGCGCAGAACGGCAGCTATGTGCCCTTCAACGGCATCAACAACCACCCCAGTGATAGGAGCGGCTTTGGCCCGCGCCTGGGCTTCGCATGGGATATGTTCGGCAGCGGGCGGACCGTCCTGCGCGGTGGCTACGGCCTCTACCTCGGGCGTATCACGAACGGCGACATTGGCACGGTTCTATCATCGACCGGCAGCCCCGCGACTCAGTCGTCGAGCACAGTCACATTCCAGAACGGCGTGGCCGCCGAGCCGCTGTTCGCCAACCGTTTCAGCTCGGGCCAACTGAGCAGCTCAGGCTCAGTGAAACCCAGCGCGTACTTTATGGATGACAACCTGCGCATGCCTCGCGTGCAGGAGTTCGACCTGATCCTGCAGGAGAATCTGGGCAAGGGCAACGTCGTCGCGGTTAGCTATCTGGGCGCGCTGGGACGTCACCTGCCTAACTACCTGGATGTAAACCTGAACCCGACGACGACCACCAAGAGCATCACCATCGCTGACTCGACCGGCAATGGACCGCTGGCCAATGGCACGGTGTTGCAAATCCCCACCTACACCAGCTACGGCAACACTGCCCTGCTGGGAACGGCGGCGAACAACTTCCAGGCGATCACCGAGTACACGAGCAACGTGAACTCGAGCTATAACGCGATGGTGCTCGAGTATCAGAACCGCAGCCTGCACCGGTTGCAGTTTGATGTGAACTACACGTGGGCGCACGCGCTGGACTATAGCCAGAATGCCTCGACGGCCGGCAACACGATGGCGTGGTGGGATCCATACATGAGCCCGCGCACCAACTACGGCAACAGCACGTGGGATATCAAGGATCGTTTGGTGGGTTATGCGACCTATGACGTACCTGGCTTCCACGTCAACCACGTACTGAGCTACGTGACGAACGGCTGGAACCTGGATACCAGCTTCCAGATGCAGACTGGTCTGCCTTACTCTGCTTCCACCAGCGGTTCGGCAGGTATTGCGGGCGACTTCAACGGGGCCGGCGGCAATGCCATCATCCCGCAGGCCGGCATCAACAACTACTTCCAGCCTCGGGTGATCGTGGTTGACATGCGCGTCGGCAAGGAATTCACCTTCCGCGAACGCTACCATCTGCAGCTGTTCGGGCAGGCATTCAACATCGCGAACCACCAGAACGTGTCTGCGGTGAGCACGACCGCTTACACGCTCTCCGGCTCGACGGCCACATATCAGTCCACCTTCGGACAGGTGACCAAGACCAACAACAGCGGCTTCAGCTATGCGCCGCGGCAGATCGAACTCTCGATGCGCCTCTTGTTCTGACCTCAAAGCATTTCTGATCGTCATGAATAAAGCGACCGAGTCACAAATCCAGCTCGCGAATGCACCCAAAATGCATTCGCGGGCTATGAATTCCTGAATTGCCATGCTCTGGCTTATGAGCGTAGAGAATTTGCTCGATGCCTCTGATTCAGTGGCGTGGGATGATCCCCATCGTTGTTCTAGTCGGGCATGATAGCTCTTCCCGCGTGTAACCAGCTTCACACGCAGTCTGGAGAACGTCGCCGTACATGTTTGTCCCGTCCACTTTCGCTGTCGCACTTCTGATGACGATCTTCAGTACCATCTGCTGGGGTTCCTTCGCTAATACCTTCAAGGGCACCAAAAACTACCGCTTCGAGCTCTATTACTGGGACTATGCTCTCGGCATCTTTCTCATCGCGCTTCTACTCGCGTTGACGATGGGCAGCTTCGCCGGCGGCCCGACCGCGTTCCTCGCGAACATGCGCGCGGCGGATGGCATGAACCTGTTCTATGCGGCGGTTGGCGGCTTCATCTTCAACATCGCGAACGTGCTGCTCATCGCTGGGATTGAGATCGTCGGCCTTGCCGTCGCGTTTCCGCTCTCCATTGGCATCGCCCTCGCTGAGGGCGCGGTCCTCGCGTACGCGCTGCAACCCAAGGGCAACGCCGTTCTGCTCGGCATCGGCGTGTTGATGAGCGTGGTGGCGGTGATCCTGGTTGGCAAAGCGTACGGCGCTCTGCGCACCGGTGGAGAAGCAGTATCGCGCAAGGGCGTGATCGTCTGCGTGATCTCCGGTCTGCTGATGGGTACTTGGGCGCCGTTCGTAACGCTGGCGATGACCCGTGGCGCGCACACGCTCACGCCGTACACGACGACGGTGTTCCTCACCCTTGGTGCGTTCATCTGCTGCTTCTTCTTTAACACCATCCTGATGCGCAAACCCATCATTGGCACCCCAGTAGCGGGAAGAGACTACTTCCGCACGTCGGGGAAGTATCACGCCCTCGGGCTGCTCGGCGGTGCGATTTGGGGCATAGGCATGGCGTTTAATCTTGTAGCAGGATCGGTCGTCGGCGTGTCGATCTCCTATGCGATCGGCCAGGCTTCGCCGATGGTGGCGTGCCTTTGGGGCGTCTTCGTCTGGAAGGAGTTTCGTGGCGCCAACCCGAAGGCCAAGGGCTATCTCGCGGCGATGTTTGCGGCATACGTCCTTGCGATCATCCTGATCGCAAGCGCCCACTCCTCATGATTGTCTCTAGTCCAACAAGGAGTTTCATTCGCATGAGTCGCACCGTTCTAGTCTTCGGCAGCTTCGTCGCCGATGTTGCTTTTCGCGCGTCGCGTCTGCCCGCATGGGGCGAGACGCTGATGGGCTCAAACTTTGCACTCGGGCCTGGCGGAAAAGGGTCCAATCAGGCCGTCGCCGCCGCCCGTGCAGGAGCGCAGGTAAAGATGGCGTGCAAGCTCGGCGACGATCCCTTTGGACAACTTGCGCGAAAGACTTGGGCCGACGCCGGCATCGACGCTTCGCTGACGCGCAACTGCGACACAGCGACGGGCGCGGCGGCCATCCTGATCGACGGAGCACACGGCGAGAACGCGATCATCGTTGTGCCGGGCGCTTGCTTCACGATTACTGCTGATGAACTCGACGCGATGACAGACGCAATTCGCTCAGCGCACATCTTCCTTGCGCAACTCGAGATGCCGGTCGAAATTGTTGAGCGTGGTATGAAGATCGCGCGTGAAGCCGGTGTGACGACGATCCTCAATCCCGCGCCTGCTCCGCCCGCACCGCTGCCAGACAGCATGCTCGCACTGGCCGACTATGTCGTGCCCAACGAGACCGAGGCTGCAATCCTCACCGGCCTTCCCGTGGAAACAATCGAGCAGGCCGAGCGTGCGGCTGCCGCGCTGCAACAGCGTGGCGCTAAGAACGTCATCCTCACGCTCGGAGTGCGTGGTGCTCTAGTCCGCGCCGCGGACGGCACCTCGACGATCGTCGACTCATTCAATGCAGGTCTGGTGCTCGAGACCACCGGAGCCGGCGATGCGTTCTGCGGGGGCTTTGCCGCGGCGCTCGCCGAAGATATGCCGCTGCTTGGCGCAGTGCGCTTCGGCTGCGCGACCGCTGGGATCTCCGTCACCCGTCACGGCACAGCACCCTCAATGCCCAGGCGTGGGGAGATCGATGCGTTGCTCGCGCGTCAAAGCGGCAAAGAAATATCACGATGACCACGATGACTATATGACTTCTGCAGAATCAAGAAGCGAGAGTGAGAGGATAATGTTTCGCGGAATAGCATTCGGACCGCGAGTAGTTCCTCATCATCCCTCGGTCCGCAGGAACAAGCGCTTGCAGACCGGGCGGGCGTGTGGGATGCGACCTTCACCAGTTGGGCGAGCCCCGGCGCACATCCCGTCATCACCTTCGGCTGAGCAGGACCTGCCGCCCAACCTTGTACTCGCGAATCGGTCAGTTTTGGCAAACCAACTCGGCGGCAGGCGCCCTTGTCTCCGAAGCCGGCTCGCCCGACCCAGACGTCCCACTGCACCGTCGACCTCTCGAGCGACGGCAACTCATGAAGTTTCGTCGCGAAGGCTCGCTTCCCATCACGCGCCGCGTTGTTCGTTCCCAACGGCGATGGAATTAGCCAAGCGATGATCTGACCGCGCGTTCATTCGACCTCAGAAATTTGGCTTTTTGGTGACTACCGCAAGACGGGCAGGGCCTTCCGAGGCATAGTCCGTTTCCCCGCCATACGCGTAACGATCAAGGATAAGTAGCCACTTCCCGCCTTCAGTTGAGGTTGCGGATAGCTGCCTCCCGTTCTTGAATCTGTACCGACTTTTAGATCCAACAAACCAAAAAGAAAGAGCCCTGCTCAGGGAGTGAGCAGGGCCGGAGGCACTACGAGGACAGCAACCTAGAAGTTGAACTTGACGGCGGCCTGGAAGATGCGCGGGCCTTCGCCGGTGGTGGAGGTGACCTGGCCGAAGGTGCTGGAGCTTGTGCTGGCCGTCGGTGTGTTGAAGTAGGGGTGGTTGAGGAAGTTGAAGGCTTCGAGGCGGAGTTGCAGCTTCATGGCCTCGTGGATGGGGAAGATCCGGCTGAGCGCAGCGTCGGTCTGGATGTAGTTGGGGCCGCGGAACGAGTTGCGGCTGGCGT
Source organism: uncultured Acidobacteriaceae bacterium (assembly GCA_963776265.1). GTDB lineage: Bacteria > Acidobacteriota > Terriglobia > Terriglobales > Acidobacteriaceae > Granulicella. The sequence continues at coordinate 10,439 of CAVZMD010000002.1, read as the reverse complement.
TGCCGAACGTGCCGTAGCCGGGGCATTGCAGCACGTTGATTGTCGTGGTGCCTGGAAGTGTGGGGCATCCGGCGGTGACGCTGCTGAATGCGGCGGATTGATGTACTGCCGATTAGCGGGGGTGTTTTGCGAGCGGATTGCGTTGTGGGTGTAGACCTGAGCTCCGGGGACGAGGTTGGGGCGATCGAAGCCGCCGGAGGTGAACGAGTTGTCGACGCCGGAGGTCACGGTGAAGGGCGCGCCGCTGGTGACGTGCACGATCGGCGCAAGCTGCCAGCCATTGATCGATGGTCCGCGCGACTCGGTTTTCCATGTGAAAGCGGGATTCAGCGACGACAGCGGTGTTGAAGATGTGCCGGTAGTCGGAGCCGCAGGGGCCGTAGTCGGTGCGCAGGTTGAACGGCTGCGAGGCGATGCTGGTAGTGACGTCGCCCTGAGCATCCTGCACGTTGAGGCACTTGGACCAGGTGTAGTTGGTGAGCAGGCTGAACGTTGAAGAGAGGCGATGTTGCAGGCTGGCAACGATGCCGTTGTAGTTGGCCCAGCCTTCATTGATGATTTGTGAAGAGCTGGAGCCGCTGCCGCCGCCGGCGTAGAAGTTACCCTGCACCGGGTTGATCTGCACGAGGGTACCGCGGGAAACGGTGTTCGCGGTGGTGGAGCAGGGCGTTCCGGCCGCACCGGGCTTCGCGGCGGCGGGGCCGGTTTGCACGACGCCAGCACAGCCGGTGCCGCTAGCTCCCCAAACGCCAGGAATGAAGTTGATCGGGTTGAGCGGCACGGCCAGCGGCATGCGCTTGGTCTTCGAGCCGATGTAGTCCAACTGCATCTGCCAGTCGTGCGGGAAGCTGTGCTGCATGCTGGCCGTGTATTGCAGGGTTTGCGCGGGATGGAAATCCGCAGGAAGCACGACCCACTGCGACTGTCCGTAGAACTTGGCGCTGGTAGCCGTGGGCGGGTAGGGAGCCGGGTATGGGGATCCCTGCACAAGTCCAGTAGACCAGGGATTGGTAAGGCTGATAGGCCCGGTGTTGGTGCCCTGGGTTTGCTGTACGTTGGGCGCGAAGGGCGGATTCTGCTGGTTGCGGTTACCGGTGTAGAAGTTGGGGTGGTCGTAAGTGAACTCGAAGCCGCCGCGGAAGACGGTTTTTCCATTGCCCCCGGGGTCGACGGCGAAGCCGAGGTTGGGAGAGAACTGTGCCGGGCTGTTGCTGGTGAAGTTGCGAGGAACTCCGGGATCGCCGTAGAAGAGCGAGCCTGCGGGTGCCGTGGGGAAGACGGTGCTGACCTGGCCTGCCTGGAAGGCGGACATACTGAAGACGGAACCGCGATTGAAGTAGTCGTGCGGGAAGAAGTTGGGTGACCAGCGCAGGCCGGCAACAACTGTGAGGCGCTGCGTGGCGTGCCAGGTGTCCTGCGCATACACGCCGGTGATGTGGCCGCGGTAGGCCTCCTGCTGTTGGGTGCTTTGGTTGAATACGTTCTGGAGGCCGAAGAGGAAGTCGAGGAGGGGCTCGCCGATGGTGTTGCCGCCATTGGGGCCGGAGCCGGAGTAGTTCCCGGTGGTGGAGAAGTTGCCGTTGGAGTTATAGCCGCTACGGAAGTTCAACTGGTTTCGGACGAACTCACCGCCGATAACGATGTTGTGGTGGCCGCGGACGAGCGTGATTTCGTCGGTAGCGTTCAAGGCGTTGTCGTTGATGACGGCTGCGATGCACGTACCGCAACCAAGGGTGAAGCGGTTGGAGATGGTGTCGTAGAAGCCCGCAGGAGAATACTGATAGACGTTGATGCCGAAGGCAGTAGCGTTGGGTGCCGCGCTGTTGTAGCCGCGGTTATTGCGGATGCGCCACAAGGTGATGTGCGCAGAGTTCACCGTCCTGGAGCTGATGGTCCAGTTCTCACCGAAGGTCAGGCTCTGAACGCGCTCCAGGTTGCCGGACTGGGTGGTGACGAGCGCGTTGTGCGGGTCGTACACAGCCGGCTGCTGGTACCCGTCGATGAAATAGCGTCCGTAGAAGTTGTTCGAGGGGTTAATGTTCCAGTCCACGCGGGTGACGAACTGGTTGTCAGTAGTGCGAGTTGGGACGGTGTACGTGTAGGTGCCGCAGTTCTGGTCAGTAGGCGTGGGCAGCACCTTGAGGATGGCGAGCGCAGAAGCGTTATAGGTAGGCGCGGTGGCGTACTTGTTGCCGGGGATAGGGTTGCCGGTGAGCGGGTCGAGCAGGTTGACGCCGGTGCTGCTGCAGTTGTTGCTTGTACCCTTGACCGGGTCCGTGACCGAGAAGTCACCGAGCGAGGTTGGCTGCCGTCGGAAGGCGCACGGAGGTGGGCGATGAGGACTGCGACGCCTGCAGGCGCTGATATCCGGCGAAGGCGAAGAGCTTGTCGCGGCGGATGGGGCCGCCGAAGGTGCCGCCGAACTGGTTCTGGTGTAGGGAGTCCGGAACAGCGGAGAAGAAGTTGCGCGCGTTGATGTAATTGTTGCGGAGGAACTCGAACGCGTTGCCGTGATAGCTGTTGGTCCCCGAGCGGGTGACGGCGTTCACCTTGCCGCCGGAGTTGATGCCGTCCTGTGCGCCAAGGACGCTGGATTCGACTGAGAATTGATTGAGAGCGTCGGGGAACGGAAAGGGCATGTTGATATTGGCCGTGTAGTTGGTGTTGTCGCCGCCGTCCAGACGCCAGATGGTGCTGTTGCCCTGGCCGCCGTCGATGGAGACGGAGATCGTCTGGTAGCTGTACTTGGAGCCGGTGAAGTCGCCACCGGGAGCGGGTGTTGTACCGCCCGCGAGCGCGATCAGGCCGGTGACCTGGCGGGAGGCGGAGTTGAGCGGGAGTTCAGCGATCTGGCGCTCGTCTACGGTCTGCTTGAACTTGGCATCCTCGGTCTGGAGGGCGAGGCCTTCGGCTTCGACGGTGACGGTCTGCTCTTCCTTGCCGAGGGCAAGGTGGGCGTCTATGTCAATGTTGGATCCGACTTCAAGGACGTTGTGGATCCTAGAGTAGGTCTGGAATCCCGGGTCGGCGACGGTCAGGGTGTACGTGCCAACGACGATGTTTGGGAAGACGTAGCCGCCGGCGCTGTCCGTCTTCGCCGTGTGGACGACGCGCGTGGACTCCTCGGTGAGGGTGATCGTCGCGCCGGGCACAAAGGCTCCGGTGGGATCGGTCACGATGCCTTGGATCGTGCCTGTGCCGGCGACCTGGGCATGAGCGGATGAGGCGAAAATGAGGATCGTCAGTGCGATTGCATAGAGCGTGACTGAGAACCTGCGTGTGGCGGGTTGGAACGTACGCATTCAGAAGCCTCCGAAGAGTGACAGGTAAGGGGCCCGCTCCTGTGTCGCAAATCTTTTGGCTCGGCTCGAGCGCGCTTTGCAGATGACGCAGAGAGCCGGTATGACTACAGCGACGCCAGGCAAGACTAGTCCGAATCGGGACACATCATCTTGGTTTAAGCAGATTTCTGTCAAGAAGCTTCCGCCTGTTCTCAAATGACGAGAACAGCCCAATGCACTCATTGAAAGTGCGGGCACATGGTCTATCCATCGGAAGTGCTGCGCAATCTCGCACTCCCGCTGTCATGACGGGTTGACGGGACTCAGGCGCGCAGACCGTTTCCCAAACGGAGTGACTCGGCTTCGACGCCATTCCGGCCAACTTTCTTGGCAGGCTATCCGCGATCACAGTGCCGCCGCAGCTTGCCCCTCAAGAACTACCCTCACAGATGTAGATCTCAGTTCGCGATACAAACCGGCCAGCGGCACCGGAGCGACCGACTCATTATGACGGGACGCAGCTTGTGCCATTTCACGCAGCTTCGCTGCCGATCCTTTAATCAAGTCGGCTGCTGAGGAATGAGCGCCCCCTTCCGAGATCGCCAGCAGTGCAACACGGAGATCGGAGTCAAGATCGCCCGACGGCCCCGCCTCAATTAAGCTTCGCCAGGAATTTCGGAGGTGCCTTTTCCCGGCTGCGGTAATTTGAGCATCTGTGCGGCCCCGAGGGCCCGGCTTGCCCTGCCGAACGAAACCGGCCTCGAGGATGCGCTGAATGGCAGGGATCGTAGCCCCCGGTGAGAGGCCAGCCTCTTGCTGAAGTGCATATGGAGTCGAGATACCGCTACGAATCAGAGCCAACACAAACAGATCCAGATCACTCTTCCGACGCTTGTCATGGCTCTCAGACATGTCCCGTCAGTATGCGAATCCGGCAGCCCGGTCTCGCGCCCACTGAGACGTCTCTCTCAATATCTCGTCGTAAAGGTCGTCCTGTCCTGGTAGGCAAAGAGCAAGCCACCGGGCCAACCATTCCGCCCAGTAATCGGGGCCGCAAATGAAATCTCCCCAGTTCTGGGTATTCGGACGGCTCGGACTGAGCAGTTCCTCAGGCTTCTGTGTACGCACGGGTATCGTCCTCACGAAGTGCCTGCCCTTAAAAAGCTCCTTGCCGGCCGCGTGAACCACCTTTTCGATGTCGTTAAGCACCATGTGCTGTTCCGTAATCCACCGCCTCACCGCCTTGATGACGCGCCCCTTCTGCCGCATAACGCCTGCAAGGTCCTCGATCGTGTACATCGGTTTCGGACCCTTCTTGGTTCGCTCGCGCTTGGTCGGCCGGTCGTGCTCAGGAGTCTCGAGATACGCCCGATCACGCCGGATAGTACCCTCATCGCCCCCCAATTCCTTGGCTGGAATGCCTGCCCAAAAATAGAAGTTCAGCTCAAGCTTCGAAGGGGTGATGTTTGGTCCGAAGACCAGTAGCCCTGTTTCCCAACGTAATGAACCAAACCATCGGACGTCTTCGGACGATCTCTTGGATCGTCCTCCGCCTTGGAGATGCCAAATGATTCCAGAGCATTACCTTTGTCGATACGACTCGCTCCGGCAGGCGTGGGGTGACCTCCTTTCGGAAGTCCCCTGGGCCGTGTTCGGCTGCGGCACGTTCCGAGTGCCGGCTTCAGAGGATAGAGCAGTTGCAACTGTCAAACTCATGATCCGGGAACTTGGGAGACAACGGCGCACGCGCTTGTACTACTTCTATGTGGTCGAGAGGAGGCCGTCGGGGTCGGACCTAGAGCCTATTGGCCGACACGTTCACTTCCTGCTTGACGGGCCGCCCCAATACCGGGCGGAGCTGGTCACCCTTTCACAACAATTCTGGAATAGAAGGTCTGGAAACTGCCGAGCTGCCGCTTACGACCCGTCGTTAGATGGTGCCTCGTATGTCTCGAAGCTTCTGGAGTTTCCAAATACTGCCTATGATTTCCGTCTGCCGGAGGTCAGAAATCCCATACCTTCATCCACCCGGAATCGACGAGCTGCCTATATTCCACATCACGCGCGTGGGATTGAGAGACTTGAAACGCTGACACTGCGAAACTGTCGGACCAAGTTGCCCCTGAGCAGAAAGGAGGCGCCGCGTGTCTAGGAGATCTCGAATTATCCGAATTGATATTGAGAATTACTTCAGAGTGGGACCGCACTTCTGTTCGGCGGTCGCCCAAGGCGTCTGGTTACGTCTACAGATATTAATGTGCAGGTCCGAGCGACACGGTTATCTATGCTGTCAGAGTCGACCGATGTCGGACGAATGGGTGGCAAAACTATGCCGGGTGTCCGTAGAGGCGTACAAAGAGGCGCTGCGCGAATTGGATGGAGTCCAAGGCATAGAATTCGACTCGGAGGGGTTCATGTACAGCAGCATCTTGCTCGAGCAGAAAAGAGTTCGCGAGCAGACCAGAGTGCGCCTGCTGCGCTTTCGGCAGGCCCACGGCATCGGTCAAGGTTGAATAAGCCCTCTAACTGAAAGATTTCGCTGCGCCGACGTAAGACATTGAAACGCTCGAGTAAGATTTGCGGTCTCAAAAAGATGCGAATTGTGACTCCTTATGGTGCCTAATTCAATCACCTTCCGCTTAACCTGACCTATCAGAGGTAGGTAAATCGATCCACCACCGTCACCGGCGAGACGCCGCCGCTGGTGGTCACGGTGACATCGACCACTCCCGAACCGGGCGGGAGATAGCGGTGATCTTGATATCGGAGTCGACCGTGAACGCCGGCGCGACGACGCCGCCGAAGGCCACCGTCGTTGCGCCGGTGAACCCTTGACCGCTGATGACCACGCTCGTCCCGCCCGCCGCCGGCCCGCTCGTTGGCGTCAATTGCGCCACCGCCGGGATCGCCGCGTAGGTGAACTGGCTCGCCGGACCGGCCGACGGGGAGACCCCGAGCTTCGTCCGGACCGCGACCTGCACAACCCGACCCCCGGCGGCGCTGTCGCGGTGACCACGCTGTCGGACCAGAACTGAAAGGCGGCCGGCGTGACCCCGAAGAGGACCTCATCGACGCCCGAAAAGCCGGAGCCGCCGATCACGACCACGGTCCCTCCCAGGAAGGGCGCTTCGGAAGGCGTGAGCTGGCTCACGGCGGGCAGGGCGGCGTAGGTGAAGCCGTCCTGCGGAACGGCGGTGGAGTTTCCGATCGGCGTCGTGACGATGACGTCGACCGCCTGCGCCGTGCCGCCCGGCGCCGGTGGGCTGGCGGCGACGATTTGCCCGTCCGACACCACTTTGAACTGTGCCGCCACACCGCCAAATTTCACCGCCGTGGCGTTTGTGAAGCCCGAGCCCAGCAGGGTGACGAAGCCGCCACCCGCAATGGCGCCGAAGTTCGGGGTGATGGACAAGACCGCTGGCTTGGGCGGCTTGACCGGGATGTAGGTGAACTGGTCGGCGATGGAGGCGCTCGAGGCGCCGCCGGAGGCGATCACCGTCACGTCAACCAGCCCTGCTCCCCCCGCCGGGGCCCAGGCCAGGATCTGGCTGTCGCCGTCGACCTCGAAGTTCGTCGCCGCTGTGCCGAAATTCACGGCCACTGCTCCGGAGAAGCCGCTGCCGCGGATCGTCACCGCCGTTCCCGCTCCGCCGATAAGAGGAGAGACGCCGCTCACCACCGCGACGGGCGTCGGATCGACCCACGTGAAACTCCCCGAGGCGGTGCTCGTCGAGCCCCCGGGGCCGCTGACGCTGATGACCGCAGTCCCCTCACCCGGCGGGGCGACAGCGTCGATTCGGGAGTCATAGGTCGGCTGGCCGCTCACCGGATAGGCCGAAAAGACCAGGGCCGGCTGCACGCCGAAACTCACCGCCGTCACGCTGTCGAGAGCGTTTCCGAAGAGGCTCACGATCTGTCCGCCGGCAGTGCGGCTCACCGGCGGTTCGAAGGTGACGATCTGAGGAGCGGCCACTTGCGGTCTCCTAGGCGAAGGTCGTGCCGTTCCAGGTCCGGCCGAGCAGGTTGACCACCGAGGAGGCGGCGATCACCGCCTGCGGCCAGAGCAAGGCCAACTCGGCGCCGAAGGTCGTCACATTCGGGACGAGACCGGTCCGGTTGTCGAAACGCGACCAGGTGTAGTCGAGGGCGTTGGCCGGCGCGACGCCGGGAGTGGTTTGGACGAAGCCGGCGTTGGCCAGCACCGGGCTCAAAGGGACAAAGGCCCTTCCGGCACGCCGGCGGCGGCGAGACCGTGCAGGCCGAGGCGCTGCATGTCTGCGCACTCCACGCTTGCGGCGCGACCGGTATCGGTCCGGCGCTCGCGGCTCGACTCACCGCCTGCCAGGGGCCGGCGGCCAGCTGCGCCACAGCGAGCGCGTCGGTGTCGGGGTTGACCAGCGCCTGGCCGGGGGCAAGCCATATCGTGCGGCCGATCAGGGGCAGCAGGTCCGTCGGCGCCGCGGCGGTGCCCGGCGGCAGCACCTGGAGGGGTGACAGCAGGGGCAGGGCGCAGCCCTGGTCGTGAAGGGCCTGTATCGCCGCCTGCAAGGCGGGGGCGAAGTCGGCGCGAATCTGAATGCTCAAGGGAATCGAGCCCTGCTGCGGGCCGATTGGCCGGTCGTTGGGCAAGGTGAGCCAGGCGATCGGCGGCTGTTCGCCCAGGGTGCCGAGCGCGGGCGAGGGTCCGGCGATGCCCAGCGCGCTGGCGATCATCTGGCTGCGGGCGTCGGTCATGCCGAGCGTCCCCAGCAGGTTCACCCAGCAGCCCATTTCGCTGACGTTCAGCGGCGCGGGGAGCCGCGAGGGCACGACGTCGCCTTCCAGCGCCAGGCGCCGCAGCAGGAAGGCCTGGGCCTGCAGCATGTCCGGCGACTGCGAGGCGGTCAGGACGTTGAGCAGAGTCTGCAGTGCCTGGCCCTCGATCGAGGCGTTGGGATTGGCGGGCGGGGTGTTGGCCATTGGTGCCATCTCCTTGATCAGGCCAGCAGGATGCCGGCGTCGCCGGCAAGGTCGCCGGCCCCGGCGGCGTCACCGGCGTCGCGCGGCGCCGGCCGCGTCTCCCGCGGCTCCCGCGGCGTCTCCGCGTCTGTCGCGATTTACCGCCGGTGACGGAGTTGCCCTTGGCCGACTTGGCCTTCGCCCGGACTTGCCCTTGCCTCCGGACGCCGCCACCGTCCCCCGAGCCGCCGCCCTTGACCGCCGAGGCGGCGCTCGAACCGGCGGTGGGATTGCCGCCATAGATGCCGCCGACGATGTTGCCCACCGTCGCCATGGCCTGGGATTGCAGGTCGGTCGCCGCCTTGAGCGCATCGCCCCTGGCCGAATTGGAGACGTTCTGGGCGTTGGTGATCAACGAGGCGAGCTGGGTCTGGCCGGTGAGCGCGGTGTCGAAGTCCTTCTGGCTGGCGGCAGCCTGACCCATGGCCTTGAGGAGGCTGGTGTCGGGGCTGGGCGCGGTGAGCACATTGTTGATCAGGCTGGGCAGCTGGCCGAGCGTATTGGGCGCGGTCAACGTGTCGGCGATCGAGGGCGTCGTCGTCGGCAGGGTGACCGGCGAGATCGTCGGCGCGGTGTCCGACGGGCTGTCCTGCCAGTTCCAGAACCTCGTCAGGTCGAGCTTCTCGCCCGATGGGCAATGGCCGAGCACCGCTTCGCCCAGGACGCCTTGCGTCGGCAGGGCGATGATCGACTGGGGCGAAACGAAGCTCTGCTGCTGATAGGCCAAAAGCGACTGCTTGATCTGCACCGGATCGAACGCCGGCGCCGGCGCCTGCTCGCCGGCGCCCGCCGCCTGCTGCTGCTGGTTGATGGCGTCGGTCACCGATTGCGGGATCGAGAACGGAAGGATCATCGAATTGCCGAAGAATCCCAGCACCTTGTTCTGCACGCAGTCGAGCAGCGGGATCATCTGCGAAGCATCGGCGATTCCGTTGGGCGGCACGCCGATGGTGTATTGGTCCAGCAGGATCGCCCGTTCCTCGTCGGTCAGCGAGGCCCATATCGCCTTGGAGTAACGGGTGGTGTTGCGGACAACATGCTGGGCCATCATTTCGATGGTCAGGATTTCGTTGTAGCGCAGCATCGGCGCCAGCTGCAGGGCCGGGACCGGATAGGGGGTCGGCGGCAGGGTGACGCCAAACAGGTTGTCGTTGGCGTAGGTCTCCCCCTTGCCCGACGGGACTGGATTGCCCGAGGCGTCGAACTCCTCGATGCTGGCGGAAGAACTGGAAGACCATCGGTCCGCCCAGCTCGCGCTCAAGCTGGGAGGGATTCAGATGCACAGTGACCGGCGGGACACTCAAGGCAGGACCTTGGGCGGTGAGGAAGTCGCCCAGCCAGGAGGCCGCCAATCCCCCGAGCAAGCCGTTGATCTGCTGCAGATTTTGCACTGACGCCGAAGCCAGCGTGTAGTCGATCTGACGGAAGGACCGGGTCACCTCGAAACCGACGATCTGGGTCCTGTCGAGCGTCGGCGGCAGGGCCAGTGCGCCGCTGAATCCCGTCGGCGCGACCCGCAGCAGTCTTAGACCGGCCAGCAGATCGTCCTGGGTCTGAAACTGATTCTCGGGCAGGGCGAAGCCGGCGGGCGGAGCGAGCTTGGGCGGACCGACGCGGGTGCCCCTCGCGCTCACGGCGTTGATCCAGATTTCCTCGCCTGGGATGAAGGTCCCCACCAAAGTGAACTGAATCACGTCCTCCGCCGCTCCGCCGAAGGGCTCGACCTGGGCCGAGGGATCGCCGGCGAACTGGCGCAGGGTCTCCAACCCCTTCTGGAAGGCGCGCGGCAGCGCGGTGGCGAGCACGTCGATGTGCTTGATGATCGCCGCATAGCGGTCGAGCACCGCCTGGCGCGAGGCGGTGAGAGCCCCTGGATTGCCAACGGTGAGCGGCTGTCCCGGCGGCATGAAGCGGACGATCTGCATCGGCACCAGGCAGACGAAGTCGAGATCTTAGACCGCAGTGCGCACGTCGTAGAGCCGTTGCACCTCCCAGTACTGCATGGTCAGGGCATGCAGGTGGTTGTGGTTCGTGATCGTCTTGGTGGTGACCTGCTCGTTCTCGCTGGAGCTGGCCAGGCGCATTCCGGTCCGGGCGGCGTTCCGCCGGGCGCTTGCCTGGTTTTCCGCCGCGGAATGTGTCGTCTGGGCGGCGTTCTGG
>CAVZMD010000001.1:0-105072 GCA_963776265.1 uncultured Acidobacteriaceae bacterium | reverse complement strand
TTTGGACCTTGTCATTAGTTTCAACCTGCCCAGCAGGTCCGTTGCTCGCGATCACAAAGGACATTGATTGGCACAACTGAAGCCGTGCCCTGACACAAATCTACAACGTAGAGCGGCGGTCACCCACCCAGAGTGATCGTCAGCCCCACCATGACGCCGCCAATCGCCACCATGGATACGCCCCAGCCCCAGGGACGGTGTCCGGCATATCGACCGTAGGCGTATCCCGAGAGGAACAACATCGCGAGAGCGATGACATCGGAGACGTGCGCCGCCAGATGGATCCTTGCGGCAACACGAGAAGGGAATCACAATCGGGAAGGTGGACAGGAATACCAGGAGGAAGACGCCGACTGCGCCTCGCCAATCGTCCCGGGTCAAGCGCGGGTGCGCCGGCGGCTCGGGCAATTCGTACAGCTGGAGCCGCAGCGCATCCAACGCCGCCGGCGGCAAGACTGACGCGACAACCGGAGGCAACTCATCGGCGATGATCTGGTTCGCCTTAGCGGGGTCCGGCGCCGGTGCACCCTTTTGAGAATGTCAAAAGTGCCTGGCCACGCTCGCTGACCGAAGACATGAGATACATGATCGCGTCGATGAGTCCCCAAGCCAGGTTACAGCCCAGCGCGCCGATGAGCATCTCGTGAACCTGGGTGCGGTCGGCCCGCGCTACCCGCAACGACACGGTAAAAGTGAGCACCATGATGACGCCGAACAGGATCTCGGAGAACCGCTCCAGAGGATCGAGTACCCGGATGGACGATTTCGATTGCGCTCGTCATTCATGTTGCCGTCGGAGGTGAAAGTACGTTGTCCCATTCTCCGGGCCCTGGGCTCGCAGAGTTGAAACCCGTCGAGTACCTGCTGGACGCGGAGAAAAAGCCGCCGAGAGTCTATACATGTTCATTGACAGCTGTTTTCCTCTCCCGGAAAATCGAGAGTAGCAGGAAAGGACTACATGATGTTCCCAGAAGGTGAGAGCACGGCCCCAGAAATCCCTGAACCTCCCGCCGAGAAAAGCGCCATTCTGAAATACGTATTGCTGGCAGCAGGCGCCCTCTACGTAATTGCCTCCCTGTACCTCATGTATGACATGCGGACCGGGATCATGACGCTGGAGCAAAAGGAGACTGGCGCTGGAAACGGTGCAGGCCGATCTGGGCAAGCGCCTTCACGCGACGTCGTCGGAATTCAAGCACGCTCTGACCCGCAAGCCGGCATGACCAAGCAGGAGCTGGCGCAGCGCGCGGCCGAACTGGAACGCCAGCAGAAAGCCGCGGCCGCCAAGTTGGCCGCTGAACAGAGCCAGCAGAGTCAAGCAACTGGCCGCAGTGAGCGGCGAAGTCAGCGGGCGTGAAGACGGAGGTGGGAGCTGCCAAGACCGACATCCAGAAGACGCAGACCGATCTGGCTGCCACCAATGCGAAGCTGGAGCATGCCATCGGCGACCTGGGAGTGCAGAGCGGGCTGATCGCGCACAACGCTTCGGAGCTGGATATGCTCAAGCGCAAGGGTGAGCGCAACTACTACGACTTCACGCTGCAGAAGGGCGCGCGGACGCCGATTTCGACCGTCAGCCTGCAATTGAAGAAGGTCGATCCGAAGAAGAGCCGGTTTACGCTAAACGTGATTGCCGACGATCGCACCATCGAGAAGAAGGACCGCACGGTCGGCGAGCCGCTGCAGTTCTACACCGGACGCGACCACCTGCTGTATGAACTGGTGGTCTTTACCGCCGACAAGAACAGCATCACAGGATATCTGGCCACGCCCAAGACCGCGCCGACCCCGGTGACGCCGTAGAGCGACGAAGTCGGCGGAATTTCCTGAGGGTTTGTATTAGGACACGGCTTTCACGGGTTGCGGAAAAGCTCTCTGAGGTGCAGCTTCGCTCATCGTTCCCCTCATCTATTGTCATCCTGAGCGGAGTGAGATCGCCGAAGGCGATCAACTAAGTCGAAGGACCCCATAGCCTGCCGTCCCCATATCCACCATCGTTTACGGATTCGAAGAGAAGGGCCCAGCTTTAGCTGGGCCGTCGCAAGCCCTTATTTTTGTCATCCGAGGAGCACTTCAGTCCGACGAGGGTCTGCGTTTCGACTTTTTCCGCAGTCTGTTTCAGCCGTGACGAAGTAATCAATCGAACCGTCAGGGCGTCATCCCGCGAACATTTATGGTCGCCGAGTTCTCACCTGCTCCCGCCAACTGTCATCCGCATCGCGTCGTCCTCACCAACCACTTCCTCGAAACCCAACTCACGTCGAATTCGCGACGTATCGTATGCGATGTCCTGATCGAAATTGAATTTCGAATCCGTGCTCGTCGGAACCGAGCGACTCGGGAAGCTTGGCCAGCCGCTCGCGCACCGTCGGCGTGGTTCCTCGCCGACGTTATAGATCTGCCCGACTGCGGCGGGATGCAGGCGCCGCCAAGACAATCGCGGCAGCGACATTCTCCACGTAACCATGAGTCCATCGCCATCGCGGATGGTTGCGGAAAGCGTAAACCGTCGCGAGATCGGCATTGTCGCCGGGCCGTAAACCTTCGGTAGGCGCAGGACTATACCGGGCAAGCCTGACGCGCCCAGCGCTGTTCGCTCCACCAGAATCTTCTCGTAGACATGGGCTATGATCGTCGGCCGGCTTGGCGGGATCGCGATACGGATAGAGCACGGCTCGCAGTGGCGATGCCTCGTGCAGCAGTCCGGATCCCGAGCGGCCCGGGCTCGATTCCGGTGAACCGTCCATAGGCGCGATACACATCGCCGCTGCTGATCCACACCATGCGCGATGTATGTCCGCGGAAAGAAGCTCACCGCCGCCTGCGCGTCAGCTTCCCCCATCGCCGTCATGTGGATGACGACATCGGGCTCCGGCTTCAGGAGATCTTCGGGAGAAGCTGCAGACCGGCATCGCCGCCTCCGGCCACCGCAATGGACGGACGTTCGGAGGCAGCGCGGCCAGTGCTGCCCACGATGATAGACCGTGACGGAGTGCTCGCGTACAACCAGCTGCCGTACGACATGGGCGCCGATGAATCACCGCCGATGACCAGAATATTCATCGATCGCTAGTGTACTGTCCCGCAAATTCGCAGAAGAAGATCCGGCAGTGTGCGTCGGTCTTGACGGCATCGTCCCCAGGGCTAAAGCCCGGGTTTCTTGGGCTGCTTAGCGGCACGACTGAAGTCGTGCCCTTTCAAAGATGCCCGAACTTATGCGACGAACTTTCGGGACGCCACACTAGAGATTATTTCTGCGGGCTGCTCTTTTCGTGCAGCACGATGGGCGACTGATCGTAAGGCTCGATGGTTACGCTTAAGTCTTTGCGCGTGTCGAACTGTTGCTGCGTGATGGGAAACGAGACCAGCACGGTGCCCTTCTGCTCCGCTCCGGGCGGGATCTTCATCTCCACCGCGAGGGGCCGGCCGGTGTCCCGCCAGATCAGGATAGCCGGTGAGATAGCGATCGTAATCGCTGGCGGACGACGCCTCGTCGGATTGAGTGCCCTGTTCGGTTTTGACGTCGGCCTTGATGCTCTTGATGTAGAGCGCTTGGTCACTGACGTTGCGCAGCGTGACCTCCAGAAGGATCATCGGGCTCGACATGTTGGCGGGCTGGCTGAAATAGGCCGCGTCGATGCCGCCCTGTGCTACCGGTTTGGCGCGCTCGAGGTAGGCGATGGTCCCGATCACGATGGCAACCACCGCCAGGGCGATCGCAACGGGCGCGGCAGGGGGCAAGGTGCGCTTGGGACTATCGAACTCTTCGGTGATGGACGCGTCCGGCGTCGTACTCCGGTTTGGTCGGCTTGTTCGGGATGGGGTTATCGGGCATGGGTGAACCTCCCAAAGATCAGTGGATAGTGATCAGTGGATAGTGGATAGTTATACGGCGAATACGCTCCTCTTCTTCCTTACCGCTTACGTATACCAGTGGCAGCAACGTACCTTATTCGCTTTCTTACAGACGTTTCATCGCCTTGCGAAAGTCTTTTTCCGGCAAGGTATTGAGCACGTCGGAGGCAGTCAGCCAGGCCCGGCGCGCCTGGAGAATGCCGTACTTGACTTTTCGAAATGCGACGTGTGATGCGCGTCGGTGTTAATGAGTATCTTCACTCCCCGTTCGCGCGCCATGCGCAGATGCACATCGCAAAGATCGAGCCGGTCGGGATAAGCGTTCAATTCCATCGCGACCTTGCGCGCGGCGGCCGCTTTGAGCACCGCGTCGAGATCGAAACGATAGGCCTCGCGACGCAGCAACAGCCGGCCGGTGGGATGGCCGATGGCGGTGACATAGCGATTCTCAACCGCCGCAGCAGCCGCTCGGTCATCTGGCCGCTCCTGGTTGAACGCCGAGTGTACGCTGGCGATCACGACATCCAGTTGCGCCAAGGCGGAGTCGTCCAAGTCGAGCGCGCCGTCTGCCAGGATGTCGACCTCTATGCCCGCCAGGATGGTGATTCCCTCGATCTGCTCGTTTGCGCGGCGAAGCCGTTGCGCGTGCTCTACGGTCCGCTTCTCGTCGAGACCGTTGGCGAACGCCAGGTTCTTGGAGTGCTCGGTGATGGCGATGTACTGGTAGCCGCGTTCGCGGGCGGCCAGCGCCATTTCTTCGATGGTGCAACGGCCATCGGTTTCCACCGTGTGCATGTGGACTTCGCCGCGAATGTCTTCCAGGCGGATCAACTGCGGCAAAGCGTGCTTTTCGGCGGCCTCCAACTCACCGCAATTTTCCGCGCAACTCGGGGGGAATCCAGTCGAGGCCGAGCTTGCCGTAGATTTCCTCCTCGGTGGCGCTGGCCGCCAGTTCGTTGCCTTCCAGCGTGAACAAGCCGTACTCGTTGAGCGTGAATCCCGCTTCAGCGCGCGCTGGCGCAGGGCCACGTTGTGCGCCTTGGAGCCGGTGAAGTATTGCAAGGCGGCGCCGTAGGAGTCCGGCGGAAGGATGCGCACGTCGATTTGCATGCCGCTGCGAAGTTTGAAGCTGACCTTGTTTTCGCCGCGCGCCAGCACGTCGGCAATGCCGGGAAACTGCAAAATGCGCTCGATCAGCGCGTCGCGTTCCGCCGGTCGCGCAGCAGCGCCCGGTGATGAGCAAGTCGAGATCGCCCACCGTTTCGCGTCCGCGACGCAGCGAGCCGGCCGGAGTCATCGTCTCCACTCCGGGCATCGGGCCGATGTGCTCCATCAACTTGGCCGCCGTGCGATCGGCTTCATCGAGATGGAACCGGCCTGAAATGCCGCGATAGGTTTCAATCGCCTTCAGGATTTTCTGCTCGGTCTTCTCGCTCATGCGCGGCAGGCCGCGCAGCTTGCCTTCGCGCGCAAGCTGCTCCACTCCGGCAACGTCGGAAACCTGGAAATTCAACCAGATCAGGTTGACGGTTTTTGGGCCGAGTCCCTGGATCTTGAGCAACTCCAGCATCGAGGGACGATATTTTTCCAGCAGCTGTGATGCAGCTTCAGCCTGCCTTCGCGATCATTTCCCGCACGTTAGCGGCCATGCCTTTGCCGATTCCGGGAACTTCCAGCAGTTTCTTGGGTTCGTCGATCAGTTCGGCAACCTGCCGCGGAAGGCCTTCAATGGCTTCGGCGGCATTGCGGTAGGAACGTATGCGGAACGAATCGTCGCCCGCGATCTCCATCAGATCGGCGGTCTCGTAGAATATATGAGCGATGGCCTTGTTATCCACGCGAAGTACCCGTGCAGAATTGTAACGTGTGCGACGGGTTCGCGCGGCGTTCGTGGACAGCAGAATATAGTAGAGTCGAAAGTGATGAGCTCGAACGCAAAGTCGGTGGTGGTGCGGCCGGCGCGCAACATTCTGGGAAGCCTGCGCGTGCCGGGCGATAAGTCCATATCGCATCGTTATGCGATGCTGGCTGCGCTGGCTCCGGGTCGCTCGCGCTTCGAGAATTTTGCGCCTGGGGCCGATTGTGCCAGCACCCTGGGATGCGTCGCCGCGCTGGGTTGCAAGGTTGAACGCGATGAGAAGGGGACGGTAGTCGTCGAAGGGTTGGGCGCGGAATTGCGGGCTCCCGCTGGTCCGTTGGATTGTGGCAATTCCGGCTCGACCATGCGCATGCTGTCCGGCATTGTCGCGGCTCAGCCGTTCAGCAGCGAGTTGGTGGGCGATGAGTCACTGTCGCGCCGGCCGATGAAGCGCATCATGGAGCCGCTAACGCAGATGGGAGCGGAGATCCACGCGGCCACATCGGCCTCACCACCGCGAGCGCAACCGCTGCGGGCGCCGTCATCGGTGGTGGCGTGGGCGCCGGAGTTGGAGCCGCAATCGGCGTCGGTGCCGGAGCCATCTGGTGGCTCAAGCGCGACGTTCAGCAGGAGCTCCCCGTCGGTACTGGCCTTGTCTCTCGCTCGACGAGCCGCTCACCGTCACCTCTCCCTCTCAAACCGCAGAGCTGGCACACTAGGGCCCCTTTTTTACCCGCGCAGCAGAAAGGCCCTCCACAACCGGAGGGCCTTTTTGCATCCGCTGAAGCTATCCCAGCAGCCGCTTCCAGTTCTTCTGGTTGCGCCGGTACGTTTTCTTCAGGTCCTCGAGAATTCGCTGAAAGTCCGCATTCTCGCTCAGACTTCGCCATGCCGGATTCTTGCTGAACCATGGATAGTTTTCATTGCCCAGATAGATCGCGCGCCTCAGCCAATGCAGCGCCTCGGACGCATCCCCTCCACCGCGAAGTACGTCGCCAGCCTGTATGCCATCTCGCTGTCAGCGTCGGCCGCCGACAGCACATCCTCCGTGATGAACGTCGCTCCGCGCGAGCGATCCCCCAACTGCACGTAACACATTGCAATCGTCGGAAAGACGATCCGCAACGAAGCGTCATCGCGAATCACCTCTTCGAGCGTATCCACCGCCCGCGACAACTGCCCCTCGCGCATATGCTGATAGCCCTTCGAGATCCGCAGCAACGGCTGCTTCGGATCCAGCGTCAACCCCTTCTCGATCTCGTCGTTCGCCAGCTCCAGCTGATTCTGGTACTGATACACCCGTGCGCGATGGTTATAGATCATCGACGCGTTCGATGGATTCAAACGCAGCGATGTGTTGAACTGATCGAGCGCCTCTTCGTACAGCCCATCGTTGCGCAGCGTGATGCCCGCGACCAGGTGAACGTTCCAGTCATTGCCCGCCTCGTGCAGCAGATGCTCAATCCCGTGCCGTGCGCTCTCCTTCTCACCGCGCGACAGCAGCATGTACACGCGATAGAGATTCGCCTCCACTGAATCCGGATCGCGCTCCAGCGCGCGATCGAACGCTCTGCGCGCCTCCAGTACGTGCATCTGTCCACCCATGCCGTGCCGCGCATACTGCAGGTGCGTGATGCCCAAACCGGACCATCCCGGCGCATACCCCGGATCCCGCGCCACAACGCGGTCAAATAGTTCACGCGCACGATCCAGCTCATCGCGATTCCCAGTCCGTGTCATGAACGACGACAGCAGTGCTCGCGCCTGCAGATACTCCTCCGAAACCGCCACACCCAGCGAATTCCCATCCGCAGTCTGTCCGGCGCCGCTCGTAAACTCGCCTCTGCCCTGCAGCTCCGCAAATACCTCGTCGCAGATCTCCGTCTGCACGGCAATCAGGTCGAAGCTCTTCACGCTGATCGCTCCGCCCGTCCGCACGCTCTGCCGCGGCACATCCAGAAGCTGCCAGTTCAGATCAAACCCTTGCTCCGACCGCAGAAAGCTTCCCGTCAGCACAAAGTCGCACCAGCAGCCTCCGCCCCACACTCAACGGATCGAGCTGGCGCGTCGGAATATTCATCAGCGCGCTCGACGGCCGCACCACCAGCGACGGCACCTTCGCCAACCGTGTGGCCACCGCATCCGCCAGCGCCTGCCCGTAGAAGTGCGTCGCCTCGGTCGTGCCGAGGTTCACGAACGGCAGAACCACAATGTCTGTGCCCTTCTTCTCGGAGCTCGTCGTACTCTCGCGAAATCGCTCTGCGAGCATCGACAGGATGCCTGTTGTCCGCTTCTCTTCCTCCGGCGTTTCCATATCGAGCCGCTGTTGCGCTGGCATGTTGATGGCACCCTCACCGGCCATGACCATCGTGTCCAGCTGCAGCGACTTCACAATCGTCTTCAGCCCTTCGCGAACCTCCGCAGCCGAGCCATACCGTTCCGACGGCTGCTTTTCCAGGCAGCGCAGAATCACACTTTCCAGCTCCCGCGGAATATCCGGAACAATCTCCCGTAGCGATGGCGGCGCCGCAAACTGAATCGCGCGGATACTCTGCAACTCCTGCGCATCCGGCCGGTGGAACGGATGCCGTCCGCTAACCATCTCGTACAAGATCAGCCCCAGCGCAAAGATGTCGCTCTGCACGCTCGACTGCCCCGTCACAAACTGCTCCGGCGCCATATAAGCAATCGTCCCGCCACGCGCCGTATACGTCGCGCCCGGCATAATCTGCGGCGGCTGCCCTGGCAGCGACGGATCGAAGTTCCCGTTCTCGAAATTTCCATTCGGCTCCCGCAGCTTCTCGCGTTTCAACTGCCGAGCCAGACCGAAGTCCAGAATCTTGATCAGCCCGCCGTCGGTCAGCATGACGTTCGCCGGCTTCAGGTCGCGGTGAAAGATCCCCAGGCTGTGCGCCGCCTGCAGACCATCGGCGATCTGCATGCCGCTCGAAAGCACCAGTTGAACGTTCGCCGGCCCCTCGGCAATCACCTTGTCCAGGCTCTTGCCCGGAATGTACTGCATGACGATGTAGGCCTCTTCGTCCTCCTCGCCCACCTCGTAGATCGCGCAAACGTTGGGGTGATCGATGGCCGACGCCAGCCGCGCCTCCCGCAGCTGCGTCACGCGCACCTGCTCGGCCGTCTGCGCGCCGCGCTTCAACAGCTTCAGGACCACCGGCCTCTGTAGCAACGTGTCATTAGCAAGAAAGACAACGCCGCTGCCGCCCGAGCCGATCTTCCGGAGAAACTCATATTGCCGGATTACGCGGCGCTTCATGGGGGCATTATCTCAGCTAAGCCCTTGATATCCATGTGGAAGAGCTGCAACCGCTTGGCTAATCCAACTCTCGTGCGATACTCGCTCGACCGCCTGAACCCATATCGTTCTGTGTCGAAAGCGCTTCAGGCACCCCGGCGCCCCGCAGGATGCATCCAAACCAGCACACCATAGCAGGCTGGCATCGCTCGGCGGGGTCAGCAAGTTATTCCGATTACGGCAAGGTACGAATGTCCGCGACCATCCTGCTCATCGACGACAACGCAGTGCAAGCAGCCACGCGGCAGACTATTCTCAAGCGTGCCGGCTACTTCGTCATCGCGGTCCTCAGCCCCGAGCGCGCACTCGAGCAGTTGAGAAATAACGACTTCCCCGAGCCTATAGATCTCATCCTCACCGACCACATCATGCCCGGCATGACCGGCTCCGAGTTCGTGGCCCGCCTCCGCGAATTCCAGCCAAACATCCCCGTTCTCGTCATCAGCGGCATGGCCGAGGCCGAAGAAGAATACGAGGGCCTCAGCGTCGAGTTCCGCCTCAAGCCGCTGCTTCCGGACAATCTGCTCGCCAGCGTGCACCGCCTCATCTCTCACCACGCGCCACAGGCCACCTCCGCCTAACCGGAATCAGGCCGCCTATCGCGCAGCAAAACCTGCGTCTCCACCCTAACTCTGCGAAAATAGAAGCGAGGAAACTCGCGTCCCCATGCCGCATCCCATGCCGTCCTTCGGCAGCTTCGCTATACTCCTGGCCCTCGCCCTCTGTGTCTACACCCTGTTCAGCGGCGCGGTCTCCCTCCGCGCACTCGCCGTCGGTCGCCAACTTGCTGTCGCCCCTGAAGCTCTCCGCGAAACCTCCCGCCGCGCCGGCATCGCCAGCTTCATCGCCGTCTCCTGCGCCGCCTTCGCCCTCATCTGGGCCGCCTTCACCAACGACTTCTCCGTCGACTACATCCTCCACCACACCAATCGCGACCTCCCCACCCTCTACAAGTTCTCCGCACTCTGGTCCGGCCAGGAAGGCTCGCTCCTCCTCTGGGCATGGCTGCTCGCCGCCTACGGCTTCGTCATGCGCATCCGCGACAAGGTCGACGTAACCCTCCCCGCCTACGCCTCGACGATTCTCTCCGCCATCCAGGTCTTCTTCCTTCTTCTGCTCGTCTTCGCCGCGCCGCCCTTCGCCATTGCAGCCGGCCCGCTGCACGCCGACGGCTTCGGCCTCAATCCGCTCCTCCAGTACCCCGAGATGGTCATCCATCCGCCGATGCTCTATCTCGGCTACGTCGGCTTCAGCGTGCCCTTCGCCTTCGCGCTCGGCGCGCTGATGATGCGCTACCCCGGCGAGAAGTGGATTCACATCACCCGCCGCTGGACCATGGTCACCTGGCTCTTCCTCACCTGCGGCATCTGCCTCGGCATGCACTGGGCCTACGCCGTGCTCGGCTGGGGCGGCTACTGGGGCTGGGATCCCGTCGAGAACGCTTCGCTCATGCCCTGGCTCGCGGGCACTGCCTTCCTGCACTCCGTCATGATGCAGGAGAAGCGCGGCATGATGAAGGTCTGGAATGTCTGGCTCATCTTCGCCACGTTCATGCTCTCCATCCTGGGCACGCTGCTCACGCGCTCCGGCCTTGTGTCGAGCGTTCACGCGTTCGCAGAGAGCGACATCGGCATCTGGTTCTATGCCTTCCTTCTGCTCATCTTCATCGTCTGCCTCTTCACCTTCCTTCGTCAGCGCGACCACCTCCGCGCCGAGAACAAACTCGAGTCCCTCGTCTCGCGCGAGTCCTCCTTCCTCTTCAACAACCTCGTCCTCCTCGCCGCCTGCTTCACCATCCTCTGGGGCACGCTCTTCCCCGTGCTCAGCGAGTACGTTCAGGGCTCCAAGGTCACGATGGGCCCGCCCTTCTACAACCGCGTCGCCGTCCCCATCGGCCTCTTCCTGATCTTCCTCACAGGAGTCGGCCCGCTGCTCGCCTGGCGCGCCACCTCCATCCGCTCCATCCGCCGCAACCTCCTGCTCCCCTGCCTTGCCATCATCGTCAGCGCCATCGTGCTGATGATCACCGGCTTGCGCCCGTGGAACGAAGCCGACAGCTCGACCGGTGCTATCTACTCGCTCGTCTGCTTCTCGCTCTCCGCCGGCGTCATCACCGCCATCATCGCGAGTTCCTCCGCGGCGCCAACGTCGTCCGCGCGCAGACCGGCAAGAACCTGCTCTCGCAGCGCCATCCTGCTCACGCGCCGCAACACTCGCCGCTACGGCGGATACATCATCCACTTCGGCATCGTGGTCCTCTTCATCGGCGTCGCCGGCGTCCGCCTTCAATCAATCGCGCGAGCTCGAAATGTCCTTCGGCGACTCGCTCCAGATCGGCTCCTACAAGCTCGTCTGCCAGTCCTACTCGCAGGACTCCAACGCCAACTACGACACCGACTACGCTCTGCTCGACGTCTTTCACAACGGGCAAGAAGATCACGCAGCTCACCCCCGAGCGCCGCTTCTACAACGCCAGCCAGCAGACCTCCACCATCGTCGCCATCCACTCCACGCTCGCGCGCGACCTCTACGTCGTCTTCGAAGGCCGCAACCCCGAAACCGACAAGCCCATCATCAAGGTCTTCCTCAACCCGCTCGTCAACTGGATCTGGATCGGCGTCGGCTTCGTGATCTTCGGCACAGCCATCGCGCTTGTCCCACCGCTGAAGCCGGGTGCCCGCCGCGTCGACGCACGGCCTCATCGCTCGATGCTACAGGTCGGCGCTGCGAACCGACACGCCCGGCGAAGTCGCCCATGCGTAAGCGCCTCCTCCACATCGCTCTGATCTGCGCCCTCGCCATCCCCATGCTCGGCGCCGGCGCACCCTCCTCGCGTTTCGACGCCATCGGCCACAAGCTCATGTGCGTCTGCGGCTGCGGCCAGGTCCTGCTCGAGTGCAACCACGTCGGCTGCCCCGACTCCGACCGCGAGATCACCGAGCTCCGCACCGAAATTGCCACGGGCCTCCCTGACGCCGGCGTCTTCAACTGGTTTGTCGCCAAGTACGGCCCCACCGTCCTCGCCGCTCCCCTGCGTGGTGGCTTCGACATGGTCGCCTGGATCGTCCCCTTCGCCGCTCTCCTCATCGGCATCGGCATTGTCGTCTTCCTCATCCGTATCTGGCGCCGCCGCACACCGCGCACCGGCCCTCCCAGCGGGCCTCCATCGGCCATCGACGACACCCTTCGCGACCGCATCCGCCAGGAGACTACCTACTAAGTAACCGGGGCCACTACCGCTAGTCACATTTGCCTGTTACTCTGGCTGCGCATGACGCGCCTCGAACTACTGAAGATCGTCATAGGCCGGGCCCGAGCGAACGGATTCGAACTCCGCCGCTGGTACACCACGCGCCTCGCCCTTCCCTGGAGCAACGCAGCCGACGCCATCGCTGCGCTCGAGCAGAATCGCCGCTACTACGCCTTGCTCTTCTCGCACGACTTCGCCATGGCCTTCTGGAAGCCCGGCGCCGAAATCACCTTCCAGGTCCCGGCCCAGACCTTTCAGCGCCGCATGTCCGACGGCACCATCCAAATGGTCCAGCGCAAGTCCTTCACGCGCCGCAGCGCCCGGAAAGACGCCTGGCGCTATCACCTCCGCGAGATGGCACTCGCCGAGGAACCTCTCCGCTACATTCGCCGCTATCTCAACGTGGAAGAGGACCTCACCGACGTTCCAGAGACAGCGCAGGACAGCGCCGCGCGCAAAGCCCGCTCCACCCCGCGGACCACTGCCACCAAGGCCTCACCCAAATCCGCGCGCCCACTCCCTGAAGATCCACCTGCATTCTTACGACGACCGTACCCCTAACCGCCGCCGGTCATCTCCTTCAGCGCGACTTCGGCTGCTTTCTTCGTCTTGGGTATCGGATCCAGCGCGAGACACTTCTTGTAGTTCTGCTCAGCCTCATCCAACTTGCCTAGCTTCCTCGCCGCTTCCGCCAGCGCCAGGCGCGCGTCCGGGCTGTCCCCCGAGATCGACACCGCGTCCTTCGCGCGCATGTACGCTCCCGATGAAGTTTCCGATGCCCTGGTAGAAACTCTGCCACCTGCATGTCTTCAGCGAACCGCTGCGTCGGCGTCTTCACTGCCTCTGCCGGCCTGTTGCGGCTCGGTCTCGTCTTCGTCGGATGTGCCGTGTCGTCCGCATCCGGCAAGCTGCCGGGCGGCACATCATCTGCCTTCGAACTCGAGTAACCCGGGTCCGAACTCGAACTGCTCGATCCCGAACTGCCCGCATCCTGGATCCCACCCGGCGGCGCCGGCTTCACATCCCCTGAACCGGAAGACGAAGAGGAGAGAAGGAAGAAGAAGAGCCCGCTGGCTCCTCTCCCGGATACGGAAACTGCTGCGCCGGGCTCTTCGGAGCCTGCTGCGCATCGGGCGCGTTCACCGAATTCGGAGCATTCGGCGTAGTCGGAGCCGCCTGCTTCGGAGCCGTTGATCTCCCCAGGATACGGAAACTGCTGCGTCGCATTCGACGGCACCGGTTGATCCTGCGCCGCCGGGCAGTTCGACGACGTCGTCTTTCCGTCTTTGCCCCAGCTCGTCGACCCGGTGCAGTTCAAATTCTGCTGCCCCTCCGGTGTCCTTCCCTCCGGCGTCTGCTTCCACTGCGGATCGTTCGCCTGGCTCGCCGGCGTCTGCGCACACGCCATGCCCAACGCCCAGCCCCACCACGCACGCCGCCAGCCACAGTCGCCTCATACCTCTATTAGACGACACCGCCGCCTCTCCCGCTACTGCGTCGTGCAATCCAAGCTCCTGTCATCCTGAGCGAAGCGCGTAGCGCGACGTCGAAGGACCCCGCGACCGTCAGCCTAACCACAGGCGTCTCTACCTTTTTCACCACGCACCCCTTGCTATACTCCACCCCATGCCTCGCGCTGTCGCCCCCGCCACACCACGCCTGCTCATCCGCTCCTCCGCCATCCACGCCGCCGGCGTCACCACGCTCGACCCCATCCCTCGCGGCCGCCGCATCCTCGAGTACGACGGCCCCCGCATCTCCAAGGACGTCGCCGACGAGCGCTACGCCGACAAGCCCGTCACCTACCTCTTCTCCATCGACGGCTCCGGCGACGTCATCGACGGCTTCGCCGCCGCCATGTTCGTCAACCACTCCTGCGCTCCCAACTGCGAGACCGAGGAGTACAACGGCCGCATCTACATCAAGGCCATCCGCAACATCGCCGCCGGCGAAGAGCTCGTCTACGAGTACAACCTCCACGACTCCGACGAAGACTCCGCCGACTGCTACTGCGGCGCCCCGCAATGCCGCGGCACCATGTTCTCCGACGACGAACTCAAACGCCGCGCCCGCGCCGCCAAACGCAAAGCGACAAAGAACCTCTAATGGGCCGAATCTCAGTCAAAGCAGTAGCGAGTCGGCAATCTTGCCCACGTTTTTCTATGGCTGTTCGCGACCATCGTCTGTGATCGACTTGGACCGCACATACACGTTCAGCTCCGGAGATGACTCGGACTCAGATGCTCAGCGGCTGTAGCTCTCATATATCACAACGGAATCGGACCTCAGATCGTCGCGGCTGAGCATAGGCTTCCTCGTCGCGCTTTCACGCAGGCGTTCATCGCGGGCAAGTTAGCGAAGCGGAACGAGGCCCTGCACGGGCTTCTATCTTCCGTTGTTGGTTTCTGTCTCGGACTCGTGATTCTGATGAAAATGAATCACGCAGGTAGGCTCGGGTTATTGGAACTGATCTTGGTTTCCGTTATCGCAGCGGTTGGCGGCCAGCTCGCAAATCAAGCATCTACAAATCAGGCGAAGGGCGTTTGAGGTCAGTCCGAATCCGGCTAGACCTCGGAAAGATCCACTTCACTGACGCTTCCCAGCACCCGCATCACCAGCGGAATCGTCGTCAGCGCCCCACTGCAAACAGAGCCACGCCCGCAGCGCGGCGCGCACTCCGATCCATCTTCTCCGAAATCAGCAGCCCCACGCCGACTCCCAGCGCCACACGCGTTCCCGCAATCAGAATGACCTCAGGTACGGTCAGATTCGTTCGTCTCATCGCCGGTCTCCTGATTGGGAATTATCCTCTACGCGCGTCTCCTACCGCTTCAGCAGATCCACCGGCTCATTCACATCCCGCACACGGAACATCTCCGCCAGCGCCGGATGCTTCACCGCAATCGCCCGATACATCTCCCACGCCACGCGCCTATAGCTGAAGTGCCCCGCCACACCTGACCTCAACTCCGAGATATATAGCGCCTCCGCGAAGTCCATCTTGAACAGCGCCCTGCAGCGCGTTCCCAGCGGCAGCAGATACTGCGCGCTCTGCCTCGCCTCGGGCTCATCGGAATCGCACAGCGTGCGATACGCCGCCAGCGCCGCATCCATCGCGCTCTTGTACTTCTCGGAGAGCCCAGCCTCTTCCAGCGTCGGCTGCCCCGGACACACCGGCTCGTCATACCCATGCACATCGCTGAACGCCTGCAGCAACTGCACGCACCGCCGGTGCCGATGCATATCTCGGAACCCGCCGACATCCATCAGGATGTCGAACCGGAATCCATGCCCCGCATTGAACGCGCGCAGCAGCTCATCATGCCGCCCACGATGCGCCGTGCCCAGCTTCAAAATCTCATTGCGCCGCGTCTCCGTCAGCGCCGCCACCGCTCCCCTCAACTGCCTGTACGAGTAATGACAGTGCGGATACAGCAACGACGTCGCAATCTCGACCTCGATATCCTCGTCATCATCCAGCAGGTCCACCACCGGCGCCGGATACACCGGAGCGTCCCCCATCAACTCGCGCGCCGCCTGCGCCAGCTCCTTGCGGCTCGCCATCGCATACTCGCTCGGCTCCGCATACTTCACCAGAGTCGGCGCGGCCTTCACCGGCGGCATCAGCTCATTCAGAATCTCTTCAGTCGCCGCTGGATCGACGCTTCCCTCACCCGCCATCTCCTCCAGCCGGTCGCGCAGCACATTCCACGCCGGATTACTCGCCGCCTCACGCAGCTTCGTCCCCAGGTCGCGAATCTCCGCAAACTCCGTCGACAGCAGCCGCGACACCTGCGCTCTCCAGCGTGCGCGCATTCACAATCTGCCCCAGCGACGTATTCGTCGCCAGCGGCAACATATACCGCGCCGCATCAAACGCCCGCGCCTTCAGCGTACGTGCATAGCTCTCCGGCTTCATCTCCGCCGGCTGAGGAATCGCCTTCTTCAGCGCCTCGAACATCCCCGCGCCAATCTCGTCGTACGCATGAAACAGCGCCTCAATCGCCGCGGTGAACTGCTTGCGCCCGCCCTTGCTCAGCTCCGGCGTATACCATCCGCTGCGCCGAAAATCCTGGTACCGCGTCGACCGCTCCTGCCCATCCCACCGCGTCTCGTCCACCAGCGTGATCGCCGCCAGCAGCGACAGTCGCTCCACCGCAAACGGAATATGCGCCAGGTCCGCAATCGACCGGTGCCCATACTGAAAATAAAAAGTGTTGAGAAACTGCTCCGCCTTCTGCGAGCTGATCTCCACCAGCGACTCACGCATCGTCAGCGCCGACCGCGAGTACTTCGCCATCGCATACGCCAGCACCTCCGGCTCCGCGCCGTGGATCGCGTAGACTTCGGTCGTACTCTCCGCTCCGGGCTGGGCTTCGGTCTTGGAAGTCTTGAGAACGTCAGGGGCGGCGGCAGGCGAGGACATGTCCGCTCAAGAATACAGCGCAGCCCCCATGTTGGAATCTAGCCCTTTTTCGGCACGAAAACGCCGCTCTCCCGGTGCTCCGCCTTCGCTACGGCCTCGTTTTCCGATTCTCGGACCCAACCAGGGCTGATTCACCAGCACAATCAGAATCATCACGCAGCCGACCTCCGCCGTGGCAGGGGCTAGGGCAGCGAGATTCGATAGAGGTTCCGGTGGATCGTGATGTTCACCCAGGCATAATGCGCGGGGTCCTTGCCCGGCACGAGTGCTCCGCGCCCGCGCCCAACCGATTCCGCTCCCCGAACCACGCTCGGTTCGGCCATCGGCGCGATACCTCCCACAGGAAGATCCGGCAGGGTTTCCCCCGGACCGACGGGAATTGCCAGGCTTCGCCCCGGACTGGTTCGCGACGAATCCTCCACAGACACAAACAGGAACTTCCCGTCCGTGGACCAGCTCGTTCCGCAGGTAGGCGCGCAAATGCGCTGCGGGGCTCCCTCGGCCAACGGAATTGCCATGATCGCGGGAAGGCCGGTATCCGGCGCCCTGGGAACCTCAGCAGTGACCCATCGCCGGCCCGGAGAAACAGACTGGAATTCCCCGACGGGATAGGGGAAGATCTTCGAGCGGTGCGACCCATCCGAATTGATCTGCTCCAGGTAGTTCTTGTTTCCCTCCGTCCGCTGGACCAGAATCTGCCCGCCTGCGCCAAAATGCGGCGACCGTACATCCGAAACATTCACTTTCATTGCGGGTAAACTTCCATCCACGCGTGCTATCCACAACTGCATCGTTCCGTCTCGCGCGGCGGTTGTATACACCACTTGTTTGCCATCCGGCGAGATGTCGAACTCGATCATTGAAGTCCCAGAGAACACCGCATCGCTTTTCCCTGAGTCCACCACCGTTCGCCACAGTTCCGCGTCCGAACTTTCCCCCCGCCGCAAAAGGTAATAAATAACGCTGGCATCCGGGCTGAAGGCAGGGGGAGATGACCAACCGACCACTTCACCCTCTGAAGAGAGCGGTCGCTCCCCGCGCTCGTCGTGAATCCAGAGGGAGCTTTCATGCACTCCCACCGAGGTGATCAGCGCCCGTCCCTCCGGCTCCACCGCAATTCCATCCTCTTCCGTTGGTCCAAAGGTGATTTGCTCCGGCTTTCCTTCCGGAAAACTGCTGCCGCCAGATGTGGCTGTGTCCCTCCACCCAGGCAGTGAAATACATCCATCGGCCATCCGGAGACCACCCAGCCGAGATGCACGCTCCGTTGGGTCCAACGACTCTCGACGGGCTAAGGCTTTCGAGAGCAATCAGCCGGCACGGCGCCCAATCGCCGTTTCCGTTCATCTCCACCACCAATGCCCACTGCCGATCCGGGGATGGATACGAATCATGGGCCATGCCGCGCTCGTGCGCCGGGAAGTAGAGCTCACGCAGGCCCGAGCGCGTCAGCGTCGCCGTTACTACACCCAGATGGATTCCTTCCCCTGGCCGAATCATGGAAAAGAGCAGCCGTTGCGGGTCCAGCCACACCAACCCTGCGGCGTTGTTCAGCAAAAGATGAGGCTCGCCTCCCAAAGCTGACACCTCGTAAGTGGAAAACGCGGAAGTCTCCAATACCGTGTACGCAATCTCCGCCCCATCCGGCGAGAATGCCAGGCCGTATTTGGGCCGTGCGTCGTCCGTCACGCGTCTGGCCTCTCCGTTCGGAAGCATCTTGACGTAGATTTGGTCGGACGTGAGAAAACCATCGCCTCCGCGGATGAATGCCACCATATGCCCATCCGGCGAAAGGGCCGGTGCTACCGCCGAGTCCGTGAAATCTGTTAGCTGCATGTACCGCGCCGGCTGACGATAGCGCAATCGATAAAGGAGCATGCCGCCAAACGCAAGAACCACGCAGGCCGTGGCAGAAGCGGCAAGTAGAATCCATCGTGCCCGCCGGTGTCTGGCGATCCGGCCGCCAGATGGGATAGCCGGCGCAGTCGGGGCTACGAAGATTTCTGTTTCTGACGGCAGTTCCAGGTTTCCTCTCGCCTCATTAGCGAACGCAATGAAGCGGTATCCGATCCGCGGAATGGTTTCGATGTAACGAGGAGAACCTGCCGAATCCCCCAGAGCGTCGCGCAGTTTCTGGATGGATTTATTCAGCCCGTGGTCGAAATCGACAAACACGTCGGACGACCAGAGGCGTCGTCTGAATTCTTCCCGCGTCACAATCTCGCCGGGAGCTTCCAGGAGCAACGACAGTACCTGAATCGGCTGCTGCGACAACCGGATCGTCGAGCCGTTTTTGGTGAGCTGCCGCGTCCTCAGATCCAGCTCAAACTGGCCAAAGCGAACCGTGTTTTCAGTGAGTGACCGGGGCATTCCAAACCCGCCAGGCCGTGAGCCCCGAGTCTAGCACTCCCAGGGTGCCGGGGGACAACTTCTTCCAACTGATTACTGCAGAAAGGTTTGTTCGGGGAGAAACAATTCGCCGCGTAGGCATTGCTCTTGAAAGGGCAGTTGTGGAAACTCAGACCCGCAATGGAGTGAAGAAGAAAAACCAGGCGCGGTGAGAACCACACCGCGCCCCAGAATCAGAGAGGAAACCAACATGAAATCGACATTCAGGAAGACGTACGCACGTCTTGCGGCCCTGCTCGCCATCGGAATTATCGCGACGATAGGACCCGCCCATGCAGCCGGTTGGGGGGACGATGACGAACTACTGGCCCAAATGACTGAACTGGAACAGCTTCACGCAACCTTTCATGCGGCAGTCAGCGTGCATGATCCCGTGAACGGCGATACGGCTGCAGTCATAACGCAACGAATCCGCGAGGCGCTGTCCATCTTTGCTCCAGACGCGGAGCTCACGATTCCGGGTACCAGCACCACGGCAGGAAATTACATCGGCAATGGCGATCCGGAGAATCCCGCAACCTGCCCTGAACCCACGGGCGATAATTCTGCGGCCGGCAAACAGGGCACGCTGTGCACGTTCTTCAAATATGTTTCCGGCGGGCTGCAGATAGCCAACAAGTTTGTGTCGCTTACCCCAGCATTCAAGACGAAGTATGTCCCTGTGAGGGACCGTGACGGCCAATGGAGATCATCGGTGTATTTCGAATGCCATTACTTCGACGTGTCGTTGAATTCGATCACCGGCCTGCCGAATTGGACAGCCAAGAGCCACGTTTACCTTTCCGGTGAAGCCAGAAAGATCAACGGGAAGTGGTTGTTAACGCAGGTCAGCTCGGCTTCGGTTGGCGTTCCGATTCCGTAGCAGGCTGCCTCATGCGGAAGATTGCGCGGACAGTATGCGTATCGCTGGAGTGACGCGATACGTGTGCTGTCCGCGCGCCGCTTTCAGTCCTCAGAAACGTCTTCTCGTGAGCACCCTCAAATACGCGCGCGGTTCAACGAGGGGATCGAAGCTCTCTTTTACCTCCATTGCAGGGGCGCGATTTCGTGCCTCTTCTTCAGATGGGTGCCGTCCGACACCTGCGGCGATAAGCTCATTGCGTACCCTCGAATACTCGCCGCAATGCTCTAATAGCCAAGGACAGCCCTCATCTGGAGAACTAAATGCCCACAGACCTCACCGGCAAAGTCGCGCTCGTCACCGGAGCATCTCAGGGCATCGGCCGCGCCATCGCCCTCGATCTCGCGAAACATGGCGCCACCGTCGCTCTCGCGGCGCGGAGCTTCGACAAACTGGAGTCCCTCGCCGCTGGAAATAACCTCGGCCGGCGGCACCGCCCGCGCCTTCGCCCTCGACGTCACCTCCGAGGACTCCATCAAGTCCTGCGCCAAATCCGTCCTCGCCGACCTCGGCGCCTGCCACATCCTCGTCAACAACGCCGGCATCACCCGCGACGGCCTCGCCCTGCGCATGAAGCTCGCCGACTTCGACGACATCCTCCGCGCCAACCTCACCGGCAGCTTCCTCCTCACCCAGGCCGTCATCTCCTCGATGATGAAAGCCCGCTGGGGCCGCGTCATCAACATCACCTCCGTGGTCGGCGAAACCGGCGCCGCCGGCCAGGCCAACTATGCCGCCTCCAAAGCCGGCCTCATCGGCCTAACCAAGTCCCTCGCCCGCGAGTTCGCCTCCCGCAACATCACCGTCAACGCCGTCGCCCCCGGGTTCATCTCCACCGCCATGACCGACTCCCTCACCGACGAACAGAAGTCCGGTATCCTCGCCCAAGTCCCGCTCGGGCGCTACGGCACCGTCGACGACATCGCCTCCGCCGTCACCTTCCTCGCCTCCGACGCCGCCTCCTACATCACCGGCCACACCCTCGACGTCAACGGTGGCATGTACATGGGTTGATCTGGATATCGCCCATGGTTTCAGTGACTAACCACGAATCTCACGAATCCGAATTGGTACAACCGGCAAAAGAAATCGAAGATAATGCTTGCCACCACTACCTTCGGTGGTTACTTTACGGCTAATGGCAAACATGCACACAGCTCTGCCGTCCGAGCAGACGGCGATTTCTCCGGTTCCTGAACCGATCAACATCGGGGTGACCATTCGCGGTTTCCGGTTGCAAAAAGGGCTGTCGCAGGGGGACATTGAGAAGCGCACCGGCCTGCTCCGCTGTTATCTCTCGCGTGTGGAAAACGGGCACACCGTTCCTTCGCTGGAGACGCTGCAGAAGATTGCCGGCGCTCTCGATATCTCGCTAAGTCATTTCTTTTCTGAAGATCCAGTCCGCGACCTCTCCGGCATCAGCCTCAGCGAAGAAGAGATTCGTTTCCTCACCCAGGTGCAGCGATACGCTGCAAATCTCACGGAAAGCGATCGCCGGTTGCTCCTCGCGATGGTGAGGAAATTCGCAGCGACGGTCTCCACAACCTTCGACTAGCCAATTTTCGCGATCGATTTTGAAGCGGTTTTTGCGCACTTTTGTGCGTTTTAAGCGCGTTTTGGAAGGGTCAATTTTTGACCTTTCAGCCCTTCGCAACCTTCGACAGCGCATACCCCACCAGGGACAGGAACAGTGCAGCGGCCGCAAACGTCGCCCGCTGCCTCGCCCGGTAGCTCGCCTTCCCCGTCGTCATCTTCGGCAACAGCGGCACGCCCAGCGCGAGCCCGCTCAGCAGTCCGCCCAGATGTGCCGAGTTATCGATGTGCGGAATATTGCCCGGGTTCACATGCAGCCGCGCCCAATCCGCCGGCGTCAACCCGCCTGAGAACTGCGGCGCAATGCCCAGCGCCAGATTGATCACCGCAAACAGAATCACCTGCCGCCTCAGGCTCTTGAGTTCTTCCCACGGCAGCGCCAGTTTCCGATTCGAGAGCAGCACAATCAGAATCCCGGCGATCCCGAAGATCGCGCCCGAAGCTCCCACCGCGATCGCATCCGTCTTCGAGAACACGCTGCCCGCGGCCGACAGCAGATTCCCTGTCACGCCGGTCAGGATATACACCCACGTCAGTCCCCAGCGGCCCAGCAGAGGCTCGCCGAACAGACCAAGGTTCCACAGACACCAGAGGTTCGTCGCAATGTGCAGAATGCTCGCGTGCACAAAGCAGGCCGTCACCAGCCGCCACCACTGGCCGCCGCCCATGGCCACCCAGCCGTCGCATCCGCCGAAGTAGTACAGCACATTGCCGTCGAACTGCGCTGTCAGAATCGACCCATACTGATGCGCCTTCCACAGCGGAATAATTGGGCTCCAGCGCAGCATCAGGGCGAAGACCAGCAGATTAATTCCCATCAGGGCCGAGGTCGCCGGATACGCCGTAATCATCGAGCCCCAGGAGCGCTTCCGCGCCGGCGGCGCTCCGCCGCGCGTCACCTCGCCCGCGCGTGCCGCGACCGCGGACGCAGACTCATGCGCATGTTCCTGCGCGTACACAACATCACTGGGCTGAGAGTTCGACACTGAAGGAGGGCTTCGCTCGACGAGTGGGCTGAATCACATCATAGCGAAGTTTCGGAAAAAGCTCTTGACGCAAAGAGCGCGAGGTCACCCCAACGGGATCGCGGAGGTTTGCAATCTTACTTAGTTGAATGCTCTTACTGCGATGCCACTGGCCTAAGCCTGCTTCCAAAGCCGCTCGCGCAGCTCCGGCGACACATGCTCGCGCAGCATCGCCGACAGCATGCCCGGCACCGGCGTCGTCATCGCCACCAGGGCCCACAGCAGAAGCGAGAAGATCACACCCGAGACCGCCACCGCTTCCAAGCTGATCGTGATGCTCTGCGGAATATGCGCCAGCGCCAGCGCGCGCTCCGCCCCCAGGTGCACATGCAGGCTTCCGCTCAGGTGGCGGATGGTTTCCAGCCGGTGCAGCACCAGTGCCGCCAGAAGAAACGCCATGCAGGCCATCGTGGTCACGGCCAGCAGAAGCATGTCCACCGTGCGGTGCAGCCGCTGTTTCCCGCGGCAGTGCGCGCAGCCGCGCAGATGGGTCTCGTAGTCGCCGCGCAGGCTCACGGGCGTTCCAGAGATGTCATATCGCCATCCGGAGAGGATGGCGCCAATCACCTGGTCTGTACAGGGGGTGTGTGCGTCGTGGTACGAGTGTCGGGGGAGAATCGGCATTATTTTACGCAACTCTTATTTTACTTCATCGCCTGATGCCCGGATAGCGTCAAGCTTGAGTCTCTGCGTGCCGGGAAGGTCCCTGGTGCACATGTCTTTGTTACACGATGTTTTACAACCGAATCGGTTCCAGCGCAACATCTTGTTGCGCCAATAAGACCCGGTTTCCCAACAGGCTCATCCGGTCGCCGATCGCCTGCTCAGCGGCCAGCCTGGCCAGCTCGGGCAGGTTGTTCTGTTCACTTAGATGTCCCAGAACGATAGTGTGTGCACCGCCGTCGTAGTCCCGGGTCAGAAACTCAGCCGCCGCCGCGTTTGACAGGTGTCCGACGCGGCTCAGAACCCGCTGTTTCACGCTCCACGGATACGGCCCGTCCTTCAGCATCTCCAGGTCGTGGTTGGATTCGAGCAGCAGCACATCCACATTTTTCAGCGCAAGTTTCACATTCGGCGGGACATAGCCGAGATCCGTCGCAACCGCCATCCGGATGGACTCGCCCGGCGCATAGAACACGAACCCGCAAGGGTCGGCCGCATCGTGGGGAATCGTAAACGGGCAGACCTCCAGATCGCCGATCCGGAAACTTCGACCCGCCTCAAAGAATTCCAGCGCCGGCAGCGCCGTTGGACAGACCTTCTTCGGAGTCTCTTCCGCCGCGCAGTCGGACTCCGAAGTTGGGGGCTCAACCCCGGCCTCCATCGCCTCGCGCTCGCGCTGCATCTTCTCGAGCCACGCCTTGTAGCTCATGCGCTTCTGGGGCGTCAGCATGCGCACCCAGGCGCGATGCGTCGCCTCGGTAAAGAAGACCGGAATCTTCAGCTTGCGCGCCAGCACCGACAGCCCGGCCACATGGTCCAGGTGCTCATGCGTGATCAGAATCGCGTTCAGCTCTGCCGGATCCTCGCCGGTCGCCATCATCCGCCGGAGAATCTCCCGGCAGCTCAACCCCGCGTCCACCAGCACGGCCGTTCCGCCCGCGGCGACCACCGTGGCGTTCCCACGAGATCCCGAAGCTAGAACCGTCATCCGCACCGTATGAGGATACAGCGTTATGGCCTGTGACAATCTAGGCCGGAATCAGGGAGGGGACGGGAGAGGCGAGAGATCAGAGATTAGAAATCAGAGAACAAAGATCAGGGGTCAGAGATCAGGGATCACAAGCAAGGGCAGGATCTGCGGCTGATCTCTGATTTCTAATCTCTGTTCTCTGTTTTACCCCTTCACCGGATTCCGTAGCGGAGCGAGAAACGTCACGATCGAGCGCATCACCAGTTCATTGCGCTGGTTGAACACCGTCGTCCGCGAGCGCACGACGCCATATTCGGGACGCGATCGCGAGTGGCGCACGGTCAGAATCTCTGCCTCGGTGCGCAGCGAGTCGCCCGGCCGCACCGGCGCCGTCCATCGCATCTCTTCGACGCCCGCGCCGAGCATTCCGCCGGCAATATTTATCGATTCCACGCGCAGGCGCATGACAATCGCCGCCGTGAGCCACCCTGACGCCGCCAGCCCTTTGAAGAACGAGCTCTCGCCCGCCGACTGATCGATGTGAAACGGCTGCGGGTCGTAGCGCTCGCCAAACTCCTTGATCTCATCCGCGGTCACTTTGTACGACCGGCTGGAGTTGAACATCATTCCCGGATGCAGATCCTCAAAATAAAGCTCCTTCGACACTCTGTCCTCCAAACTTTTTTGCTGCCTCTATTTTTTATCTGATGCCCGAGCCTACTTCTGGTAGCTGTAAAACCCCTTGCCCGACTTCCTCCCCAACCACCCGGCATCCACCATCCGCACCAGCAGCGGACATGGCCTGTACTTCGGGTCGCCGAGCCCGGCCTCCAGCACGCGCATGATGTCGAGGCAGACGTCGAGGCCGATGAAGTCCGCCAGCGTCAACGGCCCCATGGGGTGCGCCATGCCCAGGCGAAAGACCTCATCGACGGCCTCCGGAGTCGCCACGCCCTCCATCACCGCAAACATCGCCTCATTCAGCATCGGCATCAGCACGCGGTTCGAGACAAACCCCGCAGCGTCATTCACCTCGACCGGAGTCTTGCCGAGCTCCAGCGATAGTGTGTGCACGCGCTGAAAGGTCGCATCGCTGGTCTGCAGCCCGCGAATCACTTCAACCAGGCTCATCACCGGCACCGGATTGAAGAAGTGCATCCCGATAACCTTGTCGGCGCGGTTCGTCCCTGCTGCGAGCTTCGTGATCGAAATCGACGATGTATTCGATGCCAGAATCGCATCCTCGCCAACGAGAGAGTCGAGGTCGCGGAAGATTGCCTGCTTGACTTCGAGGCGCTCGGTTGCGGCCTCAACGACGAGCGTGCAATCCTTCAGCGCCTTCAACTCACGCGCGGGTTTCACGCGCTTGAAGATTTCCTCGACCTCTGCCGGATCCACCTTCCCCCTGGCGGCCTCGCGGTCCAGGTTCGTCCGAATCGTCGCAAGCCCACGATCCAGCGCTGCGTCATTCACCTCGCACAACATCACTTCGAAGTCGGCGCGCGCCATGACGTGGGCGATTCCGTTGCCCATCGTCCCCGCGCCCACCACGCCCAGCCGTTCCCTCACCGCCATCGCGCCGTTCCTCACAAGAGAAGCGAGTTTATCAGCCGCACACTATGACTGAGAAACGGCGGGACAGCTCATCGCCTGTGCGGAGCCACCTGGCGATCCTCTACCTCTTCTGTGGACGACATCAGCACGGCCAGCGTCATCGGCGGAAGGTCGAGATAGTTGTCCCGCACGCCGATTCCCTCGCGCGAGATGAGCTGCAGCTTTTCGCCTTCCAGCAGGGCAAATGCATATGGCTTGTCGCCCATGTTGATCAGGACGCGAGCCTCGTCGCGCTCCATCACCAGGGTTCGCCGCTCATCATCGGTGGAAACCAACAGGTGGTGCATATCGCCATCGTTCAAAGCACACGGTGCTGCGGCGGAGCGCGATCAGCGACTTCACCCAGGCGAGAAATTCGGCGTGCTTGCCTTCGCCCTGCTCCTCCCAGTTCAGCTTCGACTTCTCGATACGTGTCTTCGATCTTCGGGGTTGGGCACCTCTCCGTCGAATCCGAAGGCAGCAAACTCACGCTTGCGGCCTTCGGCGACCGACTTCCGCATCTCTTCATCTTCGTGGTCTGCGAAGTAGAGGAACGGCGAGGACGTTGCCCACTCCTCACCCATGAACAGCATGGGAACATACGGCGCTGTGAGCAACAGGCCAACCGCCACCTTGGCGGCATCGATGCCGACAAGATGCTCCAGGCGTTCGCCCCATCCGCGATTCCCCACCTGGTCATGGTTCTGAGTGAAGTGGATGAAGTGGTGCGCTGAGAGGCCGTGAGCAGGGCGGCCATGCCGCCGCTTCCGATAGATGGAGTACTGCCCGTCGTACACGTAGGCGTGCTTCAGGGCTCGGTGCAGGTCCGCGAAGGAGCCGAAGTCGTCGTAGTAGCCGGTCTCTCCGTCCTTTGGGTTGTAGATCAGGGTGAACAGGGAGTGATGGAAGTCATCGCTCCACTGCGCGTCCATGCCGTAGCCATTGGCTTCGCGCGAGCGCACCACACGCGGATCGTTCAGGTCGCTCTCGGCAATCAGGAAGAACTCTTTGGACAACGTCGCGCCCAGGCGTTCCACCTCCACTGAAATCTGTTCCATGAAGTGGGTTGCGGAGAGATCGATGAAGGCATGCACGGCGTCGAACCGCAGCCCGTCGCAGTGATAGTCCTTCAGCCACATGAGCGCGTTGTCCACGAAGAAGCGCCGCACCTCATCGCTGCCCTCGCCGTCGAGGTTGACCGCATCACCCCATGGCGTCTTGCGGTCGCGATTGAGATACGGGCCGAACTTCGTGGTGTAGTTTCCGACCGGTCCAAAGTGGTTGTAGACAACGTCCAGGATCACGCTCAATCCGTTCGCATGGCAGGCATCGACGAAACGTTTGAAAGCCGTCCGGGCCGCCGTAGGGCTCGTGTGTAGAGAACAACGCGGTGCCGTCATATCCCCAGCCCTGCTGGCCCGCCCAGGCCGCCACCGGCATCACCTCAAGATGAGTCACTCCCAGGTCGGCAAGATATTTCAGGTGCTGGATCGCGCCGTCGAACGTGCCCTCCTTGCTGAACGTTCCAATGTGCAGCTCGTACAGGATGGTGCCCGTCTTCGGAGCTCCTCGCCAGAGCTGATCGTGCCATTCAAACATCGAGTGATCGTAGAGTTCGGATTCGCCGTGTAACGCCATCCGGCTGGCGCAGACTCCGCGGATCCGGATACGGCGTGGGATCGTCATCGATCAGGAACGCATACCTGTCGCCGCACCCGGCCTCCTGTACCGTGAGATCCCACCAGCCGCGCTTGTTCGGGCCTTCCATGGGCAGAATCTGATCACGCCATTTCAAGCGACATCTTCTGGGCCTGAGGCGCCCATACACCAAACTTGTGCATCTCTACCTCGTCTTGATGTAGTTTCGAGCGTCTCTGTCGTACGACGTACGAACTCGTCCGCGAGCAGCACCACTCAGCCGCTCAGCAGAACCCACGTCACGCTCTTATGCGCTTTGGACTGTCGCGCCGCGACACGGGTTGCAGCACCGCCTTCACCCAGCTAGAGTGAGGGCACACCCGGACCCATCTCCTGCCGTATCCTTAGAACGTTCCCGGAAACGAGAGTGGCCGAAAATCGCACGCGCTTCACGTCTGCTCGACTACGCCATGGCGACGTCCCCTGATCCCGAAGTCCTCATCGCCGGCGCCGGTCCCACCGGCCTCGTGCTGGGGCTCTGGCTCACGCGCCTCGGCATCCCCATCCGCATCATCGACAAGAACCCCTACCCCGCCGCACACTCGCGTGCGCTCGCCGTGCAGGCCCGCACACTCGAGTTCTACCAACAACTCGGCTTCGCCAACGAGCTCGTCGACTACGGTCACCACATTGCCGCTCTCAACCTATGGGTCTCCGGCCGGCAGGTCGCGCATGCTCCCTTCTCCGACATCGGCCGCGATCTCAGCCCGTTTCCCTTTCCGCTTATCTATCCGCAGGACGAGCACGAGCCTCTGCTCATCCGCCATCTCGCCGCGCTCGGCGTGCAGGTCGAACGCCCCACCGAGCTTCTCTCCTTCACCGAATCCTCCAAACCCTCCGACGCTCCCATCACTGCGCGTCTGCGCCTGGCGGACGGCTCCGAGCAGACCTGCCGCTGTGCCTTCCTCGCCGGCTGCGATGGCGCACGCTCCGTCGTTCGCCAGTCTCTCAACATCGGCTTCCCTGGCGGCGAATACACGCACCTCTTTTATGTCGCCGATGTGCAAGCCGCCGGAACTGTGGCCAACGGCGAGCTTCACGTCGCGCTCGACGACACCGACTTCCTCGCCATCTTTCCGCTCGACGACAACGGCCGCATCCGCCTCGTCGGCACGATACGCGACGAACAGGCTGAGCAGGCACACGACGATCTCTGTTGGGATGACGTCTCCAAGCGTGTCCTCAACTGGATCCAGGTCGATATCCAACAGATCAACTGGTTCTCGACCTACCGCGTTCACCACCGTGTCGCCGAAAACTTCCGCAGCGGCCGCGCGTTCCTTCTCGGCGATGCCGCGCATATCCACTCGCCCGTCGGCGGCCAGGGCATGAACACCGGCATCGGCGACGCCGTGAATCTCTCCTGGAAGCTCGCCTCCGTTCTCCGCGGCCGTGCGCCCGCCGCCATTCTCGACACCTACGAGCCCGAGCGCATCGCCTTCGCGCACCGCCTTGTCTCTACCACCGACCAGGCGTTCACCGCCGTGACGTCGGATAGCGATCTCGCCCTCCTTATCCGCCTGCAGATCGTTCCGCGCATCCTGCCCGCGCTGCTCTCCTCGCAGAGCTTCCGCCCCTTCCTCTTCCGCACCGTCTCGCAGATCGGAATCAACTATCGCGCGAGCTCGCTCAGCGAAGGCCGCACCGGCAAGCTCCACGCCGGCGACCGCCTGCCCTGGGTTCAGTTCCCGAATAATCCCAAGAGCCCAGCGCCGGATAACTTCGCTCCGCTTTCCTCGCTCGACTGGCAGGTGCATATCTACAGCACGTGGGTGTGCCCCGATATCGGCCGCCTCTCCAGGCAACGTGGGTTCGCGTTCCACGTCTTTCCCTGGCGGCCGGAGCTCGCCCACTCCGGTCTCGTCGAGAACGCCGTCTATCTCATCCGGCCCGACGGCTACATCGCCTTCGCCGACCCTCCCGCCAAAGCGCGCACGCTCGCCGCCTATCTCGACGCCCAGGGCCTCACCTTCGCCTGATCGCGCCGGAAGCATCCCGTTGCAACTTCGGTGGGAGTTGGCGGAGGTTTCAGCAAGGTTTTGCTTGAATCGCGCGGACATCCGACGTATACAATCTAGCGATATCTCTCTTCATCAAACGTGGCCGCTGAAAAATCAACGCTGCGGCTGCGTGATTCTTCAGGAGCAGCTCGCGTATGCATCGGGCCAGCCATCATCTGTGCGTCGGTCACTTCATCGCTAAGGCCGCGGTATTGCTTGCGCTTACCTCGACCTGCGCATGGGCTTCGTCCAACACTGTCCCGGACTGGGTGAAGGCCGCCGCGCAACAGCCGCTTCCCACATTGCCGGAGACCACCAAGGCCGTCGTCCTGCTCGAGGACAAGACCTTCACCGTCGACGCCAAGGGCCAGGCGGTCGAACACGTCCGCAGGGTCGTCAAGATTCTCCGCCCGCAAGGCCGCGACTTTGCCTATCCGGTCGTGCAGTACGACAAAGATTCCAAAATCCTCTCCATGCACGCCTGGAGCATCGATCCCGCCGGCCACGAGTACGCCGTCAAGGATAACGAGATGGGCGATGTGAGCCTGGGTGAAGGTTTCGAGCTCTACTCCGACGACCGCGCGCGCGTCGCCGATCCGCCAGGCCGCGATCCCGGTGGCGTCGTCGCCTACGAGTACGAAAAGCGCGAACGTCCGTACCTCGCAGAGACCGACTGGTTCTTCCAGGGCCCATTGCCCGTTGCCAACCAGAGCTTCACGCTCGAGCTCCCAGCCGGCTACACCTACACCACCACCTGGGCCCACCACCCCAAGGTCGAAGCCATCGATCTCGAGCATCAGCGCTATCGCTGGGAGATGAACAACGAGCCAGCGATCGACCTCGAGCGCGTTCCGATGTCACCTGCCGCCCAGTCGTTGGCCGGACGCATGACCGTTCATTACTCCGGGCCCACACTCGCCTACGCGGAAGACGGCACCTGGCGCGGGATCGGTGAGTGGTACACCGCTCTCTCGCACGACCGTCTGGCTTCCTCACCGGACATCGCCGCAAAAGCCGCCGAGCTCACCGCAGGCAAGACCGATTTCTACGACAAGGTTGAAGCGATCGGAGACTTCGTTCAACAGCAGATCCGGTACGTCGCTATCGAAATCGGTATCGGCGGCAATCAGCCGCACTACGCAACGGACATCTTCCATGGCAAATACGGCGACTGCAAGGACAAGGCCACGCTGCTGTCGGCCATGCTCTCGACCGTCGGCATTCACAGCGCGCTCGTGATGGTCGACTCCGAGCGCGGCGTCGTCGATCCCGACGATCCTTCGACCTTCGGCAACCACGTCATCGGCGCCATCGAGATTCCGAAGGGCTACAACTCACCGAAGCTTCACAGCGTCATCACCGCGCAGACCGGCAAACGCTATCTGATCTTCGATCCCACGTGGGAGAAGACACCCTTCGGCCAGATTGAAGACAACCTGCAGGGAAGCTACGGGCTGCTCGTCGAAGGCACGGACAGCCAGATCTTTCAGATCCCCGTTCTCAGCCCCGACCTCGACACGGTTCATCGCTCCGCCACGCTCCAGCTCGCCGCCGACGGCACTCTCAAGGGCAGCGTCACTGAAAAATACTTTGGCGACCTCGCCAAGGATGGGCGCTACATCTTCACAGAAAACGACGCCGCCAAGCAGCAGCAGTACGTCGACCGCAGCATCTCTCGCGATCTCATGGCCGCGTCGGTGACCGGCCTCAAGATCGAAAATGTCAGCGCGCTCGACAAGGACCTCACCACCAGCTTCGACCTTACCGCCGACCACTTCGCCAGCTCCGTCGGCCCGCTGATCATGGTTCGTCCGCGCGTCTTCGGCAGCTACACCATGCCCATCGACCACAAGCCGCGCAAGGTCGCCATCGACCTCGGCCAGACCATGCAGGGCACCGACAGCTTCGACATCCAGCTCCCTGACGGCTACACCGTCGACGAACTCCCCGACCCGGTCAAGGCCGATGTCGGCTTCGCGAGCTACGAAAGCTCTACAAAGCTCGAAGGCCACACGATCCACTACACGCGCACCTTCACGCTTCGTCAGGTCTCCCTGCCGGCCGATAAGTACGCCGACCTCCAGCACTTCGTTGCGCTCATCGCCGCCGACGAAGACAGCCGCGTCGTTCTCAAGCGCAACTAGACATTTTTCCCGCCTCACCACGCTTCAAGGAGCACCATGATCCAAATAATTGCATCGCATACCGAACCGCAAGCCACGCCGCATCCTTACCGCGCTTCTCCTCACCGCCAGCGCGGTCGCGCCACTCGCTGCCATCGCGCAGACGAAGTTCAAGGAGCCCACCAAGGACGAGCTCGCCATGACCGCGCAGCCCGGTTTTCCCGGCGTCGCCGCTGTCGTGCTCGACCGCGAACAGATCTACTACGACGACAAGCACATGTCCTCGACGTACGAGCGCATCAAGATCCTTACCGAGGACGGCAAGAAGTACGCCAACGTTGAGCTGCCCTACGTCGTCACCAGTGGCGACGTTTCCAACGACACCATCGGCAACGAGAAGTCTCTCGACAACATCCAGGGCCGCACCATCCATGCTGATGGCACCATCGTTCCATTCACCGGCAAGCCCTACCTCAAGGTCATGGAGAAGGGGAAAGGATTCAAATACCAGGCCAAGGTCTTCACGCTCCCTGACGTCACCGTCGGCAGCATCATCGAATACCGCTACAACACCAGCATCAACGACCGCGGCTACGAGCCGCCCACATGGATCGTCCAGGGAGCTCTCTACGTAAAGGCTGCCCACTATGTCTGGTATCCCTCCTCAGAAGATCTGGCCGATGAACACGGCAGTCTGATCAACACCATCACGTGGTTCCCCATCCTTCCCAAGAATGCCGAGCTCACTCACCACGACCTGCCCGGTACCGGCGGCCGCAACGGCATGCCCTCCAGGTCCTATGAACTCACCGTCAACGATGTCCCTCCGGTCGTCGAGGAGGAATTCATGCC
Organism: uncultured Acidobacteriaceae bacterium; assembly: GCA_963776265.1. GTDB lineage: Bacteria > Acidobacteriota > Terriglobia > Terriglobales > Acidobacteriaceae > Granulicella. Next base: position 72,540 of record CAVZMD010000001.1, on the reverse strand, counting down.
CCCTCTCGCCAACTACAGCTTCCGCGTTTACTTCAGCTACATCGCCGCGCACACCGGCAGAAGAGTTCTGGAAGGACGAAGGAAAGTTCTGGTCCAAGAAGGTCAACTCCTTCTCCAATCCCAACTCGGAGCTGAGAGACGCCACCCAGAAGATCATCGCGGGCGCCACTACGCAGGACCAGAAACTCCGCGCCATCTATGCCGCCGTTCAGACGTTTGAAAACACCGACTACACCCGCGAGCACGAAGCCCGCGAGGACAAGGCCAACGGTCTCGGCAAAGCTGAGCAACGCCGACGACGTCTTCAAGCGCCAGCGCGGCAACTCCACGCAACTCACCGAGCTCTTCATCGCCATGGCCCGCGCCGCCGGCATGCAGGCCGACGCCATGCTCGTCCCCGACCGCTCGCGGGAGCTCTTCCTCCCTCAGCTGGCTCAACATGGATCAGTTCGACGACCTCGTCGCCATTGTCAGCGTCGACGGCAAGGAGGTGTACCTCGACCCCGGCGAACGCTACTGCCCGTACGGTCACCTCGCCTGGCAGCACGAGTTCGTCACCGGCCTGCGTCAGAAGGGCAATGAAACCACCTTCGCAGACGTACCGGGCGAGGGCTACAAGGACAACACGTGTCTCGCGTGTCGCCAACCTCAAGATGGACGCGACCGGGTTAATCACCGGCCAGATCGATATGACGTACGCCGGCCCCGCCGCTCTTCGCTGGCGTCACACCGCGCTGCGCGGCGACGACGAGAGCCTCAAGCACGAGCTCCGCACCTCTCTCGAAGCCATCATTCCCCACACGCTCGAAATCAAGAACGTCACCGTCGCCAACATCAACGACTACGAGAATCCTCTCAAGGTCACCTACACCGTTGAAGGAACCGTCGGCAGCTGGACCGGCAAACGCCTCGTCATTCCGGCGGATCTCTTTCTCGTCAACCACAAGGCCACCTTCCCGCACGAGAAGCGCGAGATCGCCGTCGACTTCAACTATCCGGAGTGGACCCGCGACGCTCTCCGCATCAACTTCCCCTCCACCTTCACCATCGAGGCCGCTCCGCCCACAGCAAAATACTCCTTCCAGAAGCTGGCCGCCTACGGGATGACCGTCGAATCGGCGCCCACCAGTTTCACCACGCGCCGCGACTACGCCTTCGGCGATGTCATTGTCCTTCCCAACGAGTACTCGCAGCTTCGCACCTTCTATTCGCAACTCGAAACCAACGACCAGCAAAGCATCGTCCTCAAGTCCACCGGCGGCGCCACCACCACAGCCTCTACGTCCAGGCGCGGCCAACTGAACTCTCGCAACGCAGGCAACCGCGAAGGCCCCGCTCCAGGGGCCTTCGCCTCTGCGAGCATGCACCACAGCCTCACTGGCCCAAAGGCCCTTGTGCCTCGCGAGAAGCTCTCAACGATGACCCCCATGCCCTCAGTCTCAGATCTTCTCCGCACGGCAGCCGCGCTCTGTCTCGCCACCGCCATCCTCCCGGCGCATGCTCTGGACTGCCACGTCCGCACCTCGCCGATGTCGCCCGGCGACATCGCGATGTCCCACGCGAACTACGCCAGCGCCGAAGCTCTCTACGCCGGCGAACGCAACTCCGGGCCGAGACGCCGATCGCACGCACGCCGCGCTCATCCGCGCGCAGCTCCGCCAGTCCAAAATCGCTGACGCCGAAAAGGACGCAGTCGCCTGGTCCACCGCCCAACCCGACAACTCCTGGGCACTGGTCGCGCTCGCCGAGCTCCGCTGGCGGCAGGGCCGCACCGACGACGCCATCCAGACGCTCGACAGCGTCCGCTCCAACGACTACTGCAACCCACAGGCGCACGCCGATCTCGCCACCGTCTACCGCATGCGCGGCCTCTACGCCTCCGCCAACCGCGAGCTGACCACCGCCCGCCATCTCGATCCCATCGACGACGATATCGAAAGCGATTGGATGCGGTTGCAATCGCGCGCCGTTCAACTCGCCGAGGTCACCCAGTACCTCGACCGATCCGCCTTCCTCTCTGCGGACGAGCGCAAGTCCCTCACCCGCTGGAAGGACCGCCTCGCGGAGCCTCCCGCCTCCGGTTGCCACCTCGCCAACTCCGTCACCAGCACCAGCATCCCCTTCCACGGCATTCAAGACGGTCCCAATGCCCCCACCTACTGGGGCCTTGAGGTCTCACTCAACGGCGCGAAGCGTCGGCTCCAGATCGACACCGGCGCCTCGGGCCTCGTCCTCAACAAAGCCGCCGCCGCTGCACTGCACCTCGAGCGGGAACGTACGATCAAGACCTGGGGAATCGGCGACGATCCTGACGTCGATAGCTACATCGCCAATGTAAAAACCATTAAGATCGGCGGCCTCGAGTTTGAGAACTGCGATGTTCAGGTCGTCAGCAAGGGCGCCGACGACGGCGATGGACTCATTGGCGGTGACGTCTTCAGCCAGTTCCTCCTGACGCTCGACTTCCCCGGCCACATCCTCAAGCTGGATTCGCTTCCAGTGCGTCCCGGCGAGACCGCCGATACAAGTGCTCCCTCGCTCGAGACCGGGGTCTCCTCCGACTCCGGCACACCCGAAGACGCCTACCGCGACCCGAGCATGAAGAACTGGTCGGGCGTCTGGCGCTCCGGTCACGATCTCATCATTCCCGTCCGCCTCAATGAAAAAGGTCCGTGGAAGCTCTTCATCATCGACACCGGATCGCAACTCGACCTCATCTCACCGGACGCCGCTCGCGAAGTCGGCAAGGTCTCCAAGGGCGCGGACGTTGACATCACCGGCATCTCCGGCAAGGTCAAGAAGGAGTACACCACCGGCCTATGAAGCTTTACTTCGGCGGCCTCGTCGCGCCGAATAGCGGCCTCGTCGCCATCGACACCAGCCGCCTCGGCAAGGACGCCGGCGTCGAGATCTCAGGCTTCATCGGCGCTCCCACGCTCCACCAGCTAACTTTCTCCATCGACTACCGCGACAACCTCGTCCACTTCACCTTCGACCCCAAGCGTCTCACCCGCTGTGTCGACGGCATCAAGATGGCCGACTGCTACTGACCTCGAATTCATGCTCAGCTATTGCGCGCTTCACCGCAGAGATACGATGCGAGGCACAAAAGCAAAGGTCTGGCCGAAGCCAGACCTTCTCTAAGCCGAACTGAATCGTGTTCAGTGACCGCCCTTTGCCGCGGCCAGCTTCTCCTCGGCCATGCGCGCGACGGCATTGGCCTCGTCGTACTTGGCCTGGTCGTCGCCAGCCTGGTTCCACAGCTCCTGCGAGTGCGCCAGCTCGCGCTGCGCCTCCGCCTGGTCGATCTCCTCCGGATGCAGCGCCGTCTCCGCCAGAATGGTCACCCGCTCCGGCAGCACCTCGACGAAGCCCCACGCGACGAAGAACATCTGCTCGCCCGCAGTGCCGCCGTGCAGCCTCACCTCGCCCGCACCCAGCTCCGCCAGCAGCGGAGCCGCGCCGTACAGCGCCTCCAGGTACCCCGACATCGACGGCAGCTCCACCGCCGCCGCCGTCGCATCCAGCAGCACCCGGTCCGGCGTCACCAGCCGTACCGTCAACAGCCCCGAATTGTTTCCGTTTTCCGCCATTACGCAGTTGCCTTATTCACTATTCACTACTCACTATTCACTGCTCTTACGCCGTTGCCTTCATCTTCTCCGCGGCCGCGAGCACATCCTCGATGCCGCCCTTCAGATAGAACGCCTGCTCCGGAATATCGTCGTGCTTGCCGTCGATGATCTCCTTGAAGCTGCGCACCGTGTCCTCGACCTTCACGTACGCTCCCGGAATTCCGGTGAAGATCTCGGCCACGTGGAACGGCTGCGACAGGAAGCGCTGCACCTTGCGTGCACGCGCGACGGTGAGCTTGTCCTCTTCCGAGAGCTCGTCGATACCAAGGATCGCGATGATGTCCTGCAGGTCCTTGTAGCGCTGCAGAATCCGCTTCACACCCTGCGCCACATCGTAGTGCTCCTGCCCGACGACGCGCGGCGTGAGAATGCGCGAGGTCGAAGCCAGAGGATCGACCGCCGGATAGATACCAAGCTCCGACAGAGGACGCGAGAGCACGGTCGTCGCATCGAGGTGAGCAAACGTCGTCGCCGGCGCCGGATCGGTCAAGATCGTCGGCCGGCACATACACCGCCTGCACCGACGTGACCGAGCCCTTCTTGGTCGACGTGATGCGCTCCTGCAACTCGCCCATCTCGGTCGCCAGGTTCGGCTGATAGCCCACGGCCGAAGGCATACGGCCCAGCAGCGTCGAAACCTCGGAACCCGCCTGCGTGAAGCGGAAGATGTTGTCGATGAACAGCAGCGTGTCCGCGCCCTCCTCGTCACGGAAGTACTCCGCGACGGTCAGCCCGGTCAGCGCGACGCGCAGACGCGCCCCTGGCGGCTCGGTCATCTGGCCGTAGATCAGCGCGGCTTTCGTCTTCGGCAGGTCCTTGAGATCGATAACGCCCGACTCCTGGAACTCATGCCAGAGATCGTTGCCCTCGCGGGTACGCTCACCCACGCCGGCGAACACCGAGAAGCCACCGTGCTTCATCGCGACGTTGTTGATCAGCTCCTGGATGATGACGGTCTTGCCGACGCCGGCGCCGCCGAACAGGCCGATCTTTCCGCCCTTCAAGAACGGCTGGATCAGGTCGATGACCTTGACGCCGGTCTCGAACATCTCCTCCGAGGTCGACTGCTCGTCAAACGCCGGAGCCTGCCGGTGAATCGGCATGTGCACCTTCGGCGTTCACCGGGCCAAGCTCGTCCACAGGCTCACCGAGCACGTTCAGCACGCGGCCCAGCGTCGGACGGCCCACCGGCACCATGATGCCGGCGCCCGTGTCGATCGCCTTCATGCCGCGAACCATGCCCTCGGTCGCCATCATCGCGATGCAGCGCACGCGGCCCTCGCCGAGATGCTGCTGCACCTCGAGCGACCACATCGAGCGGCTGCGGCACATTGAAGCCGTCGCTCGTGACGCGCATCGCCTGGTAGATCGGAGGCATCTTCGCCTCGTCGAACTGCACGTCAACGGCCGGGCCGCTGACGCTGATCACTTTTCCAATGTTCTCTTCTGCCATAGTCCTCTAAAAACTTCAGCTAAATCCTTACAGTGCAGCCGCACCGCGAACAATCTCGATGATTTCCTTGGTGATGGCTGCCTGGCGAACGCGGTTCATCGTCAGCGACAACTTGTCGATCAGTTCGCCTGCATTCTTCGTCGCGGCATCGGTCGCCGTCATGCGCGCCGCATGCTCCGCCGCAATCGACTCCAGCAGCGCATGGAAGATCTGCGTCGTCACATACTTCGGCATCAGGTGACGGAACAAGCGCTCGGGAGACTGGTCGAAGATGTAGTCCACTTCGGCCGTTCCGAACTTCTTGGCTTCCTGCTCGATGACTGACTCTTCGGGCTCGTAGATCGAGACGCCGGAGGTTTCGGCAGCCTTCGCTGCGGCTTCCCTCTGCTCCTCGGTCATCTCTTCGGCTGCCGTAATCTCGTGCGTGCCGAGCTTGCGAATCGGCAGCAGCTTCTCGACCACCACGCGCTGCGAGATCACCGACTTGAACTCGTTGTAGACGAGATAGACCGCATCGATCTCCGCGCGCTCGTAGCGCTCGATGATTGAATACGCGACCTCCGAAACCGGTGAAATGTCGGCCTTGATCAGAAGGTCAGAATGCTCGGCAGCAACTTCAATCGGCTGCGCACGGTGACGAATCTTCTCGATGTGCTTCGACAGATCGTTGTCGTAGAGCTGCTTCCGTCTGCTCGTAGACCGCCGCCGGATAACTGCGCTTGTACAGCCCGATCGCCTTCCTGCCGATGGGCTCGAGGTCGATGTTCTGCCCCTGCGCGCGACGCTCGTCGATGAACCTCTGCGCGGCCTTGCCGATGTTCGAATTGAAGCCGCCCGCGAAGCCCTTGTCGCCGGCGATCACGACCACGAGAACGTTCTTCTCCTCGCGCTCGACCAGCAGCGGATGCATGACATCGCCGGTCGAATCATCGAGCAGGTCCGTCCGGCGCACCAGCGACTCCAGCACATTCGTCAGCATCTGCGCGTACGGACGCGCCTGCATCGCGCGCTCCTGCGCACGGCGCAGCTTGGCCGCCGAAACCATCTTCATGGCGTTCGTAATCTGCCGCGTGTTCTTCACGCTGCGGATGCGGCGCCGTAGATCGAGTACGTTGGCCATGGGTTAGGCTGCGGCTCCTGCAGTCTGCTTGCCTGATCCTTTTCCTTGTTCTTGGCTTGATCCTGAAGCTTCGCCTTGAAGTCCTGCTTGTACTCGTTGATCGCGCCGGTGAGCCGCTTGCGCAGATCGTCATCCAGCGCCTTCTTGCGTCTCGATATCGGCGAGCAGCTGGCTCTGCGTGCCCTCCATGATACGGATACAGTCCATCCTCGAACGCGCGGATGTCCTTCACCTCGACGTCGTCGAGCAGGCCCTGCGTTCCGGCGTAGATGATGGCCACCTGCTGCTCCCAGGTGAGCGGCTGGAACTGCGGCTGCTTCAGCAGCTCCGTGAGGCGCGATCCGCGATTCAACTGGTTCTGCGTCACCTTGTCCAGGTCGGAGCCGAACTGCGCGAACGCCGCCAGCTCGCGATACTGCGCCAGGTCCAGCTTCAGCGTGGAGCCGACCTGCTTGGTCGCCTTGATCGCCGCGGCGAATCCTACGCGCGAGACCGAGAGACCTACGTTCACAGCCGGACGAACGCCGGAGTTGAAGAGGTCGGTCTCGAAGAAGATCTGTCCGTCGGTGATCGAGATCACGTTCGTCGGAATGTAGGCCGAGACGTCACCGGCCTGCGTCTCGATGATCGGCAGCGCGGTCAGTGAACCGCCGCCGTTCTCCTTCGACATCTTCGCCGAACGCTCCAGCAGACGCGAGTGCAGATAGAAGACATCGCCCGGGTACGCCTCGCGTCCTGGCGGACGGCGCAGCAGCAGCGAGATCTCGCGGTACGAAGCAGCGTGCTTGGAGAGATCGTCGTAGATGATCAGCGCGTGCTTGCCGTTGTCGCGGAAGTACTCGCCCATCGCGGTTGCGGCAAACGGAGCGAGGTACTGCATCGGCGCGGGCTCGGAGGCAGTCGCGGCGACGACGATCGTGTACTCCATCGCGCCGAACTTCTCGAGCGTCTGGACTACCTGTGCAACGGACGAACGCTTCTGGCCGATCGCGCAGTAGATGCAGATCAGGTTGTTCTTCGCCGAGTTGATGATCGTGTCGAGCGCGACGGCGGTCTTGCCGGTCTGGCGGTCGCCGATCAGCAGCTCGCGCTGGCCGCGGCCGATGGGAATCATCGTGTCGATGGCCTTGATGCCGGTGGCCATCGGCTCACGTAACGCCCTGACGCGCGATGACGCCCGGAGCGAGCCGCTCGACGGGAAGACGGTGCGGCGTGTTGATGGGACCCTTGTCGTCGATGGGCTGCCCGAGCGCGTTGACCACGCGGCCGATCAGCGCCTCGCCGACCGGAACATACATGATGCGGCCGGTGCGCTTGGCCTGGTCGCCCTCGCCAATCTCGGTGTAGTCGCCCAGCAGCACGACGCCGACCTGGTCCTCTTCGAGGTTCATCGCCAGGCCGGAGACGCCATGCGGAAACTCGATCAGCTCGCCGGCCATCGCCTTGTCGAGGCCATGCACGCGCGCGATACCGTCGCCGAGCGTGATGACCGTGCCGACCTCGTCGACCTGGATGCGCTGCTCGTAGTTCTCGATGCTGCTCTTGAGCAGTTCGGTAATCTCGTTTGCCTGAATCTGTGCCATGCTGTTCCCTTTTTCCTTTGAACCTTAGGACCTTATCTCTTGCCCTGCGCGCTGATCGTGTCAGGCGCTCGCCGTTGCCAGGCGCTGCCTCATCTGCTCGAGCTGCCCGCGCACGGAACCGTCGTAGACCGTCGAGCCTATTCGCACTACCGCGCCGCCCAGCAGCGAGGGATCCTCGTGATACGTGGCCTGCACCTTCGGCTCGCCCGCAAGCTTCGCTGCCTGCTGCTCCAGCAGCCTGCGATTGTCAGCATCGAGCGGACGCGCGGTCGTGATCTCTACTTCGGCGACACCGATGTTCTCGTCGGCGATGCTCCCATACGCCGTGATCATCTCCGGCAGCTCCTGCAGACGCTGATGATGCGTGAGCAGCGCGATGAAGTTCCGAATGGGCCGGCTCAGGCCGAGGCGCGGCGCGATCGCATCGAGCACCTTCAGCTTTTGCGCCTCCGGAATCGATGGATTCTGCAGTACCTCGCGCAGCTCGACGCTCTCGGCGAGCATGTTGGCGAAGTCCTTCAGCTGCCCCTGCGCGGCGATGAGATCGAGCTTCTGATCACTGATCACCGCAGCCAGAGCGCGTGCGTAACGAAGGTCAACGACAGCCATCAGTTCTGCCCTCCACTGTCGCCGGTGAGATGGCGTGCGAAGTTTTCTACAAGGAGGCGGTCCGTCTCGGCCGTAACGACCAGCTTGCGCGCGGCCTGTTCGATGGCGAGCCCGGCGGCAAATTGCTGGATGTCGCGGCGCGCGGCGGTGGTCGCCGATTGAATCTCAGACTCGGCGGCGGCGAGAATCTTGGACTTCTCCTCCTCGACGCTGGCGCGAATGCGCTGCTCTTCCTTCGCGCTGTCGGCCTCGGCCTGCAAGCGCATCGCTGCGATCTGATCGTCGAGCCTGGAGAGGCGAGCCTCCACCGAATTCAGGCGGGCGCTGGCTTCTTCGGTCGCGGTGCGCGCGTCGACGAGCTGCTTCTGAATCCGGCTGTTGCGGTCGCGGAAGGCCTTCGGAAGCGTCTTCAGCAGAACGAAACCGACGCCGATGGCGAGGATCACAAAGTTGAAGACGGTGAATGCCGTCGCGGCCTGCTCGGCGTTGAGGCCGACCATCGAACCGAGCTTCTGCACAGTAGCCGAGTGACGATACTCGTCGCTCTCGTCCTTGACCTCCTGGGTCTTCTCAGGAACGGAGTTGACCGGCATCGAGGCCTCGCCAGTATTGGCCGGAGCCTGCTGCGGCCCGCGCGAGCCTTGCGCGTAGATGGGGCTCACGCCGGCAAGCACGAGAGCTAAAAGAGCAAAGAGTGACCAGCGGCGAATGCGGCCGGAAAAGGTACGCGATGTCACTGAACGGCCTCCGCAACCTGCGCGCCGGCCGGCAGAATGGCCTTCACGATCTGTTCTCCGAGCGTCGCCGCGGCGTGCTCGATCTGCTCGCGCGCAACGGCAGTCGAGCTCTCAATCTCGGCCTTCGCTGACTGAACCTTCTTCTGGGCCTGCTCACGCGCGTCCTTGAGGGCAGCCTCGCGTTCCGCCTGCAGCCGCTCCATCTGCTTCTCGCGAAGAGCGAGCAGCTGGGCGCGAGCGGCGCGGAGCTTCTCTTCATAGGCAGAGGTTTCGGCTTCGGCCGCAGCGATGGCGCCGCGCGCCTGCTCGACGGCACCGGAGGTGCGGGCGCGGCGCTCAGCGAGCGTGCGCTCGAGCGGGCGGCGGACCAGGATGCCGTAGGCAACGATCAGCAGGATGAAAAGGATCACCGTCGGCACAGCGCCGAGCAGCAGACCACCAAGTTGGTTCAAAATTTCCATGTAGTTCTTTGGGTAGGACGGCTGGCGGGGGTCGTGCGGGCCCGCTCAATGCGCACACTCCGAGTGGCGCAGATTTCCATGCCTACGTACTACTAGTTGTAGCAAACGCTCGCTTTGAACGTCAAAGAGTGCTGCACGATAATCGGCAACCAACGGCGATAATCAGCCTCCCGCCGAGGGCTTCCAGCTGGTTGGTTTGCAATGGTGAAACTGGTCACTTTGCGATATTGAAACGGGGTGAGAAATTTTCCTTAACTCGACTTCGGGAGGCGTACACTAGGGCTACCACCCGAGACCCGTTCCGGGTCGTGCAGGCCGCGTGAAAGGGGATTTACCTCCGCTCCCCACTCAGGCGGCCTGTATTGCGTTTGCGCATAGAAATCAAGGCTGCGCCGAAGCTGGTTCGCTGAGCTCCCGAGATGGCGTCTCTTCTCGTAGCCAGTAACGGCGGTAGCGGTCCATCAATGAAGTCGGACCAATCGCCGTGAAGTACACCAGGTTGCCCTGAAATCTCTGGTGCGTGATTGTCGATCCGCGCTCAATCGCTGCAAGAATCCGGCCTTCCGCCTGCGGAATGCGGAAGCGCACCTCCAGCAACGGGTCCGCGACGAGAGCGGCGTCGATCGCCCGCAGGAGAGCGTCCAGGCCTTCGTCCTTGAGCGCGGAGACCGGAATCGCGCCGCTGGGCATCGGTGTGGCGGCGCCTTCGGCGAGGAGGTCGACCTTGTTGAAGACCTGCAAGGTCGGCTTGTCCTGCGCGCCGAGCTCCTGGAGAACAGCCTCGACTTCGAGGCGTTGTTCTTCCAGCAGAGGGCTGGCGGCGTCGCGAACGTGCAGCAGCAGCTCGGCGCGTTCGACCTCTTCGAGCGTCGCGCGGAAGCTGGTGACGAGCGAGTGCGGCAGCTTGCGGATGAAGCCGACGGTGTCCGACAGCAGGACTTTGCGGCGCGATGGCAATGTGAGCTGGCGCAGCTTGGGGTCGAGCGTGGCGAACATGCGCTCGGACGCGAGGACCTCGGCGCCGGTGAGCGCGTTGAAGAGCGTCGATTTGCCGGCGTTGGTGTAGCCGACGAGGGCGACCGTCGGGACCGGCACGGCTTCGCGGCGGCCGCGCTGCTGGCGGCGGATGCGGCGCACGGCTTCGAGCTGCTGCTTGATGCGGTCGATGCGCGTGTTGATGCGGCGGCGGTCGGTTTCGAGCTGCGTTTCACCGGGGCCGCGGGTGCCGATGCCGCCGCCGAGCTGCGACATGCTCTTGCCGCGGCCGGCGAGGCGCGGGAGCTGGTACTCGAGCTGCGCGAGCTCGACCTGGAGCTGGCCTTCGCGGGTGCGGGCGTGGCGGGCGAAGATGTCGAGGATGAGCTGCGTGCGGTCGATGACGCGGCCGGAAGGCGCGTCCTCGAGATTGCGCAGCTGCGAGGGCGAGAGATCGTGATCGAAGAGGACGAGGTCGGCTTCGGTGGCGCGCGCGGTAGCGTCGATCTCGTCGAGCTTGCCTCCGCCGACCAGGGTTGCGGGGTCGGGGCGAGGGCGATGCTGCACGAGCACGGCGGCTATCTCGGCTTCGGCGGAGCGCGCGAGCTCCTGGAACTCGGCGAGCGAGAGATCGAACTCGAGGTCGCGTGAGAGCGAGGGCTCGGCGGTTTCGGGCAACGGAGCTTCGCCGCGTGACGCGCGGTCGAGAGCGGCGGCGGCGCGGGCCTGCCGGGCCGCCGGCGAAACGCCGGGGCGTCCACTGGTGAAATCGACCGCGACAAGGACGGCGCGTTCGCGCGGTGCACCACCGCGCCCGCGCCCGATGGCAACGGCCTGGGGACTTGCTGACATGCGACTCTCTGTTCTCTCCCGGCTGAAGCCTGACGCGCCGTGAGATCAGCGCGCCACAGCGGCGGGCGCCGGCGCTGAGGATGTGCCCTCAGCGGGAGCAGAGGCCGGACCGGGCCGCGGTTCAGCACCGGTGGCCCCGACGGGTCTCGGCTCTGTATGCAACGCAGGCCGTCCGCTGACTACTGTGGAGATCGCGTGCTTGAAGATGAGCTGTTCCTGCGCGTTGTTCTCCAACAGCACCGAGTACTTATCGAAGGAACGGATGCGCCCTGTCAGCTTGACGCCGCTGACCAGATAAATAGTGATTGGGCTTTTGTCCTTCCGAACAGTGTTGAGAAAAGTGTCCTGAATATTCTGTGCCGGCTTCGAATCCATAATGGCCGATCTCCTGGGTGACACATCTACCAAACAACTAACCGCCTCTGAGCGATCTACTGTACCGACGTACAGCACCGCCGAAAGTGCAGTCACTACCCTACAGTTTCCTGCGACCGTCCCGCAACAAGCCCCTTCGCTGCCCTGCCGCAAGGGAACCATAGACGGCAGCGTAGGATGGAAATAATGCCAGAGACGACCACGAAAGGCTCCCGCCAGACTGTTCAGATGCTTGATTTCCGGCGCGAGTTCTCCGCCATCCGAAGTGAGATTCTGGACGCAATTACGGAGGTCTGCGATTCGCAGCGCTTCATCCTGGGGCCTCAAGTGGAGCGGTTTGAGCGGGCTGCGGCACAGGCGTGCGGGGTGGAGTACGCGGAGGGGTGCGCGAGTGGCACCGACGCGCTGTGGCTGGCGCTGGCGGCACTGAACATCGGTCCGGGCGATGCCGTGGTGACGACTCCGTTCAGCTTCTTTGCGACGGTGAGCTCGATCCTGCGGGCTGGGGCGGTGCCGGTGCTGGCGGATATTGATCCGGCGACCTTCAACCTGTCACCGGCGGCGGTGGAGGAGCGTCTGCGGGAGTCGCCGGTGGGGGCGAGCCGGATTGCCGGCGTGATGCCGGTGCATCTGTACGGGCAGTGCGCGGAGATGGATGCGTTCGCGGCGCTGGCGCAGCGGTATGAGCTGCGGGTGGTCGAGGACGCGGCGCAGGCGTTTGGGGCGTCGTGGAATGGAGTGCGTGCAGGCGGTCTCGGAGATGCGGCGGCGTTCAGCTTCTACCCGACGAAGAACCTGAGCGCGATGGGCGATGCTGGGCATGGTCACGACGCGCTCCGCCGAGACGGACGAGCGCGTGCGCATGCTGCGGACGCATGGAATGCGGCGGCGGTACTTCCATGACGAGATTGGATGGAATGCGCGCATGGATACGATCCAGGCGGCGGTGCTGGAGGTGAAGCTCAAGCGCGTGGATGCGGGCAATGCGCGGCGGCGAGAGATCGCGGCTCTGTATGACAAGGCGTTTCGCGCTGCGGGGCTGGCGGCGAAGAGTGTGGCGGATGGAATCGTGCTGCCGTGGACCGATCCGCGGGCGGAGCCTGTGTTTCATCAGTACGTCATTCGGGCGCCGCGGCGGGATGCGCTGCGGGCGTTTCTGGCGGAAGAAGGTGTGGGATCGGAGATCTACTATCCGCTGCCGCTGCACGAGCAGGAGAGCCTGGCGTTTCTCGGCTACAAGCGCGGAGATTTTCCGGAGAGCGAGCGCGCGGCGGCTGAGGTGCTCGCGCTGCCGATCTATCCGGAGCTGCGCGAGGATGAGGTCGAGACCGTCGTCGATGCGATTCGGCGATTTTATGCGTAGGGTATCCCCTCCCCGCCTATTTTGCGCAAAGTCTAGAGCGGATTGGGCTTAGGGGTGGACCTGACTTGCAAAGTCTTGATTCTATTAGGTCGTGGGCCTTTCACGCACCCAGCTTTCTGCAGGGACTGAACTTCTGTTTTGCCCGTGCCACGGATCTCTCTGAACCTGTTTGACTTGCGGGTGGGAGCCGGGGGCTAAAGCCCCGTTCTTAGCGGGCGCCTGACAGGCCCGAGCCTAAAGGCTCGGGTTACCTAGAAGCCTGGAACACAACGGTCCTCGAAAACGGCACAGCCGATGAAGCTAGTGCTTGCCCTTAGCCTTCTTTTCTTTTTTGGGTTCCGGTGTGGGGTGGGCTTCGGCGGGAGGCGGGGTGTTGGGCGGGAGGAGGCGGCGGCACAGGTTGCCTTCGAGGCGGTAGGTCTTGGTGATGAGCTTTGTGGGCTTAATCTCGCCAGTTTTGGGGTCGGGCGCGGGTGGCGGGGCGTCGGCTGAGAGGACGGTATAGCTGAAGGTGGGTAGCTGCTGTGCGGCGTCGGGCGACTTGCCGTAGGGGTCTTTGGACTTGAAGAGCTTTACCGGGAGATAGCCCATGATGTTGCGCTCGCGGAAGCTGGTCTCGTAGCGGTGCTTCTTGAGGTTCCAGATGAAGACGCGGACCTGGTCGAAGTCGTAGGGGAGGCCGGCCTGCCAGGAGTTGAGCACGGCGACGTACTCGGGGACGGCGGTGACGGTCTGGCCGTTGTTGAGGATGCCGGAGGCGGGGTCTTCGACGGTGGTGAGCAGGTAGGAGCCGACGACGCGCTGGCCCTCGGCGTAGCGCGCGAGCGTGTCGGGGACGGTGACGTCGATCAGGTGCGAGTAGACCCATCCGGTCTGGCCCTGGGCTCCGCGGACGAGCCACCAGTCTTCCATCGCAGGAGGCGGAGGCGCGGCGGGAGCCGGGTTTGCCTTGCCTTTGGCGGCGGAGGGTTCAACCTTCTGCGCGTCGGCGACAGCGGCTCCGGGAGGAAGCGGCTTGGCGACGGTGGCGCGCTGGAGCAGGCTGACGGGGTCGCCTTCGGCGAGACGGTAGAAGCGGTCGGTCTCGCGGCCGGGGCTGACGTGCAGGTAGACGTCGTCGCGGGCGGTGGCGGAGGCGACGATGGGATCCTTTGCGTGCTGCTGGCGGAGGGCCTCGAACTGGTCGGCGATGCCCTGGTCGGCGGTGAGGCGGGCCTCGAGCCAGCCGATGGTGCCGTTGGGGGTCTTGACCTTGACGAAGCGGCGATCGTGCTCGAGGACCTGGAGCTTCTCTCCGTTGGTGACTTCGCCGACGCGGTTGGAGACGGCGGCGACGCGGTCGCGCAGGATGCTCTGCTTGGCGATGACGTAGACGTACTGGGTCTCAGGGTGCGGACGGAAGCGGCTGCAGCCGGAGAAGGCGAGCAGAGTGCAGAGAGCCACGCCGGCCGCCAGCCAGCGTGATCGCGAAAGCTGCGTGCGGGGAAGAGAGGTCAGAGGCGAATCAGGAGACATGTACGGGCGAAGATCCTCGGCGGGTTGAAGGAGGTTTGGGTTGGGGCTAGTGACTCAAGGCAAGAACTGCGGGGACGTCGGTCGAGGTTCCGGTGCCGGCGCTGGTAGAGAGCGTGAGGGCCCCTGTGGTGCCGACGGTGAAGAGCTGCAAGCCGGAGCTGCCGTTGTATCCGACGGCGACCATGTACTTGCCGGATTTGTCGGTGCCGATGGCGGCGGAATTTGCAGGGCCGGTGACCGGTGAGCCGGAGAGCTGGGTGAGCGCGCCGGACGTTCCGATGCTGAAGGCGGAGATATTTCCTGTTCCCTGATTGGCCGTGTAGACGTAGTTTTGATCTTGAGCTGAGCACGACAGAGCGCGGTGTGGTCGCGGTGCTCGAGTAGCTGAAGGTGGATCGCAGTGTAGCGTCTCCGGCGGCGTCGGTGATCTGGTAGACGGCCAGCGTGCTGGTGCGGGCGATGTAGATGAAGTTGTTCTTGTCCAGCGTGACGGAGTAGTCGCCGGTCGGGTTCGACGACGTGGAGCCGGAGCCGATGAGCATGGGGCTGCTGCTGGTGATGCCCGAGCTGCTGGTGTAGGGATAGATGATGGTGCCGGCGCTGCCGAGTGAGGCGACGACGAACTGACCGCTGGGGGCGACCTTGACGGTGCAGCTCTGAGTGACGGGCGTGCCCGCGAGGACGCAGGTCGTGGGAGGAAGCGGGAGGGTCGTGCCGAGCGCCAGGAGGCCGGTGGATGTGTTGATCTGGTACTCGGTCAGCGAGGTCCCGAGCACATCGACGACGAAGAGGAAATTGCCGTCGGGCGAGATATCCATGGAGGAGACCTGGGTGGTGATGAGTGCGTTGCCGCCGTTGGCCGTGGAGAGCGCGCCGGTGGAGGAGTTGACGGCGAACATGTAGATGCCGGGATTGGTAGCGTTGGGCAGCGTCGCGACATAGAGGAATGCGTTGCTGGGCGAGACGCTCATGGCCACGGGGGCGAAACCGATGTTGTAGGGGGAGCCGGAGATGGCAGCCAGCGAGCCGTTGCCGATGTCGTAGGCGGAGATGCGGGTGGACCCGGCGCTGGCGTTGGAGACATAAACCCAGTCGCTGGTTGTGGAACCACCGCCGCCGGAGGGGCAGCTTGCCTTGCCTTCGCAGACGAAAAAGTTATGGCACCCGGTCAATAGAAGAACTGTTGCCAGACCGAGGGCCGCGCAGCCACGAGCCGCGAGGCGGCGGGCCGCTCTGCGTAATGGATACACCGTTGTCTCCTCTGAAACATTGTCGCAGGTCGCCCGCTGTAAGGTGCGTTCCTTTGGAAGTGCTGGGTGTGGGACGTACCAGATTTGGAAAACGTCAGCAGGAGAGCGGTGTATCTTTTGTATGCTCTTCCGCTTACCGCATTCGGTGGCGACTTTGGCTATAGGCGCTGCCGCCCGGTATCATCGTTATCTGATATGCCTAGCTTTTCCGACAGCATTTTTCTGTTTGTGCTGGCGCTTCTGCTCTTCGGGCCCAAGAAGCTGCCGGTGCTGGCGCGTGAGTTGGGCAAGTGGGTGGGCGAGTTCCGGCGAGCTTCCAATGAGTTCAAGATGCAGATGGAAGAAGAACTCCGCCTGGCCGAACAGGAAGAACGCCAGAAGCAGATCGCTGCCATGGAGGCGGCGGCGCCGGTGGCTCAGCCGGTAGAAGAGGCGCCGCACCCGCACTTGCCTGAGCCCGTGGCCGAAAGTATTGAGACCGCTGCTGCTAAAGAGGCGGCGACGGAGCCCGCGCAGGAAGCGCTGCCCATTGCGACCGCGGGCGAGTTGAAGATGATGCCGCCTTCGACAGGGCTGCCGGCGGCGCGCGGGACAAGCACGGAGGAATCAGGGGATCCGTTAGGCGGCCTGCTGGATGCGATTCCCTCTTCCGGCCGACCTGCCGAACACGAACACGCAGCGGTGGCCATGGCCGCAGAAGGCGAGACCAGTGGCTGATCTTCTTGACCGCGCGCGCAGCGCCGCGCAGGAACGCGTTGAACTGCCGGGCATGAGCTTGATGGAACACCTGGAAGAGCTGCGCACGCGGCTGTTCCGGTCCGTGATTTACCTCGGCATCGGCATGGTGATTGCGTGGATCTTCCGCATACGCCTCATTACCTTCATCCAGAAGCCGCTGCTGGACATTCACCTGTCGATGACGATGACGCACCCGACGGATGCGATCAACCTGTTCATCAAGACGGCGCTGGTGTTTGGCGCGATCTTTGCGAGCCCGTTCATTCTGTACCAGGTGTGGCTGTTTATCTCGCCGGGAATGTACGCGAATGAGAAGAAGTATGTCTTCCCATTTCTGTTCACGACGGTGATCCTGTTTCTCGCGGGTGCGTGGTTCGGCTACCGATACGTGCTGCCCGGAGCGATGGTGATTCTGATCCAGGACTTCGGGAAGAACTTCACGCACATGATCACGATCGAGGATTACACGGGATTTTTCCTCGCCGTAATTCTGGGGCTGGGCATCTGCTTTGAGATGCCGGTGGTGATCTTCTTTCTGTCACTGTTCGGGATCGTCGATGCGAAGTTTCTGCTGAAGCACTTCCGCTATGCGATCCTCGGGATCTTCCTGATTGCGGCGATCATCTGCCCTTCACCGGAGCCGACGGCGATGTGCCTGTTCGCAGCGCCGATGCTGGGGCTGTACTTCCTCGGGGTGGGCGTGGCGTACTTCGTTCATCCGAACCGACGCAAGAGGCAGGCAGAGTTGAAAGGAACGGCCTGATGGATCTTCGCTCGCTGTTCCGCGCGGCGCTGCATGGTGCGCTTCTGCTGTTTGTCTCCGCTGGAATTCCGGCATACGCGGCAAAGGCTGCTGGACCGGCGCACGGCATCTCGGGCGCGGAGGTTCTGCGGCTGACGCAGGAGTACATCAACGCGGCGCCGAAACGTTACGTGGGCTCGCCGGGTCATGCGGCGGCGGAGAACTTTATCAAGTCGCACTTTCAGCCGGAGGCCGCGAAGGGGAATTTCGTTACGGACGAGTTCTATGCGCGCACGCCTATCGGCATGGTGTCGATGCGGAACCTGATTGTGAAGTTTCCAGGCAAGAAGGATGGCGTCATCGTTCTGGCCTCGCACTATGAGACGAACTATCCGTTGAAGGATATTAACTTTGTTGGAGCGAACGACGGCGCCTGCACGACCGCGCTGTTGATCGCGATTGGCCAGTACCTGCGCCAGCACCCGCCGCAAGGGTACTCGGTGTGGCTGCTTTTCGATGATGGCGAGGAGGCCATTGGCGAGAATGGGATGGTCGGCACCGACCAGCTCTATGGCGTGCGCCACATCGCGGCGAAGTGGGCGGGCGACGGCACGCTGGGTCACATCAAAGCGTTCATCGTGGCGGATATGCTGGGCTGGAAGAGCATGAACATCGACCGCGAGACGAACTCCACACCGTGGCTGCTGGATTTGCTGGCACAGGCGGGCAAGGATACGGGACATTCGAATTACCTGTTCAAGCACTCCGGGCCGATCGATGATGACCACATTCCGTTCAAAGAGCGCGGAGTGCCGGTGCTGGATGTGATCGCGTACGAGTACGGACCTTATGACGACAAGCGGGGCGACTACGCGTACCATCACACTGCGCAGGACACGATGGACAAACTGAGCGCCCAGAGTCTGCAGGTTTCGGCGGATCTGTTTCTGGATCTAATTCGATTGATCGATCAGCATTGAACCCAATCAGCACGAAGCGATGAACATTGGACCTGAGCAGGGCTGAAGTGCCGGAAGGAGTCTCGCGGTGGTGGTGACGCCAATCTCCTACTGGATTGGGTTTCATGTAGCGCTGGTGGTGTTGCTCGCGGGCGAGTACCTGATGGCTCGCCGCGTGCGCGACACGCATCGCAAGGCGCTGTACGCCACCTTCATCTGGGTCGCAGCGTCGCTGGCTCTCGCGGCGCTGGTGCTGCCGAGATTTGGTTCGCAAGGCAGCGTTCAGTATCTCGCGGCGTATGCCATCGAAGAGTCTCTCTCGGTCGACAACCTCTTTATCTTCCTGTTGCTCTTCCGCATCTTTCGCATTCCTGAACAGCGCCAGCCCAAGGTGCTGTTCTGGGGAGTTGCGGGAGCGATCGTCATGCGAGGAGCGTTTATCGCAGCGGGCGTCGGCCTGTTGAATCACTTTCACTGGATCAGCTATGTCTTCGGCACGCTGCTGCTGATCAGCTCGGTGCGTCTTGTGCTGCCGAGCCACGAGAAGGAAAAGACGCCGAGATGGATCACTCTGATCCGGCGGATTCATCCTGTGAGCGAGCGCCAGGATGCATTCTTCGTGCACGAAGATGGACGGCGGATGATTACCGTCCTGATGCTGGCGCTGCTGGCCATCGAGATCAGCGATGTTGTCTTTGCGATGGATTCGATTCCGGCGGTGCTGAGTATCACGCGGGAGCCGTTCCTCGCGTACACCTCCAACATAATGGCGGTGATGGGACTACGCTCGCTGTACGTGCTGCTGGCGGCGATGCTGGCGAGGCTGCGTTTCCTGCACTTCGGCCTGGCCGCGGTGCTGGCCTTCGCGGCGATGAAGATGCTGCTTTCGTCGTGGGTTGAGGTTGGCCCGCTGATGTCGCTGCTGGTCATCGCGGTGCTGCTGGGGATCACCATCGCGGCTTCGCTGATCTTTGCAAAGGCGCGGCCAGAGCTCGAGGCTCCTGAATCAGAGGCATAGCGAAAGTTCATCCGCAACGCTATTCTGATGAAGTGCCAGCCACCAGAACCGTTTCAGTTCGCACGCCGAGTCTCTCTTATGAGGTAGAGATCGGCACAGGTCTGCTCGCCTCCATCGGCTCTCGCGTGGACGGTCTTCTTGAGGGCGGGCTTCGTGCCGGCAAGCAGCGGGCGTTTGTCGTGAGCTCGCCGGAGATTCTGAGGCTGTGGGGCAATGAGCTGTTTGGCGGATTCACGACACCGCTGGCAACGCTGACGGTGCCGAGCGGAGAGTCGCACAAGCGCATGGCAACCGTCGAGCGCCTGCTGGAGCAACTGGCTGAGGGTGGCGCTGACCGCGATTCCGTACTCATTGCCTTCGGCGGCGGCGTGCTCGGCGACATGACAGGCTTCCTGGCGGCGATTTACATGCGCGGCATTCGTTATGTGCAGGTGCCAACGACGCTGCTGGCGCAGGTGGACAGCTCCATCGGCGGCAAGACGGGCGTGAATCTTGGCGCAGGAAAGAATCTTGCGGGAGCGTTCCACCATCCGCTGGCTGTGTATGCCGATGTTTCGACGCTCTCCACGCTTCATCCGGATGAACTCCACGCAGGGCTGCAGGAATCCATCAAGGCGGGCATTATCCGCGACGCCGAATTGTTCGATCTGCTGGAACGCGAACGGGAGCGCGTTGTCGCTGGGGATGAGGAGCTGCTTGCCGATGTGGTGGCGGCGAGTGTGCGCGTGAAGGCGGACGTGGTGAATGCCGACGAGCGCGAATCGGGGCTGCGCATGATTCTGAATCTCGGCCATACGCTGGGTCACGCCATTGAAGCAGCCACAGAGTATAAGCAGCTGCTGCACGGCGAGGCCGTTGCATGGGGCATGCTTGCGGCGATTCGCATCTCCGCGTCGCGCGGCCTTATTGCGGCCGCTGATGCCGACCGCATGCAGAATCTTATTCGCGCTTACGGTCCCATGAAACCGTTTCGCGCCAGGGCAGAGGACCTCGTCGCTCTGACGGCAAAGGACAAGAAGAACCGGAGTGGAGCGCGCTCGTTCGTTCTACCGACGGGCATCGGCAGCGCAACGATTGTTCGCGACGTGAGCCCGCAAGAGTTGCTCGACGCTGCGCGCGAAATCGTCTCAGAGGCTAAGGACATACAGCCATACCTGAGCGGGGCGCTGTCGTGAATCATCTTGCGGCGCCGACGGAACAAGAGCGAATTGAGGGCGCGCGTCCGGCGGCGGAGAAATCAGAGGCCGAAGCTGCGGAACATGTGCGCGAGCTCTTCAGCTCTATTGCGCCGACGTACGATCGGGCAAATCACTTGCTGTCGTTTGGGCTTGATCGGCGCTGGTGGCGTCGCACGGCGGTTGCGTTTCGCGAGATACTGGCTCGTCCTGATGCGCGGGTTCTGGATATTTGCTGCGGGACCGGAGATCTCACGGGAGCGCTGCTTGCTGAGCGCGCAGCAAATGCCGAACCGGTGACGGGGCTCGATTTTTCTCGGGAGATGCTTCGTCTTGCAGAGCGTAAGTACGCAGGAGCGAATGTGCGATGGGTTGAGGGTGATGCGATGGCGCTTCCCTTCCCGGATAACACGTTCGACCTTGTGACCTCGGCGTTCGGTTTTCGCAATCTCAGTAATTATGCCGCGGGGCTTCGAGAGATTCATCGGGTGCTGCGGCCGGGCGGCAGCATTGGGATTCTTGAGTGCAACCAGCCGGATGGTCTGAGCGGAGCGCTCTACGACCTTTACTTTCATCGCATGCTGCCGGTCGTGGGTGGATGGATTTCGGGTAAGCGGTCCGCGTATGAATGGCTACCCTCATCGGTTCAGCGTTTTCCGAGGCCGCCGCGGATGTTCGAACTCATGCAGGACGCCGGATTCACAAGCTGCGCGTGGGATGGCTACTTTTTGCGAGCGGCTGGGCTTTATCGCGGCTCCAAAGCCTGAGCGGGCGCATGTATCCTCAGCGCATGGCCGGAAGCACCAAATCAGCCGTCGTCCATACAGAGCATCATGAGCGCGCGTACGCGAAGCGAACGGCTGCGCTCACGTCGTTCCTTGCGGCGTCGGGTATCACGCTGCTGAAGCTGATCACCGGCTTGCTCACCGGCTCGCTGGGAATGCTGAGCGAGACGGCGCATTCGGGCATTGATCTCATTGCGTCACTGCTGACCTTCACGTCGGTGCGTCTTTCGGATCGGCCGGCGGATGCGGAGCACGCCTTCGGGCATGGCAAGGTCGAGAATCTGTCCGCGGCAGTGGAGACGGTGCTGATGGTCGGGTCGTGTCTGTGGATTGCGATCGAAGCCATCGTGCGCATTCTGCATCCGAACCGTCTGACCCTGCGGTTTTCCATCTGGCCGTTCGTCGTCCTGCTGCTGTCGATCATCGTGGACTCGGCGCGTTCGGCTGCGCTGCGTCGCGTGGCCAAGACGCATCGCAGCGAGGCGCTCGAGGCGGACGCCGTGCACTTCGGCACGGATATATGGTCGTCGGCAGCGGTGATCGTGGGTCTGTTGTTTTCGTTCGCAGGGCAACGGTGGAATCTGCCGATGCTGCGTTATGCGGACCCGATCGCGGCGCTGGTGGTTGCGGGCATCATTCTGCAGGTGACCTGGAGACTCGCGCGCAGGACGCTGGATTCACTGCTGGACGCGACGCCTCCTGAGGTTCGCGACAAGATTCAAGGGCAACTGCTACGCGATTTGAAATCGATTCCTGATGTGATCTCTGTGCAGCGCCTGCGAGTTCGCCGCTCGGGCTCGGACTACTTTGTCGATCTCACGCTGGGGCTTCCGCGCGCGCTGAGCTTTCAGCGGTCCGAACAGGTGACCTCCGAGGCGACGGAAACTGTGCAGAGGCGGCTGGAAGGCGCCGACGTCGTGGTGAAGACGGTGCCGACGGCGACGGTGGACGAGAGCCACTTTGACCGCGTGCGCGCGGTTGCTGCCCGGCGCAATTTGAATGTTCACGACGTAACGCTGCAACAGTATGACGGCGCGCTTCATCTGGAGCAACATCTCGAGGTGCCTGAATCGATGTCGCTGCGCAGCGCGCACGAGATCGCGACACAGCTTGAATCTGACATTCGCCGCGAGGTGCCGGGAATCGCCACGCTGCTGACGCACATTGAAGGCGAACCCGCGACGATTGCGCAGGCCGCGCCGATCGAGACCGCGAAAAATCTCGAGGCGCAACTACGCAAGACGGCAGCTAAGTTTCCGGAGATCGTCGACATTCACGAGATCACCGTCACACGCGGACACAACGGCGCCGCGAACGCCATTCAGGTGAACTGCCACTGCACGCTGCCGGATGATCTGCCGATGAGCCGCGTTCACGCGATCATCACCGATTTCGAAAATCAGTTCCGACTGCAGCATCCCCAGGTGACGCGGGTGCTGATTCATCCTGAACCGGCGTCCGACAATCGCAGGTAACAACTGATCTGCGTCTAACCCTGTATGCTGACTCCGATGCGGCGATTCCTTCAGATCCTGCGGGTGTTCTCTGGTGCGCTGCTGATGCTGGCGGTGTTCGTGCTGTTTGCGGGACTGGCGCTGCGGATTGCGCTGCACGGACGAGAGGTGGCGATTCCGGACCTCGCCGGGCTTACGGTTGCGCAAGCCAGCGAGGCTGCGCTGCACAATGGGCTCGACCTGAACATCGAAAATAAGTTTTACTCGCGGACAGTGCCCGCGGGCCGCATTCTTACGCAGGCGCCTGCTGCGGGCTCGCGCGTGCGCAGGGGATGGCAGGTTCGCGTGACGGAGAGCCTCGGACCGCAGCAGGTGACGATTCCGGATGTCGTGGGAGAGCCGGTGCGCGAGGCGTCGCTGGATTTGCGCAAGGCGTCGCTGGATCTGGGCACGCTGGCCCACCTGGATGCGCCGGGCGACACGGACATGGTGCTTTCGCAAACACCGCCGCCGGATGCCGGGGTCGATCAACCGCGGGTGAATCTGCTGCTGAGTCAGCAGGGGGCGGGCGGCTCGGAGGCTTTCGTGATGCCGTCGTTTGTCGGCATGAGCTGGCCCTCGGCGAACCGCGCGGCGATTGCGCTTGGATTGCGGGTTGCAGCGCTGGGCGAGATGGCGCCGGTTGCACAGCCCGCACCTGCGGCGACTCCGCCTGCAGCCGGGCAGCCACCGAATGCACCTGCAAATTCGGGCAGTACAGCGGCGCCGGAACAGGCTGCTCCTGTGCAGATGGTGCCCGTCGGGCCTGTGACAGCACAATCGCCTGAGGCCGGGCACCGCGCCAGCAAAGGTTCCGTGGTGAAGCTGACGTTTGGGCATACGTCGAGCGCGAGCACAGCACCTGTAGCGCCGCCGACTGCGCCTGCGGCAACGCCGCAGTAGAGCGCTAGGCTTCGCGGGCGAACACAGCGGCGAAAAATCCGTCGCCGTGGAAGTTTGCCCCTGGCAGCGTCCGAAGCACGTTGCCGCGCACTAACTGCTGCAGGTGTTTTGTGTCGTCGCGAATCACGCCGCGAGAGCGCAGCGTCTCGAGCAACTCTCCGATGGAGATCGTGCTTAATCCTGATTGAATCTCAGCTTGCGCGAGTGCGGATTTTGCAATCTCTTCGTTCTCTTCGGGTTCGAGCGAACAGGTCGAATACAGCAGCCGGCCACCGGGGCGGAGACGCTTGAGAGCTGCGCTGAGGATCTCTCGCTGCCGTGCCGCCTGGCGCTCGAACTCAGATGGCTGCAGCCGATGACGAATTTCGGGATTGCGCGCCAGCGTTCCGGTGCCGCTGCAGGGCACGTCGCAGAGGATGAGATCGAAGCTGCCTTCGCTGGCGGGGAGCTGCGCAGCGTCCGCCTGAAGCGTGCGAATTTCGCGATCGGGCAAATCGTTTTGCAGCCTGCGGCGCATGGATTGCAGGCGGCTCGGACTGATGTCAGTCGCCAGAAGATCGGCAGCAGGATGACGCCGCGCGAGGACCGATGTCTTTCCTCCGGGGGCGGCGCAGGCGTCCCAGATGCGCTCAGGTGAGGGATGACTCACGGCGGCGAGTTCAGCAATGAGTCGCGAGCCGTCGTCGATGAGATTCGCGTCGACTTCTTCGGCAAGCTGATCGCGCACGAACAATTCGCCGCGATTGGCTTCATGCTGGTCGTATTCGCAGATGGCGGAAGCCGCTTGCCTTCCATAGAAGCTCTCCCAACGCTTCACGAGCCATGCCGGATGTCCGAGGCGTTTTGCGATTGCATCGACGGACTCGGCTATCGGCTTACCCGGTGCGGGCTTTGTCGAGAGTTTTCGCAGAACTGCGTTCACGAGGCCGGCGGCCTTGGGGTGTCCCGCGGCACGCACGAGTTCGACGCTCTCGCTGAGAGCAGCGTGGGGCGGAATGCGGTCCATGTGACGGAGCTGGAATGCGCCCATTCGTAATGCAATGCGTATCTCTTCGGGCAGTGGCTGATCGGGACGATCGAACAGCTTCGCCAACTCCGCATCCAGGGCAATCTCCCAGCGCAGAACTCCCATCACCAATGCTGTTGCGAGATTGCGATCCGCTTGCGACAACCTTTGTAGCGCTACGCCATGCAGCAGATCGTCGCTGTGTGCGGATGAGGTCTCGATCTGCAGGAGAACCTGGAATGCTGCGCGGCGCGCGGGGCTGATGTTTTTCGCTGGTTGATCTCGTGGCGCTGGCTTTGCGCGCGGGGCGCTTGCATTGATGCCGCGACCAGGCTTAGGCAAGACGTTCTCCAGGGCGAAGCTGAAAGTCCTTCGCAAACTGTGCGCCGGGCATTCGCGCTTTGCCTTCCATCTGCACTTCATCGAGCGCGAGCTTTGTTTGACCGGCGGCTCCTGTGAGCAGCACGCCGTCTGCGAGAGCGAGTTCACCCGGTGCGAGCTCTCCCTTGCTGTCCGTGATCGGATGCATTCGATGCACGAGGAAGCGCTTCCCGCGAAACTCTGCGTGCGCGCCGGGCCAGGGAGAGAATCCTCTCCAGCGGTTGTAGGCTTCGCGGGCTGTTCTTCGGTCAAGTTCCATGCGGCCATCTTCACGCGTTAGGATCGGCGCCAGCGTTGCAAGCTCATTATCCTGCGCGCGTGGTGCGACGGCTCCGTGTTCGAGCCCGTCGAGAGTTTTGAGCATCAGTTCCGCGCCGATGGACGCGAGCTTCGGATAGATCTCCGATGCGGTCGTGTCGGGGCCGAGGGTCATACTGCGCTCCAGCAAGATATCGCCGGTATCGAGACCGGCGTCAAGCTGCATCGTCGTAACGCCGGTCTCAGTTTCACCGCTCGCGACGGCCCACTGAATCGGCGCGGCGCCACGATACTTCGGCAGCAGCGAACCGTGCAGATTGATGTTGCCGAAGCGCGGCAGATTCAACATCCACTCGGGGATGATGCGGCCGTAGGCGACGACGATGATGGCGTCGGGATGGAGCGATTCAAGCTCGGCACGAAGGCCTTCATTGTTCTTGATTTTTTCCGGCTGCAGGATGCGGAGACCGCGTGCGAGCGCGACGCGCTTCACCGCAGATTGTTGCAGCTCCATCCTGCGGCCTGCGGGACGATCGGGTTGCGTGAGCACGAGGGGGATTTCGTGCCCGTGATCGAGGAGCGACTCGAGCGTCGGCACGGCGAAGTCGGGTGTGCCGCAGAAGACCAGCCTCATCGGCACGACCTCTGCAACAGCATTACCACTCCCCGTTCTTCTGTAGCTTGCGGATGCGGCGCTTCACCAGGTCGCGCTTCAGCGCGCTGATGCGATCGATGAAGAGGATACCGTCGAGGTGATCGATCTCGTGCTGTATGGCGCGGGCCAGGAGCTCATCACCCTCAGCCTCGAAGAACTCGCCGTTCACATCCTGCGCTCGCACCTTCACATACGCGGAGCGCTGCACCTTCTCGCGGATCTCCGGGAGGCTGAGGCAGCCTTCCTCCTCGAACTGCTTGCCTTCGCGCTCGATGATCTCCGGATTGATGAGCACCAGCTTTTCGTCGGGGCGCTCCTTGAAGCTGACGTCGATGACGGTGATGCGCTTCGACACGCCGATCTGCGGGGCGGCGAGGCCGATGCCGTGCGCGGCATACATGCTGGCCCACATCTCTTCGACAAACTGCGCGAGGTCGGGTCCGAACTCCGTCACCGCCGCGCCCTTCTTCGAGAGCACTGGATCGGGATACTTCACGATCGTGTGAATCTTCGTTCCGTCTGAGTCCGTCGAAGGGGCGGTTGTGTTTTCGATCTCTGTCTTCGTGTCGCTCATATCAAAAAGCCCGAATCTGTTCGCAATAGCCGTGGAAGTTGCGCTTCAGCTCGTTGAGGCTGTCGCCACCGAACTTCTCCAGCACCAGCCGCGCGATCGTCAGCGCCACCATCGCCTCGCCGGCAACGCCGGCCGCCGGCACCACGCAGACGTCCGACCGTTCGTAGGATGCCTTGGTGGCCTCGCGCGTTTCGAAGGACACCGAACCAAGCGGGCGACGCAGTGTCGAGATGGGCTTCAGGTAGCCGCGCACTACGACATCCTCGCCGTTGGACATGCCACCTTCGACTCCACCAGCATTATTTCTCTCGCGGCGGAATCGAGTGAAGCCTTCGCTGCTCTCGGGATCTTCCGAGTAGGCGATGGCATCGTGCACCTGGGAGCCGGGCGACTCGGCTGCGGTCACGCCGCGGCCGAGTTCAACGGCCTTGACTGCCTGCAGGCTCATCAGGGCCTGCGCGAGCAGGCCGTCGAGACGCTCGTCCCAGTTGGTGTGCGTGCCGATGCCGGGAGGCAGGCCGTGAACGATGACCTCGAAGACGCCGCCGACGGTGTCGCCGGTGCGGAGGGCCTTGTCGACCTCGGCCTTCATCGCGGCCTCGGACTCGGCGTCAGCACAGGCGAGCAGAACATCGTCGCGTTGTGCGATGCCTGCAACCTCGTCGAAGCTGACCTCGCGCGCGAGCTGGGCGGTGCCGACGCGAACGACGTGGCTCGCCACATGCACGCCGAGTTCACGGAGGAGCAGCTTTGCCAGAGCGCCGCAGGCTACGCGTGCAGCGGATTCGCGGGCGCTGGCGCGCTCGAGAACGTAGCGTGCGTCCTTGAAGTCGTACTTCAGCGCGCCGGCGAGATCTGCGTGTCCGGGGCGCGGGCTGGCGACGGCTTTGTGCAGTGAGGGATCGCCGGGCTCGACGGGGAGAATCTGCTCCCAGTTTTTCCAGTCCTTGTTGGCGAGCGTCATGGCGATGGGCGAGCCGATGGTCTTGCCGTGGCGCACGCCGGAGAGGATGTGCGCCTCGTCCTTCTCGATGCGCATGCGGCCGCCGCGGCCATAGCCCTGCTGGCGCCGCCAGAGCTCGTGGTTCACAAACTCCTGGTCGACTGGAACACCCGCGGGCAATCCGCTAATGAGCGCCACCAGGGCCTCTCCGTGGCTCTCGCCTGCAGTGAAAAATCGAAGCATGAGAGCTTGATTATATCGGCTTGAATCAGCGAACTGCGGCGCTCAGAGTTCGGTAAACAGATCGTCCAACTGTTGCGCAGGTTCGACCGGCTCGGGTGCGCTCTCCGATGCATCAGGACCTGCCGCAACCTGGGACGCGGGGCGAGTTGATGTTCGACGTCTGCGCTTCGAGGAAGCGGCGCGAATCGAACAGATTGCGGTCCATCGAGCGGACCCACTCGGTCGGCTCGTCGGGGCGGCGGCCGGCGTCGCGAGCCGCCGCAAACTCCGCGCGCATCGTCTGGAACTTCGCCTCGAGATCGTCGAGCGCGCTCAGCAGCATTGCCTCCGGTGTCATCGGAAGCTTGGGTGAGCCGAACTCCAGCTTGCCGTGATGCGCGAGGATCATGTGCTCGACCAGAACGCGCAGGGGCTCCGGGAACAGCGCAGGCGGTTCGCCGGAGCGTTGTGCGCGCTCGTGGGCTTCGGCGTCCATCGATGAAATCGCTTCCGCGAGCATCCGCTGTGCGATGGTGATGTGGCCGACGAGCTGCCCCTCGAGGGTGTAGCTGAAGTTCGAGCGCCAGCTCAGTTCGCGCACCTTGCCGATGTCGTGCAGGATTGCACCAGTCACGAGCAGGTCGGGGTCAACCTCGGGATAAAACGGCACTGTTGCCCGGCAGACGCGCACGAGCGCGAGCACATGCTCCAGCAGACCGCCGAGCCATGCGTGATGCAGCCGCTTGGCCGCAGGCGCCTCCTGGAATGCCGCGCCGATGGATGGGTCGTCGAAGAAGCGGAGCACGAGCGTGCGCAGGTGCGGGTTGGAGAATGCTTCGACGTAGCCGCGCAGCTCCGCCATCATTGCCGGAATCTCGTATTGCGTCGTGGGCACGAAGTCGGCGGTGTCGATCTCGCTCTCGGCGGCGGCGCGCATGCGGGTCAGCGTGATCTGGAACCTGCCGTTGTACTTCGAGATCTGCCCCTGGACCTTGACGTAGCAGCCCTCGGCGCAAGTCTCGACGACGTTCGCAAATTCTTCCCACATGCGTGCTTCGAGCGGCCCGGTTTTGTCGGTCAGGGTCAGGGCAAGGTACTGTCCGCCGCCGCCCTTGCGGTCGCGCAGGCTTATGGACGCCAGGCAGAAGTAGGTTGTGATGACCTGGTTCTCAAAGCGCGGCGCGTCGGCAACAAAGAAATCTTTCATCGGTTTCTCAGCATACGACGAGAGCCCCGAAGACCGGGGCTCTCTGATGGAAGGCAGCGCAGAAGCCGCTACTGTGGCTGCGTCGCGCCGGTCGGCGTCTGGGCTGGCGGAGGAGTCTGGGCGGCAGGCGCAGTGCCCAGGGCTGGATTCACCGTCGGAGCAGGCGGAGGAGGCGTGGTCTCCACTGGCTTCGGCTTCTCCTGCAGGCGCTCCTTCGGCTCATTCTTGTCGCGCTTCGTCTTGGGCTTCTTCTTCTTGCTGTTCGTGTCGCCGTTGAGTCCAAGCGGTGTAGAGCGGGCCTTCTCGTCCGCGGATTCCTCAGACGTCGCGGGCGTCGGTCGCTTGGAGGCCTTCACCTCTGCCTTGGCGACCTTCTCCTGCGCGCGCTTCTCCTCAGTCTCCTGTTCGCGGGCCGTGTAACGCGTCTTGCGAGTGGCTACCTGCTGCGGCGCCAATGGATCAGTGCTGCTCTCCTCGACTCCAGTGCCGGTCGTGACGCTGGTCGTCGACTCGGTGGGAGCCATCGCCGCGCCGGCCGTTTGTCCCAGCGGCTGCGCGTTGTTGCCGGTTTCGGCAGCCTGGGTCGCACCGGCCGGCAGAGCCTTTTCGGGGGCCTGTCCAAAGCGAATCTTCTCGCGATGAATCTTCTGCTTCTTGGGCGGATGCGATCCGTTCTTGCCGACGGGCTGACTCGCCGCAACCTTGGCCGCCGACTTCTCTGCTTCCTTTTCACGCGCCGCAGCCAGATCGGCCTGTGCCTTCGCGGCCTTCTCCTGCTCGACACGCTGCTTCTTCACCGTCTTCTTCTTCGGCGGCGGAGGAGCGTAAGCCGTGAACTCCGGCTTGGTCTGCTGATGACTTGAGCCTGTATCAACAAACCCGGGCTTGATATCGATGTATGCGTCCTCACGCGCCTTGGTCAGGTAGGTGCGCAGGGCCGGCTGCAACTGGTTGAAGTAAATCGCTTCCTGCACCTGCCGCTCGACATCGCTCAGCGGAGGAATTCCGGCCTTCTGGTGGCTGTCTACCCGCAGGATGACAAAGCCCTGGCGCGTGCGAATCGGCTCCGTAAAGTTGCCGGCCGGCAACGAAAACGTCGCCTTCTCCAGCACATCGCCCAGCGCACCGCGCTTGAAGTCGCCGAGGTCGCCACCCGCCGGGGCAGTGGGTCCGCCCGAGTTGGCTTTCGCGGTCTCTGCGAAGTTGGCGCCGCCCTTCAGCTTCGCCTCGACCTCGTCGGCCTTCTGCTGCGCCGCCGCGACCTGCGCATCGGTGGCATTCTCCGGCGTCGGAATCAGGATCTCGCTGAGATGCACCTGCTCCGGAACCTCGAAGTCCTTGCCGTGCTCCTTGTAGTAGGCCTCTTCCTGAGCGCGGGTGAGGTTCAGGTGGCGCCCAACCTCTTCCTGCACTACCTGGTTGCTGACGATCTGATTGCGAATCTGCTGCTTGAAGTCCTCAAACGAGATCCCCTGCTGCTCGGCTGCCTTCTGCAGCGCTTCCATCGAGTCCAGATGGTTCTGCTTACGGATGTCGTCCAGCCGGCGCATCGTATCGCTATCGCCGGTGATGCCCAGCTCCTTGCCCTTGGAAAGCAGCAGCTGCTGGTCGATCATGTCGCGCAGCAGGTCATGCAGCTTGGCCTCGGCATCGGCCTGCGGCACATTCTCCTGGCGCGCCTGCTCCATCAACTGCTCCCGGGCGCGCTCGTACTCGGTGCGGGTGATGATCTGGTCGTTCACGCGAGCCACTACGTCCTCGACGACCGAACCGTTCGGGCGTGATCGGTGCCGTCGCCGGCAACGGCGGAAGCTGCAGCTGAGGCTGCGGCGCGGGCGTCACCGCTCCGCCAGGCACTGGATAATTGGGCTGTTGAGCGCGTACCTGCGCCAGAAGACTCGGTGTTGCAGCCAGGGATGCGGCCAGAACTACGCCGGCAAACCGGCTCGTACGTGGAAGATGTCCGTACTTCCTGAGCTTGCTGTGCTTCTTACTGATCATTCGTTCCTTCGGGGACCTCTTATCGCAGCAGCCTTTTGGGCCGGCGCAGTTGAGGTCATCCTGACCCCCTGCAAGCCACTCTGCAGCGTGCTCTTAGTTGGACCCGCAGTGCCTGCCTGAGGTCATCCAGTGCGACCATTCTACCTGTCAGGAAGGCCCTCTGCGAGTCGTCCTCCGCCTTATCTGAACCGGGCTGCACACGGGTTCAGGCTCACCGCCCGAATGCTATACTCGTCCAACGAGCAGCGGCCCATTGTGTGCCCTGATTTCGGGCTTTTCTGCTCCCCTCGAGGTTCCTTCCGCGCCATGAACTCGCGTACCCGTCGCGCCCTCTTTTCCGCAGCTATCTTTCTCGCAGCATGCGGAGTCACCGGTTCCCTGATCGGCGGCCGCGTTGCTGCCCAGTCCGCCACGGATGAGTCCACGCTGCGCGATTCGATGAAGAACTTCACCGACGTGTACGCACTCGTGGAGCAGAACTACGCGGACAAGCTGGACACCGACCACGTGGACAAGGCCATCTACGACGGCGCGATCCCTGGCATGTTGCACGTGCTCGACCCGCACTCGAACTTCTACGACCCCAAGGCCTTCGCACAGATGCGCGAGGACCAGCACGGCAAGTACTACGGCGTGGGCATGCAGATCCAGCCGCAGGAAAACAAGATCGTCGTGCTGGCGCCGTTTGAGGGCACGCCCGCTTACAAGGCCGGCATCCGTCCCGGCGACGTCATTCTTGCTGTCGACGGCAAGTCGACCGACAACATGGACTCCGCCGCGGTCGCCTCCATGCTGAAGGGCCCCCGCGGAACGCACGTCACCGTCACGATGGCGCGCGAAGGCACGGCCAAGCCCCTGGTCTTCGACCTGATCCGCGATGAGATTCCGCGCTACTCCGTCGATATCGCCTTCATGATCAAGCCGAACGTCGGCTACATCCACATCACCCAGTTCATGGAGACCACCTCCCACGAGGTGCAGGAGGCGCTGGATAAGTTCGGTCCCGGCGTTCAGGGATTGGTCATCGATCTTCGGGAGAATCCAGGCGGTCTGCTGAACGAAGCGGTCAACACCGCCGACAAGTTCCTGCAGAAGGGACAGATCGTGGTCTCGCAGCGCGGCCGCGCATTTCCGGACCAGGTCTATCGCGCCCCCAAGGGCTCGGACCTCAAGTACCCGATCGTCATCCTCGTGAACCGCGACACCGCCTCGGCCGCAGAGATCGTCTCGGGCGCGCTGCAGGACCACGACCGCGCGCTGATCGTGGGTGAGACCACCTTCGGCAAGGGCCTCGTCCAGACGGTCTTCCCGATCTCAGAGAACACCGGCCTCGCGCTGACGACCTTCCACTACTACACGCCGTCCGGCCGCCTCATCCAGCGCAACTACAACAACGTCTCGCTGTATGACTACTACTACGTGCGCAACGACGCGCTGCCGGCGGACAAGACCAACCGCGAGGTGAAGCTCACCGACGCCGGCCGCCCGGTCTACGGTGGCGGTGGCATCACGCCGGACGAAAAGATCGCCGAGCTCAAGAGCAACCACTTCCAGGAGGTTCTGCTCGACGCCTCCGCACCGTGCCTTCTTTGATTTCACGATTCATTACCTCGCGAACCACAGCATTACCCGCGATCTGGTGGTCGACGACGCGATGCTCAGCCAGTTCGAAGACTTCCTGCGCTCGCAGAAGATCGAATTCACGGACAAGGACATCAACGACAACCTCGACTGGATCAAGGCCAGCATCAAGGCCGAGCTCTTCACCTCGCAGTTCGGTCAGGCCGAGGGGCTGAAGGTCCGCGCCGACTGGGACCCGCAAATCAAGCAGGCGCTCACCTATATGCCTGAGGCGCTCGCGCTCGAAGAGCACAAGCTGCCTTCCGAGCAGAAGACCACCGAGACCGCCAGCACGGCCGCGACCCCAGACACGACCGCGACGAAAGGCGCAGCGCATCAATAACTCGACCGAAGCGGACGGCATAAGCCTGGCGATACAATCGTCGCCGATGCCTACACCTCTCATTGCGGTGGTTGAAGACGAGGAGCACCTCGCCCAGGGGCTGCTGTTCAACCTTCAGGCTGAGGGCTACCGCACCCACCACGAGGCTGACGGCGATTCCGCCCTGGCCTGGCTGCTCAACGCACCGGAGCCGCCGGCGGCCGTGCTGCTGGATGTCATGCTTCCCGGCCAGGATGGCTTCTCCATCGTGCGCGCACTGCGCGAGGCCGGGCGATTTATCCCGGTGCTTCTGCTCACAGCACGAGGCCGCTCCGAGGACATCGTCGAGGGGTTCGCGGCGGGCGCCGATGACTACCTTGCCAAGCCGTTCGATCTGAACATTCTGATGGCACGACTTGCAGGTCTTCTGCGTCGTGTGCACTGGACGACGAAGACGGAACAAACGACCGCTGAGTCACCCGCGCCAGTTTCCGGAGAGCCTCAGCAGCAGCAACCTACCTTCACGCTGGGCGAGCGCACGATCGACCTCGACGCACTCGAGATTCGCGGCTCCGGCGACACCATCCACCTCACGGTCATGGAGGCCGATCTGCTCCGCTATCTTCTGGAGCGCCCCGGCAAGAGTCATCGCCCGCAAAGAGTTGCTCGAGAACGTGTGGCGCGTTCACGAGGACACGGACACGCGTGCCATCGACAACTTCCTCGTCCGCCTGCGTCGCTACCTTGAGCCCGATCCCGCGCACCCTGCGCACTTCCTGACTGTGCGCGGCGTCGGCTATCGTTTTGTTCCAGAAGCCTGACCACTCGCATCCCGTATTGCGCCAGCGCATCGAATTCTTATGAACACCCTGGACCTGATCATTGAGAACATGCATTGCAGCAGCTGCGTTCGCCGCGTCATGCAGGTGATCAATGCACTGCCCGGCACGCACGCTGAAGAGGTTCGCGTCGGCGCTGCGCGTGTGACCACCGACGCCGATCCGGCGCAGATCGAGAAGTCACTTGAGCGATGCAGGCTACCCGGCACGAGTCCTTCGTTGATCGCGCGAGCTATGAGCGAACAGACCCTTCAGATCGCCGGGATGAGCTGCGCTGCGTGCCAGCACCACGTCGAACGCGCGCTGCGCTCTGTTCCCGGCGTCGAGTCGGCCAGCGTCAGTCTGCTGGCCAACTCCGCGCAGATCAACTCCGCGCAACCGCTCGATGTCCAACCGCTGATCGAAGCGGTACGTCATGCCGGTTACGATGCCTCGCTGCCCGTTCCGCAACATCACGCGACCACCGGCCACGCGGAACATGTTCACGATTCCGACGAGCCGGCCCTCGGCCTTCGCACGCTCCTGAGCCTCATCGCAGGAGCGGTCGCGATGATGCTCTCGATGCCGTTGATGATGGCGAACCCAAGCGCCGACCCGCTCCTGAACCTCGTCGCGCGAGTCCTCGGTCCACTGACTCCCGCCGCGTTGATGTCGCTGCCTGCGCAGCCGCTGCGCTGGTTCCTCTGCGCGCTTTCATTCGCGGTCATGCTCTTTGCGGCGCCGGAGATTTACGTCGGTGCATGGCGTGCCACGCGGCATCGCACGACGAACATGAACACGCTCATTGCCATCGGCACGCTCAGCGCATTCGCGGCGTCGCTCGTCGCAACCATCCGCGCCAGCGCGTCGGGAGCAGACGTCTACTTCGAGTCCGTCATTCTCATCCTCGGCTTTCTGCTCGCTGGGAGGTGGCTTGAAGCACGGGCGCGACGGCAGGCTACACGCTCCATTCGCGGATTCGCGCAGCTCACCGCGGCGACTGCTCGACTGCTCGATGTTGACCTCGCCGCCGGGAACCCTGATTACAGCGCTGCACACGAAACTCGTCCTTCCCACAGATGCACTCGCCGCCGGCGATATCCTCCGCGTCCTCGCGGGCGATCGCATCCCCGTCGACGGCATCATTCTCGACGGCCGCAGTTCAGTCGACGAGTCCATGCTCACCGGAGAACCATTGCCTGTGACGCGCACGCAGGGCGAGCGTGTCATCAGCGGCACACTGAATCTCGACGGCGTGCTCATCCTGCGCGCGACCGCGGTCGGTAACGCATCCATGCTCGCGCAAATGCAGCGGATGCTCGCGCAGGCGCAATCCTCGCGCGCTCCTATGCAGCGCCTCGCGGACCGCGCCAGCGCCATCTTCGTCCCTGCTATCCTCGCGCTCGCGACGCTGTCGTTCGCTCGCCTGGTGGATTGCGCTGAATACCGGCGGCCGTCACGAAGGCTTCGCGCAACCCTTCGCCATCGCCGTCGCCGTGTTGATCATCGCCTGCCCCTGCGCGATGGGCCTCGCTGTACCCGCCGCAATTACGGTCGCCATCGGCCGCGCCGCGCGGTCTGGCCTGCTGATCAAAGGCGGCGAGGCGATCGAGCGAGTCGCAGCCCTCGACACGCTCGCCTTCGACAAGACCGGAACCCTCACCGAAGGCAAGCCGGGCATCGCGCACTTCGCAACCATCGCCAGCCCCGCGCTTCCACCCGCACAATTGCTCGCGCTCGCCTCAGCCGTAGAGCGCTCCTCGACCCATCCGCTCGCCCAGGCCATCGTCAACTTCGCCGGCACAGAGGTCTCGCCCTCAACCCTCGCCGTCACTGATGTCGAGGTTCTACCCGGTATCGGCGTGCGAGCGAATGCATCCGGCCGCGAGATCCTCATCGGCAACGCATCGCTTCTCCCTGCGCGCGATCTGGACTCCGCGCTCGTCTCACCGCCGAACCTCGCTCACGCCACACCGGTGTATCTCATTCTCGACCACCAGCCGCAGGCCGTCTTCTTCGCAACCGACCAGCTCCGTCCCGAAGCGGCCGCGGCCATCCGCGATCTTCACACTCTCGGCATCCGCTCGCTCATACTTACCGGCGACACAAAGCTCTCCGCCGAAGCCGTGGCGCGCGAAGTTGGCATCAAGGACGTGCGCGCAAGCCTGCTGCCTGGCGGCAAGCTCGAAGCCATCCGCGAACTTCAGTCGCAACACCGTCGCGTCGGCATGGCCGGTGACGGCATCAACGACGCGGCCGCGCTCGCGCAGTCCGACGCAGGCTTTGCCATGGCCGCGGGCACCGACCTTGCCCGCGAGGCAGGCGATGTGCTCCTGCTCCACTCCGATCTCAAGCTCATCCCCGAAGCCCTTCGCCTCAGCCGCCGGGCAGTGCACATTATGAGACAGAACCTCGGCTGGGCGCTGCTCTACAACGTGATCGGCATTCCCATTGCCGCGGGCGTGCTCTATCCGCGCTTCCATATTCTGCTCAGCCCGGTGCTCGCCAGCATCGCCATGGCGTTCAGTTCGGTGAGCGTGCTCGCCAATTCGCTGCGCTTGCGTTCCGCTTAGCACTCCTGCCGAGCGCACCGGCCAGGCAGCGCGCACGATACACTTAAATCCGGCAGGCAGATCTCACGTGCGCATCTTCACCCGCTACATTCTTCGCGAGGTCGTCGGCTACGCCCTGCTCGGCGGCGTGCTCTTCACCTTCATTCTGTTTATGCGCTACCTGCTGCCGCTGCTGGAGCTCGCGGTGCGCGGCGTTGCCTCTCCGCTCGATCTCCTTCGCCTCATCGGCTACCTGCTGCCCAACTTTCTCACGCTCACCATTCCGATGGCGGTGCTCATCGGCATCCTGCTGGGCCTCAGCCGTCTCGCCGCCGACAGCGAGATCACCGCGATGCGCGCCAGCGGCCTCGGCGTAGTCTCCTTCCTGCGCATCGTCAGCATCATCGCTATTTTCTGCTGGCTGATCGGCCTGGCGAACTCGCTCTATGTCGCTCCGCATGCTGCGCGTGCGCTGCTTGACTATGAGGAGCAGAGCAAGACGACGCAAGCCACCGTTGAAGTTCAGCCGCGCGTCTTCTACGAAGACTTCAAAAATTACGTGCTCTATACCCAGGATGTGCTGCCGGGCGCCAACGGCACCGCCATCTGGAAGCACGTCTTCCTTGCCGATCTCACGCAGCCTGCAACGCCACACATCATCAGCGCGCAGGAGGCGATTGTGCAGGCAGGCGCCGGGCGCCAGACGCTTCGTCTCGATCTCCTCAACGGTTCACGTCACGATATCGCCGGCAACGATCCCAATCAGTACGACATCGCCACGTTCAATTCCACCGTCCTGCCCATCGAAACCAGCTCGCAGGAGGACACACACCTCAGCCGTCGCGACACGCCCATGCAGGCGCTCGATACCGGCGAAGTCTGGCGGCGAGCGCACGCTTCTGACAAATCTCGCGACACACGACCGTACTCCATCGAGTTCCATCGGCGGCTCTCCTTCCCCGCCGCGTGCCTTGTGCTGATGCTTGTCGGCGTCCCTCTCGGCCTCTCCTCCAAGCGAGGGGGCAAGGGCACCGGCTTCGCCGTCACGCTGCTGCTCGTCTTCCTCTACTACTTCCTCTCGGAGATCGGCGTCGCGCTTGCGCGCCAGCAGAAGCTTCCCGCGTTCGCCGGTGTCTGGGGAGCGAACGTGCTTTTCGCCGTCGCTGGCATTCTGCTTATTCAGCAGATGAGCCGCGGCGGTCTTGCACTCGACGCGTTCTCGAGCATCGGCAGTTTCCTGGCAAAGTTCTTCAACCGCCTGCTCCGCATCCGACCCACGGAGCCTGGCGCCGTGGGTTCCGGCGATCGCCTCCGCCGTCTGCGGCGTGCCGTGCGCGCCCGCTTCCCGCTCATTCTCGACGAGTACGCAATGGGCAGCTTCCTGCGCAACTTCGTGCTCGTACTGTCAGCGCTCACCGTGCTGTTTCTCATCTTCACGTTCTTCGAGCTCATCGGCGACATCATCAAGTACCGCACGCCGCTCGTCACGGTCGGCGACTACCTTCTCAATCTCATTCCGTTCATCCTCTACAACGTCACGCCGCTCTGCTCGCTCGTCGCTGTGCTCATCACCTTCGGCGCGCTCAGTCGCTCCAGCGAAATCACGGCGATGAAGGCCACGGGCGTCAGCCTTTATCGCGTCGTTACACCAGTGCTGCTCGTCGCTGCAGTCCTTGCGGTGCTGCTCTTCGCGTTCGATGAGAGCTACCTGCCGGGAGCGAACCGGCGGCAGGAGGCGCTGCTTTCCAGCATCAAGGGCAAGCCCGCACAGACCTTCCTCCGTCCGGACCGCAAGTGGATGTCCGGGCAGGCGTCCGGTTCCGGCGAACCCACGCGCATCTTCTACTACCAGGCCTTCGACCCTGACCGCAACATCTTCGCCAACATCACCGTGTTCGAGTTTGAGCCCGGTACCTTTACCCTCTCGCGCCGCATCTACGCCGAGAGTGCGCACTGGGACGCAGCCGCAGGCCACTGGGACTTCGAGAACGGATGGGAGCGCGTCTTCGCCAATGGCGACACGCGTGACGAACTTCCACACCTTCCAGGAATCGAGCTTCGGTGAGATCCGCGAGACACCCGTCTACTTCAAGAAGGAAGAACGTCCCTCGCAGGAGATGTCCTACAGCGAGCTCTCAAGCTACATCCGCGACCTGCAGCAGAGCGGCTTCGACACGACACCACTGCGGGTGCAGCTTAACCGCAAGCTCTCCTACCCTCTGCTCACGCTCGTGATGGCCATCCTCGCTGTGCCCTTCTCGCTGGCCGCAGGAAAACGCGGCAGCCTGGCCGGCATTGGCGCGGCGCTCGCGCTGGCGATCCTGTACTGGGTGCTCGCGGGCATCTCCGAGAACCTCGGCAACGTGAACTCGCTGCCGGCGGTGCTGGCTGCCTGGTCGCCGGATCTGCTCTTCGCCATGGCAGGTTCCTACCTGCTGCTGCGGACGCCGACATGAGATAGGAGACGCGTGATAGCGAAAGGACGCGCCATCTACCGTTTCTCGTATCTTCCGCTCTCGCATCTCACATACACTTATTGCAGTATGCGAATCTCAGCGATCTTGATCGCCCTCACGGCCACTCCACTTCTAGCCCAAACCACTCCAACCAAGACCACCGCACACCCGGCGGCCGCTACGGTGCACCACACCACCGCAACGACGGCAGCCCCAAGCTGCGCCAAGGTTCCCGAACTCTCGCCGAAGATCCCGGCGCTGCCCGCCGGCAGCTCCTGCCCGAAGCCGCTCTACACCATCACGCACCGCCCTGCCATCACGCTCGATTACGCCTCCCCGATGGTCAGCCCGGCGCTGCGCGAGCTGCTCGACCAGAAGCCCGAGGTCTTTTCGCTCGACTACGTCGATACGAAGGTGGGCACTGGCCCGCTCGCCGAGCCGCACAAGTGGTACACCGTCCACTACACCGGCTACCTTGTCGACGGCACCAAGTTCGACTCGTCGGTGGATCGCGGTCAGCCCATCAGCTTCCCGTACGGCGCGCACCGCGTCATCGAAGGCTGGGACACCGGCTTTGAGGGCATGCGTATCGGCGGCAAGCGGCGCTTGTATGTTCCGTACCAGCTTGGCTATGGCGAGAACGGACATCAGCAGATTCCGGCAAAGGCCGAGCTGATCTTCGACGTCGAGTTGGTCGCGCAGAGCGACGCGCAGCCGGCGCCGCCGAAGCCGCCGACTCCTCCCACACCTCCGACCGGTGCGACTCAGCCGGGCGCGGAGACGCCTGCCCCGAAGCCGACGCCGACGCCTGCGGGGACCGTTGCTCCGCCGCCGGTGACTTCGACGACGCCTTCGAGCTCCACGCAACCGGCGCACGCCGTCCACGACGACACCGCCGAAGAACTAACTGAACTGCGGAGTCCATCGGCTCCGCAGCCTCATCCAACAACCGCATGCTCCAGCGACTCAGTCCGCTCTT
Organism: uncultured Acidobacteriaceae bacterium; assembly: GCA_963776265.1. Taxonomy (GTDB): domain Bacteria; phylum Acidobacteriota; class Terriglobia; order Terriglobales; family Acidobacteriaceae; genus Granulicella. The sequence continues at coordinate 32,805 of CAVZMD010000001.1, read as the reverse complement.
CCCTTACCTGCGCCGTTACTGGCGGAGTTACGTGTGGGGCGGACTGTCGCTTCTGGTCTACAACGCTGCCAAGTCTGTCATTGCGCTGGTCATCGGCCGCTCGATCGACGACATGCGGCTCGGCCTCAGTGTCTCCAAGGTCGAGCACTACGCCTTTCTTCTCCTCGGCATCGCTGCGGTCTCTGCTGTCTTCCTCTATCTCATGCGCCAGATTCTCATCGGCGCCTCGCGGGAGATCGAGTTCGACATCCGCAATGACCTCTTCCAGCGTCTGGAGTCGCAGCAGCCCAGCTTCTTTCAGCGTCATCGCACCGGCGACATCATGGCGCGTTCGACGAACGACCTGAATGCAGTGCGGCAGTTGCTCGGGACCGGCGATCATGTACTCGGCCAACACCGTCGTCTTCATCGCCTTCGCGCTGCCGTTCATGATCCACATCAGCCCGCGGCTGACGCTTCTGGCTTTCCTTCCGCTGCCGTTCGTGTCCGTGCTGGTGCAGTACTTCGGCGCGCGAATCCACATGCGCTTCGAGCGCATCCAGGCGATGTTCTCCGACATCTCCGCGATGGCCGAGGAGAACTTCTCCGGCGCGCGGCTCATCCGCGCCTTTGCGCAGGAGGAGGCTCAGATTGCGGTCTTTGAGGAGGCCAATCGCGAGTACATCCGCCGCAGCCTGCTGCTGGCGCGCCTGATGGCGATGCTGTGGCCAACGCTCGAGCTCGTGCTCGGCATCTCGCTGATGATCACGCTGCTCGTCGGCGGCCGGGAGGCAGCACACCATCGCATCAGCGTCGGTGAGTTCACAACGTATTTCGTCTACATGGTGCAGCTTACCTGGCCAATGATTGCCATCGGGTGGGTGACGAATCTCGTGCAGCGCGGCGCAGCGTCGGTCGTGCGCATCCACGAGTTGATGACCGAGAAGCCCACGATTGACGATGCGGCGGCTTTGCCGGAGCTTGTGGCCGCGCCGATTGCCGGCAGCATCGAGTTCCGCAACCTGAGCTTCGCTTATGTGACAGGACCTGAGGTGCTGCACAATCTCTCGCTGGAGATTCCGGCCGGGTCGAGCCTCGCGATTACGGGACCGACAGGCTCCGGGAAATCGACGCTGGTGTCGCTGATTCCGCGGTTGCAGGATGCTGAGCCTGGGATGGTGCTGATCGATGGACGGCCGATCCGCGAGTATCCGCTGGAGACGCTGCGGCGCGCGATCGGTTTCGTTCCGCAGGAGACCTTCCTGTTCTCGGAGACCATCCGCGAGAACATCGCGTTCGGTGTCGATGAGACAACTGACGAGCAGATTGTGCAGGCCGCAACCACAGCGCATATAGCGACGGAGATTGAGGAGTTCCCGCGCGGCTTCAAGACGATTGTTGGCGAGCGCGGCATGACGCTTTCGGGTGGACAGAAGCAGCGCACGGCGATTGCACGTGCCCTGCTGCGCGATCCGCGAATCCTGATTCTCGATGATGCGCTGGCGTCAGTCGACACGCATACCGAAGACCAGATTCTTGCGGGACTGCGCGAAGCGATGCAGGGGCGAACGACGATCCTGATCGCGCATCGCGTCTCAACGGCACGCAGCGCTGACCGCATTGCTGTTCTTGTCGATGGACGTATTGCCGAGATCGGAACGCACGACGAGCTGTTGGAACGCGGCGGATACTACGCGCAGCTGTCCGAGAAGCAGAGTCTGGAAGAAGAGATCGTGAACGCCTGACGCGAGGTTCGCGTGGGGCCTAAATTGATCGCAGACGAATTCTGTTGACCTATCGGAATACGAGGCCTACTCTCGCTCGCAGGCCAGCTCCCAAACAAATTCAATCACTTGAGGTCTTACCATGAAGCTCCTCGCCCGTGGTCTGCTTGTCTTGTCCGTTGCAGTTCTCCTCCCGCTCTGCGCATCAGCCCAAGAGCATTACTCCTACACCGGTGTCAGCCGGGTCACCACCATCCGTATTCTTCCCGGCAAGAGTGCGGACTTTTTCAAGGCGTTCGCTTACGCGCCCAAGGTCTTCGAGGCCGAAAAGGAAGCCGGCCTCATCACCGGCTATGCTCTTCTCTCCTCTGTCGACTACAGCGGCACGGACAAATGGGATTTCAAGATAGTCGTCATGTACAAAGACATGGCTGCCCTCGACGACCTTTCCAATAAAGCTGATCCCGTCGTCGCCAAGGTCTACGGCACGCCGGAAAAGCGGGCCGAGATCAACAGGCTCCGTACCGAAAGCTCCGAGGTCGTCAGCAGCGAGCTTGAGCGCAATATCGTGCTCAAACCCTGACCTTTCGGGCTACTGACAGACCAGGTCGCTGCTCAACCTGCTCCGGGTTGCCGCATTCTTTCGCCGCCAGCTGCGAGAGGAAGAATGCGGCGACTGTGCTCACCCTTTTGCTATCCCCAAGACCTTGACGATGACGCGCTTGGAGCGCTGACCGTCGAACTCGGCGTAGAAGATGCGCTGCCAGGTGCCCAGGTCGAGCCGGCCATGGGTGACGGGCAGCGTGGTTTCGTGGTGGAGGAGGAGGGCCTTGAGATGCGCGTCGGCGTTGTCTTCGCCGGTCTGGTGGTGCTTGTAGTTGGGCTTGCGCGGGGCCAGTTGCTCCAGCCACTTGCCGATGTCCTCGATGAGGCCGGATTCGTTGTCGTTGACGTAGATGGCGGCGGTGATGTGCATGGGCGAGACGAAACAGAGGCCGTCGTCGACACCGGATTTGCGGACGATGGCCTCGATCTGCGGGGTGATGTGGACCATCTCGTAACGTTCGCTCGTGTTGAACGTGAGGTACTCGGTGTGGACCTTCATATTTTCATCGTACGTGGGTAACCCCCTCCCCCGCTAAAGTTGCGCAAAGTATTCATAACATTCAACTTAGGCTCGGACTTAAGTTTTGATCCTTGCTAAAGTACCTGGAATGTGTGGCTTACAGGCAAAGTCTTGAAAGCAGGGTGGTTAAGAAGTGAGGGGGGTCCTTTTTTGGGAGACGCTTATTGGAGCAGCGTGGTTTAGAAAAGGCGCCTGGCGATGAAGATGGCACCAAGAATCGCGACGGCAGCAGCGGCTCCAGCGGCGGCTTTTAGCGGCGATGTTTCATGGCCGGCCGAGGCATCTGGCTTATAGACGTAAAAGCCGGAGAGGTCGGCCTTGGTCCCGGGTATCGGGCCCTGCAGGGGCGTTACATCCGATTCGAGCAGATTTGGCGGATGGTACGGGTGCTCCTTCATGCGGTCGATCACGCTGGGGTGAATGATGGAGTCCGGCGGAATGTGGCGAGGGACACCGAGGGGGATGCGCCAACTCTCTTTCCGGGTAGCCTTGTTGTAGTAGCGATGAGGAAGGAACTCAAGCGGCCACCACGGACCGTGTAAGGATTTGTGAACCTCCCAATAAGGCTCCGGCGTTCTGTAGAGCAAGGCTGCAGCGTAGTCCTTCTCAGTGGGCCGACCGAAGATGAGGTTTTCGCGATCGAGGCTGGTGCGAATACCCGCTTTCCTGGCTTCCTCAAGAATCCAATTGAGGGAGATGTTGGCGAGGGCGCTTTCGGGTTGCGGGTAGCTGCCACCGATGTCGGAGTGGACGCCCGCAAACCAGACCTGGAGAATGTCTTGCCCTTCCAAAGGCTGGCCCCAGAGATTGTCGCGGTAGAAGCAGCGACGCTCGTCGATGCTCACAGCGTGACGGCCGGTTTCTACGATGGGATTCTGCGCGGTGTAGAGGAGCCTGAGGGGAGTGGTGACCCAGCCCACCGATGAGACCGTATCCCACAGGCCAATGAAATGGATCTTGAAGTTGGGGTGGGAGAAGGTCTCCTGAAAGGCGAACTGCGGAAGGACGGAGTGGCGCTCGGCGGGACCTTTGGATTCGGTATCTCCGATGTCTTTCACCTGGTCGGTAAACATGCGCCAGGCATAGGGAAGATGGCCTTCGTTGCCGCGGCAGAGCAGACCATATCCGTGCAGGAGACCACTGAGCGCACGGATGGTGTATGCGCCGCGCGAGAAGCCGAACAGGTAGACGTGATCAGGGTCACCACCGTTGTCGTCGTAGTTGTCCATGAGGAAGCGGTACGCGTCAAAGACGTTGTCGCGGAACCCTGCGCCGAAGGCGAGGCCTTTCAAGACAGACCACTTCCTTTCGAGACGATTCCGAGCGTTGGGCGCACCCATGGTGCCGACGCCGGGATGGTAGTACACGACCTGCTCGTTATCGACGCAGAGCGCTGTGTAGAGCTTCACGACGTTGGAGTTCTCGCCGCCGAACTCGTTGCCGGTTCCGTCGCAGCAGATGACGATGTTCTTTCTGCCGCGCGGTTTGGATGGCGTGGGGGAAGTGGGCTGATCAGGCATGAGTGCTCCGCGTACTGACCCGGGTGTGGACGCCATGCTAGCAGCGGGTGCGGGGGAGTCAAGATGAAATTGCGACAGGGGTGAGCGTCGCGGCTCAGCGGGCGCGGGAGGCAGTTCGCGTGCGCCGGTGGAGGCTGCAGTCGGCGGGGACGTTGATCATCTGCTTCGCGAAGACGCGGTGGCCGGCTGTGCCGGGCTGGAGGGTGGCCCAGTAGCTGTCGCGCGTGACGAGGGGATGGCCGTGGGTGATGATCTGGTCCTGCATGATGTTGAGGCCGCAGGCGAGGTTGCGCTGGGGCTGCAGGATGGTGCGGTTGGGGTCGTGCTCGGGGAGATGGCGGTCGGCGGCGTAGTCGAACGGGCAGTTGTAGCGCTGGGCGTCTTCGTACTTGAGCTGGAGAAGGCCGGCCTGGCGGGAGAGGTGGTGGGTTTCAGGATCGACCTTGTTAACAGGTGCGGCGGTGTGGTGAACGTTGACGGTGGGATCGAGGCCGGCTTCGGCGGCGGCGATGGCCTGGAAGGTGTAGGCCCAGAAGGCGCGCTTGTCGGTATCGCTTAGCTCGGCGAAGCGCGGGCAGTAGGCGCGGACGGCGTGGGCGGCCTGCGCGGAGAGGAGCTCGTCGGGAACGGACTTTTCGATGAGCGCGTCCCAGGATGGATCCCAGGTGTTGGGGTTGCCGAGTTCCGCCTTCTTCTCGGCGATGGGAGTGGGCGGCGTGGGCTTGGTCTGTGGCTGCGGTTGTGCGGGGGTGGTGTTCGCGGGAGGCGGAGTGGAGCGCGTGCAGGCGGTGAGGGCGATTGCTGTGAGAAGGCTCAGAGCGAGGAGGCGAGGCATGGTGGCCTTTCGTTTATGTGGAGGCCCAGAGAGGTTCGATGCGAAAGGCATACCCCAGCGGCTAAAGCCGCTTTTGTTTGGCCACCTATAAAGAGACCCGAGCCTGAAGGCTCGGTTTACCTAGAAGCAAAGCCTCGCGCGTCTTAACGCGCGATACCCCACCCTTTCTCTGCGTGAAGGATGGGCCACCCGGTCCCGTGGCTCGTCAGACGCTGTTGCGTTTAGGGTGGAGGGATGATGACGATCTATGCGGCGACGACGAACGAAGGGAAGCTGAGGGAGTTCAGCGAGTGTGCGGGTGAGCAGGGCGTGGAGGTGCTGGCGCTGCCGGGGATCGAGACGATGCCGGAGCCGGTGGAGGATGCGGCGACGTTCATGGGCAATGCGGAGTTGAAGGCGGTGGCGTATTCACGGCTGGCGGCAGGGCTGATGGTGTTTGCGGATGACTCTGGGCTGGAGGTGGAGGCGCTGGGTGGGCAGCCGGGGGTAAGGTCGGCGCGGTTTGCGGATGATCTGGGGTTTGAGGTGGGGCAGGGATCGAAGGACGAGAGGAATAATCGGGCGGTGTTGTCGCTGCTGCGGGATTTGCCGCAGGCGCTGGAGGCGGATGGAGGGCTGACTCTGGATAACCGCGGAGCGCGGTTTGTGTGTGCGCTGGTGCTGGCGAAGGATGGCGAGGTGGTGCTGCGGGCGGAGGGTGAGGTCGAGGGTGTGGTGTTGGAGGAGGCGAAAGGAACGGATGGGTTTGGGTACGATCCGCTGTTTCTGGTGCCGGGAATGGGCAAGACGCTGGCGGAGATGTCGCCGGAGGAGAAGTGGCGGGTGAGTCATCGGGGGAATGCGTTTCGGGAACTGCTGCGACAGTTGAAGGATTTCGAACAAAGTGGGCGATAATCGGTTGAGACGACGCTGGATTGCTTGACCCTATCTTTTTAGGGGTGGAAGAATCGGTTTGCCTGATTCTGCGAGGATTTATGCTTCGCTAAAGGTTCCCCGAGGAGAGATGAATGGCCGCAGCCGCTCCGACCGCACCGCCCGATAACGCTCAGCGTACGGCAAGTTGCGGGGTGTACAGCCGCTGCGCGCGGGTGAGGGGCATAGCTTCTTCTGGAGGAAGCTGCACTCGCTGACGGGGATTGTGCCGATTGGGGCGTTCCTGGTCGAGCACATTGTTTCGAACTTTGAGACGTGGAACGGGCCGCTGGCCTATGCGCAGCAGGTGAAGTTTCTGAATGGGCTGCCGCTGGTGCGGGTGCTGGAGTGGACGTTCATCTTCATTCCGCTGCTGTATCACGCGCTGTATGGCGTCTATATCTGGTGGCAGCGGGCGTTCGAACGTCAACGTCTATCCGTGGGCGGGCAACTGGGGCTATGTGATGCAGCGCGTGACGGGGCTGATTGCGCTGGTGTACATCGGCTACCACGTGTGGACGCAGCGGTTTGCGGGTGTGCATCTGCCGACGCATCCGGGGGCGGCGTTTCATAAGGTTCAGGTTGAGCTTTCGAATCCGTGGATTCTCGCGTTCTATGTGATCGCGATGATCGCGACGTGCTGGCACTTTGCGTATGGCGTGTGGCTGTTCGCGGCGAAGTGGGGGATTACGCCGGGCAATAGCGCGCGGAAGAAGTTTGGGTATGTGTGTGCCGCGGGCGGCGCGGCGCTGTGCCTGATGGGGCTGATCGCGATCTACGCCGTGGTGTGGAAGTATCCGAATGCGCCGGAGGATGTGATGCCGGAGCAGCCGGCGGGTGTGGTGATGCCGGCTCCGCAGAGTGCGCCGCCGGGGAGTGTGAATCCGCAGCAGCCGGGCGGGGTGCAGTGAGTGTCCGATCGCTGCTGTTGCTCTACCTGGTGTTTGTCTTATCGGCTACCGCTGGATGGCTGGCATAGTTCTCCGTGAGCTTCGTCAGGAACGGCATCGTGTCGAGATGGAGAGTCGAAACGGACGTGCACTTCACGTCGAGCTAGCACGAGTCCGCCGGCACCTACAGAGGATCTGCGACTGCGGATATCCTCGCTAGTACGCTTTACAGAACGGATCAGTTTTTGCAGGTGGGATCGCGGGCCGTCGGTCCTTATGTTCGATCGCTGATGCTGGGCTTAACTGCTCAGGTTGTGAAACGGCTAGAAGGAAACGAATGGCAGCAGCAACACCAAGGATCATTGTGGTTGGAGGCGGGCTGGCGGGGCTGGCGGCCGTCATCAAGATCGCCGAGGCGGGCGGTAAGGTCGATTTGTTTTCGATTGTGCCGGTGAAGCGGTCGCACTCGGTGTGCGCGCAGGGCGGCATCAACTCGGCCAAGAACCTGAAGGGCGAGGGCGACAGCACGTGGAAGCACTTTGACGACACGGTGTATGGCGGCGACTTTCTGGCCAACCAGACGCCGGTGAAGCAGATGTGCGAGATGGGGCCGGCGATCATCGACCTGCTGGACCGCATGGGCGTGCCGTTCAACCGGACGCCGGAGGGGCTGCTGGACTTTCGGCGGTTCGGCGGGACGCTGTATCACCGGACGGCGTTTGCGGGAGCGACGACGGGGCAGCAGCTGCTGTATGCGCTGGATGAGCAGGTGCGGCGCTACGAGAGCGAAGGCAAGGTGCAGAAGTACGAGGGGTGGGAGTTCCTCTCGGCGGTGCTGGATGAGCAAGGGCGTGTGCCGCGGGCATCTGTGCGATGGATTTGCGCACGATGGAGGTGAGGACGTTCCCGGCGGACGCGATCATCGTGTGCACGGGCGGCATCGGGGCGATCTTTGGGAAGAGCACGAATTCAGTGGTGTGCACGGGGTCGGCGCAGGGGGCGCTGTATCAGCAGGGCGCGTCGTATGCGAATGGCGAGTTTATCCAGGTGCATCCGACGGCGATTCCGGGTGAGGACAAGCTTCGGCTGATGAGTGAGAGCGCGCGCGGTGAGGGCGGGCGCGTGTGGGTTCCGAGGGACAGGAACGACAAGCGCGAGGCGAAGTCGATTCCTGAGGGCGAGCGGTTTTACTTCCTCGAGGAGTGGTATCCGAAGTATGGAAATCTGGTGCCGCGGGACATTGCGACGCGGGCGATTCACCGCATTGTGTACCAGGAGAATCTCGGCATCGATGGGCAGCCGATGGTGTACCTGGACCTGACGCACATCGACCGCGCGACGCTGGACAGGAAGCTCGAAGGGATTCTGGAGATCTACGAGAAGTTTGTCGGCGACGACCCGCGCGAGGTGCCGATGAAGATCTTCCCGGGCATGCACTATACGATGGGCGGCCTGTGGGTGGACTTCAACCAGATGACGAACGTGCCGGGCATCTACGCGGCGGGCGAGGCGGACTACTCGATTCACGGGGCGAATCGGCTGGGCGCTAATTCCCTGCTGAGCTGCATCTATGGCGGGTTCGTTGCCGGGCCGAATGCGATGGCCTATGCGAAGGGGCTTGCCCCGCAGACGGGCGACGGCGGGCATGCGGCGGAGAAGCAGCGGCAGATGGAGATGAATACGTCGCTGCTGAATAACTCCGGGCAATGAGAATCCGTTCCGCATCTGGCGCGAGCTGGGCGACACGATGACGCGCCACGCAACGATCATCCGGTACAACAAGGGCTTGGAAGAGGCCGACGCGAAGATCGTGGAGCTGCAGGATCGTTTCCGCAACGTGAACCTGGCGGACAAGAGCCAGTGGGCGAATACTTCGCTTCGCGTTCGCGCGGCAGCTTTGGAACATGCTGGAGCTGAGCCGCGTGGTGGTGCAGGGAGCGAAGCTTCGCGATGAGAGCCGCGGAGCGCACTACAAGCCGGACTTTCCGGATCGCAACGATGAGAAGTTTTTGAAGACGACCAAGGCCTTCTTCCGCAACGGCGCACCGGCGTTTGAGTGGGAGGAGGTCGACACGCAGTTCATTCCGCCGAGGCCCAGGAGGTACGACGCTACGGCTTAATATCTCCGGATCGTGTTTCATCGGCATTAACCCAGACGGGGGAGCCCGCCATCTAAGGCGATCATGTTCGGACCTGAAGCGCTTACTCGAGTGGTTTACGTCCTTTTGGTCATCGTTTTTATTTCGGTGGTCAGTTACATGGTTTGGTACAACCTGCGGATCAAGCGCCGGACGAAGGAACTTGAGGGCAGCAGCCATCAGCACTTCGGTACCGAGGAAGGAATTGCGGTAGGCACCGAGGCTGAACATCAGGCACATCTGCACCGGCACTGATGTAAGGGCTGCGAAGGAGGGCAAATGACACACACCGTACAGGTCGTCGTGGTCGTGTTGGTTGTCGCGGCTACCGTGGGAAGGCTGGTGTACTCGGCGCGTATGGCCAGCCTGAAGAAGAAGCATCCGCGATGACGCAGACGCATATGAGCACGACGGTTGTCGGCATCGTGCTGGTGGTGGTGGCGCTGGGATTTTACGGATTGATTGTGTTGTACGGCGCGTGGATTGATGGCAAGCGCCAGAGAGTTCGGAACAAGGGAAAGCACCCGGTGACGGAACGGACGGGTGAAGTTCACGCAAGAGAGGACGAGGAGCGAAGGAACGGTTAGGTCCGCGCGGTAAGCAAATGAGCAAGAACTCCAGCAAAAGACGAGAGAACAACTTCGATATTCTGCGCCTGATTTTGGCGATCGTGGTGGTGTTTTTTCATGCTGGGTCGATCAGCGGCAGCCCGGAACTGGCGTGGCTGCCGGATGTGTTCAGCGGACATTTGGCGGTAGAGGGTTTTTTTGCGATCTCAGGGTTTCTGATCTTTGCGAGCTATGAGCGGTCGACGTCACTGAAGGATTATTTTCTGAAGCGCGGCGGCCGCATTCTGCCGGGCTACTGGCTGGCGACGATCTTCTGCCTGGCGATTGCATTTACAGAGGGCTGCTTTCACGTAGGCAAGTTCCTGGTGGCGAATCTGACGTTCGCGAACTTTATTCAGCCGTGGATTCCGGGGTTGTGGGAGACGAATCCGACGAACGTTGTCGACGGAGCGCTGTGGACGCTGAAGATCGAGGTGATGTTCTACGTCGCGGTGCCCATCATTGTGTGGGTCTGCCGGAAGCTGCGGCGCGACGCCGTACTGTGGACGTTGTTTGCGCTGTCGATTGTGTATCGAATCGCGATGACGCCAAAGCATGAGGACCTCGCGCTGCAACTGCCCGGGCAGCTCTCGTTTTTCATGATTGGGGCGCTGATTCATTACCATCAGAAGCTTTTCTACAAGTATGGATGGTGGCTGATGGCGGGCGCAGCAGCGCTGTTTGCACTGCATGAATACACCGGATGGTTTGCACCGCGCCCCGCTGCGGTGGCAACGCTTATATTGGGCGCGGCGCTTCTGTTGCCGGTGGTGAAGGGGCCAGCGCGCTGGGGTGACTTTTCGTACAGCACTTATGTTTTGCACTGGCCGATTCTGCAGTTGGTGATAGCAGCAGGGGTTTTTGCTCTGCATCCGTGGGGCGGTCTTGCGCTTGCATTTCTCATGATTGCGGTCGGCGCGGTCATCTCATGGTTCCTGGTCGAGAAGCCGGCACTCGACTACGTACATGTGCGTGCGCAACGGTTCAAACAGCCGATGCCGGCAGTGATTCCGAGTTAAGAGGAGAAGGCTATGCCTCCGAGCAACATTCAGATCGAGATCAAACGTCAGTCCGCGCCGGACCAGCCTGCAGTGACGGAGCGATTCTCCATCGCATACAGACCGGGAATGAATATTACGTCGGTGCTGGGGGAGATTGCGCTGAACCCGGTGACGGCGGATGGCAAGCACACGACACCGATAACCTATGACTCGAATTGCCTGGAGGAGATCTGCGGAAGCTGCGCGATGCGGATCAATGGCAAGGCAATGATGGCGTGCTCCGCGCTGGTGGATAAGCTGCTGGGCGCGGATGGCAAGGGAACGATTACGCTGGAGCCGTTGTCGAAGTTTCCGGTAGTGCGCGATCTGGCAGTCGATCGCAGCGTGCTGTTCGAGAATCTAAAGGCGGTGAAGGCGTGGGTGCCGATTGACGGCACCTATGACCTGGGCGCGGCGCCAAGGCAGTTTCCGCAGGTGCAGGAACAGCGGTATCCGCTGTCGAACTGTATCTCATGCACGATCTGCATGGAGGTCTGTCCGCAGTTCAACGATGTGACGAACTTTGTGGGCGCGGCGACGATTGCACAGGCCAAGCTGTTCAACATGGACCCTGCAGGCTCGGTGCTGAAGGAAGAGCGGCTGCGTGCGCTGGCCGGCGATGGCGGCGTGCAGGAGTGCGGCTTTGCGCAGAACTGCGTGCAGGCGTGTCCGAAGCAACTGCCACTGACGGAGGCGATCAGCGATATAGGGCGCGATGCGTTCGTGCAGCAGGTGAAGGATCTGTTCCGGCGTTGAGCGGAAAATGGCAGAGGGTTTTCCAAACATATTACAGTGGGTTTGAATGAAGAGTCGTCTTGGATACCTTCTCTGGGCGTTGTCACGTTCCATGCGATCGGACAAAAGCTGTCCGGCCTGCAAGACGGCTGACACACGGCTCATCCGGCGTAAATACTTAGTCACGGCCCTCCGTGAGTGTCCGCAATGTGGGCTACGCTTTCGCACTCCCAAAGATGACAAGAAGTCTGCGGAGGAGTTCTATCGCGAAGAGGTTTACAAGCAGGGATTCACGACCGATCTGCCTTCGGATCGTGAGTTAGAGGCAATGCTCGCGACTCGATTTGCCGGCACTGAGAAGGATTTCACAAGCCGCATCGATGCACTCGTTGCTGCTGGATTGCCGAAGGGCGCTCGAATTCTGGACTTCGGCAGTTCATGGGGCTACGGAAGCTGGCAGATGCGTGAAGCGGGCTTCGATGTGTTCTCGTATGAATTGGGACGTAACCGAGATCTGTATGCGAAAGAAAAGTTAGGCTGCAAAGGTGTGGCGGATTTGCGGAGTCTCGACGGCACGATTGACTGTTTCTTCTCCGCCCATGTAATTGAGCATCTTCCAGATCCGTACGCGATGTTTGAAGAAGCGGTCCGGTTGCTACGCCCAGGAGGGATGTTCGTCTGTTTCTGCCCTAACGGAGCAAAGCAGCGTGAGCTGCGAGACCCCAAAGGCTACCACGCCAACTGGAACATGGTTCACCCGCTCCTGCTCACGCCGGAGTTCATGCTCAAAGCGGCGAAGACCTACGGATTCAAAGAGTATTCCGCGTTCTCCACTCCCGCAACTGAGCAGGAAATACGCGACATGAAAGGCAACAGTTTAAGTGGGGATGATTTGCTCTTAATCGCCCGCTGAATGCTGCTTGGGCCATCCTGTACAGGCTTGACCGCATTACCCCAATCGCCTTCGATCTTTTATTTCTGAAAGAAAAAGCCCCGCGCCAAGCGGGGCTTTTTTACTGCTGGCGGAATAGTACCGCCGAAACGGTTATTTCGTAAACTCCTGGTTGCCAGGGTTCTTGCCTTCGTCGTCATGCATGCGGTTCTGGGCTCGCTTGGCGGATTCCATTGCCTCGTGATCCAGACGTTTGCGCGGAGAGTCTGCTGCGTCTGTGGCGTTGCCGCCGCTGGATTCGATCGCTTCATGCGAGGGTCGTGCCGGGGTTTTGGTGGAATCTAAGCCACTTGCCATCTGTTCACCTCTCAATGACTTAAGATGGGCGACCAACAGATGGGGTTGCCGCAGAGGGCCGCTATGGTACGGTGAGGAGACGAGCGCGCTATGTGGGGCGTGCATTGAATTTATGCAGCGGAGCAGCCAAAAGCAATGACGACGGAACGGCTGCGCAACCGGCTGGCGTGCTGGTACTCGCGCATTATTGTGGTTTTTGCTGCCGCGTTTGCGGCACAGATTTACACGATTGAACTGACGCCGTATCTGGATCTGCGGAAGTATGCGCTGGGGCAGGAACGCATGCCGTTCCAGGCACGCGAGCTGATGCGGTATCCGCTGTTGTGGGCGGGGAACTCCGAGTTTTTGCAGAGGCATACTGCTGGGCGCGCGGGGATGAACTCGCCGGAGCGGCTGGTGCTGATGCTGGTGACGTTTGCAGCGATTCTGCTGAGCGTGTGGGCGGCGCAGAAGATCGATCGCACGTACTGGCCGAATGCGCGTGTGCCGCTGTTGCCGTTTGCTCTGCTGATCGTTATCTTCTTCTTCGATTTTTATCTCGGTGTCCGGTACAGCTTCCCGTATGACTCGATGTCGATGATGTTTCTCGGGTGGGGGCTGTACCTTGTGCTGACGGATCAGTTCTGGTGGCTGCTGCCGTTGTTTGCAGTGGCGACGTGGAACCGCGAGACGACGGTGTTTCTGATCCTGGCGCGCGGCGCTGTGGCTCTTTCGCGTGAAGGACGGTGGCGTCTGCGCGCGGTGAAGCTGCGTGATGTTGCAGAACTCGCCGTGTTGTGTGTCATGTGGGTGGCGATCGAGCTGACGCTGCACCACAAATACGCGGGGAATCCGACGGAGGCCGGTTCGCGAATCATCCTCAATCTGCAAGATCTTGGGCACCCGGTTTTGTGGCCGACGATTCTCAGCGGGTCGGCATTCCTGATGCCGTGGATTTATTGGCGGAGAAATTTGATCTCGGCGCCGCGGCTGCGGGCATGCGTGTTGCTGCTGCCGCTGTGGGTTCTGATGCTGTCGTGCGTTGGCCAGATACTAGAGGTGAGAATTTATGCCGACATTGCTGTGTTTATTGCGGTGTGCGCGGCTGCGATTCTGCGCGCGGAGTTGAGTGCGGACACGAAGAGCGAACCACGGGAGGAGAACGCTGCTGCTGCCTGACGAGTTGAAGGACGCAATCGTGATCGATGGACATGCGGATACGCCGCAACGGTTTGTCGATGAGGGATGGGAGTTTGTTGGGCCGCTGGGGGATGGTCATCTGAACCTGGAGACGGCGCAGCGCGGTGGGCTGGCAGCAGAGTTCTTTGCGATATGGGTGCAGCCGGATGAGTGGCGCGGACGCTATGCGCATCGCACGCTGCAGTTGATTGATGGTGTGCATGAGCAGTTGCGGAAGCATCCGCGTGAGTTGGCACTCGGGCTGCGAGCGGAGGATGTTCGGCGCGCGCATGCCGAGGGAAAGTTCTGCGTGTTGCTGGGGATCGAGGGTGGTCACTCGATTGAGAACAGTTTGGCGCTGCTGCGGATGTATCACCGGCTGGGCGTGCGGTACATGACGCTGACGTGGGCGAACTCGAATGAGTGGGCGGACAGCTCGGGCGATATTGACGATCCGAATGTTGTGCACCACAACGGGCTCACGCGTTTCGGGCGTGAGGTCGTGCGCGAGATGAATCGGCTGGGGATGATGGTGGATGTGAGCCATGTCTCTGACAAGGCGTTCTGGGATGTGATGGAGACGACGCACTCGCCGGTGATTGCGTCGCACTCGAGCGCGCGGGCGCTGGCGAGTGCGCCGCGGAACCTGACCGATGAACAACTGCGCGCCGTGGCGACGAGTGACGGAATTGTGATGGTGAACTTCTACTCGTCGTTTGTGGACGACGTCTGGCGCGAGGTGTGGAGTGCGACGTCGGCGGAGCGCGAGGCACTGACTGAGAAGGCGGCGGCGGAGTATCGCGAGCGCGGTGAGCCAGTTCCCTACTCCGTGGCGCTGAAGGTGGACCGCGAATACTTTGCCACGAGGGCGGCGACGCTGAAGCGGCCGTCCTTTGAGCGCGTGGTGGAGCACATTGAGCACGTGGCGAACGTTGCGGGGATCGATCACGTGGGGATCGGGACGGATTTTGATGGATTCGGAATTCTGCCGGAAGGACTGGAGAACGCTGCAGATCTTCCGAAGATTTATTCGGCGCTGATGGCGCGCGGCTACACGAGCGCGCAGATGCGAAAGATCCTTGGAGAGAATCTGCTGCGCGTGATGGACGCTGTGCAGAACGCCGCGGAGTAGCGGACTACTTGGAGGCGAGAATCTCCATGCGCTCGATGCGGAGTTCGTTGGCATTGGCAAAGAGCTCGGGAGCCTTCGCCATGAGGGCCTTCGCAATCTGACCGTTGAGGTGCGCGTCGCGACCCTCTTCGTCGTTGAAGGTGTCAAAGACGCCATAGGTACCGGGCGCCATCTTCACGCCGTACCATGTGACGGTGCCGGTTTCATTGTTTGCGAGCGAAGCTCCCTGCTTGAGGAATGCTTCGACCTCTGCTTCCTTGCCGGGCTTCGCCTTGAGCATGACCCACAACGCCTGCTTCGCCATATGACCTCCCTGAGGGCTCTGTGAGTATGATGCGCCAGTTTTGCGGCGCGAGTGCAGACGGAGTAGCCTAGTTAGCGGATGACTTGGTTTCGGTTTTCTTTGCGGGTGATGGGGGTTGCGGGGCTGGCGGCGTGTGGCGTCGCGGGCCTCGCGCAGACACAGTCGAGCACGACGGCACAATTGCCAGATGCTCCGTCGACAACGGCGCAGGAGGCTCCGCCGGCGGTGCCGACGGGGCCGACCGTGATTTTCGACACGACGATGGGACGGCTGACGTGCAAGCTGTTCGCGAAGGAGTCGCCGAAGACGGTGGACAACTTCATCGGGTTGGCGACGGGCACCAAGACGTGGACGGATCCGGCGACACAGCAAAAGGTGACCGGTAAACCGTTCTACGACGGCACGACATTTCATCGCGTGATTCCCCAGTTCATGATCCAGGGCGGCGACCGGCTGGGCACGGGTGCGGGCGATGCGGGCTATTACTTTGAGGATGAGTTTTCGCCGTCGCTGCGGTTCGATGTGCCGGGACGCCTGGCGATGGCGAACTCAGGGCCGGGCACGAATGGATCGCAGTTCTTCATCACGGAGACGGCGGTACCGCAACTGAACGGGAAGCATACGATCTTCGGGCAATGCGACGCGCACTCGGTGCTGATTGTGGCGTCGATTGCGCGTGTGGAACGCAATAGCGAGGACAAACCGATTACGCCGGTGGTGGTCAACAAGGTGACAATTGTGCCGGAGGGCCAGCCGATTCCGCCGGACCCCGCAGCGCAGAACGCGCCGGCAACGGCGGCACAGACGTCAGCACCTACTACTACGCCGCAGCATTGAGTTGGTGATTGAAGCATCCAAGAGCAGGTTCCTCGGCTGCGCCTCGGAATAGCAGAAAGAAAGCACGACAAAAGCGAAGGCAAGAACAGAAGACGATTTATTAAGGAGAAACGATGGCGACAACAGCTGTGTTCAAAACATCAGAAGGCACAATCAAGTGCAACCTTTTTGAGGGCGAGGCACCGGAGACGGTAAAGAATTTTGTGGGACTTGCCGAGGGGACGAAGGAGTGGAGTTCGCGCTCAAAGAAAGGCGACAAACTTTACGATGGAACGATCTTTCATCGCGTCATTCCGGAGTTCATGATTCAGGGTGGCGACCCTGAAGGCAATGGCATGGGTGGCCCAGGCTATAAGTTTGCCGATGAGACAAAGGGCTCACCACACAACTTCAAACAGCCGGGCAAGCTGGCGATGGCGAACTCCGGCCCCAACACGAATGGGTCGCAGTTTTTCATCACGGTGACGGATACAAGCTGGCTCACAGGCAAGCATACGATCTTCGGCGAGGTGACCGAAGGGTATGACGTGGTGGAGAAGATCAGCAAGGTGCCGCGCGACGGGATGGACCGCCCGAAGAAGCCCGTGGTGCTGGAGAGCGTGACGATCGAGCGCTCGTAGTTTGAGGACGATGCATTGATGGAAAGCCCGCTCGGTTGAGCGGGCTTTTTCTCTTCAGAAGAGCTCGATGACAGGCGGGAACGTGAGAAGCAGTGATGCGCCAAGCAGGACGAACGCAACTGTGAGAATCGGGCGGAGCGGAACATCGCGCGTACGCCAACGAAGCGAGAGCACAGCCCACGCGAGCAGCCAGATCGCGATGGAAGCGGTAGTGACACCGGAGAGCGGGCCGGTGGGCGTGTAAAAGATGAGGTGGCGCGCGAAGGATTTCGATGCGTCGCCCGCGACGGTGAGAACGCCAAGCGAGAAGCAGCCGATGCCGGCGGCGAGGATGGCCGCGGCACCGAAGCCATTGGGGAGTGCGCGGCCCAGTTCGTTCTGTGATGACTCTTGCAAGGTCAAGCTCCGTGTCGAAGATGGAACAGGTGACCTCCCTGAACGGGAGCGTACTTGTTGATCATGGCGCCGGAGAATCCAGCGACGGCGGCTGCAAGGAATGCCACCGCGAGGAATGCGACGACAGCGCGACGAAGGGCGAGATGACTGCGCAGTTCGCGGCCGTAGTGAAAGAACACGGCTGTGACCATGGTGAGGGAGATCGGCGCGAGCCACGCGACGTGCTCCTTCCACTCCATGCCGAGCGAGTGCCAGCCAATGGTGTTGGGGTGTGCCTTGAGAAACGCCTGCGGGTAGCTGGAGAGATCGACCGCACCCGGCGGCGCGACGGCGCGGTACCAGGGGTAGATCATGTACGCGCCTGTGAGCACGGTGAGCCACGCGAGGACCGTCATGACAAGCAGGTAGAGGCGCACAGCACGTTCATTGGAACTTGCGGTACTTCCCTGCCCGATGCGGACAAGCTCGAAGAAGGCGCCCGAGAATGCAAGCAGAAAGAGCGCGCCGAAGCCCATGCCGTGAATGATCGTCAGAACGCTTCGTAAGGTGATTTCCATCCGTACTCCAGGCGGCGAGAGTTAGCGCATAAGACTGCGAAAGAGCTTCTGGTCGCTGTCAGATTTCGCGTCTTTGTCAGCGTCGTTGGGGCCTTTGCCCCAGGTCCAATAGGCGGCGAGGTACGTGTAGGTCTCGGGCGACCACACGATGCTGTGACCGCCGGCGAAGAGGAGTTGGAAATGATCAGTGAAGGCGTAATAGCCGCCGAAGTCGGCGAGAAGTGAACGGTCAGGTGCGGTGCCGGGATCGCCTTCGTAGCCGTGACCGAAGAACTCGAGGCCAAGGACTAGCTTGTCCGTGAACTTGTGCTGGAAGAGTGCGCCCGCGAAGGGAAAATTCCGATAGCCGTCCTGCGGAACGATGGTCTCGCCTCCACCGGCGAAGACGCTCCACTTATCGTCGGCGAATCCTTTCTTGAGCCAGAGTGGAATCCGGTACCAGGTGGTGCCGACGCCGAGACCCTTGGATGCGTTGCCGGAGGGGAGCTCGACGAAGGGAAAGATGCCGGTTTCGGGGAAGTGTTTTGTTTCGTCGATTAGTTTGATCTTGGCGCCGAGTTCGGTGTCGCCGAAGCCTTGAGCTTTGGTGCCGTCAGGTGCGAAGTAGTAGACGAAGGGGATAACGAAGTGAAGCTGCAGGCGGGGAGCTGCGCCGTAGTTCATCTCATAGCTGCCAGGACCTGCCCATGCAGTGCCGACGCCGCGGGCAGAGTCGGAGAGCGAGAAGATGTAGGCCTCGAAGTGCCGGTAAGGTACGGGATCAGGGTCATCGACCTGATAGGGTGGGCCGGCCTGCGCGTTCGCGGGTCCGCGCGATCGCAACGAACAGGGCCAGAAGCGCAGCCAAAGCGAGGACCCGTGCCGCACGCGGATTCATGTCGATATAGTGCCACAGCCGAATTAAGAGGCATTCATAAAGCTTCGTTGATCAGGCGTTGGCGGGGACCGCTGAGCGTCGGCGGCCTTTGAACCACCGCATGATCGGGCCGCTCGATGAGGCGATAGGCGAGATCGCCCGCGAGTGTGGCGACGATGATGGAGACGATCAGTGCGAGGGGGAGAATATATGGTCCTCGGCCGCCGTAGCGAGCGAAGAGCACGCAGACGACGGGGAGAACGAAGCCGTGGGTCAGGTAGATGGAGTAGGAGGCGTCGCCGATTTCAAGTAGCCATTTCGGAGTGCGATGGCCGAGCGGTGACTCGAGTGCAACTGCAGCGGTGACGACGGCGAGTGCGGGGATGCCCCAGAGGATGCCGCCCCAGATCGCGACGGCGGGAGGGTTCCAGACCAGCAGCGGAACGAAGCCGGCGGCGGCG
Source organism: uncultured Acidobacteriaceae bacterium (assembly GCA_963776265.1). Lineage (GTDB taxonomy): Bacteria > Acidobacteriota > Terriglobia > Terriglobales > Acidobacteriaceae > Granulicella. Next base: position 13,728 of record CAVZMD010000001.1, on the reverse strand, counting down.
AGAAGAGCTGAGATCGATACGGGCAGTTTTCGCACCCAGGGGACTGATGCAGCGAGCAGCATGCCGAAGAGGAACTCAAGCTGCATAGTGCTGGCATAGAAGTGCAGCGTCCCATGGCGCGCGACGAACGGAATGTTCCAGGCAAAGGCCAGCGCGAGGAGCACGGGCGTGAGCGTTCGCAGGCGTGGAAGGCGGGTTGCGAGCACGATGGTGAAGAGGATGTAAAACGACATCTCGAAGACGAGAGTCCATCCGACCGCGAGCACCGTGCCGTACGACTCTGCGAGAGAGCGCGTCGGGAAGAAGAGATACGACGCGAGTACGTGCCACCAGCGGCCGAGTCCGCTAAGCGCGAGTGTCGGAGCGGCAAGCAGCGCCAGCACTTTCGCCGTAGTCGCGAGCCAGTACATCGGGACGATGCGCTCGGTACGCCGAGCGAAGAAGGTACGCCCTGGATGCGAGGCGGTCAGCAGCGGCGTCGTGGAGATCATCATCACAAAGCCACTGATGACAAAGAAGATGTCGACCCCAGTGACACCATTGAACCAGATGCTGAAATGCCGGCTATCACGGGCGTGCAGCAACGTAGTGGCGTGGCGAACGACAACCATCTCTGCAGCGACCGCGCGCAGCACCTGGATGAGGCGATAGGTGGTGTGGGCCGTCGGTCCCTGCTGCAGACGGCCGGCGCGCGCGCTTGACCGTGCCGCGAGTGTGGCGGTGGAGTCTCCGTGCATTGATGAGCCAGTGTAGTTCAGCGCTGCCCGAGCTACAGAATGAAAAAGACCCGCTCGAAAGAGCGGGCCTTTCAGCGTGCGATTGGTGAGAAGCTATGCGACGCCGATGACGGAGCAGAGTTCCTTGACGGCGTCGGCAGACTTGTTAAGGGCGGCCTGCTCTTCGGGCGTGAGCTTGATCTCGATGATCTGCTCGAGGCCCTTGGCGCCGAGCTTGCAGGGAACGCCGACGTAGAGGCCGTTGATGCCGTACTCGCCCTGGAGATATGCGGCGCAAGGGAGGATCTTCTTCTTGTCCTTGAGGATGGCCTCCACCATCTCGACGGCGGCGGCGGAGGGCGCGTAGTAGGCGGAGCCGGTCTTGAGGTGCTTGACGATCTCGGCGCCACCGTTGGCGGTGCGGGTCTCGAGCTCCTTGAGGCGGGTGGGCTCGATGAGCTCGGTAATGGGGATGCCGGCGACGGTAGAGTAACGCGAGAGCGGCACCATGGTGTCGCCGTGACCGCCGAGGACGAAGGCGGTGACATTCTCAACGGAGACGTTGAGTTCTTCGGCGATGAAGGTGCGGAAGCGAGCGGAGTCGAGCACACCCGCCATGCCGATGACGCGCTCGCGCGGCAGCTTGGCCTGCTTGAATGCGGTCTGCGCCATCGCGTCGAGCGGGTTGGAGACGATGATAAGGATCGCGTTGGGAGATGCGGCGACGGCCTTCGAGACCACGTCCGACATGATCTTGAAGTTTGTGTTGAGGAGGTCGTCGCGGCTCATGCCCGGCTTGCGCGCGATGCCGGCGGTGATGACGATGATGTCGGAGTTCGCCGTGTCGGCGTAGTCGTTAGTGCCGGTGATGCGGCAGTCGCGCTTCTCGATGGGCATAGCTTCGAGGAGATCGAGGCCCTTGCCCTGCGGGACGCCTTCGATGACGTCGATGAGCACGACGTCGGCAAGTTCCTTGGCCGCGATCCAGTGAGCGGCGGTTGCGCCAACGTTGCCGGCGCCTACGATTGTGACTTTCTTACGCATGAATGTTGTCCTTGAGGGTGGTGTTTCGAGACCCTTCCATGATATCCGCCGGGAGCGGTGAGCGTCGCGGGTGTGCGATGAACGGACGGATGATCACGAAGTGATAACCTAGTCAGGTAACTAGTCAGGAGGTGCGCATGGCAACTTGGCAGCTGCAAGAAGCGAAAGCCAAACTCAGTGAGGTGATCGATTCGGCGGAGTCGAGCGGTCCACAGGTGATTACACGGCGCGGGGTGGAAGCAGCGGTTGTTGTACCGATCGAACAATGGCGGAAGATGCAACAGAAGAAGCGGAAACGTACGCTGCTGGAGGTGCTTCAATCCGGACCGCAGTTTGATCTTCAAATTCCGCCTCGAGGCCAATGGAAGATGCGAAAGCCGGTGAAGTTTTGACCTTTCTCCTGGACACGAATGTGGCATCTGAGCTTCGAAAGATACGTCCACACGGCGCCGTTTTGAGCTGGTATAAGTCATATTCTCCGGATGCGTTCACTTTGGCCGCGGTAACGATCTACGAACTGCAGGCTGGCGCTGAGGTCACGCGCCGCCAGGACTCAGGAAAGGCATTGGAGATCGAGCGCTGGATCGATGCGCTGATTGATGAAGCCGTCATTCTGCCGCTCGACGCCAATGGCGCGCGCGAGGCAGCGCAGTTAATGCGCAATCAGCCGAAGACACTAATTGAGGATGCGATGATTGCCGCAACCGCAAAGGTCAATCGGCTGACCGTTGCCACGAGAAATACCCGTGACTTCGAGCGCTTCGGTGTGGCACTGGTGAATCCGTTTGAATTCAAGGCGTGAAGACAGAGAGATCGAGTGATGAGCAATGTGCGGACGATATGTTCGGCGAAGCGATAAGCAGCGGATTGCGGAGGCGTTTCACCTGGGGCGGCTGCCGGAGGACTTCGTACTACCGCCGGACTACAACGTGGCGCCGACGACCTTTCAGCCGGTGATCCGGCTGAATCGCGAGACGGGCGAGCGCGAGGTCGTGCTGATGCGGTGGGGGCTGATTCCCTACTTCGCGAAATCGGCGGATGAGTTCAAGGGGTTTTCGACGATCAATGCGCGCGCGGAAAATGTGCAGGAGCGGGCGCTGTGGCGAAGACCGTTTGAGAAGCGGCGCTGCCTGGTTCCGGCGGACGGGTTCTACGAGTGGCAGAAGATCGACAAGAAGACGAAGCGGCCGTTCGTCTACACGCTGAATAGCGGCAAGCCGTTTGCATTTGCGGGACTGTGGGATGCGTGGAAGGATCCGCGCACCGGCGAGTGGCTGCAGACCTTCGCGATCATCACGACGATCGGCGAATGAACTGGCCGCGGAAGTCCATGACCGAATGCCGGTGATACTGCATCCGCGCGACTATGACCGCTGGCTGCAGCGAGGCGAGGCGTCGCATCTGCCGGTGGATCTGCTGCGGCCGTACGAGTCGGACGAGATGCAAGCCGCGGTTGTGCAATCCGGCGGTGGGAAACGCAAAGAACAACGGGCCCGAGCTTTTGGAATGCCCGAACCCGCCTGAATCGCCTGATTTGTTGAACAGCCGTTAGGCGTCAGCCCATGTTTTCGATCATGCGGGTGGCGAACTCGCTGGTCTTGACCTTGGTCGCTCCCTGCATCTGGCGCTCGAAGTCGTAGGTGACCTGCTTCTGCTGGATGGTCTTCTCCATCGAGTTTTCGATGAGGCGGGCGGCTTCGCTCCAGCCGAGGAAGTCGAACATCATGACGCCGGAGAGCATGACGGAGCCGGGGTTGATGACGTCCTTGTCGGCGTACTTGGGCGCGGTGCCGTGCGTGGCTTCGAAGACGGCGAAGCCGTCGCCGATGTTGGCTCCGGGCGCGATGCCGAGGCCGCCGACCTGCGCGGCGGCAGCGTCGGAGATGTAGTCGCCGTTGAGGTTGGTGGTGGCGAGGACGCGAGTAGTCGCTGGGGCGGATGATGATCTGCTGGAAGATCGAGTCGGCGATGCGATCGTTGATGAGGATCCTCTGCTTCCACTGGCCGTTGCCGTGCGACGTGCCGATGGAGGCGACGACGTCCTTGACCTCCTGGACGATGGAGTCGCCGAATTCTTTCGGCGCGAACTCGATTCCCGGCTCGACGAGCGCGGCGTTCTCTTCGGGTGTGAGGTTGGGGTTGGCCTCGAGGTTGCCGAGGATCCAGCTCTCGCGCTCGGTGATGGTCTGGTCGCGGAACTCCTGCGTTGCGACCTCGTAGCCCCACTCGCGGAAGGCGCCCTCGGTGAACTTCTGAATGTTGCCCTTGTGCACGAGTGTGACGACCTTGCGTTTGTTGGCGATAGCGTACTGGATGGCGGCGCGGACGAGGCGCTTGGAGCCGGTGATGGAGATGGGCTTGACGCCGACGCCGGAGTCGGCGCGGATCTTCTTCTTGGTGCCCTGGAGCATCACGTCATTGACGAAGAAGATGAACTTCTCGGCTTCGGGCGTGCCCTCGCGGAACTCGATGCCGGCGTAGATGTCTTCGGTGTTCTCGCGGAAGATGACGACGTCGAGCTTCTCGGGGTGCTTCACGGGGCTGGGGACGCCGGTGTAGTACTTGACCGGGCGCACGCACTGGTAGAGGTCCATGAGCTGGCGCAGCGCGACGTTGAGCGAGCGGATGCCGCCGCCGACGGGCGTGGTGAGCGGTCCCTTGATGGAGACGCGGAAGTCGACCGTGGCCTTGACGGTGTCGTCGGGCAGCCAGTTCCGGGTCTGGCGGAAGGCTTTCTCGCCCGCGAGGACCTCGAACCACTTCACGTAGCGCTTGCCACCGTAGGCCTTCTGGACCGCGGCGTCGAAGACCCGCTGCGAGGCCTTCCAGATGTCGCGGCCGGTGCCATCGCCTTCGATGAACGGAATGATCGGGTTGTCGGGGACGGTGTACTTGCCGTTGGCGTACTCGATCGCCTTGCCGTCGGCGGGGACGGCGATGCCGTTGTAGCTGGTCTGCATTGAGCTGGCTCCTCGGGAAGAAACGGGGATTCGGCCAAGCTAACAAAGCGACACAAGGACTGGCAACGAGGCGGGTGCGATAAACGCGCCCGACGCGCTGCGGCACCGGTCAGTTCACCAGATAGTAGTCGATGGTCGAAACGACGCGGACCTTCTTCATGATGCTGGAGTCGGCCTGCTGATCGAAGCCGTCGTCATCACCGGTTCCCCCTGCGTTGGCGGCAGAGATGGAGAAGACGCCCTGGTTGGCGTCGCGGATCGCGCCCACCTGTGAGCCGGAGTCGGCGGCGAAACGGTCGGCAGAGGCGCGGGCGTTGCGCGTGGCCTCAGTGATCATGTCAGGCTTGAGAGCATTGAGGCCGTTGAACTTGTAGACGACACCGCCGCCGTTTTGGCCGGACTGGATGACGACACCAGCACGGATCAGGTCGGCGGTCTTTCCGTTGGCGGCCGCGACCTTATCCACATCATTGCTCTGAACGGTGATGGTCTGCTGGACGATGAAGCGCGGGCCCGTGGGTGTTGTTGTTGTACATCTGCGTCGAGCGATCGGTAACGGCGATGCTGCCGAGAGTGAGATCGGAGTCTGCGAAGCCCTGCGCCCTAAGGAAGGCGACGACGGCGGCTTTGTCCTTTTCGCTGGCGGCATAGACGTCGGGCAGGCTGTCACCGGCCTCACTGAAGCTGATAGGCCAGGTGGCGCTGTCGGACTTAACGCTTCGCTCGACGAGGCCCTTGACCTCGACGTAGCGGTCAGCGCGCTTGAAGTCACGCAGGCGTGTGCCGAGCAGAAGGCCACCGACGATCAGGCCAATCGCGAGCAGAACGCCAAGGATTGTGAAAGGGATGAGGAGAGGAGAGCTTTCTTGCTGCGCCACCGAAGGACGACCTCAGTCTGTCCGCTCCATCAAACTGGAGGGAGACCTGTGGTGTGGAGCATGAGGCAGAGTTGTTTTGGCGTCAAGAGAATTCTTCGCGCACGGAAAACGCATATCGGAATTGCAAAAAAGAGAGTGCGGCGAGGATAAACGGCTCCCGCCGCACTTAAAGCTCTAGGCGTAGAGACTGGACTCGGCGCGGAGCCAGTCGACCTCAGGGGAACCGTAGGGGCGGCCGCGCTCGATCCAGAACTGCTCGGCGAGCTGCGCGATTTCGTGATAGCTGGGATTACGCTTCTCGCCAGCCGAATCAAAGGCGACGGGTTCAGCAGCGGGCGACGCTACGGCAACGGCTTTCTTTGCAGGGGCCTTCCGAGTGGCGGGCTTCTTCTCTGCCGAAGTGGGGGACTTGCGGGTGGGCATTTCTTCCTCCAGGCGGGGGTTTAGGTTAACTCTATGGTAACTTCCGCAGTTCTCGAAAACCAAGGATTTTCGGCAAAAATCCCGGGAATTTCGGCAAAAATGCAGAAGAGGCCACCGAGGCGGCCTCTTCGCTTGGATGCAAATTCCGGAGCTTAGAACTGGCCCCAGAGAAGCTGGTTGTAGACGTCGTGGTGGAACTGCACCTCGGAGCCCTTGACGATGGTTCCGAGCAGACGCGGGCAGCGGTCGGCCGAGGCCTGCTTGAGGTCGGCGTAACGGCCCTTCACGTCGGCGCCGAGCAGCTCGGTCGTCCATGCAGCGTTGCGGAAGTCGTCGAGGGCTGAGTAGATGTTGTCCGGCAGGTAGCGCTCGGCCTGGCGCAGGTTGGGAATCTGCGCGATCTTGCCGGTGAGGCCGGTCTTGAAGACCGAAAGCATGACCATGTAGGGGTTGGCGTCCGGGCTGACCGAGCGAACCTCGACACGCGCCGACTTCTCGTTGCCGATGGGAATGCGGACCATGGAACCGCGATCGACGGCCGAGGCCTTGATCTGGTTCGGAGCCTCGAAGTGCGGATCGAGACGGCGATAAGCGTTGACCGACGCGTTCAGCAGCAGACAGAGGTCGTTGCCTGCGGTGAGAATGCGGTCGACGAACTCCCACGCGAAGCCGGAGATCTTCTCGACTCCGTTGGGATCCCAGAACACATTCTTGCCATCCTTGGTGACGGAGACGTTGGTGTGCATGCCGGAGCCGTTGACGCCGGTGACCGGCTTGGGAAGGAAGCTGGCGGTCATGCCCATCTGCGTTAGCGACCTGACGGCAGATCAGCTTGTAGAGCTGGATCTGGTCGGCCGCAGCGACCGCGTCGCCGTAGGAGTAGTTGATCTCGAACTGCGAGGGCGCCACCTCGGGGTGGTCCTTCTCGTTTTCGAAGCCCATCGCGCGCTGCACCTCAGCGGTGAGCGTCGATGAACTCACGCAGCGGGTCGCCCGGCAGCGAGTGGTAGTAGCCGCCCTGGTTGACGTACTCGAACTTGCCGGTCTCGTGGTACTTGCGCTCGGCGTCGATTCCGTCGAAGAGGAAGCCCTCGATCTCGTTCGCGGCGTTGAGCGTGTAGCCGTTCTTGGTGAACTGCTCGTTCGCGAAGTTCTTGAGGAGGCCGCGAACGTCGCCGGCGTAGGACGAACCGTTCTTATCGATGACCTCACCGAAGACGAGCACCTTGCCGGGACCGAAGACATCCGCGGGGGCGACATAAAAAGCGCTCCAGTCAAGGCCGAGGCGAAGGTCGCTCTCGCGCTGCGCGGTGAAGCCGCGGATGGAGGATCCGTCGAAGGTGAGATTGTCGTAGCTCTTGACCAGAAACTTCTTGTCGTAGTCGAGCATGTGCAACCGGCCTTCGAGGTCGGAGAAGAGCACGGTCACGGCTTTGACACCCTTGGTGTCCGTGAGCCATTTCAAACGTTCTTCCTGGAGCTTGTCGATGGCGACGCGCTTCCGGCGCTGATCTTTTGCCTTGAGATTTAGCTCCTCAAGCTCTTCATACGACAGCTCGAGAAAGTTGCGGTATTCGCTCGACATAGCACTCCTTGCGGCAGTCCTGGCTGCCTGAAGATTTTTGTGGGGGTCCGCTGTGGCTGTCGGGGCGGGAAGTTGCCTATTTCGGCCACAAGTAAAAATTAGCAGAAACGACCGTCAAGTACCACGATGGATTCCGCCGGCGCGCGCGACCCGCCTGAAGAGCCCCGCGTGAGCGCTGCAACTTGAAATTCACGGAAGGGATCGATTTATTTTGGCGGCGGCGCGTGTGATAATTTTCCTTGGGGCGAACGCGCTGTTCGCTACTCGCCGGGCGGCCATCTCTGGCAAGCGGACACATCTGGAGGAACATTCATTGGGCAAGGACATGGTCCCCAAGCGCCTTTTTTTCACGAAGGGCGTTGGTAAACACAAGGAGCGACTGACCTCCTTCGAATTGGCACTTCGCGACGCTGGCATCGCAGCGCAGAATCTCGTCCGCGTTTCATCGATTTTTCCGCCGCAATGCAAGCTGGTGACGCGCAAGGAAGGGCTGAAGTATCTGAACCCCGGCGAGGTTGTGTTCGCCGTGGTCGCAGAGAACTCAACGCGCGAGCCGCACCGCCTGGTGGTGAGCTCGATCGGTGTGGCGATTCCGACGGACAAGAACACCTACGGCTATCTGAGCGAGCACCACAGCTTCGGCGAGACCGAGGACCAGGCCGGCGACTACGCCGAGGAGCTCGCGGCCGAAATGCTGGCGACGACACTGGACGTTGAGTTCGATCCGGACAAGAGCTGGGACGAGAAGAAGGAAATCTACCGGATGTCGGACAAGATCGTGCGTACAGCAAATGTGACGCAGTCCGCCGTCGGTGACAAAAACGGCCGATGGACGACGACCATCGCTGCGGCGATTCTGATCTTCGAAGACAAGTAGATTTCAGCGCACAACGGATAAGAAGGCGCTGGTTTTGAGCCAGCGCCTTTTGCATGGATGTGAGAGCAGAAGGAGCTGGCGATGGCGCAGAGTTCGACTCGCGTTGCGTTGATTCAGATGTCGTGTGAGGCCTCGACGGAGGCGAATCTCGCCAAGGCTGTGGCTCGCGTGCGCGAGGCTGCTGAAAATGGCGCGCGGCTGATCTGCCTGCCGGAGTTGTTTCGAGCTCAATACTTCTGCCAGCGCGAAGACCACGCACTGTTCGGAATCGCGGAAGCCGTTCCCGGGCCTTCCACGAAAGCGCTCAGTGAGGTCGTCCGCGAGCACAAGCTGGTCGTGATTGCGAGCCTGTTTGAGCGTCGCGCGCCAGGGCTGTATCACAACACAGCGGCGGTGCTGGATTACGCGGGCGATGCGGCGAAGGACAACGTCGTCTCGGTCTATCGCAAGATGCACATCCCGGATGATCCGCTGTACTACGAGAAGTTTTACTTCACGCCCGGCGATCTCGGATTTCAGGCGCAGCGCACGTCAGCGGGACCGATCGGGACGCTGGTGTGCTGGGACCAGTGGTACCCGGAGGGCGCGCGCGTGACGGCGCTGAAGGGCGCGGAGACGCTGTTCTTCCCTACCGCAATTGGCTGGCACCCAAGCGAGAAGGCGGAATATGGCGAGCGGCAGTATGACGCCTGGCAGACGATTCAGCGCGCGCATGCGATTGCGAATGGCGTGTTTGTTTGCTCGGTGAATCGCGTGGGACATGAGCACGGCGACGTACAGCTTCCCGATGGAACCGTGCTGAAAGGGCCGGAGGGCGCAGGACTGGAGTTCTGGGGCGGGTCGTTCATCGCCGATCCATTCGGACGGATTCTCGCCAGGGCCTCGCACGACAAGGAAGAGATTCTGTACGCGGAGCTCGATCCCAGGGAGGTCGAGGTGACGAGGCAGCACTGGCCGTTCCTGCGCGACCGCAGGATTGACGCGTACGGCGGGATTACGAGCCGGTTCCTGGATTAACGGCTCACATAAAAAGCGGAAGTTGATCCGCCCTACTGTGGCTTGTTTGGCGTGTCTCCGCCGAGAGCTTTATCGACGTCCCGCACCGTCGTCCCTAACGCGTGCTTTGTATTCCGGTAGCTCTTCTGCAGCGCGTTCCCGGTCTTATCAGAAGCAAGCGCCAACGCCGCGTCCGTATTCTGCCCGCTGCCGGCGATCGCCTCTCCCGTCGTGTAACTGACCGCAATAACACCCTGCGCCGGATGCCGCCCCGCGTTGAACCACGCGATATCGCCCGGCGGCAACGCATCCAATCGCGCGATCGGCTCCGGCAGGAAAGTTTGTCCGGCTCATCTTCTGCTCGCAGCGGCCATGCCTTCGACGCAACGAAGTCCGAGCCGTTCATCGGATGGCCCGGCTCGCCCAGGTTGATGATGCGGCTCGTCTGCATCGGCTTCATGGCCTCGCACTGGTCCGCGCCGCAGCCATGATTGCAGAGCGACTTCGCGAGATACGCCGCGTGCTTGCCGGGCGAGATCCACACCTTCGCGCCTTCCTGTTCGGCTTTCAAATCGGAAGCTCTTGCGAGCTGGCTCACATCGCAGACAGTGTTCTCATGCGCCGCGGCATACCAGTAGACGGCCTTCCATTTTGCCGTGCTCAAATCGGGACTGGACGCCTCAACGAGCACCGCCACATGCTCGGCGTCGAACTGGTGGCCATGCGCTCCGCAGTCGCGGCCCCAGAGGTCGTAGAAGTGAATCTCCGCCGTCGGGCCGGTCGCACCTGCGATTTTTACTGGAAACACCTGCCCGTATACCGTTCCGTCCTCTGCCTGAGGAGTGGGTTGGGGAAGGTCTGGCTGGAACGCCGCCGGAAGGCCGGCACACTCGTGCTGGCCAATGTAGAAGCGCGGTGAGAACTGCGCGAGGAGGGACTGCTCGAGGCTGTCGGTGAAGCCATCCCTGTCAGAGTCCGCCGCGGGGGCGCTCTGCGCCGCGAGGGCAAATGGGCGCAGAAACAGCAAAACGAACATCAATCCGCGAGGGCCCATCCGTCGATTCTCTCACCATGTACTTTGCCTTCACTGTCCCGCCCGCCTGCCCTTTACCGGGCAAGATTGGCGCTTTGGCTGACCTCCGGGATTTCCGGCCATATTTTCCAATGTGAAACAATTTCCAAATGACGTTCGTACCGTGTATAAAGCGAACGCCCGGTAAAACTTCGTCTGCGCCGTTATGAAGTGTGCGCAGATTTTTCCGGGGACTGAGCCTGCCGGAGCGTATGAACGTGAACATCCCGATTCGCCGACTTACTATCGCCCTCGCCGCCCTCCTCGCTGTTTCCACGGTGGGGTTCGCACAGAATCAACCGCTGAAAGCTAGCGGCACAGGTCAGGTTCCACCCCGGACATGGGTGGACAAGGACACCGGCCACCGCGTGTGGCGGATGACCGATGAGCCGGGCTCGTCAGGTTTCCGCGACCAAAGCCGCGACCGCAACGCTCGTCACGGCACTCGCACCGCTCGGCGCGAAGCCCGACATGATCGAGATCTCCGCCTGGGATCCGGGCATGATCCTCGTCGACGCGCTGCGCAAACTCGGCCCCGACGCCTCGGCGGCGAAGCTGAAAGCGTATCTCTCGACGTCGCAGGGCTTCACCGGCGTGAACGGACCGTACGACTTCAAAGCGGAGCCGCAACGCGGTCTCGGCTCGAAGAACATCGTCATGGTGCGCTACGACCAGAAGGACGGTTCGTTCACCGCCGTCAGCAAGCTCGGCGGCTCACCGTTGCCCGGCAAGTAGCGCAGAGTGGTTGACGATCTCGAGGGCCTCATCACGGGTGAGATGCGGGCCTGCATCGGGTACACCTCGGAGTCGCTGCAGATCCCGGAAGAAGATCAGCGCTTCCGACGTCCGGCACTTCGTTTCGGTTATCGGAGAAACGAATCCGATCTACAGCGACGAGGCGTACGCGCAGCGCATGGGTTACAAGCGCTGCGTCGTTCCGCCGATGTTCGTCGTCATTCTCTTCCGGCGCATTCAAGTGCCCGTCGGCAAACGGCCCGGCCTCGATTGGGGCGATCTCCAATTGCCGCCGGCGTTCAAGAACACGCGGAACGCCGGTCAGGTCTACACTTGGCTGCGACCCGTGTACGTCGGCGACCGGCTCACCGTTACGACGCGCCTGGTCGATCTCTTGGCGCGCCGCACGCGCGACGGCCGGCCGATGATCTTGATCGTGTCGGAATTCGAAATCCGCAATCAGGACGGCGAACTGATCCTTGCGTCAGTTGAATCACGACGCGAAGCTTCAACTGACGGCGTTCAAAGCGAGCTGACGTTGGGACGGGTGCTCGATCTCTCGCGCCAGGCCGGTGTCTATGCGACGCGCCTGTTAGCCGAGCAGGGTCATGACGTCATTCGCATCGAGCCGCCCGGCGGCGACGACGTGCGGCGGCAAGGGCCGTTTCTCGGCGACGTTCCCGACATCGAAGACGGCGCCTACCATCAGTTCTTTAACGCCGGTAAGCGCAGTCTCGCGCTCGACGTAACGACCGTGGCCGGCCGTGAAGTGTTCGTCCGGCTCGCGCGGACCGCCGACACGATCGTCTCCGGGATGCCCGTTGCCGGTTCCCGAAGCCGAGCTGCGCGCGATCAATCCGAACGTCGTGCTGGTGCTGATCGTCGACGACGAGCGCCCCGAATTGTGCGCCTACGCGCGTTCGGGATTGCTCTCGATCACCGGCCATCTCGACCGCGCGCCGGTGTTGATGGGCGGCCACATCATGTACGCCGCGACCGGGCTCTGGGTGATGATCGCCGCCGCGTCCGCCTTGCTCGTGCAACGGATGACGGGGCAAGGCCAGACCGTCACGGTCGACATCCAGCAGTGTTTCGAATCGTTTCTCGACCACGGGATCGAGAACTACATGGCGCGCGGACGTCGCGTCGAACGCAGCGGCGCGCGCGGTTCGGTGACGGCGCTGGCCGGCGCGTTGCCGAGCAGCGACGGGTTCTGGATGCTCAGCTTGATGGACTCACGCGAACAGTGGCGCATGCTGCTCGAGTGGATGAACGATCCCGAACTGACGAACGACGAGTCGCTGGTGAAGTACGAAGCGCGCCTCGCGCGGCGCGACGAACTGCTCGACCGCATCGGCACGTGGGCCGGCGGCCACACGAAACTCGACATCGTCGGCCAGGCGCAAGAGCGCCACATCCCGGCCGCGCCGATCGCCACGTCGCTCGATCTGGCCGAAGACGCGCAGCTGATCGCCCGGCGCTTTCTCGTCGAGATCGATCATCCGAAGCACGGAAAGATGCTGTTCCCGCGCGGCGCGCTGGCGACGATCTGGGACCGCGACATCGCACCCGCGCCGCAACTGGGCTCGGCCAACCGCGAGATCTTGCGCGAACTCGGTTACACGGAAGAAGAAAACACGATGCTGTTCGAAACGAGCGTGACATGAGACACCCCGAACCGGTCGAAGTCGAACAGCGATACTTCGACGACGTCACCGTCGGCGACAAGATTCCGGAACGCGAGTACGGTCCGCACACGCTGACGAGTGCCGTGTTCTGGGCCGCCGTGCAAGAGAACGCCGGACTGCTGCACTTCGATCGCGACTACGTGCGCGAACAGCGCGGCGCGAAGTCGATCGTCGTCAGCGGTCAGCAGCGGCAAAGTTATGTCGTTCGCACGCTGATGGACTGGGCGGGTGCGCGCGGGTTTCTGCGCACGATGGATTGCCGCCACCGCGCCTCGACCCACGAGGGCGAAATGCAACGTTATTCCGCGACGGTAACCGAGAAGTCGAACGACCCGGCATCACCGTGGATCAAGGTCGAGGTCGACGGCCGCGACGGGGACAACCAGCAAATCCTCACCGCCAAGTGCACGCTGCTGCTACCGCTCGTCGACTGGCCGGTCGACCGTCACGTGTGGGAGACCATCACCCCGGAATGAGCGTTCGCGGCAGCGAATTGCCGCTACGTACGAGCACGCTTCCCCGCTTCCTAAAATCGGAGTTTTCGCATGATCGCCTGCCTCTCCCCGAACGGTCAAAACACCACGCGCGGCGACGCGGCGCCGGCGCGGTTGCTCGTCGCGACGGTCGAGGGCATCAGCGTACTCGACCGCGCCGGGGCCGGCGCGCCGTGGCAAAACCGCGGTCACAAACTTGAAGGCAAGCATTGCAGTTCGCTCATGATCGAACCGCGCCGCGGCGGCATCTTCGCCGGCTT